>NZ_BBQI01000091.1 GCF_001652915.1 Cupriavidus sp. D384
GGCGCTCCGGCACCGACAGCTTGAACGCCTTGCGGGATGAAGAGGAAAAGCTGCTCATGTCAGGCCTCCGCGCTGCGCCCCTTGAGCGCGAAAAGTCCCTGCGGCCGCTTCTGGATAAACAGCACGATCAGCACGAGGACGAAGATCTTGGCCAGCACCGCGCCGTAGAACGGCTCGATGAACTTGTTGATGATGCCGAGGCCGAACGCCCCGACGATGGTGCCGGCCAGCTGCCCCACCCCGCCGAGCACCACGACCATGAACGAATCGATGATGTACGCCTGCCCCAGGTCGGGGCCCACATTGCCGATCTGCGACAGCGCGCAGCCGCCCAGCCCGGCGATGCCGGCACCGAAGGCAAACGCGTAGCTGTCCACCTTCCACGTGCGCACGCCCACGCAGGCCGCCATGGTGCGGTTCTGCGTCGTGGCGCGCACGAACAGGCCCAGCCTCGTGCGGTTCAGCACGGCCCACGCCACGGCCACCACGGCCAGCGCGAACAGGATGATGACCACGCGGTTGTACGGGATCACCAGCCCTGCCATGGCATCGAAGCCGCCGCTCATCCACACCGGATTGGCGACTTCCACGTTCTGCGCACCGAAGATCGTGCGCACGGCCTGCATCAGCAGCAGGCTGATACCGAACGTGGCCAGCAGCGTTTCCAGCGGACGTCCATACAGGTGTCGCAGCACGATCCGCTCCAGCGCAAAGCCGACCACGCCGGCCGCCAGGAACGACGCCGGCAGCGCCGCCACCAGGTACCAGTCGAACGCATTCGGGGCATAGGCGCGGAACAGCGTCTGCACCACGTACGTGGCATAGGCGCCGATCATCAGGAATTCACCGTGCGCCATGTTGATGACGCCGATCAGCCCGTATGTGATCGCCAGGCCCAACGCGGCCAGCAGCAGCACGCTGCCCAGGCTCAGGCCCGCAAACAGGTTGCCCAGCAGTTCGGCGCGGCGCTGTTCGCTGCGCAGCTGGTCGATGGCCTTCTGGGCGGCCACGCGCACGTCTTCGTCGGCTTCCTTGTACTTGCCCGCTTCGTCCTTTTCCAGCAGCGGTATCAGCTTCTGGCGCGATTGCGGATTGCTGTCGGCGCCCAGGATGCGGATGGCATCGAGCCGGGCGTCGCGCGTGGCCTCGGTGCCCTGCGCCAGCACGGTATTGGCCCAGATCACGTCCAGGCGCGCCCGCAGCCCGGCGTCGGCCTCGGCCTTGCGGGCGGCTTCCACGGCGTCGCGCGACGCGTTCTCGGGCTGGTCGAACAGCGTGTTGATGGCCTGCGTGCGCACCGCGATATCCGGCGACTGCAGCAGCAGGCTGCTGGCGGCGCTATCCACGATGGTGCGCAGGCTGTTGTTCAGCGTCAGCGCTTCCAGCGCGTCGCTTTTCACGGCGACGGCCTTGCCGCTGATTGCATCGAGATACTTGTCACCGTCCTGACGCACCATGCCGACCGACGGCTCGTACTGCAGCGCATCGTCCTGCAGCGCCTTCAGGATCGGGCCAGCCTGCTCTGCCGGTGCCTGCGTCAGCTTGGTGAGCGCGGCGGTCTTGGCGTCGAAGTCGTCTTCGGCCAGCGGCTTCAGGTCGGCCTGCGTCAGCGGCGTGGCCGCCCAGAGCGGGGCAGCGGCCAGCAGCAACGCGGCAAACGTGGCGCACAGCCATGTTCGGATGGGTCGGTGCATTCAGGAGTCTTGTTTTGGCGCGATGGTTCGCGTCTTTGGATTGTTCGAAGTCACCCATTGTTTGCGCCCCTCTCCCGTGCATCGCGAGAGGGGTTGGGGGAGAGGGCCCGGCACGCCAAACGCTGGCGTCGCATCAGCCAAACGCCTGGCCTCTTCCCCCGCCCTCTTCCCGCAGGCGGGAGAGGGCGTCAAACGGCTTAGTTGCCGCCGACCTTGTCGGCCTTGCCTTCGTTACCCGCGATGAACGGGCTCCACGGTTGTGCGCGGATCGGCTTCGGCGTCTTCCAGACCACGTTGAACTGGCCGTCGCCCTTCACTTCGCCGATCATCACCGGCTTGTACAGGTGATGGTTGTCGCCCATGGTCAGCGTGAAGCCGTCCGGTGCCTTGAAGGTCTGGCCATACATGGCGGCGCGCACCTTGTCCACGTCGGTGGTGCCGGCCTTCTTCACGGCCTGGGCCCACATGTGGATACCCACGTAGGTGGCTTCCATCGGGTCGTTGGTCACGCGCTTGTCGCCGCCGGGCAGGTTGTTGGCCTTGACCCATGCCGCCCATTGCTTCTTGAAGGCGTCGTTCTCGCCGTTCTTGACCGACATGAAGTAGTTCCAGGCGGCCAGGTGGCCCACCAGCGGCTTGGTGTCGATGCCGCGCAGTTCTTCCTCACCCACCGAGAAGGCCACCACGGGCACGTCCTTGGCCTTCAGGCCGGCGTTGCCCAGTTCCTTGTAGAACGGCACGTTGGAATCGCCGTTGATCGTCGAGATCACGGCGGTCTTGCCGCCCTGCGAGAACTTCTTGATATTGGCGACGATGGTCTGGTAGTCGGCATGACCAAACGGGGTGTAGACCTCTTCGATGTCCTTGTCGGCCACGCCCTTGCTCTTCAGGAACGCGCGCAGGATCTTGTTGGTGGTGCGCGGGTACACGTAGTCGGTGCCCAGCAGGAAGAAGCGCTTGGCACCGCCGCCTTCCTTGCTCATCAGGTATTCCACGGCCGGGATGGCCTGCTGGTTCGGCGCGGCGCCCGTGTAGAACACGTTCTTGGACATTTCCTCGCCTTCGTACTGCACCGGGTAGAACAGCAGCGCATTGGTCTCTTCATAGACCGGCAGCACCGACTTGCGCGACACCGACGTCCAGCAGCCAAACGTGACGGCAACCTTGTCCTTGGTGATCAGCTGGCGTGCCTTCTCGGCGAACAGCGGCCAGTTGGAAGCGGGGTCCACCACCACCGGCTCAAGCTTGCGGCCCAGCACGCCGCCGCTCTTGTTGATCTCGTCGATCGTCATCAGCGCCACGTCCTTGAGCGATGTCTCGGAGATGGCCATGGTGCCCGACAGCGAATGCAGGATCCCGACCTTGATCGGTTCCTTCGTCTGCGCCATCAGCGGGCTGGTACCGATCATCGCTGCGGCGGCTACCGCCGACAGCTTCAGCATGTCACGTCGTTTCATTGCAGCTCCCATTTTGTCCAATTTGTCGTATGTGGTCAGGGACTACGCACCCCGGGTAACGCTTCTGCAACTAGCGTGCCAAGAATGGCGATACCCGCAAACCATTGCCAGGCAACGGCTGCGAGACAAATCGGATGGGACGGATGGGGAGCGCACCAGTAAGGTGCCAGGCTTGCGGAGTGCCCGGAACGGGCGTATGCACCGGCGTCGTGCATCGGCCCGATGCGGTGCATGGCGGGAAGGGATCGGTGCGCAGCGCACCAGAGGCAAGATTCCGGACGGGGACGCCGGTTCCCGCCCTCCCCGCCGCCGTCAGGGGGCCGCAGGGGAAAAACGCAATAAAAAACGGGGCCGCTGGCCCCGTTTCTTTCAGATACCGGTGACGACGGTCACTTGCTCATCCACGGCATCATGTTGGCGTTCATGTTGTGCATGATCCAGAGCGAGCCGGCCAGCACGATGAACAGGATCAGGGCC
Source organism: Cupriavidus sp. D384 (assembly GCF_001652915.1). Classification (GTDB taxonomy): domain Bacteria; phylum Pseudomonadota; class Gammaproteobacteria; order Burkholderiales; family Burkholderiaceae; genus Cupriavidus. The sequence continues at coordinate 3,629 of NZ_BBQI01000091.1, forward strand.
GTGAAGAGCAGAGCCATCACGTTCCACTTCTGGCCTTCCGAGCCGTCCAGGTGCAGGAAGTACTTCAGGTGCACGACGATCTGTACCACGGCCATGCCCAGGATGATCCAGAGCGTGGTGGCGCGGTCCATCGAGCCGTCCATCACGATCTTGAACGGGATCACGGTCAGGATCACCGCCAGCACGAAGCCGATCACATACGACTTGACGCTGCTGTGGCCGTGCGACGCGCCATGGGCGGCGCTTGCGTGTTGCTGTGCCATTTACATTGCTCCCATCAGGTAGACCACGGTGAACACACCGATCCAGACCACGTCCAGGAAGTGCCAGAACAGGCTGAGGCAGTTCAGGCGCTTGGCCACCACCGGGGTCAGGCCCTTCTTCGACAGCTGGTACATCAGCACGAGCATCCAGACCATGCCGCTTGCCACGTGCAGGCCGTGGGTGCCCACGAGCGTGAAGAACGACGACAGGAAGGCGCTGCGGCTCGGGCCGGCACCTTCATGGATCAGGTGCGCGAACTCGTTGATTTCCATCGCCATGAAGCCTGCACCCAGCAGGAACGTCACGGCCAGCCAGAACATCACGCGGCCACGCTGCTGGTTCTGCATCGACACCATGGCAAAGCCGTAGGTGATCGACGAGAACAGCAGGATTGCCGTTTCCACGAGCACGTAGTTGAGCTCGAACAGCTCCTTGCCCGTCGGGCCGCCCGCCACTTCGCCGCGCAGGACGGCGAACGCGGCGAACAGGCACGCGAACAAGATGCAGTCGCTCATCAGGTACAGCCAGAAACCGAAAATGGTGTTCTCGCTGGTGTCGTGATGGGCGTGGTCATGCGCCTCGTCGTGCGAGTGCGCATGCGCGGGGGCTTGCGCCCCAAAGCGGTCAAGAACTTCTGTCGACATCGTTATCAGCCCTGTGCAGCCACACGCTGCTGGTAGCGGGTTTCGATCTGCTCGACCTCGGAGGCCGGCACGTAGTAGTCGATGTGGTCATCGTTGGCGCGGCGGATGAACGCCACCACCATGCCCACCAGGCCAACGGCGGCCAGCCACCAGATATGCCAGGTCAGCGCGAAGCCCAGCGCCAGGCTCCAGGCACCCATGTAGAAGCCGGCAGCCGTGTTCTTCGGCATGTGGATCTGCGCGAAGCCGCTGGTCGGCAGCGTCTCGCCACGAGCCTTCATGTCGGCAAACGCGTCCAGGTCACGCACCACCGGGGTGTGCGCGAAGTTGTAGAACGGCGGCGGCGACGACACGGCCCATTCCAGCGTACGGCCACCCCACGGGTCGCCCGTCACGTCGGCCAGCTTCTTGCGGTCGCGGATCGACACAACGATCTGCAGCACCTGGAAGAAGATGCCCAGCGCCACGAACACCACGCCCACCACGGCCAGATGCAGCCAGGGCGTCCATTCCGGGTTGTTCGTGTGGTTCAGACGACGGGTCATGCCCATCAGGCCCAGCACGTACAGCGGCATGAAGGCGAAGTAGAAGCCAACGATCCAGCACCAGAAGGCGTACTTGCCCAGACGCTCGTTCAGCTTGAAGCCGAACGCCTTCGGCCACCAGTAGGTGATGCCGGCCAGGTAGCCGAACAGCACGCCGCCGATGATCACGTTGTGGAAGTGGGCGATCAGGAACAGGCTGTTATGCAGCACGAAGTCGGCTGCCGGCACGGCCATCAGCACGCCGGTCATGCCGCCGATCACGAACGTGATCATGAAGCCCAGCGTCCACAGCACCGGCGACGTGAACTGCACGCGGCCACGGTACATCGTGAACAGCCAGTTGAAGATCTTCACGCCCGTCGGGATCGAGATGATCATCGTCGTGATGCCGAAGAACGCATTCACGTTGGCGCCGGAGCCCATCGTGAAGAAGTGGTGCAGCCACACGATGAACGACAGCACCATGATCGCGCTCGTTGCGTACACCATCGACTTGTAGCCGAACAGCTTCTTGCCCGAGAACGTGGCGATGATTTCCGAGAAGATACCGAATGCCGGCAGCACCAGGATGTAGACCTCGGGGTGGCCCCAGATCCAGATCAGGTTCACGTACATCATGGCGTTACCGCCACCGTCGTTCGTGAAGAAGTGCATGTCGAAGTAACGGTCCAGACCCAGCAGGGCCAGCGACACCGTCAGCACCGGGAAGGCAGCCACGATCAGCACGTTCGTGCAGAAGATGGTCCACGTGAACACCGGCATGCGCATCAGGGTCATGCCCGGGGCGCGCATCTTCAGGATCGTCACCAGGAAGTTCACGCCGGTCAGCAACGTGCCCAACCCTGATATCTGCAAGGACCAGAGGTAGTAGTCCACCCCCACGCCCGGGCTGTAGTCCAGGCCCGACAGCGGCGGATAGGCCAGCCAGCCGGTACGGGCGAATTCACCAACCCCCAGCGAAACGTTGACCAGCAGTGCGCCGGCCACGAACAGCCAGAAGCTCAGCGTGTTCAGGAACGGGAATGCCACGTCGCGCGCGCCGATCTGCAGCGGCACCACGAGGTTCATCAGGCCCGTCATCAGCGGCATCGCCACGAAGAAGATCATGATCACGCCGTGGGCCGTGAACACCTGGTCATAGTGCTCGGGCGGCAGGAAGCCGGTGGCGCCATTGGTGGCAACCGCCAGCTGGGTACGCATCATGATGGCGTCGGCAAAGCCGCGCAGCAGCATGATCAGCGCCACCAGCGAGTACATCACGCCGATGCGCTTGTGGTCGACCGAGGTAATCCACTCGGACCACAGGTAGTTCCACTTCTTGAAATACGTGATCGCACCAAGCAGCGCCAGCCCGCCAAGGGCCACGCAGCTCAGCGTGATCATGATGATCGGCTCATGAAACGGAATCGCCGACAAACTCAATTTGCCAAACATCATTGCTCCTAGATTTGCGCGCCCACGGCCGGCTTGGCCGGCGTGGTCATGGATACACGCTCTTCGCCAAGCGTGTTACGCGACGTGCAGACCGGACCGCCATCGAAACCTTCGCGGGCCATGGCACGGCCGTCGTGCCCCATGTACTGATGCAGGACGCCGGTGAACAGGCCGTCTTCGACCTTGCCGAAGTAGGTCACCGGTTCTGCTTCGCTCGGCTTGGCCAGGACCTTGTAGTCCTCGGCGGCGAGCTGCTTGCTGGACGCGCGCACCTGCTCCACCCACTTGTCGAACTCGAAGTTCGACATGGCGATGGTCTTGAACTTCATGCCCGAGAAGCCGCCGCCGCTGTAATTGGCGGACATGCCGTCGTACGTACCGGCTTCATTGGCGATGAGGTGCAGCTTGGTCTCCATCCCGGCCATGGCGTACACCTGGCTGCCCAGCTGGGGGATGAAGAACGAATTCATGATCGAATCCGACGTGATCTTGAAGTTCACCGGCGTGTTCACCGGCAGCGCCAGCTGGTTGACCGTCGCGATCTTCAGTTCCGGATAGATGAACAGCCATTTCCAGTTCATTGCCACGGCCTCGACCTGCACCGGCTTGACGTTGGACTCAAGCGGCTTGTAGGGGTCGAGATCGTGCGACGACTTCCAGGTGATGATGCCCAGCGCGATGATGATCAGGCAGGGGATCAGCCAGACCACGACTTCGATCTTGGTCGAGTGCGACCAGTCGGGATCGTAGGTGGCCGACGTGTTGCTGGCGCGATACTTCCACGCGAACACGATCGTCAGGATGATCACGGGCACCACGACCAGCAGCATCAGCCAGGTGGCGATCAGGATGATGCCCTTGATGTCGACGCCGACTTGCCCTTTCGGGTTCATCAGCGCGAAGTCGCAGCCGGCCAGCAGGAGCAGGCCAAGGCAAGGCAGGTACCGCATCAGGCGCGGCATTGTTGATGTGTTCATGTCACGACGGTCTGGTTGCGCCACGCCTGTGCACAAGCGAGGCACTGCCGCCTGCTGCACGGGGCAACGGGCTGGCTGGGCTGGGAAAAACCGGGGACGTGTCCAAAGCTGGCGCAAGCGTTGATGGGGCGAGCAAGCGCCGGCGGACCATGCGGCCGGGCAACGCCATGAGCGCGGCTGGACAGCAACTGACGACTGCGTGCGCGAAACGCCGGGGGCGGAAGCGTGCGCTGAGGTAACCGACTGCCTGAACTGCGATCGTTCCCGGTTCGGAGCAGCCACCGGGACAAGCGTTGTGTCACGATGCTCACGCGATTTCCGCCTGCTTTTGACCCACCCACCAGCGCAGCGAGCACGGTCTCCGAGCGGATATCGCATTACTTAAAACATCGTTGGCCGCGAATGTACCGCAACGCAACATTGCGGGTAAACCCAAACACAACGGAAACACTGTTCTTTTAACCGGACAATGTTTTTGATGTCGCACAAAGGAAACAGATCACGCCGTGAACGTCTTTGTCATGCGATTCTTCTGGACAAAAGAAAGGGGCCGCGTTCTAGCGGCCCCTCCATCCTGCCCCGCCGCCACGCGTTACGAGTAGCGCCGGCTGATCGATTCCGCCACGCAGACCGGACGATCGCTGCCTTCGCGCTCGATCGTGACTTCCCACGTCGATTGCGCACCGACCAGGCCGTTCGGCATCGGGTCCAGGCGCTCGACCTTGAGCAGCTTCACCCGCGCACGCAGCTTGCTGCCGACCGGCACCGGCGAGGTGAACCGTACCCGGTTCAGCCCATAGTTGACGCCCATCTTCACGCCTTCCATATGGATCGCGTTCTGCATGAACTGCGGCAGCAGCGACAGCGTCAGGAAACCATGCGCCACCGGCGCGCCGAACGGCGATTCCCGTTTGGCACGCTCGACGTCGACGTGGATCCACTGGTGATCGCCGGTCGCCTCGGCAAACAGGTTCACCTGCTGCTGCGTGATCTCGGACCAGTCGCTGACGGCCACTTCCTGGCCCTGGAGGGATTCCAGTTCTTCCAGCGATGCAATGGTGCGCATATGACTTGTCTCCTGTTTGGTGTCGTCTGTCTTGTCGTCTGTCTTGTCGTCTTGCTTCGTTCCGTGTTGATCAGGCCGGACGGCGCTTGTACATGCCCATGCCCTTGACCGTGACCACCACCTCGCCCTTCTGGTTCGTGCCGACCCACTGCGTCAGCACCACGCCGCGGTCGGGCTTCGAACCCGAGGGACGCTTCTCCAGTACCTTCAGCACGGCGGTCAGCGTGTCGCCGGCATAGACCGGCTTGATCCAGCGGACTTCGTCCACGCCGGGCGATCCCATGCTGGTCGAGCGGTCGCCCATCGACTGTACCAGCAGGCGCATGATGATGCTGCAGGTCATCCAGCCGCTTGAAATCAGCCCGCCGTAGATGCTGCTTTCCGCGGCGGCCTTGTCGACATGGAACGGCTGGGGGTCGTACTGGCGTGCAAACGCGAGGATCTCCTCCTCGGTGACGTGGTAGCTGCCGAGCGGGATCTCGCTGCCGACGACATAGTCTTCGAAGTACATCTTGCTGGACATCGTGAGCTCCAAAGCAAAAAACCGCGCTCGGGGTCTCCGGCGCGGTTCAGGTCAAACGCTACGATCAGGCGGCTTCCTGGAAGCCCGGCTGGCTCGCGAAGCGGCCCAGGTGATGGTCCACGTCGCCAAACGTCGTGTTGATCAGTGTCAGCCGCTTGAACATGTGCGCGGCCGGCAGTTCGTCGGTCACACCCATGCCGCCGTGGATCTGCACGGCCTCCTGGCCAACCGAGCGAGCCGCCTGGCCCACACGCGCCTTGGCGGCAGACACGTAGCGGCGGCGTTCTTCCGACGTGGATTCCTCGAAGCGGGCAGCAGCCAGCAGCGTGATCGAGCGCGACTGCTCGGCATGGATGAACATCTCCACCATGCGGTGCTGCAGCGCCTGGAAGCGCGCGATGGGTACGCCGAACTGCTGACGCGTCTTGGCGTATTCGAGCGTGGCGGCGTTCAGCATGTCCATGACGCCCACGGCCTCGGCGCACAGCAGCACAGCGGCGTAGTCGGCCGTTGCCTCCAGCACGTCAAAGCCCTTGCCTTCGGCGCCCAGCAGCGTGGCCGGTGCGTCCGCAAACGTCACGTCGGCGGCGCGCAGGTTGTCGATCGTGCGGTAGTCCTTGACGCTGACGCCGGCACCGTTGGTATCGACCAGGAACAGCGAGATGCCGTCGCGATCGGACTGGGCGCCACTGGTGCGGGCCGACACCACCAGCTTGTCAGCCTGGGCGCCGTGGATCGCCACCACCTTGCGGCCGTTGAGCTTGCCGCCCTTGGCCGTCACCGTGACGTTGTTCAGCTCGTAGCGCGCCTGCGGCTCGTTGAACGCCGTGGCCAGCTTGACCTCGCCGCCCGCCACCTGTTCCAGCAGCGCCTCCTGGCCACCGGCCAGCTTCAGCGCATGCGCGGCCACCACGGTGGCGAAGTACGGTTCCACAACCAGGCCGCGGCCCAGTTCCTGCTGCACCACCATCATGTCGACGGCCGTGCCCGAGAAGCCGCCCTGCGCTTCCGGCACCGGCAGCGCGGTCAGGCCCAGTTCCACCAGGGCGCCCCAGGCCTGCTCGCCGTAGCCGGCGTCGGTCTTGATGTTCTTCTTGCGCGATTCGAAGTCGTAGCTCTTCTCGACAAAACGGCGAATCGCGTCGGCCAGTTGCTTCTGTTCGTCGCTGAGATTGAAGTTCATGTTGCGTGTCTCCTCACAGCCCCAGAATCATCTGGCTGATGATGTTCTTTTGAATTTCGTTGGAACCACCGTAGATCGACGTCTTGCGGTAGTTGAAGTAGTACGCGGCCAGCGGCGCGGCATCGTCGTAGCCGGTGACGGCATGGTCGTGCTCGCACTCGAGGTAGGCGGTGTCGAACGGTTGGGCGTACGGGCCCACGGCCTCCACCATCAGCTCGGTCAGCAACTGCTGGATCTCCGTGCCCTTGATCTTGAGCATCGACGCCTCGGGGCCAGGGCCCTTGCCAGCGGCTTCGCTCGACACCACGCGCAGCACCGTGATTTCCAGCGCCATCAGCTCGATTTCCAGCGCGGCCACCTTGGCGCCGAACACCGGATCGGCCAGCAGCGGCTTGCCGTTCTTCTGCTGCTGACGCGCCACGCGCTTCAGGAAGCCCAGTTCGCGCTTGGAATTGCCCACGCGGGCAATGCCGGTACGCTCGTGGCCCAGCAGGTACTTGGCGTAGGTCCAGCCGCGGTTCTCTTCGCCCACGCGGTTCTCGACCGGCACCTGCACGTTGTCGAAGAAGACTTCGTTCACCTCGTGCTCTTCGTCGAGCATGATGATCGGGCGCACGGTGATGCCCGGCGTCTTCATGTCGATCAGCAGGAACGAGATGCCTTCCTGCTTCTTGGCTTCGGGGTCGGTGCGCACCAGGCAGAAGATCATGTCGGCGTGCTGGCCCAGCGTGGTCCAGGTCTTCTGGCCGTTCACGATGTAGTGCTTGCCGTCCGACGTCAGTTCGGCGCGCGTCTTCAGCGACGCCAGGTCGGAACCCGAGCCGGGCTCGGAATAGCCCTGGCACCACCAGTCGGTGCAATCCAGGATACGCGGCAGGTAGTACGACTTCTGCTCGGCGTTGCCGTACTTCATGATCACGGGTGCGACCATCGCCACGCCGAACGGCAGCACGCCAGGCGCGCCGACGCGGGCATTTTCCTCGTCCCAGATATGGCGTTGCGTGGCGTTCCAGCCCGTACCGCCGAACTCCACCGGCCAGTGCGGCACCGACCAGCCCTTGCCGGCCAGGATCTTGTGCCAGCGCACCAGATCGTCGCGGTTGGGGCGGCGGTGATTGAGCACCTTTTCGCTGATTTCCGCCGGCAGGTTGGCTTCGAGCCAGCTGCGCACTTCCTGACGGAAGGCGTTGTCCGCCGCCGAGTAGTTGAGATCCATGCCCGTCTCCATAGGTGGTGCCGGCGGGCGCCGGCCGATTGTTTTACCTGCGCATCGCTGCGCTGGTAAAACCGGGCACAGGATGCTTGTTCAGTGGGCCGTCTGCTTCAATGCATCCGGCACGATGAGCGGAAAGGTGTCGATGCCCTCTTCAGCCAGCGCCTGCACATCCTCGGCGGTGGCCGAACCGCGAATCCCGCGTTCGGGCGCCTCCTCGTAATGCATGCGCCGCGCTTCCTCCACGAAGCGGTCTCCCACGTCCTCGGTCTGTGCCAGCACCTGCCGCACGGCCTTCAGGTAGTGCGCCTGCAGCGCCTGCATCATCTGCCGGGCTTCGGCCTTGCCTGGTTCGCCATCGCGGCCCTGCGTCGGCGCCGGCTTCGCGGTGGCACCCGAAAGGTTCAGGCGCGGCGCGCTGGGCAGGCGGCTGACCGCATGGTCGCCACAGACCGGGCATTGGACGAGGTCGCGTGAAATCTGCGATTGCGCATCTTCCTCCGAGGCAAACCAGCCCTCGAAACGATGGTCTTGCGCACAGCGCAAATCGAGCACCTTCATGATCTTTCCAGCCCGTCGGGGCAATGTTAGCCGTGAATCGAAATTTTGTGAACGGTCGTGCTAATTTTTTTGCAGCCGTTTTTGCCTGGCAGGATGCGTCGGAAACACAATCCGGCCAATGGCAGCCCATTTGGGCGCAGAGCCTTGAAAAATCAAGGGAAAACCCGTGGTCCGCGCCTCGGCAAGCTTAGCAGCAAAGCGGCGTTCTAGCCGGCCGCCCGCGCGCCCGGGAACGGCGGTTCGATCTGCTCGCCGGGTTGCCAGGCGCCGGAGGCGATCTTCTCCAGCCAGAACGCGCCGATGATCGTCTTCACGTCGGTAATGCGGCCCTGCCGCACCCAGTCGATCACCTGCCCGACGGGCGTGACGAACGTCTCCAGGAATTCGCCGTCGTCGAGCTTCGACTCCCCTGCCGTCAGGTCGCGCGCCAGGAACAGGTCGATAAACTCGGTCGAGTAGGAAATCACCGGATGGATGCGCGTCAGGTAGTCCCAGCGCGTGGCGGTATAGCCGGTTTCCTCCAGCAGTTCCCGCTTGCCGCAAACCAGCGCACCCTCTTCCGGGTCGAGCTTGCCGGCCGGGAATTCGAGCATGACTTCGCCCACCGGGTAGCGGAACTGGCGCTCCATCAGCACGGTGCCATCGTCGAACAGCGGAATCATCATGACCGCGCCGGGATGCAGCACGTACTCGCGCCCGGTCTGCTTGCCGTCGGGCAGGCGCACGATGTCTTGCTTGAGGGTCAGGAATTTGCCGCGGTGAATGGTCGCCGAAGCAACCGGCGTTTCGCGGAGATGGTCGTCCGAGACTTCGGATGACTGGGGGGAAGCGGGAGAAATCTTGTCGGTCATGCGCGCTCCGGGGATGACACGGGCCGGAGCAGGCAAGCCCTCAGGCCGTGCGATGTTTGACCAGGTATTGCCAGGTGAAGCCCGGGAAGGCGAACACCAGCATCATGCAGGCAGTGATGGCGTAGAACTGCCAGCCCTGCGGGAATGCGTTGCCAAGGCCCGCTTCCACCGCAAAGCCGGCGATGCCGGCCACCACGTACCAGACGAAGAGTTCCACAACCCGCAGCCACAGCGGCTTGCGGGCCCACTTCAGGCCCACCGCCGCAAACAGGCGCTGGTTGACGAACGGCAGGTTGGCACACACCAGTGCCAGCAGAATGACAAACCAACCGCCCGCCGAGGAACTCATTTCGTCACCTTGTTACGTTACGAAGCCAGCGTGGCGCGGATGGCCTCGAAGCAGAGGTTCATCAGTGCCGCCGGGAACAGGCCCAGCAGGATCACGGCCAGGCCGTTCAGGCTCAGAATCGAACGCACGCCAACCGACGCTTCCAGCGGCTCTTCGCCAGCCGGTGCATCGAAGTACATCAGCTTCACGATGCGCAGGTAGTAGAACGCGCCGATCAGCGAGAACACCACCGCCACCACCGCCAGCCAGCTCATGCCGGCCTTGACCACAGCCGACAGCACGGCCAGCTTGGCGTAGAAGCCGACGGTGGGCGGAATACCGGCCATCGAGAACATCATCACCAGCATCAGCAGTGCAAACCACGGATGACGGCGCGACATGCCCTTCAGGTCGTCCAGCGTCTCGGCCTCGAAGCCCTTGCGCGTGCGGATCAGGATCAGGCCGAACGTGCCGAGCGTGGTCAGCATGTAGGTGATCGAGTAGAACATCGACGCGCTGTAAGCGTTGGCCGCGCCATCCGCCTTGTTCGCCACCACGCCGGACAGCATGCCCAGCAGGATGAAGCCCATGTGCGAGATGGTCGAGTACGCCAGCATCCGCTTCAGGTTTGTCTGCACGATGGCGGTCAGGTTCCCGATCGCCAGCGATACGATCGACAGCACCACCAGCATCATCTGCCAGTCGCCGGCCAGCGGCAGCAGGCCTTCCACCAGCAGGCGCATGATCAGCGCGAACGCGGCAACCTTCGGGCCGGCGGCGATCAGCAGCGTCACTGCAGTCGGCGAACCCTGGTAGATGTCCGGAATCCACATGTGGAACGGTGCAGCGCCAAGCTTGAACGACACGCCCGCAACGATGAACACCACGCCGAAGGCCAGCATCGTCGTGTTGACGCGGCCCGACTCCACCACGCGGAAGACTTCGCCCAGGTTCAGCGAGCCGGTGGCGCCGTACATCATCGACATGCCGTAGAGCAGGAAGCCCGAGGCCAGCGCACCCAGCACGAAGTACTTGATGGCCGATTCCGACGTCACACGCGAATCACGGCGCAGCGCCACCAGTGCATACGACGACAGCGACAGCAGTTCCAGGCCCAGGTACAGGGTCAGGAAGTTGTTGCCGGTGATCATCACGAGCTGGCCGCCAAGCGTGAACAGCGCGAGCATGTAGAACTCGCCCGCGAACATGTCGCGGTTGCTCAGGTAGGTACGCGTGTAGATCAGCGTCAGGAACATGCCCAGCGAGCAGAACGCCGACAGCACGTTGGCCATCGGATCCACGACCACCAGGTTGGCGAACACGTAGTGCGTTTCGCCGTTGGCGGCGTCCAGCGCAAACCAGAAGGTCAGCACCAGCGTCGTCAGCAGTGCCAGCGGGTATGCCACGCTGGTGCGGCCCTTGCCGCGCGCTAGGTCGATCCAGTTGATCGCCGCAATGGCGATCGCCAGGAAAATGATTGGCGCCACCGGGGCCAGGCTAGAGGACGATTGCATGTTGATTTCTCTCCCCCGCTTACAGCTTGGACTGTGCCACGTGGGACAGCAGGTTCACCACCGAGGCGTGCATCACATCGGTGAAGGGTTTCGGGTACAGGCCCATGTACAGCGTCAGGATGGCCAGCAGGCCGAACATCAGGAATTCGCGCTTGTTCAGGTCCACCAGTTCGCGCACATGCTGATGCACGATGTCGCCAAAGATCACGCGCTTGACCATCCACAGCGAGTACGCCGCGCCCAGGATCAGTGCCGTTGCAGCCAGCAGGCCAATCCAGAAGTTGAACTTGACCGAAGCCAGGATGACCATGAACTCGCCGACGAAACCCGAGGTTGCCGGCAGGCCGCAGTTGGCCATGGCGAAGAACACCGAGAACGCGGCGAACTTCGGCATCACGTTCACCACACCGCCGTAATCGGCGATCTGGCGCGAGTGCACGCGGTCGTACAGCACGCCGATGCCAAGGAACATGGCACCCGACACGAAGCCGTGCGAGATCATCTGGATGATGCCGCCTTCAACGCCCATGTCGTTGAAGATGAAGAAGCCCAGCGTCACGAAACCCATGTGGGCAATCGACGAGTACGCCACCAGCTTCTTCATGTCCGACTGGACCAGCGCCACCAGGCCGATGTAGATCACCGCGACCAGCGAGATCGTGATGATGAACGGTGCCATGTAGTGGCTGGCGTCCGGGGCGATCGGCAGCGAGAACCGCAGGAAACCGTAGGCACCCAGCTTCAGCATGATCGCGGCCAGCACGACGGAACCACCGGTCGGTGCTTCCACGTGGGCGTCCGGCAGCCAGGTGTGCACCGGCCACATCGGCACCTTCACGGCAAAGGCCATGAAGAAGGCCACGAAGATCGCGATCTGCTCTTCGAACGACAGCTTGGCCTGGTGCCAGCTCAGGATGTCGAAGGTACCGGTCTTGTTGTACAGGTACAGCAGCGCAACCAGCGTCAGCAGCGAGCCCAGCAGCGTGTAGAGGAAGAACTTGAACGCAGCGTACACGCGGTTCGGGCCGCCCCAGACACCGATGATGATGTACATCGGGATCAGCGTGGCTTCGAAGAACACGTAGAACAGCATGCCGTCCAGCGCGCAGAACACGCCGACCATCAGGCCCGACAGGATCAGGAACGCGGCCATGTACTCGGCCACGCGCTCGGTGATCACTTCCCAGGCCGAGATCACGACGATCACGGTGATGAACGACGTCAGCACGACGAACCACATCGAGATGCCGTCAACACCCAGGTGATAGGCAATGTTGAAGCGCTCGATCCAGTTCGCCTGTTCGACGAACTGCATCGCAGCCGTCGAGGTGTCGAAGTGGAAGACCAGCGGCAGCGTCACGACGAAGCTGGCGATGGCACCGAACAGCGACATCCAGCGCACGAAGCACTTGCTGTTGTCGGAGCCGAACATCAATACCAGCAGGCCGAAGAAGATAGGCAGCCAGATTGCGAGAGACAGAACCATTTCTTTGTTTTCCTTACTCGGTGCCTATCACTTGGTGCCTATCACGCCAGTGATCGTCAGCGTCAAAAGCACCAGCATGCCGATGATCATCGCGAAAGCGTAATGGTAGATGTAACCGGACTGCAGGTAACGGCTGGCCGCGGCGAACGATGCCACCACACGGGCCGAACCATTGACGAACAGGCCGTCGATGAAGCTCTGGTCACCGCCCTTCCACAGGCCGGTACCCAGCAGACGCGCGCCACGGGCAAACACCGCCTCGTTGATCGCATCCATGTAGTACTTGTTCTCGAGCAGGTTGTAGAGACCCGAGAAGCGTTGCTTGATCGCGGCAGGGATGTCCGGGCGCTTCATGTAGAAGAACCACGACAGCACCACACCGGCGATTGCCAGCCACAGCACCGGGGTCGTCAGCGAGTGAATCGCCATGGGCACCCAGCCGTGGAACGCTTCCTTCAGTTCTTCCATGGCGTGGTGGTTCTCGCCGACGAAGATCACGTCCTTGAATGCCAGGCCATGCTTGAAGAAGTCACCGAACAGCATCGGCTCGATGGCGATGGCGCCAACGATCACCGACGGGATGGCCAGCAGCACCAGCGGCAGCGTCACCACCCACGGCGTCTCGTGCGGCTTCTGGCCCGGGGCCAGACCGTGATGGTGGTCGTCGCCGTGCGATTCCTCTTCTTCCTCGTGATGGTCGTGATGCGCGTGCGGCTTGCCGAAACGCTCTTCACCGTGGAACACCAGGAAGTACATGCGGAACGAGTAGAAGGCGGTCACGAACACACCGGCCAGCACCGCGAAGTACGCGAAGCCCGAACCCGCCAGGTGCGACTCGGCCACGGCCTCGATGATCGAGTCCTTGGAATAGAAGCCCGAGAAGAACGGCGTGCCGATCAGCGCCAGCGAACCCACCAGCGACGTGATCCACGTGATCGGCATGTACTTGCGCAGGCCGCCCATGTTGCGGATGTCCTGGTCGTGGTGCATGCCGATGATGACCGAACCGGCGGCCAGGAACAGCAGCGCCTTGAAGAATGCGTGGGTCATCAGGTGGAACACGGCCACCGAGTAGGCAGAGGCACCCAGCGCCACGGTCATGTAGCCCAGCTGCGACAGCGTGGAGTACGCCACCACACGCTTGATGTCGTTCTGGATGATGCCCAGGAAACCCATGAACAGTGCCGTGATCGCGCCGATGATCATCACGAACGACAGTGCCGTATCCGACAGTTCGAACAGCGGCGACATGCGCGACACCATGAAGATGCCGGCGGTCACCATGGTTGCCGCGTGGATCAGCGCCGAGATCGGGGTCGGGCCTTCCATCGAGTCGGGCAGCCACACGTGCAGCGGGAACTGCGCCGACTTGCCCATCGCGCCGATGAACAGGCAGATGCAGGCCACGGTGATCATCAGCCAGTCGGTGCCCGGGAAGATCACGGCTGCCAGTTGCTCGCGCTGCGAGAACACGTCCGTGTAGTTCATGCTGCCGCTGTATGCGAGCAGCAGGCCGATACCGAGGATGAAGCCGAAGTCACCCACGCGGTTGACCAGGAACGCCTTCAGGTTGGCGAAGATCGCGGTCGGACGCGTGTACCAGAAGCCGATCAGCAGGTACGACACCAGGCCCACGGCTTCCCAGCCGAAGAACAGCTGCAGGAAGTTGTTGCTCATCACCAGCATCAGCATCGAGAAGGTGAAAAGCGAGATGTAGGCGAAGAACCGGTTGTAGCCAGGGTCCCCTTCCATGTAGCCGACGGTGTAGATGTGCACCATCAGCGAGACGAAGGTCACCACGACCATCATCATCGCGGTGAGGGAATCGACCAGGAAGCCGACTTCCATCTTCAGCGAGCCGATGGTCATCCACTCGTACACGGTGGCGTTGTAGCCGGCGCCGTTCATGACGTCGAGCAGCACCATCACCGACAGGACGAACGAGACAGCGACACCGAGGATCGTTGCCGAGTGGGCCATGATCCGGCCGCCGCGCGTCTCGGAGGAGAACGTGCCGAAGAACTTGGTACCGAACAGACCGGCTATCGCGGCACCGGCGAGCGGTGCCAGCGCGATCGCCAGCAGCAGGTTGGGGTTGAGCGTGGTTGCCATAGGACGCTTATTGGTGTGCGGTCGGGATGCAGTCTTGGTTCATGTCGTGAGCGTTCATGTCAGCCCTTGAGGGTATCCATGTCGTCCACATTGATCGTGTCCAGGTTACGGAACAGCACGACCAGGATTGCCAGACCGATTGCCGACTCGGCGGCGGCCACCGTAAGGATGAAGAAAACGAAAACCTGTCCGGCCAGGTCGCCCATGTAGTGCGAGAAGGCGACGAAATTCATGTTCACCGCAAGCAGCATCAGTTCGAGCGCCATCAGCAGCACGATGACGTTCTTGCGGTTCAGGAAGATGCCAACGATGCTGATCGCGAACAGGATGGCACCGAGGACGAGAAAGTGAGCGAGAGACAGCACAGCGGGTTCTCCGGGCTTAGTTCTTGTTGGCGGACGCAGCAGCATCCGCTTCGGCCCGGCCCTCGGCCGGCATCTTCACCATGCGCACGCGCTCGTCGCGGCGTACACGCAGCTGGGCACCAACGTCCTGCGCCTTGACGTCCTTGCGGCGGCGCAGCGTCAGGGCCACGGCGGCCACGATCGCCACCAAAAGGATGATGCCGGCCACTTCGAAGGCGTACACGTAGTCGGTGTAGATCAGCTTGCCCAGTGCGGCGGTGTTCGAATAGTTCGGGTCCTGCGCGCCCGGCGGCAGCACGGCGTTGGTGGTGCCGATGAAGTTGCGCACCAGCACGATGGCCATTTCGGCGATGATCAGCGCGCCAACGATCGATGCCATCGGCACGTATGTCCAGAAGTCGCGGCGCAGGTGCTCGATATCGATATCGATCATCATCACCACGAACAGGAACAGCACCATCACGGCGCCTACGTAGACCAGCACTAGCAGGATGGCGAGGAACTCGGCCTTCAGGATCATCCAGATCGCCGCGGCGGTGAAGAACGCCAGGACGAGGAACAGTGCGGAGTGCACCGGGTTCTTTGCCGTGATGACTTTCAGTGCGGAGAGCACCAGCACCAGGGCAAAGGCATAGAAGATGGCTGTCGTGAGTTCCATGGTCCCTATCGGATCCTCTTTGGGCCGCGCCGGTCCGGACTGCCCTTCGGGGCGTCCGCGCCTTGCGCGACTTGCTTCTCTTGGTTGTGCCCCTTGCGGGGCCACTTCAAATTCGTTGCCGGGAGCAGCACACCGCGTGCCCTGCTCCCGTCCCGCCGTGACGCTTAGCGGTACTTCGCGTCCGCGGCCTTGGCTGCGGCGATCTGCGGCTCGTAGCGGTCGCCCACTGCCAGCAGCATGTCCTTGGTGAAGTACAGGTCACCGCGCTTTTCGCCGTGGTATTCGAAGATATGCGTTTCGACGACCGCGTCGACCGGGCAGGCTTCTTCGCAGAAGCCGCAGAAAATGCACTTGGTCAGATCGATGTCGTAGCGCGTGGTACGGCGGGTGCCGTCGTTACGCACATCCGATTCGATCGTGATGGCCAGGGCCGGGCACACCGCTTCGCACAGCTTGCACGCGATGCAGCGCTCTTCCCCGTTCGGGTAGCGGCGCAGTGCGTGCAGGCCGCGGAAACGCGGCGACATCGGCGTCTTCTCTTCCGGGAACTGGACAGTCACCTTCCGGGCGAAGAGATAGCGGCCGGTAAGTGCCATGCCCTTGAAGAGTTCCTTCAGGAGCAGGCTGTTGAAGAAGTCCTTGATGGCGAGCAGCATGACGATTGCTTCCTAAGTATTTCCGCGCGGTGCGCCCTGCCCGTTCGGGCGGCGCACCATCGCCTGGCCTCTTAGTGCCAGATGTTCCACGGCGACTTGATCCAGATCGCCACAATGATCAGCCACGCCACGGTCAGCGGAATGAAGATCTTCCAGCCCAGACGCATGATCTGGTCATACCGGTAACGCGGGAACGACGCACGGATCCAGATGAATACCGACAGCAGCAGGAAAACCTTGATCACCAGCCAGAAGAAGCCCGGGATCGCATTCGTGATCGCGCTCGAGAACGGCGGCGCCCAGCCACCGAGGAACATCAGCGAGGTCATCGTCGAGATGATGATCATGTTGATGTACTCGGCCAGGAAGAACAGCGCGAACGTCATGCCCGAATATTCGATCATGTGACCGGCCACGATTTCCGACTCGCCTTCCACCACGTCGAACGGATGGCGGTTGGTTTCCGCCACGCCCGAGATGAAGTACACGGCGAACATCGGCAGCAGCGGCAGCCAGTTCCACGACAGGATGTTGATGCCCATGTTCGCGAAATAGCCAACGTTCTGGCTGTTCACGATCGTCGACAGGTTCAGGCTGCCGGCCACCATCAGCACGGTCACCAGCGCGAAGCCCATCGCGATTTCATACGACACCATCTGCGCAGCGGCACGCATCGCGCCGATGAACGCATACTTCGAGTTCGATGCCCAGCCTGCCAGGATCACGCCGTACACGCCCACCGAGCTGATGGCCATCACGTACAGCAGACCGGCGTTGACGTCCGCCATCACCACTTCGGGCTGGAACGGGATCACGGCCCAGACGGCCACTGCCGGTACCAGCACCATCAGCGGCGCAACCAGATACATCATCCGGTTGATCTGCGACGGGAACATCACTTCCTTGAGCAGCAGCTTCAGCACGTCGGCGATCGGCTGCAGCAGGCCCAGCGGACCCACGCGGTTCGGGCCGATACGGACGTGCATCCAGCCGATCAGCTTGCGCTCCCACAGAATCAGGTAGGCCACGCACAGGAGCACCGGCACCACAATGACCACGGCACGGATCAGGATCCAGATCAGCGTCCAAGCGCTGCCGAAGATGGCCTGGCCCTGCGAGGTAATGAGATCGATCATGTTGCTATCTCGCTCTTCTTATACGGTGGCCGTTGCGGCGGCACCCTGGCCGGCCGACAGGTCGATGGCTTTCTCAACGGTGACGGTGCCGAACAGCGCGCCCAGCGTTGCAGCGGCCACGGTGGCGGCCGGCACGCGCACGGCGTTGGCCGGCAGCGTCTTTTCCAGCGCCGCGGGCAGCACCACGCTGGCACCGTCCTGCGTCACGCGCACCGGGTCGCCCGCCTGCACGCCCAGCTTGGCGAACAGTTCCGACGACAGGCCCACCGTCATCGCGCGGCGCGCGGCAGCGGTCAGCTGCAGCGAGTCGGCACGACGTACGATCGGGTCGGCGTGGTAGATCGGCACATCGGCGATACGCTCGATACCGTTGGCGGCGGCCGCCGTCACGCGGATCGCGGCGTCGGTGGCGTTGTTCAGCTGATCCGGGGCCAGCTTGACCAGCGCGGCGTCGCGCACGGCTTCAGCGGTCTCGAAGTCGAAGCCCGCCACGTCGAGCAGATTGCCCAGCACGCGCAGCACCTTCCAGCCCGGACGCGACTCACCCAGCGCGCGCACCACGCCGTTGAAGCTCTGGGCACGGCCCTCGGCGTTCACGAACGTGCCGGCAGTCTCGGTGAACGGCGTGATCGGCAGGATCACGTCGGCGTATTGCATGGCGGCTTCCGAGCGGAACGGCGACAGCACCACGACCGTACCAGCCTGCTGCAGCGCGGCCACGGCCTTGCGCGCATCGGCGGTATCGAACTCGACTTCGGCGTTCAGCACGACGTAGGCCTTGCGCGGCGCTTCGAACATCGCCTGGGCATTGGCACCGCCCTGCTGCGGCAGCGCGCCGGCGATGTAGCCGCCGACGGTGTTGGCCGCTTCGGTCAGGAAGCCCAGCGTGGCGCCCGTTTCCGTGGCGATCCACTGAGCCAGCGCATGCAGCGCCGAGAATTGCGGGTGACGCACGGCTTCGTTACCGAGGAACACGGCACGGCGCTCGCCCGACAGCAGCGCATCGGCCACCGTCCTGGCGGCATCGCCACCGTCGAAGCCATCGGTACCGGCCGGAGCGGCCACGCCCTTGGCGGCGGCCACGGCACGGGCCACACCAGCCAGTGCGGCGGTCCAGCCCGAAGGCGCCACGTCGATACGTGCGGCCAGCGGCATCAGCAGGTCTTCACCGCCGGTGCCGATCACGGCCACGCGGGCGCCCTTCTTGACAGCCTGACGCAGGCGCGAAGCCAGCAGCGGCTGGTCCTTGCGCAGCGAGGCGCCAATCACCAGCGCGCGTTGCAGCGTGGTGACGTCGGCAACCGGCATGCCCAGCCACGGCGCGCCCTTCAGCGCGGCCGAAAAATCAGTCTGACGCAGGCGGAAGTCGACGTTGTCGCTACCCAGGCCGCGTACCAGCTTGCCCAGCAGGAACAGTTCTTCCAGCGTGCTGTGCGGGCTGGCGATGGCAGCGATCTGGTCGGCGCCGTGATCACGCTTGATGCTCGCCAGGCCATTGGCCACGTACTCGAGCGCGGTCTGCCAGTCCGTTTCCATCCACTGGCCACCCTGCTTGAGCATCGGGCGGGTCAGACGGTCGGCGCTGTTCACACCTTCGTACGAGAAGCGGTCCTTGTCGGAGATCCAGCACTCGTTGACGTCTTCGTTTTCCAGCGGCACCACGCGCATCACGCGCTGGTTCTTGGTCTGGACCACGAGGTTGGCGCCCACGCCGTCATGCGGCGACACCGACTTGCGGCGGCCCAGTTCCCACGTACGTGCCGAATAACGGAACGGCTTGCTGGTCAGCGCGCCAACCGGGCACAGGTCGATCATGTTGCCGGACAGCTCCGAATCCACGGTCTGGCCGACGAACGTCGTGATTTCCGAGTGCTCGCCGCGGTTCAGCATGCCCAGCTCCATCACGCCGGCCACTTCCTGGCCAAAGCGCACGCAGCGGGTGCAGTGGATGCAGCGGGTCATCTCCTCCATGGAGATCAGCGGGCCCACGTTCTTGTGGAACACCACGCGCTTTTCTTCCTTGTAGCGCGACTCCGATGCACCGTAGCCCACGGCCAGATCCTGCAGCTGGCATTCGCCGCCCTGATCGCAGATCGGGCAGTCGAGCGGGTGATTGATCAGCAGGAATTCCATCACGGACTTCTGGGCCTTGACGGCCTTTTCGGAGTTCGTGAAGACCTTCATGCCGGGCGTCACCGGGGTGGCGCAGGCGGGCAGCGCCTTGGGCGCCTTTTCCACTTCGACCAGGCACATGCGGCAGTTCGCCGCGATGGACAGTTTGCGGTGGTAGCAGAAGTGCGGGATGTAGGTGCCCAGCTTGCGGGCTGCTTCCATCACGAGGCTGCCTTCCGCAACCTCAACCTTCTTGCCGTCGATCTCGAGTTCAACCATGTTCTGCCACGCTTCAGGAATGGGCCGGGACCATGCACTGCTTGTGTTCGACGTGATATTCGAACTCTTTCCAGTAGTGCTTGAGCATGCCGCGTACCGGCATCGCCGCGGCATCGCCGAGCGCGCAAATCGTGCGACCCATGATGTTTTCCGCGACGTTATTGAGCAGGTCCAGATCTTCCTGGCGGCCTTCTCCGTGTTCAATACGATTCACCATGCGGTAGAGCCAGCCGGTGCCTTCACGGCACGGCGTGCACTGGCCGCACGATTCTTCAAAGTAGAAATACGACAGGCGCAGCAGCGACCGCACCATGCAGCGCGTCTCGTCCATGACGATCACGGCGCCCGAGCCCAGCATCGAGCCGGCCTTGGCGATCGAGTCGTAGTCCATGGTCGACGCCATCATCAGGTCGGCCGGCACCACCGGTGCCGACGAACCGCCAGGGATGACCGCCTTGAGCGCCTTGCCACCGCGCATGCCGCCCGCCAGCTCCAGCAGTTCGGAGAACGGCGTGCCCAGCGGGATTTCGTAGTTGCCCGGACGCTGGACGTCGCCAGAGATCGAGAAGATCTTGGTGCCGCCGTTGTTCGGCTTGCCCATCTTCAGGTATTCCTCGGGGCCCACGGCCAGGAGGAACGGCACCGCGGCGAACGTCTCGGTGTTGTTGATCGTGGTCGGCTTGCCGTACAGGCCGAAGCTGGCCGGGAAAGGCGGCTTGAAACGCGGCTGGCCCTTCTTGCCTTCCAGCGATTCCAGCAGCGCGGTTTCCTCGCCGCAGATGTACGCACCGTAGCCGTGGTGGGCATGCAACTGGAAGTTGAAGCCCGATCCCAGGATGTTGTCGCCCAGGAAACCGGCGCGGCGTGCTTCCTCGAGGGCTTCCTCGAAGATCTTGTATTCGTTCCAGATTTCGCCGTGGATGTAGTTGTAGCCCACGGTGATACCCATCGCGTACGCCCCGATAGCCATGCCTTCGATCAGCGCATGCGGGTTGTAGCGGATGATGTCGCGGTCCTTGAACGTGCCCGGCTCGCCTTCGTCGGTATTGCAGACCAGGTACTTCTGGCCCGGGAACGAACGCGGCATGAAGCTCCACTTCAGGCCGGTCGGGAAACCCGCGCCGCCACGGCCACGCAGGCCCGAGGCCTTGACGTCGGCAATCACCTGCTCGGGCGTTACCTTCTGTTCGAGGATACGGCGCAGCTGGGCATAGCCGCCGCGCTTGACGTAGTCCTCGAGGTGCCAGTTCTTGCCGTCCAGGCCGGCCAGGATCAGCGGCTTGATGTGACGGTCGTGCAGAGAGGTCATGTTACTTGTCCCCCTTGGCGGCGGCTTCGGCCTTGAGCTCGTCGACCAGGGCGTCGAGCTTCTGGTCGCTCATGAAGCTGCACATGCGGGTGTTGTTGACGATCATCACCGGTGCGTCGCCGCAAGCGCCCATGCACTCGCCTTCCTTCAGCGTGAAGCAGCCATCAGCGGTGGTTTCGTTGTAGTCGATCCCGAGCTTGCGCTTCAGGTATTCGCCAGCCCGGTCGCCGCCCGACAGCGCGCACGGCAGGTTGGTGCAGACGGTGAGCTTGTACTTGCCCACCGGCTTGGTGTCATACATGTTGTAGAACGTGGCCACCTCTTCCACCCACACGGGCGGCATTTCCAGGTAGCTGGCGACGAACTGCATGACTTCGGGGGAAACCCAGCCCACCTCGCCCTGTGCCACGGCGAGTGCCGCCATCACGGCCGACTGCTTCTGGTCGGTCGGATACTTCGCGATCGCGCGATCGATTTCCTTGAGAGCTTCTGCTGATAGCATGGTCATTGCAGTAATACGGCGAAGCCCAACCCTTTACGCCAGGCTTCGCTGGTTTGCAGCCGTCGCTGCCATGTTCTGCCGGCCCGGAACGCTCCAGCGCATTCCCTGCCGGTCCGTCGCAGGCCTGAGCCTGCCGCCACCATTACCGCCGGGGCCGGCCGAACACGCCCGGATCGTCGTCCGGGCAACGGCCTGTGACGGGATACCTTTCTGCCGGTATCCCTTAGCGGTCGATCTCGCCGAACACGATGTCCTGTGTACCGATGATCGTGACCGCATCCGCAATCATGTGTCCCTTGGCCATCTCGTCGAGCGCGGCCAGGTGGGCAAAGCCCGGGGCACGGATCTTCAGGCGATACGGCTTGTTCGCACCGTCCGAGATCGCATAGATCCCAAACTCGCCCTTCGGGTGTTCCACGGCCGCGTAAGCCTCGCCCGGCGGTACGTGGATGCCTTCCGTGAAGAGCTTGAAATGGTGAATCAGCTCTTCCATGTTGGACTTCATGTCCACGCGCGACGGGGGCGCCACCTTGTGGTTCTCGGAAATCACCGGACCCGGGTTGCGACGCAGCCAGTCGATGCATTGCTTGATGATGCGGTTCGACTGGCGCATTTCTTCCACGCGCACCAGGTAGCGCGAGTAGCAGTCGCCCGCCGTGCCCACCGGGATGTCGAAGTCCATCTTGTCGTACACCTCGTACGGCTGCTTCTTGCGCAGATCCCACTCGATGCCCGAGCCACGCAGCATCGGACCAGTGAAACCCATCTGCAGCGCGCGTTCGGGGGTGACCACGCCGATATCCACCAGACGTTGCTTCCAGATACGGTTATCGGTCAGCAGCGTCTCATATTCATCCACGTACGTCGGAAAACGGTTCGTGAAGTCCTCGATGAAGTCCAGCAGTGAGCCCGAACGGTTTTCGTTCATGACCTTGATGGCCTTCTCGTTGTGGATCTTCGACGCACGGTACTGCGGCATCGTGTCCGGCAGATCGCGGTAGACGCCGCCCGGACGGTAGTAGGCCGCGTGCATGCGCGCACCCGACACCGCCTCGTACATGTCGAACATGTCCTCGCGCTCGCGGAACGCGTACAGGAACACGGCCATCGCGCCAACGTCCAGCGCGTGGGCGCCGATCCACATCAGGTGGTTCAGCAGACGGGTGATCTCGTCGAACATCACACGGATGTACTGCGCGCGGATCGGCACCTCGATGCCAAGCATCCGCTCGATTGCCATCACGTAGGCGTGTTCGTTGACCATCATCGACACGTAGTCGAGACGATCCATGTAGGGAACGCTCTGGATCCAGCTCTTCTGCTCGGCCAGCTTTTCCGTGGCACGGTGCAGCAGGCCGATGTGGGGATCGGCACGCTGGATGACTTCGCCGTCCAGCTCGAGCACCAGGCGCAGCACGCCGTGTGCCGCAGGGTGCTGGGGACCGAAGTTGAGGGTGTAGTTCTTGATATCTGCCATGACGCCGTTCTCAGTGCTTCGTGCCGCCGTAGTTTTCCTCGCGAATCACGCGCGGCGTGATTTCGCGCGGCTCGATCGTCACCGGCTGGTAGATGACCCGCTTCTGCTCGGGGTCGTAACGCATTTCCACGTAGCCCGAGACCGGGAAGTCCTTGCGGAACGGATGGCCGACGAAGCCGTAGTCCGTCAGCAGGCGTCGCAGGTCGGGGTGGCCTTCGAACACGATGCCGTAGAAGTCGAACGCTTCACGCTCGAACCAGTTCAGCGAGTTCCACACATCGATCAGCGACGGCACCACGGGCATGTCGTCATCCGGCGCGAACACGCGCAGGCGCAGGCGCCAGTTGTGCTTGACCGACAGCAGGTGCGTGACAGCCGCGAAGCGCGGGCCGTCCCAGGTGCCTTCGGCATAATCGGAATAGTCGACGCCGCAGAGATCGACCGCCTGCTCGAAATGCAGCGACGGATCGTCGCGCAGCAGGCGTGCAGCGTCGAGGTAGTCGGCGGCCTTGACGATCAGCGTCAGTTCGCCAACGGCCTCGGTCAGGTTCTGCACGCGCTTGCCCAGAACTTTCTCGAGGGTGGCCTTGAGGGTATC
This sequence comes from Cupriavidus sp. D384, assembly GCF_001652915.1. Taxonomy (GTDB): domain Bacteria; phylum Pseudomonadota; class Gammaproteobacteria; order Burkholderiales; family Burkholderiaceae; genus Cupriavidus. The sequence goes on from NZ_BBQI01000091.1 coordinate 27,422, forward strand.
GAGGTTCGCCATGTCAGCCCTTGCGCGCGATGGTGTTGGTACGCTTGATCTTGTTCTGGAGCTGGATCACGCCGTAGATCAGCGCTTCCGCCGTCGGCGGGCAGCCCGGAACATAGATGTCGACCGGCACGATCCGGTCGCAGCCACGCACCACCGAATACGAATAGTGGTAGTAGCCGCCGCCGTTGGCGCACGAGCCCATCGAGATCACCCAGCGCGGTTCTGCCATCTGGTCGTAGACCTTGCGCAGCGCGGGGGCCATCTTGTTGCACAGCGTGCCGGCCACGATCATCACGTCGGACTGACGCGGCGACGGGCGGAAGATCACGCCGAAACGGTCCATGTCGTAGCGTGCGGCGCCAGCGTGCATCATTTCCACTGCACAGCAGGCCAGACCGAACGTCATGGGCCACAGGGAACCCGTACGGGTCCAGTTGATCAGCTTGTCAGCGGTCGTCGTGACAAAGCCTTCGTTGAGAACGCCTTCGATTGCCATTTCACATCACTCCCAATCGAGCGCGCCCTTTTTCCAGATGTAGACGAAGCCCACGATGAATTCCAGCAGAAACACGCCCATGGCGATGAATCCCGGCCAACCGATGTCCTTGAGGGCAACGCCCCAGGGAAACAGGAAGGCAGTTTCGAGATCGAACAGGATAAAGAGGATGGCGATGAGGTAGTAGCGCACGTCGAACTTCATGCGCGCATCCTCAAATGCTTCGAAGCCGCACTCGTACGGCGACAGCTTCGCTGCGTCAGGATTGTTGGGACCGAGAATCCGACCAATGGACATCAGCGCTACACCGAGCACGATGCCAAAGAGGATGAAGACGAGGACGGGGAAGTAGGCTTCGAGTGTCAAGGTACGGCCAGCCTTATCTGGAATGTTGTCAACAGCACCAGCTAGCGGCGACCTGTTGCCCACCCCAGGCGCCATCCCGTCTTAGCACGGCGCCGCCTTGCGGACTGCCGGAGAGTCATGTTGCGATCCATGCATGACATGGATGCGACAATGACTTCCGATCAATTGTTTGGTGCCGACGGCGAGACTCGAACTCGCACAGCTTTCGCCACTACCCCCTCAAGATAGCGTGTCTACCAATTTCACCACGTCGGCTGGGGGAGAAACAATATTGCCTTGCGCCGGGTTTTTACACCCTACGAAGCGTTGTCAAAGGAGTCTGTCCTTTGGTTTTCGCCCCGCGCTGGGGAATCGTTTCAAGCCTTGCATTCTAACTCATGATTCCTGATTTGTTCAATGCACAACTACAAATTAAATCAGGAATCCGTGAACACACTGTTCGATTATTGCGCCGATGCCGAAGCTTACTTCGGCACTGCGGGCGCGGCAGGCGCGGAGGCTGCAGCCGCTGCCGGAGCCGATGCGGACGGCGCCGAAGCCTGCGCGGCCTGCGGCTGCTGACCGGCACCCATCACGCCCAGCGAAGCCTGCGGCTTGTAGTTGCCAAGCAACGTCAGGCCCAGCGTGCACGCGAAGAACAGCGCAGCCAGGACGGCTGTGGTACGCGACAGGAAGTTTGCCGAGCCCGATGCACCGAACAGGCTGCCCGATGCGCCGGAACCGAACGCCGCGCCAACATCGGCGCCCTTGCCGTGCTGCAGCAGGACCAGGCCGATCACGCCCAGCGCGGACAGAACCTGCACGACGACCAACAGAGTCTTGAAAATTGCCATTTGGTTAAATTCGTTTCGTACTTGCCTGATCAGACAGTCGCATCCGGCATTCAGGCGTTGCCGATCGCGAGGAAATCATCCGCCTTCAGCGAGGCGCCGCCAATCAGCCCCCCGTCGATATCGGACATGGAAAACAGTTCCGCCGCATTGTCCGGCTTCACGCTGCCACCGTACAGGATGGCAATATTCTGGGCCACGCTCGCATCCTTGCCAGCCACCTGCGCGCGCAGCGCGGCGTGCACGGCCTGGGCCTGCTCGCTGGTGGCCGTCTTGCCGGTGCCGATGGCCCAGACAGGCTCATAGGCCAGGACAATGTGATTCAGTTGCTCGATAGACAGGGCATCAAGCACAGCCTGCAGCTGGCGCCCCACCACTGCCTCGGTCTGCCCTGCCTCGCGCTCGGCCAGCGTTTCGCCGACGCAAACCACGGGGACCAGACCGGATTCCAGTGCGCGCAGCGCCTTGGCAGCCACCGTCGCATCGGTCTCGCCGTGGTAGGTGCGGCGCTCGGAGTGACCCACCAGCACGTAGGCGCAGCCAAACTCAGCCAGCATCGGGGCGGCAACTTCGCCCGTGAAGGCGCCGCGCGCCTCTGCGGACGTGTCCTGGGCACCCCACGACACCTGGGTACCGGTGAGCAGCGACTGGCACTGGGCAAGATAGGGGAACGGTGCGCAGACGGCCAGTTTCGCCTTGGCCGGCGCTGCCTTGATGCCTTCGAGCAGGGCCGCGTTGGCGGCAAGGCTGCCGTGCATCTTCCAATTGCCGATGACCAGCTTTTGTCTCACAAGGGTCCCCTCTCAAATCAAACCGGCTATTGTAGCGTGGTCAAGGGGGTGCCGCCAGCGCACGGCGGACAATTGCGGACACCCAGTGGTCATCGGCCCACAATTGCGCCCGCAATGGCGCAATAGCGGGACCAAGACACCGGATTACCAGGTCAGCACGATCTTGCCGGTGTGCTCGCTCGATTCCATCAGGCGATGGGCATCGGCAGCCTGCGCGGCCGGGAACACCTTGTAGATCACCGGCTTGATCTTGCCCGATGCCAGCAGCGGCCAGACGTTCTGATGCAGCGCCTGCGCGATGGCGCCCTTGAACGACGCCGGGCGCGGACGCAGCGTCGAACCGGTAACGGTGATGCGTCGACGCAGGATATCGCCCAGCGGGATCTCGGCCTTGCCGCCGCCCAGCAACGCGATGATGACGATGCGGCCATCGTCGGCGATGCACGACAGTTCGCGCGCCAGGTACGAGCCGGCCACCATGTCGAGGATCACGTCGACGCCCTTGCCTTCGGTCAACGCCTTGACCTCGGCCGCGAAGTCCTGCGTCTTGTAGTTGATTGCGCGGTCAGCACCCAGGTCTTCGCAAGCCTTGCACTTGTCGTCGCTACCGGCCGTGACGAACACCTTGAAACCCATCGCCTTCGCGATCTGGATCGCCGTGGTGCCGATGCCGCTCGACCCACCCTGGATCAGCAGCGTTTCAGCCGCACCGCGCGGGCCTTTGCCCAGCTGACCGCGGTCGAACACGTTGCTCCACACCGTGAAGAACGTCTCCGGCAGCGCGGCAGCTTCGATATCGCTGAGGCCTTCCGGCACCGGCAGGCATTGCTCGATCGGCGCCGTGCACAGCTCGGCGTATCCGCCGCCCTGCACCAGCGCGCAAACCCGGTCGCCCACCTTCAGCCCGAAGCGATTTGCCGGATTCGACAGGTCGCCGCCCGCCACCACGCCCGCCACCTCAAGGCCGGGCAGATCCGAGGCACCGGGGGGCACCGGATAGTTGCCCGTGCGCTGGAACACATCGGGACGATTGATGCCCGCAGCCGCCACGCGGATCAGGATTTCTCCGGCCTTCGGCTCCGGGTCGGGACGCTGCGTTTCCTGCAGGACTTCAGGGCCGCCGTATTCACGGATTTCGATGGCTTTCATGATCGCTCCTCATCAATGTCGTATGTCGCATCGCGCGCGGCAAGAATGCGCGCGCCAAACGCAGGAAAAAAGACTGACCGGCAGTGTAAACAAAAAAGCGGCTGGACATCGCCAGCCGCTTTTACGGGTACTGCTACAGGTACTGCCTGCCGTTCAGCTTACTGCTGCTGTTCCGGCGAGGTCGGCGCAGCCGGTGCGTCGCCTTGCTGGGCGATCGGGCTGATGCTGCCACCCTCTTCGGCCAGCGCTGCCTTCAGCGACAGACGCAGGCGACCCTTCTCGTCGGCCTGGATCAGCTTCACGCGAACCTGCTGGCCTTCCTTCAGCCAGTCCTTGATGTCCTTGACGCGCTCGTTGACGATCTCGGAGATATGCAGCAGTCCGTCCTTGCCCGGCAGGATGTTCACGATGGCACCGAAGTCCAGCAGCTTCAGCACGGTACCGGCGTAGATCTTGCCCACTTCGGCTTCGGCGGTGATGCCTTCGATGCGGCGCTTGGCTTCGGCCATGCCATCGGTCGACGTCGACGCGATCGTGATCGTGCCGTCTTCCTGGATGTCGATGGTCGTGCCGGTTTCCTTGGTCAGCGCCTGGATGGTCGAACCACCCTTGCCGATCACTTCACGAATCTTGTCCGGATGGATCTTCATCGTGATCATGCGCGGTGCGTGCTCTGACAGCTCGGTGCGGGCGTGGCCCATCGCTTCCTGCATCTTGCCCAGGATGTGCATGCGGCCTTCACGGGCCTGCGCCAGTGCCACCTGCATGATTTCCTTGGTGATGCCCTGCACCTTGATGTCCATCTGCAGCGCCGTGATACCCGAATCGGTACCAGCCACCTTGAAGTCCATGTCGCCCAGGTGATCTTCGTCGCCCAGGATGTCGGTCAGCACGGCAAACTTGTTGCCTTCCAGGATCAGGCCCATGGCCACGCCGGCCACGTGCGCCTTCACCGGAACGCCAGCGTCCATCAGTGCCAGGCAGCCGCCGCACACCGAGGCCATCGACGACGAGCCGTTGGATTCGGTGATTTCCGAAACCAGGCGGATCGTGTAGGCGAATTCGTCTTCCTTCGGCAGCACCGGGATCAGTGCACGCTTGGCCAGACGGCCGTGACCGATTTCACGACGCTTCGGGCTGCCCACGCGACCCGTCTCGCCAGTGGCGAACGGAGGCATGTTGTAGTGGAGCATGAAGCGGTCGCGGTATTCGCCAGCCAGCGCGTCGATGATCTGCTCGTCGCTCTTGGTGCCCAGCGTTGCCACTGCGAGTGCCTGCGTTTCGCCACGCGTGAACAGCGACGAACCGTGGGCGCGCGGCAGCACCGACGAACGGATCTCGATCGGGCGCACCGTGCGCGTGTCGCGGCCGTCGATACGCGGCTCGCCGGCCAGGATCTGACCACGCACGATCTTGGCTTCCAGGTCGAACAGGACGTTGCCGACTTCCACCTTGTCGGCTTCCACGCCAGCTTCGGCCAGCTTGGCCTGCACGGTTGCGTAGACTTCCTTGAGCTTGGCGCTACGGGCCGACTTCTGGCGCAGCTGATACGTTTCCTGCAGCAGCGGCAGGCCCACCTCGCTGACCTTGGCGATCAGTGCCTCGTTCTTGGCGGCAGGCGCCCAGTCCCATTCCGGCTTGCCGCCTTCACGGACCAGTTCGTGGATGGCGTTGATGGCGGTCTGCATCTGCTCGTGGCCGTACACCACTGCGCCCAGCATCACGTCTTCCGACAGCTGGTTGGCTTCCGATTCCACCATCAGCACGGCACGCTCGGTACCGGCGACGACGAGATCCAGTTCCGAAGCGGCGATCTGCGAACGGGTCGGGTTCAGCAGGTACTGGCCGTCCTTGTAGCCAACGCGGGCGGCGCCCACGGGGCCGCTGAACGGGATGCCCGACACGGCCAGCGCGGCCGACGAGGCGATCAGCGCCGGGACGTCTGCCGGCACTTCCGGGTTGATCGACAGCACGTGGATCACCACCTGCACGTCGTTGTAGAAGCCTTCCGGGAACAGCGGACGCAGCGGACGGTCGATCAGGCGCGAGGTCAGCGTCTCGTTTTCCGACGGACGGCCTTCACGCTTGAAGAAGCCACCCGGGATCTTGCCGGCGGCATAGGTCTTTTCGATGTAGTCGACGGTCAGCGGGAAGAAGTCCTGGCCCGCCTTCGGGCTCTTGGCTGCCACCACGGTGGCCAGCACCACGGTGTCTTCCACGTCGACGATCACGGCACCCGATGCCTGACGGGCGATTTCGCCGGTTTCCATGCGGACCGTGTGCTGGCCCCACTGGAATTCCTTGACGATCTTGTTGAACATGGTCATGAGCGTTCCTTGAATCATGCTTGCCTGCCGTAAACAGATACGGCGGGCCGACGCCTGCGCTCGCAGCGGCAGGCGGACTGCCGGAATTTGCCCCGGTCCGCAGTCTCAGGGAAGTGCTATGCCATTCCATCGCGCCACCGTCCGGCCCAGCATGAGGACGATGCGATACGCGATGGAATGACACAAAACCCCGTTTCCTTGGCCGGTTCCGGTGTCAGAAAGAGCGAGGTAACTTACTCCGTCGCACGGCATGGCGCAACGGCGTACGGACAAATTCGCCCGAATTTAATGTGAAACGAACATCACATCAAGTGCAGCCCGGCTGAAAATCGCCGGTGCAGAAAAGCAAAATGCCTGCCCCAGCAGTGCTGGCGCAGGCATCGTGGCCTCACGCGAAATCGTGCTTGAACAACGCTTGCAGGATCCGTGCTGCCATCCGCAGACCTTACTTGCGCAGGCCCAGGGCTTCGATCAGGGCGCGGTAACGGTCAGCGTCGCGGGCCTTGAGGTAGTCCAGCAGGCGACGACGACGGCTCACCATGCGCAGCAGACCGCGGCGGCTGTGGTGATCCTTCATGTTGGCCTTGAAGTGCGGGGTCAGTTCGTTGATGCGGGTGGTCAGCAGAGCGACCTGGACTTCGGGGCTACCCGTGTCGTTGGCGCCGCGGGCGAACTTCTGGATGACTTCGGACTTGTTGGCAATTGCCATGATGTTTTCCTTTCACTTGCGAACGCTGCAGCGCGGAATGCGCCACTTGCGTCGTGCCTTGCTTTGACTCGGCATCTGCCTCCCACAGCCAGGTGGCTTGTGGACGACAGCCGCGCATTATAGCCGAATTCCGCCCGGCGGCGAAGCCCGCCGCCGCGCATTCGCTCAATTCCGGGCCGGGCGCTCCATCCGGCACGTGGTGGGCAGCGTCGTCTGGGCGGTCTTGAGCTTCTTCACGGTGCGGAAGCCGTAACCCGAGCCCTCGTTGTCGAAGCGCACCTGGCCGCCCTGCTTTGCCATCATCGAGACGTAAAGCGGCTGCAGCACCTGATGGTCGTCGGCCCGCACCGTGGCCTCGTGGAATCCGTTCGTGAAACGCATGTTCTCCAGCGCGTAGGCTACCGCCACGGCGTCGGTGCCGCCAGCCTGCTCAATTGCGCGGGCCAGCATTTCCACCATCATCTGCATGCGCAGATGCACGTAGTCGTCGCGCGGATCGGGATAGCGGGCGCGAAAAGCCTCGTAAAAAGCGTCGGACGCCGCGCCACCCACGTTCGGATGCCATTCCGCCACGGCCAGCACCCGGCCCACGCCGGCATCGCCCATCGCGGCAGGCGCACCTAGCCCGTTGCCGTAGAACGTGTAGAAGCGAGCATTGAGCCCACCTTCGCGCGCGGCCTTGACCATCAGCGTCAGGTCGTTGCCCCAGTTGCCGGTGACCACCGCATCGGCACCGCTGGCCTTGATCTTGGCGATATACGGCGCGAAGTCCTTGATCTTGCCGATGGGGTGGAATTCGTCGCCCACGATCTGGATATCGGGCCGCTTGGCCGCCAGCATTTCGCGCGCGGAACGGGAAACCTGGTGGCCGAAACTGTAGTCCTGGTCGATCAGGTAGACCTTGCGCACCGCGTGCTCGCTGCGGATGGCCTCGGTCAGCGCCTGCATCCGCATGTCGGCACTGGCATCAAAGCGGAAATGCCAGAAACTGCAATTTTCGTTGGTCAGCGTGGGATCGACGGCCGAATAGTTCAGGAACAGCACGCGCGTGTCCGGCTGCCGCTGATTCTGTCGATTGATGGCCGCCACCAGCGCACTGGCTACCGCAGAACTGTTTCCCTGCAGGACAAACGGGATGCGCTTGTCGACCAGGCTGCGGAACTGGATCAGGCTTTCATCGACGTTGCCCTTGCTGTCGAACGTCACCAGCTCCAGCGGATGGGCGCCATCGGGCAGCTTCACGCCGCCCCGCGTATTGATGCGCTCGATCGCAATCCGCAGGTTGCGCACCACGGCTTCGCCGGCGTTGGCGAACGGTCCGGACAGCCCGTCGATCATGCCAAGCCGGATCGGCGCGCCCGCTGGCTGCTGAGCTGCCGCAACCGTTGCTACGCAGCACAGCGTTGCCGCCAGCCAGGCCCGCAGCCGGTTCACGCGCCCGCTTGTTCGGATTCCGCTCATTCGAGACTTCCCTTCTTCTGCGCAAAAGCCGGGATGGTACACACATTGCGCCCGCGCCCGCTACACTACGACTAATGCACATTTTTGCAGCAAATCGACGAACATGACGAAATTTCCGCAAGTCGCCCGGCACTGGATCGCCGCTTTGACTCTGGCCACCGGCGCCCTGGCCGGCTGCAGCGGCCTCGGGCCCGCACTGGCCCCCGTCAACACCGGCCTCAAGCTCGTGGGCCAGCCGCAGAGTGCCGTGGAGGCAACGTTCGGCAAGCCTACCGACGTGTACCGGCTAGACGACGGCACCACGCGCTGGTTCTACTCGAAGCAGCCGCTTGGCGAATATTCCTATGCGGCTGATTTCGACCGTGACGGAAAGCTGACCAATTTCCGTCAGATGCTGACCACGACCGAACTGTACAAGGCCAAGATCAACGAGTGGACCAAGAAAGACGTACTGGAACACTTCGGCGCACCGCGCGAGCCCATCGAGTACTACCCGCGCCTGAAACAGGAAGCCTGGAGCTACCGTTTCCTGCACGAAGACCAGTGGTACTCGATGTTCAACTTCATGTTCGACGATGCCGGCGTGCTGCGCCGGACGCTGGTCACGCCCGATCCGCTACGCGACCGCCCGGATCCGCGCTGATCCGCACCGGGCGCACAAACGACAAACCGCCCGGCCCCGCGGGATACGCAGCGGGCCGGGCGGTTCATGACAGTCGGGGCCTTGTGAGCCCCGCCGTCGCATCGCAGGAATCAGGTCAGATAAGGGTCAGATCTGCGGATTGATCTTCTGCACGGCCTTGTCGTGCAGCTTGTTCAGTGCGGCCAGGTAGGCCTTGGCCGATGCGGCAACGATGTCCGGATCGGTCCCCACGCCATTGACGATGCGGCCGGCCTTGGACAGGCGCACAGTCACCTCGCCCTGGGCCTGCGTACCGGCCGTGATGGCGTTCACCGAATACAGCACCAGTTCGGCACCGCTGTTCACGCGGCCCTCGATGGCGTGCAGGGTGGCATCCACCGGGCCATTGCCTTCGGCTTCGCCAGTCTGCTCGGCGCCGTCGATATTGAACACCACACGGGCGTGCGGACGCTCGCCGGTTTCCGAGCGCTGCGACAGCGACACGAAACGATAGTGCTCGTTGGCGTTTTCCTGCTCTTCGTCGGAAACGATCGCCAGGATGTCTTCATCAAAGATCTCGGCCTTCTGGTCGGCCAGTTCCTTGAAGCGGGCAAACGCGGCGTTGATTTCGGCTTCGCTTTCGAGTTCGATGCCCAGTTCCTGCAGGCGCTGCTTGAAGGCGTTGCGACCTGAGAGCTTGCCCAGCACGATCTTGTTGGCGGTCCAGCCCACATCCTCCGCGCGCATGATCTCGTAGGTATCGCGCGCCTTGAGCACGCCATCCTGGTGGATGCCCGAAGCGTGGGCAAATGCGTTGGCGCCTACGACGGCCTTGTTCGGCTGCACCACGAAACCGGTCACCTGCGACACGAGCTTCGATGCCGGCACGATTTGCGTGGTATCGATGCCGACGTCCATGTTGAAGTAGTCGCGGCGCGTCTTCACGGCCATCACCACCTCTTCCAGGCTCGTGTTGCCTGCGCGCTCGCCAAGGCCGTTGATCGTGCATTCGATCTGGCGCGCGCCGCCCAGCTTCACCGCGGCCAGCGAGTTCGCCACAGCCATGCCCAGGTCGTTGTGGCAATGCACCGACCAGACTGCCTTGTCCGAGTTCGGGATACGCTCGCGCACCGAACGGATCAGCTCCGCATAGCCTTCCGGCACAGCATAGCCAACGGTGTCGGGCAGGTTGATCGTGGTCGCGCCTTCGGCGATCACACCTTCGAGCACGCGGCACAGGAAGTCCATGTCCGAACGGCTGCCGTCTTCGGGCGAGAACTCGATGTCGTCGGTGAACTGGCGCGCGAAGCGCACGGCCAGGCGGGCCTGTTCGTAGACCTGGTCCGGCGTCATGCGGAGCTTCTTCTCCATATGCAGCGCCGACGTGGCGATGAACGTGTGGATACGGAACGAGTTGGCGGGCTTCAGCGCCTCGGCGGCACGTGCGATGTCCTTGTCGTTGGCGCGGGCCAGCGAGCAGATCGTCGAATCCTTAACAACCTGGGCAATCGAGCGAATCGCTTCGAAATCGCCATTGGAGCTGGCCGCAAAACCGGCCTCGATCACATCGACCTTCAGGCGTTCCAGCTGACGCGCGATGCGGATCTTCTCTTCGCGGGTCATGGACGCACCGGGCGACTGCTCGCCATCGCGCAAGGTGGTGTCGAAAATGATGAGTTTGTCAGACATTTTGTGGAGCTCCTGGGCTGTGCCTTATGTGCTGGTCCGCCGTCCCGCTATCACGACACCGGGCATTCGGATCGGAATGCAAAACGCCCCGGCGTGCATGAATGCAGGCCGGGGCGTTTTCAAAAATCCTGGTGATTTCCGCGCCAGGGCGGTAACCGAGTCCCTTAGCGCGCGCGCGTCCCGACCTGATGGCCTAGTAGGCCACCTAGGGTGGTGCGGGCGATTAGGGTCTGGTGCGAAATCATGTCGGCGACTATAGCTGGTTTGCTGCGGCGGCGCAACCGGGTTATTTCGGAGGAATGCGCAGTTTTTGGCCCGGGTAGATCTTGTCCGGGTGCGTCAGCATCGGCTTGTTGGCCTCGAAGATCTTGTTGTACTCGGCCCCGTTGCCGTAAGCGGCCTGGGAAATCGCCCACAGCGTGTCGCCCTTCACCACGGTATGCCACTGCGACTCGGCGGTCTCCACGTTGACCGACATCTTGTCCTCCACCGAATCCACCCCCGCCACGTTGCCGCAGCACAGGATGATCTTCTCGCGCGTGGCCTGGTCCGGCGCCACACCGAACACGGTGACCTTGCCCTGCGAGCCGTCCACGGTCACGGTCAGGCCCGTGGCGGACAGCCCCATCTGGGCGATATAGGCCTCGATGGCGTCGCCAGCCGCGCGGTTGGCCGCATCGGCCTTGTCGCTCGCGGACGGATCGGCCGCAGCGGCTTCCTGTGCCGCTTTCGCCTCACCCTTCCCGAACAGCTTCTCTCCCGCTTCCTTGATGAAGTCAAACATGCCCATGACATTCTCCTGAGGTTGTGGAACGGAAAAAACAAAGGGCGCCCGATGAGCGCCCTTTCTTCAAAATCCGGTCAGTCGCCGCTGTCCGAGCCGTTGCCGTTACCGCCGGCACGCGCCTTGGCCACTCCGCCCGACTGGCCATGCATCGCACGCCAGGCCCATAGCAGGTAGCCCGAGATCGCGTAGGCGACGAACAGGCCGAACAACGCCACCGGCGGATCGGACGACACGATCACGAACAGCACCAGAACCAGCACCATCATGCCGAACGGCACGCGATAGCGAACGTCGAGCGCCTTGCCGCTGTAGAACGGCGCATTCGACACCATCGACAGGCCTGCATAGAGTGTGATCGCAAAGGCGACCCACGGCATCCACAGTTCCTTCACGGGCAGCTTGTTGTCGATGGCAAGCCAGACGAAGCCGGCCACCAGTGCGGCCGCTGCCGGGCTTGGCAACCCCTGGAAGAAGCGCTTGTCGACCACGCCGATATTGGCGTTGAAACGCGCCAGCCGCAGCGCGGCGCAGGTGCAATAGACAAAGGCCGCGATCCAGCCCCACTTGCCCAGGTCGTGCAGGATCCACTCGTACATCACCAGCGCCGGCGCCACGCCGAACGATGTCATGTCCGACAGCGAATCGTACTGCTCGCCAAACGCGCTCTGCGTATTGGTGATTCGCGCCACGCGGCCGTCCATGCCATCCAGCACCATGGCCGCGAAGATGGCAATGGCCGCCACATCGAAGCGCATGTTCATGGCCTGCACGATCGCGAAGAAGCCCGCGAACAGCGCCGCCGTGGTGAACGCATTGGGCAGCAGGTAGATGCCGCGCCGGCGCGGACGCACGTATTCGATGTCGTGCTCGTCGGCCTCGTAGGCGGCTTCGTTGCGCAGCTGGTTATGGCGGAACGGACGCAGGTGCGTCACGTTGCCATTGCTCACGCGCTTGTTGCGTCGGTTGAAGGCACCCATGCCAGGTCTCCTGTTGCTGACCGGTCCGGCCTCAGGCCTGCACGTCCAGCTCGGCGAGCACGGTCGACGAAGCCGACACCTTCTCGCCGATCGTCACGCGCGGGCGGGCATCCACGGGCAGATACACGTCGACGCGCGAACCGAAGCGGATGAAGCCATAGCGCTGGCCGCGCGACAGCGTATCGCCCACACGGGTGTAGCAGAGGATCCGGCGCGCCACCAGTCCGGCCACCTGCACCAGCGTGACCAGCTGGCCATCGGCCGCGCGGCGGATCACCACCGCGTTGCGCTCGTTTTCCAGCGATGCCTTGTCCAGGTCCGCGTTGACGAACTTGCCCGGGAAATATTCAAGCTTCTCGACCTTGCCGTCCAGCGACGCGCGGTTCGAATGCACGTTGAACACGTTCATGAACACGCTGATCTTCAGCGCCTCGCGGCCAGCATACGGGTCCTGCGTCTTTTCGACCACCACGATACGGCCGTCGGCCGGGGCCAGGATGGCGTTCGGTGCCGATGGAATTGGCCGCGGCGGGTCGCGGAAGAACTGCAGCACGAAAATCGTGATGATCCACAACGGCAACGCCCACCAGAAGCCCGCGCTGACATGCACCAGCAGCGAGATGATGAAAGCGCCGGCCAGGAACGGCCAGCCTTCACGGGCGATAAGCGGATGAGGATAGTTCATGCAAGCATTGTTCTGTTGTTCGCACAGATTCTGCAAATCCTGTCGACATGCCAGCCCGCAGCGTACCGCGTGCCATGCATTCAGGATATGTCGGCGCGAGAGATAAGAAAAAATTCAGGCCTGCGCCTGAAAAAGTCCGACAAGGATAACAAAAAGCCGCCCAGTCACCGCCGAAATGTCTTGTGCACTCACAAAAGACCGGCGGCCGACTGGGCGGCTGCGGCGCTGGCGGGTCACCTGGCCGCATCGGCCGGGAGACCCGCTTCTGCCCGTACTGCTTAGTTCTTCGACTGGTCGACCAGCTTGTTCTTGGCGATCCACGGCATCATCGCGCGCAGCTTGGCACCCACTTCCTCGATCTGGTGCTCGGCCGTCAGGCGGCGGCGCGAGATCAGCGTCGGGGCGCCGGCCTTGTTTTCCAGCAGGAAGCTCTTGGCGTATTCGCCGGTCTGGATGTCGGTCAGGCACTGCTTCATGGCCTTCTTCGTCTCTTCCGTCACGACGCGCGGACCGGTGACGTACTCGCCATATTCGGCGTTGTTCGAGATCGAGTAGTTCATGTTGGCGATGCCGCCTTCATAGATCAGGTCGACGATCAGCTTCAGCTCGTGCAGGCACTCGAAGTAGGCCATTTCCGGAGCGTAGCCGGCTTCCACCAGCGTCTCGAAGCCAGCCTTGATCAGCTCGACGGTACCGCCGCACAGCACGGCCTGTTCGCCGAACAGGTCGGTTTCGGTTTCTTCGCGGAAGTTCGTCTCGATGATGCCGGCACGGCCGCCGCCGTTGGCGGTGGCGTACGACAGGGCGATGTCACGGGCAGCGCCGGACTTGTTCTGGTGCACGGCGATCAGGTGCGGCACGCCGCCACCTTGCGAGTACGTCGAACGCACCGTGTGGCCCGGGGCCTTCGGGGCGATCATGATCACGTCCAGGTCGGCACGCGGGATCACGGCACCGTAGTGCACGTTGAAACCGTGGGCGAAGGCCAGCGCAGCGCCTTCCTTGATGTTGGCGTGCACTTCGTTCTTGTACACGTCGGCGATCTGCTCGTCCGGCAGCAGGATCATGACCACGTCCGCGCCCTTCACGGCTTCGGCCACTTCCTTGACCTGCAGGCCGGCGTTGGCGGCCTTGTTCCACGACGCGCCGCTCTTGCGCAGACCGACCGTCACGTTCACGCCCGAATCCTTCAGGTTCAGCGCGTGGGCGTGGCCTTGCGAGCCGTAGCCGATGATGGTGACATTCTTGCCCTTGATGAGGGAGAGGTCGGCGTCCTTGTCGTAAAACACTTTCATGATAGTTCCTTCAATTTCTCAAATCTTCGTATTGGGGTGGCGGCGCAACGCCTGACTTTTGGGTCGTCGCGCCGCTTCGGGATACTGCGTGTCGGCTTGTGGCCGTGCTCTGTTGCCGGGGGCGCCGGTCAGACCTTCAGGATGCGCTCGCCACGGCCGATGCCGGAGCCGCCCGTACGGACGGTTTCCAGGATCGCGGTGCGGTCGATGGCATCGAGGAACGCATCCAGCTTGCCGCCGTTGCCGGTCAGCTCGATGGTGTACGTCTTTTCGGTCACATCGATGATGCGGCCACGGAAGATGTCGGCGGTGCGCTTCATTTCCTCGCGCTCCTTGCCGACGGCACGGACCTTGACCAGCATCAGCTCGCGCTCGATATGCGCGCCTTCGGTCAGATCCACCACCTTGACCACTTCCACCAGGCGGTTCAGGTGCTTCGTGATCTGTTCGATCACGTCGTCCGAACCGGTGGTGACGATGGTCATCCGCGACAGCGACGCATCTTCGGTGGGAGCCACCGTCAGCGTCTCGATGTTGTATCCACGGGCCGAGAACAGGCCCACCACGCGCGACAGCGCGCCGGGTTCGTTTTCCAGCAGGACCGAGATGATGTGTCGCATTACAGGTCCTCCGCGCCGAGCAGCATTTCGGAGATTCCCTTGCCGGCCTGGACCATCGGCCACACGTTTTCGGTGGGGTCGGTCTGGAAATCCAGGAACACGGTGCGGTCCTTCAGACGGAATGCCTCGCGCAGGGCCGGCTCAACATCGGAGGACTTCTCGATGCGCATGCCCACGTGGCCATACGATTCAGCCAGCTTCACGAAGTCGGGCAGTGCCTGCATGTAGGAATGCGAGTAACGGTTGTCGTACTCGATTTCCTGCCACTGGCGCACCATGCCCAGGTAGCCGTTGTTCAGCGAGCAGATCTTGACCGGGGTGTCGTACTGCAGGCAGGTCGACAGTTCCTGGATGCACATCTGGATCGAGCCTTCACCGGTGATGGTGACGACTTCCTTGTCCGGGAATGCCTTCTTGATGCCCATCGCGTACGGCAGGCCCACGCCCATCGTGCCCAGGCCACCCGAGTTGATCCAGCGGCGCGGTTCGTCGAACTTGTAGAACTGCGCAGCCCACATCTGGTGCTGGCCGACGTCCGAGCAGATGAACGCATCGCCCTTGGTCAGTTCCCAGATCTTTTCCACCACGTACTGCGGCTTGATGATCTCGGAATTGCGGTCGTACTTGAGGCAGTCCACCGAACGCCATTGCTCGATCTGGTCCCACCACTTCGCCAGCGCCTCGCGCTTGGGCTTGACGTCGCTGGCCTTGATCTGGGCGATCAGTTCCTGCAGCACGTCCTTGACGTTGCCGACGATGGGAATGTCCACCTTGACGCGCTTCGAGATCGACGACGGGTCGATGTCGATGTGGATGATCTTGCGGGCCTGCGCCGTGAAGTGCGAAGGATTGCCGATCACGCGGTCGTCAAAGCGGGCGCCGATGGCGATCAGCACGTCGCAGTTCTGCATGGCCATGTTGGCCTCATACGTGCCGTGCATGCCGAGCATGCCGACGAACTGCTTGTGCGTGCCCGGGAACGCGCCCAGGCCCATCAGCGTGTTGGTCACCGGGTGCCCGGTCAGTGCGGCCAGCTCGCGCAGTTCGTCGCTGGCGTTTGCCAGCACCACGCCGCCGCCCGAATAGATATACGGGCGCTCGGCGCCCTGCAGCAGCGCCACGGCCTTGCGGATCTGACCCGAGTGACCCTTGTTCACCGGGTTGTACGACCGCATGTCGACGGCCTTCGGGTACTCGAACTTGCAGGCGTTGCGCGACACGTCCTTCGGGATGTCGACCACCACGGGGCCCGGTCGGCCGGTGGCGGCAATGAAGAACGCCTTCTTGATCGTCGCGGCCAGGTCGCGCACATCCTTCACGAGGAAGTTGTGCTTGACGATCGGGCGCGTGATGCCGACGGTGTCGCATTCCTGGAACGCATCCTGACCAATGGCGTGGGTCGGCACGTTGCCGGTAATCACCACCATCGGGATCGAATCCAGGTAGGCAGTGGCGATGCCGGTCACGGCGTTGGTCACGCCCGGGCCCGAAGTCACCAGTGCCACGCCCACCTTGCCGGTCGCGCGGGCATAGCCGTCAGCGGCATGCACGGCGGCCTGCTCGTGGCGGACCAGGATGTGTTCGAATTTCTTTTGCTTGTGGAGCTCGTCGTAGATATAGAGCACTGCGCCGCCGGGGTAGCCCCAGACGTACTCGACGCCTTCTTCGGCAAGTGCGTTGACGAGGATTTCCGCTCCGATCATTTCCCGACCGGAGGATGAATTGCTGTCTGCGTGGGAGAATTCCGCGCTGGGCATGTTCATTTCTGTCCTTTGCAATTTTCGGCAAAAAATTGTTTGGATGCTCTCTGCCGGGCTTGTGGCTCGGGTTCAAGCGGTGCGCGTCTGCATGAAGAGACCGCCTTATAAGCGGTCTGATGAGACAACCACTGATGTCGTGAACCGTCGATGATACTGCAATGCACCAGCGCGGTAAATGAATCGACGGAACTTTTTGCACGACCGCACCGGCGCAGGGCAAAGGCGCGACAATCGCACGTTGCGGTATCAAGCCAGCATGTCTGCACTTGAATACAGGAGTGGCAGAAGGCAGCTGTTTTTTGCTAGCATCGCAGACATTTCCGGGGTGCCACAGGACGAGTCCGGCACATTCGGCCTGGCCTGAGCGCCCAACTGCTGTTTTCGCCTGCATGGCCACCGACAAGGAACTCTCAGACTTTCTCGCCAGCGTCGAACGCCGCGCCTTCAAACAGGCCGTGTTCGCCGTGCGTGACGATGAAGCTGCGCTGGACATCGTGCAGGACGCCATGATCAAGCTGGCGGAAAAGTACGGCGACAAGGGCGCCAACGAACTGCCGCCCCTGTTCCAGCGCATCTTGCAGAACACCATCCACGACTGGTTCCGCCGCCAGAAGGTGCGGAACACGTGGGTGACCCTGTTCTCGAACCTGCGCGATGACCGCGACGGCGACGACAGCGACCTGCTGGACACGCTGGAAGCCGAAAGCGGCACAGAAATGGCCGAAAGCAGCGCCGACAAGGTCGAGCGGGCCCAGGTCATGCATATCATCGAGCAGGAAATTCAACGATTGCCCACGCGTCAACGCGAGGCTTTCCTGATGCGTTACTGGGAGGATATGGACGTAGCCGAAACCGCAGCCGTGATGGGCTGTTCGGAAGGCAGCGTCAAGACGCACTGTTCCCGCGCCACGCATACGCTGGCGCAAGCGTTGCGTGCGCGGGGAGTCCGACTATGAGCAGAAACGAACGAGATATCCAGGAACGGCGCTTCGCCCATGAGATCCGCGTGGCACTCGATGCCTCCGCGGAGGCGCTGCCGCGGGACATTTCCGAACGGCTGGCTGCCGCGCGGCGCATGGCGCTGGCCGCCAGGAAGGCGGAAGTGCACGCTCACGTGCCGCAGCTCGCGCTGCCCGGCGCACCGCACGGCTACGCCTTCGACGACGAGGACGACACCCCGCTGCACCGCGCCGGTGCATGGCTGCGCAAGCTGGCGCTGGTGTGGACGCTGGTCGCACTGGGTGCCGGCCTGATGGGCATCTACCACTGGCAACAGCAGAAGCGCGTCGAGGAGCTTGCCGACGTCGATGCTGCAATGCTGCTCGACGACCTGCCCCCGACGGCTTACGCCGACCAGGGCTTCCACGTGTTCCTGAAGCGGGACCGCGACCAATAAGATGGCCCGCGCAATTTCCCGTACCGACGCATTCCGTCGCCGGCTAGCCGCTCTTTGCGCTGCCGGCGCCACCCTGGCCGCACTTTCCATCGATTTCGTGATGGATGAAGCCCACGCGCAGGGACCACAAGCCCAGCCGGCCAGTCAGCCGGCCGCGCGCCCGGTGATCAACGCCCACCCTACCTGGCAGGAACTGTCTGCGTCGCATCGTCAGATTCTGGCGCCGCTGCAGCCGCTCTGGGACACGATTCCGGAACTGAACCGCCGCAAGTGGCAGCGCATTGCCGACCTGTACCCCACGCTCAAGCCCGAGGAGCAGCAGCGCCTGCAGGAGCGGATGACCGAGTGGGTCAGGATGACGCCGCAACAGCGCCGCCTGGCACGCGAGAACTACCAGATCACGCGCCAGCTGCCACCGGAAAAGAAGGCGGAAGCTTGGGATCGTTATCAGCAGCTGCCTGAGGAACAGAAGAAAAAGCTGGCCGCCGCCGAAAAGGTGCCACGCCGTCCGGGCGCCGTCAGCGCATTGCCATCGGGCAAGCGCCCGCCAGCCGATACGAGCCGGCAACTCCATCATCAGGGCCGGCCAGCCAGTGCCCCGGAAGCCACACCGGCTTCGTCGCCTGCGGCGCCAGCCCTGGCGGGTGCCTCGGCGGCTCCCGCCCCGGTGGCTACCGCACCGGCGTCTGCGCCGCCGGTTGCCGCGATGCCGGCGTCGCCCACACAGGCGCCGACACTGTCGCCCCCGGTAACGGGCGAAGCGGCCACTGACTTCAACCAGACCGAAACGCGTCCGTAGTACCTCCCGCGGGCAACCCGGCCCCACGAAAGCACCGCCAGATTGTCCGGCCGGCGCCACCAGCAATCCCCCTGCACGACCGGCAAGCCCCGTGACGCGGCACCCCCGGCATTTCGGCAATCGTCACCCGCGCGCCGTTTGGCATAATGGCCGCTTCCCCGATCTGCCACGCGCCATGCCTGTCGCCACGCCAGCCGCCCCCACCCAGACTCCACTCATGCCGCGCACGCCCACGCTGGGCCGTCGCCTGCTTTGCATGCTCTACGAAGGCGTACTGCTATTTGGCGTGCTGATGCTTGCCAGCGCCGTCTCGGTGCTGGCCCGCCCGGCGCTGCAGCAGCTTGGCCTGAACCACATGTACGTCGACCAGGTATGGATGTTCATCGTGCTCGGCGTCTATTTCTCGTGGTTCTGGCAGCGCAACGGCCAGACGCTGGCGATGCAGACCTGGCGCATCCGCCTGGAAACGGCCGCCGGCCAGCCGCCGGGCTGGCCCAAGGCACTGCTGCGCTATGTGCTGGCCTGGCTGTGGCTGCCGCCCGCGGCTGCCGTGGGCCATGCGATGGGCCTCACGCTGTGGCCGTTCATCGGCGTGCTGACCGCCGGGCTGCTGATCTGGATGTCGCTGGCCTGGCTCGATCCGCGCCGGCAGTTCCTGCATGACCGCCTGGCCGGCACCCGCCTGACCGACCTGCGCCCCCCGCAGCCATGAGCCTGACGGCCGCCGCCCTGCGTCGCGTCGCCGTGCTGGTACAGGCGACGGCCGCGTGCGGATTGGCGGCCTGGCTGGCGCTGGATCACGGCTGGACATGGCCGCCGGCGCTGGCCGCCGGCCTGGCCGCCGTGCTGCTGGCCTTTGGCGCCAGCGTCGCCATGGCATTCGGCGCCACGCTTGGCGGCCTCGGCATTCCGCGTCGGAACCGGCCGCCTCTATCCGATCAAGCCCCAGCACGCCAACGCCTGGGGGTCAGCAGGGCACTGCGCTGCTTCCTGGCCGAATGCCGCGCGGTCTTCCGCATGTTCAACTGGCTTCAGCCGTTCCGCTCGCGACTGGCCCTGGCCCAGCCGCCGCGCCCCTTGCCCGATACCCCTCCCGTACTGCTGGTACACGGTTACGGCTGCAATCATGCGGTCTGGCTCGATATGGCGCCCGCGCTGGCCGACGCCGGCTATCGCTGCGAGGCCATCGACCTGGCACCAGTACTTGGCGACATCGACGACTACGCCCCGCAACTGCTGGCGCGCATGCGCGAGATCCAGGCGCGCTCGGGTCAGGCCCCGCTGCTGGTGTGTCACAGCATGGGCGGGCTGGCCGCTCGCGCCGCACAGGTGCTGGCGGAGCACTCAGGCGGCGGGTTCGCCTGCACGGGCATCGTCACGCTGGGCAGCCCGCATCAAGGCTGCGCACTTGCGCGCTTCGGCAGCGGACGCAACGCCCTGCAGATGCGATGGCAAAGTGCATGGCTGGCGGCACTGGCCGCCGCCGAAACCCCAGAGATGCGCGCGCGCATCGTTTCGGTCTTCAGCTGGCACGACTCCATCGCCGGCCCGGCGGGCACGTCGTGGCTCGACGGTGCGCAGCACGTGGCGCTCGACGGCATAGGCCATGTGTCGCTGCTGCGCGACCCGCGCGCCGTGCAGGCGACGCTCACCGCGTTGACCATGCTCCAGGGGCAGCCAGCCGCCACGGCCCTCAACGCCGCGCACCAGCCATCCGGCGCGCAGCTGCCATCAACCTTCATGTGACATTCATGTTTCCGTCACGGCTCCGTCATGCGGCACTGGCCCAATGCAGCCATCGCCGATACCGGGGCCACCATGGTTCAAGCCATCCGATCTGCACGCGTGAGTTTGTCGAGGGTTGCGCAGCGTCTGCGCGGCAAGCCTGACACGGCGCTTTCGATGCCTGCCGCCTTCGCGGCGTTCATGCCGCCGCAAGCCGATCTGTCCCCTGCCCGCGCCACACCCCTGCACGACACCACCGATTCCGGCACCCGTCCCGTAGCCGCCGCGGAGCCTTCCGCGCACCGCTACCGTGCCATCTGGCTGTCCGATATCCACCTGGGCACGCCGGGCTGCCAGGCCACCTACCTGCTCGACTTCCTCAAGCACAACGATTCGGACGTGCTTTATCTGGTTGGCGACATCATCGATGGCTGGCAACTGCGTCGTGGCTGGTACTGGCCGCAGAGCCACAACGACGTGGTGCAGAAGCTGCTGCGCAAGGCGCGCAAGGGTACCGAGGTGATCTACATCCCCGGCAATCACGACGAAGGCGCGCGCCAGTTCGACGGCCTGGCCTTCGGCGACGTCAGCGTGCGCGAGGACGCCGTGCACGTGACGGCCACCGGCAAGCGGCTGTGGGTCGTGCATGGCGACCTGTTCGACGGCGTGGTCCAGCATGCCAAATGGCTGGCCTACCTGGGCGATTCGCTCTACACGATGATCCTGGCGCTGAACCGCCACTTCAACCGCGTGCGTGCCCGACTGGGATTCGACTACTGGTCGCTGTCGCAATACCTGAAGCACCAGGTCAAGAACGCGGTGAGCTACATCAACTCGTTCGAACACGCGATGGTGGACGAGGCGCGCCGCCGCGGCTGCGATGGCGTGGTCTGTGGCCACATCCACAAGGCCGAGATCCGCGAGGTGGACGGCCAGCTCTACTGCAACGACGGCGACTGGGTGGAGAGCCTTTCGGCGCTGGTGGAGACCATGGAAGGCGAGTTGAAGATCGTCTACTGGACCACGCTGATCGATCCGCCGGTGCCGGCCACCCGCCGGCGCCGCCGCACTGACGAGATCGCGGCCTGACAAGGGTCCGGTCACGGCCCGGTCACGCACGCGCGCGACCGCCAATCTGCTGCGCCCCGCGCCGGCCTGTCCGGCGCGGACCCGCCACCCCACAACACCACGGCGCTGCCGCCCCAAGGAGCCTCAATGAGAGTCATGATTGTCACCGACGCATGGGAACCGCAGGTCAACGGCGTGGTTCGCACGCTGAAGTCGACCCGCCGCGAACTCGAAGCCATGGGTCACACGGTGGATCTGCTCACCCCGCTGGAATTCCGCACGGTGCCGTGCCCGACCTACCCCGAGATCCGCCTGTCGATCCTGCCGTCCACCAAGGTCCGGCGCCGTATCGACACGTTTCGCCCGGACGCCCTGCATATTGCCACCGAAGGCCCGCTGGGCCTGGCTGCCCGCGCCTATGCGATCAAGCACAAGCTGCCGTTCACCACGGCCTATCACACGCGGTTTCCGGAGTACGTGCAGGCGCGCTTCGGCATGCCGCTGGCCTGGACGTATCGCTTCCTGCGCTGGTTCCACGGCCCCGCACGTGCCGTCATGGCGCCCACCCCGGTGGTGCTGAAGGACCTGCACGACTACGGCATCACGCACGGCGTGCTCTGGACGCGCGGCGTGGACCTGGACGTATTCACCGCCCAGCGAGCGAACGTTTTAAACACCGCCCATCCGATCTTCCTCTACGTGGGCCGCGTGGCTGTGGAAAAGAACGTCGAGGCCTTCCTGCAGCTCGACCTGCCGGGCTCGAAGTGGGTGGTGGGCGATGGTCCGGCGCTGGCGGCCCTGAAGGCGCGCTATCCCACGGCCAATTACCTCGGGGTGCTCAAGCAGCCCGAACTCGCGAAGGTGTATGCTTCGGCAGACGTCTTCGTGTTTCCCAGCAAGACCGATACCTTCGGGCTGGTCCTGCTGGAAGCACTGGCCAGTGGGCTGCCCGTGGCGGCGTACCCGGTGACGGGTCCGATCGATGTGCTCGGTGACAGCCCGGCCGGCGTGATGCACGAAGACTTGCGGGAGGCCTGCCTGGAGGCGTTGCGCATCGACCGCGCAACCGCACGCGCCCATGCCGAGAAATTCTCGTGGCGGGCGGCATCCGAGCAGTTCCTTGCGCATCTGCGTCCGCTGCCCAGCACGGCGGGCGGATCCGACCATCCGGAATCTTCCGTCGCACCCGATCATGGCCAAGCCCCAACCCACGCTACCGCCCGATCCGTCGCTGCACCGGCCAACCGCCACCCGGGTGGCGGCTGAAGTGGAAACCGAATACTCGATCGCCAACAATCCGCACAAGGGCAACCGCGGCCTGACGCGCGCCTGGCACGCGGCAATCAACTCGCTGTCGGGGCTGCGCTACGCGGTGCTGGAGGAAAGCGCGTTTCGCCAGGAACTGACACTGGTGGTCATCCTGACGCCCTGCGCGTTCATCCTGCCGGTGTCCGTGGTCGAACGCGTGATGCTGCTGGGCACGCTGTTGCTGGTGCTGATCGTGGAACTGCTCAATTCGAGCGTGGAAGCGGCCATCGACCGGATCTCGCTGGAACGCCACAGCCTGTCCAAGCGCGCCAAGGACTTCGGCAGCGCGGCGGTGATGCTGGCGCTGATCCTGTGTGGCGGAACATGGATCGCGATTGGCGGCCCGCACGTGGTGCGCTGGATCGGGATGCTGTCGAGCTAGGCGCCGGCCCGTGAACTAGCTGTTTCGCCAGAAAGCAGAACGCCGCCATCGCTGGCGGCGTTTTCTCTTTGCGGCGGGCATTCCCTTGCACGCTTACGTCTTCTCGCGCCCTTCCTGCCACTTGTCCACGCGCACGCGCGGTGCGGCGGCCAGCTGGCCCAGCAGATCCTGCGGCGATGCCGATACGTGCAGCATGTCGGCGTGTACCTGTTTCAGGAACCCTTCGCCCACGGCGTGCTTCAGGAACGCCAGCATGCCGTCGTAGAAGCCGGCCACGTTGAGCAGGCCCACCGGTTTGTCGTGGTAGCCAAGCTGCGCCCACGTGAACGTCTCGAACAGTTCCTCGAACGTGCCCACGCCGCCGGGCATGGCGATGAACGCGTCCGACCGGTCGGCCATCATCTGCTTGCGCTCGTGCATGTTGCGCACCACGTGCAGTTCGGTCAGGCCGCGATGGCCCACTTCCTTCTGCATCAGCGCGTCGGGGATCACGCCGATGGCCGTGCCGCCGTGCGCCAGGACGCTGTCGGCCACGATGCCCATCAGCCCGACCTTGCCGCCACCGTAGACCAGCGCCAGGCCCTGTTCGGCCATGGTCTGGCCCAGTGCCTTCGCCGCTTCGGCATATTCCGGCCGGAAGCCGGGACTGGAACCGCAATACACGCAAACCGATTTCACTTTTTGTCCTTTTCGGCCTTGGCCGCCTCGGCAGCCGCCTTTTCAGCGGCGTATTCGCGCGCCAGCTGGTCGAATGCCTCGCGCGCCTTGCCGCGCAGGTACGGCGCCAGGATCGAGAAGATGTGATAGCTCGACCCGTGCAGGTAGCCGCGGATCTGCTCGGGATCGTTGTACTGGCGCGGATGCTGCACGAACTGGAACGACAGCCAGTACGTGGCAATTACAACAATATTGGTACACACCGCATCGACCTGTTCGGGCGTGGCCTCCATGTCGCCGTCCTCCTGGAACTGGCGGCAGATTTCCAGCGCAAAGCGCTTCTTCTGGTCGACGATGCGCTTGAAGTTGGTCTCCAGCATCCGGTTGCGCGCCAGCAGATCGTTGATGTCGCGATACAGGAAGCGGTAGTTCCACAGGAACTCGGACATGTACTGCAGATAGCCCCAGCTCTCGCCCAGCGTGGCCTTGTGGTCTTCCGGCATCTTCAGGCGGCGCTCCATCTCCTGCTCGAAGCGCACGAAGATCGAGTTGATGATGTCGTCCTTGTTGCGGAAGTGGTAGTACAGGTTGCCAGGGCTGATTTCCATGGCTTCCGCAATCGTCGTGGTGGTGACGTTGGGCTCGCCGAGTTCATTGAACAGGCGCAGCGACACGTCGAGGATGCGGTCTCGGGTACGGCGCGGACCGGCTTGCGGTTTGGCTTCCATGGGTATCGGAAAGACTGTGAATCGGCAGGATTGGGATTATAAGCACACCGGGCCCCGGCACTCCGCCATGCGGCGTCCAAGGCACAGGCTCGGGCAGCAAGAATCGTCCGTCCGGCCTGCACGCCTTGCCCGACGGCGCGCCTAGAAGCGCGATCCGGGCTGCTTGAGGAAGGCCAGTTCTTCCGCGCTGCTGTCGCGGCCCAGCACCGCGTTGCGGTGCGGGAAGCGGCCGAAACGCGCGATGATTTCCTGGTGCTTGACGGCCCACTCCAGCACATCGACCCGGCCCGCCGTGTCCTGGCGCAGCGCGGTGGTTTCGCGCACGGAGATCTCCTGGTCGGCCAGGGACTCGGCATGCTCGAACGGCAGATAGCAGAACACGCGATGCCAGGGCGTCGGCAACTGCCGGTCCCAGCCTTCGGCCAGCATGCGCCGCGCCACGGCCAGCGCCTGCGCATCGGTGGCAAAGCTGCGCGCCTCGCCACGGAACATGTTGCGCGGGAACTGGTCCAGCAGCACGATGCGCGCGCAGGCGCCCTCGGGCGTCACAGACCAGTCGTCGTTTGCATCGTCATGCGCAGCCTGCCAGACCGGCAGGAATTGCTCGCGGATCCTGGCATCGAAATCGTCCGATTTGGCAAACCACTCGCGCCGCGACACATCCCATCCGGGCGATCCGGGCAGGCCGAACCAGAACGCCAGCACGGCCTGTGCGTCGGCGGGCAGCGGCCTAGCGCTGGACATTGCGCATCCAGTCGGCGGTCTGGAACAGCGCCTGCATCAGACGCATCTGCAGAGACTCCGGCAGCCCCACATCCTGCATCGCCAGCGCCATGCAGCGCATCCACTGGTCACGCTCGCTGGTGCCGATTTCGAACGGCAGGTGGCGCGCCCGCAGGCGCGGGTGGCCAAAGCGCTCGATAAAGTAGTTCGGGCCGCCCAGCCAGCCGCACAGGAACCAGAACAGCTTGTCGCGGGAGCCGTCCAGCGACGGCGGATGCAACGCGCGCAGTCCGGCGAACTCGGTTTCCAGGTCCATCAGGTCATAAAAACGGTCGACCAGTTCGCGTACGCGCCCTTCGCCGCCAATCAGTTCATAGGCGGTGATTTCTTCGCGATTGTCTTCGGGTTCTGCAGGTTCGGTAATCATGGCCAATCAATTCACATCGCGCAGCGTGGCAAGCGCCGGCTGCCGCAGCACCTCGCGCAAGCCGAGCCAGCCGCCGGCAAAAGCGCACAGCATGCCAGAAACCACGCCGACCGGCACAATCCACGCATTGAAGCGATACGGGAAGTCGAACACGAACTGCGACAGTCCCCAGCCTACGGCAATCGCGCCCAGGCTTGCCAGAAAGCCCGCCAGCCCCCCCACCACAAGGAATTCAGCGTACTGGGTCTGCCGCACCAGCGACGCCGGCGCGCCAAGCGCCTTGAGCAGGCCGGCATCGCGCTTGCGTTCGTCGCGCGCCCCGGACAGTGCGGCATAGAGCACTGTCACACCGGCCAGCAACGTGAAGACGAACAGGAATTCCACCGCCGCGATCACCTGGTCCAGCACGTTCTGGATCTGGCGCAGGATCAGGTCGGTATTGACCACCGTGATGTTCGGGAAGGCGGCCGTCAGCCGGTTGCCCAGCGCCGCCTTGGCCGGCGGCAGGTAGAACGACGTGATAAACGTCTCGGGCAGGCCCTGCATCTTGGCAACCGGCAGGATCACGAAGAAGTTGACGCGCATCGAGCCCCATTCGAGCTTGCGCAACGATGTCACCGGCGCCTCGACGATCTGGCCCGCCACATCGAAACGCAGCGTATCGCCCAGCCGGATATGCAGCGTCCTGGCGATGCCCTCCTCCACCGACGCCCCGCCTTCCCAACGGCCAGCCACCACTTCGTTGCCGTCGGGCATCTTGTCCATGTACGACAGGTTGAATTCGCGCTCCACCAGGTTGCGCGCACGGCCGTCCGGGTAGCTGCTGGCCTGCACCGGCCGGTCGCCGATCTGGATCAGGCGCCCGCGCACCATCGGAAACAGCAGGTCATCGACCCCGCTCGTCGCCAGCATGGCGCGCAGCGGCTCGCGCTGGTCGGGCTGGATATTGATGATGAATCGGTTCGGCGCGTCGGCCGGCGTGGCATTGCGCCAGGAATCGATCAGGTCGTTACGGGTCATGCCCAGCAGCAGCAACGCCATCAGCCCCACCGCCAGCGCCACGGTCTGCAGCACGGTCACGCCGCGGCGCCGCTCCAGCACCGCCAGCGCAAAGCGCCACCCCACGCTGCCGCGGGCACGGCCGCGCATGGTGCGTGACAGCGCCATCAGCAGGCCCAGCGCCAGCAGCGCGAACACCACCCCGGCGCCAGCGAAGCCGCCTGCCGTGGTCAGGCCAAGCTTGAGGTCGCGCGCCGCCACCATCAGCAGCGCCACGAACGCGCCCAGGCCCAGCGCATAGGCCACCCAGGCGGAAATCGGCGGCACGCCCACGTCGCGCCGCAACACGCGCAGCGGCGCAATGCGCGTCAGCGCCAGCAGCGGCGGCAACGCAAACCCGGTCAGCAACACCAGCCCGGCTGCCACGCCAACCATGGCCGGCACCCACGAAGGATGGGGCAGCGACACCTGCAGCAGGCCTCCCAGCGACATCAGCAGGCCGTAGTGCGCCGCGTAGCCCAGCGCCACGCCCACGATGGCGCCGCCCAGGCCCAGCAACAGGAATTCGATACCGAACGCTGCCAGGATCTGGCCGCGCGACAGGCCCATGCACTTGTACACGGCGCAGGCATCGGTATGGCGCTGCATGTAGCGGCGCGCGGACATCGCAATGGCAACCGCCGCGATCATCGACGACAGCACCGCCACCAGCGACAGGAACCGCTCGGCGCGATCCAGCGTCGCGCGCATCTGGGGCTGCCCGGACTCCAGCGATTCCACGCGCGTATTGCGCAGATGACGCTGCTCGATCTCGGCAACGGCCCATTTGCGATAGGCCTCGCCGGCGGCATCGGGGCCCGCCACCAGCAGGCGATAGGTCACGCGGCTGCCCCAGCCGATCAGCTTCGTGGCTTCGAGGTCCGACATCGGCAGCAGCACGCGCGGGGCGAAGTTCATGAAGCCGGCGCCACGATCCAGTTCCTGCGTGATGATGCGGTCGATGCGGAACGTCTTGCTGCCAAGCTGCAGTCCGTCACCGACCCGCAGGTTCAGGGCGATCAGCAGTGCCTCGTCCACCCAAACGGTACCGGGCGCCGGAATGCCTTCGGCGTTCGATTCCGGCCCGCCGGGTGTCTGCGTGACCTTGAGCCGGCCGCGCAACGGATAGCCGTCGGTCACGGCCTTCAGCGCGCCAAGCTGGCTGGGTGCCTCGCCCTGCGCCGGCGCGCCGTTGGCACGTGCCGTCGCCATGCTCGGAAAGGTAACGGTCTGGGCCACCTGCAGGCCGTCGCGCCTGGCACGGTCACTGAACGCGGCGTCGAACGGCTGATCGGAGATCAGCAGCACATCGGCGGCAATCATCTGCCGCGCGTCGCGCTCCAGCCCCAGGCGCATGCGGTCTGCCAGGAAGCCCACGCTGGTCAGCGCGGCCACGGCCAGCACCAGGGCGAACAGCAGCAGCGTCAGCTCGCCGGCCAGCCAGTCGCGGCGCGCCATGCGCAGGGCCTGGCGCCAGGGGGAAAACCTTGCTTGGGGAACCACGGAATCGGAGGCAGTCGACATGTTCGGCTGACAGTTGGAAAGAAGGATTCAGGGACGATGCGGCGGCTGCTTTGCCGGCGGCGTGGATGCCTGCGCCTTGTCGCGCAGGCTGGCATGCAGGCGCCGTGCGCCGCGCCACAGCTTGGGCACCAGCCACGCGGCCAGCACCAGGAACAGCACCAGCAGGATCAGGAATACGACCGGCAGGAAGAACGCCAGCAGCAGCCCGCCGACCGTGCCGATATCCTCGGTAAATGAGGCCACCCAGTTCGAAAAAGGTTCGGGCGACACATTGATCAGCGCCCGTGTACCAGCCTTGGCGGCATGGGCGGTGCCGGCCAGCGTGCCGCCAATCAGGCCGGCCGCCACGGTCCACTGCGGGTCCATGTGGCCGAACGCGGCCGCCGCCAGGATCGCCCCGGCCGGAATGCGGATAAAGGTCTGGATGCCGTCCCAGACGGTGTCGAACCCGGGCACCTTGTCGGCCACGAACTCCGCCACGGTCATCGCCGCGGCCACCCCGATCACCCACCAGGACGACAGCACCTGCAGGCCCGACGGCAGGTCAAGCCAGCCCAGGCGGGCCAGCACGCCCGCCGTCAGCACGGCCAGGTACAGGCGCAGGCCACTGGCCCAGGACATGCCCGCAGCCAGCGCAGCGGTTTCCAGCATGGAAGCTCCTCGCGACCGAGCGCGCGTTCAACTTCCGGTGAGTGTAACGCCAGCGGCGGTCAGGGGCCTTCCTTGCCGTCCGGGCCGTACCAGGGCAGCGCCTCCTGGGGTGTCAGGATGCCCGTGGGCTCGGCCGCCCGGTAGCCGGGCAGCTGCTCCAGCCGGCGCGCAAAACCGGGGTCGGACAGCAGCGACAGCAGCCCCTGCATCCACGGCGCGGTCTGGTCGTTCTTGCGGATCGCCAGGTAGTAGGCCTCGTGCGTGAGCGGCACGAACGTCAGCCCGCGTGCCTCGGCGTTCATGCGCAGGCCAAAGCCCACCTGGGCGCGCCCGGCGTGTACAGCTTCGGCCACCTTTTCGTTGCTGAACTCGGTTTCCTCGTAGCCCGTGATCTGGTCGGGATACAGGCCATGCGTGGCCAGCAACTGGTCGAACAGCATGCGCGTGCCCGAACTGCGCTGGCGGTTCACAAAGCGCGCGCCGGTACGCGGCAGGTCGCGCAGGTCGCGCAGTTCGCGGGCCAGGTCGGGTGCCACGATCAGCCCCTGCTCGCGCCAGGCCAGGCGCACCAGCCGCACGGTGGCCGGGCGCAGCCACTTGCGCAGCGTCACGTGCGCCACCGAGCCGGCGGTCTGGATCGGCGACACATAGAAGCCGGCCAGTTCGGACTGGCGCTCCTGCAGGCAGACCAGCGCCTCGACACTGCCGCAGAACACGGTATCCAGCTGCAGCGGCATGGGCTTTTCGCGCAGCGCCGCCGACAACGTTTCAACGGCCGGATCGTGGCTGCCGGAAAAATGCAGCACCGTTTGCGGCGCCGCCGCATCGTCGAGTTCGCTCAGGAATTCCGCCATGGCCCGCTGCATGGCCGGATCGATGGTTTCGCGCAGGCGCAGTTCGGCCCGCAGCAGGCGTTCGCCAAAGCGCGTCAGCGATGCCCCCCGGCCGCGCTCCATGTCGAGCATGGGCCGGCCCAGCATGTCTTCCCAGGTGCGCATCACGCCCCAGGCGTGACGATAGGACAACCCGATTTCCTGTGCCGCGCGGTGCAGCGACCCCGTTTCGCGCACTGCCTTGAGCAGCTGGAACACCTTCCCGTTGGCACGCGGGTTGTCATCGGCGGCGATCACCGGAAACAGGTCGAAACGGAATGTCATATGTTCTGCCTTGCATAACTGCGCGACTATGTGGCTCGATGACAAGCGTTTGCCCCGGTTTCCACGACGATTCCGGGCATTCTCCACGGCAATCGTCGCGATGGCAATTATGATACGTTCAGCATAAGTACAGACGCACGGCGCCAGCGCAAGTACAGCGCAAGGCACATCGGCCGGCTTAGCTGGCGGGTGCCGATTCCAGGCGGGGAAGCTGGGGCAGGTCGGAGGCCACCTCGGCAATCATGCGGCGCAGCCACATCACGTCCGGGGCGGCATGGCAGCGCTCGTGCCAGAGCTGGTAGAAGCGCATGCGCGGGAACTGCACCGGCGACGGCACCATGCGGATCGGCAGGTACTGCGCATAGTGGGCGGCAAACTGGCGGCCCGTGGTGAACACCATGTCGGTTTTCATCAGCACATAGGGCACCAGGCCAAAGTACGGCAGCGTGACCTGGATATTGCGCTTGTAGCCCTGCTCTGCCAGCGCCTGGTCGATCATGCTGCGCTGCATCGACGCATACGGCGCGGGCGCCAGGTGCGGCATTTCCAGGTAGTGGCGCAGCGTCAGCCCGTGGCGCGCCAGCGGGTGCTGGGCGCCCAGCATGCAGACCACCTCGTCGTCGAACAGCGGCGAGATGTGCAGGTGCTCGGGCGGCGACAGCCAGTTGCCCACCACGATGTCCAGATGGCCCTGCTCCAGCGCATCGAGGAAATCCGTCGACTGCGTCATCGGATGCACGAACAGCTTGGCGCCGGGCGCCAGCCGGCGCACGCGCTCGACGATATTGGGCAGGAAGAACGCATCCAGGTAGTCGGGCGCGCCCAGATGGAACGTGCGCGTGGTGGTGGCAGGATCGAACTGCTGCGGCGGGCGGGCGATGCGATCCATCGCCGCCAGGCTCTGTTCGGCCAGCAGCAGCAGTTCGCGGCCGCGCTCGGTTGGCACCATGCCGCTCTTGCCGCGCACCAGGATGGCGTCACCGGTGATTTCGCGCAGCCGCTTGAGCGTGTTGCTGATGGCCGGCTGCGACTGGCCCAGGCGGACGGCGGTGCGGGTCACGCTCTGCTCGGTGAGCAGGGTGTGCAGTACCCGCAGCAAATAAGTATCGAGATGGTCGCGTCCGTGCATGGCAGATGCCACCGTGCTCTTTTGGCAGGCGCGGGTGGCGTGGGGGAAGGGAACGGCGCATAGTGTAAGACAGCCACCCCGGATGCGGTCAAATCCGGCCTCTCGTCCGGATGCACTACGGGTAGACCCGTAGATCGGCGCCAGGCCGCTCCGGGGCAGCGATTGCGGGGATGCGGCGCCCGCCGGCACGCGCCTTGATGGGGCATATCACATGGGCCAAATATTGCAGGAAAAGACCCGGTGCTATGTTTCCGCCATCCCCGAAAGAGAGAAGACCATGGAGACGCAAACCATCCGCTTTTTCCACCGCGGCCAGGTCCAGGAAGTATCCGACGCCCCCGTGACACGTACCGTGCTGCAGTACCTGCGTGAAGACGTGCGCTGCACCGGCACCAAGGAAGGCTGCGCCGAAGGCGACTGCGGTGCCTGCACCGTGGTGATCGGCGACCTGAAGGCCGACGGCAACGTCGAATTCAAGGCCGTCAACGCCTGCATCCAGTTCCTGCCCACCCTGGACGGCAAGGCCCTGATCACCGTCGAGGACCTGCGCCAGGCCGACGGCGCCCTGCACCCGGTGCAGGAGGCGATGGTCGAGTGCCACGGCTCGCAGTGCGGCTTCTGCACGCCCGGCTTCGTGATGTCGCTGTGGGCGCTGTACCAGCAGCACACGCCCGGCGGCGAACCGCCGGCACGCCAGGAAATCTGCGACGCGCTGACCGGCAACCTGTGCCGCTGCACCGGCTACCGCCCGATCGTGGACGCCGGCCAGCGCATGATGGCCCTGCCCGCCCCGACGGCCAGCCGCCTGAACCCGAAGCAGATCGCCGACACCCTGCGCAACCTGAAGCGTGGCGAGACGTTCCACTACAACGTGAAGGGCCAGCACTTCTACGCCCCGCGCACCGCTGCCGAATTCGGCGCGATCAAGGCTGCCGAGCCCAATATCCGCATCCTGGCCGGCAGCACCGACGTGGGCCTGTGGGTCACGAAGCAGTTCCGCGAACTGGGCAACCTGCTCTACGTGGGCCAGGTGGAAGACCTGAACACGATTGCCGAGCGCGATGGCTTTGTCGAGATCGGCGCCGCCGTGACGCTGGAAAAGGCCTACGCCGCGCTGAACGTTGCCCATCCGGAGCTTGAGGAATTGTGGAAGCGCTTTGCGTCGCTGCCGATCCGCAATGCCGGCACGCTGGGCGGCAACGTCGCCAACGGCTCGCCGATCGGTGATTCGATGCCCGCCCTGATTGCGCTGGGCACCGAGGTGGTGCTGCAGCATGGCAGCGTGCGCCGCACGATGCCGCTGGAAGACCTGTACCTGGCCTACCAGAAGACGGCCATGGTCGAGGGCGAATTCGTGGCCGCGCTGCGCGTGCCGGTCAAGGGTCCGCAGCATTTCCGCACCTACAAGCTGTCGAAGCGTTTCGACGAGGACATCTCCGCCGTGTGCGCCGCGTTCGGCATCACGGTGGAGAACGGCATCGTCACCGCCGCGCGCATCGCGTTCGGCGGCATGGCAGCCACGCCGAAGCGCGCCGCACTGGCCGAGGCTGCGCTGACCGGACAGCCCTGGAACGAAAGCACCGCCCGCGCCGGCATGACCGCGCTGGGCCAGGACTACACGCCGCTGAGCGATATGCGTGCCACCGCCGACTATCGCAGCCGTGGCGCCGCCAACCTGCTCTATCGCTTCTGGCTGGAAACGCGCGATGGCGCGCTGCCCGCCGCCATGGTCAATGTCCGCGCAATCGGGGCCGGAAACCCCATGGGCGCCGCTGAAACCGTGAGCGCCTGAGGAGAGCCCGCATGAACAAGCAAACCGAACCCTTCCTGCTCGACGCCAGCGTGGCCGCCGAATCCACCCCGGTGGTCGGCATCTCGCGCCCGCACGAATCGGCCCATCTGCATGTGGCCGGCACCGCCACCTATACCGACGACATTCCCGAGCTTGCCGGCACGCTGCATGCCGCGCTGGGCATGAGCACCAAGGCCCACGCACGGCTGAAGACGGTCAACCTGGACCGCGTGCGCAAGGCGCCCGGCGTGGTGGCCGTGCTGACCGTGGACGACATTCCCGGCGTCAACGACTGCGGCCCGATCATCCACGACGACCCGATCCTGGCAAAGGACGTGGTGCAGTTCATCGGCCAGCCAATCTTTGTGGTGGTGGCGTCGTCGCATGACGCCGCGCGCCGCGCCGCCCGCCTGGCCGACATCGACTACGAAGACCTGCCCCCGGTGCTGACACCCGAGGCCGCCCATGCGGCCGGCAGCTACGTGCTGCCGCCGATGCACCTGACGCGTGGCGAACCGGTCAAGCACCTCGATGGCGCCAGGCATCGCGACAGCGCGAAGATCCATCTCGGCGGCCAGGAACAGTTCTACCTGGAAGGCCAGATCGCCTACGCCGCGCCGCGCGAAAACGACGGCATGCACGTCTGGTGCTCGACGCAACACCCGACCGAGATGCAGCACGCCGTGGCCCACATGCTGGGCTGGCACGCGCACCAGGTGCTGGTGGAATGCCGGCGCATGGGCGGCGGCTTCGGCGGCAAGGAATCGCAGTCGGCCATGTTCGCTTGCTGCGCGTCGCTGGCGGCCTGGAAGCTGCTGTGCCCGGTCAAGCTGCGTCCGGATCGCGACGACGACATGATGATCACCGGCAAGCGCCACGACTTCACGTTCGACTTCGACGTGGGCCACGACGACGCCGGCCGCATCGAGGGCGTGCGCGTGGAGATGGTGTCGCGCGCCGGCTTCTCGGCCGACCTGTCGGGCCCGGTGATGACCCGTGCCATCTGCCACTTCGACAACGCCTACTGGCTGCCGAACGTGCAGATCGACGGCTACTGCGGCAAGACCAACACGCAGAGCAATACCGCCTTCCGCGGCTTCGGCGGCCCGCAGGGCGCGTTTGCCATCGAGTACATCCTCGACAACGTGGCGCGCAACGTGGGCAAGGACTCGCTGGAAGTGCGCCGTGCCAACTTCTACGGCAAGGGCGAGCGCAACGTCACGCCGTACGGCCAGACCGTGGAAGACAACGTCATCCACGAACTGATCGACGAACTGGTGGCAACGTCCGAATACCAGGCCCGCCGCGCCGCCACGCGCGAATTCAACGCCAAGAGCCCGGTCCTGAAGAAGGGCATCGCCATTACGCCGGTCAAGTTCGGCATCTCGTTCAACGTGGCGCACTACAACCAGGCCGGCGCGCTGGTGCACGTCTACAACGACGGCTCGGTGCTGGTGAACCACGGTGGCACCGAAATGGGCCAGGGCCTGAACACCAAGGTGGCAATGGTGGTGGCACACGAGCTTGGCATCCGCATGGAACGCGTGCGCGTGACCGCCACCGATACCAGCAAGGTTGCCAATACGTCGGCCACGGCGGCATCGACCGGCGCCGACCTGAACGGCAAGGCCGCGCAGGACGCCGCGCGCCAGATCCGCGAACGCCTGGCAGCCTTCGCCGCCCGCAAGGCCGGCGTGGCGCCCGATGCCGTGCGTTTCAACGACGACCTGGTGATCGCCGGCGAACTGCGCCTGTCGTTTGGCGACCTGGCCCGCGAAGCCTACGTGGCTCGCGTGCAGCTCTGGTCGGACGGCTTCTACACCACGCCCAAGCTGTACTGGGACCAGAAGGCGCTGCATGGCCGCCCGTTCTACTACTACGCCTACGGGGCTGCGTGCTCCGAGGTGATCGTCGATACGCTGACCGGCGAATGGAAGCTGCTGCGCGCCGATGCGCTGCACGATGCCGGCAAGTCGCTGAACCCGGCCATCGACATCGGCCAGGTGGAAGGCGCGTTCATCCAGGGCATGGGCTGGCTGACCACCGAGGAACTGTGGTGGAACCAGAACGGCAAGCTGATGACGCACGCCCCGTCGACGTACAAGATCCCGACGATCAACGACTGCCCGGAAGACTTCAACGTGCGGCTGTTCCAGAACAGCAACGTCGAGGACAGCATCCACCGGTCCAAGGCCGTGGGAGAGCCGCCGCTGCTGCTGCCGTTCTCGGTGTTCTTCGCCATCCGCGATGCCATTGCGGCCGTGGGTGACTACCGGGTCAATCCGCCGCTGCGCGCGCCCGCCACCAGCGAAGCGATCCTCGATGCCGTGGAAGCCGTGCAGGCCGTGATGGCTGCGCAGGCCGCCGGGACCGAAGCCGTACCCGCCTGACGCCAGTCAGGCCAGACAGTCAGCCAGAGAGACACCATGCAGGACGCCCCGCTCAAACCGTTCCGCTTCGCCGATGCCTCCCGCTGGGTGCGCGCCGGCGTGCCCGTGGCGATGGTCACCATCGTCGACGTCAAGGGCTCCGCGCCGCGCGAGCCGGGCATCCGCATGCTGGTCACGGCCAGCGACCTGGTTGGCACCATCGGCGGCGGCCATCTGGAATGGCGCGGCATGGATATCGCGCGGGCGATGCTGGCCAACCGCCATGTGCGCGGCAATCCCCTTCGCCGCATCGAGCGCATTCCGCTGGGCCCGGCGCTGGGCCAGTGCTGTGGCGGCGTGGTGAAGCTGGCATTCGAGGTGCTGGGCGAAGCCGACCTGGCCTGGCTCGACGCCGTCGAAGCGGCTTTCCGGGCCGGTCGCGCGCTGCAACGCACGGTGCCGCTGGCTGGTGCGATCACGGTGGACGCCAGCCGCGCGCTGCTGCCGACGGCAGTGCTGCAGGCCGACGACAGCTGGACCGACACGCTGGTGCCCGACGAAATGCACGTGGTGCTGTTCGGCGCCGGGCACGTGGGCCACGCGCTGGTCAAGGTGCTGTCGACGCTGCCTTGCCGCGTGCATTGGGTGGACGAACGCGACACGCTGTTCCCGGGCGGCCTGCCCGACAACGTGGCGGCCGAAGCCACCGACACGCCCGAAGCCGTGGTCGACCAGGCGCCGCCCGGTTCGTACTTCATCGTCATGACGCACAGCCACGCGCTGGACCAGCAGCTCTGCGAGCGGATCTTCCGCCGCACCGATTTTGCGTATTTCGGGCTGATCGGCTCGAAGACCAAGCGCGCCCGGTTCGAGCACCGCATGGTGGAGCATGGCGTGGACCCGGCGCGCCTGCCGGAGATGACTTGCCCGATGGGCGTTGCGGGCATCACCGACAAGGCTCCGGCTATGATTGCGGTTGCCATCGTCGCCCAGCTTTTGCAGGTTCGCGAGCAGCGCATCGCCGCGCTGCGCGCCAACCGGCTGGAGACGGTGCTTCCGTAACAGCACAGCCGCGATCCGGCTGTCAGTCATAGAAAAGAGGCCCCATGACCATCGATGCCGCGCTGGCGGACAAGATCCGCCGTACCCCCAAGGCCGAACTGCACGTGCATATCGAAGGCACGCTCGAACCCGAGCTGATCTTCCGGCTGGCCCAGCGCAACAGCGTCAAGCTGGCCTACCCCGACGTGGAGGCGCTGCGCGCGGCCTACGCGTTCACCGACCTGCAATCGTTCCTGGACATCTACTACGCCGGCGCCAGCGTGCTGCTGACCGAGGAAGATTTCTTCGACATGACGATGGACTACGTCAAGCGCGCCGTTGCCGACAACGTGCGCCATGCCGAGATCTTCTTCGATCCGCAGACCCATACCGAGCGCGGCGTGCCGATCGGCACCGTGATCGACGGTATTTCGGACGCGCTGGCGCAAGCCCGCACCGAATACGATTTTTCCAGCAGCCTGATCCTGTGCTTTCTGCGGCACCTGCCCGAAGAAGACGCGTTCGCCACGCTGGAGGCCGCGCTGCCCTACCGCGACCGCTTTGTCGGCGTTGGCCTGGATTCGTCCGAACGCGGCAACCCGCCGGAGAAGTTCGCGCGCGTGTTCGCCAGGGCGAAGGAACTGGGCCTGCACCTGGTGGCGCATGCCGGAGAGGAAGGCCCTGCCCAGTACGTGACCGACGCCCTGGACATCCTCAAGGTCGAGCGCATCGATCACGGCGTGCGTGCGATCGATGACGCGGCGCTCGTGCAGCGCCTGGCGCGCGAACGCATCGCCCTGACCGTGTGCCCGCTGTCGAACCAGAAGCTGAAGGTCTATCCCGACCTGCGCGACCATTCGCTGAAGCAGCTGCTCGATGCCGGCGTGGCCGTGACGCTGCACTCGGACGATCCGGCTTACTTTGGCGGCTACATGAACGCCAACTGGGAAGCCACGTTCGACGCGCTGCCGCTGGACGCGGCCGATGCCCACAAGCTGGCCCGCAACAGTTTTGAAGCGGCCTTCCTGCCCGACACGCAGAAGGCCGAATTCCTGGCGGAGGTCGACCACTTCTGGTCGGCCACGCCCATGTCCCCGCCCGCAACGGCTCACGTGAGTACCACGAGCTAAGCGGGCGCATATCCAGAACGCCGGATGCCGCGCCCGCTGCCTGCATGGCACGGGCGGGGCGCCGGCCGCCCCGAGACAAGACGATGACGACGACTTCCCCCGCTTCCCGCACCAATGGTGCCGTCACCCGCGCCATCCGCGGCCGCATCCTTCATTTCCTGCGCGACCCGCAGTTCCATGACGATGCCTATCAGTATTGGGAAGACGGCCTGCTGATCGTGACGGCCGGCCGTGTTGCCGCCGTCGGTTCGTACGACAGCCTGGCGGGCGAGATGCCCGCCGACGCCGAGGTGATCGACCATCGCGGCAAGCTGATCGTGCCGGGCTTCATCGACACGCACATCCACTATCCGCAGACCGATATCATCGCGTCGCCGTCGCCGGGCCTGCTGCACTGGCTCGACACCTACACGTTCCCCGAGGAACGCCGCTTCAGCGACGCCGCCTACGCACGCGGCGTGGCCGACTTCTTCACCGACGAACTGCTGCGCAACGGCACCACCACGGCCATGGTCTGGAGCACCGTGCATGCCGCCTCGGCCGACGGCCTGTTCGCCGCCAGCCAGGCGCGCAACATGCGCATGATCACCGGCAAGGTGATGATGGATCGCAACTGCCCCGAATTCCTGCGCGACACGGCCGAGTCCGGCGCACGCGAGTCGGCCGACCTGATTTCGAAGTGGCACGGCAAGGATCGCCTGGCCTACGCCATCACGCCGCGCTTTGCGCCGACGTCCACGGAAGCGCAGCTGGCCGCCTGCGGCGAGCTGGCCCGTGCCCACGACGACGTCTTTATCCAGACCCACGTGGCCGAAAACCGCGACGAGGTGAAATGGGTGGCCGAGCTGTTTCCCGACGCCCGCAGCTACCTGGACGTCTACGACCGCTACAACCTGCTGCGCCCGGGCGCGTTCTACGGGCACGCGATCTACCTCGACCCCGAGGATCGCCGCCGGCTGGCCGACAGCGGCGCGGCGGTGGCCCACTGCCCCACGTCGAACCTGTTCCTGGGCAGCGGCTTTTATGATTTCCACCAGTCCGACGCCAACCGCCTGAACGTGACACTGGCCACCGACGTGGGCGGCGGCACGTCGTTCTCGATGTTCCGCACGATGAACGCGGCCCACAAGGTGGCGCGCATGGGCGGCTATCACCTGACCGCCCTGCGCATGTTCTACCTGGCCACGCGTGCGGCGGCCGAGGCACTGGGCTGGCAGGACCGCATCGGCAGCTTCGAGCCGGGCTGCGAGGCCGATTTCCTGGTGCTGGACCCCGAGGCCACGCCGCTGATCGCGCGCCGCAGCCACCGCTCGGAAACGCTGGAGGAACAACTGTTCGCGTTTGCGATGCTGGGCGACGACCGCGTGATCGACAGCGTCTACATCATGGGCGAGGAGACGGCCGACGTGCCGGTGGCAGCCTGACCACACGGCCTTGCCGGCAAGGGGCTTTCCGGGCGCATGCGAACGGAAAGCCCCTTTTAGAGGCCATGTATTGACCGGAATCAACACAATCGTCATCAAACCCTTCTAGCCTGTCGCATCCGTGCGCCCTCAAGACTGGGCGCCACCGCATTCCGACTCGCTGGACCATCGATGACTGCCCGATCCGACACCCTTTCCGCTGCCGATGCCCAAGACATCGGCGCGGCGGCCGCCCCCGGCCAAGCCCGCCAGACTCACCAGAACCGCCCTGCCGGCAACGTTCCGCTGCCGGAACCCATCGCCTTCGAGGCACCGTTCCCCAATCGCAAGACCATCCGCAGCTGGCTGATCCCGCTGGGCCGCCGCAGCACGCCACGCGCGCTGATGCTGTTCGCGTTCGACTACGCGCTGTTCGCGGCCGTGCTGGCCGGCGTGGTACTGCTGTCGGCGTGGTGGGCCAAGGTGGGCCTGGGCGTGCTGGCCGGCCTGATCATCGCGCGGCTGTTCATCATCGGCCACGACGCCTGCCACCAGAGCCTGACCGACAACCGCAGCCTGAACAAATGGCTGGGCCGGCTGACCTTCCTGCCCTCGCTGACGCCTTACAGCCTGTGGGAAGTGGGCCATAACGTCGTGCATCACGGCTACACCAACCTGAAGGGTTTCGACTTTGTCTGGGCGCCCTACTCGCTCGAGGAATTCCGCGCGCTGCCGCGCCGCCGCCGTGTGATGGAGCGCATCTACCGCAACGGCGTTGGCGCCGGGCTGTACTACCTGATCGAGATCTGGTGGTTCAAGCTGTTCTTCCCGAGCAAGCGCCAGATGGCCACGCGCCGCCCGATCTTCATGTGGGACTGCACGCTGGTGGCCGCGTTCGGCGCGCTGTGGATCGGCGCGCTGGCCTGGCTGGCCATCGCCACGGACCAGTCCGTGCTGCTGATGATCGGCACCGGTTTCGTGCTGCCATTCCTGGTCTGGAACACCACGGTCGGTTTCGTGCTCTACGTCCATCAC
Organism: Cupriavidus sp. D384; assembly: GCF_001652915.1. Classification (GTDB taxonomy): domain Bacteria; phylum Pseudomonadota; class Gammaproteobacteria; order Burkholderiales; family Burkholderiaceae; genus Cupriavidus. The sequence goes on from NZ_BBQI01000091.1 coordinate 67,468, forward strand.
ACGCATACAAGCGTGGCCTGGTACGACACCAAGCCGATGTGGGCCAAGGCCCAGCCGTTCGTGTCGACGACCGTGCACCTGCGCTTCGGCATGGGCATTGGCGCGGCGCTGCATCACATCATGGAACACACGGCGCACCACGTGGACATGAGCGTGCCGCTGTACCAGCTCAAGCGCGCGCAGGCGCTGCTCGAACACGCGCTGCCGGGCCGCATCATCATCGAGAACTTCTCGTGGCGCTGGTACTTCCAGACCGCCCGCCGCTGCAAGCTCTACGACTTCAAGGCCCTGTGCTGGACCGATTTCCGCGGTCGCCAGACCAGCGAGAACAGCCCCGTGCCGGCCTGAGAATCATTCGCAAAGACATCGCAAAAAAGCCAGATTGATGGACATTACCCATCGGTCTGGCTAAAATGCGGGCTTCCATTGGGGAGTAGCCGCCCTGATCTCACCGCGCCGCGCAATGCGGCACCCGGAAGACAGGGGCGTACGTCAACAGACTTGACCAAATGCCGGTTCGGCAGGCGGTTATGGCGTGCGCAGCCCAGGACCTTGTGTCCGGCGCCTGGCGAGACCGATGACCATACCTTTCTGGCCGGGCCGGGAAAGGTATGTGTCATTGGCATCTCGCGAGATGCGTTTGCGGCCCGGTTATTGCACCTATAAAAATGGAATCGTTCCTCGTCTCCACAGGTATCGTCGCACTCGCCGAAATGGGCGACAAGACGCAGTTGCTGTCGCTCGTGCTGGCCGCGCGGTATCGCAAGCCTCTCCCCATCATCCTTGGCATCCTGATCGCCACCCTGGTCAACCACGGCTTTGCCGGCGCGCTGGGCGGCTGGATTACCGGCGTGCTGGGCGCCAACCTGCTGCGCTGGATTCTTGGCCTTGGCTTTATTGCGATGGCAGGCTGGATGCTGATTCCCGACAAGCTCGACGACGCCGAGGAAGCCAAGCCGGTCAAGGGCGCGCTGGGCATCCTGGGCACCACGATCGTGGCGTTTTTCTTTGCCGAGATGGGCGACAAGACGCAGATCGCCACCGTAGCCCTGGCAGCGCGCTTCCATGGCGAAGTGCTGGCCGTGGTTGCCGGCACCACGTTCGGCATGATGCTGGCCAATGCACCGGCCGTGCTGCTGGGCGACCGCTTCGCCAACAAGATGCCGATCGCGCTGGTCCACAAGATTGCGGCGGCCATCTTCCTGGTGCTGGGCCTGCTGGCGCTGTTCAACGTGGGCGGCTGATGCCACATCGGCAGCACAAATAAAAAAACGGGGCCGAAGCCCCGCTCAAACCCTCGCCGGTCCGGTACAGCCGGCTGCTGACTGCGCAGCCTCCGGACCGTCGATCACCGATGCCCGGTCAAATTAGTTGGTCGTCTTTGCGCCGCCCTCGAACCACTGGCCCAGCAGGGCACGTTCGTCGTCCGTGATCTGGGTGACGTTACCCAGCGGCATGGCCTTCTGCTGCACGGCCTGCTGGTAGATCAGCTGGGCGTGCGACTTGATACCGTCGGCGCTATCGAGCTTGATGCCCTTGGCGGCCGTCGGCATCATCTTCGGCTGCTCGGCATGGCACTGCACGCAGCGCGTGTTCATGATTTCCTGCACCTTCACGAAGCTCACGGCCGTTGCGGCGGCGTCGCCGTCAGCGCTCTTGGCGACTTGCGGACGCGGCTGCGGGGCGATCAGGAATGCCACCAGGCCCAGGCATGCCACACCGGCGGCCGGCCACGCGATGTTGATCTTGCCCTTGTGCTTCAGGATGAAGAACTGACGGATCATCACGCCAGCCAGCATCACCATGATCAACACCAGCCAGTTGTTCTTGGCCGCGTACGTCATGCTGTAGTGGTTGGACAGCATCGCGAACAGCACCGGCAGCGTGAAGTACGTGTTGTGCACGCTGCGCTGCTTGCCGCGCTTGCCGTGGATCGGGTCCACCGGCTGGCCGGCCTTCAGTGCCGCCACCACCTTGCGCTGGCCCGGAATGATCCAGAACAGCACGTTCGCGCTCATGATCGTGGCGATCATCGCGCCGGTCAGCAGGAATGCCGCACGGCCCGCGAAGATATGGCAGGCCACGAAAGCTGCCACGGCCACATACACGGCCACCAGGATGCCCACGGTCCGGTCGCTCTTGCCGAAGATGCGGCAGATCGCGTCATAGACCACCCAGCCAACGATCAGGTACGTCACGGCAAAGCCCACGGCGGCGCCGGGCGACATGTCGTAGACGTTCTTGTCGATCAGGAACGTGCTGGCGTTGAACAGGTACAGCACCACCAGCAGCGCAAAGCCGCTCATCCACGTGGAGTACGACTCCCAGTAGAACCAGTGCAGGTTCTCGGGCAGCGACTTCGGTGCGGTCAGGTATTTCTGCGGGTTGTAGAAGCCGCCACCGTGCACGGCCCACAGTTCGCCATCGACGCCCTTGTCCTTCAGGCCGGTATCGATGGGACGCGTCAGGCTGTTGTCCAGCCAGACGAAATAGAACGACGAACCGATCCAGGCGATCGCCGTAATGACGTGCAGCCAACGCAACAGCAGATTGGCCCAGTCGAGAATGTAGCCTTCCATGACTTGTCTCCTTGTTCCCGTCCGCCTTGACTCAGCTGCCGCGGTAGGTCGAGTACGACCACGGCGACACCAGCAGGGGCACGTGGTAGTGCGCGTTCGTGTCGGCAATGCCGAAACGCAGCGTCACCACATCAAGGAATGCCGGCTCGGGCAGTTTCACGCCCTGGGCACGGAAGTAGGCGCCAGCGCCGAAATCGAGTTCGTAGACGCCAGGCTGCAGGTCGGCCCCATCCAGCAGGGGCTGGTCGGCACGGCCGTCGTGGTTGGTCTGGATCGACTTCAGCGTCTCGCGACGATTGTCGACAATTTTATGCAGGGTAACCGACATGCCGGCACCGGGCGTACCGGCGGCAGTGTCGAGAACGTGAGTGGTCAAGCGTCCCATCCTGTTCTTCCTTTGGAGTGTGGGTTGTGAGGGGCGCCGCTGCCTTCACTAGCACCATTTGTGGGAAATGGTGCCCGCTCGGTACGTGTTTCAACGCATCCCGGCGCTGGATTGGTGCGAGGCGACAATGCGCCTGCCCTATCCTGATGACAACTCGGTAAATACCCGTAGTTGTCGGAAACCTGGGTCGGTTTTGTTGACAATGGTGCTTGCATATCCAAATAATTGTCAACAATTTTTAGATCGGCGAAGCCAAATGATCGATATCAAGACCCTTGATGTTGATGTGTGAACGGCTCGTTACGATCGCTGACCATCGCCTCTCCTGCTTTTACGAGTGCCCAGCATGTCCAAGAATCTCAAGCTGATTGCCGCCGACGCCCTGCCCGCGCCCACCGATAACAAGCCCGCCCGCAAGGGGTCGGTGGAAGAGCGCATGTATCACGAGATCTACGACGCGATCATGGAGCACCGGCTGCCGCCCCGGACCAAGCTGACCGAGCATTCGCTTTGCGAAATCTATGCCACCGCACGTCACACCGTGCGCAAGGTGCTGTCGCGCCTGGCCGCCGACGGCATGGTCGACTTGGAGCCGAACCGCGGCGCGTTCATTGCCAGCCCGTCCACCGACGAGGCCCATGACATGTTCGAGCTGCGCCAGATGCTGGAACGCGCGGTGCTGGAAAAGCTGGCCGCCATGCCCAACGTGCGCAGCGTGATCGCCCCGCTGCGCAAGATGGTGAACGACGAGCGCCAGGCCTTCCTGACCCACGAGCGCCCGACCTGGATCCGCCTGTCGGCCGAATTCCACACCGCGCTGGCCGAGCTTTCCGGCAACGAACTGCTGGTGACGATGATGCGCCGGCTGGTGTCGCGCACCACGCTGATGATTGCCAGCGTGGAAGCCCCGGGTCACAACGCCTGCTCGTTCGACGAGCACGACGACATTCTCGACGCACTGGAACAGGGCGATGCCGCACTGGCCCAGTCGCGCATGGCGCACCACCTTGGCGCCTGCGCGGACCGCGTGCAGCCGGACGAGCCCGGCAACTTCGATCTTCGCACCGTGCTGGGCCGCTCCACCTAGCACGATGTTCCCGCCGCCGGGCAACAGAGTCCCCTGTTGCCGATGCAGGCCCACCGGTTTTCCGTCGCTGATCAAGCCCGCCAGAGGCGCGACTGAAACCGGACAAGAACCGCCAACAATCGCCCACGACAAGAGGCGACGACAAGGCGGTCAAGGGTGGAACCCGGCGCGCGTTCCCATCGAAACCAAAGGAGAGGAGACACACCCATGAATTCCGCAAGCACCACGGTCCCCACGGATCTGACAAACGAGCGGCTGCCCTCCGGGCGGTTGCTGGCGCTGGGCCTGCAGCACGTGCTGGTGATGTATGCCGGCACCGTTGCCGTCCCGCTTATCGTCGGCGGCGCGCTCAAGCTCCCGAAGGACCAGCTGGCCTTCCTGATCAATGCCGACCTCTTCGCGGCGGGCCTGGCAACGCTGATCCAGGCCTTCGGATTCTGGAAGTTCGGCATCCGCATGCCCGTGATGATGGGCGTCACGTTCGCATCGGTGGCGCCAATGATCGCCATCGGCAACGATCCCAACGTGGGCCTGCTCGGCATCTATGGCGCGGTGATCGCGTCCGGGGTGTTCGGGATACTGATTGCGCCGATGATGGGGCGCATGCTTGGACTGTTTCCGCCCGTCGTCACGGGTACGGTGATCACGCTGATCGGCGTGTCGCTGATGCGCGTGGGCATCAACTGGGCCGGCGGCGGCCAGCCCACCACCCGCGCCGTGATCGACGGGGTGGTCAAGGAGGTGCCGAACCTGGCCTATGGCGATCTTGGCAACCTTGCCATCGCCGGCCTGGTGCTGGTGGTGGTGCTGTTGCTCACGCGCTTCGGCCGTGGCCTGGTGGCCAACTGCGCGGTGCTGCTGGGGATCATCATCGGCACGCTGGTGGCCATGGCCATGGGCAAGGTGTCGTTCGAAGGCCTGCATGAAGCCAGCTACGTGGCCGTCATCACGCCGCTGCACTTCGGCATGCCGACGTTCCAGCTGACCGCCGTGCTGTCGATGTGCATCGTCATGCTGATCACGCTGGTGGAATCCACCGGCATGTTCCTGGCCCTGTCGGACATCACCGGCCGCAAGCTGAGCACCAGGGACCTGACCGCCGGCCTGCGCGCCGACGGCCTGGGCACCGTGATCGGCGGCGTGTTCAACACGTTCCCGTACACGTCGTTCTCGCAGAACGTGGGCCTGGTCACGGTGACCGGCGTGCGCTCGCGCTACGTGGCGGCGGCCGGCGGCGTGATCCTGATCGCCTTCGGCCTGTTCCCGAAGATGGCGCACGTGGTGGCTTCGGTGCCGCAGTTCGTGCTGGGCGGCGCGGGCATCGTGATGTTCGGCATGGTGGCAGCCACGGGTATCCGCATCCTGGGTGCCTGCGACTTCAACCGCAACCGCCACAACCTGTTCATCGTGGCGATTTCGATCGGCTTCGGCATGATCCCGACCCTGTCGCCGACGCTGTTCCAGTACCTGCCCAAGTGGACCGACCCGTTCACGCACAGCGGCATCGTGCTGGGCACGATCGTGGCCGTGGCGCTGAACCTGTTCTTCAACGGCATCCAGTCGGCCGAGGAAGCCATGCGCAGCGCCGCCGCGAACACCCACGGCACGGAGTAACGCCGCTTGCGAACCAGGAACAATTAACCCTCGACAATCGGACTCGACAATTTCGCGCAGACAATCCGCAACGCTTTGCGCGCCGTTTGTCAAGTCCTTCGGCGGAACTCTGGCACGCGCTTTGCGTAAGCCAGTGCGCTCCGGGTTCCGGCCAGGCCCTCGCCCGATCAAGCGGGTCGGGGGCAGCAGTTTGGATTTCTCTCCTGAAGCAGACACAACGAGATGACACACGATAACTATCCACGCGATCTCATTGGCTATGGCGCACAGCCACCGCACGCCCGCTGGCCGGGCGGTGCGCGTATCGCGCTGCAGTTCGTGCTCAATTACGAGGAAGGCGGCGAGAACTGCGTGCTGCACGGCGACGCCGCATCCGAGCAGTTCCTGTCCGAGATCGTCGGCGCCGCGGCCTATCCCGCCCGGCACATGAGCATGGAAGGCATCTATGAATACGGCTCGCGTGCGGGCGTCTGGCGTATCCTGCGCGAGTTCGAACGCCGCAAGCTGCCGCTGACGATCTTCGGCGTGTCGATGGCCCTGCAGCGCCATCCCGAGCTGACGCGCGCGTTCGTAGAGCTGGGCCACGAGATCGCCTGCCACGGCTGGCGCTGGATCCATTACCAGAACCTGGACGAAGCCACCGAGCGCGAGCACATGCGCATCGGCATGGAGATCATCAAGGAACTGACCGGCGAAATGCCGCTGGGCTGGTACACCGGCCGCGATAGCCCCAACACGCGCAAGCTGGTGGTGGAGCACGGCGGCCTGCTGTACGACGCCGACTACTACGGCGACGACCTGCCCTTCTGGACCGAAGTGGAAGTGACCGGCGGCGAGAAGAAGCCGCACCTGGTGGTGCCGTACACGCTCGACTCCAACGACATGCGCTTTGCCACGCCGCAGGGCTTCAACACGGGCGAGCAGTTCTTCCAGTACCTGAAGGACGCGTTCGATGTGCTGTACGCCGAAGGCGACCCCAGCGGCCAGGACCAGCCGAAGATGCTGTCGGTGGGCATGCACTGCCGCCTGCTGGGCCGCCCGGGACGTTTCCGCGCGCTGCAGCGGTTCCTGGACTACGTGCAATCGCACGACAAGGTATGGATCTGCCGGCGCGTCGACATCGCGCGCCACTGGATCGACACCCACCCGTACCGGAGCCAGGCATGAGCCAGAACACCTACACCATCACCCAGCTGAATGCGATGCCCGAAGCCGAGTTCATCAAGGTACTCGGCGGCATCTACGAACACTCGCCGTGGTTTGCCGAAGCGGTCGCGAAGCAACGCCCGTTTGCCAACGCCGCCGAACTGGCCGCCGCGCTGCGCAGCGCGGTCGACGCAGCCGGCCAGGACGCCCAGGTCAAGCTGGTGCGCGCCCACCCGGAACTGGCCGGCAAGGCCGCGGTGCGCGGCGAACTGACCGCCGAATCCACGCGCGAGCAGGCCGGAGCCGGCCTGGACCAGTGCACGGCCGAGGAATTCCAGCGCCTGCAGGACCTGAACACGGCCTACAACCGCAAGTTCGGCTTCCCGTTCATCCTGGCCGTGCGCGGCTACGACCGGCACGGGATCATCGACGCTTTTGCAAGGCGTATCGAGAACGAGCCGGCGGTGGAGTTGCAAACATGCATCAACCAGATTCACCGCATTGCGCAGTTCCGCCTGAACGACTTAGTATCCGCCTGAAAAAAAATCCACGGCAGTAAAGAGAGAGAGAAATTCAGGAACGTTCAGCGACTCAGCATCGCTGTAAAACAGGTACCTCGGCCGCGCCGGTTCGCACTGCACCGGCAGACTTCCGTGCACGGCCGGGGTACCACGCAGAAGAAGACCCCGTCAGGGTCCCGGCACACAAGAAAACGTTCTGAGCAGCATCACAACCACGGAGGTCTTACATGACGAAGCAGTACAAGCCGGCTCTCAAGCTGGCGGCAATCGCGGCTACCCTTTTTTCCGGCGCAGCCATGGCCCAGTCCAGCGTCACGCTGTACGGCCAGGCTGATATGTTCGTCGGCGGCATCAAGAACCCGGGCAGCAATGACCGTGCGTTCGTGGCCAACTCCGGGGGCATGCAAACCTCGTACTGGGGCATCAAGGGTACCGAGGATCTGGGTCTGGGCACGAAGGCCATCTTCGACCTGAACGGCTTCTTCCGCACCGACAGCGGCAGCGGCGGCCGTTTCAACGGCGACTCGATGTTCAGCCGTAACGCCTACGTCGGCCTGCAGAACGACCGCTACGGCGCCGTCAAGCTGGGCCGCAACACCACGCCGTACTTCGTGTCGACGATCCTGTTCAACCCGCTGGTTGACTCGTACGTCTTCAGCCCGATGATCTTCCACACGTACTTCGGCGCCAACAACGGCACCGTGTACGACCCGGGCATCATCGGCGATTCGGGCTGGAACAACTCGATCGTCTACTCGACGCCGAACTTCGGCGGCCTGACCGCCAACTTCATCTACAGCTTCGGCGAATCGGCCGGCAACTCGAGCAAGAACAAGTGGGGCGGCAACGTGACCTACTTCTCGGGCCCGTTTGCGGCAACGCTGGCCTTCCAGCAGGTCAAGTTCGACAACACCCCGTTCGACCTGACCAACCCGCCGACCACGCCGAACGCGAATACGCCGTACATCGTTGGCTTCGACAAGCAATCGGCCGTGCAGGCTGGCGCGTCGTATGACTTCAAGATGCTCAAGGTCTTCCTGCAAGGCCAGTACATCAAGACCAACGTGAACGCCAACGCCAACGGCGACATCAAGCACATCGACGGCCAAGGCGGCGTTTCGGTGCCGGTGGGCGCCGGCAACGTGCTTGCGTCGTACTCGTACGGCCGCGTGCTGAACGAACTGTCGAGCTTCAAGCGCAACACGTTCGCGCTGGCGTACGACTACAACCTGTCCAAGCGCACCGACGTCTACGCTGCGTACTACTACGACAAGATCACGGGCCTCGAGCACGGCGACAGCTTCGGCGTGGGCGTCCGCCACAAGTTCTGATCCTGCTGTCGGCATCACCGCAGAACTGAAGCCTGCCCGTCGCGGCAGGCTTTTTCTTGCGCGCAACAGTCTCTCTTGCGCCACAATGCTGCGCCGCAGCGCGGTCTTGCGCAGATGCAGCAGGATCGGAAGCCATTGCTCCATAGGCCGATTCAATTGGCGACTCCCCCCCGTTCTACCTAGATTGGTCTTCCGGACTGTGTGCCGGACCACGTAAACCAGGACGAGTGAGGTGACGCATGCGGCGCTATGTGAAATCCCGATCGGAACTGATGGCCATCCTGAGCCAGTGCCTGGATAACAACCCGGAATGCGGTGAGGTGGAATTGCATGCGATGCGCGTGCATTCGCCGGACCACACCGGTTGCAACTGGAGCGCTGAGGTCGATTTTCGCCAGGACACCTTCGACGATCTGGCACAGCAGATGGCCGCGGCCCGTTCGATCATCGTGGTGATGCGGGAGCAGTACAACGTGTTGCAATAGCCAGGAGTATTGGCTGGCGCGCACGCCAACCGTGCGTACTGACCCGCCGACGCGCTGACACCCCGGCAGACGTGCCAGCGCACCGACAAAAAAACCGGGCCGCGAGAGACTCTCGCGGCCCGGTTTCCTTTTGCGACCATCAGATCTGCAAAACTCGCAGATCGGATGCAGTGCTTAGCGGATCGCGCCAGCCTCCGCCACGGCCACGGCCGTCATGTTGACGATGCGGCGGGTGGTGGCCTGCGGGTTCAGGATGTGTACCGGCTTGGCGGCGCCCAGCAGGATCGGGCCCACCGTCACGCCCTGACCGCCCGTCATCTTGAGCAGGTTGAACGCGATGTTGGCGGCATCCAGCGTCGGCATGACCAGCAGGTTGGCGCTGCCGGCCAGCTTGGTGGTCGGCAGGAAGTGGCGGCGCACGTCCTCGTCCAGCGCGGCGTCGCCCTGCATTTCGCCTTCCACTTCCAGTTCCGGCGCCACGCGCGCCAGGATCGCGGCTGCGTCGCGCATCTTGCGTGCCGACGGACGCGTGGACGAACCGAACATCGAGTGCGACATCATGGCCACCTTCGGATGCAGGCCGAAGCGTGCGATTTCCTTGGCGGCCAGTTGCGTGATCGCGGCCAGTTCCTCGGCGCTCGGGTCATCGTTCACGAACGTGTCGGTGATGAACAGCGTGTGCTTTTCCAGCATCAGCGCGTTCATGGCGGCGAACACCTTGGCGTCCGGGGCCAGGCCGATCACGTCGCGCACGTGTTCGAGATGGGCCTCGAAGCGGCCGACGGTGCCGCACAGCAGCGCATCGGCGTCGCCCATGTGCATCAGCATCGTGCCGATCAACGTGTTCGAACGGCGCAGCGCCACCTTGGCCATGTCCGGCGTCACGCCATCGCGGCCACGCAGCGCGTGGTATTCCTCGTGATAGGCGCGATAGCGCGGATCGTCTTCCGGATTGATCAGTTCGAAGTCGACACCGGGGCGCAGGCGCAGGCCGGCCTTCTCGATGCGCATCTGGATCACGTGCGGACGGCCGATCAGGATCGGACGGGCCAGGCCTTCGTCCACCACGCCCTGCACGGCGCGCAGCACGCGCTCTTCCTCGCCCTCGGCGTAGGCCACGCGCTTGGGCGCGGCCTTGGCGGCCGAGAACACCGGCTTCATGATCAGGCCGGTGTGGTAGACGTAGCTGGTCAGCTGCTGGCGGTAGGCTTCCAGGTCCTTGATCGGACGCGTCGCCACGCCCGACTCTTCCGCAGCCTTGGCCACTGCCGGGGCGATCTTCTCGATCAGGCGCTGGTCGAACGGCGTGGGGATGATGTAGTCAGGGCCGAACTTCAGTTCGCGGCCGCCGTAGGCCGCAGCAACGGCATCGTTCAGTTCGGCTTCGGCCAGCTCGGCGATGGCCTTCACGCAAGCCAGCTTCATTTCTTCCGTGATCTTCGTGGCGCCGCAATCGAGCGCGCCGCGGAAGATGTACGGGAAGCACAGCACGTTGTTCACCTGGTTCGGATAGTCCGAACGGCCGGTGGCGATGATGCAGTCCGGACGCGCGGCCTTGGCCACTTCCGGGCGGATTTCCGGTTCCGGGTTCGCCAGCGCCAGGATGATGGGCTTGTCGGCCATGGTCTTGACCATGTCGCCGCTCAGCACGCCCGCGGTGGAGCAGCCCAGGAAGACGTCGGCGTTCTTGACGATATCGGCCAGCGTGCGGTCGGCCGTGTCCTGCGCGTAACGGGCCTTGTTGGCTTCCATGTTCGCGTCGCGGCCCTGGAAGATCACGCCCTTCGAGTCGACCACGAAGACGTTCTCGCGCTTCACGCCCAGGCTCACCATGGTGTCCAGGCAGGCAATGGCGGCAGCGCCGGCGCCCGACACGGCCAGCTTGACCTTGGCGATGTCCTTGCCCACCACCTTCAGGCCGTTCAGCAGTGCCGCGGCCGAGATGATGGCCGTGCCGTGCTGGTCGTCATGGAAGACGGGGATGTTCATGCGCTCGCGCAGCTTCTTCTCGATGTAGAAGCACTCGGGCGCCTTGATGTCTTCCAGGTTCACGCCGCCCAGCGTGGGTTCCAGCGCGGCGACGATTTCCACGATCTTGTCCGGATCGCGCGCATCGAGTTCGATGTCGAACACGTCGATGCCGGCGAACTTCTTGAACAGGCAGCCCTTGCCTTCCATCACCGGCTTGCCGGCCAGCGGACCAATGTCGCCCAGACCCAGCACGGCAGTACCGTTGGTGATCACCGCCACCAGGTTGGCGCGCGAGGTGTACTCGGCGGCCATCGCGGGATCCTTGTGGATCTCCTCGCAGGCGTAGGCCACGCCCGGCGAGTAGGCCAGCGACAGGTCGCGCTGGTTGGACAGCGCCTTGGTGGCCGTTACCTGGATCTTGCCCTTGGTCGGGCTGCGGTGGTATTCCAGCGCGGCCAGACGCAGTTGCGCTTCGGGGCTGTTCGGGGCATGTTGCGGTGCATCACCGCTGGTCTTGCTGCTCATTCTGCTTGTCCGGAAAGAGAAGGCGAAAAAAATCGAGCAGCCATTCTAGCCCAGCCATCCCGAGCCGGAAGGCCTTTGCAATGGTCCGGACAGTGTTTTTACGGCGCGGAGGCGAAAAACGGCTTTTACCTTACGGTAGCGAATACGATTCGCCCCTCGGCGCGTCTTGCCGGTGGACGAATGTCGACGAATGCATGCCGGTTTTCCGCTACTTCTGGTCCTTCTGGACTTCCAGCGTGATGCGCTGCGGCCGTCCGCTTTCGCCCGGGAAATTGGCAAACGCGCTGCGGATCATGTAGGGCATCACGGCCGTCAGGTTGCCGCCCTCGGTGGTGTTGCGCGCCGTCACCTGGTAGACCCGCTTGCCGCTGGCCGCATCCTTGAAGAAGACCCTCAGGTTGGAGAACGTCACCGGCACATCGCGCACCACGGTCTGGGGCGGCCAGTAGCCCGGCCCCCAGCCATACGGCCCCCACGGCCGATACCAGCCATACGGCCCCCAGTACGGCCCGTACGGTCCATACCAGGGATCGGGGTAGACGGTTTCCGCCACGCGCACGAAGCCGGGGGCGGCGTCGTAGTCCATCGTCACCAGGTAACGTGCCTGCCTGGGCGGCGCCTGTTCGAAGCCGATGCCGGACAGGACCTGGGACAGCCACAGCTCGTAGGTCTGGCGATCAAGCTGCGCGTCCTGCTGCGGCGCGTGATCGAATGCGTAGGTACGCGGCGCGTCATTGCTCCATGCCGCGTCGCGGAACGCGGTCACCTCGGTGGTGACGGTGCTGGCGCAGCCCGACAGCCATAGCGCGCCCAGCGCCAGCCATACACCCAGGCCACCCCGGCCACGCTGCCTTCCCCAGGAAACCGCTGCTTGCCACATCGCCATACCTCGTTATTTTTGGTTCGGTCACGTTTCCTCAGACACGATCGGGGCGGCCGAATTCCCACGCCGGCCCCGGTGCAACGCAGGCCTGAAACCGCTTGGCTACAATGGGGGCTTCAGGGCCGGTTCTCGCCGTTCAAGGCCCGCCGCCCCCGGTCACCCGAAGACAGGATCTCCCCATGCTGCGTACCGACACGCCCGTTACCGTCTACCGCAAGGACTATACTCCGCCCGCGTTTGCCATCGATCATGTCGACCTCGTGCTCGACCTCGACCCGCAGCGCACCATCGTCACCAGCACGTTGAAGTTGCAGCGCACCGGCGCCGCCGATGCCCCGCTGGTACTGAGCGGCGAGGCGCTGGAGCTGATTGGCATCAAGCTCGACGGCCAGCCGTTCGGCAACTGCCGCGCCGAAGACGACACGCTTACGCTTGCTGGCCTGCCCGCGCAGGGCACGCTGGAAATCACGGCGGCCTGCAACCCGGCAGCCAACACCACGCTGTCGGGCCTGTATGTCTCGAATGGCAACTTCTTTACGCAGTGCGAGGCCGAAGGCTTCCGCCGCATCACGTATTTCCTGGATCGTCCGGACGTGATGACCACCTACCGCGTGACGCTGCGCGCCGACCGTGCCGCCTGCCCGGTGCTGCTGTCCAATGGCAACCTGCTGTCGCAGGGCGATCTGCCCGATGGCCGCCACGAAGCCGTCTGGGAAGACCCGTTCCGCAAGCCGTCCTATCTGTTTGCGCTGGTGGCCGGCAAGCTGGAACGCATCGAAGAGAAGATCGTGTCGGCGTCGGGCAAGGAAAAGCTGCTGCAGGTCTGGGTGGAGCCCCAGGACCTGGACAAGACGCGCCATGCCATGGATTCGCTGATCCATTCGATCCGCTGGGACGAGCGGCGCTTCGGCCTGGAGCTTGATCTGGACCGCTTCATGATCGTCGCCGTCAGCGATTTCAACATGGGCGCGATGGAGAACAAGGGCCTGAACATCTTCAACACGAAGTACGTACTGGCCAATGCGCAGACCGCCACCGACGTGGACTTCGCCAATATCGAATCGGTGGTGGCGCACGAGTACTTCCACAACTGGACCGGCAACCGCGTGACCTGCCGCGACTGGTTCCAGCTGTCGCTCAAGGAAGGCCTGACCGTGTTCCGCGACCAGGAATTCTCGGCCGACATGATGGGCTCGGAATCGGGCCGTGCAGTCAAGCGCATCGAGGATGTACGCGTGCTGCGGCAGGTGCAGTTTCCCGAGGATGCCGGCCCGATGGCCCACCCGGTGCGCCCCGACAGCTACGAGGAAATCAACAACTTCTACACGGTCACGGTCTACGAGAAAGGCGCCGAGGTCGTGCGCATGTACCAGACCCTGCTGGGCCGCGACGGCTTCCGCCGTGGCATGGACCTGTACTTCCAGCGCCATGACGGCCAGGCCGTGACCTGCGACGACTTCCGCGCCGCCATGGCCGACGCCAACGGCCGCGACCTCAAGCAGTTCGGCCTCTGGTACAGCCAGGCCGGCACGCCGGTGGTGACGGCCCGCACGCAATGGGATGGCACTGCCGGCACCCTCTCGCTGACGCTGACGCAGCGCTGCCCCAAGGTCGGCATCGAGACCAAGGCCGGCTCGCCGGACAAGCAGCCGTTCCATATCCCGTTCGCGCTGGGCCTGATCGACGCCGCCGGCAACGACCTGCCGCTGCAGCTCGACGGCGAAACCCAGGCGGCCGGCGCCACGCGCGTGCTCGATTTCACGCAGGCCGAACAGACCTTCCGGTTTGTGGGCCTGCCCAAGGGCGCCAAGGCCCCGCTGCCTTCGCTGCTGCGCAATTTCTCGGCGCCGGTGATCGTCGACTACGAATACACCGATGCCGAGCTGACCTTCCTGCTGGCGCACGACAGCGATGCGTTCAACCGCTGGGAAGCCGGCCAGCGCCTGGCAACGCGTGCGCTGCTGCAACTGGTGGCCGACGTGCAGGCCCAGCGCGAACTGAAGCTCGATCCGGCGCTGGTGGCGGCCTTCCGCACCGTGCTGACCGATGGATCGCTGAACCCCGCGTTCCGCGAGCAGGCCCTGATGCTGCCGGCCGAGGCCTATCTGGCCGAGCGCATGGGCGTGGCCGATCCGGCCGCCATCCATCATGCCCGCCTGTTCATGCGCGAAGGGCTGGCCCGCACGCTCAAGGCCGAATGGCTGGCCGCCTACCAGGCCAACGCCACGCCGGGCGACTACAGCCCCGATGCCGACTCGATGGCAAAGCGCGCGCTGCGCAACCTGGCGCTGGGCTACCTGGCCGACAGCGGCGACGCCGACATGCAGGCGCTGGCCGACCAGCACTACCAGCAGAGCGGCAACATGACCGACCGCTTTGCCGCGCTGTCGGCGCTGGTCAACAGCTTCGCGCCGGGCCGCGAGCATGCCCTGGCCGATTTCTACGAGCGCTTCGAGGACGACGCGCTGGTCATCGACAAGTGGTTCTCGCTGCAGGGCATGCAGCGCGGCGAGGTGGGCCCGCACGCCGGCAAGCGCACGATCGACACGGTACGCGCGCTGATGGAGCACCCCGCCTTCAACCTGCGCAACCCGAACCGGGCGCGGTCGCTGATCTTCAGCTTCTGCTCGGGCAATCCGGCCCAGTTTCACGCCGCCGACGGCTCGGGGTATGCCTTCTGGGCCGACCAGGTGCTGGCGCTCGACGCCATCAACCCCCAGGTGGCCGCACGGCTGGCGCGGGTCATGGATCGCTGGCAAAAGTACGAGATCCCGCTGCGCGACCGCATGCGCGCGGCGCTGGAGCGTGTGGCGGCGGCGTCCACGCTGTCGCGCGATGTGCGCGAAATCGTCAGCAAGGCGCTGGCAAGCTGATGTGTCCTCCAAGGCGCACGGCGGGCCGAAAACGGCCTGTCCGTAGCGCCGGCCCTGTAGAATGGCGCCCATCCAAGGAGAACCCACCATGACACGCATCAGCCTCACCCGCTATCTGGTCGAGGAGCAGCGCAAGCACAACACGATCCAGCCGGAACTCCGGCTGCTGATCGAGGTGGTTGCGCGCGCCTGCAAGGCCATTTCCAACGCCGTCAGCAAGGGCGCCCTCGCGGGCGTGCTGGGCTCGGCCGGCACTGGCAACGTCCAGGGCGAAACGCAGCAGAAGCTCGACGTGATCGCCAACGAAGTGCTGCTGGACGCCAACGAATGGGGCGGCCACCTGGCGGCCATGGCATCCGAGGAAATGGACTCGTTCTACGAGATCCCGAACCGCTACCCGAAGGGCGAATACCTGCTGCTGTTCGATCCGCTCGATGGCTCGTCGAACATCGACGTGAACGTGTCGATCGGCACGATCTTCTCGGTGCTGCACATGCACAAGCCGGGCGAGACCGTGACCGAGAGCGATTTCATGCAGCCGGGCACGCACCAGGTGGCGGCCGGCTACGCCGTGTACGGCCCGCAGACCACGCTGGTGCTGACCGTCGGCAATGGCGTGCACATGTTCACGCTGGACCGCGAGGCCGGCAGCTTCGTGCTGACCCAGTCGGACGTGAAGATCCCGGAAGACACCAAGGAATTCGCGATCAACATGTCCAACATGCGTCACTGGGCACCCCCGGTGCGCCAGTACATCGACGAATGCCTGGCCGGCGACGAAGGTCCGCGCGGCAAGAACTTCAACATGCGCTGGATCGCGTCGATGGTGGCCGATGTGCACCGTATCCTGACGCGCGGCGGCATCTTCATGTATCCGTGGGACAAGCGCGAACCCGAGAAGCCGGGCAAGCTGCGCCTGATGTATGAAGCCAACCCGATGGCGTTCCTGGTCGAGCAGGCCGGCGGCGCGGCCACCAACGGCCACGAGCGCATCCTGGACGTCCAGCCCACCAAGCTGCACCAGCGCGTGTCGGTGGTCCTGGGTTCGAAGAACGAGGTGGACCGCGTCACGCGCTACCACCAGGAAGCGGCCAGCAAGGCCTGATCCGCCGGCACCCCTGCGGAACTTCCATGCAAACAGGGCGCCCCGGCGCCCTGTTTTCTTTGGTTCTTCGGAGAATTCCGGCTTCGGCCTTCCCCGTCCCTTCCGCCGCACCTTCCGCCGTCCCTTCCGCTTCCGGCAGCCGTCAGAGGGCGATCTGCCACTGCATGCGCCACGTGGCCGAATCGCCCGCGGCCAGGCTGCGCAGCCCCGTGCCCTCCCAGCCGCGCAATGCCAGGTTGACCGCATCGGCCACATGCGACACCGGCTCCAGGCACACGAAATCGCACCCGCCCGGTGCATGCAGCACCAGGTGATCCAGTTCCTCGCCGGCCCGCAGCGTCAGCGTGGCGCCGTCGGGCCGCTTCAGCGTCGCCATGCGTTTCCAGCCGCTGTAATAGACGCTCAGATCGGTCTCCGGCAGATGGCGCTCACGCAGGAAGCGCTCGCGATCCCCCACCACCGTACGGCCCGTGGCGACGCCGCCTGCGTCGGCCGGCCACATGTGCAGCGCGTCGAACTGCAATCGCATGCCCGGCACCCGGGCAAAGAACGGATGAAAGCCGCCGCCAACCGGCATGGCCGTTTCGCCATCATTACGGATCATCAGTTCGGCTTCGAGGCCGTCTCCGGTCAGCCGCAGCGTCTGCCGGGCATGGATCGGCCAGGGCCAGTCGCCGCCGGCCGGTGCGTGGACCAGCGTCATGACGATGCAGTCGCTGGCCTGCTCGATGACTGCCCAGGCGCGCGCATGGCCGAAGCCGTGCATCGCATGGGCCTGTCCCGGATGGGCGGGCAGATCGCTGTCGCGACCGTCCCAACGAAACCGGCCCTCGCGGATGCGGTTGGAGAACGGCAGCAAGGGATAGCTGCCGGCCTTGGGCCACTGGAAGGCGTCGAAACCTTGTTCCAGCGCCTGCCACGGCATCGGCGCCAGCCATTCGATGAGGTGACCATCGGCTCGCGTGGTACCGAACGACGCCATGCGGCCGCCGGCGGCCGGGGCGACCGTCAGCGTATGCGCGCCCGATTGCAACGTATGAAGGGGGCCGGGTGGAAGCCAGGGCATGTCAATCCTCGACAAGTCGACTCCCCTCTCACACGCGGGAGAAGGGAAAAACCGCTTACTTTAGCAACACCTCGGGCAGCCACAGCGAGAACGCCGGCACATAGGTCACCAGCAGCAGCGCGGCCACCAGCGCACCGTAAAACGGCCAGATCGTGCGCATGACCTGCCCCACCGACACGCCGCCAATCGCGCAACCCACGAACTGCGTGGTACCCACGGGCGGCGTATTGAGCCCCAGCGCGCAGTTGATCAGCATCAGCATGCCAAATTGCACCGGGCTCATGCCGTAGTGCATGCAGATCGGCAGGAAGATCGGCGTGCAGATCAGGATGGTGGCCGCCATGTCCAGGAACGTGCCCAGGATGAACAGCATTACGTTCACCATCAGGAAAATCACCCACGGGCTGGTGGACACCGAACTCAGGAACTGGCCGGTCAGCTCGGCCACGCCGTAGAGGCTGATCATGTAGCCGAACGTGGCTGAAATGCCAATCAGCAGCAGCACCACGCCGGTCGTCTTCACCGCCTTGGCCGCCGCCTTGATGAACTGCTCCTTCGTCAGCGAGCGGTACAGGAACACGGTCAGCGTCAGCGCATACAGCACGGCAACGGCGGCCGATTCGGTGGCGGTGAACACACCCGACAGGATGCCCGCCAGGATCAGCACCACCACGAACAGGCCCGGCAGCGCGGCGGCCAGCGAATGGCCCACGATCTGCCAGCCGGGGAACGTGCCGGACGGATAGCCGCGGCTGCGCGCCACAAAGTAGGCGGCCGCCAGGTTGCAGATCGTCAGGATCAGCGCCGGCAGCACGCCGGCCAGGATCAGCGCGGCAATCGACACCTTGCCGCCCGCGGCCAGCGTGTAGATGATCATGTTGTGGCTGGTCGGCATCAGCGCGCCCACCAGTGCCGCGTGGGTGGTCACGTTGACCGCGTAGTCGGCGTGGTAGCCCTCGCGCTTCATCATCGGGATCATCACCGCGCCCATGGCCGACACGTCGGCCACCGGCGAGCCCGAGACACCGCCAAACAGCGTGCAGGCCACCACGTTGGACATGCCCAGCCCGCCGCGCACATGACCGGCCATCGACTTGGCGAAGTTGACGATGCGGTCGGCAATGCCGCCGTACAGCATCAGCTCGCCCGCGAAGATGAAGAACGGGATCGCCAGGAACGAGAACGCGTTCATGCCCGACGTCATCTGCTGGAACACCACCGCCAGCGGCAGGCCTTCGTACAGGATGGTCGCCACGGCCGACAGGCCGATGGCGAACGCCACCGGCACCCCGAGGATCAGGAAGCCGAAGAAGCAGACGGTAAGAATGATCAGTGCCATGCCGGCTCCACTTCCGTGCCTTTCAGCACTGCAATGATGTGTTCGATCGAAAACAGCACGATCAGCGCGCCCGCGATGACGGGCGGCACGTAGCGCCAGCCCTCGGAAATGCCCAGCGTCGGCAGCTTGTAGTCGGCCACCGAGTGCGCCAGAAACGCGCAGTTGTATGCCATGACGGCGCCGAACACGCCCACCAGCACGTGGATCAGGATTTCCAGCTTGGTGCGCAGGTGATCGGGCAGCAGAATGAGCAGCGATTCCAGGCCGATATGGCCGGCGTCGCGCACGCCCACGGCGGTACCGAGCATCGTCACGTACAGCACCAGCAGCATCGCGATGGATTCGGCCCAGGTGGGCGTGTCGTTCAGCACGTAGCGGCCGAAGACCTGGTACAGCACCGCAACCACGAGCAGCAGCAGGCCGAAGACGCCCAGGCCCAGACAGGCGCGGGCCAGCGTGGCGCAAAAACGGGTGTAGGCATTGGCGCGCACGGCGCCCGCATCAGCAGCGGGCCCGTGAGCGCCATCCGCCGGCGTGGCCGGCGTGGGGGATGGCGAAAGCATGATGGATTCCCTGCAACCTGACGTCGGCGGATTACTTCGTTTCCTGCGTGCGGCGCACCAGGTCCTTCATCTGCGCGCTGGTGATGAAGCGGTCGTACACGGGCTTCATCGCGGCCTGGAACGATGTCTTGTCCACCTGGATGATCTGCACGCCGGCGGCCTCCACCAGCTTGCGCGACTTCAGCTCGCGCTCGTCCCACAGCTTGCGCATGTAGGGCACCGAGTCCCTGGCTGCCTGGCGCACCATGGCCTGGTCGTCCTTCGACAGGCGATCCCAGGCCACCTTCGAGAACATCAGCATTTCTGGTGCCATCGAGTGCTCGGTCAGCGAGTAATACTTGGCGACCTCGAACTGGCGCGAGCTTTCGTAGCTGGGCCAGTTGTTCTCGGCGCCGTCGACCAGGCCGGTCTTCAGCGCGGTGTAGACCTCGCCCCACGGCATCGGCGTGGCATTGGCATGCATGGCTTCGAGCAGCGACACCCAGAGATCCGACTGCTGCACGCGGATCTTCATGCCCTTGGCGTCGGCCAGGGTCTTGATCGGCCGCTTGGTGGTGTACATCGAGCGCGACCCGCTGTCGTACCACGCCAGCCCGATAAAGCCGTTCTTCTCGCACGACTTCAGGATGTCTTCGCCGATCGGGCCGTCCAGCACATGGCGCATGTGCTCGGTGGAACGGAACAGGAACGGCATCGTCGGCACGATGGTGGCTTCGCAGATATTGTTCATCGCGGCCGAATTCACACGCACCATCGACAGCGCACCGATCTTGGTCTGTTCGATGGCATCCTTCTCGCTGCCCAGCGCGCCTTGCGCGAAGACCTTGATCGACATCTTGCCGTTCGAGCGCTGCTTGAGCAGATCGCCCATGTAGCGCACGGCCTGCACGGTCGGGTAGTCGTCGGGATGGATGTCGGCGGAACGGAAATCCGCGGCGTGCGCGCCGACCGGCATCGCCACGGCTGTTGCAAGTGCGGCCATCAGGGTACCCAGGCGGGTACGCGCGAAGTGTTTTTGAAACATGTGTCTTGCCTCCAGTGTTATCAGAGTTATTCGTCGTTCAAGTCAACACATTGCCCGGCCCGCCTGGCTCGGCGGGCCGTCTTCGGAACCTGATCAGTCGCGCAGCACGGGCTCGGACGTGCCGCGCACGCCGGGACGCAGTGCCACCACGGCGCCGGACAGCGGATCGGTGTCGTCGGTGCGGATCGACGTGACATAGAGCGTGTCGAGGCCGCTGCCGCCGAACGCGCACATGGCGGGCTTGGCAAATGGCACCGCCAGGCTGCGGTCCAGCCGGCCATCGGGCGTGAAGCGATGCACCTGGCCGGCATCGTTGCCGCAGATCCAGTAGCAGCCCTCGGCATCGACGGCCGCGCCATCGGGCCGGCCCGGGTAGCGATTCATGTCGATGAACACGCGGCCATTGGCCGGTGTGCCCGTATCGATGTCGTAGTCGTACGCCCACACCGCCCGCCGGGCCGGATGCGAATCCGACACGTACATCGTGCGGCCATCGGGGCTGAAGGCCAGGCCGTTCGGCGTGATCATTTCGTCGCGGATCATGTCCAGCGCACCCGTGCGGGCATCGAATCGATACAGCTTGCCGTCGGTGGCGGCCAGCGACATGTCCATCACCATCGTGCCGGCCCAGAAACGGCCCTGCCGGTCACAGCGGCCGTCATTGAAACGCATGCCGTCGCGCGCGTGCGCCACCGTGGCCACCCGCTGCGGCGCGGGGGCGCGCTGCCCCGCCACCAGTTTGCCGATTCGGAATATTCCGGTTTCCATCGCCAGCAGCCAGCCGCCGTCGGCCGTCATGGCCATGCAGCCGGCCATCTCGGGTACTGCCCAGTGGTCGGTGCGGCCGCTGGCCGGATCGAAGCGCCACAGCGTGCGATTCGGGATATCGGTCCAGTACAGCGCGGCTTCAGTGGCGTGCCAGACGGGGCTCTCGCCCACGCCGCAGCGCATGTTCCCGATGCGTTCGAAAGTGTCGGACATGGCTGTTGCCCCTTAATCGCCGAACGGGCCGGCCTTGACGAAGGCCCCACCCTGGTACCAGCCGGCCGGATCGTCCGCAGGCAGTGGCGGCACCGACTCCACCTTGGCGCGGAACGGCTCGGAAGACTCCACGGGCCTGAAGCCCAGGCGCGCGGCCTTGCTGTTGTCCCACCAGCTGTCGCGATTGGCCGAAGCGCCATAGACAATCAGGAATCCGACATTCGGCACGAAGATGGCCCGCTTGATCAGTTGCTCCAGGTCGTCATAGCCGAGCCAGGTGACCATCATGCGGCGATCCCTGGGCTCGGGAAACGACGATCCGATACGCAGCGCCACGGTGTCGATGCCGTAGCGGTCGCTGTAGAAGCTGCCCATCTGCTCGCCAAACGCCTTGCTGACGCCGTAGTACCCATCGGGCCTGGCGGGCGTATCGGCATCGAGCACCTCTCCCTGCCTGTAGTAGCCGATGACGTGATTCGAGCTGGCAAAAACGATGCGACGCACGCCATGGCGGCGCGCGGCTTCGTAAATGTTGTACGTGCCCTGGATGTTGGCGGGCAGGATTTCCTCGAACGGCCGCTCCACCGACACGCCGCCAAGATGAACGATAGCGTCGACGCCTGCCACCAGCGCATGGACGGCTTTGGCGTCGGAAAGATCGCACGTGACCACCTCTTCCTGCTCGCCGGCTTCGCCCAGGCTGGCGATATCGGAAACGCGCACCACATCGGCATAGCGCTTCAGTCGGTCACGTAGGACTTTTCCGAGATTGCCGGCGGCGCCGGTCAGGAGGATGCGATGGCAACGGGTAGGGACGCCGTCGAGCGGGTCTTGGGAGGTCTGAGACATGGTGTCGGGCTGCACAGGTGCGCGGTACCAGCTCATCGCGCACAAATGGCTGAATTGGGTGTTATTGATCTGTCGTCATACAACGCAACTGGAATCTAATCGCCCGCACCATTCCGGTCAAGATGAGATCGCCTCAGTAAATTCCCTAGAAGTTTTAAGATGCAGACATGCAGACGTTAATTGCTGCCCTGCGGATTTCTCTCACGCATTCGGCTGATATTTTCCATTTCGCCGTCCTCGAAAACGCTTGCCAAAATCCCCGCCAATCGGCCACGGAACATGATTTCTCGTTGAATTTAAATAACTTACGTGAAACTGACAAAAGTTTGCTGCAATGCAAATTAAGCAAATACCGAATTCGAAAATGCACCAGGCTGGAGCGTAATTGAGTGGTATTTGATACTGGAATCCAGTGTTGCTGATCCACCCAATGTCTCGTCCTATGTCTTGCCTTGTTATTTTTCTGTAAGGTACGATGTCATAGGACATCAGATCACATCGATTGCCTTTCCCAATCGATTTGGACTGCACGTCCCGGCGCCTGGGAATCACTTCCCGGCGCGCCTCCCATGCCCGCCGGTGAAGGGAATGCACAAGCCGATCCACTTCGGCAACAGAAGTCGAACAAGCATTTGGCACCGGCTCTTCCGCAGCAAAAACGAAATAACAAGCCAGGATGGAGACCAACATCATGAAGCGAGCCCTTGCGCCCTTCGTCGCCACAGCAGCGCTAACAGCCATCGGGGCCGCGGCACCCGCCCAGGCCCAGTCCAACGTCACGCTCTACGGCATCGTCGACACCACGATCCGCTACACCACGAACGAGAGCGCCGCCGGCAACGGCAAGCTGCAGATGACGGACGGCGTGCTGACCGGCAGCCGCTGGGGCCTCTATGGCGTGGAAGACCTGGGACGCGGCTACCAGGCGCTGTTCGTGCTCGAATCGGGCTTCTCGCCCGATGCAGGCCAGAGCCTGCAAGGCAACCGCCTGTTCGGCCGCAAGGCGTATGTCGGCATGCAGGGCGACTTCGGCACGATCACGCTGGGCCGGCAATTCACGGTGATCCACGAGGTCATCGCCAGCTACGACGCCATGGCGCTTGCCAACCTTGCCATCGTCGGCTTCCAGGGCGGCAACTACACCGGCGGCGTACGCCAGGACAACATGGTCAAGTACGCCGGTAAATTTGGCGGCTTCACGATTGCAGCCCAGCATGCGTTCGGCGAGCAACCGGGCAGCGTGGCACGATCGTCGTCGACAGGCGGCAGCCTGACCTACGCGGCGGGTCCGTTCATGGTGGCCGGTGGCTACCAGATCATGAAGGACACCACGAGCTACTACGGCGTGACCGTGCCGAACAGCGACCAGAAGGTCTGGACGCTCGGCGGCACGTACACCGCCGGCCCGGCAACGATCTACCTCGGCTACACGAACAGCAACGTCGACAACGCCGGCTACAAGAACCAGGCCGGCTACCTTGGCGCCAAGTATCAGTTCGATCCGGCATGGTCCCTGATCGCGATGGGTACGTACGACCACCTCAAGCATGCCGGCGATTCGGGCAACCGCTTCACTGGGGCGTTGATGCTCGACTACGCATTCAGCAAGCGTACCGACGTCTACCTGGAAGCCGACTACACGACGCTGACCGATGCCTGGCGCACGCTCGGCGCGCAGCCAACCTTCCAGACGCCGTTCTATGGTCACGGCAGCCGCGTGGGCGTGATGGCCGGCCTGCGTCACAAGTTCTGACGCCCTGATCCGCAAGCCGCCACACCGCTTGCGGTCAATCCGGAAAAGGGGGCGGCTTCGCCCCCTTTTTGCCTCAAGCGATCCCCCACGCCTGTGCGATCCTTACGCCTGTTGTTGCAGCGCTGCCCAGGCAGCGGCGGCAACGTTCCGGGCGGCCCGCCCTGCAGGATTCCCAAAAAATCCGCACGAGGGGCTTCACAAACCCGGAAGTCACTGATATGATCGCTGGCTCTATCCGATTCGACGCAACGCAGCAACGGCGCGGATCGCAGCGATAGAACAGGTTTTGCAAGTCAGGTTTCGCCGGTGTAGCTCAGTTGGTAGAGCAGCGCATTCGTAATGCGAAGGTCGTAGGTTCGACTCCTATCTCCGGCACCATCACTTGAAGTAGGAAGGGCAACCCATTCGGGTTGCCCTTTTTGCTTTGGTGCCTGCTTACCGTGGCGTCAGCTAAATCGGCTTTGTCTCAATAACATTTCGAGAGACGATGCGGGCCGGTCACGACACCACGCGCGGATGGCAGGCCAGCTGCCATGCATCGCCCATGCTGGTGCGCATCGGCACGAATCCATCGCACCCCAGCATCTGCAGCACCACGGCTTCCATGCGTTCGACTGACGCCGACCTGGGCAGATGCGCGACGACGCCACACGGCTCCAGCGACGCCGGGACGTGCAGCCACATGTTGTCGGACAGCAGCAGGATGCGCGCGCGGGGCAGCGTCTGATGCAGCCGGCGCAGCAGGTACCAGTTGTCGCTGGTGTCACCGGACATGCCATACACCACGATGGACGTTTCGAGGCCGGGCTCCAGCGCCTGGATGCCAGCCGGATCCAGGGCCCGCACCGCGCCAACGCCCGGCATCCGCTCCAGCAGCCGTTGCATGCCCAGACGCACCAGCGGTTGGTCTTCGATTACGAGTGCGGTCATGTTGCGTCTCCCGAAGTGTCTGGTTTTGATACGGGAGACTCAGCAAACGGCGTGCCAGACAATTTCTGCCCGTCACGCGGATCGCGTGCAACCATCAAATTGGCGTAAATGCCATGCGCGCTGCGGCTTTGGCGCTTCCGCGCGCCCGCGCACGGAAGGCAAGGCGCAAAGCATGCAGGCGCCTGGATGTTACGGGTGACGTAACGTGTCACCCCGGGGACGTAACGGGCCCCCTCCAAACCGATCTTCCGGACAACACGGCGAACCGGGTGCCGGCCCGCAGCAACCGGCCCGTGACGGTTCCTGTCTGCCCGGCCTCGCCCGAATCAGGTCACCGTGATGCGGTCTTCGATCACCCGTACCTGCCCGCCGGTCTTGTCTTCCATGACCTTCAGCACCTTGTGGCCCACCTGCAGGGTCACGCCGCCATGGATGCGGCGACCCACCGCGATCACCGCATCGTCCGACGGCTTGATCTGCTCGCTCAGCCGCGCGATCTCGGCGTCGAGTTCGAACAGGTCGCGATTGATCTTGTACATCGTGGCGCGCGCCTTCTCGCGGACATCGCCCTGTGCGCGCTCCGGATTCTTGGCGAAGAAGGCCACCAGTTGCTGCAGCTTGGCCTGGTCGTCGAGCACCTTGCGGCGGCGCGCTTCCAGTTCGGCCTTCTGCTGATCCGCAAACGGGTTCAGGCCAACCTGCACGGCCGTGGCCGATCCGGCGGGTGCGCCCAGGGTTGCCACGCTGACCGATTGCAGCGCGCGGGTACGGCCGCCGCTGATGCTGCCCTGGGATGTGGGGGTGCCAACCACCACGCGTTCGCCCGCCGACACATCGCTCTGGCGGATGCCGCTTTCGACCACCACCTCGGTCTCCGCCTCGACGATCGCGTTCTGGATATAGCGCGCATGCACCGCGCCCTTGGTGCGCACGCTGGCTACGTCGTTGGGGTCGCCACCGTGGGCGGAGTCTGCCTTGCCGATGATGCCACCCTTGACGATCACGTCACCGCCCGCCTCCACATGGGCCGCCTCGATGGTGCCCTGCACCACCACATCGCCGGTGACACGCACCGACATGCCCGTACGGATATCGCCCGACACACGCAGCGATCCATCGAAATTGACGTTGCCCGAATGCAGGTCCACGGCGTCCACGTCCACCACGGGGCTGACGATCACGCCGTTCGGCAGCACGCGCGGCGATCCGGCGATCACCGCCAGCAGCAGGTTCGGGTCGTTGGGGTCTGCGGCCACACCGGTCAGGTCTGCCGCATAGGGGGTATCCACCACGGGTTCGGCGGCAATCGGCTTGCCCAGCACGTCCATGCCGTCCTTGCCGGATCTGGCCGGAGTGCGGCGCATCAGCGCCGTGCCGGGATTCACCAGCAGCAGGCTGCCAAGGTCGCGCAGGTCGACGCGCTCGTCCTCGTTGTCGGCCTGTGCCGGCCGCTTCTGCTGCACCAGGCTGTCGAAGCGGGCCGTCTCGCCCTGCACGGGTGCCACGCCGCGCGCGATCTCGCGACCTTCGCAGCTGCCTGCCTCCAGCGCCACGCCAATGGCCGCCGAATCGAGCAGCGCCACCACGCCCATCGACGCCGCAGCGGCGGCAATATCGCTTTCCTCGATGATGCGGCCGCCTTCGGGCGGCATCAGCGTCAGCAGCAGCTGCAGCTTGTCGGCGGTAATCTCCAGTTCGAAGGCGCCGTCCAGCACCGTGCCGATCACCGCATCGATTTCACGGTCGGTCAGCTGGCACTGGGTCAGGAATCCGGTCACGGCGGCCTGGTCCAGGCGCGCCCCCTGCCAGCCGTGCTCGGCCAGCGATGCTTCCAGCGCCGCCCGGTCCGGCGGCAACCGGCCGGTTTCCGGCGTAAAACACGCCCTTACCTGATCGCCCGGCTGGTTGAGTTCCAGGCGTAATCCCACGTCCGCGTTCATGGCTCCCCGCTTTCTCGTTCTGCATGGCGCCATGCCGGCTGGGGTTCGTGCCCCGGGTCCTTCCGCTTGGACGGCCGTACCTGCGCCAACTCTGCTTGTCGTGATCGAAGGTTTAACGGCAGGCACGCGAGTGAGCTTTAGCCCACAAAAGTAGGGGGCGGTGTCTTGACGGGGTTTTCGGTAAACTGTCGGCCTTTCCGAAGCATCCACAGCCCCATCCGCCGATGTCCAGCACCCACGAAGTCCGTCCCGGCCAGTCCGTCGAACTGCTCAAGGAACTCCATATCCTGACGCGCGACGGCAAGATGAACCAGGACAGCCGCCGCAAGCTCAAGCAGGTCTATCACCTGTTCCAGTTCATCGAGCCCCTGTTGCGCGAGGTAAAGGACGCCAAAGGCGCCGTGTCGCTGGTGGATCACGGCGCGGGCAAGTCGTACCTGGGTTTCATCCTTTACGACCTGTTCTTCAAGGACCTGAAGGACAGTTCGCATATCTTCGGCATCGAGACACGCGAGGAACTGGTCACCAGTTCGACCGCACTGGCGGAGCGCCTGGGTTTCCCGGGGATGTCGTTCCTGAACCTGTCCGTGGCCGATTCGATCACTTCGCCGGCACTGCCCGAAACCGTCGATGTCGTCACGGCACTGCACGCGTGCAACACCGCCACCGACGATGCCATCCGCTTCGCGCTGGCAAAGCGCGCGCAGCATATCGTGCTGGTGCCCTGCTGCCAGGCCGAAGTGGCTTCGGTGCTGCGCAAGCACAAGGGCCGCCTGCTGGCCGGCAATCCCATGACCGAAATCTGGCGCCACCCGCTGCATACGCGCGAATTCGGCAGCCAGCTGACCAATGTGCTGCGGTGCCTGCAGCTTGAGGCGCATGGCTACCAGGTCAGCGTGACGGAACTGGTCGGCTGGGAACACTCGATGAAAAACGAACTGATCGTCGCCCAGTACAAGGACTTGCCGCGCCGGCGTCCGGCCGAGCGGCTGCAGCAGGTGCTGGAATCCGTGGGGCTGGAGGAACTGGGCGAGCGCTTCTTCACGTCCACCGCTCCTGCCACGCCTGCATAAGCAGGGACGCGGCGTCGCGCCGCGTCCGTCAGCGTTTCAGGGTCACCGCCTCAGCGTCAGAGGTCGCTCTTGCCGGCCATCCACTTGAGCCATCCCGCGTGACCCAGCGCGCGCAGGGTTTCCATGTTGCGCTCGTAGATGTCTTCGGCCTCGGGAAAGGCCTCCGCCGCGCGGGCGATGCTGTCCTCGCGCAGCAGATGCAGGATCGGATATGGCGCGCGGTTCGTGTAGTTCTCGATATCGTCCGGCGCCGTGCCTTCGAACTGGTATTCCGGGTGGAAGCTCGCGATCTGCAGCGTGCCGTCCAGCCGCAAGCTGCCAAGCAGCCGGTCGGCAAAATACAGGAAATCGTTGTACGCCAGGAAGTCGGCCAGCGCGTGCGGCACGATCAGCAGCGTGGTATCCACCTGTTCCGGATCGGCCTCCGCCAGGCCCTTCAGCTCGCGCTCCAGGTCGTCCAGCACGTCCTCGTCGCGCGTGGCCTGACTCACCACGTACCGCACCTGGCCCTTCACATGCACGCTCTTGGCGAACGGGCACAGGTTCAGGCCAATCACGGCACGCGTGAGCCAATGGCGCACATCGGCGACGATGCGCTCATCTTGCGGTCGGACGGCCTGGTCGGTCATCGTCACTGCCCTTTCTCGATGTGCAGCGCCACCGCTTCGGCCACTTCGATACCATCGATGGCCGCCGAGTAGATCCCGCCCGCATAGCCGGCGCCCTCGCCGGCCGGATACAGCCCGCGCACGTTGATGCTCTGGTAATCGTCGCGATTGCGGCGGATGCGCAGCGGCGACGACGTGCGCGTTTCCACGCCCGTCAGCACGGCATCGTGCATGGCAAACCCGGCAATCTTCTTGTCGATCTCGGGCAGCGCCTCGCGGATGGCGTTGATGATGTAGTCCGGCAGCGACGTGCTCAGGTCGGTGGGCGTCACACCCGGCTTGTACGACGGCTCGACCGAACCCAGCGACGTGGACGCACGCCCGGCAATGAAATCGCCCACCAGCTGGCCCGGCGCACGATAGTCGCTACCGCCCAGTTCGAATGCGCGCTCTTCCCACTTTCGCTGAAATGCGATGCCTGCCAGCGGGCCGCCCGGGAAATCCTCCTCGGGCGTGATCCCCACCACGATGCCGGCGTTGGCGTTGCGCTCGGCACGGTAATACTGGCTCATGCCATTGGTCACCAGGCGCCCCGGCTCGGACGCCGCTGCCACCACGGTGCCGCCCGGGCACATGCAGAAGCTGTACACGGCACGGCCGTTGCTGGCGTGGTGCACCACCTTGTAGTCGGCGGCGCCCAGCAGCTTGTTGCCCGCGAACTTGCCAAAGCGGCTGCGGTTGATCAGGCCCTGCGGGTGTTCGATGCGGAATCCCAGCGAGAACGGCTTGGCTTCCATGAACACGCCCCGGTCATGCAGCATGTGGAACGTGTCGCGCGCGCTGTGTCCCACGGCCAGGACCACGTGGTCGCACGGCAGGTAATCACCGTTGGAGAGCTTCAGTCCGCGCACCTGGCCGTTGTCGATATCGATATCGTCGACCCGCGTCTCGAAGCGGATTTCGGCGCCCAGCTCCAGCATTTCGGCACGCATCTTCTCGACCATGCTCACCAGCCGGAACGTGCCGATGTGGGGCCGCGCCTTGTACAGGATGTCTTCAGGCGCACCGGCGCGCACGAATTCTTCCAGCACCTTGCGGCCGTAGTGCTTGGGGTCCTTGATCTGGCTGTAAAGCTTGCCGTCCGAGAACGTGCCGGCGCCGCCCTCGCCGAACTGCACGTTCGACTCCGGGTTCAGCACGCTCTTGCGCCACAGGCCAAAGGTGTCCTTGGTACGCTCGCGCACTTCCTTGCCACGTTCCAGGATGATCGGACGATAGCCCATCTGCGCCAGCAGCAGGCCGGCCAGCAGGCCGCACGGGCCCAGGCCGATCACCACCGGACGCGACTTCGGGCCGCCCTCCGGCGCCCTCGCCACGAAGTGGTACGTCATGTCCGGCGTGACGCTCCAGTTCGGTTTGCGCTGCATGCGCTTGACTGCCGCGGCCTCGTCCTTGACCTCGATGTCGATGATGTAGGTCAGCTTGATATCGTCGCGCTTGCGGGCATCGTGCGCGCGGCGGAACACCGTAAATCCGACAAGGCCGTCGCCCTTGACACCGATCTGGTCCAGATGGCTGCGCACGGCAGCTTCGAGATCGCTCTCGACGTGATCGAGCGGCAGTTTGACTTCACTGAGACGTAGCATGGGGTACCGATTCTTCTGCGGCCTGGATGTCTGGTGGCCGGGCGTTACCCAGCAGGAGGCCAGAACGGCCGAGCCGCGATTTTAGCAGCGACCACAGCCCCGGGCGCGCCGCGGGCGTGACGATCCGCAACCGCACCGGCCCCTGCGCCACCAACTGATGCCAACCTGCCGCATCCATCACACCCACGGCGCCGGCACACAGATCCTGCGGCACCTGGCACACCTGCCCGGCCAGCCAGCGCGGCGCGCCCGCGACCGCCACCCGGCCTTGCTGGACATGCACGACCGCTCCGGCCTTCAGGTGCAGGCTCAGGCACTGGCCGGCGGCCAGGACAATCGTCTGGATATCTCCGGAAAGGGTCTGTGGGGATGTCATGGCGGCACTCCTTGTGCAAATGAAAAACGTGCCACCAGCGTATCGGCGCGCCCGCCAGGCCAACAGGCACAAGCCTTTGCAGGCCCGACCAGAACAGATGCAAAACTTTGGCCCTGTTACGATACAGCGACGTACCATCTGTATCTGTTCCAGAGATCGCGCACGCGCGATGATGCCGCCATGTCCGCCATTGCCCCACCGGTTGCCCCGGCAGCCTCCGCCGCCCGCCCCGCTCCGCCAGCCTCGTCAGGCCCGCTCTACCAGCAGCTGGCGGGCCACTATCGCCAGGCGATAACGGCCGGCACACTGGTGCCCGGCGATCGCATGCCGTCGGTGCGGGCGTTGATGGGCCTGCATGCCGTGAGCCTGTCCACCGCGCTGCAGGCATGCCGCGAACTGGAAGCCGCCGGCCTGCTCGAAGCGCGGCCTCGTTCGGGCTACTTTGTCTGCGCACCGGCGCAGCCGGCGCTGGCGCCCATCGAGGAGCCTGTTCCCGGCCTGCCGGACCCGGCGCAATACGTCGGCATCCACCAACGGATTTCGGCCATCCTGGCCCGCAGCAAGCAGCATCGGATCAACCTTGGCGGCGCCTGCGGAGCGCCCGAGCTGTATCCGACCGATGCCCTGCGCAATGCGGCCGTGCGCGCCCTGCGCCGCTGCCCGGAGCTGTTCGGCACCTCGGTCGATTCCGATGGACACCCGGCCTTCCGGGCGGCACTGGCGCGGCAGGCGCTGCGGTCGCGCATCAACGTCTCGCCAGAGGAAATCGTGGTCACGCACGGCGCCACCGAGGCGCTGACGCTAGCCCTGCGCGCGGTGGCCGGCCCCGGCGATGTGATCGCCGTGGAATCCCCCACCTACTACGGCCTGCTGCAGATCCTGGAAAGCCTGGGCATGCGCGCACTGGAGATCCCGTGCAGCCCGCAGACCGGCATCTCGCTCGAGGCGCTTGAACTGGCCGCCCAGACCTACGCCAATATCAAGGCCGTGTGCGTGGTGCCGAACCTGCAGAATCCACTTGGCTGCGTCATGCCCGATGCGCACAAGCAGCGGCTGGTGGCGTGGTGCGCCGCGCGCGGCATCGCCATGATCGAGGACGACTGCTGTTCGGCCACGTTCGACGAGGACGCCCCGCTGCCGGCCGCCAAGGCGTGGGACACCACGGGCACGGTGATCCATTGCGCGTCGCTGCACAAGGTGCTGGCGCCCGGCATGCGGCTGGGCTGGATCACGGCCGGCAAGTGGCAGGCCCGCGTGGAGATGCTGAAGTTCGGCCTGTCGCGCCCCAACGAGATGCTGACGCAGATCGCGGTGGCCGAGTACATGGGCACCGGCGCCTTCGACCGCCACCTGCGGCGTCTGCGCACGCAACTGCGCGTGCAGCGCGAATGGGTGGCGCAGAAGGTGGCCACGACCTTCCCGTCCGGCACGCGGCTCACGCTGCCGCGCGGCGGCCTGCACCTGTGGGTGGAAATGCCCGGCGGCGTATCGTCCGAAGCCGTGTTCGAGCAGGTGCTGGGCGACGGTATCCGCGTGATGCCGGGCGCCATGTTCTCGAACTCGAACCGCTTCAACCATTTCCTGCGGCTGAACTGCGGCAACCTGCGTACCCCGGAACTGGAACGCGCGCTCGACACCGTGGCCGCGGCGGCACGCCGGCTGGCGGGCTGAGACAGCCCGGATGGCACGACCGCCAGGCCGCTGACACTGGCTGACACTGGCTGTGGCTGGCCCAGACTGGCGGGGGGGGGGGGGCGCCC
>NZ_BBQI01000092.1 GCF_001652915.1 Cupriavidus sp. D384
ATGCTAGTGCGCGATACGCCATCCATCACAAAAAGGGAGAACAACTTGGGGCACGCAACCGCCGCCTCGCGGCTCGACAACGACTATCAGACCCTGTTCCAGCTGGCGCCCGTGTCGCTCTGGCTGGAAGACTTCAGCGCGGTGCGCCGGGCGTTTGAACAACTGCGAGCCGATGGCGTCACCGACCTGCGCCGCCACCTGCGCGACAACCCCGACGAGGTGGCGCGCTGCTCGGCCCTGATCCGCGTGCTCGATGTGAACCAGCGCACGCTGGACCTGTTCCGCGCCAGCGATCTGGCCGACCTGGTGGCCAACCTCGACAGCGTGTTCCGCGACGACATGTTCGACCAGCATGTGGAGGAACTGGGCCAGCTCTGGGACGGCGGGCAGCATTTTTCCAGCCAGACCGTCAACTACACGCTTGACGGCGAGCGTCTCGACATCCGCCTGGAAGCCACGGTGATGCCCGGCCACGAGGCCGACTGGTCGCGTGTGCTGCTGTCCATCGAGGACATCACGGCGCGGGTGCGCACCGAACGCGACCTGCGCCGCGCCCAGCAATATGCAGTCGGGCTGTTCGAACATTCGCCGGTGTCGCTGTGGGTGGAAGACTTCAGCGCCGTGAAGATGCTGCTGGACGAAGTGCGCGCGGCGGGCATCACGGATTTCCGCACCTTCCTGAACGTGCACCCAGATTTTGTCTCGCGCTGCATGCAGGAAATCCGCGTGCTCGACGTGAACCAGCAGACGCTGACGATGTTCGGCGCGTCAAGCAAGGAAATCCTGCTGTCCCGCCTGGGCGACGTATTCCGCGACGACATGCGCATCCACTTTGCCGAGCAGCTGATCGACCTGTGGCACGAAAAGCTCTGGCAGCAGCGCGAGGTCATCAATTACGCGCTGGACGGCCGCTCTGTGGACGTCTTCATGCAGTGGTCGGTATTCCCGGGCCGCGAGGCCGACTGGGACCAGGTGCTGGTGTCGCTGACCGACATCACCGCGCGCAAGAAGGCCGAGGCCTATGTGGAATTCCTGGGCAAGCACGACGTGCTGACCAAGCTCTACAACCGCGCCTATTACGAGGACGAACTGGCCCGGCTGGGTCGCAAGGGCCCGTGGCCGGTCAGCGTGGTGGCGGTGGACCTGAACGGCCTGAAGGCCATCAACGACCAGTTTGGCCACGGCGACGGCGATGCGCTGCTGCGCCGTACCGGCGAGGTGCTGAAGAAGGCCGTGGGCGAACAGGCGTGCGTGGCGCGCATCGGCGGCGATGAGTTCATGGTGCTGCTGCCGGGTCGCGACGAACGCGGCGCGGCCACAGTGGTCGAACAGATCCAGGAAGTGGTGGGCCTGAACAACCAGTTCTACCCGGGCGCGCGGCTGTCGTTCTCGATAGGCGCGGCCACCTGCACCCAGGGCGACCGGCTCACCGACACGGTCAAGCTGGCCGACCATCGCATGTACGAGGCCAAGCGGGCCCACTACGAGGAACTGGGCAACGAGCGGCGACAGCGTGATTCCGATCCACGCTGACGGCTGAAACCCGAGGACGAAAACCCGAGGACGAAAAAAAACCGGCAGTCACCTGCCGGTTTTTTGCTTGCAGCCCTGCCGCCGGATCAGCGATCCAGCCGGGCCCCGCGCATCAGAGGAACACGATCAGCGCCACGCCGCCGATGATCAGGC
This sequence comes from Cupriavidus sp. D384, assembly GCF_001652915.1. Classification (GTDB taxonomy): domain Bacteria; phylum Pseudomonadota; class Gammaproteobacteria; order Burkholderiales; family Burkholderiaceae; genus Cupriavidus. The sequence continues at coordinate 1,687 of NZ_BBQI01000092.1, forward strand.
CAAACTTGGTCACGTAATACAGGTTCTTGTTCCAGGACTTGAAGCGGCGGCGATACTGGCCGCCCAGCCACACAAAGCGGAACAGCTTGTTGATCGCGCCGGTCTGGTCGTTTTCGTCGTTCGGCGAGCTGGCGGCCGTCATCACCTTGCGGCCCAGCCAGTGGTTGACCGTGGCCGCCCAGCGATAGCGCATCGGGCGCTCGATGTCGCAGAACAGGATCAGGCGATCCGTGTCGCTCTTGTTCTCTGCCCAGTGCAGGTAGGTCTCGTCGAACACCACGCCCTGGCCGTCGCGCCAGCTGTGGCGCTCGCCGTCCACCTCGATGAAGCAGCGGTCGTCGTTGGGCGTGGACAGGCCCAGGTGGTAGCGCAGCGAACCGGCAAACGGGTCGCGGTGCGGGTTGAGCTTGCCGCCCGGCGGCAGTTCGGCAAACATCGCCGCCTTGACCGAAGGCATCTCGCGCAGCAGCGCCACGGTGTTCGGGCACAGCGTTTCGGCCGACGGGTGCTGGGCTTCGTACCACTTGAGGTAGAAGCGCTTCCAGCCGTACTTGAAGAACGAGTTGAAGCCAGCGTCGTCGTTCTTGTCGGCGGCCTTGATCTTGCGCATCGCGATCAGGGCCAGGCCCTCGTCGCGGATCTGCGGCCAGGCGGATCGCAGTTTCTCCAATTCAGGAAAGCGGTCGACACCGATGTACGGCGTGCGCGGCACGCCCGAGAACATGTACATGAAGCAGTTGACCGGTGCCACCAATGCCGAATGGTCGAGCACCTGGCGCATGAACGGCAGCCGTACCTTGCCGCGGAAATGCACATACAGGATGGCACCCACGTAGACGGCGACGATTATCCATTTGATCACCCGAAATCCCCCTCCAGGACAAACCCCGCCCCCGGAGTGACCGAACGGCCGTCGGGAATGGCCTGGGAGCGGAAAACGCGCTATTTTAGCCAAACGGCGACGCTCACGCATCGTGTGATGCATGAGCCTCACCACAGGCCAGCGCGTTCAGGGCTTGCCGCGCGATTGCCGGGCGATACGGTCGATCAGCACGCGCGCATCCTCGGCCTTGCCCTGCAGGGTCAGCAACCGCGCATTGAGCACGATGTTTTCCAGCACCAGCTTGGCCGTGGACGCCCACAGGGTGGCCAGCAGTGCCTCTTGCGACAGACCCGAGGTTTCCAGTTCGGTGGAACGCTCGGCAATGATCTTGCACGCCAGTGCACGCAGCTTCTCGTCATCGAATGGCAGGTTCGCGTAGTCGATGGGATCGGCCTTTTCCACCTCCACCATCAGTTGCAGCAGCAGATCTTCGGTCATCGGCACACTCCTGGGGACTAACGGGTCATACGCGGAAATCGGCGGCCATATCGGCATCGGTACGCGCCTCGAGCCGGCCCGAGCGGCACGCCTTCACAAAAACGTCGTAGTCGCGCTCCACCTGGTCGGCATAGGCATTCGAGTAGGCGATCATCGATTCGGCCATGCGGTCGTTGCTGCCCAGGTAGCCGCTGACCTCGGCCGCCAGCCCGCCGGCCTTGGCATGGGCACGCGCCAGCACCCAGCCGCACACGCGGGCATAGGCGGACAGCACGTTGATGTCCATCAGCTCGATATCGGCCGAGAACTTCATGTCGCGCAACTGCCGGATATAGAAATGGCGGCCAAACGGCCCCTTCGACCAGCCCAGGAAAAGGTCGCTGGCGGCCTGCATCAGACGCTGCCCCTCCACCACGCGGCGTCCCTCGTGCGAGACCGCCGCCGACTTGAAGTAGCGCGCCACCACCGACCGGCTGGCCTCCTTGACCTGCAGGAACAGCGGCTTGCCATGGCTGTCGATCATCAGCTGGATCAGGCAGCGCGTGCCGACGCTGCCCACGCCCACCACCTTGAAGGCCATGTCGTGCAGCTTGAAGTGCGACAGCAGTTCACGCCGGTCACGCGCGAGCGTGGAGACATAGTCGCCAAAACACTTTTCAACGATTTCGCGCGGATTGTCGACAGCCAGCCAATCGTCCTTGGCATTGAACAACGTCTGCGCGCCGCGCACATGGAACACGGCGGGCGGCGCGTCGAGAATGCGCCAGCGGTCACCATCGTGCTCGGACAGCTTGGGCAGCAGCGTCTCGTGCGTGCGCTCGGCGGCGCGCTCCATGGCACGCCGGACGCGTTTCTGGATGTCGGGATCGTCCGTGCTTTCCAGCAGCCGCTCGAACGTGATGCGGTCGTACCAGGTTTCCAGGATGCCCATCTCCGCGTACTCGGCCATGCGCTCGCGGTAGCTGGTCACCACTGTGTGAACCAGGTCGTCGGCAGCCTGCGTGCCGTGGCGCAGATGGCGTGCCGCCACCACGAAGCTCGCGGTCAGACGTTTCAGGTCCCATTCCCACGGGCCCGGGCTGGTTTCATCGAAATCGTTGACATCGAACAGCAGCGCGCGCTCGGGCGTAGCAAATCCGCCAAAGTTCGACAGATGGCAATCGCCGCAGATCTGGTGGATCAATCCCGTATTCGACGTGCCGGCGAGGTCGTGCGCCTGGATGATGGCGCTACCTCGATAGAACGTGAATGGCGACGCGATCATGCGCCCGTAGCGCAAGGGGATCAGACGCTCCACCCGCCCGGCACTGCTTTCCTCCAGCAGGCGAACCGGGTCGCGATCGACGTTGCCGATCAATTCGTGCGTGCGTCGGGGCACCTTCTGACGAAGGGCCTTGCCACGCTCAAGCCGTTCTGCAAGCTCTGCCACGTTTTCCACTCTTGCCTCCACGCCCAGCGGGCCCAGGACAACGTTAGATTTTGTGCAGCATATGCAACCACGCTAAGACAAGTGCAACGGCTTGTCAATTTGACACCGTACATTGTCCAAAATGACGGGCGCGCCACTATGCAGCGCCTTGATCACATGCCACCGTGCTCTCAAAGAAAATCAGACACCGGCCTACAAAACCGTCACAACTATCCGTGTAAGCTGTGGTCTCAATTTCGCATCGCCAACGAGAAGAGCAGCATTCATGACCAAGCGATTTCTTGCTGCCATGCGTCAATACGTGTGGTTCAAGGGGGTAAAGCACCATGTGGTCCAGGGCGTCGAAGCACTGGCCGATCTGCTGAAGTCCCCCTCTGTCGCGGCCCGTGCAGTGGCCGCCATCGTGTCCGAAACCGAACACGGCGTTCAGGTATGGGTATCCTATTTCGGCAAGCCGATGGATCCGCATACCAATTATGTGCTGTGGCCGACCCGCGTGCTCAAGCCCGCCCGACGACGTATCGTCGCGACGCCGCAGTTGCCGCCACGAGGCTAGCCGCGCGCGGCTTCGCCGAACCGTTCGCCCCGGTATTCCGGCAGTATTCCCACCTCAGTGTTTTCGTTGTTCGCCAAGGAGCCGCCATGCCCGAACCGCAACATGATGAAGCACTGGTCAACAGCTTTCTGGAGCGCGTGTCGGCCCTGTCCGTCAGCGCTTTCGATGGCGCCGACGTGAACCAGGAACTGACGCAGGTAATGAACGAAGCGGCGCGCGCCTGCGGCGCCGGCGGCAACCTTGCCGTGCTGACATCCCGGCTCAAGGCCCGCGCTGAAGCCGCGGATCGTGAAGGCCAGCCACAGGTACGCGACACGTTCAATCGCGCCGCGTCGCTGATCAAGGCCTGATTCCTTTCCCCAGACAACGTGCTCCCCGCCGGTCGCATGACCCGCGGGGACGCTACGCGTTTGCAGACGATGCATCGCGGATCGCGCAAAAAGACGAGCGAATGCCGCGCCGCGCCAAATGCGCTGCGAGAAAGCAGAAAGGAAAATGGGAAGAGAAAGCAGGAGGGGAAAAAACAAAAGGGCTACACATCATGTGTAGCCCTTTCGAGTATCTGGTTGCGGGGGCAGGATTTGAACCTGCGACCTTCGGGTTATGAGCCCGACGAGCTGCCAGACTGCTCCACCCCGCGTCTGAAGAAAGAGATTATGCAGCAATCTGGGGCACGTGGCAAGCGTTTTATGCACCAGCAATAAGAAAAGGCCTCTGTGGGTGCTTCGAGGCCTTTGTGCATGATGGGATGGGCCGCGCGTTATTGCAGCGCGAGCCCGCCAGTGAACGCTACGCGATACGTCGCAACGGCTTCACCGTGACACCTTCCAGGCCTTTCACGGCTTGCGACACATAGCGGTTCACGTGATCGAGCGCCTCGAGCTTGGTATCGAACGGCTGACGCGGAAACGGATTGTGACGCGCTATCAGAACTTCACCATCCTCGCGACGAATCACCTCGATCATGATGGCCCACTTATCCTTGGGCAGGACGATCACTTCGTAGACGATCTTTAATCCTTCGTATTCGGGCATGGCGCGCTCCTTGTTTTCTACTGCTGGCGCGCACCGCGGCGCGCCTCAGTTCCAGACTAGGAGCCATCCCCCGATCCACGAATGATCTGGATCAAGTCAAAACCAATGAGGCCTGAATCGGCCTGTGATGCGCCATTGCACGCATCGCAAGGAACTTTGCAGCGATGCTGCCGTGCCTATCGCACCGGACCAATCAGCTTGTCGATCAGCGCGTAGGCTGCGGCAAACGCCGCCACTTCGGCTGCGTGGCGTGTGGCGAAGACGTGTGCGCCGCTGGCAAGCCGCTCGGTGTCGCCTGCGTCGGCGGGGTCCATGCCCTCCTGGGACACGCGCACCTCGTAACCCCAGGTCTGCGTATCGCCCACGCTGCCGGCCACGGCATCGTGTTGCGAGGTCACGAGTACGTATGCGTCCATGCCGCGATAGCCTTCCACGCGCCAGTCGTCCTGTTGCATGTGTTGCCTCCGTGAGTGGCGATCAGGATTGAAGTTGGAGCCAGCCAGCGCGCAGGTGTTCCGGCCGCCCGTGCATACAGCATAGACAGCGAACGAAGCAGCAAGGAAAAGAAGGGAAAAACGAGGGGGTAGGACGGGGGAATGAAAAAAGGGCTTCCGTTTCCGGAAGCCCTTTTCTCGTATAGGTTGGCGCGGCTGGCAGGATTCGAACCCACGACCCCTTGGTTCGTAGCCAAGTACTCTATCCAACTGAGCTACAGCCGCAACCGAGAAATGAGATTATATAGAAGTTTTCAGTTTTGTGAACCCCCTTCACGCATTTTTTTCATCGACGAGGGTCGAGGGGCGCAACTTCCTATAATTGAAGCCTCATGAAGTGATCCGGAACATGAACAAGGCTTTTGTCAAAGAGTCGTCCAACGATGACGACGACGATCTTCCCGAAGGCGCGACACCGCTGCCTGCCGGCACCAAGAACTACATCACTGAGGCCGGCTACACGCGGCTGCGCGACGAGCTGATGCATCTGATCGATGTGGACCGTCCGGACATCGTGCAGATCGTGTCGTGGGCGGCGTCCAATGGCGACCGTTCGGAAAACGGCGACTACCTCTACGGCAAGAAGCGCCTGCGCGAGATCGACCGGCGCATCCGCTTCCTGACACGCCGGCTCGACAAGGCCGAGGTGGTAGACCCATCGCTGCAGGGCGACAACGACCAGATTTTCTTTGGCGCGACGGTCACGTATGCCAACCAGTCAGGCGAAGAGACCACGATCACGATCGTCGGCATGGACGAAGTGGACCTGGACAGCAACCACGTAAGCTGGATTTCACCGATCGCCAAGGCGCTGATCAAGGCGCGCGAAGGCGACACCGTGCCGTTGCGTACGCCGGCCGGCATCGAGCAGATCGATATTCTGGAAGTGAAATACCCGGCGAAGCCCCCGCAGTAACAACGGGACGCAGTATCGTTTTGCTGGCGCCGCTTAACCGTCGTTCCGGTCGCGGAAGATCCGGATCACATCCGGATTGCGGCGTAGCGCGCGCATGACGTTGGCCAGGTGCAGACGGTTTTGCACCTGGATCACGAACTGCATGTACGTGGCTTCCTGGTGGCCGGCCACCTGCTGCTGCTCCATCGCCACGTGGGCCACGTTGGCGTCGGCTGCAGTCAGGTCGGCTGCCACGCGCGCGACGATGCCCTTCACGTTGCGCACCATGACCTTGATCGAGACATCGAAGGCGCGCGTCGTCTTCTTGGCCCACATGACCTCGATCCAGTGCTCGGGGTCCTTGCTGTGCAGGCGCTTGGCGACCTTGCAGTCCTGTACGTGGATCTGCAGGCCTTCGCCCTTGCCCAGATAGCCAACGATCGAGTCGCCCGGGATCGGACGGCAGCACGCCGAGAAGATCATCGACATGCCTTCGTCGCCGGTGATCGGCACCGCCGGGGCTTCCTCGCCCGCGAACGTCTGCACCGCAGCCAGCAGCGCGCTGTCCACGTCGCCGGACAGTTCCTGAAGCAGGATCTCCATGCGCCGCGCCACCACGGCTGGCACGCGCCGGCCCAGCGCCAGGTCGGCGAAGATGTCCTCGCGCACCTTGTTGCCGGTCCACTGGATCATGCGCTCCCACACCGACTGCGGCACCGCCTTCAGTTCGATGCCAAGCTGGCGGGCTGACTGATCCAGCAGGCGTTCGCCCAGCTGGATGGCCTCGTCGAGCTTGGTGGTCTTAAGGTAGTGCCGGATCGCCGCGCGCGCCTTGCCGGTGCGCACGAACGCCAGCCAGGCCGGATTCGGCTTGGAGTACGGCGCCGTCACCACCTCGACGATATCGCCGCTCTTGAGCTCCGTACGCAGGGGCAGCAGCTCGTTGTTGATCTTGACGGCCACGCACTGGTTGCCCAGGTCGCTATGCACGGCGTACGCGAAGTCCAGCGCCGTGGCGCCACGCGGCAGCGCACGGATATGGCCCTTGGGCGTGAACACGTACACGGCATCCGGGAACAGGTCGATCTTGACGTGTTCGAGGAATTCCTGCGAATCGCCAGTCTGGCTCTGGATATCGAGCAGCGACTGCAGCCACTGGTGGGCCTGCTGCTGGATATCGTTGGCATGGTCGGCCTGGTGCTTGTACATCCAGTGCGCAGCCACGCCGGCCTCGGCAATCTGGTGCATGCCACGCGTGCGGATCTGGAACTCCACCGGCGTGCCGAAGGGGCCCACCAGCGTCGTGTGCAGCGACTGGTAGCCGTTGATCTTCGGAATCGCGATGTAGTCCTTGAACTTGCCCGGCATCGGCTTGTACAGGCCGTGCAGCGCGCCCATCGCCATGTAGCAGTGCATCTGCGTTTCCACGACCACACGGAACCCGTAGACATCCAGCACCTGCGAGAACGACAGCTGCTTGTCGTGCATCTTGCGATAGATGCTGTACAACGTCTTCTCGCGGCCCGACAGTTCGGCCACGATGCCCGCGTCGCCCAGAGCGGCCTGCGCCGCCTCCAGGATGCGCCGGACCACCTCGCGGCGGTTGCCGCGCGCGGCCTTGACGGCCTTTTCCAGCGTGGCGTAGCGGAACGGCGAGCCAACCTTGAACGACAGGTCCTGCAGCTCGCGGTAAATCGTGTTGAGACCCAGCCGGTGTGCAATCGGCGCGTAGATCTCCATCGTTTCCAGCGCGATCCGGCGCCGCTTCTCGGGCGGCACGAAATCGAGCGTGCGCATGTTGTGCGTGCGATCGGCCAGCTTGACCAGGATCACCCGCACATCGCGCGCCATCGCCAGCAGCATCTTGCGGAAGCTTTCCGCCTGCGCCTGCTCCCGGCTCTGGAATTCGAGCTTGTCCAGCTTGGTCAGGCCATCGACCAGTTCCGCCACCTTCGGGCCGAACTTCTCGGCCAGCTCGCTCTTGGTAATGCCCTGGTCTTCCATCACGTCGTGCAGCAACGCCGCCATGATGGACTGCACATCGAGCTTCCAGTCTGCGCACAGCTCGGCCACGGCCACGGGGTGCGTGATGTATGGCTCGCCGCTCTGGCGGTACTGCCCCAGGTGCGCCTCGTCCGAGAACTGGAAGGCTTCCCGCACCGCGGCCTGGTCCGCCGGCTTCAGGTAGGCCAGCTTCTCCATCAGCCGCGCGATCGAGATGACCTGCTGCCTTGGCGGTACCGCCGGCTGCGACGTCGGGCCGAAGAAGTGCCGGTATGACTGCGCCAGCACGGCGTCGATGAACAGGTCGCCGCCAGGCGTGGCGGGCACGGTGCCAGCCACCGGTTCGGCTACCAGTTCATTGGCCAGCGCCGCACGCGCCTTGCCCTGCTGGATCGGGGGCACGACGGCACGCTCGCCGACGACGTTGTCGCCGAGCGGATCGGGCAGATTGGGAGCACCGGTACGGGCTGTCACGGGAGGAGGTCCGGGACGCTTACGGCCGGCAGGCGCGGAAGGCGCCGGAGGCAGGGCTGTGGAGACCGGCACGGCACCGGGCAGCGGTGCACCGGGCGCCACAGGCGTGGCGACCGCACCGGCCGGTGCCGGCACGGCGCCAGGACGCCTCGCCGCCGGCAATGCACGCGAAAGCCCGGCCCCGGCGTTGGCCGGGGGAGCAATGGCGGGATCGGTCGGCGACGAAGGCATGGCAGCCCCTGGAATTCAACCGGATGCGCGGCTGGATGCGTACGCACGCGAAGCATGAATGAACCACGGGCCGCCCTGGCAATCAGGTCGGTACCTTCTTCAGCATCTCGATACCCACCTGCCCGGACGCGATTTCACGCAGCGCCACCACGGTGGGCTTGTCCTTGGCCTCGACCTTGGGCGTGTGACCTTGCACGAGCTGACGTGCACGGTAAGTCGCGGCGAGCGCGAGCTCGAAGCGATTCGGGATGTGTTTCAGACAATCTTCGACGGTAATACGCGCCATATCAAATCCACCTTGGGATAGAACCTGTTCGACAGGCCGGTATTTTACAGCACGCCGCCGGAACCTTCCGGCGGCGGGCCTGCAATCAATGAATGCCGAGCTCGATAAACAGCTCGGCGTGACGGGCCTTCTGCGACGAAAAGCGCAAACGGGTCGCGTGAACGACGTTTTGCAGCTGCTTCAGCGCGTCCTCGAACACCTCGTTGATGATCACGTAATCGGACTCCGAAGCATGGGCCATTTCGCTACCGGCGGCGAGCAGGCGGCGCACGATCACATTCGGCTCGTCCTGGCCGCGCTTCTTGAGCCGGTCCTCCAGCGCCGTCAGCGACGGCGGCAGGATAAAGATCTCCATGGCGTTCGAAAAGCGCTGGTGCACCTGCTGGGCGCCCTGCCAGTCGATTTCCAGCAGCACGTCGTTGCCCTGGGCCATCTGCTGCTCGATCCAGACGCGCGAGGTGGCGTAGTAGTTGCCGTGCACCTCGGCCCATTCCAGGAATTCGCCGCGGTCGCGCGCGGCACGGAATTCCTCGATTGTGGTGAAGTGGTACTCGCGGCCGTTCTGCTCGCCCGGACGCGGCTTGCGCGTGGTGTGCGAAATCGACAGGCGGATGGACTTGTCCTGCGCCAGCAGCGCATTGACCAGCGTGGATTTGCCGGCCCCGGACGGTGCCACCACCATGAACAGGTTGCCGGGATAGGCGGTATCGATGGCGGTGTGGGTGGTGTCGCTCATGATCTTATTCGAGGTTTTGAATCTGTTCGCGCATCTGCTCGATCAGGAGCTTGAGCTCCATCGATGCATCGGCGAGTTCCTTGGCCGCGGCCTTCGAGCCCAGTGTATTGGCCTCGCGGTTCAGCTCCTGCATCATGAAATCCAGGCGCTTGCCGACCTGGCCGCCCTTCTTCAGGATATGCCGGGTTTCGTTGAGGTGGGCCTGCAGGCGCGACAGCTCTTCGGCGATATCGATGCGGATGCCGTAGACCGTGGCTTCCTGGCGGATACGCTCGGCCACTTCTTCGCGGCTCATCGACGGCATGCCGTTCGGCGCGGCCAGGTTGAAGGCTTCCTGCAGGCGCTCGGTCAGCTTTTCCTGATGGTGGGCGATCAGCTGGGGGATCATCGGCGTGAGGCGCTCGACGATGGCCAGCATGGCGTCGATACGCTCTTCCAGCGTGGCCTTGAGCGCCGCACCCTCGCGGCTGCGCGCCTCCAGCAGTTGCTTCAGCGCCTCGCGCGCGGCGCCGGTCACGGCCTCGCGCAGGGCTTCCTGGGACAGTTCGGGCTCCACCAGCACGCCGGGCCAGCGCAGGATCTCGCCCATGCGCATGGTGCCGGCGCCGGCGAACGTGCCCGCCACGGTGGTTTCCAGTGCGCGGATCTGGTCCAGCAGCCCCTGGTTCAGTGCCAGCGTGGCGCCGCCGGTGTCGGTGCGCTGCAGGTTGATGCGGCATTCGAGCTTGCCGCGCGACAGCTCGCCCATCAGCATTTCACGCAGTGCCGGCTCGAAGGCGCGGCACTCTTCCGGCGCGCGGAACAACAGGTCGAGAAAACGCGAATTGACAGTGCGGAATTCCACGGAAACCGAAGCCGTGCGGCCGCTGGGTTCGCCCTGGGCGTTGGTCAGCGGAGCCTGGCGGGTAGCCAGGCCATAGCCTGTCATGCTGTGGATCATCGTCGTTAATCTCGCGAAAGAGTCGAAAAATCAGGATTCGGTACGAAAGCCGGGGCCGGCGGCCCGGCCAGCGCGGCCGTACAGGCGGTAAATCGCCCGAAAAATCAATGGGAAAGCGGTGGTCGGAAAGCGCGGAGTTTTGGCAACAGTCCCCGCTAATGATTTCTTTACAAGTGACCGATTAGCCCGGAGAATCCGGGAGCAAATGAGGTCCCGAATCCTATGACAGAGTCCAAGGGCGCCAACCAACCCAAGAGCGCGCCGCTCCCTATCGGCACGCTGCTTGCCAACTACCGTATTGTAAAGAAGTTGGCCAGCGGGGGGTTCAGTTTCGTCTACCTTGCCACCGACGAGACCGGCGCACCGGTTGCCATCAAGGAATACCTGCCGTCCTCGCTGGCCCGCCGCAGCCCCGGCGAGCTGATTCCTGTCGTCCCCGACGAAAACGCCGCCTCCTTCCGCCTGGGCCTGAAGTATTTCTTCGAGGAAGGCCGTTCGCTGGCCCGTATTTCGCACCCGAGCGTGGTTCGCGTGGTGAACTTCTTCCGCGAGAACGCCACGGTCTACATGGTGATGAACTACGAGCTGGGCAAGACACTGCAGGAGCATATCCTGCAGGCCCGGCAGCAAGGCAAGCCGAAGGTGCTGCGCGAGCGTTTCATCCGCAAGGTCTTCCACGACCTGATGAGCGGTCTGCGCGAAGTGCATATTCACAAACTGCTGCACCTGGACATCAAGCCCGGCAACATCTACCTGCGCGAGGACGAATCGCCGATCCTGCTTGATTTCGGGGCCGCCAGGCAGATCCTGACCATGGAAAACGCGCGCTTCCAGCCGATGTACACTCCCGGCTTCGCGGCGCCCGAACTCTATGGCAAGCATTCCGAACTGGGCCCGTGGACCGACATCTACAGCCTGGGGGCCACGTTGTACGCGTGCATGGCCGGCATGCCGCCGCAGGAGGCCAACCAGCGCGAGAAGGAAGACCGCATGGCCGAATCCTTCACGCGGCTGCGCGCCACCTACACCAACGGCCTGGTCGACCTGGTCGAGTGGTGCCTGCGCCTGACGCCGTCCGAACGGCCGCAGAGCGTCTTCCGGCTCCAGAAGGAGTTGCGCGACCAGAGCAATGCGCTGGGCGAACAATCGGCCGCCGCGGCCGCCAGCGCCCCGGTGGCGCCGGCTACCGAGCGTCTCAATGCCACCAGCCGCTTCATGACGCTGCTGCGCCGCCGCGAAGACAGGAACATCGACAAGCCGACCGCCGCAAAGCCCGTTCACGCCGGGGAAACCGGCCGAAGCGGCGACTAACGCACGAACCCGACACGAATTACCGCAATGCGATTCTCCGTCTACCAGGAAAGCCGGAAAGGCGGCCGCCGGATCAACCAGGACCGCATGGGCTACTGCTTCACGCGCGATGCCCTGCTCATGGTGCTGGCCGATGGCCTGGGCGGCCACGCCTTTGGCGAAGTCGCCGCGCAACAGGCGCTGCAGACGCTGGCCCGCCAGTTCCAGTCGCAGGCCCGCCCGTCAATCCGCAACCCTGCCGACTTTCTGCAGGACACGGTCATGCTGGCGCATCGCGAGATCCACCGTTATGCCGAAGCCAACAAGCTGGCCGACGTGCCCCGCACCACGGTGGTCTGCTGCCTGATCCAGAACGGCCAGATCCACTGGGCCCACGCCGGTGACTCGCGCTTCTACCTGATGCGCAAGGCCGCGCTGCTGACGCGCACACGCGATCACTCGAAGATCGAGAACCTGCTTCAGCAGGAACGCGTGCTGCCCTTCGAGGTGGCCAACCATCCGGAGCGCAACAAGCTCTACAACTGCCTGGGTTCGCCCAACCTGCCGCTGATCGACATTGGCGGCCCGGTGCGGCTGGAGCCGGGCGATGTGGCGCTGCTGTGCTCGGACGGCCTGTGGGGCGTGCTGGACGAAAAGGTCATTGTCGACAAGGTGACGCACCTGTCGGTGGTGCATGCCATCCCCGACCTGATCGAACAGGCGCTGGCAAATGCCGGCGAAGGTGCCGACAACACCACAGCCATCGCCATGATGTGGGAAGCCGACGCCACCGTGCCCAACGAGGAAGCGGTGCTGACCGACACGCTGCCGCTGAACGCCTTCACGACGTCGATCCTTGAGCGCACCGGCACCGAGACCGACCTGCTGTCCGAGGAAGAAATCGAACGCTCGATCGCCGAGATCCGGGCGGCGATCGACAAGACGTCGAATCTGATGCGCTGAAGGCACTCGGGGGACACCGTCGGGCGCACGATGCGCCCGGCGGCGTTAGAATCGCGGTCTTATCCGATTCCAACGAAAGATTCCCCATGCGACCCAGCGGACGCGCGGCCGACGTGCTGCGACCCATCAGCCTGACCCGTCACTACACCCGCCATGCCGAAGGCTCGGTATTGAGTGCCTTTGGCGATACCAAGGTGCTGTGCACGGCCAGCGTGCTGCCCAAGGTGCCGCCGCACAAGAAGGGCAGCGGCGAAGGCTGGGTCACCGCCGAATACGGCATGCTGCCGCGCGCCACGCACACGCGTTCGGATCGCGAGGCCGCACGCGGCAAGCAGACCGGCCGCACCCAGGAAATCCAGCGCCTGATCGGCCGCGCCATGCGCTCGGTGTTCGATCTGGCCGCCCTTGGCGAATATACGATCCATCTCGATTGCGACGTGCTGCAGGCTGACGGCGGCACGCGCACGGCCGCCATCACGGGCGCCTTTGTGGCCGCCCACGACGCCATCGGCAAGATGCTGCGCGATGGCCTGATCCAGGCCAGCCCGATCCGCGACTTCGTGGCCGCGGTATCGGTCGGCATGGTCGACGGCGTGCCGGTGCTCGACCTCGACTACGCCGAGGACAGCACCTGCGACACCGACATGAACGTGGTGATGACCGGCAGCGGTGGCTTCGTCGAAGTCCAGGGCACGGCCGAGGGCGCGCCCTTCAGCCGCGCCGACCTCGACGCCATGACGCGCCTGGCCGAAGCCGGCATCGCCGAACTGGTGCGCCACCAGAAGCAGGCGCTTGGCCTCTGATTGCGGAAGGGATTTGACGATGCAACGCCTGGTCCTGGCCTCCAACAATGCCGGCAAGGTGCGCGAATTCAGCGCGCTGCTGTCGCCGCTCGGGTTCAATGTCGTGCCGCAGGGCGAACTTGGCATTCCGGAAGCCGAGGAGCCGTTCGTCACGTTCGTCGAAAACGCGCTGGCCAAGGCACGCCATGCCAGCCGCCTGGCCGGCATGCCGGCGCTGGCCGATGACTCGGGCATCTGCGTCGACGCCCTCGATGGCGCGCCGGGCGTCTATTCGGCGCGCTACGCGCAGATGGTGGGCAAGCCGAAATCCGATGCCGCCAACAACGCGCACCTGATCTCGCAACTGGCCGGCAAACTGAACCGCCACGCCCACTATTACTGCGTGCTGGTGCTGGTGCGCCATGCCGACGATCCGCGCCCGATCATCGCCGAAGGCACGTGGGCGGGCGAAGTCGTCGACGCACCGCGCGGCGCGGGCGGCTTTGGCTACGACCCGCACTTTCTGCTGCCACGGATCGGCAAGACCGCCGCCGAACTGACCGCGGACGAGAAGAACAACATCAGCCATCGCGCGCTGGCCCTGCAAGGGCTGGTGGCACGGCTGCAGGCGGCGAGTCTCAAGGTAGGCGCATGATCCCGATCATCCCCGCCGGCAGCAGCAAGCCGGCCGAAGTGTCGCCGGCCGGCAACCAGCAGCTCTGGCTCAAGCCGGGCCAGATCGCCCTGCCCGGCTCGCCGCCGCTGTCGCTGTATGTCCATATTCCCTGGTGCGTACGCAAGTGCCCGTACTGCGATTTCAATTCGCATGCGGCGCCGGGCAAGAACGACAGCCACGACATCCCCGAAGACATCTACCTCGATGCGCTGCGCGCCGACCTGGAACAGTCGCTGCCGCTGGTATGGGGCCGTCCGGTGCATACGGTGTTCATCGGCGGCGGCACGCCGAGCCTGCTGTCGGCGGCCGGCATGGACCGCCTGCTGTCCGATATCCGCGCCCTGCTGCCGCTGGACGCCGATGCCGAGATCACGATGGAAGCCAATCCCGGCACGTTCGAGGCCGAGCGCTTCGCAAGCTATCGCGCCAGCGGCATCAACCGGCTGTCGATCGGCATCCAGAGCTTCGATGACCGGCACCTGCAGGCGCTGGGCCGCATTCACGGCGAGCGCGAAGCACGGGCGGCGATCGACATCGCGCTGAAGCACTTCGACAACGTCAACCTGGACCTGATGTACGCGCTGCCGGGCCAGACCATCGACGAATGCGTGCGCGACCTGGAGGCGGCGCTGTCCTATGGCACCACGCACCTGTCGCTCTATCACCTGACGCTGGAACCGAACACGCTGTTCGCGAAGTACCCGCCGGCCCTGCCGGACGAGGACATTGCCTACGAGATGCAGGACATCATCGAAGCCCGCACGGCGCAGGCCGGCTTCCGCCACTACGAAACGTCGGCCTATGCCAGGCCCCATCGCGAGGCGAAGCACAATCTCAATTACTGGCGTTTCGGCGATTACCTGGGTATCGGTGCAGGCGCGCACGGCAAGCTGTCGTTCCCGAACCGGATCCTGCGCCAGATGCGCCACAAGCATCCGGCCACGTATATGGAACAGGCCATGGCCGGCAATGCCGTGCAGGAAGCGCGCGAAGTGGGCGCCGATGAACTGCCGTTCGAGTTCATGCTCAACGCGCTGCGGCTGACCGACGGCGTACCGGCGTCAAGCTTTCACGACTACACCGGCCTGCCCTTGCACACCATCAGCAAGCAACTGGCGGCGGCGGAAATGAAAGGCCTGCTCGAAGCAGACCCCACGACGATCAAACCCACTGAACTGGGTCGCCGATTCCTCAATGACCTGCAGGAGATGTTCCTGAACGATTGAGTGCGAAATAGTATTTCGACGAGGCATTTCGACGCAGCCAGCAAAAAAGCGCCACACCCTTAACAGGTGTGGCGCTTTTACTATGTGCTGCGATGACTGGCCGACGCTCAGTATGGGGTCGCCATGTCGTTGGCAACACGAGCGCGGTCACCCACGCGCAGGTTGCCGAGATTGCTCTGCGTGACGGTGGCCACACGGCCATCGTCCAGGCGGACGTTCACGCGATACGCGGTCGAGGTATTGCTGCCGGCGCGCTTCTCGATCTGGTTGCCCGCCACGGCGCCGCCCACGGCACCCACGATCGTGGCGGCGGTCTGTCCGCGCCCGCCGCCGATCTGGTGGCCGAGCAGGCCGCCTGCCGCACCGCCGATCACGGTGCCCAGCAGCCCCGAGCTACCCTGCGTCGACTGGATCGGCTCGATCGATTCCACGCGTCCGGTAAATACCGAACCGGCCGGCGCCTGGTAGCTGTTGGTGCCCGGCTGCTGATAAGCCTGCGGCGGCGGCGCCGTGTTGTAGTTGCCATAGCCGCCGTAGCCCGGCTGCGCGCAACCGGCCAGGCCCGCGGCCAGCGCCAGTGCGCCCAGGCTGCCAAGCGCCAGCCACGCCCTGGATGTGTCCTTGTTGTCCTTGGTGTCCTTTTGTTGTTCCATTGGCAATTCTCCTCTGATGGCTGTTTGAGGCTGTTTGAAAAGGTGAAGCGGCGGGGCGCACGCGCCAGGCATATGCCCGCAAATCGACCTTTCTAGGAACCTTACAGCGCCAACATGGTTCCGCGCTGTCCGACAAACACCGACAATTTCGCCAGTCCATGGCGCATTCCGGCCAACGCAACAATGGACGGCTCAACCATGCCATCCGGCATGCGCAGGATGCGCGGCACACTGTCGGCACACTGTCCGGCTCCGCGACCTTGTATAATGCGCGGCCGGGCATGGCGGATGACACGCCGCAGCGCCCGGTATCCAATCCGAAAGGAAGCGTGGCCGAGTGGTTTAAGGCAGCAGTCTTGAAAACTGCCGATGGGGTGACCCATCCGTGAGTTCGAATCTCACCGCTTCCGCCAAGACAAATGAAAAATGCCGCAGCACCGCTCCGAACTGGAGCCCGTGCTGCGGCATTTTTTGTTGGCAGGCCGCCCAGCAGGCGGCCAGGCCAGTCCAGCGATCAGTCCGACTGATACTTCGGCGAGCGCGGGCCGTACAGGATGCCGTTGGGCTGGCCGGCCGACAGCAGGCGCAGGCTGGCCATTTCGGCCACCTTGTAGGTGGCGTCGAACGCGTGGTTCATGGCTTGCGCGATGGCGGCGCCGATCAGCGCGCCGATCAGGCCACCGCCTGCGTTGCCCGAACTCTCGTTCGTTGCCGTGGCCGAGCCGCTCCACAGTTCGTTGCCCGTCTTCAGGTCCACCAGCTTCGCGCCGGCCGTGACCTTCGTTACGCTGCTCAACACCTGATACTGCGAGCCGTAGCTGCTTACCGTCACGTACAGGGCCGCGTCGGCCCCGAAGATCTCGCGCAGCTTGGGTGTCGGAACCGTGTGGATGTCGCCCGGCGTAGTCAGGCCGTTCTGACGGAACGTCTCGTCGACCAGTGCCACGGGCAGCACGTAGTAGCCAGCCTCGGCCAGCGGCACGGTGGCTTGCGACAGCATGCCGTACGTCGCCTTGACATCGGGCGACTCATTGAGCGGCGGCAGCACCACAATCGAGCGCGGGCGGGCCTGCTTGTAGGCGGAATAGTCGATCTGCTTCTGCGTGGCACAGCCGGCGAACAGCATGACGGCGCCGAGGGTGGCGATATAGGTCAGAATGCGACGCATTATTTCGTGCTCCCTGCGGTAACGTCAGATTTGGTGGCGGCCGTGGTTTCCGGCCTGGCCTGCGGTGCGGCAGCGCCCACTTCCTTGCGCTCGTCGGTCTTCACGTTGCGCAGCAGGAAGTCCATGTACGGCGACGCCTCGGGGAACAGCGTCTTCTCGGTCTGGAATTCCTTGATCATCTGGTCGCCCTTGCCCACGTTCAGGTAGAGCATGCCGAGCTGGGCGTGATAGCCCGGAGGCACTACGCCGCCCTTGGCCTTGATCTTCTCCAGGCCACCTTCGAGCGCGGTGATCTGCGCTTCCTTCGACTCACCCTTGAAGTACTCGTAGACCTGGACCTGATAGCCCTCCCACTGGTACATCGGTTGAGGACCCGCACATCCGGCCAGCAAGCCGGCCGCCGACAAAAACGCCACATTGCGCAGCGTGACCCATTGCTTCATGGTTTTTCTCGCTTCTGTTGGTAAGGATTTACTGCTGACCCGGCTTCCAGGCGCCGCTCTCGATCGCGTTGACCATGTTGTTCACGGCCTCGCGCATGGCCAGGTCCATAACCTTGCCGTTGAGCGTGGAGTCGTAGCTAGCCGTTCCGCCAAAACCGATCACTTCACGGTTCGACAGCTTGTATTCACCAGCGCCCTGCGTGGAGTACACGACTTCCGAGGTGGTGATATTGACGATGTTCAGGTTCACCTTGGCATAGGCCACTTGCTCGCGGCCGCGGCCCAGGATGCCGAACAGCTGCACGTCGCCCACTTCCTTGCGACCAAACTCGGTGATATCGCCGGTCACCACGAAATCGGCACCCTTGAGCTTCTGGGCCTGATTCTTGATGGTGGCTTCGCGCTTGATCTCGTCGAGGTTTTCACGCTCCAGCACGTTGAAGCGGTTGGTCTGCTGCAGGTGGGTCACCAGGCTGGTCTTGGCCTGGCCGCTCAGACGGTCGATGCCGTCCGAGAACACGCCGCGCATGTAGTTGGAGCGGTTGTCAAACTTGCCCACGGCGATGGGCGTGCGCACGCCATTGAACGGGCGGCTCGCGCTTTCCACCTTCTGCACCGGCAGTGCGGTCGACGTTTCGGTCGCGCAACCGGCCAGGCCCATGGCGGCCACGATACCGGCCAGGCAGCAGCTCTTCAGATTCCTCACTTCTATTTCTCCAGGTAGCGTCACAAGTCGGCGAACTTGCCGACTCGGAAAAATGGACCAGCGGCCCAGATACATCAATAGCAAAAGGGCGAAATTTTACTGACGCAAATCAAATCTGTCAGATTTCCGCCAGCAACCATTGAACTGTTGCTACCCAGATCGTTATCGGAAATGTCCTGCGATTGTTTAGGCCGCATGCATCACGCCCCCACTTCAGTTGGGAGCCGGACACCGATCGCCCAGCCGTGACGCCCCAAAAGAAAAACCCCGCCATGCTCAGGCGGGGCCAATATCCAACGACTTCCTTGGAGGGATTCGGTATGGCAAGGCCGCCCGCGGCGGCCAGCGCCATTATTCGGCTGTGATCTTGCCCTGCTCGATCACGGTCTTCCAGCGCTTGAGTTCCTGGTTCTCGAACTCCGCAAACTGTTCCGGCGTATTCGCGACCACTTCGAAGCCCTGCTCGCTGAGCTTCTTCTGCATGCCCGGGTCCTTGAGCGCGCCGACGATGGCGCCGTGCAGGCGGGTCTTCACGTCAGCCGGCAGCCCCTTGGGCGCGGCCACGCCCTGCCACGAATACACGTCCACATCCTTGACGCCGCCCTCAGCCATGGTCGGCACGTTCGGCAGTACCGACGACCGCTTGTCGGACGTCACGGCCAGCGCCTTGAGCTTGCCCGTGCGGATATGCTGCAGCACTGCGTTGATGTTCTGGAACGACACGTCCACCTGGCCTGCCAGCAGGTCGGAGATGGCAGGCGCACCGCCCTTGTAAGGCACATGCAGGCCCTCGGTACCGCTCTTCTGCCAGAACAGCGCGGCCGTCAGATGGTCGGACGAACCGGCACCCGAACTGGCAAACGACACCTTGCCCGGATTCTTCTTCATGTAGGCCACCAGATCCTGCAGCGACTTGGCCGGAAAATTCGGATTCGCCACCAGCACGTTCGGCGCGCGCACGGCCACCGTCAGCAGGTCGAAATCCTTGGCCGGGTCGTACTGGAGGTTCTTCTGCAGGAACGGATTCACCGCAAAAACGCCAATCGAGGCCACCAGCATCGTGTAGCCATCGGCCGGGGCACGCTTGACGAACGTGGCACCGATGGCGCCGGTGGCGCCCGGACGGTTGTCCACCACGAACGGCTGGCCGAGCTTTTCATTGAGCGGCTGAGCCAGCAGGCGCGCAATGGTATCGGTGGACCCACCGGCCGGGAACGGCACCACGACCGAGACCGCGCGTTGCGGCCAGGCCGTGCCCGACGCCACTGCGGCGCCGCTGACCGTGATGCCGGCTGCCAGGGCAACGGCCACGCCGGCCAGGCGGCGCAGCCATGTGGAAGCAAAAGCCGCGCGCGGGGCGGCCGTGAAGGTGTTGACCATGTTGTTGTCTCCTGCTTTGAACGAAAGCTGTGCTGCTTCTCTGAATGTGCGGCGGCCCTGTGCGGTGCCGCCGCGTGCATGCGGCCGATACGTCGATCAGCGCACCATGCAAGGCATCTTGTTGTTGAACTTCCAGTTGGGAATCAGGAACTGCATGGCGATGGCGTCGTCGCGCGCGCCCAGGCCCTTTTCCTGATAGAGGCGGTGGGCGCGCGCCAGCGCGTCCATGTCCAGTTCCACGCCCAGGCCCGGCGTCTTGGGCACCTGCACCAGGCCGCCTTCGATCTTCAGCGGGTTGCGCGTCAGGTGCTCGCCGTCCTGCCAGATCCAGTGCGTGTCGATGGCAGTGACGCGACCCGGCGCGGCAGCAGCCACGTGGGTGAACATCGCCAGCGAGATGTCGAAATGGTTGTTCGAATGCGAGCCCCAGGTCAGGCCCCATTCCGAGCACATCTGCGCCACGCGCACCGAACCCTGCATGGTCCAGAAGTGCGGGTCGGCCAGCGGAATATCCACCGACTGCAGGCGCACCGCATGGCCCATCTGGCGCCAGTCGGTGGCGACCATGTTGGTGGCGGTGGGCAGGCCGGTGGCGGCGCGGAATTCGGCCATGATCTCGCGGCCCGAATAACCGTCCTCGGCACCGCAAGGGTCTTCGGCATAGGCCAGGATGCCGTGCTTGTCGCGGCACAGGCGGATCGCGTCCTTCAGCAGCCAGCCGCCGTTCGGATCCAGCGTGACGCGCGCCTTCGGGAAGCGCTCGTGCAGGGCGATGATCGCTTCCATTTCCTCGTCGCCGCTCAGCACGCCGCCCTTGAGCTTGAAGTCGTTGAAGCCGTAGCGCTCGTAGGCGGCTTCGGCCAGGCGCACCACGCCCTGGGCATCCATCGCCACTTCATTGCGGACGCGGAACCATGCGTTGTCGGCCCCCGGCTCGGTGCGGTAATCGAGCGTGGTCTTCTTGCGGTCGCCCACATAGAACAGGTAGCCCAGCATTTCCACGGCGTCGCGTTGCTGGCCTTCGCCCAGCAGCGCCGCCACGGGCACCTGCAGGTGCTTGCCCAGCAGATCCAGCAGCGCGGCTTCCAGCGCGGTGACGGCGTGAATGGTGATGCGCAGGTCGAACGTCTGCAGGCCGCGGCCACCGGCGTCGCGGCTGGCAAACTGTTCGCGCACCTTGTTGAGGATGGCCAGGTACTGGCCGATGCCCTGACCCACCACCAGCGGGCGGGCATCTTCCAGGGTCTTGCGGATGCTCTCGCCGCCGGGCACCTCGCCCACGCCGGTATTGCCCGCGCTGTCCTTCAGGATCACGATGTTGCGGGTGAAGTAAGGGCCATGTGCGCCGGACAGGTTCATCAGCATGCTGTCGTGGCCCGCCACGGGCACCACGGTCAGTTCGGTCACGACGGGCGCGGCATGCGATTGGCCCACGGCTTGGGAAGTTGCGTTCATGTGGATGGTCTCCGAGTCCTGGTCTCTAGGGCGCCGGGATCGCGCTCCCCTTCATGTGTGCGGAAATGCGCCCTGCTGCCTTCTGCTCATACGCTAATATATTAGCTGACCGATCCGATGGCGCTGTCGTGCTGCCACAACGATTGCACGCCTGCAAGTTCCTGTGCGTTATCGGTCGTCGTATGACTTATGACGCAGTATAATGAGCGCGTACCTGCGCGGTCAACAATGCCGCCGTCAGGGTCATCCCCACAATGGTTCCAACACCTGCCCGCCATGTCCAACGCTTCGATGACTTCGCCCGCTCCCCTGCGCCGCCGCGGCCGCACGCTTGCTGAAGAAGTGGTCGGCAACCTGACCGAGAGCATCCAGCAAGGCCAGCTCAAGCCGGGCGACAAGCTGCCGACCGAATCCGAAATCATGGCCACGCTCGGCGTGAGCCGCACCGTGGTGCGCGAAGCGCTGTCGCGCCTGCAGGCCAGCGGCCTGGTGGAAACGCGCCACGGCATCGGTACCTTCGTGCTGAATCGCCCCATTGAGACCCATTCGCCGTTCCGCATCGATCCGTCGGCAATGGTCACGGCCATGGATGTGCTGGCGATGCTCGAATTCCGCGTGAGCCTGGAAGCCGAGGCCGCCAGCCTGGCCGCCACGCGCCGCAGCGACGAACAGCTGCGTGCCATTCGCCGCGCGCTGGACGACATGAAGCGCAACGCCGGCGAAGGCAGCGACGCGGTAGGTTCTGATTTCGAATTCCACCTGTCGATCGCCCGTGCCACCGGCAACCGCTACTTCACCGACATCATGGGGCACCTGGGCACCATGGTGATCCCGCGCAGCCGGCTGCAGGTGAGCCAGCCCGAGCGCGAGCAATACCTGGAGCGCGTGAACTTCGAGCACGAGAGCATCTTCGATGCGATCGAGCGGCGTGATCCCGAAGCCGCCAAGGCGGCCATGCGCATGCACCTGACCAACAGCCGCGAACGCCTGCGCAAGGCGTCGGCGGCGGCCGGATCCCCGGCCTGAGACCGATGCATCGCCTGACCATTTCCGGCCGGGCGATGCGGTTGCGAGGCGCCCCGCGATGTCATATGATGTCTTACGACGAGTTGCTTGACGACCATTCCGGGGCGAGACGCACTGCTGCAGCAATTTCATGACAGCCACCCTTGGCTGCCTTTGCCTTGCGTGACGGTGTTCTGGCCGTCCTTTCCAAATTTCCCGCAGGACCCAAGATCATGACGATGACTGGCGAAATGCTGATCGGCGCCACCGCCGTTCGCGGCACCGAAACCACCTTTTACGGCATCAATCCGGCCACGGGCGAAAGCCTGGAGCCCGCATACCAGGGCAGCACCGCAGCCGATGTGGATCGTGCCTGCGCACTGGCCGAAGCCGCGTTCGACACCTATCGCGCCACCTCCCCCGAGCAACGCGCCGCGTTCCTGGAATCGATCGCCGCCGGCCTGGAGGCCCTGGGTGACGAACTGATCCAGCGCGCCCATCTGGAAACCGCCCTGCCGATCGCCCGCCTGCAAGGCGAGCGCGGCCGCACGGCTGGTCAGCTGCGCCTGTTCGCACGCGTGCTGCGTGACGGCCGCTGGCAAGACGCCACGCTCGACAGCGCCCTGCCCGAGCGCACCCCGCCGCGCCCCGACCTGCGCATGCAGCGTATCGCCGTGGGTCCGGTGGCCGTGTTCGGCGCCAGCAACTTCCCGCTGGCCTTCTCGGTGGCCGGTGGCGATACCGCCTCGGCACTGGCCGCTGGCTGCCCGGTCGTTGCCAAGGCACACCCGGCGCATCCGGGTACGTCGGAACTGGTGGGTCGTGTGATTCAGAGGGCCGTGGCCGATGCCGGCCTGCCCGAAGGTGTGTTCTCGCTGGTGCAAGGCGTGGGCAACGCCATCGGCACGTCGCTGGTGGCGCATCCGGTGATCCAGGCCGTGGGCTTCACGGGCTCGCGCGCCGGTGGCCTGGCGCTGATGAACGTGGCCAACAGCCGCCCGGTGCCGATCCCCGTCTATGCGGAAATGAGCAGCATCAACCCGGTGTACCTGCTGCCGGAGGCACTGGCTGCACGCGGCGAGCAGATCGCCCGTGACCTGGTTGATTCGCTGGTGATGGGCGTGGGCCAGTTTTGCACGAACCCCGGCCTGCTGCTGGCCATCGAAGGCCCGGCCCTGGAAAAATTCCGCGCCACCGCGCACGCCGCCCTGACTGGCAAGCCGGCCGCTACCATGCTCACGCCGGGCATCCACACCGCCTTCGAGCGCGGCGTGGCGCAACTGTCGGAAATCTCGGGCCTGACCCGCGCCGCCTGCGGCATCGACGCCACGGGCCCGAACCAGGCCCGCCCGGTGTTCTTCGAAACGTCGGCCGACAAGTTCGTGGCCGACCACCGCATGCATGCCGAAGTGTTCGGCCCGTCCACCGTCTTGGTGGTCTGCAAGGATGCCGACGCCCTGGTGGCCGTCACCCGCGTCCTCGAAGGCCAGCTGACCGCGACGGTGCAGGCCGATGCAGGCGACCAGGCCGTGGCCGCGAAGCTGCTGCCCGCCCTGGAACGCAAGGTGGGCCGCATCCTGTTCAACGGCTTCCCGACCGGCGTGGAAGTCTGCTTCGCGATGGTTCACGGCGGCCCGTTCCCGGCCACCTCGGACACGCGCACGACGTCGGTGGGCACCACGGCGCTGGACCGCTTCCTGCGTCCGGTCTGCTATCAGAACTTCCCGGCCGCACTGCTGCCAGAAGCGCTGAAGGACGCCAACCCGCTGAAGCTGTGGCGCCTGAAGGACGGCGAACTCGGCCACGCCTGATCCGCGACTGCCGCCCCAATGAGAAACGGCCACTACGTGGCCGTTTTTTTATGCTTGCGCGGATCAGGTGCTGGCCGCTCAGGCCGCCACGCGATCCTTCTGCGGTGCCGCGACGGGCGCCGGCCCGATGGTTGCCACCGGCGAGCTGACCGGCGGCTGGATCACCGGCGCCGTGCCGCGCGAGCGGCCCGAGCTCAGGTAGTCGGCAATCGATTCCTGCGTGACTTCGCCCAGGTAGACGCCTTCTGCGTCGATCACCGGCAGCCAGCTCGTGTTGTGCTGGTACATGCGCGACAGCACGATCCGCAGGTGCTCGTCGAATGCGGCCGTGGTCGTGAACTGGCGCATCACGTCGGCGCAGTTGCCGCCCCTGGACAGCGCATTGCGCACGTCGCGGCGCGTCACGTAGCCCAGCGCGCGCTGCGAGTCGTCCACCACCGGCAGGTGGCTCACGTCGGCATCGTCCATCACGCCGAAGGCTTCGGCCAGCGTCATGTCGGGGCGGCTGCTCGGCGGCATCGTGGCCGCGTCGCCAGCGCGCACCAGCAGCAGGCGCTTGAGCGTGTTGTCGTGGCCCACGAAGGCCTGCACGAAATCATCGGCCGGATGGGCCAGCAGCGCATCCGGATGATCGAACTGCACCAGCCGGCCGGCACGGAACACGGCCACCTTGTCGCCCAGCTTGATGGCCTCGTCGATATCGTGCGACACCATGATCACGGTCTTGCCCAGCTGGCGCTGCATCTGGAAGAACTCGTTCTGGATGCTTTCGCGGTTGATCGGGTCCACGGCGCCAAACGGCTCGTCCATCAGCAGCACGGGCGCGTCCGCGGCCAGGGCACGGATCACGCCGATACGCTGCTGCTGCCCGCCCGACAGCTCGCGCGGATAGCGCTTGAGCATCTTGTCCGGGTCCAGCTGCACCATGCGGATCAGTTCGCGCGCACGCTCGCGGCACTGCTTCTTGTTCCAGCCCAGCAGGCGCGGCACGACCATGATGTTCTCTTCGATGGTCATGTTCGGGAACAGGCCGATCTGCTGGATCACGTAGCCGATCTTGCGGCGCAGCGTCACGCCGTCGATGCCGGTGGTGTCCTCGCCGTCGATGCGCACGGTGCCCGACGTCGGCTGGATCAGCCGGTTGATCATCTTGAGCGTGGTGGTCTTGCCGCACCCGGACGGCCCCAGGAACACGCAGATCTCGCCGCGCGGCACGGTCATGCTGACCTCGTTCACGGCACGCACTTCGGTGCCGTCTTTCTGCGGGAAGGCCTTGGTGAGTTTGTCGAGTTCAATCATTGTCGGATTCCTTTCGGTGTCAGGGCGCGCTGCAGGCTCTGCAGCGCTACGTCGGCCACGATGGCGAGCAGGCTCACGAGAACGGCACCCACGGCAAGCTTGCTCATGTTGCTCTGGCTGATCGCCTGCAGGATCAGCACGCCCAGGCCACCGGCGCCGATAATGGCGGCAATGGTGGCCACGCCGATGTTCATGACCACTGCCGTGCGCACGCCGCCCAGGATCACGGGCACGGCCAGCGGCAGGTCCACCAGGCGCATGCGCTGCCAGGTGGTCATGCCAATGCCTCGGCCCGCTTCCTGGATGCCGTCATCGACATTGGTCAGCGCGGTGTACGTGTTGCGCATGATCGGCAGCAGCGAGTACAGGAACACGGCCGTCACGGCCGGCACGTAGCCCAGCGCGTGGCCGAAACGCGCGAAGATCGGGATCATCAGCCCGAACAGCGCGATCGACGGCAGGGTCAGCACCACCGTGGCAAGCGCCAGCAACGGCGTAGCCAGGAAACGGTGGCGCGTGATCAGGATGCCCATCGGCACCCCGATGACGATGGCCATGCCCACCGCCGAGCCCACCAGCGCGAGATGCTCGGCGGTCAGCCGCAGCAGCGTCGGCCAGCTATGGTGAAGGTAAGTCAGCAGATCCATGCGGCACTCCTCAGATCAGGCCGTGGCTGCGCAGGAAATCGCCTGCGACCTTGTCCACGGGTTGCTGGTCGATGTCGACCTTGTAGTTCATGTCGGTCATCGCCGCATTGTCGAGCTTGCCCGCCAGCGCATTGAGCAGGCCGGCCAGTTCCGGATGCGCGTCGAGCACCGCCTTGCGGACCACGGGCGCCGCGTTGTACGGCGGGAAGTAGTGCAGGTCGTCCTCCAGCAGCACGAGGTCGAAGCCCTTCACCCGGCCATCGGTGGTGTAGACCAGGCCCAGGTCCACCTGGTTGTTCTTGAGCGCGGTGTAGACCAGGCCCGGATCGAGCTGGATCACATCCTTGCGCGTGAACGGCAGCTTGTACACGCCCTTGAGCGGCCCCAGGCCGTCGGGGCGCGCGGCGAATTCCATATCCACGGCCAGCGGATGCTTCTTGTCCTCGCCCTCGGCGCGCATCTTCTCGGCATAGGCCGACAGCGTGCGGATATTGCCGGCGCGCTCCTTCGGCATGGCGAACGCGTAGGTGTTGTTGACCTGCGAGGCGTCGAGCCAGACCAGCCCCTTGGCCGCGTCCAGTTCCTTCACGCGCCTGTAGCTCTCGGGCCCGTCGAGCTTTTCCTCGACCTTGTTGAACACGATCAGCGCGGTGCCGGTGTAGTCCCACACCACGTCGAGCTGGCCCGATTCCATCGCCCCGCGCATCAGCGTGCTGCCCAGGCCCGACGTCAGCGTCGTGTCGATGCCCTTGGCCTTCAGGTACTGCGTCGTCATCGACGACAGGATCAGCTGTTCGGTGAAGTTCTTGCCACCCACCCGCACCGGGCCCGCGCCTTCCTGCGCGCGCGCCGGTGCCGTGCACAACAGCAGCGCAGCCAGCCCGATGCCGATGACGGTGGCCAGCCAGAACACGCGGCCTTCCGCCAGACGATTCACGGATTTGAATTTCATACGATTCCTCACTGCGCCAGTCCGCGACGACGCAGGTAGACGTGGCCGGCGGCGGCGAACAGCGCGTCCAGCGCCAGGGCCAGCAGCGCGGTGGCGGCGGCACCCAGCAACAGCAACGGCTGGTTGTTCAGGTAGATGCCCGGGAAGATCAGTTCGCCCAGGCTGTTCGCGCCGATCAGGAACGACAGCGGCACGGTGCCCACGTTGATCACCAGGCTGATGCGCACGCCGGCCAGAATCACGGGCAGCGCGTTGGGCAGTTCCACGCGCACCAGGCGCTGGCACGGCGTCATGCCGATGCCGCGCGCGGCTTCCTTGAGCGCCGGCGACACGGTGCGCAGCCCTTCGTAGGTGTTGCGCACGATGGGCAGCAGCGAGGCCAGCCACAGCGCCAGGATCGCCGGACGCTCGCCGATCCCCAGCACGGCCAGCGCCAGCGCCAGCACGGCCAGCGACGGCACGGTATTGCCGATGTTGAACACCTGCATGAGGCGGTCGGCCCAGCGGCGCATGCAGGGGCGGCTCAGCGCAATGCCGGCCGGCACGCCGGTCAGCAGCGCCAGTGCCATCGAGATCGCCACCAGGCGCAGATGGTCGGCCACGTCGTAGAACAGGCGGTCCTGGTACTGGTGGATGACGTCAATGCCGATCCACGCGACCAGTCCGGCCAGCGCAACGGTAACGACGCCCCCCCAGGCCAACGCCCGGATGGTTCGTTTTGACATATTTCCCCTCTCCAACCCCGGCGCGGAAAACCATGCGAAATGCATGAATCACCACATCCCGGATGCGGAAAACAAATGGGCCGGCGGAAATGTCGATGGGGGTGCCCGCCGGGGCCCTGGTTCAGATTGCCTTGCCGCCATGACCGGCACGATTGCCAGCGGACGGACTTTTGGGTGTGGCACCGGCCTGGAGGCCAGCGAAACACCCGATTGATGGGGTCCAGGCATGAAGCCCAAACCCGCAGGAGCGGCGCAACCCTGAGGGGTTGGCCAGTGGCGGCGACTGATGTCGTGTCAAAACGCGCTTTCGGTATGGCGCCGCCGGTC
Organism: Cupriavidus sp. D384; assembly: GCF_001652915.1. GTDB lineage: Bacteria > Pseudomonadota > Gammaproteobacteria > Burkholderiales > Burkholderiaceae > Cupriavidus. The sequence continues at coordinate 29,596 of NZ_BBQI01000092.1, forward strand.
AATCGGCCGTTGCCAGACAACGGATTGCGGGGATTCGGGGCACAGGCCGATCCACAGCAATTATTGGCAACGGATGACAAAGAGACCGCTATTCTACACAACTTCTGCGATCCTGTCATCTTCACCGTTTCCGTCTCCGAAATAACAGGGTTTCGCGGGAAAATTCCGAGCCAGGATTCGTTGCATCCGTGACGCCGATTCCGGCCGACTCGTTCCACCCACGAAACAATCTGTTGCCCGCCGGCCCTCTACCGCTTTATCGCCAAACCCTTAAATTGAGGGGGTAGACACGACGGCCCGACGACATCGCTCCCGGCCGTCCCAACAAGAGATTCGACATGACCACCCGTATCGCCACCGTTCCGGCCACCGCCACGGAAACCGTGCAGCGCTCGCGCACCGTGGATCGCGTGGTTCGCGGCATCGCCACGTCCGACGGGGCCGGCGTCAAGCTGACCCGCGTGCTGACGCAGAACCTGCAACGCCGGCTGGACCCGTTCCTGATGCTCGACGCCTTTGGCACCGACAACAAGGACGACTACATCGGCGGCTTCCCCGATCATCCGCACCGCGGCTTCGAGACCATCACCTACATGCTGGCCGGCCGCATGCGCCACCGCGACAGCGCCGGCCATGAAGGCCTGCTGGAAAACGGCGGCGCGCAGTGGATGGTGGCGGGCTCCGGCGTGGTGCATTCGGAATTGCCCGAGCAGGAAGACGGCCGCATGGAAGGCTTCCAGCTCTGGCTGAACCTGCCGGCGGCGGACAAGATGACCACGCCCTGGTATCGCGACATGCCGGCAGCGGCGATTCCCACCGTGGAACTGCCGTCGGGCGGCACCGTGCGCGTGCTGGCCGGCGCCTCGCATGGCGTGGCCGGCGCCGTGACGCGCCCGGTCACCCAGCCGCTGTACCTGGACGTGCATCTGCCGGCCGGCCAGTCGTTCGCGCAGGCCCTGCCGGCCGGGCATAACGCCTTTGTGTATGTGTATCGCGGCGCCGTGACGATTGGCGACGCCGTGGTGGAAGCTCAGCGCATGGGCGTGCTGGACAATGCCGGCGGGTCCGACGGGGTGGTTGTCACCGCCGGCGAGGACACCCGTTTCCTGCTGATCGCGGGCCAGCCGCTGAACGAGCCCATCGCGCAGTACGGCCCGTTCGTGATGAACACGCAGGACCAGATCTACCAGACCCTGGCCGATTTCCGCGATGGCCGGTTTGCGACGATCCCTGCCAGCGCCGCCTGACACACGCACTGATCCGGGTCAACCCTGACCGCCGCCCTGCCCTGACCGGCAGCGCGGCGGTTTTTCTTTGCGGGTGTGGCCGGCACGCGACTTGCAACCTCCCCGTATCCGTTGTGGGGCACGGCTGGAGGCCCAAAGTGGTCCGCCCGACCCCCACGCACTTATATAATCCACCCAAAATTACGGGCATCACGCATCCATGATGATGACGACCTGCCGCGCGGCGATGCTGCGCCACGCACAGCCGTTGTCACGTGCCTGAACAGAACGTTGCTGCCACAACAATTCGAGCCGCCTTAGTGACATCACAACTACCCCCCAGGCTGGCGCTTGCGCATATCACCAAGCGCTATCCCGGCGTGACCGCCAACGACGACGTCAGCCTGACCGTCGCCCCCGGCGAGATCCACGCCGTCCTTGGCGAAAACGGCGCCGGCAAGTCCACCCTGATGAAGATCATCTTCGGCGCGGTACGTCCCGACGCCGGCGAGATGCACTTCAACGGGGCACCGGTTTCCATCGCCAGCCCGCACGATGCCCGCAACCTGGGCATCGCCATGGTCTTCCAGCATTTCTCGCTGTTCGACACGCTGACCGTGGCCGAGAACATCGCGCTGGGCCTGTCGCCCGCCGATGCCGGCAACATGAAGCAGTTGTCCGAACGCATCCGCGCCACGGCCGAGCGCTACGGCCTGCCGCTGGAGCCGCAGCGGCACGTGCACACGCTGTCCGTGGGCGAGCGCCAGCGCGTGGAAATCGTGCGTGCGCTGCTTGCCAATCCCCAGTTGCTGATCCTCGACGAGCCTACGTCGGTGCTGACGCCGCAGGCCGTGGAAACGCTGTTCGTCACGCTGCGCCAGCTGGCCGCCGAGGGCACCAGCATCCTCTATATCAGCCACAAGCTCGATGAAATCCGTGCGCTGTGCCACCACGCCACCGTGATGCGCATGGGCCGGGTGACCGGCAATTGTGACCCGCGCCAGCAAAGCGCGGCCGAGCTGTCGCGGCTGATGATCGGCGGCGAACCGCCGCGCGAGGCCCGCGTGGCCACCGAACGCGGCGCGGTAAAGCTGTCGGTGCGCAACCTGTCGATGCCGCGCGCGCATCAGTTTGCGACAGAACTGCAACAGATTGCGCTGGACGTGCATGCCGGCGAGATCGTCGGCATTGCTGGCGTGTCGGGCAACGGCCAGCAGGAACTGCTGGCGGCGCTGTCTGGCGAGGATGCGCGCACGGCCGGTGCCGCCATCGACCTGGCCGGCAAGCCCGTGGGCCGGCTCGACGCACGCGGCCGCCGCCGCGCGGGCCTGGCCTTCGTGCCCGAGGAACGGCTCGGCCGTGGCGCGGTGCCGGGCATGAGCCTGGCGTCGAACATCTGGCTGTCGCACCAGACGCCGCCCTATGTGCAGGGCGGCCTGGTGTCGCCCAAGGCGGCCGAAGGCCTGGCGGCCGGCATCATCAACCGCTTCCGCGTCAAGGCGAGCGGTCCCGCCGCGCTGGCGCGCAGCCTGTCCGGCGGCAATCTGCAGAAATTCATCGTCGGCCGCGAGATCGAGGCCGGTCCGAAGGTGCTGATCGTGGCGCAACCCACCTGGGGCGTCGATGTCGGCGCCGCCGCACAGATCCACAACGAGATCCTGTCTCTCAAGGCCGCCGGCTGCGCGGTGCTGGTGGTATCCGAAGAACTCGATGAACTGTTCGCGATCTGCGACCGCCTGCACGTGATCGCCAAGGGCCATCTGTCGCCGTCGATTCCCGTGGAAACCGCCACGCGCGAGCAGGTGGGCCTGTGGATGAGCGGCCTCTGGGAAGGCGGGCCGGCCAGCCGGCAAGGCAACGCCGCCGAGGAGGTGCCGAGCCATGGCTAAAGTGCTATCTCCCATTGTGCTGGCCCCGCGCGGCGTGCCGTCGCGCCCAATGGCCTATGCCTCGCCCGTATTCGCCCTGGTGCTGACGCTGCTGTTTGGCGCGCTGCTGTTCCTGGCGCTGGGCAAGGACCCCGTGGCGGGTCTCAAGGTGTTTCTGGTCGATCCGCTCAAGGACAAGCGCGCGATTGGCGAGGTGCTGCTCAAGACCGTGCCGCTGGTGCTGTGCGCACTTGGGCTGTCGGTCTGCTATCGCGCCAACGTCTGGAATATCGGCGCCGATGGGCAGCTGATTGCCGGCGGCATCCTGGCCGGCGCCACGGTGCTGTGGTTCGACACCCCGGGCTCCACCTGGAGCGGCCCGGCGGTGCTGGTGCTGGCCTCGCTGGCCGGCTGCGTCGGCGGCATGCTCTGGGCATCGCTCACGGCACTGCTGAAGGATCGCTTCAACGCCAACGAGATCCTGGTGTCGCTGATGCTGACCTATATCGCCCAGCAGTTGCTGCTATGGGTGGTCAACGGCCCGCTGAAGGACCCCAACGGCATGAACTTCCCGCAGTCGAAGGTGTTCTCGTCGATGTTCCTGCTGCCCAACCTGCTGCCAGGGTCGCGCCTGCACATGGGCTTTGCCGTGATGCTGGTACTGGTGGTCATCATGACCGTCTTCGTGTTCCGCAGCTTTGCCGGCTACCGCCTGCAGGTGGGTGGCACCGCGCCGCTGGCCGCGCGCTATGCCGGCTTCTCGTCGCGCAGCGCGCTCTGGACGGCGCTGATGATCTCGGGCGCCTTTGCCGGCCTGGCCGGCGCGTTCGAGGTGACCGGCCCGATCGGCCAGCTGCTGCCGTCGATCTCGCCCGGCTATGGCTTTACCGCGATCATCGTGGCCTTCGTGGGCCGGCTGCATCCGGTGGGCGCCGTGTTCGGCGGCATCGTGATGTCGCTGTTCTATATCGGCGGCGAAATGGCGCAATCGCGCCTGGGCCTGCCGTCGGCACTGGGCTGGGTGTTCCAGGGCATGCTGCTGTTCTTCCTGCTGGCCTGCGACACACTGATCGACAACCACCTGCGCTGGCGCGCACGTGCCGCCTGATCCGGAGCTGAGAACAATATGGAACAACTTGCTCCCCTCATCGCCACCGCGATCAACGCCGGCACCCCGCTGCTGCTGGCTGCACTGGGCCTGCTCGTCAACGAGCGCGCCGGCGTGCTGAACCTGGGCGCCGAAGGCATGATGCTGGTGGCTGCCGCGTTCGGCTTCATGGTCGGCTACCAGACGCAATCGCCGCTGCTCGGCTTTGTCGCCGGGGCCGGTGCCGGCATGCTGATGGCGACGCTGTTCTCGTGGCTGGCACTGGTGCTGGCCACCAACCAGGTGGCCACGGGACTGGCGCTGTCGATCTTCGGCACGGGCCTGTCCGCGTTCATGGCGCAGCGCTTTGTCGGCTATGCGATGCCGGCCAGGGCCAGCGCCATTCCGGGGCTGGCCGATATCCCGTTTATCGGCCCGGCGTTCTTCCAGCATCACTGGATGGTCTATTTCAGCCTGCTGCTGTGCTTTGCCATCATGTGGTTCCTGTTCCGCACGCGCGCCGGCCTGACGCTGCGCGCCATCGGAGAATCGCCAGAATCGGCGCACGCGCTGGGCTATCCGGTGCGCTGGATCCGCTTTGGCGCGCTGCTGTTCGGCGGCGCCTGCTGCGGACTGGCGGGGGCCTACCTGTCGCTGGTGTACACGCCGATGTGGGTGGAGAACCTGGTGGCTGGCCGCGGCTGGATCGCGCTGGCGCTGACCACCTTCGCCACCTGGCGGCCGGGACGCGTGCTGGTGGGCGCGTGGCTGTTCGGCGGCGTGACGATCCTGCAGTTCTATCTGCAGGGCATTGGCGTGTCGGTGCCGTCGCAGTTCCTGTCGATGCTGCCGTACGCCGCGACTATCGTCGTGCTGGCCCTGATTTCGCGCAACCCGGCCTGGATCCGCCTGAACATGCCCGCGTCGCTGGGCAAGCCGTTCCGTCCCGGCAGCACCTGAACACCGCTGAACACCTCTGTACCGCATCACCGAAGTCTTAAAAAAACAGCAGTATCCGAAGTACAACCACATCACAGAAGACGTCTTACTAGGAGAGATCGAATGATCGTGACACGCAGGACCACGCTGGCGGCCCTGGCCGCCACCGCCGTGCTGGCCCTGGCCGGCTGCGGCAAGAAGGAAGCCGAGAAGCCGGCCGAGACCGCCGCGCCGGCATCCGCCCCCGCCGCTGCCACCAGCGAACCGCTGAAGGTGGCCTTCGTCTACATCGGGCCGGTGGGCGACGCCGGCTGGACGTACGCGCACGACGCGGGCCGCAAGGCCGTGGAATCCAAGTTCGGCGACAAGGTCAAGACCACGTACGTGGAGAACGTGCCCGAGTCCGCTGCCGACGCCGAGCGCGTGTTCCGCGACCTGGCAAGCCAGGGCAACAAGCTGATCTTCGGCACCACTTTCGGCTACATGGAATCGATGCTGAAGGTCGCCAAGGAATTCCCGGACGTGAAGTTCGAACACGCCACGGGCTTCAAGACCGCCGACAACCTGGCCCAGTACGACGTGCGCACCTATGAAGGCGCGTACCTGGCGGGCGTGGTGGCCGGCAAGATGAGCAAGACCGGCAAGATGGGCGTGGTGGCATCGGTACCGATTCCCGAAGTGATCCGCAACATCGACTCGTTCACGCTGGGCGCCCGCTCGGTGAACCCGAAGGCCACGGTCAAGGTGGTGTGGGTCAACAAGTGGTTCGATCCGGGCAAGGAACGTGAAGCCGCCACGACGCTGATCGGCCAGGGCGTTGACATGCTGATGCAGAACACCGATTCCGCCGCCGTGGTGCAGACCGCGCAGGAGAAAGGCGTGTACGCATTCGGCTGGGACAGCGACATGAGCAAGTTCGGCGAGAAGGCCCACCTGGCGGCATCGGTGATCTCGTGGGGCGTCTACTACAACAAGGTGGTGGAAGACGTGCTCAATAACCAGTGGAAGAACAGCACCATCTGGTGGGGCCTGAAGGAAGGCATGATCGACCTGAAGGGCTTCAACGCCGTGGTGCCGGAAGACGTCAAGGCGCTGGTGGAAGAGCGCAAGAAGGGCATCGTCGACGGCAGCGCGCCGATCTGGAAGGGTCCGATCAAGGACAACGCCGGCAAGGAACAGGTGGCCGGCGGCGCCGTGGCCGACGACGCCTTCCTGCACAACGTCAAGTTCTACGTCGAGGGCGTGGAAGGCAACGTGCCGGGCTGATTGACGCCTGCCGGGCTGTAGCCCGCTCTCCCCTCCTGCCGGTACATCGCCCGGCGGAAGGGGAGAGAAAACAACAGGAACTTGAATCTGCTTTCATCGGCCCAAGCTACTCGTTCATGCCCCGCTGAACGTGTGACCAAGGAGGCCCATCATGTGGAAGCGACTGTCAGCCCTGTGGACGCTGGTACGGCGCGACGGCCGGCTGTTCTGGTTTGCCCTGCGCCACCCCGACGCGCCGCCCTGGCTCAAGCCGGCCGCGTTCGGCCTGCTGTGCTACGCGATCTCGCCGATCGACCTGATCCCCGATTTCATCGCCGGGCTCGGTATCGTGGACGACATGGTGATCATTCCGCTGGCCGTTCACGTGATCCTGAAGCGCCTGCCGCCGCACATCCTGCGCCAGGCGGAAATGCGCGCCACCGCCACCACGGTCAGGCCGCGATGACGCAGGTTCGCGCTGACCCCAGGTCCGTTCAGGCGCCGCCCAAAGAAAAACCGCTGCCGAAGCAGCGGTTTTTTCATTTGCGCGTGACCGAGGCTCAGGACTTCGGCACAAAGCAGTGACGCGCCAGTTCCACCACCATCAACTCGGCCGTCGCCAGGTTGGTGGCGCACGGCACGTTGTGGACGTCGCACGCGCGTACCAGCGCGTTGATGTCCGGTTCGTGCGGCTGCGGGGTCATGGGGTCACGCAGGAAGATGACCGCGGTCACCCTGCCCTCGGCCAGTTGCGCGCCGATCTGCAGGTCGCCGCCCCACGGGCCGGACAGCATGCGGGTCACCTCCAGCCCGGTCTCGGCCGCGATGCGGCCGCCCGTGGTACCTGTGGCAAGCAGGTCGCACCGGGCCAGGAAGTCGCGATGGCGGCCGGCAAAGGCCACGATGTCGTCCTTCTTGTGATCGTGCGCAATCAGCGCGATGCGCGGCCGGGGCTCCTGCACGGTTTCCGACGTGCCCATCAGAACGTCCCCGGGTAGGCGCCGCCGTCCAGCAACACGTTCTGGCCGGTCATGAAGGCCGCCTGCTTGCTGCACAGGAACGCGCAGGTGGCGCCGAACTCGGCCGGCTCGCCAAAGCGGCGGCTAGGGTTGGCGGCCGCGCGGCGCTTCGCCATTTCCTCGATGCTGATACCGGCCTTCTGGGCGCCGCCTTCCATCGTCTTCTTGAGACGGTCGGTGTCGAACGGCCCCGGCAGCAGGTTGTTCACGGTCACGCCGTGCTGCGCCACTTCGCGCGCCAGGCCAGCCACGAAACCGGTCAGGCCCGAGCGGGCACCATTCGACAGGCCCAGCACGTCGATGGGCGCCTTCACGGCGCCGCTGGTGATGTTGACGATGCGGCCCCAGCGGCGCGCGATCATGCCATCGATGGTCGACTTGATCAGTTCGATCGGCGTCAGCATGTTGGCGTCCAGCGCGGCGATCCACTCGTCGCGGCCCCAGTCGCGGAAGTTGCCCGGCGGCGGACCACCGGCGTTGTTCACCAGGATGTCCAGGTCGCCCAGCTTTGCCACGGCGTCCAGGGCCAGCTTGCGGCCTTCAGGCGTGGTGATGTCGGTAGCCACCGCGATCACGCGGCGGCCATAGCGGGCGCGCAGGTCGGCGGCGGCCTTTTCCAGCGCCTCGGCGCCACGCGCCACGATCACTACGTCGACGCCTTCCGCCGCGAGCGCATCGGCACACGCCAGCCCAAGCCCCTTGCTGGCACCGCACACCAGCGCATGCTTACCGCGCAGTCCAAAATCCATGGCTTCTCTCTCCTTCCTTGGTTGGTTCTCTTCGAATCAGGTGTTTCAGGCCTTCCGGCTCGACAGCAGATACATGCCACCCAGCACCAGGCCGCTGCCCGCCAGCTGCACGCCCGTGACCGGCTCGCCCAGCAGCCAGAACGCCAGCGCCAGCGTCGAGACCGGGCCGACCATGCCGGCCTGCGACGCCATCGGCGCGCCGATGCGCGCCACGGCGATCATCGTCAGCGACACCGGCAGCACGGTGCAAAATACCGCGTTGATAACCGACAGCCACAGCACCGGCGCCGGCTGCGCCAGTTCGGCCAGCGGCCGGCCCAGTGCAATGTACTGGATCACGCAGCACAGCGTGGAGACGCACATCGCATAGGCCACCAGCCGCAACGACCCCACCCGCTTGACCAGTTCGCCGCTCAGAATCAGATAAACACCATACGACATCGCGCTTGCCAGTACCAGCGCGCCGCCCAGCCATACCTGGTCGCCACTGACGTCCAGATCGTGCGCGAACACCAGCACGATCCCGGCATAGGCCAGCAGCAGCGAGATCCACTGGCGCGCATGAATATGCCGGCGGAACACCAGCGCCGTGACCAGCAGGACGAATGAAGGCGTCAGGAACAGGATCAGCCGTTCCAGCCCGGCCGTGATGTACTGCAGGCCCAGGAAATCGAGGAAGCTCGACAGGTAGTAGCCGATGAAACCGAGGAACACCACCCGGGCGCGATCGGCCCAGGACAGCGACGGCAGCTTGCGCGCCTGCCACCAGCCGATCGCCATGAACAGCGGCACGGCAAACAGCATGCGCAGCGTGATGACCATCACGGCATCCACGCTGTAGCGGTACATCAGCTTGGCAACGATGGCCTTGGCGGAAAACAGCACGGCGCCGACGGCCGCGGTGGCGAGTCCGACGCGCTGTGCCACAGGCACTTCGGCGGACGGGGAGAGAGACTTCTGGGAAGCAGGCACGGGGACGCGGGAATCTGGACGCCGGGCCGCATGCGCGACAACGCAGACGGCACGGCGGAACCCGCCGATTGTATGTCAAAAGGCGCCAGTGCTCAGGACGCCGATCCGGCGCGCCGGGGCATCCGGCGGCAATGCCTGCTTTCCCATACAATGGCTCGCGCCTGACTACGCACCGTCATGGTGCGCAGCCGGCCTGATAACAACATTCCGGAGACTCCCGAGCCATGTCGTTCCCACGCATTGCCCGCCATCGCACGACCCGCCGCAGCACTATCACCCCGCGCCGCGCATTCCTGTCCGCCACCGTCCGTACCACGCTGTCCGCTTCCGCCCTGCTGCTGGCCGGCGCTGGTGGCGCCCTGGCCGCCGACGCGTTCCCGAGCAAACCCATCCGCTTCGTCGTGCCCTACGCGGCCGGCGGCACCACCGACCTGGTGGCGCGCACCGTCGGCCAGCGCGTGGCCGAGAAGCTGGGCCAGCCGGTGGTGATCGAAAACCGGCCCGGCGCCGGGGGCAATATCGGCATGGAGGCCGTCGCCAAGGCGCCTGCCGATGGCTACACGATCGGCTTTGGCGCCATTTCGACCAATGCGCTGAATCCCCACATCTACAAGCACGTGCCGTTCGATCCGCGCCGCGACTTCACGGCCATCAGCCTGCTGGGCACCTCGACCATCGTGCTGGAAGTGGGCAACGACCTGCCCGTGAAGACCGTGCCGGAACTGATCGCCTATGCCAAGGCGCATCCGGGGCTGACCTATGCCACGGCCGGCACCGGCACGTCGATGCACCTGGCCGGCGCGATGTTCTCGCAGATGACGCAGACCGGCCTGGTCCATGTGCCTTACAAGGGCAGCAGCCCGGCCATCAACGACATGCTGGGCGGCCATATCCAGGTGATGTTCGACAACCTGCCCGCGTCGCTGCCGCATATCCAGACTGGCAAGCTTCGCGCGCTGGCCGTGGCGGGCAAGACGCGCTCGCCGTCGCTGCCCAATGTGCCGACGCTGGCCGAGGCCGGCCTGCCCGGCTACGCCGTGGAGCCGTGGTTCGGCGTGTACGGGCCGGCCAACCTGCCCGCGCCGGTGACCCAGGCACTCAACGCGGCCTTCGTCGAAGCGCTGGCCCGCCCGGACGTGCGCGACAAGCTGGCCCAGGCCGGCTTCAACCCGAAGGGATCGAGCGCCGCCGAACTGCAGACGCTGACGCAAAGCGAGTACGACCGGTTCGGAAAGGTCGCAAAATCGGCGGCGATCACGGTGGACTGACCGGCCGCCCGGCTCGCTCGGCCCGGCGCGCATCCATTACAATCGCGCTGCATCGGGCCCTCTCGCCTCAGGGAGGGCCCCTACCGTATTCGCCGAGCCCGCCATGAAACAGGATCCCCGCTTTCCCAATCTCTTCATCCTCGATCACCCGTTGATCCAGCACAAGCTGTCGCACATGCGCGACAAGGAAACGTCGACGCGCACGTTCCGCGAACTGCTGCGCGAGATCACGCTGCTGATGGGCTACGAGATCACGCGCAACCTGCCGCTGACCACGCGCCGCATCGACACCCCGCTGGTGGAACTGGACGCTCCCGTCATTGCCGGCAAGAAGCTGACGATCGTGCCCGTGCTGCGCGCCGGCGTGGGCATGAGCGACGGCCTGGTGGAGCTGATTCCGTCGGCCCGTATCGGCCACATTGGCGTGTATCGCGACGAGCAGCACCGCCCGGTGGAATACCTGGTGCGCCTGCCGGACCTGGAAGACCGCTCGTTCATCCTGTGCGATCCGATGGTCGCCACCGGCTACTCGGCCGCACATGCGGTGGACGTGCTCAGGCGCCGTGGCGTGCCGGAGGATGCCATCACGTTCGTGGCGCTGGTGGCCGCGCCGGAAGGCGTCGAAGTGTTCCAGCAGGCGCATCCGGGCGTGAAGCTGTTCGTGGCGTCGCTGGACAGCCACCTGGACGAGCATGCCTACATCGTGCCGGGGCTGGGCGACGCGGGCGACCGCCTGTTCGGCACCAAGAACTGATGTCGATCCGGCGTCGATCCGACGTCGGCTGGCGCAGGTTGACCCCGGGGCGCTTGATGCGCCTCAATATTCATGGGGGCGGGCTGATCCAGACTGGTATGCCGCCTACGGCATATTCCAAGCAAGGAGCCACCCCATGGAAGCACTGAAGATCCTGACATCCACGGCCACCGGCCTGGCGAGCCTGGCCGTCATCGCATTCATCATCGGCATGGCGGCCTTCTACGCCTGCCTGTTCGCCCGCAAGGCGCGCGAGGATGCGGAAGCCGCACGACGCGGTGCCGACTGAGCCGACCGCAGCATCAAGCAAAACGCCCGGGTACTTGCCCGGGCGTTTTACCTTTGCTTCCGGCCCGGCGATCACTTTTTCTTGCCGCCGCCCAGCAGGCTGCCCAGCACGCCGCGAATCAGTTCTCGCCCGACCTGTGACCCCACCGTACGCGCCGCCGACTTCGCCACCGATTCCAGGATCGAGTCGCCGCGCCCGGTCTTGCCCGTGCCGCGCGTCAGCGAGCCCCAGACTTCGCCAACCCAGCCGCCCTCTTCCTGCGCTGGAGCGCCTGGCTGCGCGCCGGGCTTGGACGGGACCCTCGTATCGGCCGGCGCGCCGTTGGTGGTCTGCGCCACCCCGCCACGCAGCTTTTCGTAGGCCGACTCGCGGTCGATGGTCTGCTCGTAGGTGCCCGCCACCAGCGAACTGGCGATCAGCGCGCGTCGTTCGTCATCGGTGACCGGGCCGATCCGGCTGCCCGGCGCCAGCACCCAGGCGCGTTCGGTCACGCCCGGCGTGCCCTTGGCATCCAGGCACGACACCAGCGCCTCGCCCACGCCCAGTTCGCCGACCACCTGCTCCAGGTCCAGCTTCGGATTGGCCCGCATGGTCGTGGCCGCCACCTTGACGGCCTTCTGGTCGCGCGGCGTGAAGGCGCGCAGCGCGTGCTGCACGCGGTTGCCAAGCTGGCCCAGCACGGTGTCGGGGATATCCACGGGGTTCTGCGTCACGAAGTACACACCCACGCCCTTGGAACGCACCAGCCGCACCACCTGCTCGATCTTGTCCAGCAGTGCCTTGGGGGCGTCGTTGAACAGCAGGTGCGCCTCGTCGAAGAAGAACACGAGCTTGGGCTTGTCGAGATCGCCTGCCTCGGGCAGCTTTTCGAACAATTCCGATAGCAGCCAGAGCAGGAAGGTGGCATAGAGTCGCGGCGCGTTCATCAGCTTGTCGGCCGCCAGGATATTGACCACCCCCTGGCCCTTCTCGGTCTGGATGAAGTCGTCCAGGTTCAGCATCGGCTCGCCGAAGAACTTGTCGGCGCCCTGCGATTCCAGCGCCACCAGGCCGCGCTGGATGGCGCCGATCGACGCTGACGAGATATTGCCGTACTCGGTGGTGAACTGGCTCGCGTTGTCCCCCACGTACTGCAGCATCGCGCGCAGGTCCTTGGCATCGAGCAGCAGCAGGCCGCCGGCATCGGCAATCCGGAACACCAGGTTCAGCACGCCCTGCTGGGTATCGTTCAGCTCCAGCATGCGCGACAGCAGCAGCGGGCCCATATGCGACACCGTGGCGCGCACCGGATGGCCCTTTTCGCCAAAGACGTCCCAGAGCGTGGTCGGGCAGCTGCCCCAGACCGGCTCGGGCAGGCCGTGTTCCGCCAGGCGGGCCTTGAGCTTGTCCGACGGCTGGCCCGGCTGGGAAATGCCGGTCAAGTCACCTTTGACATCGGCCATGAACACCGGCACGCCCAGTCGCGAGAAGCCCTGGGCCAGCGTCTGCAGCGTGACGGTCTTGCCGGTACCGGTGGCGCCGGTGATCAGGCCGTGCCGGTTGCCCATCTCGGGCAGCAGCACCAGTTCGTGGTCGGCGTTCTTGGCGATGAGGATGGGATCGGCCATGGCGGGGTCTCGTCAGTCGGCGGTCGGGGCAGGAAACAGGTGCAGATCAGGTGCGGATCGGGTGCGGGCGGGGCGAACAACCCATACATGGCACTGCGGGTCGGCAGGGGCGCGTGATAAAATCCTGCGCTGATTATAGCCAGCAGATTGGCACATCAATCACATGGCGTGGCCGCCGGATCGGCAGGATTCGTCCCAGAGACCCATCCGGAACCGGCCCCGCCGGCGCAATGCCGCCGGGTTCCAACACCACACGACACGTTTTCCGCTTCGGAGAGAAACATGGCCGGTCATTCCAAATGGGCCAACATCAAACACAAGAAAGCTGCCGCTGACGCCAAGCGCGGCAAGATCTGGACACGCCTGATCAAGGAAATCACCGTGGCCGCCAAGCTCGGCGGCGGTGACATCGATTCGAACCCGCGCCTGCGCCTGGCCATGGAAAAGGCCATGGACGCCAACATGCCCAAGGACAACATCCAGCGCGCGATCCAGCGTGGCGTGGGTGGCCTGGAAGGCGCCAATTACGAAGAAATCCGCTACGAGGGCTACGGCCTGGCCGGCGCCGCGATCATCGTCGACTGCCTGACCGACAACCGCACCCGTACCGTGGCCGAAGTACGCCACGCGTTCTCGAAGCACGGCGGCAACATGGGCACCGAGGGTTCGGTGGCGTTCATGTTCACGCACTGCGGCCAGTTCCTGTTCTCGCCGGAAACGCCCGAGGACAAGCTGATGGATGCGGCGCTCGAAGCTGGCGCCGACGACGTGGCGACCAACGACGACGGGTCGATCGAAGTCACCTGCCCGCCCAACGATTTCGGCGCGGTCAAGGCTGCGCTGGAAGCGGCCGGCTTCAAGGCCGAACTGGCCGACGTGGTGATGAAGCCGCAGAACGAGATCAGCTTTACCGGCGACGACGCCGTCAAGATGCAGAAGCTGCTGGACGCGCTGGAAAACCTGGACGACGTACAGGAAGTCTTCACCAACGCGGTGATCGAGGAATAAGTCCTCGCGCCGCGCCCCACGGCGGCAGCCCGGATCACGATCCAGCTGCCGCTTTTCGCATGCGTTTCTTTTCTGGCAGTGGATCATGAAAGTTTTGGTTGTCGGTTCCGGTGGGCGTGAGCACGCACTGGCCTGGAAATTGGCCCAGTCGCCCAAGGTGCAGGTCGTCTACGTGGCGCCGGGCAACGGCGGCACGGCGCTCGACAAGCGCCTGCAGAACGTGCCGCTGACCGATCCCGAAGTGCTGGCCGCCTTTGTGGAACGTGAAGGCGTGGCCTTCACCGTGGTGGGTCCCGAGGCGCCGCTGGCCGCCGGGATCGTCGACGTGTTCCGCGCCCGTGGCCTGCGCATCTTCGGCCCGACCAGGGCTGCCGCGCAGCTCGAGTCGTCGAAGGACTTCGCCAAGGCGTTCATGCATCGCCACGGCATCCCGACCGCCTTCTACAAGACGTTCTCGGACGCCGCCGGCGCCCACGCCTATATCGACGCGCAGGGCGCGCCGATCGTGATCAAGGCCGACGGCCTGGCCGCAGGCAAGGGCGTGGTGGTGGCGATGACGCTGGAAGAAGCACACGGCGCCGTGGACATGATGCTGGCCGACAACAAGCTTGGCGACGCCGGCGCCCGCGTGGTGATCGAGGAATTCCTGGAAGGCGAGGAAGCCAGCTTCATCGTCATGGTGGACGGCAAGAACGTGCTGGCCCTGGCGACCAGCCAGGACCACAAGCGCCTGCTGGACGCCGACGCCGGCCCCAACACGGGCGGCATGGGCGCCTATTCGCCGGCCCCGGTGGTGACGCCGGCCCTGCATGCGCGCGCGCTGCGCGAGATCATCCTGCCGACCGTGCGTGGCATGGAAAAAGACGGCATCCCGTTCACGGGCTTCCTGTACGCGGGCCTGATGATCGACAAGGACGGCAACCCGAAGACGCTGGAATTCAACTGCCGCATGGGCGATCCGGAAACGCAGCCGATCATGGCGCGCCTGAAGACCGACCTGGTCGACGTGATGGAAGCCGCCGTCGACGGCAAGCTGGACCAGATCGAACTGGACTGGGACCGCCGCACCGCGCTGGGCGTGGTCATGGCCGCCTACGACTACCCGGAAAACCCGCGAAAGGGCGATGTCATCACCGGCATCCCCGCCGAGACCGACGATGCCGTGACGTTCCACGCGGGCACCACGCTGCAGGACGGCACGCTGCGCACGTCCGGCGGCCGCGTGCTGTGCGTGGTCGGCCTGGCGGACACGGTCAAGGCCGCGCAGAAGAACGCCTACGCGGCCGTGGAGCAGATCCGTTTCGACGGCATGCAGTTCCGCACCGACATCGGCTACCGCGCCATCAAGCGCTGATCCGGCCCAATATGGCCTGACACGGCCGGCACCGCACCGATTCGCCCCGCACCCCGTGGGGCGAATCCTGCCGGTACAATCGTGACACCGCGATGACGGCCGGCACCGCCCGGCCGTCTTTGCACCGGCCACCCTCACCCGCCCATCATGATCGATTCCCAGGCAGTCCGTGACTATCTGCTCGGCCTGCAAGACCGCATCACCGACGCCGTTGCCGCCATCGACGGCCAGGCGTTCCTGACTGACAGCTGGGAGAAACCGCCCACCGAACGCCTGCGCGGCAGCGGCCGCACGCGCATCCTGGAGGGCGGTGCGGTGATGGAACGGGCTGGCGTAGGCTTCTCGCACGTGCGCGGCGACACGCTGCCGCCGTCGGCCAGCGCCAACCGGCCCGAACTGGCCGGGCGCAGCTTCGAGGCCATGGGGGTGTCGCTGGTGTTCCATCCGCGCAACCCGCATGTGCCCACCGTGCATATGAATGTGCGCTGCTTTATCGCCGTGAAGCCCGATGCCGAGCCGGTCTGGTGGTTTGGCGGCGGCATGGACCTGACGCCCTACTACGGCAACACCGACGACTGCGCGCACTTCCACCGCACCTGCAAGGCATCGCTGGCACCGTTCGGTGACGACCTGTACCCGCGCTTCAAGCAGTGGTGCGACGAATATTTCTTCCTGAAGCACCGGGGCGAGGCGCGCGGCATTGGCGGCATTTTCTTCGACGATTTCGCCGCGCCGGGCTTCGACCAGAGCTTTGCGATGATGCGCTCGGTGGGCGATGCCTTCCTGGACGCCTACCTGCCGATCCTGAACGCGCGCAAGGACACGCCCTATGGCGAACGCGAGCGCGACTTCCAGGCGTATCGCCGCGGCCGCTACGTCGAATTCAACCTGGTGTTCGATCGCGGCACGCTGTTCGGCCTGCAGTCGGGTGGCCGCGCGGAGTCGATCCTGATGTCGATGCCGCCGCAGGTGACCTGGCGCTACGACTGGCAGCCCGAACCGGGCACCCCGGAAGCGGCGCTCTATACCGATTTCCTGCCAGCGCGCGCGTGGGCCTGAACCGATGACCGAAGCCCCGCAAGCCTCCGTTCGCATTGACGACCCGCAGCGCCCGTACCGCCTGGGTATCCTGGGCGGCACTTTCGACCCGCCGCATCGCGGCCATGTCGCGCTGGCCCAGCTCTGTATCGACCACCTGGACCTGGACGAACTGGTCTGGATCCCGACCGGCCATTCGTGGCAGAAAGGCGACCATGTGACCCCGGCCGCCGACCGCTTCGCGATGACCGAACTGGCCGCCGCGTCGCTGGTGCCGGGCCGCGCCAAGGTACGTGTAAGTCGCATGGAAGTGGACCGCGACGGCCCGAGCTATACCATCGACACCGTGCGTCACCTGCGCGACACATACGGCCCGCATACGTCGATGTCGTGGCTGATGGGCGCCGACCAGTTGCTGCGGCTGCACACATGGCACGGCTGGGAAGCGCTGTTCGAACAGGTGCACCTGTGCATCGCCACGCGGCCGGGCTTTCACCTGGACGAACTTGGCGGGCCGGTGCTTGCCGCGCTGCAGGAACGCCTTGCGGACACGCACCTGATACAATGCTCGCCCTCCGGACATATGTGGATTGACCAGACGCTGGCCGTCGACCTGTCGTCCACCGGCCTGCGCGAGCACCTGGCCGAAGGCCTGTTGCCGGACCAGACGGATGACCGACTGCCAGCCGGCGTGGCACACTACATCGCGCGTCACGGGTTGTACCGACACCCCTCGCCCGACGCGCCCCTACCCGAATGAAGCTGAACAAGAAAGACACCATGGATATTCGTAAACTGCAGCGCGCGATCGTCGACGGGCTCGAGGATGTGAAGGCGCAGGACATCAAGGTGTTCGACACCACTCACCTGACCGAACTGTTCGACCGGGTGGTGATCGCCAGCGGCAATTCGAACCGCCAGACCAAGGCGCTGGCGGCGTCGGTACGGGAAACGGTCAAGGACGCCGGCGGCCATATCGTGGCCGTGGAAGGTCTGGAGACCGGCGAATGGGTGCTGGTGGACTGCGGCGACGCCGTGGTGCACATCCTGCAGCCCCAGTTGCGCCTGTACTACAACCTCGAGGAAATCTGGGGCGACAAGCCGGTTCGCGTGAAGCTGACCGCTGCCAAGGGCCTGGCCAAGGCCAGCGAGCCGATGGACGACGACGAGGATGCCGAGCCGGCACCGCGCGTGCGCCGTGCGTCGAACCTGCGCCCGGCGCTGGCCCGCCTGCCCGAAGGCATGAAGGAGCCGTCGCCGCCGATGGGCCACGAGGACACCGATCCGGACGCCATCGCCACGATCCGCAAGCCGGTCCGCAAGACCAGCAGCACCGGCACGGCCGCCAAGGCTCCGGCGCGCAAGACGTCGACCGGCACCGCCGCGAAGACACCGGCGCGCAAGACGGCCGCCGGCACGGCCACCAAGGCCCCGGCACGCAAGACGGCCGCCACCAAGACCGCAGCTGCCAAGACCGCCGCGCCGCGCAAGCGCGCCACGCGCTCGGCCTGAGCGCGAGCGGTTGATCGGTCCTGAAGGGTTCACCACCGGGCATCGCACATGCAACTCGTGATCGTGGCCGTCGGCCACAAGATGCCCGCGTGGATCGAATCCGGCTTTGCCGAGTACACCAAGCGGATGCCGCCCGAACTGCGCATCGAGCTTCGCGAAGTCAAGCCGGAGGCGCGTTCGTCCAGCAACAATGCCGCCACGGTGATGCAGCGCGAAGCGGCGCGCATCGAGGCCGTGCTGGGTTCGCTGTCGAAGCAGTTGCGCATCGTCGCCCTCGACGAGCGCGGCAAGGACTGGACCACCGTGCAGCTGGCCGACCAGCTGACCGGCTGGCAGCGCGAAGGCGGCGACGTCGCCTTCCTGATCGGCGGCGCAGACGGACTCGATCCCGCGCTCAAGGCGCGCGCCCAGACACTGGTGCGCCTGTCCAGCCTGACCCTGCCGCACGGCATGGTGCGTGTGCTGCTGGCAGAACAGCTCTACCGGGCCTGGTCGGTCACGCAGAACCATCCGTACCATCGCGCCTGAATATCGGCACCTGAATTTCGGCGACGGTGTTCTCCTGTCTCCCGCGCGCGGTAGCGGGGCGCAACAATTCCTCCGTCTCCGCCCACGAGTACAATCGCCGCAATCCTGTTTTACGCGTCGAATCTCGTGAACGCCATCCTCTACCTTGCCTCCCAAAGCCCGCGCCGCCGTGAGCTGCTGACCCAGCTTGGCGTGCAGTACGAACTGCTGCTGGCCGATGCCGGCGAAGACGCCGAGGCGCTCGAAGCCGTACAGCCCGGGGAGTCGCCCGACGCCTATGTGCAGCGCGTCTGCGCGCTCAAGGCCGACGCCGCACTGCAGCGCCGCGTGCGGCGCGGCCTGCCCGACGCGCCCGTCCTGACCTCCGATACCACCGTTTGCCGCGGCGGCGACATCCTCGGCAAGCCGGCCGACGCCGCCGATGCAGCGCGCATGCTGGCCACGCTCTCTGGCACCACGCACCGCGTGCTGACGGCGGTGACCGTGGCGTCGGCGCTGGGCCAGCGCCATGCGCTGTCGATCTCCCACGTCACATTCCGCGCCATGAGCGCGGCCGAAATCGACCGCTACGTAGCCAGCGGCGAACCGCTCGGCAAGGCCGGCGCCTATGGCATCCAGGGGCGCGCGGCGGAGTTCGTGGAGCGGATCGACGGTAGCTATTCGGGTATCATGGGCCTGCCCTTGTTCGAGACGGCGGCGCTGCTGCGCGAGGCGGGTCTGCGCTTCTGACCCCGCCCCCTCCACCGCATCCGACCAGGGCATGAAGGGGTCAGATGCCCGGTCTCCCCGGGCGACAACAACAAGCGCCGGCAGACCGGCGACGGCATCCATGGCTATGACCGAAGACATCCTCGTCAATATCACGCCGCAAGAAACCCGCGTGGCCATCGTGCAGCAGGCGGCCGTGCAGGAACTGCACGTCGAACGCACGCTCACGCGCGGGCTGGTCGGCAACATCTACCTGGGCAAGGTCGTGCGCGTGCTGCCGGGCATGCAGTCGGCATTCATCGATGTGGGCCTGGAGCGCGCGGCGTTCCTGCACGTGGCCGACATCTGGCATCCGCGCGACGGCGACAAGAACGGCCACCTGGCTATCGAGAAGACCCTGTTCGAGGGCCAGGCGCTGATGGTGCAGGTCATCAAGGACCCGATCGGCACCAAGGGCGCGCGGCTGTCCACGCAGGTCAGCATCGCGGGCCGCACGCTGGTGTACCTGCCGCAGGATCCGCATATCGGCATCTCGCAGCGTATTGAAGGCGAAGTCGACCGCGAGGCGCTGCGTTCGCGCGTGCAGGGCCTGGTGCCGGCCGACGAGCGCGGCGGGTTCATCGTGCGGACCATCGCCGAGGAAGCCAGCAACGAAGAGCTGAGCAACGACATCGCCTACCTGCGCAAGATCTGGGCGTCGATCCGGCTGAACGCCACCACGCTCCCGGCGCCGAGCCTGCTGTACCAGGACCTGAACCTGGCCCAGCGCGTGCTGCGTGACTTCATCAACGACGCCACGGGCGTGATCCAGGTGGACTCGCGCGAGAACTTCGTGAAGCTCGTGGAGTTCGCGCAGGAATACACGCCGGCGGTGCTGTCGCGCCTGTCGCACTACACCGGCGAGCGCCCGATCTTCGACCTGTTCAATATCGACGCCGAGATCGAGAAGGCCCTGTCGCGCCGCGTGGACCTGAAGTCCGGCGGCTACCTGATGATCGACCAGACCGAGGCGATGACGACGATCGACGTCAACACCGGCGGCTATGTCGGGGCGCGCAACTTCGACGACACGATCTTCAAGACCAATCTAGAAGCCGCACACACCATCGCGCGCCAGCTGCGCCTGCGCAACCTGGGCGGCATCATCATCATCGACTTCATCGACATGGAGAACCTGGAGCACCGCGACGCGGTGCTCTCGGAGCTGAAGCGCGCGCTGTCGCGCGACCGCACGCGCATCACCGTGAACGGGTTCTCGCAGCTGGGCCTGGTGGAGATGACGCGCAAACGCACGCGCGAATCACTGGCGCATGTGCTGTGCGAGCAATGCCCGGTCTGCACCGGCAAGGGCCAGGTCAAGACCGCGCGCACGGTCTGCTACGACGTGCTGCGCGAGATCATGCGCGAGTCGCGCCAGTTCAATCCCCGCGAATTCCGCATCCTGGCGTCGCAGGAAGTGATCGACCTGTTCCTCGAAGAGGAAAGCCAGCACATGGCCATGCTGGGCGACTTCATCGGCAAGCCGATTTCGCTGCAGGTGGAATCGACGTTCCACCAGGAACAGTACGACATCATCCTGATGTAAGGCCGTCCCGACGGCTGTCCGCCCCGGCTGCCGCATTGCAGCAGCCGGTGGCAGCCATGGGCCATGAAATCGATTTCATGGCCCGTCCGGGCAACCTGCCCGCCTCCCGCGCCTGCCCGGCGTCCCATCGCGCACCCGCCCTCGCGCATCGGAAAGCCTCTGCCTAAAGTCATCGTTCTGTCATCCCGCCTCGCCAGAATGCGCAAGTCATTCAAGCAAGGGAGTCGACATGACGCATGCAATTGAAGTCCGCGGCCTGAGCAAGTCGTTCCGCGCGGATCGCAAGGCGCTTGACGACGTCACGCTGCACATCGCCCCCGGCGAGATGGTTGCCCTGCTGGGCGCCTCGGGTTCGGGCAAGTCGACGCTGCTGCGCCACGTGGCCGGCTTTGTCGCTGGCGACACCGGTTCGGGCGAGATTCTCGTCAATGGCCGCACGGTGCAGCGTAACGGTCGTCTGGCGCGCGATGTCCGCAAGGTGCGCGCAGAGATTGGTTTCGTGTTTCAGCAGTTCAACCTGGTGGGCCGCCTGCCGGTGATCACCAACGTGCTGGTCGGCATGCTGACCCGCGTGCCCAAGTGGCGCAGCCTGATCCGCTATTTCAAGGCGGAAGAAGTCCAGACCGGCCTCGATGCCTTGGCCCAGGTTGGTATAGACGACTATGCGTTTCAGCGCGCCTCGACGCTGTCGGGCGGGCAGCAGCAGCGTGCCGCCATTGCCCGCACGCTGGTGCAGAACGCACGCGTGATCCTGGCCGACGAGCCGATCGCGTCGCTCGATCCGGAGTCGTCGCGCCGCGTGATGTCGTTGCTGGCCCAGATCAACCGGACCCGCAAGGTGGCCGTGGTGGTGTCGCTGCATCAGGTGGACGTGGCCATGCGCTACTGCCCGCGCGTGGTGGCGCTGCGCAACGGCAAGGTGGTCTACGACGGCCCGTCCGCTGCGCTGACGCCGAAGATGCTGCGCGACCTGTACGGCACCGAGGCCGACGAACTGCTGCACGACAGCGTCCCCGACGAGCCGGCGCCAGCCGAAGGCGTGCCTGTCCCGGCCATGGTCAGGATGGACCTCGCCACCGCCTGATCGCATCTTTTCGAATTACCCAGACCGCGTTTCCCATCTGTCTTTCCAAACGGAGTTTTCGATGCTTCGCAGAACTTTCCTCGCCGTGGTGGCCTCGGGTGTCGTGGCGCTGCCCGCCTTTGCCCAGGACGCCAAGACCCTGAACATCGGCTTTATCTCGACGGAATCGTCGTCGAACCTGAAGAACGCCTGGCAACCGGTGATCGACGACCTGAGCAAGGCCCTGGGCGTGCAGGTCAAGCCGTTCTTCGCCTCCGACTACGCCGGCATCATCGAAGGCATGCGCTTCAACAAGGTGCAGATCGCCTGGTTCGGCAACAAGTCGGCCATGGAAGCCGTGGACCGCGCCAGTGGCGAAGTCTTCGCATCGGTGATCGACAAGGACGGCAACCCGGGCTACTGGTCGCTGCTGATCGTGCGCAAGGACAGCGACCTGAAGTCGGTCGAGGACGTGATCAAGCGCGGCCGCGACCTGTCGTACGGCGCTGGCGATCCGAACTCGACGTCGGGCACGGCCGTGCCGGGCTACTACCTGTGGGCCGCCAACAAGGTGGAACCGAAGACGCTGTTCAAGGCGGTGCGCATCAGCAACCACGAAACCAACCTGCTGTCGGTGCTGAACAAGCAGGTGGACGTGGCCGTGAACAACACCGAGAACTTCGAGCGTTATCGCATCAACACGGGCAAGAACGCCTATGACGAAGTGCGCGTGCTGTGGAAGTCGCCGCTGATCCCGGCCGATCCGCTCGTGTACCGCAAGGACCTGTCGCCCGAGATGAAGAAGAAGATCCAGACCTTCTTCGTCAACTACGGCAAGGGCGCCAACGCTGCGCGCGAGAAGGAAACGCTGGCCGCGCTGACGTACCAGGGCTTCCGCCCGTCGAGCGATGCCCAGCTGGTGCCGATCCGCCAGATCGAGCTGGCCAAGGAAAAGGCCAAGATCGAGACCGACACCACGCTGGCCGCCGCCGACAAGGAGAAGAAGCTGGCCGACGTGACGCGTCGCCTGGCCGACCTCGACAAGGCTGCCGCCACCACGCAGCAGTAAGCCGTACCGGAGACCGGCGAGGCCCGTGCGGGCGTTGCCGGTCTTCACCGTTTCAAAGCCTTCAATTCCGGATTGCCCCATGACCGCCACCGCCAAGCCTGGCCTGCCCCCTTCGCCCCAAAGTACCGTTCGGCCGCCACGCACGTCCCTGTCCGTGATGCTGGTCTGGGCCGTGCTGCTGGCCATGCTCGCCATGTCGTGGCAAGGCGCCGACATGCGCCCGATGGACCTGCTGCGCGATTCCGGCAACATGGCAAAGTTTGCCGCCGATTTCTTTCCGCCCAACTTCCGCGACTGGCAGACCTACCTCGAAGAGATGCTGGTGACTGTGCAGATCGCGCTGTGGGGCACCGCGCTGGCCGTGCTGCTGGCCGTGCCGCTGGGCCTGCTGTGCTCGGCCAACATCGTGCCGATGTGGGTGTACCAGCCCGCCCGCCGCGTGATGGACGCCTGCCGCGCCATCAACGAAATGGTGTTTGCGATGCTGTTCATCGTGGCCGTGGGCCTGGGCCCGTTCGCCGGCGTGCTTGCCATCTGGATCCACACCATGGGTGTGCTGGCAAAGCTGTTCGCCGAAGCCGTCGAGGCCATCGACCCGCGCCCCGTGGAAGGCGTGCGAGCGACCGGCGCCGGCCCGATCGAGGAGATCGTCTATGGCGTGATCCCGCAGGTGCTGCCGCTGTGGCTGTCGTTCGCGCTCTATCGCTTCGAATCGAATGTGCGCTCGGCTTCGGTGGTGGGCATTGTCGGCGCTGGCGGCATCGGCACCGTGCTGTGGGAGATCATCCGCAGCTTCCAGTACGCGCAGACCTGCGCCGTGATGATCATCATCATCCTGTTCGTGGTCGCCATCGACATGATGTCGGCGCAGATCCGCAAGGTGCTGGTATGACTTCCCCGGCCACCCTGACCCTGCCGCGCATCGCCACGCTGTTCGAGAACCACGGCATGGCCTATTACGGCGGCGAGGCCATCAGCCAGACCGCCCACGCGCTGCAGTGCGCGCAACTGGCCGAGCAGGCCGGCGAGGACCACGCACTGATCGTCGCCGCCCTGCTGCACGATGTGGGCCATCTGATGCTGGCGGAAAGCAGCACCACCGACATGCGTCACCAGGAGGCCGCCGCCGATGCGCTGGCGGGCCTGTTCGACACCGCCGTGACCGAGCCGATCCGCCTGCACGTGGCCGCCAAGCGCTACCTGTGCGCCATCGATCCGGCCTACTTCGACACGCTGTCGCCGACCTCGGTCCACAGCCTGCAGCTGCAGGGCGGTGTCTACGACAACGGCCAGGCCGAAGCCTTCGCCGCAAAGCCCCACGCGCTGGAAGCGGTGCGCCTGCGCCGGTACGACGACCTGGCGAAGGTGGTCGACCTGCCCACGCCGCCGCTGGCGCACTATCTGGACATGGCAGCACGTTTTGTGCGCCACGCTTGATGCGCGCGATGCCTGACGCCTGGCGCGTCAGGGATTGAAACGCTTGCCTCCCCCCCGCCCCGCTCCCGCCATGCGGGAGCGGGGAGAAAACCCTGGGAATATCAAACGCTATCTGTTTGCTCCCCTCTCCCGCCACGCGGGAGAGGGGCTGGGGGAGAGGGCAAGCCGGTCAGCCAGTGACCAGGCTCGCAAAGGCGTCAGCCGAATCCTTCAGTTCACCGCTATTGTCGATCTCGACCAGGCGGCAGCCAGCCGGCACATCGAAGGGCTGCTTCGCCCGTTCCAGCCGCTTTGCAATCGCCGCTTCGGTTTCGCGGCCACGATTGCGCAGGCGCACGGCCAGCACATCAGGTTTCACGCGCACATGCACGGCGCAGAGCTTCGGATAGCGCGCTGCCGCATCGGGCAGGTATTCGCGCGATCCATTGACGATCACCTTCAGGCCTTGCGCCAGCCACTGCTCGATCTCCACGCCAATGCCGTAGTGCAGGCCGTGGCTCTGCCAATGCATGGCAAGGCAGCCCAGGTCCACACGGCGCGTGAATTCATCGGCGGTCAGGGCCACCGAGGCCTCGTTGGCGTCGGCGGCGCGCGTGATATAGCGGTGCGCGATCACTACGGGGTCGGCTGGCTTCAGCCGTTCACGCAGCGCGCGCAGCAGCGAATCCTTGCCGCTGCCGGATGGGCCCATCACATAGAACAGGCCGCTGCCGTCGGTTTCAGTTCGGATATTCATGCTAGCCAAGCCAGGCTGCGCCGACACCGTCCACAGTGGTGCCGTCGAAGCAATAGTGACGCGCGGCGATAAAATCGGCGCCCGCCTCCGGTTGCACGTACACGCTCACGCCATCCACGTGCAGCGGTTGCTCCAGCAGCCGGCCGCCAGCAGCCGACAGCATGTCGAAGGCCGCCGCTTCGTCGGCCGCACCGAGCATGCCGGTCAGCGTGATATGGAAGGCGAACGTGTCGAATACATAGGGGTAGCCCCATGTGTCGAGATGCTGCCGTTGCGCCGGACTCAGGCGGGCAGGATCGCGGCGGGCGATCTCGGCCTCGGTCGGTGGCGCGCGGAAACGATCGAAATCGGTGACGCAGGCATCGGCCAGCGCGTGCATCCGGCGGCCACCCGGCCCGTCGGCATCGTCAAGACACCATGCCAGGAAGCCACGCAGCGCACGCAGCGTCAGCGGTGCATCAAACGGCTCGCGCGCTGCCGCGAATGCGCGCATGGCGCCATCGAGCATGGCCGCATCCGTGCCATCGGCCAGCCGGAACGGCGGCTTCAGCGTGGCATGCAGCGCATAGTGCGCGGGTGCCTTGACCCATGCGTCGGGCCGCTGCGCGATGCCTTGCGGCAGCGGCAGGGCAACGCCTGTATCGGCATCGCGGCCCAGCCACTGGCCGCCGAAGCCGCGAAACGGCTCGGCCGGCGCCAGGTAGATCGCGTAGCGATGGGCGGATCGGGTAGGTCGGGTCGCCTGGCTCATGCGGCCAGGCTGCCTTCGTCAGCCAGGTCGATCAGCGGCAGCGCCACGGCGGCGTGACGCAGTTCGCCGTTGACGATCGTGCCGCACACGCGCGGCAGACCCGGCAGGCTGTCGTCGATCAGCACCGCGTCGGCACGCATGCCCGGCATCAGCGCGCCGCGGTCGCGCAGGCCGGCGGCGCGTGCCGGATTGCGCGACACCAGGTGCCAGGCCTCGGGCAGGCTGCAGACGCCCAGCTGCACGAGCTTGAACGCAGCCTGCAGCGGTGCGGGATAGTAATAGTCCGATGCCAGCACGGTACACAGGCCGGCGGCAATCATTTCGGTGGCATTGGGCGCGCCGGTGTGGCTCTGGCCCCGCAGCACATTGGGGGCGCCGAACACGGTTTCGTCGCCAATCTGGCGCGCGTGCTTCGCCACTTCCACCGTCAGCGGGAATTCGGCGATGGCGCAGCCCTGGCGATGGTAGTGCTGGCGCGTCGCCAGATCGGGATCGTCATGCGACGCCACCGGCAGGCCAGCCTCGCGTGCGGCGGCAATCAGGCGCGATACGGCGGCCGGCACGTCCTGCGCGTGGCGGCTGGCAGTGCGCAGGCGGTTGCGGAACGTCTCCATGTCGCATTCGGCACGCTCGGCGTACTGCGCCAGCTTGCGCTCGTCGTTCATGCGGCGCGCCATGGTCGGCAGGTGATCGTTGATGGCCAGCAGGCTCACGCGGCCATCGGCCATCCATTGCAGGGCTGTCTCCACGCCGGCCAGGTGATAGGCCTCGAAGCGCAGATGCACCTTGTGCGAGGCGCCCAGCACCGGCGCCAGCTGCGACAGCGCCTCGAACATGCGCACGGCGTAGGCTTCGCCGCGCAGGCCACCTTCCCAGGACAACGTCACGCCGTGGAATTCGGTGGTGATGCCGTGCGCCAGCAGCTGGCGGTCCACATCGAGCAGCGCCGGGCCATAAGGAAAGCTGACACCGGGACGCGGCATCACCGAGCGCTCGAACGCATCGCCATGGATATCGACGATGCCGGGCAGCACCAGCAGGTCTCCGGCGTCGATGCAGGGGCCGCTGCCGCCTGCCTGTTGTGCAATGTTGCCTTGCTCGAAGCCCAGCGTGGCGGGGGCGATGGTGCCGGCACCCAGCACGCGGCGGCCGGTGATGCCGCGCAGCGGGAGCGAATAGGTTTGGGTTGTCGTTTGCATGATGGGCATTACGGGTTCACCACCAAGTTAGCGCCGGCACATGACATACATATGTCTAGACCAATGCGATTGAATCACCAGGCTGCACCATGAGGCTGACTGTGCCGCCAGGGCACGCAGCCCGTCTGTCAGTCGTTGTCGGACACCGTAAGCTGCACCCAGTCGCCAGCAAACCGCGTCATGCTGTACTGCACGGGCACGCCGTCGATATCGACGTTGAGCGCCTCCACCTGCAGCACGGGGCGCGTCTTGGGCTGGTTCAGCAGCCGCGCCACCGGGGCACTGGGCATGGCCGCCGTGATGCGCGACCACTTTCGCGTGTAGTCGGCAATGCCGAACTTCACCAGCGCGCGCGATATGGATTGCGTGTCGCGCACGGCATCCTCCAGCCCCGGAAAGCGCTTCGGATCGAAATAGTGCTCGGCCACGTCGATGGTGCGCGCTTCCGCCTTGCCCACCATCTGGATATGAAGGATGTCGGCAGTGCGCGCCAGGCCCAGGTGCTTGGCAATCTCGGGCGCGCGCAGCGTCTGGCTGTCCACGATCTCCAGATGCCCGCGCATGCCCTGCGCGGCCAGGTTCTGCGAAAAGCGCGTACGGCGGCCGATCGCGTAATCGATGGCATGTTCCTGCACGAAGGTGCCCCGGCCCTGCTCGATGCGCACCAGGCCGCTCAGCTCCAGTTCGCCCATCGCGCGGCGGATGGTGTGCCGGTTCACGGCAAAGCGCGTTGCCAGTTCCGGCTCCGGCGGCAATTGCTCGCCGGGGCCATAGAGTTTGTTGCGGATGTCCTCCGCCAGCGCCTCGCCAATCTGGCGCCACACCGCCACGCCGGAACCCCGTTCCACTTCCCGATCAGACATCTTTCGCTCTGCCCTGTGTCATCAAGCCTTAATGGTTGCCGTGCGATTGTGCCCTAGTCCCGGCGCGCCGGTGGCGTGTCCGAGCAAGTCCCCCACCCGTCATGAAACGTTCATGTGGCTGTGGTCTAGTATCGCCGTGTTGTGTTAGTTTACATCTAAACGTATAGACGTATAGGGGTGATCATGCAAAATGAAACCGCCAACCAGGCCAATGCGGCACGTGCCGCGTGGCTGAGGGTGCTGGCGCTGGCCCAGCCGGACGCGCTCGATGCGGCCTACACGCGGCTGCAGGAAGCGGCCGCCCTGCCCGGCTACCGCCTGCTGCGCAAGCCGGAATCGGGCATGGCCATGGTGCGTGCCCGGGCAGGCGGCACCGGTGCCCAGTTCAACCTGGGTGAAATGTCGGTCACACGCTGCGCCGTGGTGCTCGACGAAGCGCAAGGCGAAGCGGCCACGGCTGGGGTGTCGTATGTGCAGGGCCGCGGCCAGCGCCACGCCGAACAGGCCGCCGTGCTGGACGCGCTGCTGCAACGCCCGGCCTGGCACCAGCGCGTGCAGGACGTGGTCGTCGCCCCGCTGGCGCAGGCGCTGACCGAGCGCGCCGCCCGTCAGGCCGCCACCGCCGCGCAGACCCGCGTGGAGTTCTTCACGATGGCACGCGGAGAAGATTGAGATGTCGTCCACACAGAATTCGATGCAGGCCTCCACTCCCGGTTCCACCTCGGCCACCTCGCTGCTGCCCGGCTTCGACAATCCGGTCGATGACGCGCAGGCCGTCTTCCGCGCCACGCTCGAAGCGTTCGCGCATCCGGGCCGAATGGAATCGCTACCTGTCACCAGCGGCCAGCCCGAAGGCCTGTCCCCGGCACTGACCGCGCTGCTGCTGACGCTGGCCGATCCCGATACGCCCGTGTGGCTGCCCGCCAATGTGCCGGCCGCCGCCCGCGCCTTCCTGCGCTTTCACTGCGGCTGCCCGCTGGTGGATGCCCCCGGCGATGCCACCTTCGTGTGCGTACCGGCCGGTCATGCCATGCCGGCACTGGCCGACTGCGCGCAGGGCCTGCCCGCCTATCCGGATCGCTCGGCCACGCTGATCGTCGAGGTCGACTCGCTGCAAGACGGTGACGCACTGACGCTGCGCGGCCCCGGCATCGAGACCACGCAGGCGCTGCAAGTGCGCGGCCTGCCCGCCGGCTTCCGCCAGGCCTGGCGCGCCAACAACGCCCGCTTTCCGCTGGGCGTGGACCTGCTGCTGGCCAGCGGCCAACAATTCTGCGCCATGACGCGCACCACGCGCGTGGAGGACTGACATGTACGTAGCCGTCAAGGGTGGCGAGCGCGCCATCCTCAATTCGTACCAGATGCTGGATACCTACCGCCGTGGCGACACGTCGGTGCCCGAACTCACACTGGCGCAGATCCGCGAGCAGATGCCACTGGCCGTGGCCCGCGTGATGGCCGAGGGCTCGCTGTACGACCCGCACCTGGCCGCGCTGGCGCTCAAGCAGGCCGCTGGCGACCAGATCGAGGCCATCTTCCTGCTGCGCGCCTACCGCACCACGCTCGCGCGCTTCGGTTATACGCAGGCGCTGGATACCGGCAGGATGAAGCTGCAGCGCCGCATCTCGTCCACGTTCAAGGACGTGCCGGGTGGCCAGGTTCTGGGCCCGACGTACGACTACACGCAGCGCCTGCTCGACTTCACGCTCGAAGCGGGTCGCGACCCGGCCCCGCTGACGCCGTCGCCCGAGCCGCTGGCCCCGAACATGCCACGCGTGACCGGCCTGCTCGAAGCCGAATCGCGGGTCGAAGCCGACGCCATCCCCGCCGGCGACCCCGTGCCGCCCGACCTCACGCGCGAGCCGCTGACCTTCCCGGCCGAGCGCCCGGCGCGCCTGCAGAACCTGGCCCGCGCCGACGAAGGCTTCCTGCTGGCCATGGGTTACTCGACGCAGCGCGGCTACGGCAATTCGCACCCGTTTGCCGCCGAGATCCGCTACGGCAGCACCGAGGTGGGGATGTTCATCGAGGAACTGGGATTCGCCGTGACCATTGGTGAGGTCGAGCTGACCGAATGCCAGATGGTGAGCCAGTTCGCCGGCAACGCCGACGAGGCGCCGCGCCTGACGCGCGGCTACGGCCTCACCTTCGGCTACAACGAGCGCAAGGCGATGTCGATGGCGCTGGTGGACCGCGCCATGCGCGCCGAAGAGCTGGGCGAGGCTGCCGACAACCCGGCCAACGATATCGAATTCATGCTGTACCACAGCGACAACGTGGAAGCATCGGGCTTCGTGCAGCATCTGAAGCTGCCGCACTACGTGGACTTCCAGGCCAACCTGGAACTGCTGCGCAGGCTGCGCGCCGAGCAGGACGCCCAGGCCGCACCGGACACCGCAAACACCAGCGCGCCGCAACCGTCGCCATCGCAAGAGGAGTCGCTGGCATGACCACCGCCAACGCCAACACCGCCGCCCCCGTCACGCGCGACGACCACTACAACTTCGGCTATCTGGACGAGTCCACCAAGCGCATGCTGCGCCGCGCGCTGCTGAAGGCCGTTGCCATTCCCGGCTACCAGGTGCCGTTCGGCAGCCGGGAGATGCCGCTGCCGTATGGCTGGGGCACCGGCGGCATCCAGGTGACCGCCGCCATCATCGGCCGCCAGGACGTGCTCAAGGTGATCGACCAGGGCTCCGACGACACCACCAACGCCATCAATATCCGCCGTTTCTTCGGCCGCGTGACTGGCGTGCAGACCACCGAGCGCACCGCCGAGGCGACGATCATCCAGACGCGCCACCGCATTCCGGAGACGAAGCTGCACGCGGCCCAGACCATGGTGTACCAGGTACCCATTCCCGAGCCGCTGCGCTGGCTGGAGCCTAGCGAGACCGAGACACGCACGATGCACGCGCTGGCCGAATACGGATCGATGCACGTGAAGCTCTACGAGGACATCGCGCACCACGGCCATATCGCCACCACGTACGACTATCCGGTCATCGTCAACCAGCGCTACATGATGCGCCCGTCGCCGATCCCGAAGTTCGACAATCCCAAGCTTGACCGCAGCCCCGCGCTGATGCTGTTTGGTGCCGGCCGCGAGAAGCGTGTCTACGCCGTGCCGCCGTACACGTCGGTCAAGAGCCTGGACTTTGTCGATCACCCTTTCACCGTCGAGAAGTGGTCGAGCTGCTGCGCGCAGTGCGGCGCCACCGACAGCTACCTGGACGAAATCATTACCGACGACGCCGGCACGCGCATGTTCGTGTGCTCGGACACCGAGTACTGCGCCGATCGCCAGGCCGCGCAAGCCGTCAAGACCGCCGCCGGAGGCCAACCATGAACGCCACGCCACTGCTTTCCGTCCGCCAGCTCACGCACACGTGGGACGGCGTGCACGGCTGCCACGACGTCAACTTCGACCTGTATCCCGGCGAAGTGCTGTGCGTGGTCGGCGAATCGGGCTCGGGCAAGAGCACGCTGCTGCAGGCGCTGTCGATGCAGGTCAAGGCCCAGCGCGGCAGCGTCAGCTACGACATGCGCGAAACGGGCCTGACCGACCTGGCTTCGCTGTCCAGCGCGCGCATGCGCCTGCTGGCCCGCACCGACTGGGGCTTCGTGCGCCAGCACGCCCGCGACGGCCTGCGCATGCAGGTCAGCGCCGGTGCCAATATCGCCGAACGCCTGATGGCCGTGGGCAATCGCCACTACGGCGACCTGCGCGAGATCGCCGGGGCGTGGCTGGAAAAGATGGAAATCGACCTGGGCCGCCTGGACGATGTGCCCAGCACGTTCTCGGGCGGCATGCAACAGCGCCTGCAGATCGCGCGCAACCTGGTCACGCATCCGCGCCTGGTGTTCATGGACGAGCCCACCGCATCGCTGGACGTATCGGTGCAGGCCCGTCTGCTGGACCTGATGCGCCGGCTGGTCACGGACCTGGGCCTGGCCGCCATCCTCGTCACGCACGACCTGGCCGTGGCACGCCTGCTGGCGCACCGTACGCTGGTCATGCAGGGCGGCCGCGTGGTCGAGCAAGGCCTGACCGACCAGATCCTCGACGACCCGCAGCATCCCTACACGCAGCTGCTGGTTTCCTCCATCCTGCAAGGCTGACCATGATGCAAGCAGATACCCAGAAGCTGATCGAGGTTCGCGGCCTCGGCAAGATGTTCACGTTGCACAACCAGGGCGGCATCCGCCTGCCCGTGCTGCAGGCGATCGACTTCGACGCGTCGCGCGGCGAATGCCTGGTGCTGTCGGGCCGCTCGGGCACCGGCAAGAGCACGCTGCTGCGCTGCCTGTACGGCAACTACCTGGCCACCGAAGGCACGATCCGCCTGCGCGATACCAGCGAAGCCGGCGAGCCGTGGGTGGAACTGACCAACGCCCCCGAGCAGCGTGTGCTGAAGCTGCGCCGCGACGTGATCGGTTATGTGTCGCAATTCCTGCGCGCCATCCCGCGCGTCTCGGCGCTGGACGTGGTGGCCGATCCGATGCAGCAGCGCGGCGCCAGCCACGAGGAAGCCCGCGCCCGGGCCGCCGTGCTGCTCGAACGCCTGAACCTGCCGCGCCGCCTGTGGGACCTGCCGCCGGCCACGTTCTCGGGCGGCGAACAGCAGCGCGTGAACATCGCGCGCGGCCTGATCGGCGGTCATCCGATCCTGCTGCTCGACGAGCCGACCGCATCGCTGGATGCCGACAACCGTGCCGTGGTGATCGAGCTGATCCGCGAAGCGCTGGCCGAAGGCCGCGCACTGATCGGCATCTTCCACGACGAAGCCGTACGCGATGCCGT
This sequence comes from Cupriavidus sp. D384, assembly GCF_001652915.1. Lineage (GTDB taxonomy): Bacteria > Pseudomonadota > Gammaproteobacteria > Burkholderiales > Burkholderiaceae > Cupriavidus. The sequence goes on from NZ_BBQI01000092.1 coordinate 62,274, forward strand.
GGCCACGCGCGCCCTGCCGCTGCAGCCGGCCGTGGCGGCCAACGCCTGACACCCGCGCGGCGTCGAAACGCCCCCGACAAACCTGCCCCGAACCTGACACGGAACCGGACATGTCCACCACCTACCTGACGCACGCCACGCTGGTCCTGCCCGACCGCGTGCTGCACGACAGCGCCCTGCTGATTGCCGACGGCCAGATCGCCGCCATCGAACCCGCATCGGCCCCGGCCGACGCCAACGTGATCGACCTGCGCGGCCATACCGTGATGCCTGGCCTGATCGACGTGCATTGCGACGCCATCGAGAAGGAAGCCGAACCACGCGCCAACGTGCTGTTCCCGCTCGACTTTGCCGTGGCACAAGTCGATCGCCGCAATGCCGCCGCCGGTATCACCACCCCGTACCACGCGCTGTCGTTCGCCAGCAACCAGTTTGGCGTGCGCAACAACGACACCGCCGCCACGCTGGTGCGCGCCGTGGCCGAGTATCGCAAGCACAGCCTGGTCGACAACCGCATCCACTGCCGCTACGAAGTCACCGACGCGGCCGCCGTGCCGGTGCTGGAAATGCTGATGGCCGAGGGCGTGGTCGACCTGCTGTCGGTCATGGACCACTCGCCCGGCCAGGGTCAGTTCAAGACGCTCGATGCCTACCTGTCGTACATGATGGGCAACCACGGCATGAGCCGCGACGAAGCTGCCGACGCCGCCGCCAAAAAGACAGCCGAACTGGACGGCGCCACCGAGCGCGTCAACCGCCTGGTCTCGAAGGCGCACGCGCTGGGCGTACCTACTGCCAGCCATGACGACGATTCTCCGCAGCGTATCGCCGCCATGCATGCCCTGGGGGTACGCATGAGCGAGTTTCCGATCAACCTGGAGACGGCGCGGGCGGCCGCCACGCACGCGCTGCCAACCATCCTGGGCGCGCCGAATGTGCTGCGCGGCAAGAGCCAGAGCGGCTCGATGCGCGCCATCGATGCGATCCACGCCGGCGTCGGCAACATCCTCTGCTCGGACTACCAGCCGTCCACACTGATCGCGGCAGCGTTCGCCGCCGCGCGCCTGGCCGGGTTGCCCCTCAACGAGGCGCTGGCTCTGGTCAGTGCCAATCCGGCCGACGCCTGCCTGCTCGACGATCGTGGCCGCCTGCTGCCCGGCAAGCGTGCCGACGTGATCGCCGTAGCCAGCGTGGCGGGCCAGCCGCTGGTCACGCATACGTGGTCAGCCGGCCGCCTGGTGTTTGCCGCCGGCTATCCGGCCGTGCAACATGCGGGGCATCACATCGAACCACGCGCCACGCTGCAGGCCGTGGCGTAACGGCGGCGACCGCGCCGTCAAACGCACGTTCGGCACGCTGAGCAAAAGAAATGGCCGCGCATCGGCTCCGGTGCGCGGCCACATCTTTTGAGCATAGGCGCTATTGCGGCGACCCGCACGCTAGGACTAGTCCCCATCACTGGCGGCTGGCCTTTGCACCGCTATCCCCTACATTGAAGGTGAAGGTGGCGGGAAGGGGTCGACATGACGTCAATGCGAATCACTATGCCAGCGGTGCTGGCTGTTTTTTTATGCGCGGGATGCGCGGACCTGTTGCCGCAGAAGACCGATCGATCGCCGCCCCTGGCGGGCCCGCAGGTCAACGCCGACACAACCTACCCGCCCGCTCCGCAGGCGCGTCCCACGCCGATTCCCGCGCACGAGATCAACATGACGGGCACCTGCAGGCGCACCGAGGAAGACGGCTTCCGTGAGGATGCCGTGGTTCGCGTGGCGCACAATGCCGTGCAGACGCTGACCTGGAAACTGTGGGTGTCGCGCAAGGGCTCGTGCCACTTCGACCTGGAGGAATTCAAGCAGGTACAGCAGACGCCCCACATCGAACTGCATGCCATCGATGGCAGCGGCTGCAAGCTGATGGTGTGGCAGGACCCGCGCCGCATCACGCTGGCCCACGCCAGGTGCGAGAAGCACTGCACGCCGGGGATCTACGAGCAGGCGTGGCCGGTGCTGTTCGATCCACGCAACGGCGACTGCGCGCAGATCCGCTGAACGTCCCGGCCCTGCCCGGCCCGGCCAGCCTACTTTGCCTTCGGCACGCGTCCCATCAGGAAGAACTCGTCGTTCGGGCGCATGCCGATGGTGTTTGCCATACGGTTCGACAAGCCGAAGAACGCCGTGATGGCGGCGATATCCCACGCGTCCTCGTCGTCGAAACCGTGCGCGCGCAGCGCGTCGAAATCGGCCTCGCCGATCATATGCGACGCCTCGCAGACCTTCATCGCGAAATCGAGCATGGCGCGCTGGCGCGGGGCGATATCGGCCTTGCGATAGTTGATCGCCACCTGGTCGGCCACCAGCGGCTTCTTTTCGTAGATGCGCAGGATGGCGCCGTGGGCCACCACGCAGTACAGGCACTGGTTGGCGCCAGACGTCGCCACCACGATCATCTCGCGGTCGCCCTTGGTCAGGTTGCCGGTCTCCTTGAGCATCAGGGCGTCGTGGTACGCAAAGAAGGCCCGGCATTCGTCAGGCCGGTGCGCCAGCGCCAGAAAGACATTGGGCACGAATCCGGCCTTTTCCTGCACTTCCAGTACACGCTGGCGAAGATCGTCAGGCAGCCCGGCAATCTCCGGAACGGGATAGCGGCTGACAGGTGGACGGGTGGACGGTGATGCCTGGGTCATGTCTGTCTCCTCCGGGTATATGTCCCGTGTGTGTACATGCCCGGCCATGGCGGGGCGCCATGGCCGTCAAAGCCATCGCAATCGACTCGGCAGCTTATTCCGCCGCCGTGGCGAACTGGATCCGGTGCAGGCCGGCGTACAGCCCGTTGGCCGCCAGCAGCGCGCCGTGGCTGCCCGATTCCGCCACGCGACCGTGCTCCAGCACCACGATGCGGTCGGCGTTTTCGATCGTGGACAGGCGGTGCGCAATGACCAGCGTGGTACGGCCCACCATCAGTGACTCCAGCGCCGCCTGCACCTGGCGTTCCGATTCGGAGTCGAGCGCCGACGTGGCTTCGTCCAGGATCAGGATCGGGGCGTCCTTGTAGATCGCCCGCGCAATCGCCAGACGCTGGCGCTGGCCGCCCGACAGCTTCATGCCATTGTCGCCAATATTGGTCTCCAGCCCTTCGGGCAGGCCCTTGACCACATCGGTCAGGTACGCGGCCGCCAGCGCGCGCTCGACACGCGCCATGTCGATCTTCTCGCGCGGATGTACGCCATAGGCCACATTGGCGGCCACCGTATCGTTGAACAGCACCACATCCTGGCTCACGAACGCGATCTGGCGGCGCAGGTCGTTCAGGCCGAACTCGCCGATCGGCTTGCCATCGAGCATGATGCGGCCTTCGGTCGGGTCGAAGAAGCGCGGCAGCAGGTTCACCAGCGTGGTCTTGCCACTGCCCGACGGGCCCACCAGCGCCACCACCTCGCCCGGTGCGGCATGGAAGCTCACACGGTTCAGCGCCGGGCGTGCGGCATCGCCATAGCGGAAGCCGACGTTCTCGAACGCCAGTTCGCCCCGTGCGCGATCCAGCGGCAGACCGCCGGTCTGCGGCTCGATCGGCTCGTCGATCAGCCCGAAGATCATTTCGGCGGCGGTCAGGCCACGCTGCAGCGGCTGGTTCAGGTCGGTCAGGTGCTTGAGCGGTGAAATCAGCAGCAGCATCGCCATCACGAAGCCGGTAAATCCGCCAATGGTGGTCTGGTTGCCCTGCGCCTGGATCATCGCGATGGTCAGGATCACCGACAGCGCCAGCGACGCCAGGAACGCCGTCACCGGCTGGTTCAGGCCCCCGGCCACGGCCATGCGCATCGAATAGCCGCGCAGGCGCTCGGCCATCGTGGCAAACCGCGCAGTCTCGTATTCCTCGCCACCATGCAGCTTGACGACCTTGTAGCCACCGGCCGCCTCTTCCACCACGTAGGCCGCGGTGTTGGTCAGCGCCTGGTGCTCGCGGTTCAGGCGGCGCAGGCGGCGATTCACCTTCGACATCACGAAGCCGATGGTCGGCAGCAGCACCGCCACCACCAGCGTCAGGCGCCAGTTGGTGTAGAACAGGTACACCAGCAGCGCCAGCACGGTCAGCGAATCGCGCACCAGCGTGATCAGCACGCCGGTCAGGATCTGCATGACCTGGTTGACCTCGAAAATCACGGCGTTGATCAGCGATGCGGCGGTATTGCGGTGATAGAACAGCGCCGGGGCATGCAGCATGCGTTCGAACATCTGCATGCGCATCTTCAGCAGCACCTTGTTCGAGATCAGCGACAGCAGGTACCCCGACGCGAACTGGGCCACGCCACGCACCAGCGCCACGCCCACCAGCAGCGCCGGCACATGCCAGAGCTTGCCGGCGTAGCTGCCGCCGAAGCCCTTGTCGAGCAGGTCGTTGACAACCTTCGGGATAATGCCCTCGCTGGCCGCCACGAGTGCCATGGCAAGAATCGCCAGCACGAAATTGCGCATCTCGGGCTTCAGGTATCCCCAGACGCGCTTGAGGGTGTCGGATTCCTGGGGCGTTTGCTTTTTGCTGTCTTTCACGTTGGCTCCACTTGCCGATCGGGGCCCGCGCCGACTGCCGCTAGAATGGCGGGCAAATCCGGTCTGCGGGATCCATCGCAAGCATGTCTATGAAAATCTCTGTCGTACTGATTACAAAGAACGAGGCACACAATATCCGGGACTGCCTCGAAAGCGTCTCCTGGTGCGACCGCGCGATTATAGTGGACTCCGGCAGCACGGACGGCACGCTGGAGATTGCCCGCTCCATGGGTGCCGAAGTCCATGAAACGGCAACCTGGCCCGGCTTCGGCCCCCAGAAAAACCTCGCCCTGTCCAAGGTCCAGAGCGAATGGGTGCTGTCGATCGACGCCGACGAGCGCGTCACGCCCGCATTGCGCGACGAAATCCTGGCGGCCATCGACTCCGGCCGTGCCGACGCCTACGACATGCCGCGCCTGTCGCGCTTCTGCGGCCGCTTCATGCGCCACAGCGGCTGGTACCCCGACCGCCTGACCCGCGTGTTCCGCACCGGCCGCGCCCGATTCACCGACGATATCGTCCACGAGAACGTGGTCACCGACGGGCCGATCGGCCATCTGCAAACCCCGCTGCTGCACTACACCTACGACGATTTCTCGCAGGTGCTGCGCAAGATCGACCAGTACTCCACGCTGGGCGCCCGGCAGGCATTCCAGCGCGGCAAGCGCGCCACGGTGTTCAGCGCCTGGACGCATGGCAGCTGGGCGTTCCTGCGCACCTGGCTGCTGCGCCGCGGCTTTCTCGACGGCCCGCAAGGGCTGGCGGTTGCGCTGATGAATGGCCAGGCCAGCTATTACAAGTACATCAAGCTCTGGCTGTTGCAGCAGCAGGCGAAACGTCCGCCTGCGTCAGCCGACTGACCAGCGCGCCGAACGCCTGACCCGTGGGGCCGAAGCCCATCTGTTCGATGTGGCGGGCGGCGTGGGTCAGCAGCGTCTGGCGTAATGCGGCATCCTGCAGGCCACTGCGGATCGCCCCGGCAAGCCCTTCCACATCGCCCACCGGCACCAGCAGTCCCGCGCGGCCATCGTCAAGAATCTCGCGAGGGCCGGTCGGACAGTCGGTGCTCACCACCACCTGCCCCACCGCCAGCCCTTCCAGCAACACGTTGGGCAGCCCTTCCATCTTCGAACTGAACGCCATCAGGCGGGCCTGGCGAATCCACGCATAGGGATTGGACTGGAAACCCGCGAACGTCACGCGATCGGCCAGTCCCAGCGATTTCGCCAGCGCTTCGAGTTTGGGCCTGGACGCGCCATCGCCCACCAGCACCAGCCGCTCGCCAATACCCTGCTCGACCAGCCGCGCATAGGCATGCAGCAGCGACGTAAAGTCCTTCTGGCTTTCCTCCAGCCGCCCCACCGAGACGATGAACGGCTCGGCCGGCACCAGCCCAGGCTCCAGCGGCTGCGCGGCCCGGGCGCGAATACTGTCGAGGTCGATGGCGTTATACAGGCGCACCAGCCGGGACGCTGCATCTGGCATCAGTTCACGGGCGTCGGCCAGCATGCTGTCCGTGAGCATGACCACCGCGTCGTAATCCACCTTGCATTGGTGCCGCAGCTTGCGCAGCTTGCGCCCATGCCCGCGCGCCAGGTGCGCCACGCTGAAATGCTGGTAGCCGATCATCGGCACGGGCAGCGGCCCGGTAATGCGCGACAGCGACATGTCGTAGTCCACGACCATGTCGAACCCGCCTTGCTCCAGGATCTTCATGAAGCGGCGCCTGACCACCGGCTTGCGCACCGGTGGCAGCAGCACTTCCTCGTAGATCTTGCCCAGCACGCCCAGCTTGCGCTGTTTCTTGAGCTGACGGCAATGCGACAGCCAGCGCTCGGGGGCCAGCACATGGACTTCCACGCTGGCCGGCAGCCGGGCACGGAAATGCGACGCCAGTTCCGGCGAGGGGTAGGTGACCGTCAGCGCCAGGTCGAACCGGTCCTGCAGCGACGTCAGCAGCGAGACCAGAGACGTCTCGATGCCGCCGTGCAGGAAATGCGTGACGTGAAACAGGATCCGTTGCCTGCGCATGCCCGTCGCCACTCGCTCAGGCATAAAGCACGCGCACGCTGTCGCCCAGCGCATCGCGCAGGGTCGTCAGTGCTTCCTCGGAAGGCGTGATCTGCCACTGGTCGCCCAACGTCGCCTCACACTGGGCCGACTTGTTGACGTAGCGAATGCGTACCGGCACGCCCGGCACCTGGGCCACATTGGCCAGGAACGGCGTCAGCAGTTCACGCAGGCGTTCGGTGGACGCATTGCCGTTGAAGCCCAGGCACACCGCGTCGGCATAGCGGGCGCGGGCGGTCACCAGATCCATCACCGACTCGGCCGTGAAGCGCACGCCGCCCGTGAACGTGTCGTGCCGCGCGTTGCCCTGGGCGATGATCAGCTCGTCCTCGCGGAACATGTGGCGATTGGCATCGTACAGTTCGTTGAACACCGTCATTTCGATCTGGGCCGTACCATCGTCGATCATGACGATGATCAGCTTGCCTCGCTGGGTCATCTGCGTGCGAACACCCATGATGACCCCGGCAACCACCTTGCCGCGCACGTCGCGGCCGTAGCCGCCACCGTTGCCCTGCACTTCCTTTTCCAGCGCGCCCAGCGTGCCCTTCACGAACTTGCGTACCTCGTCGCGCGAGGCATCGAACAGGTGGCCCGAGAAGTAGTAACCCAGCGCCTGCTTTTCTTCCTGCAGCGTGCGCTTGGCCGTCCAGCGCGGCTCGTCGATCAGCGCCGGACGATGGGCGTCGCCCGCATCGTCCATGAGATCGAACAGCGACACCTGGTTGGCCGACTCGGCCTTCTGTTCGGCCGCTTCCATCGCGATCGACACAGAGGCCAGCAGCTGCGCGCGGTTGTCGTTGAGGCTGTCGAACGCGCCGGCGCGGATCAGCGCCTCGATCGTGCGCCGGTTGACCTGGCGACGATCCACCCGTTCGCAGAAATCGAACAGGTCCGCAAACGGTTTTTCCTCGCGGGCACGCAGGATGTCCTCGATGGCGCCCTGGCCCGACCCCTTGATGCCACCCAGGCCATAGCGGATGGTCCTGGCATCGGTTGGCGCAAAGCGGTATTCGCTGGCATTGACGTCCGGCGGCAGGACCTCGATCTTGTTCAGGCGGCAATCCTCGTAGAGGATCTTCACCTTGTCCGTGTCATCCATGGCGAGCGACATGTTGGCTGCCATGAATTCGGCCGGATGGTGCGCCTTGAGCCATGCCGTGTAGTACGCCAGCAGCGCATAGGCGGCCGCGTGCGACTTGTTGAAGCCGTAGCCCGCGAACTTTTCCATCAGGTCGAAGATGTCATCGGCCTGCTGCGAACTCAGACCGTTCTTGTCGGCACCCTCGCGGAACAGCTCGCGGTGCTTGGCCATTTCCTCGGCCTTCTTCTTGCCCATGGCCCGGCGCAGCAAGTCGGCGCCGCCCAGCGAGTAGCCGCCGATGATCTGCGCCATCTGCATCACCTGCTCCTGGTAGACCATGATGCCGTAGGTCTCCTTGAGCACCGGCTCGACGCGCGGATCCGGATATTCCACCTTCTCGCGGCCGTGCTTGCGGGCACAGAAGCTTGGGATCAGGTCCATCGGGCCCGGACGGTAGAGCGCCACCAGCGCGATGATGTCCTCGAAACGGTCGGGCTTGGCGTCCTTGAGCATGCCCTGCATGCCGCGGCTTTCCAGCTGGAACACCGCCACCGTGTTGGCGCTCTTGAGGATCTCGAACGCGGGGCCGTCGTCCAGCGGGATCTGGCTGCAGTTCCAGTCGGTCTTGCTCGGGTCCAGCCGGCGGATATAGCGCTCGGCCCAGTCCAGGATCGTCAGCGTGGTCAGGCCCAGAAAGTCGAACTTGACCAGGCCGGCCGCTTCCACGTCGTCCTTGTCGTACTGGCTTACCACACCGCTCATGCCGTCGGTGCCCTGGGTGTAGAGCGGGCAGAAATCGGTCAGGCGTCCCGGCGCGATCAGTACGCCGCCGGCGTGCATGCCGACGTTACGCGTCATGCCTTCCACGCGCTGGGCAAGCTCCAGCAACTGGCGCACTTCCTCCTCGTTGCGCTCGCGCTCGGCCAGCGCAGGCTCTTCCTTCTTGGCTTCCTCCAGCGTCACCAGCTTGCCTGGCTTGAACGGAATCAGCTTGGCCACGCTGTCGACAAAGCCATAGCCCAGGTCCAGCACACGGCCCACGTCGCGCACCGCCGCCTTGGCGGCCATCGTGCCGAACGTGGCGATCTGCGAGACGGCCTCCTTGCCGTACTTTTCCTTCACGTACGTGATCACGCGATCGCGGCCGTGCTGGCAGAAGTCGATGTCGAAGTCGGGCATCGAGACCCGCTCCGGATTCAGGAAACGCTCGAACAGCAGCGCGTACTTGAGCGGATCGAGATCGGTAATGCCCAGCGCGTAGGCCACCAGCGAACCGGCGCCCGAACCCCGGCCCGGCCCCACCGGCACGCCGTTGTTCTTGGCCCAGTTGATAAAGTCCGCCACGATCAGGAAGTAGCCCGGGAAGCCCATCTTGATGATGGTGCCGGTCTCGAATTCGAGTCGTGCGTAGTATGCGGCGCGCTTGCCCTCGCGCTCGGCCTCGTCGGGGAACAGCACGACAAGGCGCTTTTCCAGGCCGTCCTTCGCCATGAACACGAGGTAGTCGTCCAGCGACATGCCATCGGGCGTCGGGAACAGCGGCAGGCGTGGCTTGCCCAGTTCCAGCGTCAGGTTGCAGCGCTTGGCGATCTCGACCGAATTCTGCAGCGCCGACGGGATGTCGGCGAACAGCGCGCACATCTCGTCCTGCGTCTTGAAGTACTGGTCGGTCGTGAACTTGCGCGTGCGGCGCGGATTCGCCAGCAGTTCGCCCTCGGCGATGCAGACGCGCGCCTCGTGCGCGGTGAAGTCGTCCGGCGTCATGAACTGCACCGGGTGTGTCGCCACCACCGGCAGTTGCAGCGCGGCAGCCAGCTGCACGGCCTGCTGCACATAGGCGTCGGTGCCCGGATGGCCCGCGCGCTGCAGCTCGATGTAGAACCGCTGCGGAAATACCTTGGCCCAATGGCTCGCGGCGCGGCGCGCCCCGTCGGGATTACCGTTCGCCAGCGCCTGGCCCACGTCGCCGCCCATCGCGCCAGACAGCGCGATCAGGCCCGTCGCCAGCGGCAGGCCTTCCTCGCCCGGTTCATCGAACCAGCCGGATTCCAGCTCCGCGCGGCCCCGGTACTGGTTGCCCAGCCAGGCGCGCGACAGCAGCGTGCAGAGGTTCAGGTAGCCGATGCGGTCCTGCACCAGCAACTGCATGCGTGCCGGCTTGTCGCGGTCATCGGCGTTGGTCAGCCAGACGTCGGCGCCAACCACGGGCTTGACCCCGCCGCCACGGGCTTCCTTGTAGAAGCGGATCAGGCCGAAAGCATTGGCGAGGTCGGTCAGCGCGAGCGCGCCCATGCCATCCTTGGCGGCGGCCTTGACGGCGTCATCGAGACGGACGATGCCGTCCACCACCGAGTATTCGGAGTGGAGGCGCAGGTGTACGAAGCGGGGTGCAGACATAGGGCGCCATTGTACCGGCTCACCCCGCCGCTCACTCTGAGAGTTTTCGCAAAGTAACACCTCGGCATGCACCGGGCGGCACTCGCCCGGGCCTGCGCGCGGCGGGTATCGGCGGAGGCGCCAAGCGGCTATAATTTCGCCTTTCCAATCAGGCAGTTACCGAGCGCGCTGGCGCGACCTGCAGCAACCCTGCGGCGCCCGGCCCGGCGGCATCATTCCATGCAGATCGTCAACATTTCGGCTTACAAGTTCGTCACGCTCGACGATATCGAGACCCTGCGCCCCGCCATGCGCGAGCGCTGCGAGGCCGCTGACCTGAAGGGTACGATCCTGCTGGCGCCGGAAGGCATCAACATGTTCCTGGCCGGCACGCGCGAGCAGATCGACAGTTTCATGACCTGGCTGCACGCCGATGCCCGGTTTGCCGATATCGCCCCCAAGGAAAGCCAGTCGGACAATCAGCCCTTCAAGCGCATGCTGGTGCGCGCCAAGAAGGAAATCATCACCATGAAGATGCCGCTGATCCGCCCGGAATCGGGCCGCGCGCCGTCGGTGCGCCCGGTGGATCTCAAGCGCTGGCTTGACCAGGGCCATGATGACGAAGGCCGTCCGGTGGTAATGCTCGATACCCGCAACGATTTCGAAGTGGCGGTTGGCACCTTTGACGACGCGGTCGAGTACAACATCACGAAATTCAGCGAATTTCCCCCGGCCGTGGCCGAAAACAAGGCGGCGCTCGAAGGCAAGACCGTGGTGTCGTTCTGCACCGGCGGCATCCGTTGCGAAAAGGCGGCGATTCACATGCAGGAAGTGGGCGTCGAGCGCGTGTACCAGCTCGAAGGCGGCATCCTCAAGTATTTCGAGGAGGTTGGCGGCAGCCACTACCACGGCGACTGCTTCGTGTTCGACTACCGGACCGCGCTGAACCCGAACCTGGAGCCCGCCGGCCCGGTGCAGTGCTTTGCCTGCCGCGCGGTGGTGACGCCCGAGGAGCAGCAGCACCCGAAATACGTGGTGGGCCAGAGCTGCCCGCATTGCGCGGACACGGCCACGGCCGCAGCGGCCGCAGCCTGATCGTCCGGCCGCTCAGGCGGCCAGCAGATGGTAGAGGTTGCGTAGCATCCCTGCCGTCGCGCCCCAGATGAAACGATGGCCGCCGCCCTCGCGCGGATACGGCATCGAATAGAACTGCCGCTCGCCGCCTTCCCAGTGCAGTACGCGGCGCTCGTGCCGCGAGGGGTCCATCAGGAACGCCAGCGGCACCTCGAAGATTTCGGCCACCTCGCCCGCATCGGGCTGCAGCGTAAAGCCGGAATGGATCAATCCCACCACCGGGCTCACATGGAACCCGGTGCCGGTGATGTAGTCCGGCAGCGATCCCAATACCTCGATGAAGTCACGCTTGAGGCCGATTTCCTCCTCGGTCTCGCGCAGTGCCGTGGCAATCCGGTCGGCATCAAAGGTTTCCTGGCTACCGCCCGGAAAGCTGATCTGGCCGGCGTGAGCGGTCAGGTTTGCATTGCGCTGGGTCAACAGCACGGTCAGGCCGTCGGTGTGCTCGACCAGCGGCACCAGTACCGACGCCTGCCGCAGCCCGCGTGTGCGGTCGTAGACGCGCGACTCGTCAGTCAGCTCGGGCTCCCATGCCGGGGGCGAGAGCAGTCGGTGCCGGATGAAATCGGGTTGCATGCGCGGCGCACTGAGCGGCGCGCGGCGGCTGTCGGTCTCCACGACCGGCAGCGCCTCGGGATCGAATTTGGGGCGCATAACGCCGTCAAGTATGACAGAACGTCGGAATGTTGCATTGCAACATAAATGGACAACCACGGCGCCAGAAATGCAAAAAGGACACCCGAGGGTGTCCTTCGCAATGCCGGCTTGGCACCGGTTACCCGGTGCCTGGCGCAGAAAAGCTTATTCTGCTGCAGCGACGGCGGCAACCTTGGCCTTCGTCACCAGCTTTTCCTTGATACGTGCCGACTTGCCCGAACGCTCGCGCAGGTAGTACAGCTTCGCGCGACGGACGTCACCGCGACGCTTCACTTCGATGCCGGCGATCAGCGGCGAGTACAGCTGGAACGTACGTTCCACGCCTTCACCCGACGAGATCTTGCGCACGATGAAGGAGCTGTTCAGACCACGGTTACGCTTGGCGATCACCACGCCTTCGTAAGCCTGCACGCGCTTGCGGTTACCTTCCACCACGTTCACGTTGACGATCACGGTGTCGCCAGGTGCGAATGCGGGGATGGTCTTGTTCGCGGTCAGACGCGCGATCTCTTCCTTCTCGATTTGCTCGATGAGGTTCATCGTTTTCTCCTTAACCATCGTACCGGCGTTATATACCCACATTCGGGGCCCCGGCAGAGGATGGGGTTTCACTTGGCGGGAGCGAACTCCTGCCCTGCTTTCGCTGCCAGGGTCGACAGGTACTTCTCGTCGGCCTTGGACAACAACCCTTGCTTGCGCGCCGCCACGATCAGATCGGGACGCTTGCGCGCGGTATTGGCAAGCGCCTGCTGGCGCCGCCATTTTTCAATCTCGGCATGATGGCCCCCGAGCAACACATCGGGCACCCGCACGCCTTCATATTCTTCCGGCCGCGTGTAGTGCGGACAGTCGAGCAGGCCGTTGACGAAGCTGTCCTGTACCGCCGACTGCGCATCGCCCAGCACGCCGGGCAGATGCCGCACCACGGCGTCGATCAGTGCCATCGCGGGCAGTTCGCCACCCGACAGCACGAAATCGCCGAGGCTGATTTCCTCGTCCACGCGACGGTCGATCAAACGCTGATCGATCGCCTCGTACCGTCCGCAAAGCAGCACCAGTCCCGGGCGCTGCGCCAGCTCCATGACCTTGGCATGGCTCAGCGTCGCGCCTTGCGGCGACATCAGCACGACATGCGGTCGCTCGACGCCGGCGTCCGACTGCGCCGCGCTGGCGGCATCGATCGCATCTTCCAGCGGCTTGCCCAGCATCACCATGCCAGGACCACCACCGTAAGGGCGATCGTCGATCGTCCGGTAATTGTCGACCGTGAAGTCGCGGGGATTCCAGGTGCGCAGCGCATAACGCTGCTGCTTCGCCGCCCGGCTGGTAATGCCCCAGTCGGTCAGCGCGCGAAACATCTCGGGAAACAGCGAGATTACATCGAACTGCATCCGCGTCTCCCTTGACGGCAATTCAGGAACTTCAGTAGTCCAGCCCCCAGTCGACCACGATGCGCCGGGCCGAGGTATCGACCGTACGCAGGAATGCGTCGACAAACGGGATCAGCCGCTCTGCGGCCTTGCCGTCCGGCAGCTGGTATGCCACCTGAAGGATCTGGTGGGCGCCATTGTCGATCAGGCCGGTCACCTCGCCGAGCGTTTCGCCCTGCTCGTTGACCACGGCACAACCAATCAGGTCCACCCAGTAGAACTCACCTTCTTCCGGCGCGGGGAAATCCGCACGCCGGATCCAGACGCGGCGGCCCTTGAGCATTTCCGCCACATTGCGATCCGAAACGCCGGCAGCTTGCGCCACCACGGTACCGCTATGTTCCCGCGACTGGGAAATCTTGATGCTGACAGCTTCCGTCGCCTGTGCCGGCGCCGCTACCACGCCGGCAGCCGGCGCACGCAGCAGCCACCAACGGCGGGCATGAAGCAATGCGGAGGCGTCGTCCGCATGCGGCTCGACCTTGATCCAGCCGCGGATGCCGTATGCGGCGCCCACATAGCCAACCTCGACGAGATCGTCGGGCAGGCTGTCCGTGAACAGCAGCGCGGCGGGCAGCTTTGCCTCCCGGCCAGCGGCACCACCCTGGGTGGCGGCAGTCGACAGATTCAGCGGCTTGCGGCCGGTGGTGTTGCCAGTCACGTTGACGGAGCGTCGTTGCGCATCAGTGCGCACCGGTGAAGGCGCGCCTGCATGACTATCAGGCAGCAGCAACCTTGGCGGCGGCTTCCTTGACCAGACGGGCAACGGTCGGCGACAGTTGGGCGCCAACGCCTTGCCAGTAGGCCAGACGGTCTTGCGCAACGCGCAGGCCTTCTTCCTTGTCGGAAGCCAGCGGGTTGTAGAAACCAACGCGCTCGATGAAACGGCCATCGCGACGGTTGCGCGAATCGGTAGCAACGATATTGAAGAACGGGCGCTTCTTGCTGCCGCCGCGAGCCAGACGGATTACGACCATGTTAAGTCCTCGAAAAAACGGGGTGTGCGAACACGAAACGCAAGAGTATAGCCCACTTCCCGAGTCCAAACAAACACTTAGGGCTTTCCAGCACGATGCGGGCCGCATGAAGCGCTGTTGACGCAACACTAGCGGCATAGCATCGTGGCGAAAACCGCGAACCGGAGGGTTGCCATGCGTCCGAATCGACACTTCTTCGACCTGATGGCGACAGCCCGCGCTGTTGCCGCTATCGCCCTGGGCATCATGGCCTGGAACCAGCACGCCGCGGCCGCACCGCCGGTCGATCGCATCAGGCTGCCGCCGGGCTTCCGCATCGAAGTCCTGACCGACAACGTGCCTGGCGCGCGCGGCATGACGTTGTCGCCGCAGGGCACGCTCTACGTGGGATCCCGAGGCGAGGGCAAAGTGTACGCGCTGGCGCGGCCGCTGGGAGCCAACCCGAAACCCCGGGTGGTGGCTACGGGGCTGACCATGCCGGTAGGCGTGGCATTCCGTGACGGCTCGCTTTATGTGTCGTCCACATCGCGCATTGTTCGGCTTGACGATATCGAGGCCCGGCTCCAGTCGTCGACCGACGCCCTGCCCAGGGCCGTGACCGTGAACGACACCTTCCCCACCGAAACGCATCACGGCTGGAAGTTCATCGCATTCGGGCCTGACGGCTACCTCTACGTACCCGTCGGCGCGCCCTGCAACGTCTGCGCACGCGACGAGAACCGCTACGCCAACATCATGAAGATGAAGCCCGACGGCTCGGACCTGCAGGTGGTAGCGAAGGGCGTGCGCAATACGGTTGGATTCGCCTGGCATCCGGCCACACACGAACTCTGGTTCACGGACAACGGCCGCGACTGGCTCGGCGATGACCAGCCTGATGACGAACTGAACCGCCTGACGCAGCCCGGCCAGCATTTTGGATTCCCCTTCTGCCACGCCGGGGACATTGCCGACCCCGAGTTCGGCAAGCAACGCCCTTGCTCGGCATTCACGGCGCCAGTGGCAAAACTGGGCGCGCACGTGGCTGCGCTGGGCATGCGGTTTTATACGGGCAACCAGTTTCCGGCCGAATACCGCCAGAACAATATCTTCATTGCCGAACACGGCAGCTGGAACCGGTCGGAACGCAGCGGCTATCGCATCGTGCGGGTGGTAGTAGACGATAATGGCCGTATCGTGCGCCAGGAAGTATTCGCCGAAGGCTGGCTGCGCAACGGCAGCCCGTGGGGGCGGCCGGTGGACGTCCAGGTCGCACCCGACGGCTCATTGTTGGTCAGCGACGACATGGCCGACGCCATCTATCGCATCCGCTACGCCCCCTGAAACGGGCCTCGGATTGCCGCCAGGCCCCATGCCAGGCGGCATTCCGACGGACGCGCCAAAGGTGGCAAAAATGACGAAACAATCCGTTACACCGGTAACGGGTTTCGCATAGGCCATCACAGCCTCCCTAAGTACCATGAACCCAACGCCTGACTCATCACCTGCTACAGGACTTTGGGATTGCACATGCTTACCCGCCCCCACCTGCGCCATCTGGTGGCTGGTACCGTGGCCGTCATCGGCCTGGTTGGCTCAATTGCCACCAGCCACGCACAAGTTGCCTTCTGGCAGCGCGCCTTCGCCGAGCATCCCGTACGCATGGGCCGTGTAGGCCCCGGCTGGGACATGGCTGCAGTACGCTCGGAGAATCGCGACCACGTACAGGCCCAGATCGATCGCATGGAACAGCGCGCCCGAAACGACGACCGGCTGAGCGGCCGGCCACCCGGCCCTGGCGGCCAGAACGAAGAGCGCGGAGCGCGCCAGCCCGGCGGCGCCGACCGCAACAATGGCGGCGACGGATCGATGCGCGGCACCGAGATGCGCCCCGCCAATGTCGGCCCCGGCTGGCAGGCGCGCGGCCGCGACGGCGGACGCTGACGCACTTGTCCCGCCCCCCACAAAGGCCGGAACTTCCGGCCTTTTTGCATGGTCAGTCTTGAGTGCGCGCCAGAAAACGCCGCACAGGCTGCCGCCCGGCGCTATCCGGGACCGTCCAGCGTGCCGTTGTTGCGCAGACGGCAATCAAACTGACCTGCCTCTGCCCGGCACCCACTGGCCGGGTCCCCGGGGCTGGGCGCGGCCTCCACAAGAACGATCTGTCGAGGTTCATCATGTCTCCCCTTCTTCACGACCTGGCCCGACACGCGGGCCAGTTGTCGTTATCGCTGCTGTTCATGCTGATGCTGACGGTGGTGTTGTACAGCGAAACGCATATCTCCGAGATGGCCGCCGGTGTGCTGGCATCGATCTGGCCATCCTGACGCTATACAATGGGCGCCGATGCCGCCGGCATCGAAGGGATTTTCCGTTCGCCTAGCCTCGCCTACGATGCCTGCCGCCAGCCAAGCCCCCGCCGTTGCCCGTGACCCCGCCAGCCCGCCCAAGACACGTGGCGGAAAATCCAAATTGATCACCGTCGCGCTGGCCTTCCTGCTGGGCAGCCTTGGCGCACATCGTTTTTACCTGAAGGGCCTGCGTGACGTGTTCGGCTGGGTCCATCTGCTTGCCACGGCGGCCGGAGCGATCGGCGTGGCATCGCTGATCGTGGGTGCGGGCAGCCCCGCCCTGAACTGGGTCTTCGCAGTCGCGGGTGGCGTATCGGTCATCAGCGCGTTCCTGACCGCCATCGTGTTCGGCCTGCGGCCCGACGACAAGTGGGATGCCCGCTACAACACCTACGGCACGCCCACGCGCTCGGGCTGGCCCGTGGTCATTCTCGTCATCTTCTCGTTGATGATCGGTACGGGCCTGCTGATGGCCGGACTGGCGATCAGTTTCCAGACGTTCTTCGAATCGCAGGTGGAAGCCGCCAAGGCGCTGTCGCAGGAATAGCCCCTGTCCGGCAGTCCCCAGGCAATGCACAAGGGCGGGCACCAGGTACCGCATGCGCACGGCATTGACCGGTCGCAAGTCCAGTCGCAATAAGCCTTCCTCCAATTCGTAAAACGACCATACTGCTTAAGTCCGGATCACAGGCGGCGCTGCACTACGCGCAGGGCTGCAAAGGAGACGCAGATGGAACATCCCAGCTATGAGGAAGGACGCCTGGCAGCGATTGCCGTGCGGCTGGCCATGTCATCAGGCCTGCCGCCAGCCAGTGCCAGGGCGGCACTGGAACTCGCCTGCCGCATGATCGACGATAGTCTCGATTCACCCGCCACGGCCCGCAAGGAGACTCAGAAGAGCGAACCCTGCTTGTCCTCGCCACCGCGCGGCCGCATCGAGCGTGTCGGCCTGGGTGGTGGACGGAACCGCGACGTATCGAGTTCAAAGCGGTTATAGCGAAACCCGAGACGATCTGCGGCCTTGTAGAACCGCTGGCGGATCAGATCGGCCCAGATTCCCGTGCCGCGCATGCGCGATGCGAAATCGGCGTCGTAGTCCTTGCCGCCGCGCATTTCGCGCACGCGATTCATGACCCGCTCGGCACGGTCGGGAAAATGCGCCTGCAGCCATTCCTGGAACAGCGGGCGCACTTCCCACGGCAAGCGCAACACAATGTAGTTTGCGTAGACCGCCCCCGCCTCATGCGCGGCTTCCAGAATTTTCTCCAGATCGGGCTCGGTGATGAACGGAATCACCGGCGCCACACTCACGCCTACAGGAATTCCGGCATCGGTCAGCTCCCGGATCGTGCGCAGCCGGCGCGATGGCGTGGCCGCCCGGGGCTCCAGCGTGCGCGCCAGGTCGGTATCGAGCGTGGTAATGGTCACGGCTGCCACCGCCAGCCGCTGCGCCGCCATCGGTGCCAGCAGGTCAATGTCGCGTTCGATCAACGACGACTTGGTGATCAGCGCCACCGGATGACCGGTGTCGTGCAACACTTCCAGGACCCCGCGCGTGATGCGCTGCTCGCGCTCGATGGGCTGGTAGGCATCGGTATTCACGCCCAGCGCAATCGTCTCGCAGCGATACGAGGGCCGGGACAACTCATCGCGCAGACGTTCCGCGGCATTGGCCTTGGCGTACAGCTTTGTCTCGAAATCCAGCCCCGGCGACAGATCCAGATACGCGTGCGTGGGGCGGGCGAAGCAATAGATACAGCCACGGCTTATACGTCAAGCTCTTTGTTCACCTCGAAAGCTCCTGTGCCAACACTGGGTTCCGGGCGGTTTCGGAGCTTTTGACCTTTCCGGGCACCTCGTCTCGTCTGTGCGCGTGTTCAGCAAACCGAAGGTTGTTATCTACCGCTCAATACTGTATATATATACAGTAAATTGCAACTAGCAGAGGCGCTCATGACGTCACTTCGCCCAGGGCTCCGCAAGGGCCGAGGTGCACTGACAAACGTGGAATCTAGGTTCGATGATTGGGGTAGATTGCCAGACGACGAGGCCCTTGCAGCCATTTTGGAGCTCGAGGGGGAACGCCCCGGGCCCAAAACAACTGTAGCGCTTGAAGACGCAAAATCAATAATTTCGCGCAACCAGTCCCCTGACGTCCCATTTGACCAATCGATTAATGCATATCGTGGATGTGAACACGGTTGCTCATATTGTTTTGCCCGCCCCACGCATGCGTATTTAGGCCTGTCCCCTGGCCTCGATTTTGAAACCAAACTCATCGCCAAGCCAAATGCGGCCGAGTTACTCGAAAAAGAACTTAGCAAACCGAAATACTCACCCAGCGTAATTGCCCTCGGGACCAACACCGACCCATATCAGCCCATTGAGCGTGAGCATCAACTCACGCGCAAAATCCTTGAGGTCTTGGAGGCGTTCCACCACCCTGTCGCAATCACAACCAAGTCGCATCTCGTGACACGGGACATCGACATACTGTCCCGCATGGCTGAGAAGGGCTTGGCCCGCGTCTACCTATCCATCACCACGCTGGACGCGGAGCTTGCGCGAAAGATGGAGCCCCGTGCGAGCACCCCACCGAAGCGAGTGGAAGCTATTCGGATGCTGGCTGCAGCCGGGATACCCACCGGGGTATTGGCAGCCCCTATGATTCCTGCGCTAAACGATTATGAGATGGAGAATATCCTAACGGCATCGGCAAATGCTGGCGCGACAGCGGCCGCCTACGTATTACTTAGGCTTCCGCTCGAAGTCCACGACATCTTTATCGAATGGCTGGAGCAGCATTATCCAGGGCGCAAAAACCATGTCCTCAGTATTATTGAGAGCATGAGGGATGGCAAACATTACGATGCAGAGTTCGGGCGAAGGATGCGCGGCACCGGGATATTTTCAGAACTGATGACAAAGCGGTTTGAGCTGGCGTGCAAGAGGCTTGGCCTAAACCAAGAACGCAGAAAACTGCGCACTGACCTGTTCCGTGTACCGGTAAAACCCTCTCCACAAAGAAGTTTGTTTTAGAGGGATCTGCCTAGGGACTTTCTATCTGCTCCCCTGCGCCTCATTCTGAGGCATCCACTCGCTTGGACATGCAACTCGCAATCGAAATGTCAGCACGCGATAACCTGTGGATAACCTGTGCACAACCTGTTGATACCCTGTGAATAGGGAAGATTAATCTCGCTGCGTACCGCAGCAATAGTCGCACCTTCCTTGACGGCCACACTCCAGTCATAGTCATCGGGCTGCAGTGCGGCCGCTTCCCAATCGAATTCCGCCCCACACCTCCACCAATTTCATTGAACTGGACACTTAATTTCAGGCATTGACACCGAATTCTAGGCACAGCATAATGCCACCTGCCCGTCAACGGGCCCTTTCGCAGCAAAAACCTCTTCGTTCCGCACCCACATAGTGCGCTCACGATACCCATCGCAAGGATCTATCATGACGAATCGTCGCAGTGCGAGTCAAACCGCACTTTTAATCGCCATCAACGCAAAGCTCTATGAAGCTGAGCGTGGCCGTCAAGTGACTCGATATCGGTTCTCCCACGCCACCCTGAGGAGACTGTCGGGTCGCAAGGCATTGCGAGGAAGCTTCCTCGAAGAACTCGGAGCAGAACTGGAGGAGTTGGATTGGCTGTTTTTTCGGCTCGCGGGAGAATTCGCAGTCATTGCGCTGGACAAATCGGAGTCTTGGGTCAAGCTAGGCTCAAAGCGCCTTACTGACCATCTAGCTATGACCGACGGCGAGATCGAAACCGCCTACGATGAGCTTCATCCGATGGATGATGATTCTGAGGGCGTTGAAGACTAAAGGTCGAATGGCGGGGCCGGCATCGCCGGCTCCGCCATTAAGAGCTGCCGAACCTCAATGCTGGTAGCTGCAATGCTATCGCCTTGGCGCGCGCTGGCCTCAGCTCCACTAAGGCGCGTGACTCAACCATCGCACGCGGCTTACTCTGACGCGCTGAAGGTAAATTGACACTCGACACACTGCAAGTTGTCGAGTACGTGGTCGTCGATGGCTTTTCCCGCTGTCGCTCCAGCTAGTGCGCCGGCCGCACCCGCCGCGAGCGCTCCGAGGATTCCACCTGCGGCAGCGCCAACAGCTGCGCCAACTGGCCCACCCAAGAATCCAACCGCGGCACCAACTTCGGCCCCGCCGGCAGCGCCTGCCCCAACCCCAGCTGCGCCCGCAGCGAATCCAAGCGCGCCGCCAGTCTTCTGTCCCAGGTTCTTCTTAATAGTATTGCCTCCACACTTCGGACATTTCTCGGCCATGACGTTTCCCCTAGATTTGATTGAGTGACACCAACCGACGTTGTATCGGACCAATACGTGAGTTCTGAACCCTCACTTCTGGGGGCACGTCCCTGTGCACGCAGACCTCAGTCTGGGCGGCCTTCCACGCGGCAGCTCACCAGCGAGCAAATACTGCGGTCCAACGACAAAAGGGCAAAGAGCGACCCGAGGGCGCTCTTTCAAATTGGCTCGTCCCTTACGGATGCACGCGGTCGGGATGCGCGCCCAGCATTGGCTCAATGATGAATACACCCATGCCAGTTTTCTCGTCTTCAGTCATCCAGGGAGGCGGAAAGTAGACTAGCCCGTCCTCTTTGACCAAGCTGAAGCACTCCCGGAGCTTACAGAAATACTCGTAGAACTCGTTGTCTCCCGCAAACCATAGCTCTGCATCCCACTCGTCAAAGTCCGCGCTCAGCTTCGCGCAAGCAGCCGGGCCGAAGCACATCCCTCTGACACCGTACCGCAGCAGCTCCCAGAACGGCCCTCGTCCATCGGTTTCCGGATACTTGTCCTTGTCCATCACCAAGTCGGAAACGTCGTTGCAAAATTCGATGACGCGCCGAGGTCCACCTCCCAGCTTTACTTCCGCGGTCAACTCAACGAGCTTCGCGCACCAGTCGAAGAAGTAGTCGTCGGACGAGTAATCGAACAGACAGTAGTGGCTCAAGTTGTTCCACTCGTACTGATAGATGGCTCCAATTTCCAGACCCTCCGTCAACTGCGGATAGTCGGGCGGCGCCACAGCAAGTACAACGTTCTCCATCGACTTACCTGTCACTGGGTCCTCATCCCACCGCAGCCGATTCTGCGGCTGCCCCAGGTTCTTTAGGCCTTCGCATACAAGCATGTAGTGCTGGGTAGGCATCGTTCTTTCTCACTCCATCAAATATTGGCAATGCCGAACTCAGCCCTTGGGTGTCACGCAGACGAACCCATGCGCGCGTAGCGCAGCGACTGTAGCCTCGGCTCTCGCACGCCACGCGAAGTGACATGCGGTGAGGTATATCTCTACGGAGCGTTGATGACGGAGCGGCGTCGCGCGATTTGCGGGGCGCTCATCAGCGTGAATGTGGAAATCAGCCCGCATATCGCGGAATTTTCGAGGCAAAAAACTATTTTGTAACAGAGGCGAATCTGCCGTGCCTGAGCGTTGATGCTTGGCGACCGCAGCTTCCAATCACGCTCCAAGGCAGGTCGCTGAGAGCTGCTTTGTGCGAGGCATGCATGACGGCTTCACCGAGCAAGCGGCATCATTCTTCCCCTTGCGCTGACTCCTGGCGATATGCGGCAAATTCCTGCCGCTTACAGCAGCGAGCTCCGACATGAAGCCCTGCAGCCGTAGACGACATGGCGCTACACTCGAGCGATGATTCCTCGAGGGAGCCCGCAGACAACCATGAGCATTACAACCTTCCACGAAGGCGACAAGAGCCGGGCCATCTGCTCCCGTTGCGGCAACTTGGTCAGTACGACATTCGTCCGCCGAGATCTGCAGTTCAGCGACAGGAAGGGTTCCGCCAACAACATCCTAGTTGCGGTCTGCGATAACTGCGGCGGCGTCGTTGCAACGCCCGCGCAATCCACACCCTCAATTCGCGCGGCGCGCTCATAGATTCGAACTCTCTTCAGGCCATCTCCACGCAAACGGGCCAAGTCGCCCCACGAGCGATCGCATACGCTTCTGCAAAGACAAAAGTCGCGCTCCCAGTTGCTGCACCTACAGCCCGCCGTGACCGCTACGATGTTCGGAAGCCTGACCAGGAAACGGCGTGTGCCCGCGCGGACCCGCGGCTGGCGTGGCAATGAAGTCCAACTCCCTGGCTGCCCTTCCTCATCCATGGAATTCCGCTGCACCCAATGCTGAAATCTCCCAACGACAAGGAGACCTTATGGAACTCACCAGAATCGTTGTGTGCGCGTGCGGAGTGCCAGCACGAGTCCGGGAGATTCCCTACGACTTGGGCGGTACGCCCCTGCGCGACTGGGCGCCGTGCCCATGGTGCTACCGGAAGCTGTACGAGATGCAGGACGAAGGTGTAGTGCTCGTCGAGATGGTGACCGCGGACGAATGGGAGTGAGCTTAGTCAAACTGTGTCTTGCCAGGTCTTATCTACGCCGCTATTAACGTGGGCTGGGTTCGCGCGTCAATAAATCCGGACAGCAATCTCGAAAACGAAGCTGAAACGATCGCACCAACTCAATTCGCTTCGAATCGCCGGTGGAAAGCGCTGCTACCATTCCGTTTCCTATCGCCAAGCCATTCGAGAGACGCAGTATGGAAGTGGCTAGGGAGGGTGGAAACTCCCCCGTCACTGCGGTGAGTGGATGGATACCGGCGTGAACGTATGAGTTCAGCACGCCCCAGTTTGGCACTTTGAACGAGAGAAGCATTTCGTGCGCTGATTTGGCACCAGCTCCGTCAGTCTTCCCCAGTTGGGTAATCATCTTAGCAAGCGTTGGAACGCCAGCCGCCGCATCCGCCGAATCCTGTGACAACGGTGCAGACATCAATGCGAGCTCGCTATCGGAGGCAGTGTAACCAAGCCATGCTGCGCGAGTGAACGCTTCATACTGCGTTCGCAGCAAACCAATCGCCGGTACGAGCAACTGGTGCTCGAGCATCAATCGAAGACCGGTTGCATGGTCCCACGACACGGCACATGCGCGCTGTGCAATAGACCATCGGAAGTCGAAGGCTTGGGCGCCGCTCACAGCGTCCGCCAAACAACTATGTAGTTCGACGGACCGCTCCAACAGATCCTCTAATTTCAAATCTCCTCCGTCCCATCCCTACGATCGTTTAAAGAACTTACCTGTCGAACTGCGACTCTGAGCGCCCTTAGCGCTCAGAGTCGATGTTAAACCATGGCCGGAGGTGTCCCACCAGCCTATCCTCAGCATAGAACCGTTCCGCAATCGCGTTCTCTGAAAATCCGTCATAGTAGGAGAAGCCCACGGCGCGCCCTATCAGACCTAACGGATTTGCCTCGGCCGGAAACACATGCTCGATGCCAAATCGCAACTGGCATGACGTAGTCTTTGGCTTCGCCTTCGCGTTCCCTGGTTGCGATTGGTGAGCGCGCCCTCCGGTTTTTCGCAGAAGATGTTGGCCAAATCGACGCTTCAAATTGGTGGCCTTGCCGACATACAAGCAAGGGAACGGAGCCTCGCTCGGCCACCAATTGTGGTACCGCACATCGACCGGTTTGCGCCCCGGTCCTTTAAGCACGATATGTCGATTGGCCGCCATCAAATCGACTTTTTCGCCTACCCACCAAAACGCGTAGACGCCAGCCGTGTCGGGTATGTCGATAGTATTACGACTAGTGATAATCCTACTCACAGGTCGTGACAGTACTCGAATCGAGCATTTCGGCGACCAGCGATTGCCAAGCTAGGGCAACATCGCTGCTTCGGTTTCTATCGTTCATTTTTCAGATTGACTCAACGAAGTCCAACCTACCACGGAGATTTTTGCAATGCGTTTCTTGCAGTCGACAGTAGGCGGAGTGCGCGACGGCGTTGACCTAAGCCAGGCGAGAAAAACGCATCAACATCAGCAGAGCGACTGACCAAGAGGGGCAAGACGCAACCTAAGCCAATGGGACTGATTGGCGAAACCGCCCCTGAACCAGAGAGCCGGCCCTAGGCAGCCAGCCCTTCAAGTATCTCCGCCGCAGCCTCGGGCGACGGCGCCGGCATGATAACCATATTCTTCTTTTCGCTCATCAGAGTAAGTCGCTGCAACAGGCTTTCGGCATAGCCTCGAGCTTCAGCATCCAAGTCGCTGTTGAGAGGCGCTGTATTGACCAACAGCGCTGGACGCGCCCGTGCGCTAGCTTGACGAATGATGTCAGCGGCAATGTCCAACTCGAACAGCTTGCTCTCCGCCTCTTTCTGCAACGTTACCGAATGGTGTGCGGAAATCGGAAGACTGGTCACTTGCACGAGATGCTGGTGATGAGCATAGTCAATGGTCATCTCGGAAGTGCTATCCAATGCAAAGGTCTTGTTGAACCTGGTCTTGCGGCTCTCGTCTCTCTGGGAGAACTGTCTTTGCAGCGATTTGAGAAATGCGCGTGTCGGGAGCGAGTTCCGTCCCTCGAGCTCCGCGACCTCTTCGTAGTAGTTCCGCGTCCCAAATGCGGACAGCGTACGAATCGCCGTGTCCATGACTTGCGTGGTCGAGTACCCCCGAACGCGGACCGACTCTCCCACAGAGAACCCTTCGAACGGCGGAATTACCTCTGTAAGCGGAACGCCTGTCAGTAACTGTTGATGACAGAACGATGAGGCATGCTCGAGGATGCCCGACGCCGACCTGGCCCTCTCCTTCCCTACAAGCGCTCGAAGCTGGGTGTCGCTGAACGCAATGTAAGAAAGAGGGGCAACCAGCTCTGGTTTTTCGAAGTGAACCAAAATGATGGCGACCAGGCGCTCTCCAAACCGTGCACCGTTCGGCTCCCAAAAAACGGGGGCAGCCCTCGCGGTATGCGAAGGCGGTGCAAGACTAGTAGTAGCAGAACTCATGACCATAGTGATTCGGCGTCCGGACGCTCAAGCCGTTGAGCGATATACAGTGACAGTGGCTCCAGCCGTAACGCGATCAAGTCCACAATAAGAGCCGCCATCTGAAAAATTTGGGAAATTCTGTCACCTTCAACTCGCCAGCTCCGCATGCCGGTTGCCAACAGCTTCAACTTGCGCGCTTGCTTGAGAAAGGTCTCGGCTTCAATGTCGACCGAAGCAGTTTCAAGATGCCTGTCGCGCAGTTGCTCCAGCAACTGGTTTGCCCGTGCCACATGCGATACGACCTGTGCCTGAGCATTCGAGCCCACGACCTCAGCGTATAGCGTAGCGACGGGCTGGAGTGCCTGATTATGGTCGAAGAGCCACCACTTAATTCCATCGAACAGGAAGTTGTCGATGTGTCGGTCCGGATTCGCAACAAGCTCGTCCCAGGCAGCGCCCTTCGGAGCTGTGTCGCTGCTGCAAACTCGATTCCAAAGGTAGTCGTCTCCGTGCGCCTGCAGCTCACGTTTCCGACGCTCAAGGAACTGGTCGGGAGCCTGAAAGACGCTACCGAATAGTACGACCTCCGAACCATAGTCACGTGGAGGCAAGCCAGGCAAATCCTCCGGGTCCGCCAGGACCACGCCAGGCATAGGCACTGGCAACTTCAGAACCTGCGATGCGAGCCCGCAAGCCAGTTCGATATCAATCTGAGCCTGGCTCGGGAGAAGCTTCACGAATACGGGCAGGCCGGGCTCGTCATAGCCGGTGCCAACCAAACCTTTCCATACGTGATTAAGGTGACGACCTTCGACGCGATCCGCAACGTTCAGCAGCCGGTAGACAGGTGGCCTATCAAGCAGACTTTGAAGATCCTTGGGGAGCGCCGCCATTGGAGTTCGCCTTTAATAGGGAGTCGCTGCGATGGCGCCAAGAGCACTTGTGCCGCCGGAACCCGGGCGTAATTTACCACGTGCCTTCGCTCTCCCCCTCCCCACTACTTAAGTGGGGCAGACGTCACCTGCAGCCGTGCCAGACAATGTTTCCGTCGTAGGCTTCCTACGATAAGCATTCCGAACCCCGCATGCCTCTGGCTGCGGGCTTTTTTTCGCCCCGGCTTTGTTATACTGTATGAATATACAGTATCCGTCAGTGAGCCGCTCGCGACCCGCAACTGTACGAACTAGCAAGGCACGCGTGTCGAACTTGGCGGCCTTTGAAATTCGGGAGCCCACGCCACCCGACGCGCGCAGGGAAAGGAATGAGTCTATGGGAAACAGCCGCCTGGCAGCGAACTGCCAACTACCCGGGCAAGCCACTGGCAAACCAGTTCTCGCTGGTGCAAATGGCATTCTTGGCCGCATCCAAGGCCAATACGTGGCGGCTGCGACGAATCTGCTTCCGCCGGCGGCCACAGCTACCGACGCACGCATGGAGGTAGACCTCGACGCCGGTCCGGATGGACGAGTGCGCTTTTTTGCAGAGAAGAAGCAGGTCAAGCACCATCGGCACTCACATTACTTCTGGGCGGTGTACCGTGCGGAGCCGATACGCAGCGACGATCCGATTTGAGCCTGGCGCACTCGAAAGCGAGTATTCGGGAAACTTGACCCCAATCAACGATACGCAAAGTCAGTTTTGCATACACCTACTTGCAGATAAAGCCGCTGCCAGGTATGCCGATAGTAAGGACTTACGCTAGGCGAACCCCGCTACAGCGTTTTCTATAGGCGAGCAGCGTCAGTCTGCTGCTCGCCTCTTTCCCTGCCAAAAAAGAAGCCCATCACATGGCGATGACGGGCTTTGCTCAACCTACGGAATTGAAGAAAGACACGCTCCTGAGTAAGCGCGCCGATCTCAATGTTAGTCCGCGTCTCACGACTGGATGTCGGTGTTTCGCTGATTCCGAGCCGCTGCCTACCTGGCTGCCCTACCTGATGCCAGAGCACTGATTACGCACCCATTCATCCAGACTCGGCACACCTATACTGAGGATGCAAAAACATCCTCAGCTCCAAGCCGAACAAGCCGGCAATCCTTCTCTCTTCAATATTCCCGCTTCGGCTGGGCCGATTTTGAAATGGCCAGGTGGCAAGACCCGGCTCCTGCCAACGCTGCGTGAGTTGTTGCCTGCGGGAAATCGTCTCGTAGAACCGTTCCTCGGCGGCGCCAGCGTCTTCCTGGGCACCGATTTTCCAAGCTACCTGCTACTTGACGCGCACGTGGACCTCATCGGGATGTACAAGCAGATGGTCCAACGTCCCGAGCGCATCATCGAACTGGCACGACCGTTGTTTTCGCAGTATGCGGCAAACGAGAAAATCTACCTCTATATCCGCGAAGCATTCAATCAAGCCACGCCTCCCGATGTCCGCGCCGCCTACTTCCTCTACCTGAATAAGTTTGGCTTCAACGGGCTGTCGCGGTACTCGGCGAAGGGCAACTTCAACGTGCCGTGGAATCGGGCTGCCCAAGCCCCGGCGCTGCCAGAAGAGAGCATCCGAGCGTTCAGCGAGCGGGCGCGAAGCAATGCGGTCATTGTGCAAGGCGACTTCACGGACGCATTTAAGCTCGCGGTGCCTGGCGATGTCATCTACTGTGACCCTCCGTATGTCGACCTCGAGGATTCCCCGTCCTTTACGAAGTACACCTCGGAAGGCTTCCCCCGAGAACGCCAACAGGAATTGGCCGATTTGGCTCGCGCGACGGCGGCACGAGGCATCCCTGTCGTCATCTCAAATCACCTGACTGCGGAAACGCGTGAACTGTATTGCGGCGCTGAGTGTCACGAGGTCGAAGTGCGACGAAGTGTCGCGGCCCTGGCGCACAGCAGACGAACGGTTGCCGAAGGCATATTCGTCTTTACGCCGTGAGTAGGTACTAGCGCCCCAAAGACCGGCGAGTGACCTTTTTCGGCCTCAGCGACCGCTCGGTGCTTCACTTTTGCTCGCGGTGTTCCAAAGCGCGCACGTCATCGAAGAACACCCGGGGAGTCCAGCCCTTTGTGATTCCCTCAAGCAAGAACTGATCAACAATATCCAAGCCAAAATCGGATCCAACGGCGGCGACTCCCGCAAGTCCGCCCAAAAGAGCAGCGGCGGTGGGCGATTCGGCCGCCAGGCCTATGCCTGCTCCAATGGCTGTCATGGCAATTGATTTTGCGAGTTTCCCCCCTTTTGACTGAAAGGGGCCAAGCGGCTTCATAAGTGCGTCCAAGTAGTGCTTGGAGAGATCTTCGGGCGCAACAGCGTCGTAGGGCGCGTGCGCCAGCCATCCTCGAAACTTGCGAGAGGATCGCCTCTTCCGCAGAGCGATCATCTTGACAAACGGCTCATCAATTTGTGCGTAGACGGATTTCAAGTCGGGGATGTTCTCAAGACGTGCTAACGTAGAGAATCCTGAAAGTCGACCTTCGACGGATGCGAGCCGCCCGCAAGATTGACTCAAAAACTCATAGAAGTCGCGATTTGAATACGATGTCATGTTGTTTGACAACGCGAACTTGTATTCAAGCAAACTTCCAGCACACTTCGACAATATCTCTCGCTTCTTCAAAGGTACATCGCGATACGTACTTTCATTTGGGTCAAGGCCATAACATTTAAGCCGACCACTTTCATACGCGGACTTGGAAATTTTCACCACCTCGCCAGCCAATTTCTTGTCAGGAATGGTGTATGTGTCTCGGAGCTTTCGAACGAGCGCGCGCCGGTTGGAGGTATGTAGCTCTTTTGTGTAGCGCGACAGTCCCAATGCAAGAGATTCCTCAGGGTCAGTGTGCGCAGGGGAAGTGAGATTGCCAAAAGTTAGCGGATCGATGCCCGGAATGTCATCGACCAGGTGCGCGACCATGGGCGTCCACAGCACAAATCTGAGCGAACCACTCTCTGCTAGGTCGAGTATCGCTTTGTCCCCCATTAGGGATAGAAGGACTGCCAACGGCAGATTTTCGCCGTGGACCTTCAGGGAGACTGCGTCAAACAGTAGGAAGCTCTCGAAAAGAGTCCCAGCGACCTCCCCCCGTTGTCGCAAAAACTGCGCCGGATCGGTAGACTCAGTTGGCGAGCCGATCACCAAGAATTTTCTGCAGAAATCGTCCAAGCCTTCGTAAAACACGTTCAGCGACATGATCCTTTATCCTTGGCGGCGGAGCATCCATTATATCTTCGTCATAGGTACGGCATGCCGGCGCTCGCCGTATTAGTGCCCGGAATTACTCGACTAGTTGGCCTCGCTGATCCAAACAATCAAGAGTACTGTGCTGATATGCCCCTAACTTCTAAGCTTTCTATTGACGTGACCTTGGGTGGAAGTATTGACACTCGCCATTACACGTTGGATGAGCATCGTCACCGTTTCGCGGTGTGGGCTGCCGGACGAGCATACTCCCGAGGAGGAAGCGGTGGAGGTTATACCGTTCAGGTGGCGAGGACGATGCTGGAAGCAGCCGGCATGCGAAACATCTGCAGCGTTAAAGATTTACCTGCCGTTGAGAAAATCGACCTATTTATCGATGTTCTCATCCAAAAAGTGATGGCAGCCGCGCCGCCTACCTACATCACGTCGAAAAAAGGTGATGACGGGGTTAAGAAGAGTGCTGAGCTCCCATTTATTTGTACGTATGGACGCGCACAGAAACTGGTCAACATCTATCTCAAATCTAAGCTGATATGTGCGAGTGCAGACCACGACGACCCGCGACTAGCAAAGCTCCATCCGCCTCTTGATAGCGAGCTATTAAAAGAACTAAACCGCTTGGCACGAAAGGCCGACGCCTCCCAAGACCAATGCTCATTCAAGGCGCTCTGGAAAAAAGCTCGTGCCAGAGGTACATCATG
The DNA here is from genome assembly GCF_001652915.1 of Cupriavidus sp. D384. Lineage (GTDB taxonomy): Bacteria > Pseudomonadota > Gammaproteobacteria > Burkholderiales > Burkholderiaceae > Cupriavidus. Next base: position 92,560 of record NZ_BBQI01000092.1, read on the forward strand.
GACTGCCTTCGACAAGGCTGCCTATGACGCATACATCGCTGCTATCAAGGCCCGGCAAGGCTGGCAACCACTTTGGGCTGTCGAAGAGCATTGGAAGGACGAGAGCTAGCCCACAACTTCGGGATTGTTCTGCTCTGCCCACCGTCCGGCCGCAACAGAATGCGGTGGCCTATCACCCGCGCCGTCAAACGACAGGATGATGGTGGATGGTGTATCGGCGCGATCCAGAGTCATGTACCTGGTTGTCCTCCCGGTCGGCCTCTGTGGTTTTGGTTCGACAATGGCGAATGACATGTTCGCCATTCCCCACGGGCGCTTAGCAGATGCAACCCGAGAAAATGGCATAGGCACGCGACCGCACGGCTGGCGTCCCGCGATACAATTGCGCTTTCCCGCCAGCATGCCTTTCCCGCAATGGTCAAGAAAAAGAAGGAAGAAGAGCTTTTTGCTTTCGTTGTCATGCCCTTCGACAAGAAGTTTAAGGACCTTTACCTCTATGGCATCAAAGGTACTGCGGAGTCCCTGAACCTTCGTGCGGAACGGCTTGACGAGCAGATCTACCAAGAGGGGATGCTTGAACGCATCTACAGGCAGATCGACGTTGCGGACATTGTCATCGCTGACATGAGCGACAAGAATCCGAACGTTTTCTACGAAGTTGGGTATGCCCATGCCAAGGGTAAGCTGTGTATCTTGCTGACCTCGCAGGCGGAGGATATTCCGTTCGACCTTAAACATAAACGCCACATTGTCCACAACGGCGAGGCGTCGACACTCTCTGAGTTGCTGAAGACGGAACTACTTTGGGCGAAGGACGAGATCAAGAAAGCTAGAGACAGCCGTATCTCCGTGGACTTCAAGACACCCACCGGCGTTACCAAGGTGGGACGTTACCATGTGGATGCCGAACTCAATTTCGTGATTGAACTGCGCAACAACTCCGACCGGCCATCTCCCGAGATCGACCATGCCTATTTCCTTTGCTCAGACCGCTGGGAAGTGAGCCAAAACGGAAAAGTATGCCCGTCTGCCCGTGCCGAGGATGGCCGGACAATGCAGCATTTCGTTGAGTTCCCCGTGAAGCGGCTTCAAAAAGGTGGCTGGGCGCGGCTCTCTCTAGACGCTACACGTGTTATGGCGGACGGGGCTGAAGGTGACGAGCTTGAAACCGAATACCGACTGAAGGGCGCCCTCGGCTTGTTACTCGTCACCTCTGAAGGCTCTTTCACCTACAGCGAATTCATGGATATTGAAATTGACGACCTGCCCTTCTAGCGCAAAGACATCGCACCCTTGATGCACTGAGCTTTTATGATGTGCAGGGAGGTCTAGCTCGAGCTCTCCCAAAGACGAAAGGGGAGCAATCGCTCCCCTCCTTCACTTCTCACCAGCTATCGGCCTTAGATAGCAGCGTCCTTCAGCTTCTTCAACGGACGAACCTTGACCTTCACGGATGCCGGCTTAGCAGCAAACCACTGGTCCTGGCCGGTGAACGGGTTCTTGCCGAAGCGCTTCTTCGTCGCCGGAACCTGGATAGCCGACACCTTGAACAGGCCTGGCAACGTGAATTCGCCAGCGCCCTTCTTGTGGATCGAGCTCACGATGGTGTTCTCGAGGTGCGACAGCACCGTTTGCACCGTCTTCTTATCCAGTTCAGTCTGAGCAACCAGGTGAGCCAGCAGGCTCGACTTGTTGAACGTATCCTTCAGCGGCTTCGCAACTGGCGCCGCTGCAACCTTCTTGGCTGCCGGTGCTACCTTCTTCGCTACGGGTGCAGCCTTCTTTGCCGGCGCTGCCGCTTTCTTTGCCGCAGCTTTCGGGGCGGCCGTCTTCTTCGTTGCCATGTGGCTCCTGTCGCAAACTACCGGCACGATTGCCGGAATCCGCAAAGCATAGCGAAGGTAAGAGCTGACGCGCAATGGGGATGGGCCCAAAAGTCTTTACGAACCGAGACGCCCCAACAATACTGAAGTTGCAGCATTCGAATGCGTCCATGACCATTTTCGCGTGCGGGGCGTCAAACCAGTTGCTATTCCCTGTTCGCGTTCAAAACCGCCGTCGCCCAAATCCGCGCTTCTTGATGAATCAGCTTGACGTCCCCCGCGCTCCGCAAGACGCGGTATGAATTCAGTATCACGAGCCTCCCCTTGATCCTGCAATAGCTGGCGACATGGATGACAGGTACGCTGCCGCGCCCCGTCTTCAAGGCCGTTGAATACATAAACCATTCAGGCGTATCCTCGTTCACGCCCATCAACTTGACCTCGTCGATGCCGACGCTCTTAAGAACGCCCGGATGCTGGCTCTCGACCTGCTGCTGGATGTCCATGCTCTTTGTTACCGCCTTGAGCCTTTCAAATCGCTCTTGAGTGAGTTCCACGGCGCGCGCTCCCCGTGGGGTCTGAACTTGCATCCAACTCGTTGGATCCCAGTGGGTTGCGTTAACGTCCTTCGGCGCGTCCTTTAGAGGCAAGAAGTGGTCAAGCAACAAGACTCGCTGAGGCGTTAGTTCTTCGGCGGTCCGATACAGGTTCGGGTATCGCGACGTAGAAAGGAAGCCCGGCGGGCTAGGCACGTCAATGTTCACGCCTTCGAAATCATACGGCCGTGCATGAGCCACCGCGGTCCCACCCATAGCTGCCACGATAAGCAAGGTTCTTAGTATTCTCTGCATGACGCTTTCTTGTCGTGTTAGTGCTGCCAACAATTCTACTGACAGAGGCGACGGCATAGAGCTTTGTTAGCCCAGCCACCCGAGTATCGCAGTGCGCCCAGGACCGCCTTCCCATTCGGGAATACGACTTCCGCAACGTACAGACGGGGGAATATCGCTAGTCCTTATACACGCCTTCAAATTCGAACCAGCTTTTCCGACTCGTCACCTTCGCCCATAGATAGCGAGTCTCGCACCAACGCATCATGTCACGCCGTTTCAACGTAGTCCGCCTGCGATCGTAGTATTCGTCGTCTTTAATTCGCTCCTCCAAACGCTCTGCGGTGTCGAAACTGATCCCGACATGATTTCCCTTTCGCTCGTTGCCGCCAGGTCCGTAGCTATAGGCAACTTCCGTGGCTTTCTTGAAATGCTCCCCCGGGGTTTTTTTAGCAGATACAAGTACCGTCGTCTTGCCAAAGAGCGACGCTACTGCTATGAGCCGAGCGCCCTCTTCCGACTCATCGCATAGTTCGATCTCACCGCTTATGACTGCTCGTTTGCGGAAGGTGTCTTGGGTGACCAGCGAGAATAGTTTCTTGAACATTGTTTCGCCTCCAATCAGGCAGCCACATTGAACCGATGGCATCACGGCTGGCAGTCGCTCACCTCGAGCTTCGGCTACTCCGCGTCGAGCTCTGGGCCCAGCCGCCGTACGCTGCGGACTGGGTGCCGACCACCGCAGCAACCGACTGCGTCGCGTTTAGCAGATTAGATGTTAGAGTAAATTCGGCACCATTTCGGGAGTGCGAGATGTCGTTCGATGACAGCCAGGACAAGAAGAGCGCGACATGGTCAATTGGCCTGCAACCTAATCCGGTTGAAAGGCGCCTTGCGGAAACAGCCCTCTTAATGGCATGGGCACGCGATCGCAAGACTGGCGTGCCGCGATACATCCTCGAACTTGACGAGCATCACCGCGGTGCCGACTGCGACTGTAATTGCGTCAGTTGCGGTGCCGAGCTGATCGCGGTCAACGCGGCTCGGAAAACCTTCGTACGCCGACCTCATTTCCGACATGCCACGGGCACCGATAAGCATTCTTGTGTGGTCCAGGCAGCACGTCTAGCCGTTCTGGCTACGCTGGAGAGTACAGGCTACTTGGATTTGCCTAGCCGTCGACGGACGGCGCAAATCATGGGCCTCTCTGGCGCTTTTTATGATGCCTGGGCCGAAGCCCCTGCCGAACGCGTACGCATCGCATCCTGCTCATTTTCGGATATCGCATCGGCGGTTGTCACTCTCGACGATGGCCGGGAACTGCGCGTCGTTTTCATCGGCAGCCAGGTGAGCAACGCTGAAGGGGCCTCGCATGCCGTTATTGAAGTGCTAGTCGATGACCCTGCGCTGGCCGCCATGAGCTCGGAGGAGTTGCGAGATCGCGCGCGTCTACTCATATGCAACGCTCATTGGTGCGAACACTGGCAAGACGATGCCCTCATCGAGTCCGCGATGGAGCAAGCGCGCGAACTGGCAGCCGATGGCCTCGACCTCCTGGACGAAGACGAAGATGCAGACCTGCTTGGCAGCACAACGCCCCAGGACATGCGCGAAACTCTGCTGCACAGGAAAGCCAAGGAGCTCCTCGAGCGCGAGAAGCGAATCATGGTCCCTCAGATGGCGGTCACGGAGCCCTCTCCGGAATGGCCGCTGGAGCCCATCGCCCGCAAGCTCCGTGAAGCGCAGATGCTTGAACTGGAGTCCGTGGTTCTCGAACAGCGCACAGGTCGGATAATTCCGGACGTCACCGCCACAACGGCCCCGGCGCCTGGATGCCAAGTCGAGACGCTCCTCATCGAAATCACGGTGACAAACGGGATAAACGAGGAGCGTCGCGCGCGAATCCTTGAGACGAACCTGCCGACTCTGGAAATCGACCTATCACGCCTTGGTGGCAGAGTCACTGAGGCTGAGTTCACACGGTTAATCGTCGAGGAACTCGCCGGCAAAAGATGGCTTCACCATCCAGAAATTGAGGTGGAACGTAGCCGAATTCATTCCGAATGGACTGCCATACGGACGGAAAGGGACGCACAGACGTCGCAACGGGAAGGGAGCCGGAGCAGCACAATTGGAGGACATCGCGTGCCGCCGCGTGTCTACCCTGAACCGGACCTCTGGCTGAAGGGAAAAGCACTTGAGCAATGGAAACGAGAGCATCCTGAGGAGGCGGCGGCCTGGTACTCGCAAAAGGAATGAGGTGGGAGCCCTGCTCGCTTCCCGAGGTGCCTTATGAGGCCTCTTTCAATCATTTGTCACTTGCCCAATGGAGTACGAGGCCGGACTGAATACGCAATGCAACCATCCACCCTCCGTGCCGCTCCCCGATACTCCCTGGCTGCACGACGAAGTCTTACTCGCATCGGTATTTCGACATCTGACCGCCGGCGCGCTGCACAGCTTCCGATGCTTGCTGGACCTGCGCGGAGCTCTGACTAAGCAACGCTCGTTCCGAATTGGCCACAGCAACCTGGTAAGACTGACGAAGCGAGGGACAGACGATACTCGACGTGAGCCGCGCTTGCCCTTGGGGATCGAAGAACGAGGACGGTTCTGCGCGATATTCGGTGTTCTTCTGCCCGATGGACTTCCTTACCACCTCAGTCTTTGAATCGTTCTGGCACGGGCCGTCCTGCAACGTGACATGCCCACTCGCACTCCGACATTGAAAGATGTTCTGGCCCGCAGCATTCGTGGTCAGGACCAACATCGCAACGACAAGATATCGACGCATCATGCAACTGGTACCCGCACAGCCCGCGGCACGGACCCGTCAGTTGATCCCGACGAACCACTTCCTGTTGCAGGCTCGCCGGGTACAACACTCTTGTAATCGCCGACGATGGTCTGCAAATCAACGTTCTTAGACGTGTAGCGCATGATCGGGATGCCAGCTGACGCTAGGACTTCGTTCTTCTGCTTATCTCGCTTCTGTGCTTTAGCGCTGCTGTGCGAAGCACCATCAAGCTCGATAACGTAGAGCGGTCGCATCGTCTTCCTCTCGCACACAAGGTAGTCGACATACTTCTGCGCAAACAAATTCCTGGCAGCCTGAGCCTTCCCCTTATGTTGCACGAACGAGGACATGGCGACCTGCGGGAAGATGTGCGCATCGCGTAGAGCGACCGTCAGCCGTTCGTAGAGCGCGATCTCATCCTGGCGTAAGAATGGGTCTTTGCGGGCGAAACGGAAGTTCCTCGAAGAGCCTCCGCTCCCACTTCTCGCCTTAAGCACCGACAGAATGCAGATGGCAATGACGAAAAGAAGGGCAAGACCTAGCATCGATTTCATTTGAGACCCTTTCGTATTTATTGTTTTCTCGCGCGATAGTAAGGGCTAACCCGACGCCGTTGCATCCCCCAATGGTGGGACCCAGCTAGGGTTGTGTCGGCGCGCAGAATCTACGGTCACTTTCAGCTCGCCACTGCCAACCCGAAGCCGGCTGCGCGAACTGATCCGCGACCTGTTCGTACGATTGTGATGGAACGCTAACTAGGGTGAAGCCAGAGTGAAGTCGTTCGCGTCTCAAGGCCTTCATCCTCGCCAAGCAACGGGCTGGTCGTTAGTTCAAATGGTCTTGTAGCCAAAAAGTCACATGTTCCAATCATCAAATCAAGTAGTGGTATCAGGAACCGGAAAACGCAACTCGACACCTGAGAAGAAGCACTGACATCACTCAACTCGTCGCGTTGGCGATTGGCTACGTCCCGATATGCACAAGTCTTTTTCGAGCGATCGCGAGCGCATGTGGTCCGTCGTTTGTCAAGAAAAGCCTTGCCAAACCAACGCAGACGGGCGCAACGACTCGGGTTGCCTGACGCCCAGCTAGCAGGGTAAACTGTCGGTAGCCGAAAATAGAGTTGCGGGTTGGTATCTCCTGCGACCCATACGGGTTCTTAGTTCCACGGCGTCCCTAAGTTATTCGGGGGCGCGGCGTCGTCCAGAGCTTCGCGTGCCTCCCCCTAGCGAGGTTTTGAGCATGCCCTTCCCCACGGTTGGCCTGGCTTCCATGGCTCAGGCAATGACTATCCGTGACGTGTCCCTGACCCGGCAAGACGTAGTGTCCCTGCTGAGCGGACATCGTGGTGAAATTACGTTTGAGAACTGCGCGTTCGATGGCGAAGACCTCGAGAACATCGATTTCCAAAGCGCCAAGTTCTCCCACTGCACATTTCTATCGGCCAGCTTCGACCTTGCCAGATTGGAGCAGACGCGCTGGCTTGCCTGCAAAGCAAGCGGCGCACGGTTTCAGTATGCTGATTTGACTGACGCGCGCGTTTACCGGAGCGACTTCAGCAATACCCAATGGTCTGGCGCTAAATTGGCTTCGACAACCTTTGCCGAATCCTTGCTGACTGCGTCGCGGTTCACCGACGTGCATTCACCCGGCATTGACTTCCATGAATCGTTACTGGTGGCCGCCGACCTTAACGGTATGTCGTTCTACAAACAGAGAATTGAGTCGTTGAATTTCTCCGAAGCAGATCTGTCAGGCTGCGACTTTCGGGATGCCGTCTTCGAGGGCGGAAGCATTCGGAATGCGGTACTTCGAAACGCTCGATTTGAAGGTGCCGATCTTCGCGGTACCGACATTGGTGGTTTGCGACTCGCGGAGCTGAAGCAGAGTTTCAAGGGAGCAATCTTCTCCAGCGACCAAGCGGCCGAGCTAGTCGGCGAGTATGGAGTTCGGGTTGCCTAGTGGGCGGGAGCAGCGCCGATGCCCCGGCGCCCTCTCCCCGTTCCTGATCACGTCACTAGGTATGCGCAGCCATACACCGCCTCCGTCTATCCTTTTCGGCCTCAGCTGCCGAGCTAGCAACTGAAAGCGTTTTCGGATTCGCCTATCCCGCTCTTCGTCGGCACGAACCAACTCACGACCATAAGGCAGTGCCCCTACTGCCTACTGATGCCTCGCTCCCCGCTCAAGCCAAAAAAAAGCGTTCCGGAGCCACGGAGCCCACCGGAACGCTGCAAGGAGCAGCGAGACACACGCTGCGAGGATCAGGATGTTTGCCCCGGAGAGGAGACGCCTCCAGTCCGGCTCGATTTCGAAATGCCGGAGAGACGTAGCCCAAGGCTCTCGCCAGCCGGGACGGCAATATTTTCGGAACTCTAGCTTCTCTATTTGGTATACCAGCTTACCATATCTGAAATTCCAAAACATGCCCGCGAGATTGGTATTTGCCCGAAGTGCGGAACTGAGCGATCGCTGCGCAATAGGTCGCGTCACACACCAGCACCCCCACCACGAAGTCACTCGCTGTGGACTAACTCATTGGCTGCGGTCTCGAACAAGCTGCGTGGCCCTACGGTAGAGTCGCTCCGTGAGCACCAACACGATAATTCCCGCCAGTGTTGGAAAAATAAGGAAACTCCAACCGGGATGAGCAAGAAAGATGATGATCGGGTTGCTGCCAGCGGGAGGATGCACCGTATCGGTCGCCATCATGGTCACCAAGGAAACGGACACTGCTGCAGCCATAGCTGGCCATTCCCCGCCTAGCCAATGAAAGAAGCACAGACCGATTGCAGATGAAATCAGATGGCCACCGATGACGTTCCTGAGTCGCGAGAATCGAACATCGGGGAAGCCAAAGAGAAGAACGCAGGACGCACCGAAGGAACCCAGGATCCAAGTTTGGGATGTGTATCTGGCCAGAATGCCAACCAAGCTCAACGCAACGAACGCGCCCAGGCCGGCCAGCAACGTGCTGGCGACCTGGGTTCGACGCGCGATACGCTCTTCGTTTGACTGAATTGCGGATGGCGTCGTCATGTTCCTCAGCTCTTGAACTTCGCCGCTTCTTCCGAGCCCTTGGTGGCATTACCCGCGCTGTAGGAGTGCGCGCCAACTCCAGCGAGCTTGCCGCCTTGTACGATCAAGTACTCGTCGCGAATTGGACGGTTCTCGAAGTAGCATTCGAGAATCTCACGCGTTCCGGCTGCATAGCGCGTTTGAGCCGACAGGCTCGTCCCTGAGATATGAGGTGTCATCCCGTGATGGGGCATGCTGCGCCACGGATGATCCTTCGGTGCGGGCTGAGGGAACCAAACGTCCCCAGCATAGCCGGCCAGTTGACCGCTTTCGAGCGCCGCGACGATTGCATCGCGGTCGCACAACTTACCACGGGCGGTATTTACAAGATACGCTCCACGCTTGAACTTCTTCAGGCTCTCAGCGTTGATCATGTGTTCGGTTTCGGGATGCAGCGGGCAGTTCAACGTCACGACGTCGCAGACTCGCGTGAGACTTTCCAGGGTCGTGTGATGGGTCAGGTTCAGCTCCCGCTCCACGGCTTCAGGCAGGCGGTGCCGATCGAGGTAATGGAGTTTGACGTCGAACGGCTTCAGCAGACGCAACACTCGCAAGCCAATGCGGCCGGCAGCGACCGTACCAACGTTCATCCCCTCAACGTCATATGAGCGCGTGACACAGTCTGCGATATTCCAGCCGCCCTTGAGAACCCAGTTGTACGATGGAATGTAGTTGCGCACCAGGCCAAGCACCATCATTGCCACATGTTCTGCCACGCTGTTGCTATTGCAGTACGTAACTTCTGCGACAGTAATCCCTCGCTCCATCGCGGCCTGGAGGTCTGTGTGGTCGGACCCAATTCCAGCGGTAACGATCATCTTGAGCTTAGGCGCCTTGTCCATCCGCTCCGCCGTCATATACGCCGGCCAGAACGGCTGGGAGATGACGATTTCCGCATCGTGCAGCTCCCGATCCAGGACGCTGTTTTCGCCATCTTTGCTCGAGGTCACGACGAGCTCGTGGCCATTCGACTCGAGATACTTGCGCAAACCAAGCTCACCCGAAACGCTCCCCAGCAGCGAACCAGGTTGAAAGTCGATTGCGCGCGGTGTCGGCAACGTCTGGCCGTCGGGGTAGCGATCGAGCTTCGGGAGGTCGTCCCGCGGGTAGCTCTTGGGGTAACCGGTTACGGGATCATCGTAGAGAACGCAGACGATCTTTGCCATTGGAATGTCTCCTTGATATTGGCGAAATTGATAGCAGCGGCACGGGGAGGCTGCCCTGCAGAGCGGGTAACGTTGCCTACCCGACGCCAATGATCAAGGGGCGTCGCCACCTTACGCCAATCGTTTGATCTGATGTCGTGATTTCAAATTCTTATCAAGGAACTCAAGAGGCCGGTTATAGTTAGAAGCGCATACGTCTAATGCGAATAACAACATTGGTTGCCGCCAACGAACCACCTAGTCTGTGGGCTACATGCAGATTCTCGACATGTCCCCCCCACATTCAGGAGGCTTCAATGAGCGTTCCCTCACTGTCGGCAATTAGCGCCGTCACGTTCCAAAAGAATCCCCAGTTGCCGCGCAACTGCACCTTCGACCCTCGTGATTGGGAGATCCTCAGTAAGTACTGGCATCCAGTCGCAGCGGCAACTGAGTTGGGCAACGCACCTCTCTCCGCAACGCTTCTGGACGAATCGCTCGTAATTTTTCGAAGCGAGGGTCAAATTGTGGCCGCGCGTGACGTGTGCCCCCATCGCGGGGCGCCATTGAGTCGCGGTTGGGTTGAGAACGGAAATCTAGTGTGCCCCTATCACGGCCTGTCCTACAGTGCTGGCGGTCAGTGTCAGCATATTCCCTCGCAACCCAACGGCCCCATCCCGGACCGACTCAAGCTGAACATTTATCCGGCACAGGAGGCTTACGGTCTTATTTGGGTGTCGTTGGGTGGCGGCCATGAGCCACTTCCCAGCTTTGAAGCTTGGGATGCTGCCGGCTTCCAGCAGATTGTCTGCCCGTCCATCGACATCAAGGCATCGGCCGGGCGTCAAACGGAGGGGTTCATCGACGTCGCCCATTTTGCTTGGATTCACAATGAGAGCTTTGCTGACCGGGGCAATGCGGTGGTACCGCAGTACTCCGTCGAGCGCCAAGGGACTGGCCTTCGTGCCGAGTACGTGAGCAACGTCAACAACTTTCCAAAGGCCTTCTCACACAGGGCACCGCAAGGATTCCTATGGCGGCGAACCTTCGAAGTTGACGTGCCGTTCTTCGCCCGCTTAACCGTGCAATTTCCAGAGGGCGGGCGTCTCTCGATCTTGAATGCGGCGAGCCCCGTATCCTCTCGTCTCACCCGTCTCTTCGTCCCGATTGCGCGCAATTTTGATCACCACATTCCAGTTCAGGATGTCTACGACTTCAATCGGCAAATCTTTGAAGAGGACCGGGCAATCGTGGAACAGCAATGCCCAGAGGACCTTCCGATTGACCGCACTGCGGAAGTTCCGATCCTTGCCGACCGGTCTTCAGGAGCATATCGTCGCGCCCTTGCGGAGATCGGGCTCGGCCAGGCCTATTCAAGCTGAGCGGGGAGACCATCATGCATGTTTGGGAATGCGTCATCTGTGGCATGCGCTACAACGAGGCGGTCGGTATTCCGGACGCTGGGATACCAGCTGGAACGCGTTGGGAGGATGTACCCGAAGACTGGATCTGCCCTGATTGCGGGACAGGAAAAATGGACTTTGAAATGCAGCGAGTGGCCGCATGACGAAAGACGAAGCCGTGAAGGGCGACCCTTCAGATCACAGACTGCCCCTGGTCATTGTAGGCACCGGGCTTGCTGGCTACACGGTAGCTCGCGAAGTAAGGCGACAGGACAAGGAAAGACCCATCCTTATGATCACCCAAGATGGAGGTGAGTCGTACTCGAAGCCTATGCTTTCGAATGCCCTAGCACAGCGGAAGGGTCCTGCCTCCCTCGCAAATTTCGACGCAAAGGAGATGGCGGCTCAACTCGAGCTGACAATTTTGTCGCAGTGCGTAGTAGGCCGAATTCATACTTCTTCGAAGGAACTTGAGGTTCAGGGAAAGAGGATTTCGTACAGCCAACTTGTACTCGCCGTCGGCGCCGACCCGAAGCGACCGAAAATCGATGGCCCGGCAGGCGGAGAACTGCTATGCATCAACGATCTTGATGACTATGCGCGCTATCGTCAGAAGCTTGAATCCTGTCGCTCCGTAGTAATTCTGGGAGCAGGTCTGATCGGCGTGGAGTTCGCGAACGACCTGGTAGCGGCAAAGTTCGAAGTATCGTTAGTCGACCCCGCCCCAGTGCCGTTGTCACGTCTCTTGCATCCAGATGCTGGAAGCGAGTTCGCGAATGCGCTCTCGGCGGAGGGAATCAACTTGCAACTTGGTCGCTCGGTGCGCCACGTAGATTACTCGAAGCTAGGATATTCACTGACCCTTGACGATGGAGTTACGCTGTACGCTGACTTGATTGTGTCGGCGATTGGCCTAGCTCCGCGCGCTAGTCTTGCCAAGGCAGCAGGGCTGGACACCCGCGAGGGAATTGTCACGGACGCCTATTGCAGAACCAGCGCGCCGGACATCTTCGCTGTGGGTGATTGCGCAGAGATTCATGGCAAGGTGCAACCCTACGTTTTACCACTCATGCATTCAGCCCGCGCTTTGGCAGCAACGCTGTGTGGTCGCCCTACACCTGTCGAGTACCCGGTCATGCCGGTGGTTGTTAAAACGCCAGCCATTCCCACCATTATCGCGGGAACGGCTGACGCGAGTGGTCGGTGGTCTATCGAGGCAATCGACACCCCAAATGGGAAAGGTTTGAAGGCACTGTGCACCGACCTTACCAATGGCCAACTTAAACACTTCTCTCTTCTAGGAGGAGCGATCTCCGAGAAAACTGCGCTTCTTGGCACAATGAGCGCGCAACACGTCAGGACGTAGCATCCGGGGGAGCCGCAAGCGCGTGGCTCTCCGTCGATTCGCGTGCCTTGGAACCGGCGGGCCCTCGATGACGACGCCGTTGGATGCTCCCTTTGGAGAGGTGACCTAGAGATGACGGAACCCTTGGAAATGTCTTGCCTTGTACAGGCTCGCCTCGTCGAAACTCAGGATGTGACTTCGTTCCAGCTTCTTCCGATCGGTGTGGACGTGCCAGCGCTCTCCCCTGGCGCGCATCTCCGCTTGATGACCCCAGCAGGCATTGAGCGCGCATACTCGATCTTAAATTCTCCTCAGGAAACCGACTCGCTCTGGGTCTCTGTCAAAAGAGAACCACGCTCACGAGGTGGCTCGGCATCAATGCACGACCTTGCCGTTGAGGGGACCGTATTGTCCGTCACGGACGTAGCAAATAACTTCCCTTCTCTTAGATCCGAGAGGAAAGCGGTCCTTATCGCCGGCGGGATAGGCGCAGCGCCGATTCTCGCCATCGCTCAGGCCCTGAGTTCACAGGCTATCTCAGCCTTCGAAATGCATTATTTCGCCCGGTCGCAAGCTCATAGCCCTTTCTCCAAGCGGCTGAGGACAGTCGATGCCTACCTATGCCATCACCTTGGTCTCAACATCAAGCAATCTAAGGACAGACTCAAGGAGATCATATCGTCGACGGCGCCCAACGAGACGGACATCTATGTGTGCGGGCCTGGTGCGATGATAGCTACAGTCGCGAGGGCGGCGCTGCTTCACGGCATCTCGGACGAGGCAATCCGGTTCGAATACTTCGACGATGGAGACCTGGTCAACCGCTGGTCCGACGCCGCGCAGCACTCCTCCGGTCACCAAACTCTCGCAATGAGAAGGCATGCGAAGACATCGAAAGATTAATCTGACCGAGCACATCTTTTTCGTCGCCTTCGCGACCTGCCTCCTGCTTTCAGTACGGGTAACCCACGTGAGCGAGGACTCGTTGCTTCCGGAATGCCTCCAGGGAACATTGCACCGCCCGATACAACGCCATCAAGTATTAGCGGCTACGTCCTTGGCGCAAGGTGACCTGCGATCTTGCACTTTCGAGGAGCATCCCGATAGCTGGGGGAGCCCTAATCGGGAAGGATGTGAGCGAGTGGTACTGCGCGTCGGCGAAACCTGTGTGGACGGGACAGAGGCTACAGATGATTCGCGCTACAAATAGAGCAATGCTCTTACGTAGCGAACTGCCCCGAAACACCCGCTTCGAATATCAAGGGCGCCGCTCAAGTGGTGTCGATCCTGATATCGATTCGGACATTGCGTTCAACGCCACCTGTAGCAGGGGCGACTGATGTCGCTGCTTCACGAGGACTAGACCGATATCCCTGTGGTTCTCTGGCAGCATTGGCAAGAATCGAAACTGACCAATTGCGTGCTCCATCGACGCTACGCTGTTCGGCAGCACACTGTAGAGACCCGCGCTGGCAACCAGAGCCAGGATTGCGGTAATCGAATCTGCTTCAACTACTGGCTTCGGCGAAGCACCTGCAGCCGCGAACGCTCGATCGATACCGGTCCGGCATTGCATGTTGTCGGTGAAGAGGACCAGAGGAAGTTCAGCCGCGTGCCGCCACGAGACGCTCTGCTTACCTTCCATTGATTCGTGCGGTCCACAGACCAACACATAGGTCTCTCGACAGAGACTTCTCTTCTCGAACGCCTCGAGGCTCTCGGCATCCAGGTATGTAATGCCGACGTCAAGCTCAAAGTTGACTAGCTTTCGCAGGATTTCGGTGGCGGACAGGGTATGTAGTCGATGGGTGATTCCCGGATAGTGCTTCAGGCAATATTGAAGAAAAGGCGTTACCAGTGGAACAACTGCTGGAATCACGCCAATCCTAAGCACTCCCGACGGTCCTCCACTGGCTGCACTGGCCTCTTGCCTCAGGGCGTCACAGTCTTCCAGCACGCGCCGAGCCCACGCGAGCACCCGTTCCCCATCCGAGGTGAACCCTTGAAATCGTCGTCCCCGTTGGACGATAACCATTCCCAGCTCGTTTTCAATGCTGCGGATTGCACCAGAAAGCCCTGGCTGAGATACGTGGCACTTGGAAGCAGCCCGTCCAAAGTGTTTTTCTTGGTCCAATGCAACGAGGTACTTCAATTGACGAATGAACATGCGAACGATCCAACGAAGCACGAAGCCGGTTATACGCAAGGACGCTCGCTCAAGCTGTAACTTGATGCGGTATGCCCTGCATACGTACCAGAAGCATTTTTGCGTACGGTGACTGCATCGGCAAGCAAGCAAGTAGCCCAATGCAGCGAAGTGCCACCATAACTTCTATGGGTTTTCCGCTATAGCCATTGGAAACCGATTATGCGCAATGCAAGAGACGGCGCCCATGGCATACCTCCATCGCGAACTGGCAACGCAGGCCGGTCTATGCATCGCTCGAACCGACGGCACTTTGGCCTGATCTCTAACCTCGCGCGCCGTATGCACGCCCTCACATGAAGATCATGTCGGTCCGCATATAGCTGATCTTCAACTCGATATGTAAGAATGTATATAACGGGTGTCACCTTCGTCTGGTTCGACCCGGGATTTTGGTCTGGAGCTACCGTGGACTCGAACTTGATACGTGTATTGCACGTATTGCTGACCGAACGAAGTGTTTCCCGTGCAGCGTTGAAGCTCGGACAAACGCAACCGGCCGTAAGCGTGGCGTTGCGGAGATTGCGGGCGCTAACCGGCGATCCTCTCCTGGTGCGCAGCGGAAACGGCATGGTTCCGACCGAGCATGGGCTAACGCTGGTTGCTGCTGCAGAGCAGGCACTACTCGGGATCGGAAAGATTCTCGAGCCCGCCACGAACTTCGATCCAGTGCAGTCCAACCGGGTATTTCGCATTGGCTCGCCAGATTACCTGGACGTGTTCTTTGTTCCATCGGTAATCGAGCGGTTTCACGCGGAAGCGCCAAATGCGACCTTGGAGATCTGTCACCTCATGAGCGAGGAGAGTTACGAGCAGAAGCTCGCCGTGGGCCAACTGGATCAAGTCATCGGGAATTGGCGAACTCCGCCGTACCAGTTACACCTGCAGCCACTTTGCGAAGACGAACTAGTCTGTCTTCTCCGCGATGGACATCCGATCCGAGCAGGTGCAATGACCGCTCAAGCGTATTCATCGGCTCTCCATCTCGGCGTCTCTCCTAGGAATGTAGCAGGACCAGACACCATCGACGCGGAGCTGTCTCGCACCGGTTTTTCTCGCAGGGTGACAACGCACATTCCTTACTTTTGTATGGCGCCTTACGTGCTTGTGCGCAGCGATCTTGTCTTTACGACCACTCGAGCGTTTGCCACGCATTATTCGAAGATCCTGCCGTTGCGAATTGAGCCGTTTCCGGTCCCAGCGCGCGCACTAACTTACTACCAACTTTGGCACGAGCGAAGCCATAAGGACCAAGGCTCCCGCTGGCTCCGCGCGCTTGTGTCAAAGGCCGCGAGTTCAATCTTCCCTCACGGGGAGGCCAGATCTCCCATGGCGATCTCTAGCTGAGTACTTTCGCTTCGGAACGCTTAGGCTGCGAGTCCTGCTCCCCATGTAGAGGCGCCGCTAACAAAGGGCGGTACGTCTTTTCCAGCAATCTACGAGCTGCCAGATGCTGGTCAGCGAGTGCCAGTCATTAGGTCTACTCAAAGAAATGAACCTAGGCCCACATTTACAGGCCGCAGCGATACCGTTATATTCTATTGTTTATAACGCTCGACGAAGCTATGGGACCATAGCCGCTGTATCAGCGTTGCTCAATCGTGTGGAGGACACGAGTGATCCACGACACCTCAGCTGTCGCGCGCGGGACGGTCGATATGACTGGCGGTGAACAGGTTTACTTGGTCGGCATCGACGACACCGACAATCTCCATAGTCCCGGAACCGGCTTCCACGCCCGGCAACTGGGAGGACGACTGGTATCCGGAAGGGCCGCGCGCCTGCTCGACATTTCCCGCCACCAATTGCTGTTCGACCGGCGCATCCCGTACACCTCACACAACAGCTCACTGTGCCTGCGTATCGCCGTGGCGCCCGGCGGCATGGACCGCGTGATGTCGATCTGCCGTGAATACCTGCTGGCCGAGAGCGCACCCGGTTCGGATGCCGGCCTTTGCATCGCACCATGGACATCGGTCAATCACGCGATCCAGTCCTTCGGGGCGCTGGCGAAGCGCGAGATTCTGACGCTCGACCAGGCCGTCGCCACCGCGCGTGACCACGCCATCCACCTGGAGGGCCTGACCGGTGACCACGGCGGCATGATCGGCGCGCTGTCCGCAGTCGGCCTGCGCCGCACTGGCCAGGACGGCCGCGTGGCCTGGCGGCCCGGCGTGCGTGAAACCTCGGGCGTGGTGACGGCCGGATACCTGCGCCAGCACACGGGCATCGACGTCATTCGGGAATACCAGGGCGATGCGCCGATTGCCGACAGCGATCGGATCGATGTCGGCCGCTGGCCGCGCCCTGTACTGCAAAACGGACAAGCTGTTCTGCTTATCGAAAAAGGAAATCCTGACCATGGCATCGACTGGAAGCTCGTACCCAAGCAAATCCTCAGTCAGTTCTGACCGTCCCCACACACGCTGGGGGACGGTA
Source organism: Cupriavidus sp. D384 (assembly GCF_001652915.1). Classification (GTDB taxonomy): domain Bacteria; phylum Pseudomonadota; class Gammaproteobacteria; order Burkholderiales; family Burkholderiaceae; genus Cupriavidus. The sequence goes on from NZ_BBQI01000092.1 coordinate 109,626, forward strand.
GCCATCTGCATCGGCATCGGCATTGCGCTGGTGCTGGCCGACAGATGGATACGGGCTCCCTTGCACGTGCCCGGCTGGCGCGGGCTGATTGCCATGGCCCTGCTTGTTGCCGCGCGTCGCTGGAGCCTGGCCCAGTTCGCCTGCACCGGGGCAGCGGTCACCGCGCTGGCACTCAACGCCGGCATGGGGGGCGCGCCGCTGTCGGGTGTGTTCAGCTACCTGATCCCCGCGATCGTGCTCGACCTGTGCTTCCTGACCCGCTCGCAACCGAACGTGTGGCTGGCGGCAATTGCCGGTGGCCTGGCCAATGCCACGCGGCTGCTGCCCGCACTGGCCGGTGGCAGGGTGCCGGGTGTCACGGACGGCGCGCTCTGGTATCCGATCACCACGCACTTCCTGTTCGGCGCCTGCGGCAGCCTGATCGCATTCGCCGTTTTCACAGCCTTGCGCAGCAGGCAGCGCTGACCGTCATTGGCGATGGCACGCGGATTGGCGGGCATGCCTGTGCCCGCCCTGTGCGGACGTCGCTCCCTGCCATGCCCCCGCAATAGGCGCCTGCCTGACCGGCCCGCTCGCCGAACGTTTGCCCCGCACCTGAAAGCAGGACGCCGAAGCACCCCTCACCCTCCCATTTCCGTGAAACCCAATTCTGCCAACCTGTTCGCTGGCGCGTACGCACTCGCCGCTTCCTCCCTCGTCCACGCCGCCGTCGGTGACGACACGACCACCGCGCCGTACACCCTCGGCGCCGTGATCGTGAATGCCACGGCCGCGCAGCGCGCCGGCGAGCACGTCGAATCGGTCAGCGCCGAACAGATTGACGAACTCGGCGCTCGCACACTGGACGAGGCGCTACGCGCCACACCGGGCATTACCGTCAACCCCGGACCACAGGGCGTTCCGCGGATCATGATGCGTGGCCTGCCGCCACGCGAAACGCTGCTGTTCCTGAACGGTGTGCCCCTGAACGCTGCGGCCGATGGCCAGTTTGATCCCTCGCTGATCTCCACCGAGTCGATCTCGCAGGTTCGCGTAACCGAAGGTGCGACGTCGGTGCTCTACGGGCCCGGAGCCAACGCCGGCGTTATCGATGTGATCACGCGGCGCGGCACAAACGGGCTGCACGGCGGCGCCGGCATGGAGTTCGGCACGGGTAATGCGCGCCGGTTCATGGGCAATGTCTCCGGTGGCAATGACACGATCGACTACTTCGTGAGCGCAAGCCATACCAGTAGTGATGGCTATCCGGTGCCGGACGCCCCGAGACGAGCCAACAGCGATTCGCTGCGTACCAACCTTCTGGCGAACCTCGGCATCCGTGCAGGCGACTGGCGCGTCGGCATTACGGGAACGGCTGTCGAAGGTCACGGTGGCCTGCCGCCAAACACAATTGCGTCCACGGCCTCGAATCCGTACACGACGGCGCAGCAGTTTCGCCGCATGAACGACATCTCCGGGCAGTCGCTTCAGATCGATACGGCCTACGCGCCGGCCGGCCCGCTCAGCCTTCGCTTCAGCGGCTACATCAACCATCTGTACACCGTCCAGGACCGCTACGACAACGCGAACTACTCGACGATGTCGGACCCTACCGTCCAGACCTACCACCAGGTCGACAACATGACGGTCAGCGGCGGCCGCGCTCAGGCGCGCTATGACTTTGGCACGCTGGGCAGCCTGACCGGCTCGTTCAACTATCGCCAGGAGCAGGATGACGTCAGCGGGTACATCCGCAACGTGCCTGTCACGGCGGGCAGCGGCAGCGGCGGAGGAAGTGGCGGCGGACGTGGCAACGGCAGCGGCGCCGGCACGGGCAGCGGTGCGACACAGCGGTATGCGTTTAGCAACATCGACCAGAACAACATTGCACGCACCTACTCCACGGGGCTCGAATACCAGGTCGATCCGGTGGACCGGCTGCATCTGACGGCAGGCGCGAGCCATGAAATCTTCGACACGTCGGTTGCCCGGGACAACGGCAACCAGTGGATGGTGGGCGCCAGCTACGATTTGACCCGGCAGGTGCAGCCGTACCTTTCCTATTCGCGCAAGGTCCGGTTCGCCACGCTCGACCAACTCTTCGACCCCACGCAAGGCAACACCACGCTGGCACCTGAACGCTCGTCCAACGTGGAGGGCGGCGTCGTGTGGGCCATCTCGCAGGGAAACCGGGTACGGATCGGCGCTTTTAGCGATCGCATCGACAACTTCATCCAGAACGACCGGACGACGCAGCGCTACTTCAATAACGATGTAGTCAGCAACGGCGCCCAGTTCAGCGGTACGTTCTCCCCCACCGAGACCGTCACCATTCGCCCCGGCTATACGTACATGCACGTGTATTCGCGCAGCACCGGCGCCCGTCAGGACTATCGCCCGTCGCATGTCGTAAATCTCAGTGCGGCCTGGCAATTCATACCCACCTGGCGCCTGTCCGGGGATGTCTACGCGCAGTTTGGCGGCGTGGTGACTGCCCGGAGCGACGCGACCAACCAGATGGGGCTTGGCAGCTATTGGCTGGCCAACGTGAAGATCCAGAAGTCCTTCCCGGCCTATGGCGTCGACGTGTATCTCCGGGCCACCAACCTGTTCGATCGCAAGTACGAATACGCCGTGGGATACCCGGCACGCGGGCGCGAGGTGTTCGCCGGCGCCAGCTTCCGCTTCTAAGGGAGGCCATGCAATAGGATCCGCTCAATTCGGATCGCTCAGCGGCTGCATCTGTTTAGACGGCCGCTGCCTTGTCGTCGCGAGCTAGATTCGGGACGCGACGACACCCCAAAATGCCGAGCGAGTATAAGAGTACTGGGGATCGCTACCGCCTCCCCCAACTCGGGCGGACTCCCTGAGTCTCACACCATCGCTACAGGGAGCCCGCGGCTCTTCCAGTTGCAGCTATGCGGCAGCTTCGTCCATGCCGTAGGACCGACGATACATCTCCGCAATATGCTCGCCGACTGAAACAGCGGTGCTGTCCTCACTTGCCTCTTGTCCGTAGCGAACTGGCAACATCTTGTAGAAGTAGTCGGGATCGAAGAATGTCGGTACAGAGTAGCGATGTCGGTCGGGGGCCAGGTTCAGCACGCGGTGAGAATTTGAGTGGTACAACCCGTTGGTGAGAAGCGGAACCATGTCGCCCAGATTGATGACGAACGTACCCGGAATGTGCGGTGCGCGAATCCAGTCTCCGTCTGCGTTCTGAACCTCGAGGCCTCCGACGTCGTCCTGAAGCAACATCGTAATGATTCCCCAATCGGTATGGGCCCCGGCTCCAATCTGGTTGCCCGATCCAACTCTAGCCTGAGGCGGATAGTGCAGCAGTCTCGTGGTGACCATTGGTTCTGCGAGGCCGGGAGCGAAGTAGTCTTCGGGAAGCTCGAGTGACAATGCCAAGACCCTCAAGATATGTCGCCCGAGGCCAGTCATCTCGCCAATGTACCGCTCAGTCGCGGCCTGAACCGTCGGCAGTCCTTGTGGCCATTGATTCATGTCGTAGTAGTAGGGAACCGCTTGCCGAACGTACGGATGGTCCCCGTCGCAGTCTCGTCCGGCCATGAAACCCTCTTTGAGATCAGGCTGCGAGCCGTCATCCAACGTCTGACTCGACATCGCCTCGTAGCCGCGCATGCAGCGAGACTTACGTGCATCAATCTGTAGCTTCTCTGCGATAGGCAGTGCGAAGAATTCCCTCGCAATCTGAAGCTGACTATCCATCAGCTCCTGCGACACGCCGTGGTTAGAGACATAGAAGAAACCGATGTCGCGGCACGCCTTGTGAACTTCCCACGCGACGCTTTTGCGATCTTCGATAGATGCCGAAAAACTCTTCGTCAGATCAATAACGGGGATGTACTTCGCAGCGGAGGGTGGGGTGTACGGTGTCATAGATGGCTCCAACAGTTCAGAAGCACCGGCGCTTCCGTTTCGCAAATCTAGCTCCGCGAAATACCTCTGCGAAAGCCGTACTGTAAAAAGCAACGTTTCAAAACTGAAACGATTAGCGTATTAATCACGGCTCGCGGGTCGCCCTGTGCCGATAAAGGCCCAATACAAATACATTTTCACCAAAATGCGTATTTACCCTCCCCCCGGTGGTGCGCCGCAGCACCAACTTGAGGAAGCGGAAGGCGACCAACTTTCTCCTCCATTTACCCGTGGGGTAAACACCTAACACTCCGCATCTACCGCCGGAACTTCAGTCTGCTATTCTGGTATGCCAGAAACGTGATCTGATGAACCTGTTGTGATCATCAGTAGCTTTCTGAGCCACAAACACTCGAAGCCTAAAGGGCTCATTTTCCATACACGGATTCTGACCGAGCATTTTTTCAAAATGCCGGAATGGATCCCTTTCGCCCCGAAAAACAAATGAAAAACTGCCCCAACTTTCGAATACCTACTGACCCGATATCAGAAACCGACGATTTGATTTATCCAGGTGGGGTCGGTAGAAAGCGTAGCCAGTAAATCCCGAGCACGGCAAATACAAGATCGCTGCCCAAGGCATTTCCAATATCAATCCGAAGCTTCGCTTAGGCGTACTTCTCCATTTATCATCTCAAATGAAATCTTTCATCCGATTATTTTCTTTCTGGATGGTAGTACTGGTCGCTCTTGTCACGGTTTCCGAGACAAGAGCTGCTGATTGGAGCACAAGCGATTTTCAGTATCGATACGGTTCCAACTTCAATGACAACGGCGCCAGCGGCGGTCCGCGGATCGCAAAAAACTTGGTGGAGTTTCAGAACAGCACTGGGTTCGGTTGGGGGCGTAGCTACTTCTTCCTCTTGATGTCAAAGGCTAACGACGCAGACGGGAACTCGGCGGACCTATATAGCGAAGGTCAAGTTACTTTGAGTCTTTCGAAGATGTCTAAGCACGACCTGTCATGGGGCCCAATCAAGGATCTCGGCATCACTGCCGGTTACAACTATGGTGCACGAAACAGCGCGTTCCGCTCAAACTCTCGTGTCCTTGTTTATGGCGGAACCGTTGACCTCAACGTCCCTCACTTCAATTTCCTCAATGTCGACGTCCTGGCCTATCGCGATGCAGGCACATATGGCGGGTATGGTGGTGGGTTTTTGTGCGGCAGGATCGCGACTGGTTACCAGATCACTCCCTATTGGCAACTACCCTTCAGCATTGGGAGAGCTCGCTTCATGTTTGACGGCTACGTAGATTTCATCGGCGCTCACGGATCGTGTTCCTCCCAGATACTCGCTGAGCCGCAGCTCAAACTCGATGTTGGAGATCTATTCGGATACCGCGACAAGTTCTTTGTTGGTGTTGAACTCCAATACTGGCGAAACAAGTTTGGCTCTTCCGGCGTCAACGAGACTGTCCCCCAGGTAGTCGTTCAGTGGAAGCTCTAGCCCACAGAACCCGCACCAAAGGCACCGGCGTCGCGCCGGTGCCCGTCATCTCGGGCTAAAGTAGCACTAAGACAGCTTCGGAGAGGCACACGTGCAGTTCGATTTGAGGGTCATAGAAGCGTTTGCCGCAGTCATGCGAAACGGTAGCCTTACGCGCGCTGAAGCGATGACAGGCATATCAAAGGCGACCCTTAGTCGCCAGCTTCTCGCGTTGGAACAGCAGCTCGGGGCGACGCTGTTTAATCGCCAGGCGCGCGGCATGGCGCCAACAGAGGCTGGACGCGCCTTCTTCGCGCACTGCGAATCAATACTAAATGACGTTGCCAGCCGTCTCGACATGGCCAAAGTCCAGATTCAGGAGCTGGACACTGGAGTCTCTGGGGCGTTGTCCGTGCTGTCCGACAGCGAATTCAGCACAACTTTCGTGTGTCATGTCGCGAAGCTATTCCTCAGCCGATTTCCAAACGTCAAATTCAATCTGGATATCGCCGGCAGGCCCGAGGCCGTAGATAGCGCAGCTCCCGACTGCTATGTTTGCGCAACGCCTCCGGACATCCCTAATCTCATCGGAAAGGGACTGGGACGCATCAGCTATGGCCTCTATGCAAGCCCCATCTATCTGAAGCGAAGAGGCAATCCTGTCACCCCGCTGGATGTGTCCAAGCATGAGTCCATCGTTCTGAAAGAGTCACTCGGGCATGGCAAATCCGCTCCAATGCTCCATTCATCCGGAGGAAGCCAGCCCTACCTGCACCGATCCGACATCACCACAAACGACTACTGGGTCATGAAGACGTTTTGTATCGACGGATTCGGCATCGCGTTGCTGCCGGATTTCTTCGTCCAACCCGAGGTCGCACGTAGGATTCTCGTACCAGTGCTTCCTCAGTGGAAGCCAGAACGGCGCAGGATCTTCTGCGCCTATCAGAAGCAGCGATTTGCGGGCAAGAAGCTGAAGGAGTTCGTTGGACTGATGTCAGAGTGCATTGAAGACATCGATACCTACAGCCCCTATGTTGGCGAGCGGTCCACGCTACGCTCTAGCAACATTGACGGCTGACCCCTTCAGCAATAAGTAGCGTTAGGCTCTCTTTTCGATCCCTGGCATCGGGATGAAACCAGGAATCTCCTTGAACCGCTCAATCCACGCCAGGATGTTCGGGTATCCCGAAAGGTCGATGCCGCCCTCACCCGCCAAGGCGGTGTAGGGGAAGCAGGCGATGTCGGCAATGGTCGGGTGCCCCAACTCAAGCCAGTCGCGATTCGACAGATGCTTATCCATGATCGCAAAGGCGCGGTGCGCACCCTCATGCAGCTTGCCGAGACTCAGCGGATAGTTGAGGATCTTCACGAGCCGTGCGCCGGCGGCATTCATGATCTCGTTGCCGCCGGTCGATAGCCACTGATTGACCCGCCCCGTTCCTTGTGCGTCGGTCGGATACCAGATGCCAAGCTTGTCGTACTTGCGAGCGATGTAGGACAGGATTGCCTGTGCGTCGCGCAACGTGACGCTGCCATCCTCCAGAACTGGGATCTCGCCGAACGGATTGATCTTGAGAAACTTATCCGTCTTGTGTTCCTTGTTGATGAAATCAACCGGAACCTTTTCGTACGGCACGCTCAGCATACTCAGCAGCAGACGGACCTTGTAGCAGCTGCCCGACAACTCGAAGTCATACAAACGGATCATGAACACTCCAGACAAAAAAAGGCGTTCCTAATGGAACGCCAAACCTGCGGTTGAGACACTTGGTATTGGCGCTACGCAGACAACTCCGCCGCGTGGTGCCTGAGATGACTTTCGATAAACGACGCGATGAAGTAGTAGCCGTGGTCAAATCCAGCATGACGTCGGAGCGTCAACCGCTGACCAGCCGCCAAGCACGCTGCCTCCAAATTCTCGGGAAGCAGTTGCTCTTCCAAGAATTTGTCGTCCAGCCCTTGGTCCACCAAAATGCCACCCGGGAACACTTCGCGACCAGCCTTACGGATCAGCGCCGATGCGTCATAAGCTTCCCACGCAGCTTGATCTGTGCCCAGGTAGCGCGTGAAGGCCTTGATTCCCCAAGGACATTGCATCGGATTGGAGATCGGCGCAAATGCGGACACCGACCGGAACCGATCCGGATTTCTCAACGCTAGAACCAGGGCACCGTGCCCGCCCATCGAATGACCCATGATTCCGACCCTGCTGCTATCGACCGGCAATTCTTCCAGCGCCAAGCGATAGAGTTCTTCGGAAACGTAGCTGTACATCCGATAGTTGGCCGACCACGGCGCGTCGGTCGCATCAACGTAGAACCCAGCGCCCACTCCGAAGTCCCAGCTCTCCCGGTCACCCGGGATTTCGAGGCCGCGAGGGCTCGTATCGGGAGCGATGAGTATTACGTCGAGTTCGGCCGCGACGCGCTGCGCGCCGGCCTTGGCTGGAAACGTCTCCTCGGTACAGGTCAAGCCTGCCAAGTAAAAGACTGCCGGACACGGTTCGCCCTTCAGCGCTTTGGTGGGCAGAAAGACCGAGAATCGCATCGGCGTCCCGACCACCTTCGATTCATGCTGATAGAAGCGCTGGACGCCACCGAGGCAGCCATGCTCCGAAACGATCTCGAGAGTTTTCATTTCGAAGTACCACATCAATAGAGGACGACGCCGCGGATCGATTCACCCCGCTTCATCAGATCGAAACCTTCATTGATGCGTTCGAGCGGCATCGTGTGGGTAATCAGGTCATCGATGTTCAGCTTACCCTCCATGTACCAATCGACAATCTTCGGTACGTCGGTACGGCCACGCGCACCGCCGAAGGCCGAGCCTTTCCACTCACGCCCCGTCACCAGTTGGAACGGTCGCGTCGAGATCTCTGCTCCCGCCTCCGCCACGCCGATGACGATGGACTGCCCCCAACCCTTGTGGCAGCACTCCAGTGCCTGGCGCATGACCTTCGTGTTGCCGATGCACTCGAACGAGTAGTCAGCACCGCCATCTGTCAGCTGGATGATATGGTCCACCACGTTTTCCACATCCTGGGGATTCACGAAATGGGTCATCCCGAACTTACGCGCCATGGCCTCGCGTCCAGGGTTCAGGTCAACACCAATGATCTTATTGGCACCAACCATCTTGGCTGCCTGGATCACGTTCAGACCGATGCCGCCCAGGCCAAATACAACCACGTTCGCACCAGCCTCGACCTTCGCGGTAAAGAGAACTGCGCCAATCCCAGTCGTCACACCACAACCGATGTAGCAAACCTTATCGAAAGGTGCGTCCGGGCGAATCTTCGCCAAGGCAATCTCCGGCACCACGATGTGATTTGCGAACGTCGACGTGCCCATATAGTGAAACAGCGGCTTGCCGTCAATCGAGAAACGGGATGTTCCGTCGGGCATCAGGCCCTTGCCCTGCGTCGAACGGATCGCCTGGCAGAGATTCGTCTTCTGCGACAAGCAGAACTTGCACTGGCGGCATTCCGGGGTGTAGAGGGGAATTACGTGGTCGCCTGGCCGTAGTGACGTCACGCCTGCCCCTACCTCGGTAACAATGCCTGCACCTTCATGGCCCAGAATTGCCGGAAAGATGCCTTCGGGATCCGCGCCGGACAGGGTGTAGTAGTCCGTATGGCAAATTCCGGTGGCCTTGATCTCAACTAGGACTTCACCGGCTCGAGGACCTTGCAGGTCCACTTCTTCAATAGTCAGGGGCGAACCCGCTTTCCATGCGACTGCAGCTTTTGTCTTCATGATCTTTCTGTTTGCTAGGTTGGGGAGGGAACTAATGCTCCGCCTTCGCCCCGCCGTTCACTCCTTGTCTGAAGGATGGACTAAACGGAAGGGGGGCCTGAAGGGTTGAACGTTCTTTACTAACTTGCTAGGGCGGCGGCCACAACCGGCTCTTCCAGAGCTGCCCCTGCCGGGAACACACCAGACATCACCACGAAGCCTGGGATTCGCTTCACGCGGTCCGTCCAACGACGAACTGCGGGATAGTCCGACAAGGAAACACCACCCTCGTCAGACAACGCGATGTAAGGGAAACATGCCAAGTCCGCGACTGTCGGATGCTGTGCGTCGCACAAGTAGGCCCCTCCTGATTGCTCTCGGTCCCACAGATGCTCGTCCAACACGCGAAGCAGGTCATGGGCCCGACGTTGGCAGGCGGCAGCATCGAAGTCGAAGAAGAACAGGTCGTGCAGCCGAGCCGCAGAAATGGACCCGGTGAGACTGTCTGCAAATGCAAGCCACATCTGAAGCTCTCCCATCAATGCAGGGCGATTGACGGGGTACCAAAGTCCAGACTTGTCGTACTTTCGAGCGAGATAGACCAGAATTGCCTGGGCGTCCCGCAGCGTGACTTCATCGTCCTTCAACGCCGGAAGCTGCCCCAGCGGATTGACGCGTAGGAAAGCATCTGACTTGTGCTCTCGGCTTGGATAGAACTCGACCGGCTCGTTGACATACTCGAGACCGAGGATGCTGAGCAACAACCTCACCTTGTAGCAGTTGCCGGACAGTTCGTAGTCGTAAAGGGTAATCATGTGCAGCCTTTCAAAGATCGAGCACCAGCTTTCCGGACTTGCAACGCGATACGCACGGCATGATCAACTTGCCACTCGCTCGTTCTTGCTTGGAAAGATACGTATCGTGATGTTCAAGGTCGCCACTAACGACGCCTGTCATGCACGTCCCGCATACACCCTGCTCGCACGACGCCTCAATCTGAACGCCGTTCTCCCAGCACGCCTTGAGGAGCGATTTATCGCTGGGTACAGTGAATGTCTTTCCAGAGACGGAGAGCTCGACCTCGAAGGCATCGCCACCAGTAGGCACATCGTCATTTTTGAACAGTTCAAATCGAACGTTTTCTTCGGGGATTCCCATCTGTGTCGCAACGTCTGCGACCGTGTTGATCATCGGACCAGGACCGCACGTATAAACGTCCGTCGCATCCGGAGCTTTCGCTCCGATTACCTCATCGAGCTTGCAACGGGTCTCGGCGGGATCGAGACCAGCGTGAATGAACACCTTCTCCCCGAGCGAGCGAAGGCGATCTCCGAAGGGGACATGTTCCGCACCGCGGCAGAAATAGTGCATCTCAAAGTCATCGCCATTAGCATGCAGGGCCTGAGCCATGGCAAGAATCGGCGTAATACCGATACCACCTGCCACTAGCACCGGACGACGTCCTGTACGCTTCAGAGGAAAGCCATTGCGGGGCACTGTGATGAGCAGCTCCGTACCTTCTTGGACTTGCTCGTGCATCGAACGCGAGCCGCCACGCGACTGCGGCTCGAGCTTCACGCCGATAACAATGGCATCACGCTCTTGCGGTGCGTTCACGACCGAGTACTGACGCACGCATCCTGCAGGCGTTGTCACGCTGACGTGCATGCCGGGCGACAACTGAGGCATAGGCTGCCCCATCGGAATGAGACTCAGCGAGACAATATCTGCAGTTTCCTGGACTTTCGCTCCGACACGGCACTTGATTTCTGTGCTTGAGGTCCGAGGGAACGGCACGACAACTGATTCAGTCACGGATGCTGTCTGCGTAACGGGCATACCCTTGGCCATCGTGACTGGCGCAATTTCTGCTTCAGTTTCGAGAGCCCGTCGCACCTCGTTGAGTACTTGTGCGAACTGCTTGCGGAATGCGAGTGTGGCATGGCCGCTCGACACAGCTTGAGCGTGAACAATTGCCTTGGCCGCAGAATGCGGTTGTATGATGAGGCGAATTGAACGCTCCGAGGATCCGGGGACATGCAGTTCCACGACTCCGTCAGCGGGCTGTTGAGCCTCGACAGAACCCCAGCTTTCGCCGAACACTTCTGCGAATTGATTGGCGTGGGAAATCAAGCCGCTCTCGACTCCTTCGGCCGATACGTTGAACGGGAGGCTGCGCAACTGCGTTCGCACTGTGCCACCCTTCGTCGCCGAGCTCTTGCCTGGGTCACCAGTTGGATTTCCCAAAGAAGCCCAAACCAAGCCTTCCGACTCACGCACTGCAAACGTGTGAGCACAGGCGGACGTAGTCTGACTCGCGTCGCGGTCCCGGTGCGCCGGCACGAACGTGCATTGGCCACCACCACTCTCATACGTCCAGCCGTGATACTGGCAGCGAAGCTCGTGGCCGAGGTTCACACCCAGCGAAAGTCGCAAGCCACGGTGGGGGCAGCGGTTCTCCCAGGCATTGACGAGCCCATTGTCGTCTCGCCAGACGGCCAGTTCCTGCCCTGCGAGGGTGGCCTGATATACGTGTCGTGCCGGAAGGTCTGCCGCACTGGCAATCGGGTACCAACCGTTTCTGTCGAATGTGTTCATAGCGGGGGACAATCTTTGTGTATCAGTCTCGAATCACGCCGTAGCGGAGGTCACTTTCTCGCAACCAGCGTCGATAGGCCGTGGCAAGTACGTCTGCGCGGACCGGGTTCTCCTTGCTCACAGCGAGCGGCAAGCGTTTAGGAACCTGGTTAATCAGAATCATCAGATCCTGGCCGAAGATCGTCTGCTGGAACTTCCGCAGTTGCTCATCGGTGTTCACTTCGTCTACGTAGCACATGATCGTGTGCGCAATGCACCAGTCTTCATCGACTGGCTGCACAAACAGACAAAGCACGTCCCAGCGCGACGGATCCGGCGGGCACGTCTTATAGAGAATGGCGATGTTCGGTCGCGTGACGCGGTAGGTGTATTGCGTCTCGATCGGCTCCACGGCTGTCGCAGAGGCGCGAGGCTGCGCAAACCGGCATTCTGTGGCGATGATTTCATCTCGCTCCACGTCATGCGTCACGTTGTACGGGAGGACTTCGGTGAGCGGCTCGGCTCCGAGAATGTCCGTGTGCACGAACGGGAAATGCGCCATATCGAGAAAGTTCTCGATAGCACGCGGACCCGACACGTTGACCCGTGTCGACCCGGCACTCACAACGCGCCGGTCGACTTCCGCAAATTCTGGGACAGGGAACAGCTCCCGCGGGGTCGCGGAGAACGACGCCCAGACCGCGCCGTACGCCTCCTTGACTGACAGTGGTTGCGACTTGCCGTCGTCGCCCCAATCCCCGGAAAGGACTCCGTCCTCCTTCCTGAAACTGATTGGGCGACCCAAAAGTCGCGACCTGAACGTGCGGCCGGGAACGAAGTCTTCCAGGGCCGCCACCGGATGCCAATCCTCAAACAGCAACTGATCTGCTTTCACTACGCCTCCTGCGTGGCTCGTTAGATGTCCTAACTGGTATACCAGAATGTATAGCAAAGAAGCCGATGCGCCAAGCGGATTGCACGTGGGGAAACTACTTAGTGGGAGAAAAAACGGGGGAGGTGGGAGGCGCCGCCAGAGAGTTGGAGGCGGCGCAGAGGGCGTTACAGCGACAAAGCAGTCTTGAGGTCGACATCCGGAGCGGCAGAGGCATCGAAGCGGTAGCCGCGGATCACCAGATTGTAGTGAGACGCCAACAACTCCTTCGCCGCTGCTGCGTCGCGCTTCTCCAAACAGGCCACGAGCTTTCCATGCTCGTCACGTAGCTGACAATAGTCAAAACCGACCCGGAACATCGCATTGATGAGCGCCTCACGACGGCGAAGCTGTGAATGGATCTGGTTCAGCGTTTCATTGTTCAGGAACGAGAGCAGCAAGGAGTGAAACTCACGACCAAGCTTGTCACCAAGATCGTGCTTGCCCTTCTCAAATGCATGCCGTTCCTTTTCCGTGTGCGCGCGCAGAGCCTTCAGTTGGTCGGGAGTAATACTCTTCACCACCTGGTCGATGACACCGCTTTCCAGTACTAGCAGCATCTGGTAAAGCTCGAAAGCATCATCGAATGTCGGGCGCCATACCGCAGACGAGCGCTTTGGCGAGATGTCGACCAGGCCATCTTGTGACAGCCGAATCAGAGCTTGCCGCACGACGGTCCGACTGACACCAAACAGGTCAGCGATGTCTCGCTCGTTCAGCTTCGTCCCAGGTGGCAGCTTCCTGTGATAGATCGCATCGGAAATCGAGCCTACAATTTTTTGGGTTAGCATAAGTCCGGGTTCCGGTGCATACGTCTACGTGAATTTTCGCCATTGTAACTGGTCGACCAGATCACCGATATGGTATCCCTGTTGTGCACGCATCACCATTCTGGCGCATTACGCACCACAATCATTAATGCACTATGTTGATGAGCCGACTCCGCTGAATCGCAGAGTACAGCTCACCTTCGAAGGCGACACCAAGTACGCCGTTACCTAGCCTCACACGCACGCCTTTGCGACAGCAACGCCTCATAGCTGGCACGCATCGTGCCACTGTGTCCACTCACGTCTGAAACCGAACGGGGTAATCCCTGATTGCCGCGCTATTTCACGCTCTATAGGCTGGTATACCAGATAGAGCGTTTGGCTGACCAGACGAGTATCTTTGGCATCGCACCTGAACCCCCACTGGAGTAAAAAATGAGTGTGAGTGAGCAGTACAAGCCTCTCCTCGAGGACAAGACGTATCTGCGGCATTTCTGGCATCCGGTTTGCACACTGGCCGAGTTCGAACGCTCTCAACCGTCGGGTCATGGCCCGATGGCCGTGACACTGCTTGGCGAGCAAGTTGTGCTCGCCCGCCTGAATGGCAAGATCGTCGCCGCAGCCGACCGCTGCGCACACCGCTCCGCAAAGCTTTCTCTCGGCAAGGTCTGCAACAAGAACGGCGAAGATTTCATCCAGTGCCCCTATCACGGCTGGGAATACGACAAGAGTGGCACCTGCAAGTTGGTCCCGGCGTGCCCTGATAAGTCCATCCCTCCGCGCGCCAAGGTCAGCACCTTCGATTGCGAAGTGAAATACGACATCGTCTGGGTGAGGCTGGACAACAGCTTCGACTGCACCGAGATTCCCTATCTCGCCGACTGGGACAATCCCAACATGCAGGTCATTGTGGCGGACTCCTATATCTGGAATACCGTCGCAGAACGTCGTTGGGAGAACTTCACGGACTTCTCGCACTTTGCGTTCGTTCACCCGGGTACGCTTTACGACCCGTTCTTTGCGAGTCATCCCACCGTACTGGTGAATCGTGTGGACGGTGAACTGCAGTTCAAGCTGGCTCCGCCTCGCGAGATGGACGGCATTCCGGAAGAAGCGCCGATGGGTGACTTCGACTATCGCTGCACGATGCCTTACTCCATCAACCTGGAAATCAAGCTCTGGCGCGACGACTCTCGCTTCATTCTCTGGACGACGGCCTGTCCTGTCGACGAGAAAACCTGTCGGAACTTCATGATCATCGTGCGTGAGAAAGACGGTCAGCCTGACCACATGCACTTGGCGTTCCAGAAACGCGTTCTGGAAGAGGATCAGCCCATCATCCAATCGCAATGGCCTGCCGAAATCTCCAGCGGCGAAATCTCTGTCGCGACCGACAAGGTGTCGATCCAGTATCGCAAATGGCATCGCGAGCTCTCCATGGCCGCCGTCAAGGGCAAGGACGCTTTCACTGCAGCACTTTGCACGAACGTCCGGGACGAATTGGCTTCGTGACCCAAGCCATACAACTACTCACTGAAGGAGGAAGAATGAAACCGATGTTCTTGATCGGCTGCGCTGGCCGTGGAGTCTTTCCGTCGTCGCTCGAAAATCCGGTGTCCGAAGAGGAACTGCCGGTGATGGAGCAATTCCGGCTGCAGAAGGAGTCGGGACTGTGGGATTTCGTGGACCGCATCCCTCCGGATGACAAGTCGCTGGATGAATACATCAAGGCGAGCCAGCACTACAACTTCCCTGTTCTGTCAGGCAGTTGGACCTACACGCTGGGCGTCGACGAAGCGAAGATCCGTGAGAACGTCGACCGGACCAAGGAAGTGGGCGCCAAGTACCACAATCTGATGGTCTGGGCGAAACATGCCGACGGCCATTACATCACCGATGAGGAAGTCGTAACCTCCTATCTGAACACGTACGAGTACGCAGAAAAGAAGGGCATCACGATCACGTACGAGAGCCACGTCGACATGTGGTCCGAGGACTTCCGCCGGGTTTCCCGCGTTGCAGACCTCGTTGAAAAGCGTGGCGTTCCGTTCAACTTCTGCATGGACTACAGCCACTGCATTTTCAAAATCGAGAACGAAGTAGAACATGCCGTCTCGCAAATGCGAGGCGACAAGGAAGCAATCCGCAAACTCGACCCCTACAACGACGACAGCTTCGCGGACGAATGGCTGAACCGAAACATGGTTCACTGGACCCAGGTTCGCCCCGCAGCTCCGAATGGCCCGGTGAACTGGTGGGCATTCGAGACCGGTCCGTGGGATGGCCTCGGCTATGACCGCCCCGGCCGGTCGATTCAGTACCCGTTCAGTCTTCCGAAGCCGGGTGAATGGCACACGGACTTCTGGCACGCACACAAGCTTGCCTGCACCAAGGAACTCGTGCGGAAAGTCATCGACCAGCATCTGTCGACCGACGATTCGAATATGCGAATCATGACTATCGACAACATCAACCTGGGTGCCTACGGCCTTGGCTGGAAGTACAACATGTTCGCCGATAGCTGCCTCGTCGCGAAGTTTGTGCGGGAGCTGTACGCCGAGCGAGCTGCCATCGCGGAAGCCAAGAAGGGAAAGAGCGCCCAGGATTTCGTCAACCAGTATCGTGGCCAAGTAGCAGCCTAAGAAGATCCAGCTGACTACGATCACCTGACAAACCGTTCCGTGTAGTTGTTGTGATGTTGCGAGGGCGTGAGGCCCTCGCTTTTTTTCTGCTTTGCATTTGCGTCTCGGCGGCGAACGACATGCACAAAAAAGCCGGCCCAAAAGGACCGGCCAAGGATCACGCTGACTTCATTTCAGAACTTGTGCCGCAAACCGACCCCAGCCGCATCCGCATGCGATTGATCGGATAGCTTGTCGTAGTAAAACGCTGCGTAGATGTCCGTGCGCTTCGACAGGTTGTAGTCATAGCCGATGGCTACCGTGTTACGGCGGAACGAGGCGACATCGTTCTTGGTGTGGTCATAACCATACGATAACAGTACAGAGCCTGCGCCGATTGGTACGGACACGCCGAGCAGCCCATTGATATGACGAATGTCTCCGCTTGCACTACTTACATCTGACTTGATGTATTGGGCCTGAGCATAAGCCTTCACTACGGTGAAGTCATAGCTAACTCCCGCCTGGACAGCATTCTGCTTTTGGAAGCCTACGAGCGATGCCGGCGCGACCACGTCACCTGGCACAGTGTTGAACTTGACCTGCTGGAACGCCACAGTTGCCGCCAACGCTCCACCAAAGTATGTGACATTACCCCCCCATTTGTTTTTCCCCGCTGCGCCCGGTTGCTCTCCCATGGCGTACGAGAGATTCACCGTAAAGCCCCCAACGGTCGGCGTCGAGTAGACGATGGAGTTGACCCACCCTGTGTCACCAATCACGCCCGGGTCGTACAGTGTTCCATTTGAAGCAGGCAGATAGGTGTGATTAATGGCCGGCCCGAACGTGTAGGAATCAATGAAAGGATTGAAGAGAATCGTCGAGATGAAGTACGGGGTGGTATTCCGACCAAGTCGAATGGTCCCGTAGTTCGCATGCTCCATTCCGACGAATGCATTGCGTGCGAAGAACGGCTCACCATCGTAGCTACCACCCTTACCGGTATCGATTCGATAGAAGGCGTTCAGGTCAAAGATTGCCTTCATGCCCCCGCCAAGATCTTCTGTTCCTTTGATTCCCCAATATGGGGTCTGCATTCCACCTGAGCCGAGTACGTAGGACCTGCCGGCCCCAGGGGTTCTGTTCGTACCTATATAGCTATCTGCCTGTCCGTAGAGGGTCACCGATGATTGAGCGTGTGCGTAGAACGAGCTTCCGCATCCGAGAATGCCAACGGCTACCGCCGTGGCCAGTTGCCAGCGATTGTTCTGCATGATTGCAATGGGTATAGGGTGCCCGCTGCGCCCGCGAATAGTCGCGCGGCGCAGGATGCGTAGGATGTATCTGCCGCCGAAACCGGCGGGTCTCAGGTATGCGTTGAGGTTAGGCTGTGTTCGACGGACGCAGCCTTTTGCACCCTGTCTGACTTAAAGATCGGCCTCTCTGGCGGTCGCCATCAGCGATGCTTTTGCCTCGCTGGTATCCCCGACACCGTTGAAGAAGATGTTCAGAAGGATTGCGACGATGGCGGTCATGAGAATTGGACTCTCAAGAATTGGAGCCAAATCAGGCGGGAACTTCGAGAAGAACTTCGGCGACACAACCGGGAGCATCCCTACGGCGATACTGATCGCGATGATGTAGAGGTTCTTCACGCTATGCAGGTCCACCCTGGACAGCACCTTAATGCCACTAGCTGTCACCATGCCGAACATGACGATGCCCGCACCGCCAAGGACGAATGGTGGGACCGAGGCGACGATGATCGCGACTTTCGGGAACAGGCCCAGGATCATGAGCAAGACACCAGCCGTCGCGCACACCCAGCGGCTCTTGATACCCGTCACGCTTACCAGGCCAACGTTCTGAGCATACGACGTGTATGGAAACGTATTGAATACGCCGCCAATAATCGTCCCCAGACCATCCGCTCGGAACCCGCGGACCAGATCACGCTCACCTACAGGTTTATCGACGATTTCCCCGAGCGCGAGGAACATGCCAGCGGACTCGATGAACGTCACGAGCATCACAATGCTCATGGCAACAATCGGCCAAAAGCTGAACTTCGGCATCCCGAAGTGAAATGGGATGATGAACCCGAACCAGGGCGCTTCGTGTACCTCACCCATCGTGACCTGACCAAGCGCCCCGGATATGACGAAGCCAATCATCAGACCAAGCAGGATTGCAATATTGCTGATGAAACCTCTCGTGAACCGCACAAGGAGAAGGATCGAGACCAGAACGGACGCCGCGATGCCGAGGTACAGGGGGTTGCCGAAGTCGGGATTTCCGAAGCCACCCGCCGACCAGCTTGCTGCGACGACCATCAGAGATAGCCCCACTGCAAGAATCTCCGTGCCGGTTACGACCGGTGGGAAGAATCTCAGTAGTTTGCCCACCACTGGCGCAAGCAGGATACCCACTACGCCTGCACCGATAGTTGCGCCAAACACTCCGAGAAGGCCTGCACTCGGATCGGAACCGATGGCAATCATCGGTCCCATTGCCGTAAAGGTGACACCCATCATGACGGGAAGCCGGATTCCGAATGCACCAATTCCGATTGCCTGCACCAGCGTTGCAACGCCGCATGCAAAGAGGTCGGCGTTGATCAGGAACGCGATCTGTTCTTTGGGCAGTTTCAAGGCCGCGCCAAGGACCAGCGGGATCGCAATTGCACCTGCATACATCACAAGCACATGCTGGCATCCAAGGACAAGGAGCGACAACGCTCCGATTCTTTCTTCAACGCTACGCTGCTGCATCTGATTTCTCCGATATTGGGGGCTTTTGGGCTTCGACGGCCCACCGTGCGTTGTTGAGTGATTGGGAATTCGGCTGCGTCTGGCGCAACTCTCTTCGGTATCTCCAACTACCTCGTGCAGCGTGACAGCGTTTGGCTAGCTTCCTCCACGAATCAGGCCCTACTACTGAGCTGCCGAATGCGACTAGCTTGGCGGCATGTGCTCCTCCGTAATTTAGTTATGCGACATCAGGTATACCAGATTAGCACCGCTGAAGAACCTGATGGGCAGGCTGTTGCTCGGTGTTTTCCCGACGTACGGATCCGGTGCAGAAGTTCTTCAGGACGGTGCGAGATGCACCACTCTCAGCCAAGAAATCGTGGCATGAGCGCGACAGTAGCGGACTTTCCCAGTATGGAAGCTGGTCGCAGGTGCGTTGCTTGATCTCTCAATGAACTAGGAGAGTTGCGCAGGACTCTCTTGCAACGGCGATCAGGTAATTCCCTCGGTTGACGATTCGGTCTCTCAAAACTACCTTGTGGTGTACCAGATGCGGATACTGAAATGCCGACACAGGCATTGGAGGACGGTTCGACGGCACATTCGCCCCAACGAATGCCCCGTCGACGAGAAGGGAATAGACGCCCGCTATAAGCGGGCGCCTTGCACATCAGAAGCACCAACCTTATCCACCACAAGGAATCAAGACATGCAACTCGAACCTACTAAGGTCGACAGGGACTACCTTCGACATTTCTGGCATCCGGTCGCCACGGTGACAGAACTAGAGAAGGCGCACCCCTCGAGTGTCGGCCCAATGGGCGTAACACTGCTTAATGAACAGATCGTCATTGCAAAGCTCGATGGACAGTACGTTGCCATGCGCGATCGGTGCGCTCACCGGTCAGCAAAGCTTTCGTGCGGCAAAGTGCAGGATGGACGCATTCAGTGTCCGTATCACGGCTGGCAGTACGACACAAAAGGGGTGTGCCAGGTTATTCCGGCGTGCCCAGACAATCCCATTCCGAACAAGGCGCGTGTCGCAAGCTTCGATTGTGAAGAGCGCTACGGACTGATTTGGGTTCGCCTGGATTCGAGCTACGACTGCACTCAGATCCCTTACTTCAGTGCCGCAGAAAATCCGAAGATGCGCATCGTCGTCCAGGAACCCTACTGGTGGAAGGCGACGGCAGAGCGGCGGTGGGAGAACTTCACCGACTTCTCACATTTCGCCTTCATACATCCGGGTACGCTCTTTGACCCCAACAACGCAGAACCGCCTGTGGTTCCGATGGACCGCGTGAACGGTCAGTTCCGCTTCGTCTATGAGACCCCGGAGGATATGGACGTTCCTGACGAAGCTCCCATCGGTACGTTCTCCTACCACTGCAGCATGCCCTTCGCTATCAACCTGGCGGTGAAGAAGTACACCAGCGATTCGCTGCATGTCCTTTTCAACGTTTCTTGCCCTGTGGATGACTCGACGACGAAGAATTTCCTCATCTTTGCACGCGAGCAGGCTGGCGACTCAGACTATCTCCACATCGCTTTCAACAACGTGGTATTCGCAGAGGACCAACCGGTCATCGAGTCCCAATGGCCTCAAGACCTCACGAGTGACGAGGTTTCCGTGGTCACTGACAAGGTCTCTGTGCAGTACCGAAAGTGGCTGCGCGAGTTGAGCGAGGCGCATAAGGAAGGACGTGACGCTTTCCGGAAGGCACTTCTTGATCCGCAGATTGAAAGCAACCGGAAGTATGCCGACTTAAAGCAGCAGTAAGTCTCCGATCTCGAAGACGAGAAGGTATGCAACTTCACTGCGTACCTTCTTTTTTTACAACAACTGCGACAGCGGCATAGCACTGCTGCCGCACATAGTCAGATATTGGGCCCCCATGAGCACGACAGCCCCCCGCAAACTCCGCTCCTTGCTTTTCGTTCCTGCGGACAGCGAACGCAAGCTGGCTGCGTCTCTTCGTTCAAATGCAGACGGACTGATCTTCGATTTGGAGGACAGTGTGCCGGAAACTGGAAAATCTGATGCGCGCAAGACCCTCAAAGCGTTCCTCACAGAGCACGCCGAACACATGACCCAATCGGTCTTTGTGCGAGTCAACAGCTTATCGTCCCCTCATATCCTGAACGATCTAGCCGCCGTCATTCCGCACATACCTGACGCGATTGTCTTGCCAAAGTGCCGTGGTGTTCAGGACGTCTTTCGCCTGTGCGACTATCTTTCAGCACTCGAAGTCGCCTTGCTCGGTGGAAACTGGGAGACTGGCATCATCGCAATGGCGACAGAATCAACGGAGGGCATCTTCGGACTTTCCTCTTACCGGAATGCACCGTTGCGCCTTAGAGCGCTGATGTGGGGTGTCGAAGACCTGGCTGCCGATCTCGGAACTCTCACCACCCATGATGGCGCTAGTTTGACCCCACCGTTCGCAGTCGCTCGGACGATGTGCCTTCTCGCGGCTGCCCAGGCTGGCGTTGATGCGATTGATGCAGTCAACACCGCGGTCTGTGATACTGAGCAGATTGCTCGCGAAGCGGCATGGGCCAAGCGAGACGGATTCTCTGCGAAGGCTGCGGGACATCCGTCACACGTAGATCCGATCAATGAGGCGTTCGCCCCCCGTGATAATGAAATTGCCTGGGCGCGTCGCGTTGTCGAAGCGTTCGCGCAGCCAGGCACCGTGGGCGTCGCGCGCCTGGACGACCAAATGATAGACCGCCCTCATCTTCGGCTTGCGCATCGGATACTGGAGGACGTTGAAGGGGTCGATTAGTGAGATACCGATGCGTCAGCATGCCGTGGAAACCGCCATATGAAGCTGCGCTGCTACCTTCGACTGACTCTTGTTTTCAACGACCTTTCGTAGGAGGGCTCGCGAAACGTCGCCTGCATGCAGGCGTGAAAAGTAGCACTCAAGTTAGCCGTTCTTGGAGCCATAAGATTGGTTATTTCGATTTAGAATAACCAGCCATCGATATTCACGTCATTCAGTATCAATCATGAGGGCCGCAGAGCGGTATACGCTTATGTCACACGTCGGCCGACGCGCAAAGCCGCCCGACGGGAGGGCCCAGCCTTACAAGCGAGAAGGCTTCGGTGGTGACCGCTCCATTGGTCGGCTAGAGACGGCAGCGATGGAGGGAGACTGGTTGCTGTGGGGGAAGCGCTGAGACAACCAGCACGGGGGCGAAGATAGCCCGTGGCTCGAAATGACTGTCGGAATCATCCAGAACTTGGATGGTGGAAGGAGCCGACATCGTGCATGCAGGGGGCCTTCGGCATTCCCTTTCATACCTCAAGAAAGATATCCTCACTAAAGAAGCGAGGATATGCTTCCGGGAGCTTATGTTCAGGTTATTCCCTTTTCTATGCACGCTCTGAAATGTGCTCGGAATAACCAGATCCCTACGCTCGAGCGTTTCATTGTCACTCCCGATCCTTGTGAGACCGCTGCGCGGTCGGGCAGCCAGGCGAGGAGTTGAGTTGGGCTAGACGAGGCTCAGTCCATCACCGTTGGATATCCGCCCCCTCCCCTCCAGCGGTGAATCGGTGAACCGGCCACTGCCCGCCGTCTACCAGCTTCCCGGTTATGGCGAGAATACGCTGCCACACGCTCGTGACAGCCAACGACGCCGGTCGGGTCGCCGCCCGGCAAAGGTAGACCTGTCGCGTGAACCCCTCTTCGGCAACGCGCGCGCAGGACACAAGGCCGCCTCGCCACTCCTCTTGCACGGAGGCATGAGACAGAATCGTGAAGCCCGCACCGGCAGCCGCAAGCGAAATGAGCTCCGGGATTGCGTTCACTTCTGCAATGACCTGAAGGTCGGTGCTATGGGATGCACTGAACCGGTCGATAAGGCTGCGCAGACCATGCAGTCCAGCGGGAAGAATCAAGCGGTACTCGCGCAATCTGGAAAACGGCACACTGACTGCGGCGTTGATTCCGTTGCGACCATGTTTCGACAGCGCGCCGGGCGGCCCGACGAGCAATAGCCGTTCTTCCAACACACGATCGGCACGCAGACCGGGCTCAGGCGTTCCACCAAAGGTCATCCCCATATCCAAATGGCCGGTCAGCAGACCTTGCGGAATGTATCCGGTGCTCTGCTCAATGATCTGAAGGTCAATCCCTGGCCATTCCGCGCAGACTTCCTTCACGAGCGGCACGGTTAGCAGCTTGGCCAAGGACTGAGGCAACCCAACAGCCACCCGGCCTTGCGGTTGCTTGATAGCTGTCCGAATGTCCTCGTACGCAACATCCACACGCCGGAGGATGTCGGCCGCATGAGTCAGCAGCATCTCGCCTGCCGCCGTGGCCAAAACACCCCGCGGCGTTCGCTCGAGCAGCGCGGCGCCGAACTCCTCCTCCAGGTTCTTCATCTGGAGGCTGAGCGCAGGCTGCGCGATGTGCAGACGCTCCGCGGCGCGAGATATGGAGCCCGCCGCGCACACCGTCACAAATCCCCGCAGGGCACGAAGTTCGAGAGCCATGAAACGCCTCGGAGAAGTGGCTATCGTGAAATCTTATACCGGATATCTAAATCCTGTCTTGGACTTATATCCCGCCCATCGTCATGCTACGGGCAAAACCAAAGGAGACGATTATGAATCCGACACGACGCACACTGCTGCTGGGGGCAACTGCTTCCGTAATGGCAGGCTTGGCAGGTCCCCTCCTTGCCGCGGATTGGCCGACCAAGCCTGTCCGGATTGTTGTACCGTTTGCAGCCGGCGGGCCCACCGACTTCATCGCTCGCCTATTGGCTACGGCCCTTTCGAAAGAGTTGGGACAGCCAGTCGTTATCGACAATCGCCCCGGCGCCAGCGGCAATATCGGGGCTCAGCATGTCCTCGACAGCGGCAATGACGGCTACACACTGTTGCACAACACCGTGGCCATGCAGGCCGTGAATCCGCTGATGTACCCCCATGCGCGCTTCCTGCCGGGGAAAGACTTCGTCCCCATTGCGACGACTGGCTCCATGCCCAACGTCTTGGTGGTACATCCGGACAAGCTAAAGGTAAAGACACTAGCCGAGCTCGTCCAACTCGCGAAAGCGAAACCCGATGCCTTGACGTACGCGACCTTTGGCGCGGGATCCTCGCCGCACATCTATGGCTCCCTGCTGCAGAAAAAAGCGGGGTTCCAGGCGGTGGCGGTCCCGTACAAGGGTAGCTCCCCAGCGCTCACAGACGTCATGGCCGGCCAAGTCGATTTCGTATTCGACTCCTTCACCACATGCATTGGCCAGATTCAGGGCGGAAAATTGCGACCTCTTGCCATTACTTCTGCGCAACGCTCCCCAATGCTGCCGGACGTCCCGACGCTGAAGGAAGCCGGATATCCCGGCGCAGACCTGAAGTTCTGGTTCTCTCTGCAGGCACATGCACAGACGCCCAAGGCCGTCGTCGACCGTTTGCGAGCAGCCTCGGCGAAGGCAGTCAACGACCCTGAATACGTGGCCGCGCTGCGCAATCGTGGTGCCGAACCGATGCCCACGCGTCCCGACCAACTCGTCAGCTTCGTCCGAACTGACGCTCAGCGATGGACAGACGTAGCGCGCGGGCTTGGCATCCAGCCGGAATGACAAAGGAAACGCAAGCCATGCAACCACTGAAAGGCATTCGCGTGCTGGACCTGAGCAAGGTGCTGGCCGGGCCCCTCTGCGGCCAATACCTGGGCGAGCTGGGCGCCGATGTGATCAAGGTCGAACCCCCAGGCTCCGGCGACGACACGCGTGGATGGCTTCCGCAGGATGCGGGCCAGTCTGCCGTGTTTCTGGCCGTCAATCACAACAAGCGCAGCATCGCGCTGGATCTCAAGACCGAAGATGGCCAGCGTATCGCGCAACAGTTGGCTGCCAATGCTGACGTGGTGCTGCAGGGCTTCGGCGGCGGTACCGCCCGGAAGCTCGGCGTGGACTATGACACGTTGAGTGCCCTGAATCCTCGGCTGATCTACTGTGAGATCTCCGGCTACGGGCGCGATGGCCCACTGGGTAACGAGCCTGGCTATGACGTAATGCTGCAAGCGTTCAGCGGCATGATCAGCACCATGGGCGAACCCGGTGGGAAGTTTGCGCGAGCAAGTTTCTCGCCCGTCGACATCGGCACGGGCATGCACGCCCTCAGCGGCATCCTGGCTGCCCTGCTCGAGCGCCATACCACTGGCAAAGGCACGTACCTGGAAGTAGCACTGATGGAGACTGCTCTTGGATTCATGGGGTACATGGCACAGAACTACTGGCGCAGCGGGAAGGCCCCGCAACGCATGGGCACTGCGCATCCGTCCATGTCGCCCTACCAGGCATTCGATGCCGCCGATGGGCCGTTGATGCTTGGCGTCGGCAATGACGCGCAATGGAAGCGCTTCTGCTCGGTGGCCGACCTCGAGGACTGGGTCGATCATCCGGATTTCGTCACCAATGCGGCGCGTGTGAAGAACTTCACCCGGACGGTCGAACTGGTGCAGTCCCGCCTCTCGACGCAGCCGCTCGCTTACTGGCTGGATACGCTACAGAAAATTGGTGTGCCCTGCTCGCCGATCCAGACGC
The DNA here is from genome assembly GCF_001652915.1 of Cupriavidus sp. D384. GTDB lineage: Bacteria > Pseudomonadota > Gammaproteobacteria > Burkholderiales > Burkholderiaceae > Cupriavidus. The sequence continues at coordinate 134,939 of NZ_BBQI01000092.1, forward strand.
TGGACCAGGCTCTGGCTCATCCGCAAGTCCAGGCTCGGCAACTGGTCGTCGAAACGGAGCACCCGGTCCTGGGCACCGTCTCGAATATCGGCTTTCCCCTCCCCTTCC
>NZ_BBQI01000093.1 GCF_001652915.1 Cupriavidus sp. D384
TTGAAGGCCTGCACCGCGCTGGCACCGTGACTTCCGCTGCGACAACCGCAGCCGCCTAGCCCAACCCAATATTGAGCAGACCATGTCTCTAGTCACCTATACCGTCCGCGACCACGTCGCCGAAATCGTTCTCGACAACGCGCCTGTCAATGCACTGACCGTTCCGATGGTTGACGCGCTGATTCGGGCGTTGGATCGCGCCGCCGCCGACGACTCGGCTCGCGCAGTCATCGTTGCAAGCGCAGCACCAAAAAGATTCTGTGCCGGGCTTGATATCGCAGCGCTGCAGGGTGCTTCGGCAGATACCGTCCACACGCTACTGGACAAGCTTTACGTCCAGTTGTCAGAAGCACAGTATCGCCTCGGCAAGCCGTCCATTGCCGCGGTGAGTGGCGCTGCGCGCGGCGGCGGCATGACGCTGGCGATCTCCTGCGATCTGATTGTGGCTGCCGAGGATGCCAGCTTCGGCTACCCGGAGATTGACGTTGGCATGCTGCCGGCGATCCACTTTACCCACTTGCCGCGCATCGTAGGTCGTCACGTCGCCTTCGATTTGCTCTTCACTGGGCGCTCCTTCACTGCGAGCGAGGCGCACGCCTTGCATCTGGTGAATCGCGTCGTTCCGGCGGACATGGTGCTCGAGGAGGCACGGTCACTGGCGGCAAGCCTAGCTGCCAAATCCGCATCCGCGATGCGCATTGGCAGAGCGGCATTCCACCGAGCCGTCGACAGTGACTACCGTCGCGGAGTTTCCTACGCGGTAGATACGTTCTGTCGCGTTGCAGCTACCGACGATGCGCGCGAAGGCATCTCGGCATTCGTGGAAAAGCGTAGCGCGAATTGGGGCTGATACAGTCGGCGTAAGGGGCGTTTCCCAACGCCCCTCCCCTCAGAACACCGCCGTCCGTCAGTTGGCACCCCGCGACGGCCTTATATGGGTACGCGCAAAGTCCAGCATGGCTGTCGCGTACTGGGCGTTCGCGTCCTTCGCCACCAGGTACTGCACTGGCGAGCGTACTGCCGTCTCTATGTCTCGAAAAATAACGCCACCGATGCCTGTTGTCGCAAGGCATTCTGGCACGATGGCGACACCAATGCCCATCGAGACTGCGGATACCGCAGTCAGCCATTGGCTTACGCGATGCTCGATCCGAGGCGAGAAACCTGCTGCGACACAAAGACTCAAAATCGTATCGAAGTAATACGGTGAGGAGCTTCTGTTGAAAAGAATGAAGTTCTCATCCTTCAGGCGCACCAGATCCAGCGGTTCGTTCGGCAATTTGAAGTGCTTGGGCGCACAAATCATGAAACGCTCGTTGAAGAGCGTCGTGCAATCAATTAGCTGTTCCTGATGAGGGACGATGGAGTGCGTGAAGCCGACGTCCAGCTCTCCCCGTTGAATTCGGTCGAGCTGACTCATCGACGACATCTCATGAAGTGAGACGCGGACATCCGGGAATTGAGTTCGGAACGCACCAATGGCATCGCCTAGCCCGCGATACAACATTGAGGCGTGAAATCCGACATTGAAGCGCTGGGCCAGCAAGCCGTCGAATCGCCGGACTTCGTCGAACGAAGCGTTCGCCTGGCTGATGAGCGCCACAGCGCGCTGATAGAACTGGCGCCCAGACTCCGTCAACTCAACGCTACGGCTACTTCGCGTGACCAGCGTGACGCCTAGAAAAGACTCCAACTGCTGGATCGCCACACTGAATGGTGGCTGAGAGACGTGACATCGCGCTGCTGCCCTGCCGAAACTAAGTTCCTCCGCCAATGCTGCGAAATAGCGGAGGTGACGCAACTCAATCGCTTCCTTGTGCATACACGGCTCTTATGTGCCGCGCGCATGCAATTACGAACGCGGCTCTTCTTCTGGCTGGTTGTATCCGTAGTATGCCAGAACGTCGGCTGGCCGCTCAGGGCCAGGTTCGAAGACTTCGAGCAAGACGTTATCTGGCGCCTCGACCATGAAATAGCCGCCTCCGTGTGACGATCGGACGCCAGACGGAATATGCAGACCAGCCGACTTCATCCGGTCATGCAACTCCTGAAGACCCACCACCTGAAAGCCTAGATGATGCACCGCATTCTTCTTCAAAGTGTCAACCGGCTTCTCATACAAGTGCATAGCACCAATACCAATCTTCATGAAAACATTGCGTGTTCCTGCGTAGATACCATCCCACGCCACCTCCGCATCGAACCATTCGCGATAGAACCGAATAGTGGCCTCGAGATCAGCACAAAGGAGATGCGGATGGTGCAAGTGGTAACGCTTCCTCGAACCATACGGAAAACGTGCATTGGTTTCATCGAACGACATTGCAGTATCCTCTTCAAAGCGTAGGAGGCGGCATCCGATATGTCGGAGGCGTCTCGCTCAGCATGATGGGCGAAGCCACTCCTTTGTAGCCGTCCGCCATCTCAACAAGCAGGCCCATATGCGCTGTATGCGGATCCTGCAGCGCCTCTTGGACCGAACTGATGGGGGCACATGGCACACCCTTTCGTACCAGCAAGTCAACCATCGCGCGTCCGTCACGTTCACTCAGAGCAGCCCGAAGGACTACCCTAAGCACTCCACGGTTCACCGATCTTGCTGGATTGGTTGCAAAGTGCTCATCCAGCGCGACATCCTCGAGGGCCAACTCGCTACACAACGTTCGAAACTGAGTATCGTTGCCGACCGCCAGATAAATGGGTCCGGTTGCCGTCTCGAATCTGTCATAGGGATAGATATTCGGATGGGCGTTCCCTGTCGGCTGCGGACAGCTGCCCGTCGAAAGGAAGTTGCCGGCGTGCGGGTGAAGCAACGAGACAGCGTTTGCGTACAGCGTCGTTTCCACCAGTTGACCGCGCCCAGTTTGATTACGTGCCTGCAAGGCCAGAAGAATGCCAATCGTGGCGTTCAGACCCGTCGTCATATCAACGACTGGAAGCCCGACGCGCAACGGCCCGGATGCTTCATCACCATTCACGCTCATGAGCCCGCATAGCGCTTGGACAGCGGTGTCGTAGGCAGGCAAGCCACCGTATGGACCATTCGCACCGAATCCAGATACACGGCAGTGAATCAGCCTCGGATTGCGCTGCAGGAATGTCCCAAGGTCCCATCCCCAACCTTGGAGCGTGCTGGGCTTGAAATTCTCGATCAGCACATCCGATTGGTCGAGCAACGCTAGGAATTTTTCACGGTCCGCGGCATCTCGAAGATTCAGGATCGTGTTGCTCTTATTGCGGTTTGCGCCGGAGAAGTACGCAGAGTTACTCCCCAGATAAGGTGGCCCCCATTGACGCGTATCGTCGCCCTCGGGCCCCTCCACCTTGAGGACATCGGCGCCATGGTCCCCAAGAATCTGGCCGCTTAGCGGTCCACCAAGCACCCTGGACGCATCCAGGACGCGGAGCCCTGTTAGCGCCCCGTACTGCAATCGATTTTCCATGTTCTCCGACCGACGTTGTGACGAAACGTCATGGTAGAGAACGCGTCTTCTCATTCAATACAAAGTTCGTATCGGTCCATATCAGATTCAGAATCATGGCGCCTCCGGCAGCCGTACGATTACCCAAGATAAGCAAACTACGAACAACGGGGACAACCATGAAGAACACCATCCGCGGCCTGCTGCTGCTCACTCTGGCCTTTGCAGCGCCCTTTACCCTGGCCAAATCCGATTTTCCGTCACGAGCCATTACGTTTGTCGTGCCGTACCCTGCGGGAGGGCCCGCCGACCTTATAGCCCGCGCCGTCGCCACCCGAATGAGCACCCTGGCCGGCCAGCCGGTCATCGTTGAGAACCGGGCCGGCGCTAGCGGGAACATTGCGGGCGAGTATGTCGCCAGAGCGACAAAGGATGGTTACACCCTACTTTTCGGGTCTTCGCCCGTACTGGTCATCAATCCAGGCCTCTACAGGTCCCTGAAATTCAACCCTCTCAAGGACTTCGAGCCGGTGGCCGATTTCGGCAGCATGCCAAACGCGGTTTTGGTCAACGAAGCCCTTCCCGTCAGCTCGATCCCGGAACTCATTGCCTATTCCAAAGCGCACCCGGCAACTTTTGCTTCTGCCGGTAGCGGTGGGACAACCCATCTCTCGGGGCTCTTGTTTGCCAAGGCTGCAGGAATCTCATTGATGCATGTGCCGTACAAAGGCTCCGCACCCGCGCTTCAAGCACTTTTGGGAAATCAGGTCACAATGACCTTCACCGACGTCTTCACGGCCGATCCATTCCTGAAAGCCAACAAGCTGAAGATCCTCGGCGTAACCTCTGCGGAACGTTCGGCGCTACTCCCGCAGGTCCCTACCTTGCAGGAGCAAGGTATGAAAGACATCGATGTCAGCGTCTTCTTCGCGCTGCTTGCTCCTGCTGGCATTCCCTCCGAAGTCCAGCAATTCCTCGTCGCAGTTAGTAAGCGAGTTCAGGACGACGGAGAGCTGCAAGCACAACTGAAAGCACGCGGGCTCAACCTGCCGTCACAGCGCACCCCAGAGGATTTGCGTCGAAAGATGAAGACGGAAGCCGAAGCCTGGAAGCGTCTAATCACCGCGACAGGCGCGTCTATCGACTAAGCCATGGCCGACGTCAACAACATCGAAGGCTCACGAAGGATGCTGGTCCAGGCCCTGGCTCAAGCACGAGCGAGTGGTCGACAGGTGACCGATGTGGAGCGACTATTCGAAATCAACGACGAGGTTGCCGCCTTTGAAATCATGGTCGACGTCGCCGAATCCCTTGCGTGGACGCAATCCGGCTGGAAGATTGCGGCGACTAACGCCCGTCTTCAAGAGCGTCTTCGCACAGCAGGACCGGTATGCGGGATTACCTTCGCTCAGTTTCACACCCTTCAGCCGGCCACCCTCGCACGAAGGGCTTTGCTGGATCCCGTCATCGAGTGCGAGTTCTTCTTCGTAATTGACCAGAACCTACCCCCAAAGATGGCGCCCTACACGTTGGATGAAGTCGCCAGCGCCGTCCGCGACGTGCGCATCGGCATTGAGGTGGCGGAATGCCGGTTCCCGCACAAGCAGCTTCCTGCGCCCTTGTATGTCTATGCCGACGGCTTCGCCTCCGGCCGCTACATTCATGGTGCATCGGTTCCTGACTGGCATCGAAGGTTGCAGGACGGCATCGACGTAACGCTCATTCGAAACGGAAAGGTGCACGGCCGAGGGTCGTCTAGGGACGTCATGAACAACCCTCTTCACGCCGTCACGTGGCTCGCGAACTGGCTGCGCAAGAGATCCATGGGCCTGCGCCAAGACGATATCGTCAGCTCAGGTGCCTGCAACGTCCTGGCTGCGGCTCGTACAGGCGACGAGTTCCTGGCGCAGTTCGCAGACGTCGGGGATGTCGCCGTGGAGATTCGGTAGCACCGCAGCGGCTTCCTATTGACATGCGATCGAGCATTCCCTTTGGTCCGGGGACGTCGCGGTAGAAGCCACGGGCCTTGCCCATGACAGGACGTCTTCCCACATCCATGACGCCTCCGCATTGAAATAGCCCATGTGGCCTATCCCTGCAGTTTCTCGCTGCGGGGAGAGGTCGACGCGCCGAATATCGCAGTTCGCGTACTGCTCGATGAACGCGTCCCGAGACTTCGGTGGCGCCCACAGGTCGTCCACCGAATTCACTGCAACGATTGGCATACGTACTTCGGCAAAAGCCGCAGTCAAATGCTGGAGCTCGGGGTCATCGAAGAAGCAACGGGGATACTTGCACCAACGCGTCCACTGTCGATAAACGCCCAGAGGCAAGTCCTCACCCATGCCGAACTTGCTCCACGCCATGTAGCCCTTGGTGGCAACCAGGACAGGCAAGACGGCGCTCCACATCAATCTGACCTTCCACGCTTCCAGCTTGGGCATCCAGCCTGCCCAACCCGCCCCAGTCCCGAAAATGTAGGCACCGCTGAGCCCTGCGTGGTTATGAAGCAGGCCGAGCGTCTGCCCACCGAAGGAATGACCAACTAGCCGGACGGGCGTATCGCCCGATCGCGCCGCCGCCACGACTGCCGTGACGTCTAGCCGTGCCCAATCCAGATAAGTCGCAGAAAATCCGCGCAACGAACCTTGCCGCGACAGTCCGATGCCCCGATAGTCAAAAGTCAGCGTTGTAAAGCCGCGCGCAGCAGCAAAGCGCGCAAATTTTCGATAGTAGCGCTGCTGCACGCCAGTTGCACCGGCTACCACGAACCGGCCCAACTCTGCTCCATGGGCGTCGAAACGATATCCCACGAGCGGAAAGCCATCCGCGGTAGGGATGGTCAACCTCACGGGCGGTGCACCCGACCCAACGTCAACAGCCTCTGTCATGGTTATAACGAGTGTTATAGGCGAAAACTCATGCTACGCTATGACACTCGTTATAGCAATGCGCTTGTACATGCCCTCTAATGACACCTCCGCGCGCGACCGCCTTGTATTGGCCGCCGCGGACATGCTCCGCCGGCGTGGACTACATGCAACCAGCATTCGGGACGTCGCCAAGCATGCGCACGCGCCGCTCGGCTCCACGTATCACTACTTTCCTGATGGAAAGTCCCAGATGATCTCCGAGGCCGTTGCCATGGCCACTGGATACATCTCCGAGCAGCTGCGAAAGGCGCTCGAGCGTGGCGTTGTAGAGGGCGTGCGGCAGTTCTTTTCAGTTTGGCGCGACATCGTTGCGGCGAGCGACTACCAGGCTGGCTGTCCCGTTATGGCAATCGCCGTCGAGGCTACGGACAGCGAGACGGACCGAAAGGCACTCGAAGCGGCAAACGCCGCATTCACCGAATGGCGGCTGCTTCTCGCAGAAGCCATTTCAGAGCATGGAGTCTGCCCAACCGAAGCTACTCAAACAGCTGATTTTGTCATCGCCGCATGCGAAGGCGCAATTGCCCTATCCCGGGCGAGTCGTAGCGTTCAGGCGATCGACAACGTCTCTTCCCAGATGCAGCGCTTCTTGACCACTCTACCGATGGAGAGCTAGGAACGGAAACGGGTTCTCCAGCGGAGTGGCATCGGACTTCGACGACAGTCGTCACATAGGGCCAAACGTCGATACAGATAATAAATCGATGGATTCATTATCCGTATTGGACAAACCAAAGGTCGTGCCGAAAGAATCGTTATACCGGTATGGTCGCACCGCACGCAGCGATTCCACACTGCAGCACGCGCATCTCCGGCGGGCACTCAAAGTGCCCTAGAAGATCAGAACAACGGAGACAACGATGACCGTTCATTCGCCCCGCCGGCGGACTTTGTTAGCTGCTGCGTGCTGTATTCCATTTGCCACCACCACGTCGCGAGCGGAGTCCTTCCCTGCCAAGCCAATCACTTTGATTATTCCGTATCCCGCAGGTGGTCCCACGGACGTGGTGGTTCGTGTCCTTGCAGAGGAGGCGCGCAAATCATTGGGGCAACCGGTGGTCGTCGAAAACCGCCCAGGGGCCAATGGCTCGGTCGGGGCTGCAACGCTGGCCCGCGCTCCCGCCGACGGATACACACTCGCAGTAATACCGCAATCTGTCTATCGCGAGCCCTATCTGAACAAGACGAGCTACGATCCACTAACTAGCTTCACCTACATCGCCCTGTTGACCGACTTCACGTTCGGCATCGCTGTACGAAGCGACGCGCCGTGGAAGTCATTCAAGGAGTTCGTGGTCGATGCAACTCAGCGGCCAAACAATCTCAGCATCGGTTCAGGTGGAGGGCTTCTTGGAACTCCCAACATTGCAGCCGAGGAGTTGATAGACACCGCCAAGGTGAAAGTCAACGCGGTGCCGTTCAAAGGCGACAGTGAAGTCGTCAACGCACTTTTGGGCGGCCACATCGATGCGGCCGTGCTTTCCGGCGTGGCCGTCCCACATATCGAGTCTGGAAAGATGCGGTACATCGGCGCCTTCGCAGAGAAGCGAATTGCCCGCTTTCCCACGCTACCGACGATCGTCGAACAAGGGTATCCAGTGTGGGTCGACTCCCCATATGGGATTGCGGGTCCGAAGGGGATGGAGCCATCCAGGATCAAGCTCATACAGGATGCGTTCAGACTTGCCTTAGAATCGCCCGCCAGCACCCGAGTCCTGCAACAGTTGAATCAACGGGTAAACTACTTGGGAGCTGACGACTATCGGAAATTCGCAGCTTCCACCTACGCGCGGGAAAAGCAAAGAGTCAAACGCTTGCGAGAACTCGGTCGTCTAACCTAACGCGTGGCTATTCGCATTTCCTTTGTGCCGGCATGCCCTTGGCAAACCGGCACAAAGACAATCAGTTCGTGTCCCGTACGAATCGTAAGCCTTCGGTCCCACAAACAACAAGTCGACAAACTCCCCGTCATCCCTAAACGACAAGCCCCATCGGTCGGGCTACTGGTGTGAGAACATTCGGTTGCCCCCGATTTCTACACTGGCTTGAAGAATAGTTCCCGATCCGGATTCCGTGATGAAGAGCGTCTTACCGTCATGCCCCCCGAAGGCGACATTCGTTGTGTGTCGATGCCCATCTGCCTGAATCCTTGCGGTTGGCTCGCCGAATCTATCGACTAACCAGACCGATCCCAAACCAACATGAGCGATAGCCAATCCGCCCTGCGCATCGAGCGCAAGGCCATCAGGCCCGTTGCCTCCAGATAGCTGGACAAAAATACCGACCTTTGTTGCGTTGCCATCCTTGTCCAGGGGTACGCGCCACACGGCATTCGCACGAGTTGCTGCAACAAAAACGCTTCGCTCCTCCAAATCCATGACAACACCGTTTGGGCTGGGAATGTTGCTGAGTAGGCAAGATACCTTACCGTCTCGCGTCACGCGAAATAATCGCCCTGTAGCATCATGTAGCCCGGTCAATCCCTGATCGGTGAAGTAGAGATCCCCGTTTGTCGCGAAAAACAAGTCGTTGATTGCCTTGAAGTGCTCCAGGCCCGCTCGCTCAAGAAATGACGATACTTTCCCTGTTTGCGGATCGACCGTGAGCAGCCCACGCTTGAAGTCTGCGACGAATAGCCTGCCATCGCGATGAACCTTGAGTCCATTCGGCCAGCCGTCATACTCCGTTAGAAGTTCAAAGCTCCCATCGCCGGCGATACGAAAGATTCGCCCATTCGGCAGGTCCACACAGTATAGATTTCCGTCTCTGTCGAACGACGGCCCCTCCAAGAGCGTCTCGGACGGCGTGCCGGCTGGTTGGCCAGTGCACCATTCTGCATTCGGTTTAGCAGGACGCAGATGTTGTGGGAGCTCGGCAAACACGGTTGCCTCAATGCGAGGCGGAGCGGAGAAGAACATTGCTAGCGTTTCTCCTTAGTCCATCTTCAGTCCAAGATCTTTGATAAGCGGCCCAAGGGCCTTACTTTCACTCTCGATCTTCTGGGACAACTCTTCGGAAGTGCTGGCCGTCGCCTCCATCCCCAATTCTGCGAACCGTTGCCTGATATCAGGCAGGCTCAACACTGCAGCGATGTCATGTTGAATCTTCTGCTGAATATCTTTTGGCAACCCTCGCGGGGCGAGAATCGCATGCCAGAGCCCCGCCTCAGAGTTCATGAGCCCGGCTTCTGCCAGCGTAGGAACATCTGGCAAAGCGGGAATGCGCTTTGTGTCGTTTGTGGCAAGCGCGCGCATCTTGCCTTGCCTGATGAAGGGCAGATTCGCGGCAATACCATCGACCGCCATGTCGATCTCCCCACCCGCCAACGCACGCGTGACATCCGCTCCGCTCTTGTAGGGTACATACTGAAGCTGGATTTTGGCGTCCCGGCTTAGACGCTCCGCCGCGAGTTGAAGCCCTACGGTGCCGCCACCGATGGTGTATTTCCCTGGATGGGCACGCGCCAATGCCAGAAACTCAGCCATGCTCTTCGCAGGTACCTTCGGGTTCGAGACGAGAACCACGGGTACGTTTGCCACGAGCGAAATTGGCACAAAGTCGCTTTGCACGTTGTAAGGCAACTTCGAAAACGTGAACCGGTTCACGGTCAATGTCGAGTTGATCGCCTGAAGCAACGTGTATCCATCAGGCGCGGCCCGGACAACGTCGACTGCCCCAATCGTCGTATTCCCCCCCGGCTTGTTGTCGATGATGACACTCTGCCCCCAACGTTCACTCAACCTCTGGCCGATCGCTCTTGCCACCACGTCAGCTGGGCCGCCAGGACCAAACGGAACCACAACACGCACTGCTCTAGTTGGCCATTCAGATTTGGCAACTGAATAGGGGCTCGTAAGCATCGCAACCAACCCAACTGCCACAGCGCAAATGCGCGGGACAGCATGCACGAATTTACTCATAGTCTCCTCCGTTTTATGTACTTCGCGGACGAGTATGTGCCAACTATCCAATCCTGATAATCGAGATTGTTTGCACAATTATCCTGGTTTTCAGCATACTAGGAGGCTCCCACGTCGGCACGTCAGTTGCATGGGATAAAAGTCGAGGATGACTTTTTACTGGCAGCTACCAAGTGATCCCACAGTAGCGTGGCTGCTGTGGATAAGCTTCTTCCGCGCCGACGAACGAGGTAAAACCGCCTCACGAAGTGAGCATCAGTCAGCGGGCGAGAGACAAGGTCGTCGCGCTGGCAAAGTGGCAGCGCCATTCGCGGAACGACGCCTAAACCGAACCCCGCACTAATCAGCCCAACCAGCGTTCCAAAGTTGGTCACCTCGAACCCAGAATCGCGTATGCCAGCTTTTCGCAAATCCATTAGGCGTTGCTCCCAAACGTCGCCCCGGCCCGCAACATGGACGAAGTCTCGCCCGACTAGTTGAGACAAGGACAAGCGCCGACGTGCGGAGAGCGGATCATCTTTCCTCAGCAGGACCGAGAATTCTGCGTCAAATAGCGGTGTAGCCTCGAACTCAGCCAAATCACCGGGTTCGGCAGCAAGCGCTAGATCAGTAATACCTTGGCTCACCATCTCAAAGCACCGCTGAGACACACCATCGCGCAGATTGATCCGTATCCCACTATTGCCCTTTGAGAATTCACTCAGCCTCTCGGGCAACCAAGACACGCATGGAGTAGGAGTCGCTGCGATGGACGCCTCACCTGACTTCCCTGCGATTCTCGCGCGCAGTTCATCCATCGCAAAATCGACCTCAGCAGCAATCCGACGCGCACCCAGCTCAAATATCTCTCCTTCGGGGGTGAGCGCCACATGCCTGGTACTTCTGTCGAACAGGCGTACGCCCACATCCTCCTCCAGGCGACTGATGATCTGGCTGAATGCTGACGTCGAGACGTGTACTCGCTCAGCTGCGAGCGAGAACCGCAGCGTCTCACACAAGGCCAAGAATGCGTCTAGTTGGGCAGTCGAAAGTCTCATTGTTAAGTAAAACAGGATTATTTTACGAATAAGCCCAATTTACTACAAAATAGACTTGACGCAAGATCCTGCCAGTCATTTTCTAGCAGGAGACAACAATGGTGAAGAGCCTTCTCGTTGGATGCGGTGCAGGGTTTTCGGGCGATCGAGTTGACGCCGCTGAGCCGGTCGTTGACACGCTGATCCGTCGAGCTCAACCGGCCGTACTAATTTACGAGAACCTAGCTGAGCGCACGCTTGCGTTTGCACACATTGCGAAGTCCAACGATCCGCAACTGGGATATGAGCCGTTGCTCGCATTGGAACTATCCCCCGTGCTCGGCAAGTGTCTTAGTCACGGCATTCCAATCGTTGGCAATTTCGGCGCGGCCAACCCAGAGGGCGCTGCCAAACGGATTCTGGAACTCGCCGCCGAACTTGGACTGCCAACTCCGACAATTGCGATAGTCAGCGGTGACGAGGTTCCTCTGGATGGCCACATTGAAGCCATGGCAACTCTGTTTGCGACATCGGTGCCACAGGAGAAGGTAGTAAGCGCCAATGTCTATCAAGGTGCGTTTCCGATCGCAGAGGCCCTCAAAGCAGGCGCGCAAATCGTCGTGACTGGGCGCGTCGCCGATCCAGCACTTACTCTCGGCCCCGCCATTGCGCATTTTGGCTGGCAAGAAGACGACTGGGACAAGCTGGCGGGTGCCTCTATTGCCGGCCATCTCCTGGAATGCGGCAGCCAGGTAACAGGGGGGTACTTCTGCGACCCCGGCATGAAAGATGTGCCTGGAATGGACAAGCTAGGCTTCCCCATCGCGGAGATCTTCCCAGATGGCAGTTGCATCATCACGAAGGCGGACGACACGGGAGGAATGGTTGACCTACTGACCGTCAAGGAGCAACTGATCTACGAGATCCATGATCCTGCCCGGTTCATGACGCCCGACGTAGTGGCAGATATTGGCGAACTTGAGCTCGAACAGATAGGTGCAAACGCGGTTCGTGTACACGGAGTGCGCGGCCAACAACGACCGGATACCTTAAAGACCAACGTCTACTTCGACGACGGTTGGCTCGGGGAAGCCGAAATATCCTATTCCGGCTGCAATGCCGAAGCCCGCGCTCGCCTTAGCATGCAAGTCATTGAAGCTCGCCTGAAAGGTGCGCTTCACCTTCGATTCGATCTCATTGGTGTCGTGAGCATCAGTGGCGACGACTCAGGACGTCTTTTGAAATCGACGGCTCGGGGCTTCGCTAGCGATGTACGGCTGCGCGTGGCCGGTGCTCATGCTGAAGCAGACGTCATCGATCGCATGCTACGAGAAGTGAACGCTTTATATAACAACGGTCCTGCAGGAGGTGGCGGCGTTAGACTAAATAAGCGCCGGCGCGTCTCGATGCAAACCTGCTTCGTTCCTCGTTCCGCGGTTCCAGCCCGCTTCCATTTCGTCACGCAATGAGGCCTCTGATGCCAATCAAAACCGTTCCACTCTACGAACTTGCGCACGCTCGCACGGGTGATAAGGGAAATCGATCAAATATTAGCGTGATCGTCTACCGGCCAGAAGACTACGATCTACTTGTGACCCAGGTGACTGAAGATCGTGTTACGGAGCATTTTAGGCATCGGACGCCAACTCATGTCGTTCGTTATCTCTTACCAAGGCTTGGCGCGATGAACTTCGTCCTCGACGATGTACTGGACGGCGGCGTGAATAATTCCCTTAATCTGGATGCACACGGGAAAACTCTTTCGTTTCACTTGCTATCCCTTCCAATCGATATCGGGTAGCCCACACTTAAAAAAAAGGAGACCATCCTAATGACCCGAATCTTTCTGGCTGCAATATTCGCTTCCTTCTCTATTTGCGAATCAATAGCATCCACCGACATTTCCTCAAGCTTTCCACAGAAGCCGATCAGAATGATTGTTCCATTCGGTGCCGGATCGGCCACAGATCTGTTCGCTCGCTCCGTGGCTGAAGCGATGGGTCAGCAGACCGGCAAGGTCGTTGTCGTAGAAAACAAGCCAGGTGCTAGCGGTTTTTTGGCAGCTGTCTCAGCTAAGACGTCCGCGCCCGACGGCTACACCATCTTCTTTACAAGCAACACAACTCAGGTCGCCAACCCCAACTTGTTCAAATCCCTTCCTTATGATCCGGTAGCTGACTTTACGCCACTGGCGCTTCTTGGAAGCGGTGAGAATGTCCTTGTCGTCAATGCTAAGTCTTCGATACGCTCGCTATCCGATCTTATCAATGCGGCAAGAATCAAACCTAACACTTTGACTTTTGCCGCTGGCAGCGCGTCAAGTCGCGTATCCACCGAGCTGCTTCAACAGATGAGCAGCATAAAAGTCACCCATATTCCATATAAAAGCAACCCACAGGCGATCATTGACTTACTTGGAGGACAGGTTGATTTTATGAGCACGGACACCGCCACTGGCATCCCTCACATAAAGCAAGGATCCCTGCGAGCCCTAGCAGTTACTGGAAAGAAGAGGAATCCACTGCTACCTGATGTCCCGACCATGGAAGAGGCAGGAATCTCAGGATATGTATTTAGCAACTGGTTTGCGGCCTATTCCCCAGCAGGCACTCCCTTGCCAATCTCCACAAAGCTCAGTCGACTTTTTAACGATTCGCTAAAAAGTGAGAGCGTTAAGCAATTTTCAAAATCCTCAGGAAATCTGATTGAATTTCGCGATGGCGTACATCTGCGAGCATTTCAAGCGGACGAGACGGCACGGTGGGCAAAAATTATCAAGGCAGCAGGTATCGTGGCGGAATAACTAACAACTCATTGGATTGCACCTTCAACTGGAGAGTTGACGCGCGGTCAATGGACACCGTCCTCTCTGCCCTGAGACCACTTCAGCAGGTTGAGGTGCACTCTGTGCATGGCCCCGGCATCTGAACACGGCGCCGCAAAAGGCAAGTAGACCTGGCGAATACCTGGCCACCGTCTGACAGAGGCGGTGGTTCCGACCCATTTACTCTTCCGCAATCAGAAACCGGTTCGGATACTCTCCCAACCAGGCCGGCGCCCTGCCACGGCCCGACCAGGTCGCGCCCGTCTTGGGGTCAAGATACTTGGGAGGCAATGCCTCCTTGGCAGCCTTCGCGGCCCCACTGCCAGCGGGCCACGAAGGCGCTTGCCTTGGATGTCCTCCACGGGCAGGTCGTATCGCTCCATCAGCGTGCGGATTTGCTCTCAGCCCCTCGACCGAAGTTGACCCCCGCCAGGCACTCTGAACGATTGCGCCTGAATCTATTGCTTGTATTTGATGGCTTTGCCCTTGCTCGTCATCAAAGCACCTTAACGAGCGCACCATGCACCACGTACGCGGCCAACGCGACGCCTGCAACCAATTCGTCAACAACACGGTTTTTACGCGTTATGAATAAGTATGAAGGCGCTTTTTGCGCAGATGTCCTTGCCCCATAGTTCTCCTGCACCCGCATGAACGTGCGAACCAAAGGAGACCTGTCCGTGCCAATCATCAAATCTATCGAAGTCTGCGCAGCCCGCGTTCCGCTGGATAACGTAACTTCCCTCTCTAGTCGCACCGTGTACGACCGTCACTATGGTCTGGTCAAGGTACGCACTGCCGACGGTCTTGAAGGCATCGGTTTCTGCTATGTGGGAAGCGCGGCAGGCGAGATCTTCCGTGTCGCCGTTGAACAACTTCTTGCCCCGGTGCTCCTTGGAAAGGAATCACTGGCGGTCGAAGGCCTCTGGAAAGATATGTACCAAGAGGCTCTTCTGCAAGGCCGCATGGGTACCGTGATGCGCGCCATCAGCGCAGTGGACATCGCGCTGTGGGACTTGAATGCTAAGAGCGTTGGCCTGCCGCTCCACAAGTTCCTTGGCGCAGTCGAAACAGAGACCGTGGCTGCATATGCCAGTGGCGGCTACTACGTCGAAGGCAAGACGGCTGAGATGGTTGGCGAAGAAATGGCCAGCTACGTTGCCAAGGGTTTCAAGGCCGTCAAGATGAAGACCGGTCGCTGGTCCCCGCAAGGCGAGGAGTCGCGGGTACGCGCCGCTCGCGAGGCCATCGGCCCCGACGTGGAGCTGATGCTCGACTGCAATAACGGCTGGACCGATACCGTCCAGGCTATGCAATACCTTAGCCGCATCGAACAATACGATCCGTACTTCATTGAAGAGCCGTTCAGCCCCGACGACATCGAAAGCCACGCGCGCCTGGCGAAGCTGACCCGCATTCCCGTCGCTACCGCAGAAATTGGCTACGGACGCTGGTACCACAAGCAACTCCTGGATATGGGTGGCGCCGCCATCCTGCAGACGGACGCTGCCGTATGCGGTGGCATCACGGAGTGGAAGCGTATTGCTGCGATGGCAGCCGGCTACGGCATTCAGGTGTGTCCGCACTGGTTCCACGACGTGCATGCACCGCTGGTCGCTGCCACGCCGAACGCACGATATGTCGAGTTCTTCTGGGATGACCAGGTGCTGAACTTCCGTCGTCTGGTTGACCGTCAACTGGACCACAAAGAGGGCCGTGTCGTTCTTCATCAGACGCCTGGTCTGGGCTTTGGCTTCGACGAGAAGGAAGTCGCAAAGTACGGCAAATGGTCGACTGTGTCGTAATTCGCAGCGTCACATAACTATAAGACGGTGGGTTCTTGAGCGCGATACTGCGCTCAAGAACGTGGTGAGCCATTCGAGCAGAGGCAACTGTTCGAATGGCTCACTGCACTTACGCCGCGAGAATCTGAATTTGTTTGGAGACAGTATGCAAAAGCCTGATGAACAAGTGGTAATGCGCAAAATCTTCTGGCGCGTTATTCCGCTATTGATGATCCTCTATGTGGTTTCCTACATCGACCGCATAAACGTTGGCTTCGCGGCCCTTACCATGAACAAGGACATTGGTCTGACGGCCTACATGTTCGGTTGGGGCGCTGGGATATTCTTCTTCGGCTACTGTCTCTTCGAAGTACCAAGCAATCTCCTGATGCTACGGTTCGGCGCACGCCGCTGGATTGCCCGCATCTTACTGAGCTGGGGCATACTCTCCTGTGCTATGGCGCTAGTGCAAGGGCCTACGAGCTTTCTGGCTCTCCGCTTTCTACTAGGTGTCGCAGAAGCAGGCTTTTTCCCCGGCGTAATTCTCTACCTGACCTACTGGTTCCCAGCCAGATACCGCGCGAGAATTGTCGCTATTTTCAGCCTCGCGATTCCCGTGTCGATTGCTATCGGTGCACCGCTATCCACACTTATCCTTGAGCTCGACGGAGTATTGGGCATCAAAGGCTGGCAATGGCTCTTTGTCATTGAAGGGCTACCCGCTGTGATAGGTACGTTCGCTGTCCTCCGATTGCTTACGGACCGCCCTGACCAAGCATCTTGGCTCACTCCTGAAGAAAGAGCGTGGTTGGACAGTGAACTTGCAAAGGACGCTGGCGCTAGCAGTGCTCACAACGTTTCGGCGCTGCGCCAGGCATTTGCGAATCCCGCTATCTTGGTGCTCGCATCCGTCTATTTCTGCGCCATTGCTGCCAACCTTGGACTGTCATTCTTCCTGCCGCAGATCATCAAAGCGCAGGGCTACAGCACAATGCAGGTCGGTCTCATCACGTCCATTCCGTACATTGCAGGCTGCGGGGGCATGCTCCTCATAGGATACTTGTCGGATCGATTTAACGAGCGGCGTTGGTTCCTCGCTCTGACGATGATCCTCGCCTCCGGAGGACTAGCATTGGCCGGCTCTCTAGGCGCATCACCCTGGTCCATCGTTGCACTCAGTGTCGCCGCAATCGGGATTCTGGGATGCAAAGGGCCGTTCTGGTCGCTGCCGGCTACATACCTCAGCGGCTCAGCCATGGCAGGTGGCATCGCGTTCATCAACGCTATTGGAAACCTAGGAGGCTTTGCGGGCCCCTACCTCGTTGGCAGCTTCAAGGGCGAATCCAGCAGCTATGCAAGTGGCCTCTTCGCGTTGGCAACAATGGCTGGCCTCGCAGCGTTGATAGCGATCCTCTTCATTCATCCGCGGCGCAATCGCACTGAAAATCCCGGAAACGACATACACGGCGCACTCTCGACGCCCGCTGACGAGCGCTCTTAAGCAACTACTTGTTGCGACGCGTCTTCTTCCCTTCGTCCAGGTGAGCTTCGGCCATCTGGACGAAAGCCTCTGCCAACTGCGCACGCACTGACGCACGCAACCAGCACATACCGACGCGGCGAGAGGGACATGGGGAGGGAAGGCGCCAACGACGTAGTGCAGGGTCAGAATTGCCAATCACTGGCCAGTCGGGTAGGACCGAAACCCCGAAGCCTTCGGCCACGAGTTTGGCGATGTGTTCAATGCCGTCCAGTTCAAAGTGCACTTTCGGGCGTACACCATGCGCTCGCAAGTAGTCGTCCGCCATTTTTCCAGCAACAACGTTCCGGTCATAACGAATGAACGGCTCTCGCGCAGCCGTAGCCAGCGGGTCCGTTACCTGCATGCTGCTGGGCGTCAGCAAGATCAACGGCTCTTCGCGTAGTTGACGCCAGGCACAAGTTTTCGGGAGTTCGAATGTCGGATGCACGAGGATTGCCGCATCCAACTCCCCGGAAATCACACGATCCAAGAGTCGGGCCGATGTGCCTGGCTCGATGAAGACCGAGATATTCGGATTGGCGTTCATCCATTGTCGTAGCAGCGGCGGTAGCAACCCCATCAATGCAGTAGGCGTCGCGCCCAGACGCAAGGGCCCTGCTGGCAATCCAGTGTCAGATGCCGCCGAATGCAAGTCACGAACATCGCTCAATAGGTCACGGGCGCGCTCAAGGATCCGGGTCCCGACAACCGTTGGCTTAACGGTACGACCCGAGCGCGTAAGCAACTGAGCCCCGATATCCGCTTCCAGCGCACGAATCTGCTGAGCGACCGTTGTGGGCGCCAGGTCCAGTCTTCGCGAAGCTTCGGCGATGGAACCCATGTCCACAACGGTAATGAAGGTCTGAAGGAATCGCGTATCCATAACGACTAATTTTACGTGCTCTGACGACGGTTATAGCCGCTTTTTTTGTACTTCGGTTGGAGGCACAGTGCCTCAAAGGCATCCAAGCCACTGGACTATCAGCAAAAAAACAGGAGACATGACTTTATGGAACGCCGCCGATTCCTCTCTATCCTTGCCGCTTCATCGGCAGGATGCGCCCTACCCGCCTTGGCAAATGGCGGCCCACTACCAACGGGGCCCGTGCGCGTTGTCGTTGGCTTCCCGGCTGGCGGCGGCACCGACGTCCTTGCCCGGATCGTCGCCAACAAGCTCAGCGCCCTGTGGGGGATTTCCGTCCTTGTGGACAACAAGGTTGGTGCCGCTGGCCGCATTGCCGCGACTGAAGTAGCGAAGGCCACGCCGGATGGCAACACCTTGCTCATGGGACATATCAATGCACTCGGAATCGCACCAGGCTTGTATCCCAAGCTTCCGTTCAATGCGGAAAGCGATTTCACTGCCATCGCCCTCGTTGGACAGACCCCTCAAGTTCTCGTGTCAAACGACGCTCAAGCAGCGAAGACCCTGGCAGCGGTCGTCGACAGGTGCAAAAAGAACCCAGGAAAGGTCTCGTTCGGTTCCGCGGGAGCTGGTTCGGCTCAGCATCTGGCGCTTGCGTTCTTTGAAAAATCTGCGGGCATCTCTGCGTTGCATGTGCCATACAAGGGCGCTGCTCCGGTGATGAACGATCTGATTGGCGGCCAGGTCGACTACGCATTTGAAGGCATGACTACCACTGCGCCGTTTATCAAAAGCGGAAAGCTGAAGGCCATTGCCCAGACCGGACTGAAGCGAGCCAAGTCATTTCCGGATGTGCCGACCGTCGCAGAATCTGGCTATCCCGGATTCAACGCCAGCATTTGGTTCGGGCTCGTCGGACCGGCAAAGATGCCGACGGCGATGGTCAACAGAATCAACAGCGACGTAAACAAGGTGCTTGCTATGCCGGACGTGATCGCACGTCTCGACGAATTTGGCGCCGAGGATGGGGGCGGAACTCCGGAGCGTTTCGCCGCGTTCATGCGCACAGAGCGCAACAAGTGGGCGCAACTTATCAAGGAAAAGGGAATCACGCCAGAAGTGTAGCCATCGGCGGATGAACCGAGGTGCTCTCGCACTACAAATGAGAGCGCCCCGACAACCTCACGTTGTCGCGACTAGAGACCTATGGAACAAATCGTAAAGGTGGGGGAATTCCCCCCCGAGCTACAGCGACGGATTGACCAAGAGTTCGTCTGCCTCGATCCTGATGTGGTGCTAAAAGACGACGGGCTGCGGTCAAGAGTTCGAGCAATCGTAACCCGCAGCAACTACCACGTCCCTGTTGAGCTGATCCATCAACTCCCTGCGTTAGAGATTATCGCAACTTCAGGCGTCGGCTACGACGGCATTCCGCTGGAGGAGGCGCGCGTTCGCAACATTACAGTCACGAACACGCCAGGCGTTCTCGACGCCGCCGTATGCGAACTCGGGATTGGCCTGTTGCTGGCCATGCTCCGGAAAATACCGGGGGCTGATGACTACGTGCGCTCTGGAGAGTGGCAAAACGGCGCATATCCATTGACGACTAGTCTCAGTGGAATGCACGTTGGAATTGTAGGCTTGGGACGCATAGGTAAAGAGTTTGCGCGTCGCCTTGAGCCGTTCGGCGTATCAGTCGGCTACGGCGGTGGTCGCCAACAAGACGTCCCGTGGTGCTACTTCCCAAGCGTCATGTCGCTCGCCGGGTGGGCAGACATTCTGGTGCTCTGCTGTCGTGGCGGAGAAGATACCCATCGCCTGATTGACGCGACAGTCCTTGATGCCTTGGGCGATGGTTGGATCGTGAATCTATCGAGAGGTAGCGTGGTCGATGAGGCGGCGCTCTGTCACGCGCTGCAGCGCGGGTCGCTTCAGGGTGCCGCTCTAGATGTCTTTGAAGAAGAGCCCCTCAACGACTCTCCCCTGCGAAGTCTTGGCAACGTCGTGCTCTCTCCTCATGCGGGCTCTGCTACTGTTCAGACCCGTATTCAGATGCTGCGACTCACGTTGGACAACCTCCATGCGGTGCTACAGGGGAACCCTGCATTAACGCCAGTGCTGTGACGCGCACGGCTGGAAAAAAATCGCCTCTAGTGTTTGCTGAAATCGCCCCTCGTCACCCTTTCTCGTAGGCGGTGCAAACGCGGATGTGTCAAAACCCTGGCTAATGGCCCATTTTGGCTGGCTCACCAGGGAGCGCAAGAGTTACCCGCCCATGACAAGAGCGAGGTAGCCAATATAGCCGGAGCTTGCTCCGGGCAAGGAGACCGGAATGTTTCGATGGATGAAAGATCTCACACCGCGCGAGAATACGACGCTGCGGGCTTGCTTCGCGGGTTGGACCTTGGACGCACTAGACGTCCAATTGTTCAGCTTCGTCATACCCACGCTAATTGCAGCATGGGGAATCAGTACGCAACAAGTTGGCGTACTTGGAACGGTTGCACTCGTCACCTCTGCTATCGGCGGCTGGCTCGCTGGAATCCTGTCCGACCGCTACGGGCGGGTGAAGGTACTTCAACTGACGGTCGCCTGGTACGCAGTATTCACCTTTCTCTGTGGGTTCGCGCAAAACTTCGAGCAGTTCTTCATTTTTCGCGCTCTGCAAGGCATTGGATTCGGTGGCGAATGGGCGGCGGGTTCGGTGCTCATCGCGGAAGTCATCCGTGACAAATATCGCGGTCGAGCGGGAGGCTTCGTGCAAAGTGGGTGGGCGGTGGGCTGGGGCATCGCAGCGATTCTCTACACAGTGGTGTTCTCGCTAGTCTCTGAGCAGCAAGCCTGGCGTTGGCTATTCTGGATCGGCATCGCGCCGGCCGGCCTCGTGTTCTTCTTGCGGCGTCATGTAGATGAACCGGAGATTTTCACCCGCAACAAGGCACGTCAGCCGAAGCAGTCCATCTTCGCGGTGTTTAGCCCGACGTATCTTTCGACGACCATTAAGCTGTCACTCTTCACGACCGGTTGTCAAGGCGCCACATACGTCTACCAGGTTTGGCTTCCCACATATCTGCGCACTGAACGCGGCCTCTCTGTGATTGGGACCGGTGCATTCACCTTCGCCCTTATTCTTGGCGCATTCGCAGGATTCATCATCGGCGCATTTCTCGGAGACGCCATTGGAAGGCGCAAGACTTTCTTCGTAAGTACCGTTGGTGCGGCATTGATGCTTGTCGTCTACCTCGTGCTACCAATCACCAATACCGTCATGCTTCCGAGCGGATTCTTCTTGGGATTGTTCACTTACATGGTGTTTGCACCGCTGGGCCCGTATCTCAGCGAGATCTACCCAACTGCTATGCGTGGCGCAGGTCAAGGGTTCTGCTATAACGCAGGACGCGGAGTCGGCGCTCTATTCCCCCTGCTTATTGGCCTCCTGGCTGCGAAAATGCCACTCGGGAAGTCAATTGCAATGTTTGGCTTCATCGCATACGGATGCATGATCATCGCCCTCTGCATGTTGCCGGAAACCATGGGAAAGGGCTTGCCGGATACACCCGAAGACGGCAAAGACGACGCATCGTCCGCGCCTGAGCCGGGTGTCACTTCGAAAGTGTAGATCGAGCCCATTCAGTTCCGGTAGAAAGTTTCTGCACACACTTACCCATCTCGCGCGATGAGTGCCCGGTGAACGGCACTCGCTCAGGATTCTTATGACTACGCCCTGCTTGCCTGCATTGCCTGTAAGCCGTTCTCCGCGCATTCCAGCCCCTCCCTTGGCATGTGACTGCCACTTCCACATTTTTGGAGACGAGCGTGTCTATCCATTCGGGGTACCGCGGGACTACACGCCGCCTCCTGCGTCCATTCAGGATTGGCGAAAAATGGCCGCGCAGCTTGGCCTAGGGCGCACGGTCGTAGTGCAACCTAGCGTCTACGGCCATGACAACCGCTGCACGCTTGACGCAGTTCAAACCTTTGGCATCGAACGTTCTCGCGCGGTGGTTGTGCTGCATGACTCCGTGTCAGACGCCGAACTTGAACGGATGCATCTCAGAGGCGCAAGAGGCGTTCGCTTCAATTTGGTAAACGCGGGTGGGATGACCTCCGACCAGATAGCACGCGTCGCGCAACGCGTCGCTCCATTGGGATGGCACCTGCAGTTTTACCTGGAGGGCCGCCAACTTCAGGAGCTAGCACCGTTGATTGCCGCATTGCCGACGCCCGCCGTCATAGACCATATGGGGATGATTAGAGCCAACTCTCCGACATACCGCGATGAGATTGAAGCAATGCTGGGCCTACTTTCCAACAACAAAACGTGGGTGAAGCTCTGCGGCTACCGCTCTTCCGACAATCCCTACCCGCACGATGACGTTCAGCCCTTGGCACGGACGCTAGTGAATGCGGCCCCTGACCGATGCCTGTGGGGCACAGATTGGCCACACCCAGGCTTGGGGAGCGGTATGCCAGATGACGCAGCACTGTTAGATCTACTTAGCGACTGGACACCAAACCTCGCAATTCGAGACCAGATTCTTGTGGACAACCCCGCGAGACTCTATGGCTTCAACAGCGACTAACGCACGCGATGGGCACCCTGTCGTTAGGGCGCCCCACTGCTTTCCAGGTTTGGGATGCGAATCGTGCGTTAAGGTGACCCAAATTGGCAATCCAGCTTGACCCTCAGGTCCGAAAGTACTTGGCATTCAGCAAGGCCATGCGTAGGGTCGGCGCGGACAGCATGCGGGCTCGTCCAGTCGGGCCACCCCTCTGGCCAATCATCGACAGCAATCCACGCGGGTGGATTTCGTTTTATGACATCTAGGATGACCTGCTCAGGCCTTGACATACTCTCGAACCATGCCTTTCGCGTTTGGCGGCGATCGAAGGTTCCACCGATGCATCGCTCCTGCAAATCAACCGACAGTTGCGACTTCGCGTGCATGCGATGAAGCACTGGCGTTCAAGCGCACAGGGCACGCACAAGGCTCGAAGCGCTCTTTTGGCTGCGCTTTCGAATAAGCGGTGAGGTTGTGCCGGTTACGGGAAAACTTCTACGTCCCTTCACCAACCGCGGTCGATGGCGGTTGCATGTGCAGTATAGGAACGCCCATCGATACATGCGGCCCTTCCACACGCTGGAGTTACAGCAGCCTAGCTCACCCCCCTCAAATGGAGCGTTCGCCAGAGTCCTGTCCCGCTCAGCGTGTGGTGCCTTGCAAGCACGAACCCATGGTTCGCCCCGCTCGACGTCATCTGGGTGTACGCGCGGAAGTCGTAATAGCCCACTCTTCAAAGTAGGTCTTGTTCAATCTCGACTTCGGGCTTACCAGCCGCCGAGTCGGTGGGCAACTCTTGCATCACGGCGATGCGCAGGCACACTGTTAGACGGCACTGGATACCGTTGGCGCACGGACTCGTGGGTCATCCTCAGCCCCCCAAGAATCGAAAATGTAGACGATAGCCAAATCTAAGCGTGCAATGGCATGCGTGAGCCTACCGAGCAGGAGTCAAAGTCGGCCTTCGATATCATCTTCTGCAATCTCGAGCCATGCGCTCGAACGCTTCGCGGATGCCATTTTTTGTTTCGAGTTCCCAATGATGAAAGCCGCGTGCTACGGGCTTCCCATCACTCCTCGGCAATCAGGAATCTATTGGGATTCTTGCCCAGCCAAGCCGGCGCACGACCTCGGCCCGACCAGGTATTGCCCGTCTTTGGATCGCGATACTTCGGGGGCAACGGTTCCTTTGCTGCCTTCGCGGTTCCGCTTCCTGCAGGGCGTCCGCGACGACGCTTGCCTTGAATATCATCGACGGACAGACCGTATTGCTCCATCAGCGTGCGAATCTGCTCAATGACGCCAGCGACTTCAGTTGCGCGAACTTCCGCGAGTTGAGCCTCGAGTGCTTCCTTCTGGGCCAGTAGTTGCTTGTAGGTCGCCATGGGGGATTCCTGTGACAAAGAAAGTCACAATGTAACTCAATCCGAGTTCGGCGTTCGCACATTGCAACTTACGAAGGGACAATGGTGCACCAACCTTGGTACTCTCGGGGCTACTGCGGCGCAGTCCCACTGCGCACGTTATCGAGTAAAGTCGCCTCATCCAACTAACCCTTCTGTAAAGCCAAGCATGACTACAAAAATCGAAGATGAAGAAGTTCCCCTCCTGTGCTCCGATTGCTTTGTAGATGAAGGCCTAAAGATCGATGCAATGCACAGTGGTCTCGAACAAGATGGTCCGTGCCCTAACTGCAAAAGCACGAGTGGGCGGAAGCTAACTAAGGCCCTCATAAATGGAGTTGCGTGGCGCTTCTTTGTGGGCGGAACAACGATCCGATGCAAGTATGGAGCAGCTCCAGTAATTCAATTTAACGAGCATCGCTACGGCAGAAGCGATATCTCCCCTTCGCCATGGCTGAAGAACGACATCAAATTGATTGAAGAGGCCGCGAAAATTGGATTCTTCCATTATGGTCCACGCCTTTGGATGGTCGGCGAAGTTGAACCACTGAAGGACCTGCAAGACCCTGCGACACGACCCAATATCATCGAACTAATCTTGAAGGAGTATCCTGAACGATCGCTATCTCAGGATGAGGCTTTCTATCGAATGCGCGTCTGTCCAGAACGTCCCGATGATCCTGCGGAGTACGATAGTCCACCGATTCACTTGGCGGGTAAAGGGAGGTTGGATGCTCCGGGCTTTCCCGTAATGTACGGCTCGCAGGACATCGACGTTTGTGTTCACGAATGCAGAGCCACGGCGGAAGACGATCTCTACGTAGCCACCCTCAAACCATTGCGAACCCTGCGCCTACTAGATTTGACGCATGTATTGAAAGAAGACGTAACGGAGTTTGAGAGCTTGGATATGGCCATACATATGCTATTCCTTGCACGCTCCCATTCCTACGACATCTCACGCTCCATTTCTATTGCAGCCAGGGACGCGGGCTTCGACGGAATAATCTACCCGTCGTTCTTTAGCCTCATTCGTACCGGTGGACACCCCTTTGAGACAACATACGGACTATCGCTACGTCGCTACCATCCGGAAGCAGAAGAATACGCCAAAGCATTCACCATCCCCAACTTCGCACTGTTTGGACGTCCGATCGAAGCTGGGTCGGTTCGTGTCGAATGCATGAATCGCCTCGTCCTGACACAGGTCGGTTACAGGGCACACTTCGGCCCAGTTACCTACTAAGACTAGCAACGATAGATACTCGGGTACGGCAACACGCCGCCGCCATTCGCGCAAACACACTCAGCAAACTATGGGTACTGTTACTGAACACTGCCTCGGATGGTGGCACAATTACCCACTAACACAACGAAAACTCGGAATTTTATCGGCATGAAGGGGTTCTGGAACAATGCTTCAGTGGCTGGCACAGTTGGTGCGCTAGTCACATGGATGCTTGGCAAGGCCGAGTCAGCCAAGTTGGAGTGGTCTTGGAACTGGATTCCAAACTGGGTGGTTGATTTCGGCACCTGGCTCAGAACGCCGCTCATTGATCCAGTTCAACTGGTATGGATTTTCATGGGCTTGCTGGTA
Organism: Cupriavidus sp. D384; assembly: GCF_001652915.1. Classification (GTDB taxonomy): domain Bacteria; phylum Pseudomonadota; class Gammaproteobacteria; order Burkholderiales; family Burkholderiaceae; genus Cupriavidus. Next base: position 25,849 of record NZ_BBQI01000093.1, read on the forward strand.
CTACGTGCCGTGTATCTACGCAGCCGATACGCGATCTTAGAAAGCGACCAACAGGAGCCTAAAGAGGGCACACCGAGGCTCGCTGAATTCACACAGGGAACCTTTGGCGAAGTTTTCTGGCGCTGGGATCCCAGCAAGGGAATGTCTAGTCTTACGCCCTATTGCCAGTGGTGCGACTTTGAGCTGGATGAACGGCGGGTGTCCTACGCGGCCGCGCCAACTTCGGAAGTTACTGGTCACATTGAATGCCCGCATTGCTCACGCAAAGCAGGCATAAGGATGGAAGCGGCTGTCGACCGCAGGATGACGCTCGCAAAAAAGATCGATCACGCGATACGTAACGGTGCCTGGAAGGGGATGGTTCTCGCCAACCGCGAGCGTACGGGTCGCATACGAGCAGAAGCAACCCAGTGAGATCACGTCAAACACAACTCTCAGATTAAGGAATCATCGGGTAGTGATTGACCGCAACACTCCCACTGATTTTTTGCCTCAAGTCCCTAGCGTACTCCTATCGGATATTCCGAACACTGGATCGATTCGCACCACACGAGGTTGCGCCGACATAGGCCACTCTTCCGACCAATCGTCGACGGCTATTCAACGCACTGGTTGCCTTCTGTTGAGGTCCAGGATGACCTGCTCTGGCCTGGACATGCTTTCAAACCAAGCCTCACGCGTCTCACGACGATTGAAGTCTCCACCGATGCATCGCTCCTGGAAGCCTGGCGAGAGCTGAGACTTGGCGAACTCGTATCCTCCATCGAGGAGAATCCAGAAGGTGGACAGCACAATCTTGACGTCAGCGTAAGGAGCTAGCACCGCATCCAGCAGAGCGACGTGTCGAACAAGCTGTGCCCCGGATGATGCAGGAGCTCGAAGCCGTTTCTCGTTTGGTAGGTACCATCCGCATGCAGCACGCCCGAAGTCCAGTTAGCGCACTTGCAGTGGTTGGACCGACGATGTCTCTCTTGTAGTCGCCGTCAGTGCGCCATCTTCAGATTTTCGCCGCGTGCGCTTGACTGCCGATAGTTCACTACACTCCTGACAGTCAAAGCGTCATCGTCCCGCCGCAGAATGAATTCGGAACTGGCAATCCAGCGTCGCCCGCAGCTCCGCGAGTACTCGGTCTTCGGCAATGCCGTGCGTAGGGTCGGTGCGGACTACATGCGCGCCTGCCCAGTCGGGCCACTCATCCGGCGAGTCGTCCACTGCAAGCCAGCGTGCCGGCTTTCGCCGATGGACGTCGAGAAGTACTTGGTCCGGCCTAGACTTGCTTTCGAACCAGGCTTTGCGCATCTCGCGGCGATGGAAGGTTCCACCAATGCATCGCTCCTGCAGCCTCGGAGAGAGTCGAGCCTTCGCGTGATCGTACCCTCCCTTGATGAGAAGCCAGGATGTGGATAGCACGATTTTGACGTCGGGATAGGGAGCTAGCAGCTGATCGAGCAGAGGGACGTTCTCAAACAAGCTGTGCCCGGGATGATGCAAAAGCTCAATGCCATTCCTCGTCCTGTACGCGGCGTCCGGATGCAAAACGCCATCGAAGTCCAAGTAGAGCACGTGTAGCGGTTGGACCGACGATGTCTCTGCTTGCGTCACGGCCACAGCGTCATCTCCTGATGCGCGCCGCATGCGCCTGACCGCCAACACTTCACCACACGCACGCTTGCCTCCCCTTCATGACGGAGAGATTATGTGGTCCGGCAATGGTCGCTGCAACGCTCGATGCCCCACTTTTCGTAGCCGCCACCGGCAACGGGCAAGGTTGTGCCGGTTACGTGAAGATTTTTGCAACAGACGTTGCGAACGCCATACACTGGGCTTCCGCTGTCACGCAGGAGAGTCGCTGTAGCGACGTCCATCATGCTGAAAATCACCGTGGAAGTCGTCCGGCCGGGACGCGACGAATCCGGAAAGGAGATTGCTACTGCCTACATAGGGAGGTTTGAGCGTAGCGCAGTGTCCGACTACGTCGTGCAATTGAGCGAGCCGCCTTTTGGCGACCGGGAGAAGCGCACACTGCATGCCTATCCCCGCTACGCGGCGTCGGTTTTTGACCTGGTGGCCCGCGCATTGGCAGTAGGATTGACTGGAATCGAAGTGTTGCCGCCGCGACCTCAAGTGCCGAGCGTCCCCATTCACCAATCGGGAGACACCAGGTACGTCCGCCTTTCGGAGATCCCTGAGCCGGCAGCGACATTCTTCCGCAAGCGCATTGAGTTCTCGGGATGTCCGGTCATCGAAGAAGACCCTGAGCCGATGCAATGCGCTTACGCATCGGACTGGCTTGACTTCCTGGGCGGCCGGCGGTAGCGCAATCTCCCTTGCGCGCGAAGCTTTGAGACGCCTCCGCGCCATCGTTGCAACCCTCCCCGCCCAAGGGCCTTGCTGCAGTGCGGCCCTAAAAAAGAATGCGCGACCTCGAAGGCCGCGCATTGAAGATGCTCTTAAGCGTATGTTCCTTCTTCGATGCTCGCCTTCGCGACTTGGTGGACGACATCCTTCGCCCATTCCGTCACCAACGCGTTTACAAATACGTGGCGCAGCGGCACCCCAGGGATATCGCTTGTCGCTCCCGCTTGCAGACTTCCGCTCGCTACCAGGCTGAGGAGTTCGGTCGCGGTAGCCGCACTAGGAGCTACATTCGCACCACGTCGAAACGCTTCATTCCGAAGCGACCCAAACGGTGCGTTGACAACGCTGAAAGTTGCATCCCAAGTGTCGCCGTTCTGCATGTAAAACAGGAACGGGAAGCGCCCCACTATCCGCCACACATCGATAGCTGCCCACATCACCGGGTCGACGATATCGGCCACCCAGTAGAACTGCAAATCTTCCATCTGGAAGCGGATTGTCTGCAGCTTGCTACCATCTTCGAGATCGATACACCCGAACCCCAGGTTGGTATTCTCGTACGACGGGCCGAACATGCGCCTGTCCTCCTGGCGAATAGGGCATGTCAGCACCGGAAGGTTGCCAGGCAAGCCTCGCGCTTGCTTGAACCTTGCTCCAACCGATTGCAAGGCATGCAGTTTTCCGACCGGCACACAGTTCGGGCCAAAGCCCGTAATGAAGTTCGTTTCCATCTCTAATGTCCTGCTGAAGTTATGACAAGGATTGCGCGCTCAGGTCGAACCGAACGCGGCAGATGAGGTCCCCGAGGTGTCCCGCACCGTCGTGGATATCTGCGATCTGCAACCCGTATAGCGCCAAAACTCCTGCATCTGACATGACCCGGAATCACCCGGATGCAGAGTGTTTCTGCTGCGATGGCCGCATCTTAAGGGGTGAATTTCTTGGGGAAAAGAGGCCCGATGCGCGCTTCTTGAGGCGCCCCGAAGCCGACTGAAAAAACTGGTTTGGAGCGAGCAGAGATTTCCGGATTAGAGGTTTTACTCTAATTTTCGAAGTTTCGCGGGGACGCAACCCTTCTACACCGTGGCAGGCATCAAGACACGCTTCGCTCGGTGAACAAGGAGGTCGATGACCTCTCGTCATCAAGGAAGCGGAAAGCAAGGGACTGGCCAAGCCAAGCATCACGCCAAGCTGAGGGCCGCACGACGCTTCGCAATGCACTGGTCCCGAATCTCGCGAGCGAAGGAAGCACAAGGGCTCGAGTATTCGATGCCCGCTGCAGCCAGCTCAAGGCCACGCATCACTTGGAGCGCCTGCGCCCCACAATCAAGGCCTATCCATTGTGCAAACCTGAGCTTGGAATAGTGGCCTTCGGCAATGAAGCGCTCACAAATCCAGTCCAAGGCGTCGTCAGCAGTCGCCGGCCGGTCCTGCGGCGGCAAAACCATCAGCATTTCTGCGTTCGCCTCGTCGAATGCGCTTCGTTTCAAGAACTTCTCTACGATGCGCACCACATTTTTTGCATTCCGGTCGCGCCGCAGTGCTACGGAAAACCACTGAGGATACTGCGTGGATACAGCGTGAATCACAGGCTGCAATTTAAAGTCGCGCCAGAACCGCGGAAGCGGCTTGTAGGCGTGATCCAAGGCGAAGAAAAACTCGCCGGCAATCACATCGATATCCTTCAGGCCACAGTCGACCATGTAAGTGACGACGGTGTTCGCGACTTCCTCATAGACGTCGTCTGCGGTGAGCCGGTGGCTCGATTGTTCGTTGTTCATGCTTGGTGATTGAAAGGGGGTTGCGAGCCAAGCCAATCAGCGGCTCGCACAGGGCATGTGTCGCCTGTATATAAGTGTAGGTTCGCGTTGGCGCCATGATTTGGGCGCCAGTTGTTGCGCGCCCTACCCTGACATGTGCAGTAGCGGAATACGCCTAGGCACCAAGGGCGTTCTCACAGTCGAACGGCGGTGAACTTTTTTGCGAGGAAGGTTTGCCGACTCCCCGCAGCCAAGCTTCTACGTCTGCGCGGCGCCAGCGAAGTGGGAAACGGGGGCCGAGGTATGCGGGCGCAGGCAGCGTATGGGGTCGTCGTTTGGAGCGGCGACGGACGGTGGCTGGAGTGACCTCGAGGATGGCGGCAAGGTCGTGCGCGTCGAGGTAGGCGGTCGATTGTGATTGCATCCCGAGTATAGGGACGCCCATCAATGCGATACGCAACGGGTTGGAATATCGCGAAATTGAGGATAGTGACTTGGCTGATCAGGAGAACAGCACTATGTGGCCGACTACGGCTTCCGGGGGACCTTCTTCTGGACGGTCATCAAGACGTGCAAAACTGAAGGGTTAGCAGTCGAAACTTGTCGCGCGTCCGCCTCGTAGCCATACAGCCGATGCAGTCCCAGCGCAATCGCGCATGATCGGGAGTATCCACCTTCGCAATGCACGACAACGGTCGCGATCTCTCCATGCAGCCCCGTGACAAACCTTCGAATCTGCTCCCCATGCTCTGGCCGGAAAGCATTCGGCAGCTTCTCCTTTCCACGAGCCGAAAGCTGCGGATTCATGAAGTCGACATCAGCGAAACTCAGACGCAAAACATGATTGAATCCATCCAGCCTGGCCAGCGGCCTCCCTGGCGCAGTCACTGAAATGACCGCCACTGACTCCAGGCGAGGCAATTTCTCAGCCACACCCCGCGACACTGCCAATACCTGACGCTTGCCGTCTTTGGGCGGTCGGTAGAGCTTGTCGAGGGCATCTTTCAACTGAAGCGGCACGCCTGTTTCTCCTTGGTTGGCTACTCAAGCCCGGAGCAGCACCGTCAATCGTCCAATGAGCCAATCCAGCTCGTCTTCGGAACACCAGCCTTTCCGCGACACTGAGATGCGTATCCGCCAGAGCGTCTTCTCGCGCGGCTGCCCCGCATGCTCGGTCTCATCCTTCTGCGCAACTGGCAACAACTGTCGCGCCAAGTCTTCACAGATGTCCCACCGCTCGTAGCGCTCTTCCTCGGTCTCCCCAGCGACGTAGCGCCCGTCGATTTCGCGGACACCAATTTTCGGTTGAACGCCGGTCACTACCGAGGACATAGTGCTGCGAGGAAAGTCCTCTGGCACGTCATTGAGGTTCATTGTTCGTCTCCGGTTTCTTTGCGCGAGGCTTGCTCGCGCGCTGGCGGGGCTCTGCATCCCTAGTCATCATCAGCGGATTGATGGTGGCTACTGGACCGATGGTGTCGAACCACTCCTGCCGGCCAAGCGCTCGCACGACGCAGACCAGCGTGTGCAATGACGAGCCGTTACCCAACTCGAGGTTACGCAATGCGCGTGTGCTCACGCCAGCGCGCTCGGCAAGGACGGCTTGTTCCAGGTTGCGATTGATACGGAGTCGCCTGAGATTGGAGCCAATCTCGTATTCGAGCTCCTCTGGCGTGTACAAACGAGAGGGGTCTATGCGCGCCATGTCACTACTCTCCTGGCGCTAAAGCGTTCTGCAACAATGGGAGCATTTCTGCCGCTAGTGGGCCGTTCTGGCTACTGCAGGCAACTTGTTGCCAGTTGAAACGAGGAAAAACGGCTCGTTTCGGCATCATTGACTTTGCTATTCAGGCTTGTGGGCGGCGTGATACTTCGCCATGGCCCTTAGCGCCGCCACGAAGTATGTCTTCCCCGTTGCTGTGACGTCTTCTATTGCACAAACGACTTCGTCACGGGTGGCGGTAAAGCTTGCACCGTGAGTCTGAGCGTACTCGAGGACGGCCAGTCGGCTCGTAGAGTCGCAAGGCGTCAGCTGAACATGGGCGTTGTTCATTGAGTAGACCCGAAGACTGCCTCTGCTCGCGTCGTACGCAGCGAAGGCCTTTGCGGGATCGCCAATGATTTCGAGCCCATCTGTTATGCACAGTTGGTACATCAGTTCCAGCTCGTTCATCTGATCAATGGCCTTGCCGGCGCTGTACCTAGTGTTAGCCGTCCCCTCGGGCCACTCTTCCAGCAGTGCGGCCAGCCCTTTACGTATGTGTTCCATTTCCACTTCCAGGCCCTCCAACGGCCGCGCGATTGCACCATAGGCACCAACTCTAAAGCGATGCTCGGCTCGCAGCTATTAAGTAAGTGACCACTGCCGCCTTAGTCAAAACGCCAGGCACTCCGTTTGCCAGTCAACGGCGTTCCGGCATGGTCAGATAGCTCGCAGTGGCTCCAACTGCGTAGATAAAATAGCTTTTCTATACCATATTATACGTTGACGTATATTTTTATCAAAACGCAATCTGGACGGCATCTCGCGTGGCCGAAAAACTTAAGGTTTTTCACAGCGAAGTGCTGGATATGAAACTTGAGCAGGCCGTCGGTGCGGCTGTCCGATTTCGGCGCAAGGGCCTAGGCATGAACCAGGAGACCCTAGCCGAGCGATCTGGCTTGCAGACGGCTGCGGTGAGCCGTCTTGAGCGAGGCGATGGATCGCCGAACTTGCGTACGCTCGGGCGAATAGCGGCGGCGTTGGACATCCGCGTTTCCCAGCTACTGCTGCAAGCAGAGGCGTTGTTGCCGTTGATTGAAAAGGCTGCGTTGCCAGATGGGCAGGACGCGGACGGGAAATAGCCAACGGAATATTAGGTCGGGCGTGTCAGCAGTTTGCCCGTCCTACCGTTTTCGATATCAGGAAGCCCCCAACGCACGCCAGCTTTGATGGCCGTCAACCTCCGAAAACGGAAAGCCTTCGAACTGGATCTTCAGCAATTCGCAATAGATAGCCGCAACGGAGAGGGTTCTCCATAGCGAGTCCAATGCGACCTACTCCTCGCCCTTTTGTTTAGGCGCCTTGACAATAGACATCGCCATCTTGCGCTCTTCGCTGGTCGCTGGCTTTCTTCGTCTTCCAGCCATGTCATTGCCTTGCTCGTAAGCTCTCAATCGCAGAAGCAGCAGCGCGTTGTAGCTATCGCGTTCGGCCAACATGTCCTCAAGCTCCGAATTGAGGTTTCGTAGCCGCCGGATGTGGGCTTTGAGCGCTTCCCGAGGGCCGGTGGGGTCGTCCATTGCTTCGAGAATCGCTTCGCGCACTTTGGGGTAAGCACAATTCGCAAGCCCAACGAGGGACCGCGAGTGCCCGGCTTCGAGTGAGACATTGAGAACGTTGACACGTAGCTTGCCATTTGCAGCTTTCAGCTTGACCTTTGGGTTGGTAGGCGTGCCCTCTATCAGGCGCTTAAGCGCAGACATGAAGTCGGCGCTTATCGAGTCGTCGTTAGTTTCCATAGAAGGAACCTCTTTTCGCTTCCCAGGCTTCGATAAGCACCGCCACCACCTTCTCGGCTTGATCAGCTCGCGCCTTGTGGACTGCAAACTCCCGCTCACGCCCGGCTCGCTTGGCTCGTCTTACCATAAACGCGTAATGCTCGTGCCGCTCGGCCCAGAAGTTAAGATGCGTTACGTCAATTGCAAAGCAACCACATCCGGCGCACATCCCGGGGTTTCGACTACTAAAATCAGGCACGGTCGCGCCCCAACTCACGGTTCCCGACGCCGCTCGGCATCTAGACTCTAGGGGCTTTGCACGGATAAAACAGTTTCCGTGGTCGGAGAAAAAAATCCGCAAATCGTGTGTCGTCACTACTTCCGTGACGCGGCGAACGCACTCAGCATAGTCGTTAGCCCCAGTGAACTGTTCGCGGCTGAAGTATTCAGCGATAACATCGCTCATGCGGCCTGTGAGTTTTTCTCCCTGAACAGCGGCAACAAAGAAGTTAATTGTCTCTGACTCAATGAGGTCGTCGACATCGCGACGTTGTCGGGCGTCTGCGGGGTAGTATGCAGATTCGGTGGTTGCGTCACTGTAGTGCTTAAAATGCTGGCGCACGGCCGGAAGCAGCGAAGTTCTGACATCGAGTACGTAGGCAGCGAAGGTCTTGCGCCCCTGCGACGGCGTAATGCATCTTCCTCCAGTCGCTATGTAGATCGATAAATCCTCTCCTCGCTTGCTATCGAAGGGCAGTCTATTGAAGTTCACCTCTGAAGCCACAAAACTCTTGAATGTCCGCAGCAAAGTTGTGATTTTGAATGCAGTGATTTTCTTTGGATTCCACGCTACTCCGCGGCCTGCGACAAAGTGGACAACAAGTTCAGATCTCCCCCCTAAGATGCGCCATGGAGCGAGTAGCTTTTCCAGAGTGCAGACAGCGCGAACTGGAGGGGGCAGATAGTCTGCTCCAACTGGACGACAGCCAAGTAGCCACTCCGTCTCTTTCGGGTCAGGCCTTCCCTTGCTGACAACACCTTGCAAATAGAACATTTCCATGAGACCGTTGCTGGAAAGCCTTCGGGAGATGCAAACGGGCAATCCCTTTTCTTCGTTCCAACCACCAGTCAAGCCGCAGATTTCGCTACCCCGAAGACCCACCAGATACTGAAGAATGCAGACAGCCGCGGTCCGCACTCGAACGATGAAGTACCTTAGCGCCTCGACCTGCCGGAAGATTGTTTCTCGACCGTCTTGAATCAGAGTATTGAAAGCGGTGAGCTGATCTCGCCATGATCCATCGCAGCTACCTTCGCTATTGAATGAAAATCCTGAAATTGCCGTACGAACATATTTATTGATGGTGGAGCGTGCAAGTCCCTTCTCAATCGCCTCTTCGCGCGCATCAAGGTAAGTGTTTTGAAGGCGAATCACATCCGGCGCATATTCGTCGACCCACTTCAGCGCAGCCTTAAGCAACAACTGTGCTATCTCATCGGGCAACGGAGGAATGCGCTTAATAACATGCGCTGCCAATTCGCCCGCTACTACGTTCACTTTCCGCCCCGCGAACGGTACCAAATCGGTACACGGCAACCCTCTTTTTTCTAATCGTGAGCGCTGAGCATAAATATAATAAGCTAACTTAATTCTCGTGCTCACTTGGTTGTAAGTGATCTTATCGTCCTCATCGAGAGGGGTCGCGGTATCGCCCGCCTGCTCTTCGTTCAACGTCTCATCGATCTCGTTTTCCTGGTCACCGGTGGCATCGTCGTCGTTGAAGCCTTCCTCATCTGCTGCATCCTCAACCTCCCCCCATTCCACGCTGCCATACAGGGCGTCCTTGTCGTCATAGAAACGCAATCGATTCAAAAGAAGAGTCGGAAGGTCGGAATGGTATTGTGCCCATGCCTCCTCGGTTAGCTCACCGAAGTCCCGAAGGCCACGATAGTTCATCCAGCAAAAAAGCTCTTTCGAGCCCGCGGACATTGCAGGCCCACTTCCAGGCGAAAGCGCTGCCCCGTACCAACCACCATCCTCGAGCATTCCCCAGCAAACTTCGCGGAATGATTCCAGTAAGACCTGATGCTGGCTGTCAGTTGAGCGCGATCCGTCCGGCAACGCGAAATCCCAAAACATCCGGTTGGTCTGCCCGGGAGTGGTGGTGTCCAATCGCCAGGAATAGTCGGGCCAAATTGAGTGCGTGGACACTCGTATAAGGGGAGTGTCGACCTCCACAACTTTGTGCGCCGCTGACGGCGCTTTCGCCGATGGTTTCATTCCAACCTTCCTAACGGGTTGAGTGACAACTTTTTGGCTTCTTCCCAGACGCTTTCGTCATCGAACGACGGAATCCATCTATTCTGCAGAGCCAGTTGGACTTCTTCATATGCAGCGGACCACCGGCGTACGTCTAGGTAGGCTCTCGCATTAATCACTTCGTCGAGAAGCTGCAAAGCCCGGGCGAGGGAATAGGCAGAAAACTTGTTGACCGCACCGAAGGGGCAACCTGGGCACCTGCCGAACGCTTGACATCGGCGGCCTTTGATTTCACCGGGAACGGGGGAATCAAACGGATCCGCACAATGCCACCCAGGGGTTGCCGCCAGGATATCGCTGTAGGTCGGTGTCACACGCGGGTCAAGCGTCCCGGCAGAGCCAACCCAGCCCTCCATCGTCGTCATCACTTCGCTCAAGGCTTCATTTCTGCGGTTCCGGGCGGAGGCGCCTTCATAATGAGCCTGCACAACTTGTCCACTTTTCTGACCTCCTGCGGCCTGTACCGCACGAAGGTCGTCGCCACTCAAGACGCGGACTAGGTCTAACCCTGTAGTCCGCAAGTTCTTAATGCCAAATTTTGGTAATTTATGGCGGTCGATAAAATTTTCCAGTCCGCGCTTCCATAAGACGTCAAAAGAAACCCCTGCCTGCGCGCCTGTCAGAAAACCTCGAACTGTGCCCTCTCGAGTGCCAAACACATATAGATTGCCAGCGAATTTCCCTGCCTTGCCCCGAATTAAGGATGTCCACTCCAACAGAAAAGAGTGCAGCATCGCAGGCGAGAGAATGTCGTCATCTTGATGCGCGAAACTCCTAGAATACTGTCCTTTCGCTCTGGGCTTGACAAATCTGTAAACTATTCGCTTGACACCCATTACCTTCTTATGAGTAATCTGGCGAAGACGCATACCGAGAAGTGACCCGGTGTTTCCAGACGTATAGATAGCATGGAGCAAGATAAAGGGAACCAATCGGTCAGCGCTTGGGTAAAATGGCAAAATCACGGCCCTCATCCCGTGAAAAAACTGAATTGCATTTCCCAAATTTCCATCGATTTTCTTAATATCGGCCAGACAGGGAATAGGCAGCAATCCGATTTCCTTTAGCCTCCACAAGGCGCTTTCTATCGTTTTATAACGCCCCCGGCTATCAAGGTCTTGGTCGCCAAGATAGGGATTTCCCCCTTCGATAATCGGCCGTAATTCTCGAAATTCACGAATCGTTTCCGCTGCCTCAGCCCGACAAGCAACCAACAATGCTCGCAGAGTTGCTGCATCCAACGCTTCAGTCGGATTATGGGAAGCCCCTTCGCGTCGAAACGGTCGGCTTGGCCAAGAGAGCTCTGGGGACAACCGATGCCTCAGCCTCGGACTTTCTCTGATAACTTCTAGGAGGCTGCGAAAAGCCCCCCAGTAGCCACGTTGGGTGCTGTAACTAACGTGACACTCCTTTCTGATGAACTTTATAAAATCATCGATTATCAGTCGGGTAATTTCCTCCGTTCTAAGGCTTTCGAAGTTACGCCTCTTCAGATAGTTAACCCAACTGTTTGCAATCCTCGAATGCATTCGCTCAAACAGGAGCTTCGCTTTACGATCCGGGTTGTTACTCCAAATTACAAAAGCCGACGCAAACTCTTCAGCACAAGCGCACCCGGCAAGCGTCGCTTGGAGCTTTTCCAGCGCTCTTTCGAAAAATTCAAGATTTTCCTTAGGACCAACATACGAATTCAGTTCACTAGAGACGATCACATTCTTCGACCTACTCTCAATAGCCTTGAGTTGTTCGTCACTAAGCTGCGCGTAACGCAAATGATTACCTGATGCCACCGATGTGCTCCATTAAAGCGTCCGACACGGCAGCCTCGAAGTCGCCAGCGGCTTTCAGATACGTGTCCATCGTCGTCGTCAGATGAGCATGACCTAAACGGGCCTGGATATACAGCCAGGGCTCACTGTCTCCAGCCTTTTTTCTCGCATAGTAGGTCCATACGGCATAGGTATGCCGTAGATCATGAAAAACAAAAAGCGGAAACTGTTTTTCGAAAGCCTTTTTCTCGACTCGAATCCCTCTCTGCCGGATACTGGCTCTCTCTTCGAACTGGCATTGCCCAACATCGATACATGCCTTTGCGAATCTGCGCTCGAGCGTGCGAACTGATACTCGTTTTCCCGCGTGCTGATGCGTAAATGTTGGATTTATAATTAGAGCGTCGCTACTGGTGGCAATGTTGATTTTCTCCGCGATCAGTCGGCGTTCATACGCGATATATACGAGCGTCTCTTTAATCAACCATCCGGGAACATCGACTTTTCGCGGTTTCCTACCCTTCCCTACAATTCGAATTTTGTAGTTCCGATTATCTGCCAACAGATTAGAATCAAATTTTTCAAATAGTCGATAACTGAGATTGCGGATCTCGCTGATGCGCAATCCCGAATTCAGCGCATACTCACCAGCGAGTCTGTCACGCGAGGAACCCACATCAAATCCTAACTCTTGAATCTCCTCGTCGACAGAATCAAAGGTTCCTTCTTCTCGGGATTTTAGAAAGTCGGATGGTAAGCGGCCGAGGCTATTCATAATAGATCGGGCCTGCTCAATTTCCATTACCCGAACCGGCTCGTCCTCTTCGGCGATTTTGCTCACGTAAATTTTCCGCCGCGACTCGACTCCGCCATCATTACCCTCTTTGACTGCCGGCAGCAAAAGTGCTTTCAACGGAAGGGGGCCATCATATAATTTTTTCTCGCGCGCCCATTTATAAAGCCCCTCTATCGTCGAAACTCGCCTCCGCGGAGTTGCATTACGATATTCCTCCCCGGATGTTGGGGAGACGGTCGCATTCATTACCCCGATATAGCTTTCAAGATCATCGACTGTTGCCTGATGCCACACAATTCCAAATGCATCCAGGAAAATCAACCAATCTTTACAATCAAAAGCATACGAACTGAGTTTGTTTTCCACAAAAACCCAGGCTTTTTCTTTGTAATGCCCTTCGTAAAGATAGAAAAAGATGAGCTCGGCGATAGCTCCGCTGATATTGTCGATAACAAATGGGAAGCCGCGGGGTATAGTTGCAGCATTAGGCGCTTGGCCGGGGTTATCAGGAAGTCTTCCGGCCGACTTCTTGCGAAACTTCCGTACGACCCATTCAACCGGTTCGTCGGTCTCACCGACCAGATCCTTGGATACCGCATCCAAATCTGACATTTGGGCGTTCCTCATATCAAATCGTGTGGGTATACCCTATGTGGACAGTTCGCCCGCCCACACCCCGAAGCCATGCACGGCCTTCGATGAGGTTCACAGGTTGCCCACACTCGAAGGTTCGCCCGCTTCGCAGGCGCCCAACCTAATAGACTTCCAACCCCAAATTCAGGGTACTACAGTCTGTGAACACAATGCAGTGTCGCATAACGTGTTCACAGCCGCGATACGGATTCAGTGACGTATCGAACGGGATATCAGGCGAAGCATTACGGGAGAGAATCGACCTGGCCTGCTCGCGCGTGACCTGCGTCACAAGCTTCGGCGGCAGCGCCGATCCGACGCCAGTTCCGTCATCGGCCGGCAACGCATCGGGCACCATCCAGCCGTCGTCGAAGGCCTCGCGCTGGTCGCGTTCGAAGCGTCCCTGCAGGTTACTGACAGCGCCGCGGCCCTTGCGGGGCGGCATCGGAATCGGGGGCATGGATGGGTGTGGGGGCGAGACGATACTGTACAAATATACAGTATCGATGGCTCGACCCCAAGCCGGATCTCACGCCGTGCCGGACACGCCGCTTTCCTTGGCATCCACCGCAATCGCCAGCGTCTCCTTGATCTCCTCCATCACGACGTAGCTCTTCGACTGCGCGGCTCCCGGCAGTTGCAGCAGGATGTCGCCCAGCAGCCGCCGGTACTCGCCAATCTCGCGGATGCGTGCCTTGATCAGGTAATCGAAATCGCCCGAGACCAGGTGGCATTCGAGCACCTCGGGGATGCGCAGCACCTCGCGCCGGAACTGCTCGAACATGTTGCCCGACTTGTTGTTCAGCGAAATCTCGACAAACACCAGCAGCGCGCTGCCCAGCAGGGCCGGATTCAGCCGCGCGTAATACCCCATGATGACCCCATCGCGCTCCAGCCGTTTTACGCGCTCGATGCAGGGCGTGATCGTCAGTCCCACCGCCTCCGCCAGGTCTTTCATCGATATCCGGCCATCGGCCTGCAGCACGCCCAGGATCTTCCGATCCAGGCGATCCAGCGAGCGAATCGGCTGACGGCTTGTTCTCATGAATCTTTCCTGTTTTTGTAAGAAATTCGCGAACTAACACTGCTTCGAAGTCAATAGTATAGAAGCGAATTCTTCCATAGCCCTATTTGGCAGTACGGAGCCCCCGAAAATGCGCGTTCTTGTTCTTGGCAGTGGCGTGATTGGCGTCACCAGTGCGTGGTACCTGGCCCGGGCCGGTCACGAAGTGACCGTGGTGGACCGCGAAGGCGGCCCCGCGCTTGGCACCAGCTTTGCCAATGCCGGCCAGATCTCGCCGGGCTATGCGTCGCCGTGGGCCGCACCGGGCGTGCCGCTGAAGGCGATCAAGTGGATGTTCCAGGAACATGCGCCGCTGACCATCAAACCCGATGGCTCGCTGTTCCAGTTGCAGTGGATGTGGCAGATGCTGCAGAACTGCACGGCCGACCGCTACGCCGTGAACAAGGAGCGCATGGTGCGTCTGGCCGAATACAGCCGCGACTGCATCCGCACGCTGCGCGCCGAGACCGGCATCGCCTACGAAGGTCGCCAGCAGGGCACGCTGCAGGTGTTCCGTACCGATGCACAGCTGGAAGCCGCCGCACGTGACATCGCCGTGCTGGAGGAAGCCGGCGTGCCCTACGAATTGCTCTCGCGCGACGAACTCGGCGCGAGCGAACCGGCGCTGGCCGCCGCTGGCCAAAAGCTGGCCGGTGGCTTGCGCCTGCCGAACGATGAAACCGGGGACTGCCAGCTGTTTACCGAACGGCTGGCGGCCATGGCCGCATCGATCGGCGTGCAGTTCCAGTACAACCGGTCCATTGATGGCCTGCTGACCCAGGGCGACGCCGTGACCGGCGCCATCGTCGGCGGCGAACCGATGCTGGCCGATGCCGTGGTGGTGGCGCTGGGCAGCTGGTCCACGCCGTTCGTGAAGCCGGTGCTGCCGGGGCTGTCGAACCTGCCGGTCTACCCGCTCAAGGGCTTCTCAATCACGGTGCCGCTGCTCGACGCCGAGAAGAGCCCGGTATCGACGGTGCTGGACGAAACCTACAAGGTGGCGATCACGCGCTTCGACGACCGCATCCGCGTGGGTGGCATGGCGCAGATCGTCGGCTATGACCGTTCGCTGGATCCGAACAAACGCCGCACCCTCGAACACGTGGTCACCGACCTGTTCCCGGGCGCCGGCGATGTCAGCCGCGCCACGTTCTGGACTGGCCTGCGTCCGATGACGCCGGACGGCACGCCCGTAGTGGGCCCTGCCGGCATTCGCGGCCTGTGGCTCAACACCGGCCACGGCACGCTGGGCTGGACGATGGCCTGCGGCTCGGGCCAGTTGCTGTCCGACCTGGTATCGGGCACGCGCCCGGCAATCCGCGCCGACGATCTGTCGGTGGATCGCTATCGCAAGCAGCCGCGCACGCACCACGTGCCGCGCCCGGTGCCGGCCTGATTCGCTTCCCGCAGAGGCAAGAAGGGCGACCCTTGGGTCGCCCTTTCGCTTTTCTACGGTGCGTCGTAGAGGATCAGAACTGATCGGCCGTCATGGCGTTGATCGGTTCCGCACCTTCCACGATGGCTGCGCGCAGCGACGATGCCTGCGACAGGATGTGCTGGCCGAAGAAATACGCAGTGGCGATCTTGGCATCGTAGAACGCCGGATCTTCCGCGCGCCTGGCATCGGCCGCCAGCATGGCGCGGCCCAGTTGCCAGCCCGACAGCACGATGCCGCAGAGCTTCAGGTAAGGCACGCTGCCCGCAAACACCGCATTCGGATCGCCCTTGGTGGTCTCGACGACGAACTGCACCACGGCTTCCAGCGACTCGCGTCCCTGCTTCAGCTGCGCCTGCACGGCCTGGAACGACGCACCGCCGTGCTTGCCCAGTTCCGCTTCGGTTTCGGCGATCTTCGCGCAGATGGCGCGCGCCACGGCGCCGCCGTCGCGCACGGTCTTGCGGCCGACCAGGTCGTTGGCCTGGATGGCCGTCGTGCCTTCGTAGATCGGCAGGATGCGGGCATCGCGATAATGCTGCGCCGCGCCCGTTTCCTCGATAAAGCCCATGCCGCCGTGAACTTGCACGCCCAGGCTCGTCACGTCGATCGACAGCTCGGTGCTCCAGCCCTTCACCACCGGCACCAGGAATTCGTAGAGCGCCATGTTCTGGCGGCGCACGGCGTCATCGGGATGCTGGTGTGCGACGTCGCTGGCGGCGGCGGCCACGTAGGCCACGGCGCGGGCACCTTCAATCAGCGCGCGCATCGTCATCAGCATGCGCTTGACGTCCGGATGGTGGATGATCGTGACGGCCTCGCGCGCCGATCCATCCACGGGGCGGCTCTGCACGCGGTCCTTCGCGTAGGCCACGGCCTGCTGGTAGGCGCGCTCGGAGATCGCAATGCCCTGCATGCCCACCGCAAAGCGCGCCGAGTTCATCATGATGAACATGTACTCCAGCCCGCGGTTCTCTTCGCCGACCAGCGTGCCGATGGCACCGCCATGGTCGCCAAACTGCAGTACGGCCGTGGGGCTGGCCTTGATGCCGAGCTTGTGTTCGATCGACACGCATTGCACGTCGTTGCGCTCGCCCAGCGACCCATCGTCATTCACCTTGAACTTCGGCACGATGAACAGCGAAATGCCCTTCACGCCCTCGGGCGCGGTCGGCGTACGCGCCAGCACCAGGTGGACGATGTTGTCCGCCATGTCGTGCTCACCGTACGTGATGAAGATCTTGGTGCCGAAAATCTTGAAGGTGCCGTCACCCTGCGGCTCGGCCCGCGTGCGCACCGCGGCCAGGTCCGAACCGGCCTGCGGCTCGGTCAGGTTCATCGTGCCCGTCCACTCGCCGGAGATCAGCTTCGGCAGGAAAGTGGCCTTCTGGGCATCGCTGCCGGCCGTCAGCAGCGCCTCGATGGCGCCATCGGTCAGCAGCGGGCACAGCGCGAACGACAGGTTCGCACTGTTCAGCATCTCGATGCACGGCGTGGCGATCAGCTTGGGCAGGCCCTGGCCTTCGAACTCCGCCGGATGCAGCACGCCCTGCCAGCCGCCCTCGCCAAACTGGCGGAAGGCGTCCTTGAAGCCCGCCGTGGTGGTAACCACGCCATCCTTCCAGCTGCTGGGGTTGAGATCGCCCGTACGGTTCAGCGGCGCCACCACCTGTTCGTTGAACTTGGCGGCCTCTTCGAGCACTGCCTGTGCCGTATCGGGGGTTGCCTCTTCATAGCCGGGCAACTGGCTGATCTGTTCAAGCCCTGCCAGTTCGTTCATGACGAACTGCATGTCCTTGAGTGGTGCGCGGTAGGTCATCGTATGTCTCCACGATCCTGCAAAAAAGCCGCTCGCGGGAAGCTACCCGGAACGGCTTTATAGTAGTGCTGCTTGCGGCCGGTTCAATGCGATGTCGAACCGGCCAGTCGGGCCGTATCAGCCCAGTGCTGCCACCAGTTCGGGCACCACGGTGTTCAGGTCGCCCACCAGGCCGTAGTCAGCCACCGAGAAGATCGGGGCTTCCGCGTCCTTGTTGATCGCGACGATCACTTTGGAGTCCTTCATGCCGGCCAGATGCTGGATCGCGCCCGAGATACCGACGGCGATGTACAGCTGCGGGGCCACGATCTTGCCGGTCTGACCCACCTGGTAGTCGTTCGGCACGAAGCCGGCATCGACTGCGGCACGCGATGCGCCCAGCGCCGCGCCGAGCTTGTCGGCCAGCGGGGTCAGCACCTTGGTGTAGTTCTCGCCCGAACCCACGCCACGGCCACCGGAAACGATGATCTTGGCGGCGGTCAGTTCCGGACGGTCGCTCTTGGTCACTTCACGCGACACGAATTGCGAGATGCCCGCGTCGGCCACGGCCGGCAGCGTTTCCACTGCAGCCGAGCCACCTTCGGCGGCGGCCGGGTCGAATGCCGTGCCACGCACCGTGATCACCTTGATCTTGTCTTCCGACTTGACCGTGGCGATGGCGTTGCCGGCGTAGATCGGGCGCTCGAACGTATCGGGCGAGTCGACCTTGGTGATGTCCGACAGCTGGGCCACGTCCAGCTTGGCGGCCACGCGCGGCAGGATGTTCTTGCCCGAGGCGGTCGCCGGGGCAACGATATGCGAGTAGTCGCTGGCGATGGCCAGGATCTGCTCGCCCACGTTTTCGGCCAGGCCGTCACCGAAGTACGGCGCGTCGGCCAGCAGGACCTTCGCCACGCCGGCGATCTTCGCGGCGGCGTCGGCGGCAGCGCGGGCGTTGGAACCCGCCACCAGCACGTGGACGTCGCCGCCGCACTGGGCAGCAGCCGTCACGGCGTTCAGCGTGGCGGCCTTGATCGATTGATTGTCGTGTTCAGCAATGACAAGTGCAGTCATGTTCTTTTCTCCCCCGCGCTCAGATAACCTTGGCTTCCGACTTCAGCTTTTGCACCAGCGTGGCAACGTCCGGCACCATCACGCCGGCGCTGCGCTTGGCAGGCTCGACAACCTTGACGGTCTGCAGGCGCGGCTTCACGTCGACGCCGAGGTCTTCCGGCTTCACGGTATCCAGCGGCTTCTTCTTCGCCTTCATGATGTTCGGCAGCGTCACGTAGCGCGGCTCGTTCAGGCGCAGGTCGGTGGTCACCACGGCCGGCAGCTTCACCGACAGGGTTTCCAGACCGCCATCCACTTCACGCGTCACGGAAGCCTTGCCGTCGGCAACGACCACCTTCGAGGCGAACGTGGCTTGCGGCAGGCCGGCCAGCGCGGCCACCATCTGGCCGGTCTGGTTCGAGTCGTCGTCGATGGCCTGCTTGCCCAGGATCACCAGGCTCGGCTGTTCCTTGTCGATCAGCGCCTTGAGCAGCTTGGCCACGGCCAGCGGCTGCAGGTCTTCGTTCGATTCCACCAGGATGCCGCGGTCGGCGCCGATGGCCATCGCGGTACGCAGGGTTTCCTGGCACTGGGCCACGCCGCACGACACGGCGATCACCTCGGTGACGACGCCGGCTTCCTTCAGGCGCACGGCCTCTTCGACGGCGATTTCGTCGAACGGGTTCATGCTCATCTTGACGTTGGCCAGGTCGACGCCCGTGCCATCCGACTTCACGCGGACCTTGACGTTGTAGTCCACCACCCGCTTGACTGCGACGAGTACTTTCATGCGCTCACTCCACTGATAGCTGATAGTTCCAAAGTTTTTGAATCGCTCGCCATTATAACCACCGGGGTGGCGACTCTCTTGTTTTTCGAACGATCGTACTATTTTATAGACAAAGAATTGCCGGGCATAGCCGGCAATCCAAAAAATTCATCCCGATTGTGCCGCAGGATGCCCTGCAGGCACAGAGTTTGGATGAAAAACTCCAGAAATTACCAGGCGGTAATCACGGAATCCTTAAAAGTGCGCTGTACGTAGTCCTTGATCTCGGGCGAGTGGTACGCCTTCACGAGCTTGGCTACCCAAGGCTTGTCCTTGTCGGCGGCCCGGATTGCGATCAGGTTGGCATACGGACCCTTCGGGCCTTCCGTGGCGATGGCATCGCGCGTGGGCGACAGGCCGGCCGATTCGGCGTAATTGCCGTTGATCGCGGCAGCATCGAGGTCATCGAGCGAACGCGGCAGTTGGGCGGCATCGAGTTCCACGATCTTGATCTTCTTCGGGTTCTCGACGATGTCCAGCGGCGTGGCCTTCAGGCCGGCGTCCGGGCGCAGCTTGATCAGGCTCTTGGACTGCAGCAGCAACAGGCCGCGACCACCGTTGGTGGGATCGTTCGGCACACCCACGCGGGCGCCCTGCTTGATCTGGTCCAGCGACTTGATCTTCTTCGAGTAGACGCCCATCGGGAACGTCACCGTGAAGGCGATATGCGTGAACTTGTAGCCGCGGTCCTTGATCTGGGCTTCCAGGTACGGCAGGTGCTGGTAGCTGTTGGCGTCGAGGTCGCCGGCAGCCAGGGCCGCGTTGGGCTGGATGTAGTCGCTGAACTCCACCACCTGGATGTTCAGGCCGTCCTTGGCCGCCACCTTCTTGACCTGCTCCATGATCTGGGCATGCGGGCCACCCGTTACGCCGACCTTGATCGGCTTGTCCTGCGCGAACGCGCCAGCCGACACCACGACACCCAGCGCGACGATGGCGCTCTTGATCACACTACGACGTTGCATTGCGTTTACCCCTGAGTTTCCCTGCGAAAAATTATTCTGGATCAACGATGGCTGATACGGCGGACCAGCCAGTCGCCAAAGCTCTGCACGGCTTGCACGAACACGAGCAGGATCAGCACCACGGCCACCATGATCTCGGTGATGTAGCGCTGGTAGCCATAGCGGATGCCCAGATCGCCGAGCCCGCCGCCGCCGATGGCGCCGGCCATGGCCGAATAGCCAACCAGGCTGACGAACGTGATCGTCAAACCCGCCACGATGCCGGGCATGGCCTCGGGCAGCAGCACCTTCCAGACGATCTGGCTCGTCGTGGCGCCCATCGATTGCGCGGCTTCCACCAGACCCTTGTCCACTTCGCGCAGCGCGGCTTCCACCAGCCGCGCGATAAACGGCACGGCGGCAATCGTCAGCGGCACGATGGCCGCCGTGGTACCGATCGACGACCCGACGATAAAGCGCGTGAACGGGATCACCACCACCAGCAGGATGATGAACGGAATCGAACGCACCGCGTTCACCACCACGCCGATGGTGCGGTTGAACAGCGGATGCGACAGCACGCCGCCCCGGTTGGTCAGGTGCAGCAGCACGCCCAGCGGCACACCCAGCAGCGACCCGACCACGCCCGAGATCGCCACCATCAGCAGCGTCTCGCCGAACGACGACAGGAACAGGTCAAACATTTCAGACCACATGTTCGATCTCCTCCACCACTACGCCCTGCGTCTGCAGGTAGTCCATTGCCGCGCGCACGTCGGCGGGCTCCCCGGTCGCCATGATCGCCAGCGAGCCAAAGGCCTGGCCCTGGATCTCGTCGATATGGCCATGCAGGATATTGAAGTCCAGGCCGTGCTGGCGAATGGCCTGCGCCAGCACCGGCTGGTCGACGTTCTCGCCCGTGAAAGCCAGGCGATAGACGTGGTCGCGGCCATTGCCGAGACGGCTTTCCACGCGCTTGAGCACGCTGGCAGGCAATTCCTGCGCGATCACGTCGCCGATCATCGCGCGGGTGACTTCATGCTGCGGACGCAGGAACACATCGATCACGCGGCCCGTTTCCACGACCTGGCCGGCTTCGAGCACGGCCACGCGGTCGCAGACCTGCTTGATGACCTCCATCTGGTGCGTGATCATCACGATGGTCAGGCCCAGTTCCTTGTTGATCTGCTTGAGCAGTTCCAGGATCGAGCGCGTGGTTTCCGGGTCCAGCGCGGAGGTGGCTTCGTCGGACAGCAGCACCTTGGGCTTGCTGGCCAGCGCACGGGCAATGCCCACGCGTTGCTTCTGCCCGCCACTGATCTGGGCGGGATAGCGGTCGCGCAGCTTCGACAGGCCCACCAGTTCGAGCAACGGCTCGACGGTTGCCGCAATCTCCTGCTTCGACTTGCCCGCCAGTTCGAGCGGCAGCGCCACGTTGTCGTACACGGTGCGCGACGACAGCAGGTTGAAGTGCTGGAAGATCATGCCGATCTCGCGGCGCGCCTGGCGCAGCGGGCCGTTGGACAGCGCGGTCAGATCCTGGCCGTCGACGATCACGCGGCCGCCGCTGGGCCGGTTCAGCAGGTTGATGGCACGCACCAGCGTGCTCTTGCCGGCGCCGCTTCGGCCGATGATGCCGAAGATCTCGCCGGCGGCGATGGAGAGGCTGACATCGCGCAGGGCATGCACTTCCCCCGACCCGCCGGGGAACCGCTGCGAGAGTCCTTGCAGTTCGATCATGAAGAGAAAAGAAAACGGCAACAGCGCGGGGTCTCCTGCGGTGTTGCCGGTCTTATTTTTGTGAAGCCCGCATTTTATGCGATCCGCTTCATACCTCAAACGAGATTTTTTCGATGGCTTTATGCGCTCACGTCATATAGAACGCCATTTTGCGCCCCATAAGTCATATTCAAGCTTCCATCAGCACCTTCAGATGGGCGGATACGCTACGCGCCAGCGCGCTGAGGTTATAGCCGCCCTCCAGGCAGCTCACGATGCGGCCCTGGGCGTGGGTTTTCGCCACCTGCACCAGCTGCTCGGTGATCCAGCTGTAGTCCTGCTCGACCAGGCCCATCTGACCCAGGTCGTCTTCGCGGTGCGCGTCAAAGCCCGCCGAGATAAAGATCATCTCCGGCTTGAACTCGTTCAGGCGCGGCAGCCAGATGGTTTCCACCACCTCGCGCACGGCCATGCCGTTCGTGTAGGCCGGCAACGGGATGTTCGACATGTTCGTCGCCACGTGCTCGCTCCCGCTGTACGGATAGAACGGGTGCTGGAAGAAACTGCACATCAGGACCTGCGGGTCGTCGCGGAAAGCCGCTTCGGTGCCGTTGCCGTGATGCACGTCAAAGTCGACCACTGCCACGCGCTGCAGGCCGTGGGCCGCAATGGCATGCCGGGCCGCAATCGCCACGTTGTTGAAGAAACAGAAACCCATGGCGTGATCGGGCTCGGCGTGATGGCCGGGCGGGCGCACACAGCAGAAGGCGTTCTCGATCTGGCCCGCGATCACCGCGTCGGTGGCAGCCACGGCCGCACCGGCCGCATGGGTGGCGGCAGTCAGCGTGTGGCGGTTCATGGACGTATCGGGGTCGATCGGGTAATAGCCGGCCGACGGACTGTTGGCGCTCAGGCTGGCAACGTAGTCGGGCCGATGCACGCGTTCGATCTGTTCTTCGGTGGCGGCCGGGGCATCGCGCCGGTCGAGCAGGCCGTCCATCCCATGCGAAATCAGATGGTCTTCGATGGCCTGCAGACGTTCCGGGCATTCGGGATGGAAAAATCCCATCTCGTGCAGCAGGAACGACGGATGCGTGTAATAACCCGTTGGCATTTTGGATTGTGGGTCAAGTTTGTCTCCAACCGTTACGTTAGCACAGGACGTGCCCGGGTTTCAGACGCCGGAACTTCGTAACCAAATGCCCCCGAACGGGGCGGCGCATGTATCGCATCCGCTATACTCGGTGCGACTTGCAAAGGACAACATGACCGACCAACAGCGCTCCCTGCGCCGCCCGCTGCTGGGCGCCGCACTTACCGCTGCCGCATTGGGCCTGTGCGGCGTTTCTCCAGGGCTTCTGGCCGCCGGCAAACGCCGCGTGAGTGTCCGGGAAGAGGAAATCGAACCGGGCCGCTACCGGAATCATCCGAAGACGCAGGCGTTCATCGACGAGATGGTGGCGCGCAACGGCTTCCCGCGGGCCGAACTGGAATCGTATTTCAGCCAGGCTGTGTATTCGGCCACGGTCTCGCGATTGATCATGCCGCCGACCACGCCGGGCAAGAAGAGCTGGCGCGCGTACAGGTCGCGCTTTATCGAACCGATCCGCATCAACGCCGGTGTTCGCTTTTGGCAACAGAACCGCGAGACGCTACGCCGCGCGGAGGCCGAATTCGGTGTGCCGGCATCGGTCATCGTCGGCATCATCGGCGTGGAGACGATCTACGGCCGCGACATGGGCACGTTCCGCGTGCTCGACTCGCTGTCCACGCTGGCCTTCGACTACCCGGACACGCCGAATCGCGACGCCCGCACGACGCTGTTCCGCAACCAGCTGGCCGATTACCTGGTCTGGTGCCGCGACACCAAAACCGACGTGTTCTCGGTACTGGGCTCGTACGCGGGGGCGGTTGGCATTCCGCAATTCATGCCGACCAGTCTGCGCGAGTACGCCATCGATTATGACGGCGATGGTCATGTCGATCTGCGCAACAGCCCGACCGATGCGATTGGCAGCGTCGGCCGTTTCCTGCAACTGCATGGCTGGGAACCGGGCCGGCCCGTGGTCTGGCGCATTGCCGGCGACGCCGGCAGCCTGGGCGTGGCTACCGCTGCCGCCGACGGCGAACCGTGGCCGACACGCACCCTGAACCAGCTGACCAAGGCCGGGCTGCGTGTGGACGAGCCCATCGACGTGCAGCGCGAAGGCGAAACCGGCGTGTTGATCGTCGACTTGCCGACGCCGGACCAGCCGACCGAATACATGATCGGCCTGCGCAACTTTTACGTCCTCACGCGCTACAACCGCAGCTTCTTCTATGCGCTGGCGGTGTATCAGCTGGGCGAGGCGGTCAAGGCCGCGATGGGCTGACCTGGCCTGGCCAATCGCCAAAGAAAAAGCCCCGCGGCGATGCCGGCGGGGCTTTTTCATGGGCGGCGAGTGCGTGCGTCAGGCAGGCACTCAGGTGCGAGTCAAGTCAGGACTCAGGCGGGAAAGACGCCCGTGGACAGGTAGCGGTCGCCGCGATCGCAGACGACAAAGACGATCGTCGCGTTTTCCACTTCCTCGGCAATTCGCAACGCCACGCACAGCGCACCGGCGGCCGAGATACCGCAGAAGATTCCTTCCTCGCGCGCCATGCGGCGTGCCATATGCTCGGCATCGGCCTGGGTGACAGGCTCCTGGCGGTCAATGAACTTCGGATCGTAGATCTTCGGCAGGTACGCTTCGGGCCACTTGCGGATACCCGGAATGCGCGAGCCTTCGGCCGGCTGGGCACCGATAATCTGGATCGCCGGGTTCTTTTCCTTCAGGAAGCGCGACACGCCCGTGATGGTACCGGTGGTACCCATGGCCGAGACAAAGTGGGTGATGCGGCCCTCGGTGTCCTGCCAGAGTTCGGGCCCCGTGGTTTCGTAGTGCGCCAGCGGGTTGTCCGGGTTGGCGAACTGATCCAGGATCACGCCCTTGCCTTCGCGCTCCATGGTTTCCGCCAGGTCACGCGCATATTCCATGCCCCCCTTGACCGGGGTCAGGATGATTTCCGCACCATAGGCGGCCATGCTCTGGCGGCGCTCCAGGCTCAGGTCCTCGGGCATGATCAGCACCATGCGGTAGCCGCGGATGGCGGCTGCCATGGCCAGGGCGATACCGGTATTGCCCGATGTGGCTTCGATCAGCGTGTCGCCGGGCTTGATGCGGCCGCGCTCTTCTGCACGGCGGATCATCGACAGCGCGGGGCGGTCCTTGACCGAACCCGCCGGGTTATTCCCCTCGAGCTTGCCAAGGATCACGTTGCCGCGCGCTTCGATGGCAGCACCGGGAATGCGCTGCAGTCGTACCAGCGGCGTGTTGCCGATGGTGTCTTCAATCGTTTTGTAGGCCATGGTGCGGGGTGGTCGGTTTTCGTCGGCCATTGTAATGCACCAACCTTACCCGCACCGGCGGCCGGGCCATTCCGCCCGCCGCAGGCACGTGCCGGATCAGTGCGTCAGGCCCTGGTCTTCCGGATGACGGCTGCCAAGCAGGTGGTAAAGCAGGATGGCGCCGAATGTGGCGGTGCCGATGCCGCCCAGGGTCATGCCGCCGAACTTCAGCGTCAGGTCGCCCGCGGCCACGGTCAGCGTGGCGCCCACCGTGATCAGGTTGCGCGAGCTGGAAAAATCGACATGGTTCTGCACCCAGATACGGCCAGCCGTGGCCGAGATCAGGCCGAACACGACGATGGTCAGGCCGCCGATGACCGGCCCGGGAATCGTCAGGATCAGCGCCCCGAACTTCGGCGAGAAGCCAAGCAGGATCGCCACCGCTGCCGCCACCACGAAGATCAGCGTCGAATAGATTCGGGTGACCGCCATCACGCCCATGTTCTCGGCGTAAGTGGTCACGCCCGTGCCGCCGCCAGATGCAGACAGCATGGTGGCCACGCCATCGCCGATAAATGCCCGTCCGATATACGGGTCGAGATTGCGGCCCGTCATCACGCCGATGGCCTTGATATGCCCCAGATTCTCGGCCACCAGCACGATTGCCACCGGGGCGATCAGCAGCATGGCGTTGGCGTCGAAGACCGGCGTGGTGAACGCCGGCATGCCGAACCAGCTGGCTGCCACCACGCCGGAGAAGTCGATGGCCTTGCCCATGCCCATCAGGTTGGTTGCCACGAAATACGCCAGGTAGCCGGTCAGGCCGCCAAGCAGCACCGGCAGGCGCCCGAGCATGCCCGGTGCGCGCACCGCGATCAGGCCCACGGCCAGCACGGTCAGCAGACCCACCCACGTATCGAGCGCCGCCCCGCTGACCGCCTTGACGGCCACTGGCGCCAGGTTCAGGCCAATGGCCGCGACGATGGCTCCGGTCACCACCGGGGGCATCAGCTTTTCCACCCAGGCGTAGCCAACGGCCTGCACGACCAGGCCGATGATCGTGTACAGGGCGCCGGCGGCAATGATGCCGCCCAGCGCCAGCGGGATATTCGTGTTCGGGCCGCTACCGCTGTAGCCCGTGGCCGCGATCACCACGGCGATGAAGGCAAAGCTCGATCCCAGATAGCTGGGCACCCGGCCACGCACGCAAAGGAAGAACAGCAAGGTGCCAATGCCCGAGAACAGGATGGCGATATTGGGAGGAAAGCCCATCAGGATCGGGGCAATGGCCGTCGAGCCGAACATCGCCACCACGTGCTGGATGCCCGCAAGCAAGGTCTGGCCCGCCGGCAACCGTTCGTCGGGAGCGATCACGCCCTCGGTCTTCAGTCGCCACTTGGGCAGGAAACTCCCGTCGTCAATGCTGTCCTGGCCATTCGCCATGTTGTTCTCTCCCTGTCAGCGGTACGGCTGCGTTGCCGGTTCAATTATTGGTGTGGAAATCCGGGGTGCATGCCGGCGCCAGGCGCCGGCCGCAACGGCGATGCGCATGATACCCCGCACCCCGGGTGGTGCAAATCGGGACTGCCGCGTGCGTGCCACGCCAGCGAAGCACAACGCATACCAGCCCCGATCTGTTGACCCGCCGTGCCGCTGCCGCTGTCAGCGCGCCGCGGCAGCCTTCGGTGCAGGTTTCGGCGTGGGCTTGCCGTCCTTGCGGGCGGCCGGCGCCGTGGCGGACGCCTTGCCGAACGTCAGGCCCGCCTCCTGGAGATTGGCCGCCGATTTCGGCCCTACCCCGGGCACACGGTCCGCCAGGTCGACCGCGTCCTTGAAGGCCCCGTTCTTGTCACGTTCCGTCAGGATCCGCTTGGCCGTGGCCGGGCCGATGCCCTTGATCGTGCCCAGCGCCGCCTCGTCTGCGCTGTTCACGTCGACCGCGGCATGGGCCGGACCCGCGCCCGCCAGGGCCAGCATGAACGCCAGGGCCAGGCTGCTCCGCCGGCACGCGCGCAAGGCGCCCCGGGACATGCTGGACAGGAAACCGGGAAACAGAGGCGCCGGCGCGCTTGCCGGGCCAGCGTTGTACATCTTGTGCATCGATAAGACTCCTTTCCTTTTCAGTTGCAAGTCCGCCACCGGATGGCAGCGGAAGCGGTCAGGATAGGAGTCCGATCGGACGTCAGAAACGGCTGGACACACAAGTTCACAACACCCGCGCGTTTGTGTGTCCAACCGCCATATTGATGATGCACTGCCGGACTTTTACGAGTCCGGCCAGTGCAATCCGTGGCGCAGGCGCGACACGGCCTTTCAGGGCAGCGCGCTCAGGTACGGTCGAGCAGCCAGTTGCAGTAGCGGCTCACGCCTTCCTGCACCGTCAGGAACGGTGCCTCGTAGCCCGCCGAGCGCAGGCGCGACACGTCGGACTGCGTGAAGCACTGGTATTTGCCGCGCAGCGCATCGGGAAACTTCACGTATTCGACCAGTCCTTCCTGCACCATTTCTTCCAGCGACAGGGGCGGTTTGTCCTCGGACTCGCGCAGGGCATTGACCACCGACACCGCAATATCGTTGAACGGCTGCGAACGGCCGGTGCCGAGGTTGAAGATGCCGGACTTTTCCGGATGGTCCAGGAAATACAGGTTGACCTTGACCACGTCTTCCACCGACACGAAGTCGCGGCTCTGCGTGCCTGGCGCGTAGCCGTTGTACTCGCCAAACAGCTTGACGGTACCTTCGGCGCGGAACTGGTTGAAGTGGTGGAATGCCACCGACGCCATGCGGCCCTTGTGGAATTCGCGCGGGCCGTAGACGTTGAAGTAGCGGAAGCCAACGATCTGCGAGTGCGCGGACGGCAGCCTGCGGCGCACCACCTGGTCGAACAGGAATTTCGAATAGCCGTAGACGTTCAGCGGCTTTTCGTACTCGCGGTCCTCGCGGAACATCGTAGAAGCGCCATAAGTGGCGGCCGACGACGCATAGAGGAACTGGGTGCCCTGCTCCAGGCAGGCTTCCATCAGCGCCAGCGTATAGCGGTAGTTGTTCTCCATCATGTAGCGGCCGTCCGTCTCCATGGTGTCGGAACAGGCGCCTTCGTGGAACACCGCACGCACATTGCCGAAATCGCCGCGCTTGAAGCGCTCGACAAATTCGGCCTTGTCCAGGTAGTCGGCAATCTCGCAGTCCACGAGGTTGTTGAATTTCTCGGCACGCGTCAGGTTGTCGACCGCGACGATATGCGTCTCGCCGCGTTCGTTCAGGCCCTTGACGATATTGCTGCCGATAAAGCCGGCAGCGCCGGTCACGATGATGGTCATGGCGGATTCAGGCTAGCAGGCGCGCCTCAGGCGGCGCCAAACAATTCGGGATAAGTGACAACAGCGGTACCCAGCTTGCCGACGACGATGCTGCCGGCGCGGTTGGCGTGCTGCACGGCTTCCTTGAGCGGCACCCCGGCGCCCAGCATGGTTGCCAGCGTGGCGATCACCGTGTCGCCGGCCCCCGATACATCATAGACTTCGCGCGCCTGGGCCGAGACATGCAGCACTTCGGCTTCGGTATAGAGCGTCATGCCCTCTTCCGAACGCGTCAGCAGCAGCGCTTCGAGCTGCAGTTCGCGGCGCAGGTTCTGGGCGCGGATGGTCAGGTCGGCCTCGGTCTTCCAGGCTCCCACGACAGCGCGCATCTCGGCGCGGTTCGGCGTGATCAGCGTGGCGCCGCGATAGCGCGAATAGTCGTCGCCCTTGGGGTCGATCAGCACGGTGCGGCCGGCCGCACGGCCTGCCTCGACCATCCGGCCGACATGAGTCAGGCCGCCCTTGCCGTAATCCGACAGCACCAGCACCTGGTAGTCGTTGACCAGCGCCTGGTAGCGGTCCTGTACCGATGCCAGCACTTCGTTGGCCGGCGCGTTCTCGAAATCCACGCGCAGCAGCTGTTGCTGGTGCGCCACCACGCGCAACTTGATCGTGGTGTTCAGGCTGGCATCGCGATGCAGATACGGCTGGACCTGGCTTGCGTGGAGCAACGCCTCCAGCGTGCGGCCGGGCTCGTCGTCGCCCACCACGCCAAGCATGCCAACCCTGGCCCCCAGCGCAGCCGCATTGCGGGCCACGTTGGCGGCACCGCCCAGGCGCTCGTCGCTGCGCTTGATCTGCACCACAGGCACGGGCGCTTCCGGCGAGATGCGCTCCACATCGCCGAACCAGTAGCGGTCCAGCATCATGTCGCCCACCACCAGTACCTGCGACTGGCGAATCTGGTCCTGCGGAATCGTGTTCTTGCTCATGAACTTCCCTTTGCGACTCTGCCGCGCCATGATGGCGCGGCCGGTCGGTCTGGCTACGCGGGTTGAAACGGATCAGTGCGCTGCGGTGGAGCGCCCAATCGCGTGATATTCGATGCCGGCCTGGGCCATGGCATCCGGTTCATAGAGGTTGCGGCCGTCGATGATGACCGGCGTCTTGAGCAACGCACGGATCTGCGAGAAATCGGGGCTGCGGAACACCTTCCATTCCGTCACGATCACCAGCGCGTCGGCGTCCTTCAGCACGTCCATCTGGGCGTCGCAGAACAGCACGCGGTCGATGCCGCCGGGGATGTCGGCCAGGTCGGTCTCCAGCACGCGGCGGGCCTCGTGCATCGCCACGGGATCGTGTACGCGCAGCGATGCGCCGCGCGACACCAGTTCGCGGGCCAGCACGCGGGCCGGGGCCTCGCGCATGTCATCGGTATTGGGCTTGAACGCCAGGCCCCAGACGCCGAAGGTTTTGCCGGTCAGGTCGTCACCGAAACGCTTGACCACCTTGCGGCCCAGCACCTGCTTCTGGGCGTCGTTGACGGACTCCACGGCTTCCAGCACCCGCATCGGCTTGCCATAGGCGCTGGCCGTGCGCATCAGCGCCTGCACGTCCTTGGGAAAGCAGGAGCCGCCGTAGCCCGCACCTGCATACAGGAAGCTGTAGCCGATGCGGGGATCGGAGCCGATGCCCATCCGCACCAGTTCGATGTCGGCGCCCACTTCGTCGGCCAGGTTGGCCAGCTCGTTCATGAACGAAATACGCGTGGCCAGCATCGAGTTGGCCGCGTACTTGGTGAACTCGGCCGACCGTACGTCCATGTAGAACGTGCGCTCGTGGTTGCGGTTGAACGGCGAATACAGCTGGCGCATGATGGCCTGCGCGTGACGGCCGGCGGCATCGGGCGCACAGCCCAGCACGATGCGGTCCGGGCGCATGAAATCTTCCACGGCGGCGCCTTCCTTCAGGAACTCGGGATTGGACACCACCGAGTACTGCAGGTCTTCCAGCCCGCGCGCCGCCAGTTCCTCGCGGATCACGGCAGCCACGCGGTCGCCGGTGCCCACCGGCACGGTCGACTTGTCCACCACCACCTTGAAGCCGGTCATGTGGCGGCCGATATTGCGCGCGGCGGCCAGCACGTACTGCAGGTCGGCCGAACCGTCCTCGTCAGGCGGCGTACCAACGGCGATGAACTGCACGTCGGCATGCTCGACGCTGGCGGCCACATCGGTGGAAAACGTCAGCCGGCCCGCCGCACGGTTGCGGTCGATCAGTTCCTTGAGGCCCGGTTCGTAGATGGGCACGCCACCGGCGTTCAGCAGCGCGATCTTCTTTTCGTCGACATCGAGGCAGAACACGGAGTTGCCGAGTTCAGCCAGGCAGGCACCGGTCACGAGGCCAACATAGCCACTGCCGATAATCGTAACTTTCATTGCGGAAGCTCCAGGGAATTCGGGTTCGCTTGAGATGTATTAGCCAAGCGCTTCGGAGCGGCGCGGCGCATAGGTCTCCCAGCGGTTGCAGCCGGGGCACTGCCAATAGAACAAACGGGCGCGGAAGCCGCATTCGCGGCAGGTGTAGCGGGCCAGGTTACGGGTGCGAAGCTGCAGCAGATCGCGGATCGCCGCCGTTTCCTGCGACTGGTCGTCCGGTTCGGCGGCCGCGGCCGTGCCATCGGCCGGTGCCTCGCCATTGGCGCCGGCAGGCTGCAGCGCCTTGTTCTCGGCCGCCTGCGCCTCGAAGTAGCGGGTCAGCGCCAGCAGCGTCGGCTGACGGCGCAACTGTTCGCGCATCAGCGCGGTCGCGGCCACAGGGCCGTTGGCTTCGAGTTCGGTGCGATAGGCGGTATCGAGCAACTCCGGCGCCAGCTTGGTCTTGAGCAGATCGCGCAGCCACTGCAGGGCCTTGCCCTGTTCACCCAGTGTCGCGTAGGCCTTGACCACGCGGTCAGCCACCAGCGGCAGATAGGCGGCATCCTGGCTTTCGATGCCCAGCCAGTGCTGCAGTGCCCCGGCCTGGTCGCCTGCCGCCGCAGCCACGTCGCCCAGCAGGATCGGCGCACGCACGTTGGCCGGGTTTTCCTCGCGGGCGCGGCGCAGCCATTCGACGGCCTCGTCCGGCTTTTTCTTTTGCAACGCGTCTTGCGCCAGTTCGCAGCAGAACTGGGCGATCTGCACACGATAGTCCTTCTGGTCCAGCGTCTGCAGTTCGCGCGCCGCGTCGATGGCCTTCGACCATTCCTTCTCGACTTCGTAAAGTTCCAGCAGCACGCGCTTGGCGGACGCCGCATACGGGCCGGACATCAGCCGGCGCAGCGATTCCTCGGCGCGATCCAGCAGGCCCGCGCGCAGGAAATCCTGCCCCAGTTCATAGAGTGCGTGCTCACGTTCAGGCTCGGGAAGGTCTGGCCGGGTCGCCAGGTTCTGGTGCACGCGGATCGCGCGTTCGGTTTCGCCACGGCGGCGGAACAGCGCGCCCAGCGCAAAGTGCAGCTCGGTGGTCTCGGGGTCCAGCCGAGCCACTTCGACAAAAGCGTCGATCGCCTTGTCGGGTTGCTCGTTGAGCAGGAAGTTGAGGCCTTTGAAATACGAACGCGGCAAAGCGCCCTGTTCGCTCATCAGCTGGCGCAGGTCGAAGCGCGCAGCCATCCAGCCAAGGCCAAATACAAGCGGCAGCGCCAGCAGCCACCAGGTTTCAAACATCATGGGTCAAACTTTCGGACCGACTACGTTATAGGGTACGCCCGGCTTGGCCTCGGGCGGCACGGCATCCACTGCCGGAGCAGTCCGGGCCGCGCCCAGGGCACGGCGCAGGCGCGCGGCCTCCATGCGCTGGCGCATCAGCCCAGGCGCCACGGCCGCCAACGCAGCCACGATGCCCAGCCCGAACGCCGCCAGCAGGATCAGGATCAGCGGCGCATGCCAGACCGCGCCAAAGAAGAGCTGCAGGTCGGCGTCGGCGGTATTGCGCAGTGCCAGCACGAACAGCAGCACGAACAGGACGATACGGAAGATCCAGGTGATGAGTTTCATGCGGTGAATGCCTTCGGAACTTGAGTGCACAACCGGTCACGCGACAGCGTTCGGGCGCACCCGGCCAAGGATTCCCGGCATTGTAGCGGAATCACTTCTCGCAAACGGTAACGATTGGTCGCCTGACGCCCCGGCCACCGCAGCCGCCGGTCATTATCGGCGCACAAACAAAAAGCGCTCCCGGAGGAGCGCTTTTCTACAGACTTGCCAGTATGGCGAGCGTGCATCAGGAACGGACCAGATTGAGCTGATTGTCCTCGTGCAGACCGGCCGAAGCCGATTGCGACGGGGCCAGAGACTGCCCTGCCTTGCCGTGCGGCGCCTGACCATTGCCGGTCGCGACGCCACCCTGTGGCGTGACAGGACGATCCACCCGTTCCCGCAACTCCTTGCCCGCCTTGAAGTGCGGCACCCGTTTTTCGGGCACCAGCACGCGTTCGCCGGACTTGGGGTTGCGGCCCACGCGAGGCGGCCGCCGGTTCAGACCAAAGCTGCCGAAGCCGCGGATCTCGATGCGATGGCCATCGGCCAGGGCTTCGGACATCGCGTCGAGAATCGTTTTTACCGAGATGTCCGCATCCCGCAGCAGCAACTGCGGAAAACGGGCAGCCAGTTTTTCGACGAGCTCGGACTTGGTCATGGGCGGTCTCGCTTCGCGCGGCGCTCTAAATTACTGGTTGTCCTGGCCCAGCTTGGCCTTCAGCAGCGCGCCCAGGTTGGTCGTGCCAGCCGTGCCGGTGTCAGCCTGGAACTTCTGCATCGCTTCTTGCTGCTCTGCGCTGTCCTTGGCCTTGATCGACAGGTTGATGTTGCGCGACTTGCGGTCGACGTTCACCACCAGGGCGGTGATCTGCTCGCCTTCCTTCAGCACGTTGCGGGCGTCTTCCACGCGGTCAGCGGAGATTTCCGATGCACGCAGGTAGCCTTCCACGTCGTCAGCCAGTTGCACCACGGCGCCCTTGGCATCAACAGCCTTGATCGTGCCGTTGACGAGCGAACCCTTGTCGTTGGCCGAGATGAAGTTGTTGAACGGATCGCCCGACAGCTGCTTGATGCCCAGCGAGATGCGTTCCTTGTCGACGTCGATGCCCAGGACGACAGCTTCCACTTCGTCGCCCTTCTTGTACTTGCGCACGGCTTCTTCGCCCGACTCTTGCCACGACAGGTCCGACAGGTGAACCAGGCCGTCGATGCCGCCCGGCAGACCGATGAACACGCCGAAGTCGGTGATCGACTTGATCTGGCCCGTCAGCTTGTCGCCCTTCTTGTGGTTGCGGCTGAAATCGTCCCACGGATTGGCCTTGCACTGCTTCATGCCCAGGCTGATACGACGCTTGTCTTCGTCGATATCCAGAACCATGACTTCCACTTCGTCGCCCAGCTGGACAACCTTCGAAGGAGCCACGTTC
This sequence comes from Cupriavidus sp. D384, assembly GCF_001652915.1. Lineage (GTDB taxonomy): Bacteria > Pseudomonadota > Gammaproteobacteria > Burkholderiales > Burkholderiaceae > Cupriavidus. The sequence continues at coordinate 59,918 of NZ_BBQI01000093.1, forward strand.
TTGTTGGTCCAGTCCATTTCCGACACGTGGACCAGGCCTTCGATACCGGCTTCGATTTCCACGAATGCGCCGTAGTCGGTCAGGTTGGTCACCTTGCCGAACAGACGCGTGCCTTGCGGGTAGCGGCGCGAGATGCCCACCCACGGATCTTCGCCCAGTTGCTTCACGCCCAGCGAGACGCGGTTCTTTTCCTGGTCGAACTTGAGGATCTTGGCGGTGATTTCCTGGCCAACCGACAGCACTTCGCTCGGGTGACGCACACGACGCCATGCCAGGTCGGTGATGTGCAGCAGGCCGTCGATACCACCCAGGTCCACGAACGCGCCGTAGTCGGTGATGTTCTTGACGATACCGTTGACGATCGCGCCTTCCTTCAGCGTTTCCATCAGCTTCTGACGCTCTTCGCCCAGCGTGGCTTCCACCACGGCGCGACGCGACAGCACGACGTTGTTACGCTTGCGGTCGAGCTTGATGACCTTGAATTCCAGGGTCTTGCCTTCGTACGGCGTGGTGTCCTTGATCGGACGCACGTCGACGAGCGAACCGGGCAGGAAGGCACGGATGCCGTTGACCATGACGGTCAGGCCGCCCTTGACCTTGCCGGTCACGGTACCCGAGATGATCTCGCCGTCTTCCAGCGCCTTCTCGAGGTTCAGCCACGATGCCAGGCGCTTGGCCTTGTCGCGGGAGAGGATGGTGTCGCCATAGCCGTTCTCGAGCGCGTCGATGGCCACGGACACGTAGTCGCCGGCCTGCACTTCGAGTTCGCCCTGGTCGTTCAGGAACTCCTCCACCGGCACAAACGCCTCGGACTTGAGGCCGGCGTTGACGACCACGAAGTTGTGGTCGATGCGCACGACTTCAGCGGAAATCACTTCGCCAGCCTTCATATTGGAGCGGGCGATCGATTCCTCGAACAGTGCGGCAAAGGATTCGTTGGTTTGCAGGTCGGACATAAACGTAAAGTAGCAATCCGCAGTACGTTGGCCGGCGCGACTATCGCGCACAGTCTGCCTCACGCAGCGGGGTCAGGTTGATCACCTGTGCTGGACGGGTTGGGTTCCGGCACAGGCCCAGGTCGGCGCCTCGTGGTTTTACTCACCGCACCGCGGCGAACCACTCCAGCACCTGCGCCACCGCCTCGTCCACCGTCATTTCGGAGGTGTCCAGGCGTTGCGCGTCTTCTGCGGGACGCAACGGTGCGGCGGCACGGGAACGGTCCCGCGCGTCGCGCGCCTCGAGGTCACGCAAAAGGTCTTCGATATTAGCAGAAATTCCCTTATCAATCAATTGTTTATAGCGCCTGCGGGCGCGCGCCTCGACACTCGCGGTCAGGAACACCTTGAGGCGGGCCTCCGGGAAGATCACGGTGCCCATGTCGCGGCCGTCCGCCACCAGTCCCGGCAGCTTGCGAAAGCCCCGCTGAAGTGCCGTCAGCGCATCACGAACGGGCTGATGAACGGCCAGCGCCGACGCCCGGTTGCCGATCGCCTCCTGGCGGATCAACTGACTGACCTCTTCGCCTTGGAGCCAGACCCGGTCCGGGCCGAACTTCACATCGAGGCGCAGGGCGATCTTTGCAAGGGTATCGACATCGCCAATATCCACGTCGGCACGGTCGCTGGCCAGCGCCACCAGCCGATACAGCGCACCGCTGTCCAGCAGATGAAAGCCCAGGGCATCTGCCACCTTGTGCGCCACCGTACCCTTGCCGGATGCAGTTGGCCCATCTATGGTGATGACGTCAATGATAGTCATTCTTAATTGATTAGCTTGAAACTATTGATTTTCGACTTCGATTGGGAGTCGTTATCATTCCATCCATGGTTGCGCGGCCGCAGCGTTCGCGCTCCCCACAAAAGGCGCTGCGCGACCATTTCAACTTTTTTCGACACGAGGCAATTCACCATGGCCAAAACCCTGACCTTCGGCATCATGCACCTGGGCATCGCATTCAGCGTGACCTATGCGCTGACCGGCAGCCTGGCCATCAGCGGTGCCATTACATTCATCGAACCGGCCGTCAACACGGTGGCCCACTACTTCTTCGACAAATACTGGGACCGCCGTGAACGTCGTGGAAATCACGCAGGGGCCGAAGCCGGCCCCGAAGCACCGGCGGCGCCCCGCCTGGCCGCCGCCTGAAAACTGCTATTGAACCGGAGTGACCGCTTACCGCGCTACCCCGGCAAACACCGAGAAATACTCAGGGAATGTCTTCGCCACGCAGCCCGGCTCGTTGATGCGCACCGGCAGCGGCCCGAAAGCGGCGAGCGAGAAACACATGGCCATCCGGTGATCATCATAGGTGCCAATGCCATCGGCCGGAGTCTGCCAGGCGCCGGGCGCAGGAGGCGTCACTTTCAGATAGTCCGCCCCCTCTTCCACTGCGGCACCCAATTTGCGCAGTTCCGCCGCCATGGCGGCAATACGATCCGTTTCCTTGACGCGCCAGCTGGCGATATTGGTCAGCGTGGTCGTGCCTTCCGCAAACAGCGCCGCCACGGCCAGTGTCATCGCGGCGTCGGGAATGTGGTTGCAGTCGAGTTCGATACCATTGAGCCGGCCATCGTCGCGCTCGGTGCCGCGCACCTCGATCCAGTTGTCGCCGGCCATTACGTTGGCGCCCATGCGGTTCAGCGCATCGGCAAACCGCACATCGCCCTGGATGCTCGACAGGCCCACGCCTTCCACCCGCACCGGCCCACCGCCGATTGCGCCGGCAGCCAGGAAGTACGACGCGGTCGAAGCATCGCCTTCGACATAGATCTCGCCCGGCGACCGGTACTGCGCGCCGGCCGGCAGGATGAAGCGCTCCCAGCCCTGGCGCTCGACCACGATGCCGAAGCGGGCCAGCAGGTTCAGCGTGATCTCGACATAAGGCTTCGAGATCAGTTCGCCCACCACTTCGATTTCGATCCGGCCCGAAGGCGCCGACGCCATCGGCAGTGCCATCAGCAGCGCCGTGAGAAACTGGCTCGATACATCGCCGCGCACGCGGATCGGCGTATCGATACGGATCTGCGCTGGATTGATCTGCAGGGGCGGATAGCCGGGCGTGCCCAGGTATTCGATGGCGGCGCCCACCTGCAGCAGGCCGTCCACCAGATCGCCAATCGGCCGCTCATGCATGCGCGGCACGCCGCTGAGCCTGTAGGTACCGCCCTGCAGCGCCAGCGCCGCCGTCAGCGGGCGAATCGCCGTGCCGGCATTGCCCATGAACAGGTCGGCGGCCTTGTTCGGAAAATTGCCACCCACGCCGGTCACGATGCAATCACCACCGTCGCGGCGCCAGGACACGCCCAGCACTTTCAGCGCTTCAAGCATGACTTGGGTATCGTCGGAATCGAGCAGATCGCGTACGCGGGTCTCGCCGGTTGCCAGTGCGGACAGCAGCAGCACGCGGTTGGAGATGCTCTTCGAGCCGGGCAGGCGTACCGTGCCGGATGCGCGGGTCAGGGGGCCGAGGGTCAGATGTTCCATGGTCTTGGCAGCGTAGGCGCGGCGCCCGGGGAAGGCGCCACGACTTCAGGGTTCTACGTTATGGGTGGCGGCACGTGCCGCGCCCCACTTCAGGCGCGTGTCGCTGGCGCGAGCGAAGATCCGCTCCAAGGCAGCACCGTCTCCGGCCTTGATCTGCGCCTTCAGGTGACCAAGCACGGCTTCATACGTGTTGATCTCGCGCAGCAGCGCCTCCTTGTTGGCGATGCAGATGTCGCGCCACATCTCGGGCGACGACGCGGCAATGCGCGTGAAATCGCGAAAACCGCCGCCCGCGAAGTCGAGCTTCAGTGCCGCATCCTCGGCATTGGCCACCTGCGCCACCAGCGCATACGACAGCACGTGCGGCAGGTGGCTGACCGAGGCAAACACGGCGTCATGCTGCACGGCCGACATCACGTGGACATTCGCGCCGGCCGATTCCCACATGGCCCGCACCGCCGCCACGTCCGCGCGGCTGTTTTCCTGCAGCGGGCACATCACCACCTTCTTGTCCAGATAGAGGTCGTTCAGCGCGGCTTCCACGCCGTGGAGTTCACGGCCGGCAATCGGGTGCGCGGGCACGAACTGCGCCACCTTGTCGCCAAGCGCCGTCTTGGCCGCCATGATCACGTCGGACTTGGTACTGCCGGCGTCCGTCACGATGGTGCCCAGCTGCAGATGCGGCTCCAGCGCATGCAGCAGCGCAAAATTCTGCGCCACGGGCGCGCACAGCACGATCAGGCTGGCACCACGGGCGGCTTCGGCCAGCGATTCGGCGGCCTCGTCGATGACGCCCAGCGTCTTCGCCTTCTCCAGCGACGCCGCCGAACGGCCAACTCCTACCACGGTGCCGACCACGCCGGCACGCTTGAGCGACAACGCCAGCGATCCGCCAATCAGGCCGACACCGACAATCACAACACGGGAAAAATGCAGAGCGCTCACGGCTTCAGATCGGTTCGGATTCACTTCAATGCCTGCTCGAGCGCCGCGATGCACGCGGCATTCTCGTCAGGCAGGCCAATGGTGATACGCAGCCACTGCGGCAGGCCGTAGTTCGCCACCGGGCGCACGATCACGCCCTGCTTGAGCATCGCCAGGTTCACGCGTGCGCCGGCACCGTCGTCAGTGCCCACGCGGACCATGACGAAGTTGCCCGACGACTTCACGTACTCCAGGCCCATGCGCTCGAAGGCCGCCACCAGCTGGGCCTTGCCGGCGCGATTGAGCTCGGCGCTGCGCTGCAGGAAATCGCCATCGCCCAGCGCTGCCACGGCTGCGGCCTGGGCCAGGCTGTTGACGTTGAACGGCTGGCGCACGCGATTCAGCAGGTCGGTCAGCGGCGGCTGCGCCACGCCATAGCCCACTCGCAATCCCGCCAGGCCGTAGGCCTTCGAGAACGTACGCGACACCATCAGGTTCGGATACTTGCGCACCCACGCGATGGACTCGTACTGCTGGTCAGCGTCGAGGTACTCGTTGTACGCCTCGTCCAGCACCACCACCACGTGCGGCGGCACCTTCGCCAGGAACGCCTCGATCTCGGCGGCGGACACGAAGGTACCGGTCGGGTTGTTCGGATTGGCGATGAACACAAGCTTCGTGTCCGGCGCAATCGCGGCGGACATGGCGTCGAGATCGTGACCGTACTGGCGCGACTTCACCTCGATGGCGCGCGCGCCCACTTCCTGGGTAGCCAGCGCGTAGACCGCAAACGAGTATTCAGCGTAGACAATCGACTCGCCGGTGCGCACCAGCGCGTGCGCGGCCAGTTCCAGAATGTCGTTGCTGCCGTTGCCGAGGGTCAGCCACTCGGCCGGGACATCGAATTTCTCCGAAAGCTTGGCCTTCAGCTCGAAGCCGTTGCTGTCCGGGTAGCGGCCCAGATCCTCGGTGGCCGCCGCAATGGCGGCCTTGGCCGAGGCAGGCATGCCAAGCGGATTCTCGTTCGACGCCAGCTTGACGATACGCGCCTCGTCAAGCCCGAACTCGCGTGCCACTTCCGAAATTGGCTTTCCTGCGATGTACGGCGAGATCTTGCGGACGTACGTCGGGCCAAAGTAGTCGGCCACATTCGCAGCCACATTCGCCGTTGCGCTCGCTGCCCCGCTTTCCTGCTGTGCCATGCGTGTCTCCTGCCTGCGTTATTTGCTCGACGGGTAGGACCCGAGCACCTTCAGGTACGCGGCGTTGGCGCGCAGCGACTGGATCGCGCGTGCCACGGCCGGATCGTGCTGATGGCCTTCCACATCGACATAGAAGTAGTACTCCCACGCGCCGCTGCGGGCGGGCCGCGATTCGAAGCGGCACATCGACACACCGTTGTCGGCCAGCGGCGCCAGCAGCTGGTACACGGCGCCGGCCTTGTTCGGCACCGACAGGATCATCGACGTCTGGTCGCTGCCCGACGGCTCGGTCTCGTAGCGGCCGATCACCGCAAAGCGCGTGCGGTTGTGCGGATCGTCCTGGATGTTGGCCCGCACGATATGCAGGTGATAGCGGTTGGCGGCTGTCTCGCCGGCAATCGCCGCCACCGTGGGATCTTCGCTGGCCATGCGCGCCGCCTCGGCGTTGCTCGATACGGCCTGGCGCTCCAGATGCGGATAGTTGGCGGCGAGCCAGTGCTGGCACTGCGCCAGCGCCTGCGCGTGCGCGCGCACCACGGTCACGCCCTTCATGTCGGGCGACGATGCCATCAGGTTGTGATGCACCTTCAGCGCGATCTCGCCGCTGATCTTCAGCGACGTCTGCAGGAACAGGTCCAGCGTGCGCGACACCGCGCCCTCGGTCGAATTCTCGACCGGCACCACGCCGTACTCCACCGTACCCGACTCCACCGACCGAAACACCTCGTCGATGCTCGGGCAGGGCACGCCGCTGACTTCGTGGCCGAAGTGCGCGTACAGCGCCTGCTCGGAGAACGTGCCGGCCGGGCCCAGGAAGGCGATCTCCAGCGGCTTTTCCAGGCCGCGGCAGGCCGACATCACCTCGCGCCAGATCGACGCCACGCTTTCGCCAAGCAGCGGGCCCGGATTGGCACCCTGCACCTTGCGGATCACCTGCAGCTCGCGCTCGGGGCGGAACACCGGCGCGCCGTACTTCTTCTTGACCTCGCCCACGTCGAGCGCCAGTTGCGCACGGCGGTTCAGCAGGGCCAGCAGTTCGCGGTCGACGGCGTCGATCTGGTCGCGCAGCGGCGCCAGGTCCGCGGACAGCGCCTGCTCCTGGGGGCTGGGTGCGGCATTGTCATTGCCGGTGGCTGCCGCCGCCGGCTTGTCTTGCTGTGTCATAGGCCTGTGGGCCGCGCATCGCGCAGCCGCGGAAAGTCTGGGCTGATGCCGGGCCCCCGCACTGCCAGGGCCGCGACAGAAAGCACCACCGTCAGGCGGCGGTGCGCTCGAACTCGCGCATGAATTCCACCAGCGCGGTCACACCTTCGAGTGGCATCGCGTTGTAGATGCTGGCGCGCATGCCGCCCACGGACTTGTGGCCCTTGAGCTGTACCAGGCCGTTCGCGCGCGCCTGGGTCAGGAACGCTTCGTTGCGCGATTCATCGCGCAGGAAGAACGGTACGTTCATGCGCGAGCGGCTGCGGGGATCGATTTCGTTACGGTAATAGTCGCTCTGGTCCAGGAAGTCGTACAGCGCGCGCGCCTTGGCGATATTGCGCTGTTCGATCGCGGGCACGCCGCCCTGGGCCTTGAGCCACTTGAACACGAGCCCGGCGATGTAGATCGCATAGGTGGGCGGCGTGTTGTACATCGAGTCATGCTCGGCCACCAGGCGCCAGTTGAACGCCGAGGGGCACAGCGGGTGCGCGAAACCGATCAGGTCTTCGCGCACGATGACGATCGTCACACCGGCCGGGCCGATATTCTTCTGCGCGCCCCCATACACCACCTGTACGCGCGACCAGTCGATCGGGCGCGACAGGATATGGCTCGACGCGTCGGCCACGACGATGCGGCCCTTGTCATGGGTGCCGGTCTGGCCGATGTCCGGGATGTCCTGGAACTCCACGCCGACGATGGTCTCGTTCGTGCACAGATGCACATAGGCCGCGTCGTCGGACAGCTTCCACGTGTTCACATCGGGAATCTTGTGCCACTTCTGGTCCTTGCTGGACGCGGCGATATTCACCTCGCCATAGCGGCGCGCTTCCTGCTCGGTCTTGACCGACCACGTGCCGGTCACCACGAAATCGGTCTTCGGCTTCGCGGCAGTGACACGGTTGGCCAGGTTCAGCGGGACGATGCCGTTTTCGCCGATGGCACCGCCCTGCAGGAACAGGATCTTGAAGTTCTTCGGCACATGCAGCAGTTCGCGCAGATCGGCCAGCGCCTGCTGCTGGATGCTCTCGAACTCCTTGCTGCGGTGGCTCATCTCCATCACCGATACGCCAGTACCGCGCCATGACAGCATTTCCTCGGCGGCCTGCTGCAGGACTTCGGTGGGCAACGCGGCCGGGCCAGGCGAGAAATTGAAGACGCGCTCGGCCAGGGAACGTTGCAGGCCGGCGAGGGCGGGGTTCTGGGGATCGTTCATGGAGGGAGAAAAAGAAAAATGGCTGCCGGATGGAACCAGGCAGCCATTATCGCCCAAAACCCGCGCCCCTTGGACACCAAGGGCATCCGGACCAGGCCTGGACAGGCGACCTCTCCGGCCCGAGGGCCCGGAGAGGTCAGCCGTCGATCACTTCGAAGCGGCGGCGATTTCCTTCTCGGCGGCGTCACGCATCGACTTGCCAACCTGGGGACCGTACTTCTGCATCATCGAACCCCAGATTTCCTGGGTGGCCTTGCCCTGGTTGGCCATGAACTTCTGGCCCGTCGGCGACTTCAGGAACGTGGTCAGGTCCTTGATTTCCTGGGTCGAGTAGTACTTGCCGAAGGCATCGTAGTGCGCCTTGAGGGCGTCCTGGCGGAAGCCGTCGGTGTTGAACGCCGTACCGGCGCCATCGACCATGCGCTGCACGGCGCCGTTCTTCTTGAGCTTGTCGACAGCGGCCTGCTTCTGCTTGTCGTTCAGCGTCTTGTTCTCCACGAGAACCTGCTCCAGCACCAGCGGCGCTTCCTGCTTGGCGCCCTGTTGCCAGTTATCGGCCTGACCCTTCACGGCCTGGTCAGCCTGCATGACGGTCAGCAGTTCCTTGATGGCCGCGGTCTTGTCCTTGTCTTCCTGAGCGTGCGCGCCTTGCGCAAGCATCATCATCGGAGCGAAAGCAGCCAGAACAGCGATACGTCGATAGGTTTTGAGCATTATGACTCCCTGGTAAATACGTCCGGATTAGTCCGAACGGCCGTCTGGCGAGTTCCGGCCGTCGTCCCGTTGTTGCAACAAATTACGAATTCGCGTCCGCGTCGGTGGCACCCGCTCCGGTATCGCCATCGACACCGGTCGCACCCGTAGCATCTTCCGCCACGTCCTCGTCTTCGCCGTTGCCGCTGCTATCGGCATCCGACTCGACAATGCGCTGCAGGCCCGAAAGCTTGGTACCCTCGTCGACATTGATCAGGGTCACGCCTTGCGTGGCACGACCCATCTCACGGATCTCGGCCACGCGGGTGCGGATCAACACGCCGCCCGTGGTGATCAGCATGATCTCGTCCTCGGGCGATACCAGCGCTGCAGCCACCACGCGGCCGTTGCGCTCGCTCGTCTGGATCGCAATCATGCCCTTGGTGCCACGGCCGTGTCGAGTGTACTCGGAGATCGGCGTACGTTTGCCGTAGCCGTTCTCGGTGGCAGTCAGCACGCTACCCACCGAGGGCGACGCGCCCTCGGCTGCCTCGCCCTCGGCCGTTTCCGTTTCCGTTTCCGCCGGAGCCACCAGCATGGCGATCACTGCCTGGCCTTCGTCCAGATTCATGCCGCGCACGCCGCGCGCCTGACGGCCCATCGGACGCACGTCGTTCTCGTCGAAGCGCACGGCCTTGCCGGCATCGGAGAACAGCATCACATCGTGCTGGCCGTCGGTAATGGCGGCGCCGATCAGGAAGTCGCCCTCGTCGAGGTCGACGGCAATGATGCCGGCCTTGCGTGGGTTCGAGAAATCGGTGAGCACGGTCTTCTTGACCGTGCCGCGCGCCGTCGCCATGAAGATGAAATGCTCGGCGTCAAACTGGCGCACCGGCAGGATCACGTTGATCTTCTCGCCGTCGGCCAGCGGGAACATGTTCACGATCGGACGGCCACGCGAGTTACGCGACCCTTGCGGCACTTCATAGACCTTGAGCCAGTACAGACGGCCACGGTTCGAGAAGCACAGGATGTAGTCGTGCGTGTTGGCGACGAACAGCGTGTCGATCCAGTCGTCTTCCTTGGTCGCCGTGGCCAGCTTGCCGCGGCCACCACGCTTCTGCGCGCGATACTCGGAGATCGGCTGGCTCTTCATATAGCCAGAGTGCGACAGCGTGACCACCATGTCCTGCGGGGTGATCAGGTCCTCGGTGTCGAGTTCGGTCGCGTTGTGCTCGATCTGCGAGCGGCGCTCGTCGCCAAACTCGGCGCGGATGGCACCCAGTTCGTCGGTGATGATGGTGGTGATGCGCTCCGGGCGGGCCAGGATGTCGAGCAGGTCGGCAATCAGGCCCATCACTTCGCGGTATTCCTGGACGATCTTGTCCTGCTCCAGGCCCGTGAGGCGTTGCAGGCGCATCTGCAGGATTTCCTGCGCCTGGCCGTCGGACAGTCGATACAGGCCATCGGGCTGCATGCCGAACACGGCCGGCAGGCCATCCGGACGATACGAGGCACGGCCACCTGCAGTGTCGCTTTCGGCACGCGAGAGCATTTCGCGGACAAGCCCGGAATCCCAGGCCTTCGCCATCAGTTCCTGCTTCGCCAGCGGCGGCGTCGGGGCGGCCTTGATGATCGCGATGAACTCGTCGATGTTCGCCAGCGCCACGGCCAGGCCTTCCAGCACGTGCCCGCGCTCGCGCGCCTTGCGCAGTTCGAACACGGTGCGGCGCGTCACCACTTCGCGGCGATGCGACAGGAAGGCATCCAGCATCTGCTTCAGGTTCAGCAGGCGCGGCTGGCCATCCACCAGCGCCACCATGTTCATCCCGAACGTGTCCTGCAGCTGGGTGTTCTTATATAGGTTGTTCAGCACAACCTCGGGCACTTCGTTGCGCTTGAGCTCGATCACCACGCGCATGCCTGACTTGTCAGACTCATCGCGGATGTCGGAAATGCCCTCGATCTTCTTCTCGGTCACCAGCTCGGCAATGCGCTCGAGCAGTGTCCGCTTGTTCACTTGATACGGCAGCTCGTCGACGATGATCGCCTGGCGCGTGCCACGGTCGATATCCTCGAAGTGCGTGCGCGCGCGCATGACCACGCGGCCGCGTCCGGTGCGGTAACCCTCCCGTACACCCTGGATGCCATAAATAATGCCGGCAGTCGGAAAATCAGGCGCAGGTACCAGTTCGATCAGTTCATCGATCGTGGTTTCAGGATTACGCAGCAGATGCAGACAGGCGTCGACAACCTCATTGAGGTTATGCGGCGGGATATTGGTTGCCATACCCACGGCAATACCCGACGACCCATTGATCAGCAAATTCGGGATTCGCGCCGGCAAAATACCGGGCTCTTTCTCCGAACCGTCATAGTTCGGTTCGAAATCGACAGTTTCCTTGTCGATATCGTGAAGCATTTCATGGGCAATCTTCGCCAGGCGGATTTCGGTATAACGCATCGCCGCTGCGTTATCTCCGTCCACTGAACCGAAGTTACCCTGGCCATCGACCAACATATAGCGCAGCGAGAAATTCTGCGCCATGCGGACGATCGTGTCGTAGACAGCAGTATCGCCGTGCGGGTGATACTTACCAATCACATCACCGACGATACGGGCCGACTTCTTGTAGGCCCGGTTCCAGTCGTTGTTCAGCTCATGCATCGCAAAGAGCACGCGCCGGTGTACCGGCTTCAGGCCGTCCCGGACGTCGGGAAGCGCGCGCCCCACGATAACGCTCATCGCGTAATCGAGGTAAGAGCGGCGCATTTCCTCTTCCAGCGAGACCGGGAGGGTTTCTTTGGCGAATTGATCCATTGCGGCGTGGTTTATGCGGCGGGTTTAAGCAAATGAAGCCCGTGAATCTGACGGCATGAAGACGCCATGCCGGCGACGGGCCAACATGGCATTCTATCACGCGCGGAACCCCTTCCCGCCCCCGCCCGAACCACCCCCGCGCGGCCCTCGCCGGCGCTCCCGGCGCCCACCCCCGGCACCCTGCAACCCAGACGGGACAAGGGTTTGCAGGCGCCGCAAGACGGATGTTGCACAAACACCACAGGCCTAAAACCACGTGGTTGAATCGAATATATTTACTTCTTAGGAAACGAGCCTTGTGGCACAATTCCCCAGCGAAGAGCCAGACATTGTTCGAAGTGGAGCATCCACCACATCGAGAATGTTATACTCCGAAGAATGTATGACTTGTTTTCGTCCATTTGCTCGCAGTAACCCTGCGGTGATCTCATCCTGAGAGGAGAAATATGAAAAAATTTGCCAAGCTCGCGCTCGTTGCAGCTACCGCAGTAATGGCTGCATCCGCTCAAGCCCAGTCCGTCCCCTACGAAAAGAAGGCAGTGAACGATAACTGGGGCAACGGTACGAGCGAGTACGTGTGGAAGAATGGCACGAACGAGCTCTGCTGGCGCGACAGCTCCTGGACCCCGGCAACGGCTAATGCCCTGTGCGATGGCGCACTGGCTCCGGCTGCTGCTCCGGCTCCGGCACCGACCCCGGTCGCTCCGCCGGTTGTGTCCAGCGAGAAGGTCACTTTCGCTGCTGATACGCTGTTCGACTTCGACAAGGCTGTTCTGAAGCCCGAAGGCAAGGCCAAGCTGGACGACCTGGTCTCGAAGCTGCAAGGCATCACGCTGGAAGTCATCATCGCCGTTGGCCACACCGACTCGTTCGGTTCGGACAAGTACAACGATCGCCTGTCGATCCGTCGTGCTGAATCGGTCAAGGCTTACCTGGTGAGCAAGGGCGTTGAAGCCAACCGCGTCTACACCGAAGGCAAGGGCAAGCGTCAGCTGAAGGTTGATCCGAAGTCGTGCAAGGGCAACCGCACCGCTCAGATCGCCTGCCAGCAGCCGAACCGTCGCGTGGAAGTCGAAGTGGTCGGCACCCGCAGCGCACGTTAATCGGATCCTCTCCGATGACGAAAAGCCCAGCATATGCTGGGCTTTTTTTTCGCCCATATTTTCGGCTTTTCCTGCGCGCTGCCTCCGGCGGTTTTCGCCGTCAGCGCGCCGGTTCCTCCATATTCGGCGTAGCACTGTTTTTTTGGTAAAGTTGCCGCAGCCTTTTCATCAGACCTGCCGCCTGCGCGGCGCCAACGATGTCGCATTCGACCACCCTCAACGTCTCGACCCCAACCGGCCGCAATGCCGATCCGAAAGAGATCGACAAGTTCAGCGAGCTGGCCCACCGCTGGTGGGACCCGAACAGTGAATTCAAGCCGCTGCATGACCTGAACCCGCTCCGTCTGGGCTGGATCGACGGTATCGCGCACCTGTCGGGCAAGCAGGTCATCGATGTGGGTTGCGGCGGCGGCATCCTGTCGGAAAGCATGGCTCGCGTTGGCGCCACGGTCCGGGGGATCGACCTGTCCGCCAAGGCACTGAAGGTTGCCGACCTGCACAGCCTGGAATCGGGCGTGGCGGTCACCTACGAGGAAATCGCCGTAGAAGACCTTGCGGCCCGCGCGCCGGCCAGCGTCGACGTGGTGACCTGCATGGAAATGCTCGAACATGTGCCCGATCCACAATCGATCGTGCGCGCCTGCATGACGCTGGTCAAACCCGGCGGCCACGTGTTCTTCTCGACGATCAACCGCAACCTGAAGGCCTACCTGCTGGCTATCGTCGGCGCCGAATACGTGCTGAACATGCTGCCGCGCGGCACGCATGACTACCAGAAGTTCATTACGCCCTCCGAGATGGCCCGCTTTGCGCGCAACGTCGGACTGGAGATGATCGAGATGCGCGGGATGACCTTCAATCCCTTGACGCAGATCTATTCGCTCGGTCGCGATACCGATGTGAACTACATGATGGCGTTTCGGAAGGTTGCATGACGATGGCGAAGTTCGACGCAGTTTTCTTTGATCTCGACGGTACGCTGGCCGATACGGCCCCCGACCTCGCGGCCGCAGCCAATCGGCTTGTCGTGGAACACGGCATGGCACCCGTCGCCTACGAGAAGCTTCGCCCGGTGGCCTCGCACGGCGCGCGCGGGCTGATCGGCGCGGCCTTCGGCAAGCGTCCTGAAGATCCGGAGTTCCCCGCCCTGCGCGATACCTTCCTCGACTACTACGAGGCCGATATCGCCGTGCATACGCGCCTGTTCGAGGGCATGGATGCGGTGCTGGCAAAGCTTGAGGCCGACGGCGTGCCGTGGGGCATCGTCACCAACAAGATTGCGCGCTTCACGGTGCCGCTGGTACGCGCCATCGGCCTCGCGCCACGCGCATCGGCAGTGGTCAGTGGCGACACCACGCCGCACGCCAAACCGCACCCTGGCCCGCTGCTGCATGCCGCCGAACTGAGCGGCGTGGCAGCGGCGCGCTGCCTGTATGTCGGCGACGACCTGCGCGACATCCAGGCCGGCAAGGCCGCAGGCATGGCCACGGTTTCGGCGGCCTACGGGTACTGCGGCGAAGGCGAGCCGCCGGACACCTGGGGCGCGGACTACCTGATCCATCACCCGGCCGAACTGCTTGAATTGCTGGGCTGAGCCCCCAGCTAACAGTACGGAACCGGAAGCACGCCACAGGCGTCGAAACCGGGTACAATCCGCTTTCTTTCGCGTTTCACAGCGCACATTGGGGCCGACCTGGTTTCGACGTGGGTTACGAAGCAGTGAGGGCATACCGAGGACCCGTCACCTCGTTAATCAATGGGAATGCAATAACTGCTAACGACGAACGTTACGCACTGGCAGCCTAAGGGCCGCCGTCCTCGCACTGGCTCGCTGACGGGCTAGGGTTCGCAAGAACCAGCGAGGTCATTTACGTCAGATAAGCTTCGGGAGTGTCACGGGCCCGAGGACGAAAACCTAGTGACTCGCCGTCGTAGAGCGTGTTCGTCCGCGATGCGCCGGTTAAATCAAATGACAGAACTAAGTATGTAGAACTCTCTGTGGAGGGCTTGCGGACGCGGGTTCGATTCCCGCCGGCTCCACCAGTACACCGCACCACCCCGGACACGCATCACCGTCCGGGCAATGAAAAACGGGCCTCGCGGCCCGTTTTTTTTGCTTCGCACTTCCCGTCAATGCACCACGACTCCATCGACCGGCATGCTTTCGAGCCGGGCGGCGTAGAAGCGGTCCACGGGCAGGCTGACGCCCAGGTGTACATAGAGACGCTTCGCATGATCCACAGAGCCGACCATGCCCGGCATCCATAGTCGCTGCAGTAGCGCGTGCGACTCGCCCGAGTGGGCCGCGAACGCATCTACCCCGAACTCCTGGATGGCCTTGAACAGCACCAGCCCAACCAGGTACATGTCGCCCGTATCCAGCGCGATTCCTGCCTGCGCAGTCCAGCGCTGGGCACGATCTTCGATTTTTTCCGCTTCGGCAAAACGCTCCGTCATGGTCGGCATGAACGCGTCGCCAGGCGGTAGAAAGGTAAAGCTCATCAGACGGCTCCTAACCCCGTATGCCAACAATGACGGCCAATTTCGCCGAAAACTGAAGCGATCGGAACAGATTCGAACAGTTTCCGGCGAAAATACAACACTTAGCGAATCAAACGCCACAAGGCCGGCGTCACTGCAGGGGTCCATCCTGCACCGCGCCACGCGGTATGACGTTGCAGGCAGACGTATCGCCTGCCCTGGTAGGTGACTGCCTGACCCGTTTCATACGCAGGGCCCTCGCGCCACGTATCGAGCGTGCTCCCGTCGGGCAATCCCGTTGACATGCCGCCGGAGCCACGGCCGGATCGGCCACTTGCGCTCGGGGCTTCCTTGTCGATTTCGAAGCGATATCCCGCGTACGACTTGCTCAGATACACGCGGTTGGCAGTGGCCGAACCCAGCGGCACGATGCTCGACGCGCCATTGCGCGCCTGCAACTCGCCGATGCGGAAGATCTTCGACTCGAAATTGACCTTCTGGGCAAGTTGATAGGCCCACGTGCGGGCCTTGGCGTTGGCTGCGGTGATCGTCATCACATGCTTGCCCGCATCGCGTCCCATGGCATCCAGGGCACGGAACGTCAGCTTCGTGCCCACCACCAGATCGCCCTTGGCCGTCAGCGCCCCTTGATCCTCCCAGCCGATCTCGCGCACCGCCAGGCCGTCGCCGGGGAACTTGACGTCGGCGCACGCATAGAACGCCTCCGGGCTGTCACTGCGCTGCCAGATGCTGTAGATGATATGACTGCCCTTCTTGCCCGGCGGCAGCTGCACCTTCATGTGGTATCTGCCGCCTTCCTTCGTGGCCTGCGCGCCCGATACCGTCGCAAATTCTTCAACATCGCTCCAGCGCAGCGGCATGCCCGGATCCCAGTCATCGCGCGTGATGTAATACTTGAAATACTGCGTGGCATGTGACGCAGAGGCCCGCCAGACAAAGGTGTGGTCGCCGGCGGTCGTGGGCACGATCGATGTCTGCGGCCAGTCGAGCCGCGCGAGGTCCAGTCCGCGGAAGCTTGCCGAACCGCCGGAACAAAGCTCGCCATCCGCGATGAATGCGCGATGATTTCCTGCGGCATTGCCTTGGCGAACGCCGTTCCAGTCGTAGAACTGCTGTGCGCCGCCAACTGCCCGGGCCGCCTTGCACGCGCCCGATCGTGGCTGTTCGGCGCCTTCGTTGTAGCAGTTCAGCACCCGGCTGGCGGGTAGCTCCATGGTGCCGTGCGCCTGCGCGGAAAGCGGGGCGACCGTTGCGGCAAGCACGAGGCATGTGATGCCGATTGCCTTGTGGGACATTGCGATCTTCCTTGAAACGTTGATGGGGTACTCGCCATTTATTGAGAATGGCTGCGCGATTTGACGCGCCCCAGAACGCTGACGAAATCGGAATCGTCCGAAAGTGGTTCCTGCTCTGCCGAGGGTCAAACGGATGGCGAATACACATCCATACGCGAATCCATACAGTTGTCGCGCGCATGGCAGCTACAATAGGCCGTCGCTGTTTTACGCCCTGCCCTCATGTCCGACCACCCCCGCTTCACTGTCAGCCGATCCATGGTCATGCTGCTGCCCGAGCAGCCGTTTCTTGACTGGATTCAGGCGGTGGACCCCGATCCCGTGCCCACGCTGACGCTCAGCGACGTGCGTGACGACGCCAGTGTCTTCCTGCTGCCCGCGGAAGTCGCCGACACGCCCGAGAACGCCTTGCGCTGGGTGGAAAAGCGCTGGCGCTCGTTTTTCGAGTTCATGCTGGGCGAGTGGTTCGACGATTCGGTCTGGCCCGAAACCTTGTCGCTGGCCATGTTCCGGGAATGGTTCAGCGTCCGGTTCCATTCGATGGTCTGGGACATGGCCCCCGACGCCCCGCTGGAATACGAGGACTGGGACGACGAGGAAGACGACGACGCGCCCACCGTCCTGCACTGACCGCCGGGCCCCAACGGGGGCGCATCGCCCGCAACAATGCAAAACGGCACGCCCAGGCGTGCCGTTTTTGTATCGGTCAGGGATCGGATCAGAGAAAGCGATCCAGAATCTTCCGACTGTGCTTGTCCAGCGCGAACTGATCGCGGATCAGGTAGTGGATGCCGTGGCTGTCCGAAATCAGTAGCGTGGTGCCCGTCAGCCGCCGAATGTTCTCTTCGCCCCGCAGCACCAGGTCGGTCTGGCCGCGATCGGTCTGCACCGTCCAGACGCTGGGCGTGGCATAGGTCGACACGCTCAGAATCTTGCGGATCTCGGGCATGAACTCGCGCGAGGCCAGTTCGGCCTCGATCAGTTCGCGGGTTGGCGCTGGCAGCGTATCCAGACGCGGAATCCACGCCAGTTCCTTGCCATCGGTGCTCATCATCCCCACGCCATCGTCGGCGGCGGAAATCGGAAACGCGCGCACAGGCACCACGCCCTCGTGCTGCGCGCCGTCGGCGGTCATCAGCACGAGCTTGCCAAGGCTGTTGCGGGACAGGCTGAATTCGGGCGTTTGCATAGCCGTTTCTTGAACTGATGAGTTACTGGGCACTGACTGCCTCCGCGGCTTCGGCGCGATTGCCGGCGCTGGTGTCGTCCGGATCGGTATCGACATTGCGCGCCTGGGCCTGATACAGCTTGTAGTACGCGCCTTCGCGCGCCAACAGTTCGTCGTGGCTGCCCACTTCGACGATCTGGCCACGGTCCATTACCACCAGGCGGTCGGCCTTGCGAAGCGTCGACAAGCGGTGCGCAATGGCAATCGTGGTACGGCCCTGCACGAGGTTGTCCAGTGCCTTCTGGATTTCCTTCTCGGTCGATGTATCCACCGACGACGTGGCCTCGTCCATGATCAGGATGCGTGGATCGATCAGCAGCGCCCGGGCAATCGAGATCCGCTGGCGCTCGCCTCCGGACAGCGCCTGGCCGCGTTCGCCGACCAGCGAGTCATAGCCGTGCGGCAGCCGCAGGATGAACTCGTGTGCGTGCGCGGCGCGGGCCGCGGCGATGATCTCCTCGCGCGTGGCATCGGGCTTGCCGTAGGCGATGTTGTCGGCAATCGTGCCGAAGAACAGGAACGGCTCCTGCAGCACCAGGCCGATGTTCTGGCGGAAATCCGATACCGGCAGCGAGCGGATATCGACTCCATCCACGCGGATGGCACCTTCGGAGACATCGTAGAAACGGCAAATCAGGTTCACCAGCGTGCTCTTGCCCGACCCGCTGTGACCCACCAGGCCAATCATCTCGCCCGGCTCGATCGTCAGGTTCAGGCCCCGGATCACGGCGCGGTTGCCATAGCGGAAGCCGAGGTCGCGCATCTCGATGGCGCCGCGCACGTTTTCCAGGCGCACGGGCTTCTGCGGCTCGGGCACGCTGGACACGTGATCGAGGATGTCGAAGATACGCTTGGCGCCGGCGGCCGCCTTCTGGGTCACCGACACGATCCGGCTCATCGAATCCAGACGCGTATAGAAGCGGCTGATATAGGTCAGGAACGCCACCAGCACACCGACGGTAATCGCGTTATGGCTGACCTGCCAGATGCCGAAGATCCAGACCACCAGCAGGCCCACTTCGGTCAGCAGCGTCACGGTCGGCGTGAACAGCGACCACACGGCATTCACGCGGTCATTGATCGCCAGATTGTGACGATTGGCTTCGCGGAAGCGCACCACCTCGCGCTTTTCCTGGGCAAACGCCTTGACCACGCGGATGCCCGGAATCGTATCGGCCAGTACGTTGGTGATCTCGGACCAGATCCGGTCGATCTTCTCGAAGCCGTGCCGCAGGCGGTCACGCACCAGGTGGATCATCCACGCGATGAACGGCAACGGCACCAGCGTGACCAGCGCCAGCCACGGATTGATCGAAATCAGGATGATCGACGTCATGGCGATCATCAGCACATCGGTGGCGAAGTCGAGCAGATGCAGCGACAGGAACACGCTGATACGGTCGCTCTCGGAGCCGATGCGCGCCATCAGGTCGCCGGTACGCTTGCCGCCGAAATATTCCAGCGACAGCTTGAGCAGGTGTTCGTATGTGGTGGTGCGCAGGTCCGCGCTGATGCGCTCCGACACCCGTGCCAGCAGGTAGGTGCGGGCCCAGCCCAGTGCCCATGCCACCAGCGCGGCGCCCAGCAGGCCGGCCAGGTACAGCTTGACCAGGCCATAGTCGATCGGCACGCCGTTCTGATACGGGATCAGCACCTTGTCCATCAGCGGCATGGTCAGGTAAGGCGGCACCAGCGTGGCGGCCGTGCCCAGCAGCAGCAGCACGAAGCCGCCCAGCAGTTCCCAGCGATAAGGCCGCGCAAAGCGCCACAGGCGCAGCAACGCCCAGGTGGACGGCGGCGTTTCCAGTTCGCGGCTGCATTGCGGGCACTGCTCTTCGCCTGGCGGAATGGGCGCCTTGCAGGTCGGGCAGATGTCGGCATCCGGCGTGGCCGAATGGCCGGTTGCCAGCAGATCGCGGCGCGCATCGAACTGGTCGGCCAGCCGCAATGCGTCAGGATTGTAACCAAGCGTATAGCGCCAGGTGGCCAGGCGCTGCCGGCCATCGCCCAGTTCCAGCGAGCCGACCCCGGCGTGGTCGCCGTGGGCAAGGGTCAGCCCGGGAGCGATATCCCAGCTTTGCAGGGCGGTTTCCCCGGGCGCGCGCGAGATCAGACGACGATCCGTCACAACCAGCCACCCTTGGGTAAAATGCAGCCTTGCGTCCAGGTCCAGCATCAGCCCGGCCAGGATGGTTTCCCCGGGCAGCAAGCCGGTGCCAAGTTCGGCAGCCCAGGGACCTTGCGGGCCGGGGTGGTTGGAAGCAGACGGGGAGGACTGGGTCATTGTTGGCGCAAAAAGCGATAAAAGCGCGTCCGCAGACCCAAAAACGGATCAAATACGGACATAACTTGAAACAATTTAAGCGGTTCGCCAGGCTGGCGGCCCGCAATTTTGCCCGCAAGTATACATAACGCAAACAAGCGGGCACCTTGGTGCGCTGCACAATGCGTTGCCGGTCTCGAAGGGTAACGAAGGGTCAACCCTGAGGCTACAGTAACGTTAACGAAAGATTAGCTTTCCATTTCCCGGGCACTCGCCCACTGCCTCAAGCAAATTCAATGAAAAAGAAGGACATTGAGATTTTCGATGTCATGTCGCTGCGCGGCCCGAATATGTGGACATATCGGCCGGTGCTGGAGGCATGGGTCGATATCGGCGAACTGGAGGATTTCCCCTCCAACAAGATTCCGGGGTTCTACGAGCGCCTGTCGGCGTGGCTACCCACGCTGATCGAGCACCGCTGCAGCCCGGGCGTGCGCGGTGGCTTCCTGATGCGGTTGAAGGAAGGCACCTGGCCCGGGCACATCCTGGAACACGTCACGCTTGAGCTGCAGAACCTGGCCGGCATGCCGGGCGGCTTCGGCAAGGCGCGCGAGACCCCGGTACGTGGGGTCTACAAGGTCATCGTCCGTGCCTGGCACGAGCAGGTGACGCACGCCGCGCTGTTCGCCGCGCGGGACCTGGTCATGGCCGCCATCGAGGACCGCCCGTTCGACGTGGCCGCCGCCGTGGAAACGCTGCGCGACCTCGTCGACGAGCACTGCCTGGGACCGAGCACCGCCTGCATCGTCGATGCCGCCGATGACCGCGACATCCCGTCGATCCGCCTGTCGGACGGCAATCTGGTGCAGCTCGGCTACGGCGCGCGCCAGCGCCGCATCTGGACGGCCGAGACCGACCGCACCAGCGCCATCGCCGAATCGATCTCGCGCGACAAGGACCTGACCAAGTCGCTGCTGGAATCATGCGGCGTACCGGTGCCGGAAGGCCGCATGGCCGACAGCGCCGAAGACGCCTGGGATGCCGCCGAAAGCATCGGCCTGCCCGTGGTGGTCAAGCCTTACGACGGCAACCATGGCCGGGGCGTGTTTACCAACCTGATGACGCGCGACGAGGTGCAGACCGCCTATGCCGTAGCCATCGAGGAAGGCAACGGCGTGATCGTCGAGCGCTTCGTGCCCGGCAACGAGCACCGCCTGCTGATCGTGGGCGGCCGCATGGTGGCCTGCGCGATGGGCGAGACCGCCTCGGTCGTGGGCGACGGCAAGCAAACCATCGACGAGCTGATCGAATCGCAGATCAATTCGGACCCGCGCCGTGGCAGCACCGAGGATCATCCGCTGAACCGGGTGCGCCTGGATTCGGCCGCGCGCCTGGAACTGAAGCGCCAGGGCTATGCCGATGGCAGCGCCGTGCCGCCCGAGGGCCGCACCGTGCTGATCCAGCGCAACGGCAATGTGGCCTTCGACGTCACCGACCGCGTGCACCCGAGCGTGGCCGCCAATGCCGCGCTGGCCGCGCGCATCGTCGGCCTGGATATCGCCGGCGTGGACCTGGTGGCCGAGGACATCTCGCGCCCGCTGGCCGACCAGCGCGGCGCCATCGTCGAGGTCAATGCCGGCCCCGGCCTGCTGATGCACATCAAGCCTGCCGACGGCGAGCCGCGCCCCGTGGGCCGCGCCATCGTCGACCACCTGTTCCCGACCCGCAACGGCGTGGACGACGACGGCCGCATTCCGGTGGTGGGCATTACCGGCACCAACGGCAAGACCGTGGTAGCCAAGCTCGTGGCGCGCCTGCTGCAGTTGTCGGGCAAGCATACGGGCCTGTCCTGCAGCGATGGCCTGTTCCTGGACCGCCGCCAGGTGGAAAAGGGCGACCGTGGCGAGAAAGCCAGCTGGGACGCCGGCCACCGCATCCTGATGAACCGCGCGGTGGAAGCGGCCGTGTTCGAGAACGACAGCGGCATGATTCTTTCGCAAGGCCTGCCGTACGACCGCTGCCAGGTTGGCGTGGTCACGAACTTCGGCCAGCCCGATCACCTTGGCGACTACTACGTCGAGGATGAAGACCGCATGTACAACGTGCTGCGCACGCAGATCGACGTGGTGCTCAAGACCGGCGCGGCCGTGCTGAACGCCGCCGATCCGCGGCTGGTCGAGATGGCCGAGCTGAGCGATGGCGACGTGATCTTCTTCGGCCTGTCCGCTGACCTGCCCGCAATCGTCGAGCACCGCGCCGCTGGCCGCCGCGCCGTGTTCGTGCGCGAAGGCAAGGTGGTGATGGCTACCGGCGCCAGCGAAAACGCGCTGACCGATGTGTCGGCGATTCCGCTGACCTACGCCGGCCGCGTCGCGTTCCAGATCGAGAACGTGCTGGCCGCCGTTGCCACGGGCTGGGCGCTGGGCATCTCGAACGACCTGATCCGTGCCGGCATCGTTACCTTCGACGTGGGCCAGGTGGATGTGCCGGGCCGCTTCACGTTGTTCGAGCGCCAGGGCGCCACGGTGATCGTCGACGACGCGCACAACGCGCCGGCGCTGGAAGCGCTGGCCGCCGCGCTGGACCGCTTCCCGGCCGAGCGCCGCATGCTGGTGTTCGGTGCCGGCGTGCAGCGCCGCGACGAAGACCTGGTGCAGCAGGGCAAGGTGATCGGCAAGTCGTTCGACCGCGTATTCCTGTGCGAAGACCACAGCGTGCGCCGCGACCTGCCCGATGCCGAAGCCCGCGCGCTGCTGAAGAAGGGCCTGTACGAGGGCCGCCGCGTAACGAAGATCATCGACGAAGCCGGTCGGCGCGAGGCGGTGGAAGCCGCGCTGTCGCAACTGGTGGCCGGTGACCTGCTGGTCCTGCAGTGCGACGAGACCTCGACCGAGAGCACCGTCGAGCAGGTACACCAGTGGATGGGCCGCAGCGGACGCCGCGCGTAATCCCGCCCGGAAGAACAACGGACAAACGATTCTATGGAAGTCTCTCGTATCCGGGCTCTGCGTGGCCCGAATCTCTGGTGCCGGCATACCGCCATCGAAGCCATCGTGGCGTGCTCGGACCAATCGCATCTGCTGGCCGAACTGCCGGGCTTCGAAGACCGGCTGCGCGCCCGCTTTCCGGGCATCGGCCCGATGCGCCCTGACGACGAGGCCGGCTCGCCGTCCATGGCGCACGCGCTGGAGGCCGCCGCGCTGGGCCTGCAGGCCGCCGCCGGCTGCCCGGTGACGTTCAGCCATGCCGCGCCAACGCTGGAACCGGGCACCTACCAGGTGGTGGTGCAGTACAGCGAGGAAGAAGTGGGCCGCCTGGCCTTCGAGCTGGCCGAGCAGCTGTGCCTGGCCGCGCGCGACGACAAGCCGTTCGACCTGGAAGACGCGCTGCATCGCCTGCGCGAACTCGACGAGGACGTGCGCCTGGGGCCGAGCACCGGTTCGATCGTCTATGCGGCCGTGGCGCGCGGCATCCCGTATCGCCGCCTGACGCAGGGCTCGATGGTGCAGTTCGGCTGGGGCAGCAAGCAACGCCGCATCCAGGCTGCCGAGACCGACATGACGAGCGCGGTGTCCGAATCGATCGCCCAGGACAAGGAACTGACCAAGGCCCTGCTGCATGCGGCCGGCGTGCCGGTGCCGCTGGGCCGTTCGGTGACCAGTGCCGAGGAAGCCTGGGCCGCCGCGCAGGAGATCAACGGCCCGGTGGTGGTGAAGCCGCGCGACGGCAACCAGGGCAAGGGCGTGGCCGTGCGCATCCGCACGCGTGAGGAAGTGATGACGGCCTATGAAGTGGCCGCCGACATTTCGACCGACGTGCTGGTCGAGCGCTATATCCCGGGCCACGACTTCCGCCTGCTGGTGGTCGGCAAGCATCTGGTGGCTGCGGCACGCCGCGATCCGCCGCAGGTGATTGGCGATGGCGCCCACACGGTGCGCCAGCTCGTGGATGAAGTGAACCGCGATCCGCGCCGTGGCGAAGGCCATGCCACGTCGCTGACCAAGATCCGCTTCGACGACATCGCGCTGGCTACGCTGGCCAAGCAGGGCCTGAGCGCCGACGCCGTGCCGGCCAAGGGCGCGCGCGTGGTACTGCGCAACAACGCCAACCTGTCCACCGGCGGCAGTGCCACCGATGTGACCGACGACGTCCACCCGGACATCGCCGCACGCGCGGTAGCCGCTGCGCAGATGGTGGGCCTGGATATCTGCGGTGTCGACGCCGTGTGCGAGACCATGCTCAAGCCGTTCGAGGAACAGGCCGGCGGCATCGTCGAAGTCAACGCCGCGCCGGGCCTGCGCATGCACCTGCAGCCGTCGTACGGCAAGGGCCGTGCCGTGGGCGAAGCCATCATCTCGACCATGTTCACCGATGGCGACGATGGCCGCATTCCCGTGGTGGCCGTATCGGGCACCAACGGCAAGACCACCACCGTCCGCCTGATCACCCATATCCTGGCCTCGAACGGCCTGCGCATGGGCATGACCGGCACCGATGGCGTGTACATCCAGGGCCAGCGCATCGACACTGGCGACTGCAGCGGCCCGCGCAGCGCGCGCAACGTGCTGCTGCACCCCGACGTGGACGCCGCGGTGTTCGAGACGGCGCGCGGCGGCCTGCTGCGCGAAGGCCTGGCCTTCGACCGCTGCGACGTGGCCGTGGTGACCAACGTGGGCGAAGGCGACCACCTTGGGCTGTCGTACATCAGCACCGTGGAAGACCTGGCGGTGCTCAAGAGCGTGATCGTGCAGAACGTGGCGCCGCACGGCATGGCCGTGCTGAACGCGGCCGATCCGATGGTGGCGCGCATGGCCGATGCCTGCCCGGGTTCGATCACGTTCTTCGCGCACGATGCCGGCCTGCCGACGATGGCGCTGCACCGCGCCCAGGGCAAGCGCGTGGTGTTCGTGGAAGGCGCCGAGATCGTGGCAACCGAAGCCGACACCAGCGTGCGCTTTGCGCTGGCGGATATCCCGCTGACGCGCAACGGCTCGATCGGCTTCCAGGTGGAAAACGCGATGTCGTCGATCGCGGCCGCATGGGCGCTGGGTATCGACTGGAACGTCATCCGCCGCGCGCTGGCAACGTTCGTCAACGACGCCGCCACCGCGCCGGGCCGCTTCAACGTGTTCGACTACAAGGGCGCGACACTGATCGCCGACTACGGCCACAATCCCGACGCGATCCAGGCGCTGTGCAACGCCGTGCAGACCATGCCTTCGAACAAGCGCGTGGTGGTCATCAGCGGGGCGGGCGACCGTCGCGACGAGGACATCCGCAAGCAGACCCAGATCCTGGGTGGCGTGTTCGACGACGTGCTGCTGTACCAGGACCAGTGCCAGCGCGGCCGTGAAGACGGCGAAGTGCTGGCCCTGCTGCGCGAAGGCCTGGTCGGTGCGCAACGCACCAGCCATACCGAGGAAATCCGCGGCGAATTCCTGGCCATCGACACGGGCCTGGCGCGCCTGCAACCGGGCGACCTCTGCCTGATCCTGATCGACCAGGTGGAAGAGGCGCTGGACCACATCGCCAAGCGGGTCGCCCAGCAGTAATCCGGCAGCTTGCTGCCACCCTCTCCCGCCCGCCGGGAGAGGGTCTCCTCCCCTCCCCTCTGCCTCCCCCGCCACTTGCCGTCCACC
Source organism: Cupriavidus sp. D384 (assembly GCF_001652915.1). Lineage (GTDB taxonomy): Bacteria > Pseudomonadota > Gammaproteobacteria > Burkholderiales > Burkholderiaceae > Cupriavidus. The sequence goes on from NZ_BBQI01000093.1 coordinate 85,490, forward strand.
GCCATTCGGTGCCACAGTATCCCGTACTGAATCCCATCGCCACGCCAACGGCCGCCGCCCCGCCCGTCGACGAGGAGACCCGCATATGACTACGCCGCAAACCGTTGTCGTCACCTATATCGCCGCGACGGCGGAGCAGGTGTGGCAGGCCCTGACCGACCCCGTGCTAAGTGTGAAGTACTTCTTCGGGCGCCGCGTCGAATCCGACTGGCAGGTGGGCAGCCCCTTCGTGCTGCGCATGGAGGACGGCAAGGTGGACTCGCAGGGCGTGGTCCTGGCCGCCGAGCCGCCCTACCGGCTGTCGGTCACCTGGCGCGTGGAGTGGCTGGAGGCGTTCCGCCAGTTGCCCGAGGTGGTCGTCACATGGCAGATCGACGCGCTGGGCGACGAAGCCGTCAGGCTGACCGTGAGCGAACTTCACCAGGAACCGCTGGACGAGCAGATCCTGCAGGGTGGGCGCAACGGCTGGCCGCTGATCCTGGCCGGCCTGAAGACACTGCTGGAAACCGGGCGCCAGCTCAATGTCGAGGCGCCCAAGCCACCACCCGCGCCTGCATCGTCTTCGGCAACCTCACCGGCAACGCAGGATCAGTGACGCGTCGGCAGTGACAGGCGCCGTTCCAGCACGTGCTGGAACGCCGACAGGGCCGTGCTGAGAATCCAGTAGATCGCGGCTGCGGCCAGGTACAGCGGCAGCGGCTGGTAGGTGGCCGCGATGATCTCCTGCGACGTGCGCAGCAGTTCGGTCACGGTAATCACCGACACGAGGGAGGTGTCCTTGATCAGGCTGATCAGGCTGTTGGACAGGCTTGGCACCGCCAGCCGCAACGCCTGCGGCCCCACCACGTGGCGCAGTGTCTGCACCGGGGTCATGCCCAGGCTGTAGGCCGCCAGCCACTGTCCGCGCGGCACGCCCAGGATGGCGCCCCGCATGCTTTCCGACAGGTAGGCGCCGACATTCAGGCTCAGCGTCAGCACGCCGGCCGGGGTGGGCTCCAGCGCGATGCCGATGCCCGGCAAGCCGTAGTAGACGACGAAGATCTGCACCAGCAACGGCGTGCCACGCATGATGCTGACGTACACGCGCGCCATCACTTTGAGAATCCGCTGATTCCCAATCCCCATCAGCGCCACCACAATCCCAATCATCAGGCCGAAAGCCATCGACAACACGGCGAACTTCAGCGTGAGCAGCGTGCCCTGCAGCAACACGGGAAGCGAATCGATAACGAGCTGGAGCGCGGACATGGCTGGGGTGGGATTCAGTCAATCTGGAGCCGGAATGCCGCGATCATACGTGATCGGGGCCCGGCGCGAGTGAGGCGAGTAGCTTGACTGGGAGCCGTTCTCGCTGGGCTATCGCCCGGCGTCCGAATCTCTGCGGACCATCGGAGGACAGGATCTGGTGGCGGGCCAGATCCACGCAGGCTTTCATGGAATGTGCCGATGCTGGCGAACAATGGATTGCCAAGGGTCGCCCGGCAATCCTGTTCGTGCCGTCCGTGAGCGCGCCGGAGGAATGCAACGTCCTCATCAACCCGCATCACGTCGGCTGGCGGCGCATCCGGAGCCGGAAGCTCCGCAAGTGGGTCTGCGGCTTCCGGCTGCTGCGGCTGCGTTTTACTTGAGCGGCTTCGTCACGTCCGAGCCGAACCACTTGTTCGACAGCTTGGTCAGCGTGCCATCCTTGCGAAGGTCGTCCAGCGCCTTGTCGATGGCTGCGGCGAACTTCGGGTTGTCCTTGCGGAACGGGATCGCGACTTCGCTGTTGGCGCCCGGCAGCACGGCGCCCGGGCGCAGCGGCAGGTTGGCCTGCTTGATCAGGTAGTTGACCATCAGCCGGTCATTGAGCGCGGCGTCCACACGCTGCGCGGCCAGATCGCGCAGGTATTCGGGGGCGCCCGGATAGGTCTTCACGTCGATGCCGGGCACCGACTTCGCCAGGTCGTTGTAGTTGCTGCCCAGGCTGACGCCAAGCTTGTGGCCCTTCAGCGCGTCGAGCGAGGCGAATTCGCGCTTGTCGTCCTTGCGCTGGATCAGCTGGGCCGCCGAATAGACGTATGGCGTGGAGAAATCCAGTACCTGCTTGCGCTGCGGCGTGACCGAAACCTGGTTGACGATGATGTCGAACTTGCCGGCCTGCAGACCCGCGATGATCGCGCTCCATTCGGTCGTCACGAATTCGGCCTTGACGCCAAGCTTGCCAGCCACGGCGCGCGCCACTTCGACATCGAATCCGTCCAGTTCGTTATTTGCGGCGCGATATCCGAACGGCGGATAGGTTCCTTCCAGCCCGACCTTGAGCACGCCAGCCTGTTTGACCGTATCCAGCAGGTCGGCGGCATGGGCGGCCGTTGCGGCAAGGCCAGTGGCGCCAGCTACCAGGGCGGTGGCAAGCAGGGATTTGAACCAACCCGATCGAATCGTTCGCATATCTTCTCCAGTGGGATGCGGTTTGCGTGCCGGCGCCCCTTTTGAGGGAAAGCCGACGGCTCTATGAGCCTATAACGGGCTCCAAGGTACCGCAAATACTATCGACGGCGAAATAACGATTCGAAATGGCTATATAACGAGTTCTGCACTGCGGGCGCCCCCGGCGCCAAGGCCGGGGGTCGCCCGCCAGCAAGGCGTTACTGGAACGCCTTGTCGTTCGGCTCGGCGAACAGCTGCTTCATCTCCGGCGACAGCGCGTAATTCATATTGATGTTGCGCGGCGGAATCGGTTGCAGGAACCACTTGGTATAGAGCTTCTCGGCACGGCCGCTCTTCTGGATATCGGACACCACGCCGTCCACCAGCTTCTTGAACGACGGATCGTCCTTGCGGAACATGCAGGCGTAGTTCTCGGTCTGCAGCGGCGTACCGGCCACCACCCAGTCGGCGGCGTTCTTGGCCTTGGTGCGCTCGCCGTAGAGCAGCGGTTCATCCATCACGAATGCCGCCGCGCGGCCCGACTCCAGGATCAGGAAGGCCTGGCCGTGGTCCTTGGCGCTGGTCAGGTTCATGTTCATGCCTTCGCCATTCATCTTCACGAGCAGGCGCTCGCCGGTGGTGCCGGCCGTGGTCACCACGTTCTTGCCCTTGAGCTGCGGGAAGTCGGTCACGCCCGAGTCCTTCTTCGTCAGCATGCGAATGCCGTAGATGAACAGGCTGTTCGAGAAAGCCACCTGCTTCTGGCGCTCGGTGTTGTTGGTGGTGCTGCCGCATTCGATGTCGATCGTGCCGTTCTGCACCAGCGGAATGCGGTTCTGCGACGTGATCGGCGTCATCTTGACCTGCAGGTTCGGCATGTTCAGCGTCGACTTCACCTTGTCGACGATCGCCAGCAGGTAATCGTGCGAGTAGCCCATCACCTGGCTGCCATCCGAATACGAGAACGGAATGGACGATTCACGATATCCCAGCGAAATCACACCGCTGTCCTTGATCTTCTTGAGCGTGTCGCCATCGGCGGCGTGGGCGCCGGCGGCGGCGCCGGCCAGCACGGCGGCAGCCAGCAGGCGGTGGATGGGGGTCGAACGGACAGACAGTGACTTCATGGTTCGCTCCTTCAAGGGGCTTGGTTTAATAGACTTCAGACTTGAGGCAATCTCACTACCCAACGTACTACTCAACTTCCAGCACAACCCGTGTTGCGTCAGACTGGCCCGAAGGCGTCAGGCCGACGCTGCACTGAAATCTTCGGCGTCGATGGCGGGCGTGCGGCCCGCCAGGCGATCGGCCAGCAGGCCAGCGCTGCCCATTGCCAGCGTGAACCCGAGCGCGCCGTGTCCAAGGTTCAGCCACAGCCCGCGCAGGCGCGATTCGCCGATCATCGGCAGCCCCGTCGGCGTGGCCGGGCGCAAGCCCGCCCAGGGCTGCAGCGCATCGAGATCGGCGCCGTTCATCACGTTGCCAAACACCGATCGCGTCTGCGTCACCAGCGTCTGCGCACGCTCGCGGTCGATGATCGCCCCGCCGCGCACGATATCGGCCATGCCCGCCACGCGCAGCGTATTGCCGATGCGCGCATAGACGATCTTGTTGGCGAAGTCCGTCACGCTGATGTGCGGCGCCCGCGCACCATCGGCGATCGGCACCGTGATGCTGTACCCCTTGAGCGGCCACAGCATCGGCCGGATTCCGGTCGGCCTCAGAAGCGGCACGCTGCCGATACCGCCGGACACGATCACCACATCGGCGGCGATATCGCCCCGATCGGTGCGCAGACCTGTCACACGATCGCCGCTGCGCACCAGTTCGGTCACCCGCGTGCCGAACTTCAGCGTCACGGCCGGGTTGCCTTGCAACAGATGGGCCAGCGACACGCAGAACAGGTGGCAATCGCCCACTTCCTCGCTCGGCGTGTAGATGGCCCCTGCAATCTCCTGACGGATGCCCGCCAGTGCCGGCTCCAGCGCCACGGTTGCGTCGCGGTCCAGCGCCTGCTGCTCGCAGCCCAGGCTGGCCTGGTAGTCCAGCAAGCGGCATGCCGAGTCATAGGCGGCCGCGTCGCGATGCACCACCAGCTTGCCGCGCCGCGCAAAATCGAATCCGCCCCCCTCCTGGCGCGCCTCGGGCCGGTTCACGAAGGCCTGCATCAGGTCGCGCGAATAAAACGCCAGCCGCAGCAGCTTGCGCGTGGTCGCCTCGCTGGTCGAGGCATTGCACGCCTGCACGAAGGCCATCAGCCAGCGCCACTGGTCCGGGTCCATCGACGGCCGGAAGCGCATCGGCGAATCGCGGTCCAGCAGCCAGCCCGGCACCTTCGACAGCACGCCAGGTCCGGCCAGCGGCGCCACATAGCTGTAGCTGAGCTGGCCGCCATTGGCGAAGCTGGTTTCCTCGCCAGGACCATCGTGGCGCTCGACCACCGTTACCTCATGACCATCATTGGCCAACCGCCACGCGGTGGTCATGCCGACCACACCGGCGCCCACAATTGCTACGCGCATCTGACTCCGCCCTTGTCTTCCCATTTCAAACGTTGGGGCAGAGCGTAGAGCACTGTGCACGACTTGCCCAATGCCAATACGTGCCAGAATATGTCCCGAGGCTATGGGTCCCGCCACCCGGGTCTACCCGTAGTGCAAAGCACCATTTTTCGCACCAAACCGGCTTTTTTCGGGCACCACAACGATGCGCCTGCGTCAGATCGAGGTTTTTCGCGCCGTCATGCTGACCGGCACCGTCAGCGAGGCCGCGCGCCTGCTCCATGTCTCGCAACCCGTGGTCACGCGGGTCCTGCAGCATGCCGAGGCGTCGCTGGGCTTCCGGCTGTTCGATCGCCAGCGCGGACGCCTGCAGCCCACCCCCGAAGCCCAGGCGCTGTATGGCGATGTCGAAAGGCTATATGGCGAGATCGAACGCGTGCGGCGCGTATCCGAAAGCCTGCGCCACAAGGGCGCGGGGCGCCTGCGCGTGGCCGCCACGCCAAGCCTGGCAAACCCGCTGCTGGTGCCCGCCGTGCGCCGCTTCTGCGCGCGGCATCCTGAAACGCAAGTCCAGGTACTGACCCACCACACCAATGAAATCGTGGCGGCATTGCTGGCGAACCAGATCGATGTGGGTTTTGCCTTCTCGCCACCCCGCCACGAGGCGATCTCCAGCGTGCCCGTAGCCACCGGCCGCATGCTGCTGGCAGTCCCGCGGGCGCTGCCGCTGCCTGCCGGTGGCAAACGTGGCGTGGTGCCGATCCGCAAGGTGCTGGAGCGGCCGTTCATTGGCTATGACGACGACAGCTCGCTGGGCCTGCTGGTTCGCCAGACCCTGGCACGCCACGCGCTGGAGCCGCATTCGACGCTGGAAGTGCAGACATATTCGCTGGCGCTGGCCCTGGTCGATGCCGGGCTTGGACTGACGCTGCTGGACCAGTACACGGCGCTGAGCGCCAATCCGGCCAATGTGGCCTTGCACGATGTCCAGCCCGAACTGGGCTTCGAGATCCAGATGCTGCGCGCCAGCCATCGCGGCGCGTCGAGCCTGGTCGACGACATGCACGCGCAGTTCGCCGCCGCCGCCGAAGCCCTGGACGCCACGCTCGACCATCGGCTGGAGGCGCCTGCCGCACAGTTCGACGCGACGGCCCGCCAGGCCCCCTGACATTGCACGGACATTGAGCAGACAATTGACAGTTCGCCACGCCGTGCACCATCATCAATCCGCCCCGACGGGCGCGTGACCTTCCTATGTTCGTCCTGACCCTTGTCCTTCTGGTGCTGGTGAGCGCGTTCTTCTCGATCTCCGAGATCGCCCTGACCGCGGCCCGGCGCACCAAGCTCCAAGTCCTCTCCGATCGCGGCGACCGCCGCGCCACCAAGGTATTGCTGCTCAAGGAAGAGCCCGGCAATTTCTTCACGGTCGTGCAGATCGGCGTGAACAGCGTGGCGATCCTGGCCGGCATCCTGGGCGAAAAGCACGTGTCCGACCTGCTGTTCGACGCCCTGCTGCCCTGGCTCAGCCCCGACATCGCCCAGCGCGTGGCCAATATCGGATCGTTCCTGGTCGTGACGCTGCTGTTCATCCAGTTTGCCGACCTGATCCCCAAGCGCGTGGCCATGACCTTCCCCGAGACCTGCGCGGTCGCCGTGATTGGTCCGATGCTGACGATGCTGCGGCTGTTCAAGCCCGTGGTGTGGATCTTCAACGCGGCCGCCGACGCGATGCTGAAGCTGCTGGGCATCCCGACCAAGCCGGTGGACCAGATCACGACCGAGGACATCGCGGCCATGGTCGATGCCGGCGCCGAAGCCGGCGTGCTGCACAAGCACGAGCTGCACCTGATCGAGAACGTGTTCGAGCTGGACTCGAAGCCCATCACCGCGATCATGACGCCGCGCGACGACGTGGTGTTCCTGACGCTAGACGAATCGGCCGACAGCGTGCGCCGCAAGCTGGTCAAGCAGCCGCACGCGCAGTACCCGGTCTGCGGCAAGACCATCGACGACGTGCTTGGCTGCATGGATTCCAAGGCGATCCTGCAACTGCTGCTTGCCAACGAGAACGCATCGGTGCTGGACGATATCGGCAAGCACTACGACAAGAACGTGCTGGTGATCCCGGACACGCTGACGCTGTCCGAGTCGCTGACGCGCTTTCGCGAGATGCACGAGAGCTTTGCCGTGGTGATGAACGAATACGGGCTGGTGGTCGGCATCGTCACGCTGGACGACATCGTCGGCGCGCTGATGGGCGACATCCTCTACTCGGCCGAGGACGAACAGATCGTGCGGCGCGATGCCACGTCATGGCTGGTCGATGGGCTGACGCCGCTGGTGGACCTGAAGAAGGCGCTGGAACTCGATACGCTGCCCGGCGAGGACTACGTCGACACTGCGGCAGGGCTGGTCATCTATTCGCTGAAACGCATTCCGAAGAAGTCGGAATCGATTACCGTGGCGGGCTTCCGCTTCGAAGTGCTGGACATCGACCATCACAAGATCGACCAGCTGCTGGTGTCGCGGCTGGGTGCGCAGCACGGTCAGGCCAGCGACACCCCCGGCGGCATCTCCTGACCGGCAAGCGTTTCGCGCACGATGCCAAGCAGCCGCTGCGCGCTGGCTGACTGCGCGCGCAACGGACGCGTCATCACGCACAGCTCGCGCAGCAGTTCCGGCCCCTGCAGCGGACGGAACAACAGTTCGGGGTATGTATTGCGCTGGTATGCCAGCGCCGGCAGCACCGAGTAATAACCGCCACGCGCGAGCATCGCGAACAGGTAGGCGGTGCTCTCCACTTCATCGTGCTCGCGCGCCAGCTCGGGCCAGTGCATGGCATGGCCGCGCAGAAAGCGGCCGATGCCCGTATCGGCACTGAAGCCCACGTACTTGCCGTGCTGCAACGCATCCCAGGTCACGGGCCCCGCCGCCTGCGCCAGCGGCGAATCGCGGTGAAAGACCACGCCGTAGCAATCCTTCACCAGCGGCGTGTAGTCGAGCTCGTCATGCCCGTGGAATCTGCTGTCGATGGCAAAGTCGACCTCGCCTTCCAGCACCAGTTGCTCGGTCTGCTGCGCGGCAGGATTGCGTAGCGAGATCGTGATGCCGGGATATGCGTCCCGGAAGCGCGGCAGGGCGGGCACCAGAAACTGGCCGATCACCGACGACGCCGCGCAGATGCGGATATGCCCGCGCTCGCCCTGCGCGACGGCCTGCAGGTCCGATATCGCGCTGTCGACGCCATTCACAGCGCGCTGTGCCCCTGGCAGGAACTGTTCGGCATGGCTGGTCAGGTGCACCCGCCGGGTGGTGCGGTCGAACATCCGCAAGCCCACGGCTTCCTCGAATTGCTGGATGGTGGCCGTAAGCGCTGATTGCGTCACACACAGCCGCAACGCCGCCGCCGTGAACGAGCCGGTTTCGGCAACGGCGAGGAAGCTGCGCAAATGCTTGAGCGTGACGTTGTGGCGCATGGCAGTCGTCTCTGTATTTTTCAGATTTTGCGAATAATGTGGGGAAGAAATTCGTTTGTCCAGGGAAATCCGTGTCCGTAGACTTTCCCTGAGCCGCGAGACTGCAAACGTGGCCGAACCCACAACAAGCATCATCCTTTTCAGGGAAATCCCCCATGAAGACGCTGACCGGTCTTGCTGCTGCATGTCTCGCCTGCCTCCCCCTGTCTGCAGTTGCCGCCCCCGAGGACGCCTACCCGGACAAGGCCGTACGCATCGTCGTGCCGTTCGCTGCCGGGGGCTCCACCGACGTCGTTGCGCGCATCCTGGCGGAGAAACTCCAGGAGAAATTCAAGCAGCCTTTCGTGGTGGACAACCGCGCCGGCGCCAGCGGCAATATCGGTGCCGAACTCGTGGCCAAGTCGCCAGCCGACGGCTACACGCTGCTGATGGGCGCCACCGGTGTCCTGTCGATCAACGACCATCTGTACGCCAGGCTCAACTACAACGCGGCCCGCGATTTCGTGCCGGTCAGCTACACCACCGAGAACGCGAATATCCTGGTAGTGGCGCCAGGCCTGCCGGCCACCGATGTTCCCGCGCTGATCCAGATGGCCAGGACCAAGCCGGGCGAACTGAGCTTTGCCTCGTCGGGACCCGGAAGCTCCACGCATCTCTCGGGCGAACTGTTCTCGTCGCTGACGGGCGTGAAGCTGATGCATGTGCCATACAAGGGCAGCTCCGCCGCGCTGACCGATCTGCTGGGCGGCAACGTGACCATGCTGTTCGACAACGCGCCGTCGTCGATCGGCTTCGTACAGCAGGGCAAGCTGCGCGCGCTGGCCGTGACCAGCCGCCAGCGGCTGCCTGGCCTGCCCAATGTGCCGACGCTTGATGAAGCGGGTGTCAAGGGCTACGAATCGCTGTCCTGGAGCGGCGTGGTGGCCCCGGCGGCCACGCCGAAGGGCATCGTGCTCAAGCTCAATCGCGCGATCGACCAGATCCTGAAATCCGACGATGTGAAGGCGCGGCTGGTGCAGCTTGGCGTGGAGCCAGTGGGCGGCACGCCCGAGGACTTCGCACGCCAGATCAAGACCGAGCACGACAAGTGGGGCAAGGTCATCCAGACCGCCGGCATCAAGCTGAACTGATCGCTCCCATCCCGCCATACCCACGACAACGTTCGCGATGCCCGCCACCATCATGACACCCACCCGAGGCCAGACCATGGCCGAGAAGCTCCTGTCGCGCGCCGCCGGGCATGCCGTCTATGCCGGCGACCTGGCCATCTGCGAGCCCGACATGGCAATGGGTACCGATGGGTCCGTGCCGATGGCGCTTGAGTACTTCCGCGACATGCAGGAAGACAGCGCGCTGTCCGCGCCAGCACGGCCCGACCGCCTGGCTTTCGCACTCGATCACTACGGCGTGGCGTCGGGCGAGCGCGCGATGGCGCTGCAGGCCAAGGCACGTGGTTTCGCACGGCTGTTCGGCATCCATGTATTCGATGTGGCAGAGGGCATCGGCCACCAGTTGCTGCTGGAATCCGGCCGCGTGCTCCCAGGCCAGCTGGCCGTCGGGGCCGATTCGCACGCGGTGTCGTATGGCGCGCTCAACGCCTTCGGGTCGGGCATCGGCTCATCGGACCTGGCCGGCATTTTCCAGTGCGGCCAGCTATGGTTGAAGGTGCCAGGATCGATACGAATCCACCTGACCGGCAAGCTGCCGCCTCATGCTTCGGCCAAGGATCTGGCTCTGACCATGGCACGCGCGCTCGGTGCCGGCGGCGCAAACTATATGGCGCTTGAGTTCGATGGGCCCGGCGTGGCATCGCTCGATGTGGACGACCGCATCGTGCTGGCCAACATGTCGGTGGAAATGGGCGCCAAGGCCGGCATCTTCCCGTGCGACATTTTCACCCGGGCCTGGCTCTCGGGCCGCACCACCGCGGCCCTGGACCCGGTATCCGCCGATGCCGATGCCGGCTATGCGCAAACGCTGCACTACCACCTCGACGATGTCGTGCCGATGGTGGCCCTGCCCCATCGCGTCGACAACGTCGTGGGCTTCGAAGCGGCACCGGGCACGCGCGTCGACATGGTCTACCTGGGCACCTGCACCGGTGGCCGTACCAAGGACTACCGCGAGGCGCTCGAAGTCCTGCGTGCCAACGGCGGCGTGGCACCGGGCGTGCGGCTGATCGTCACGCCCGCTTCGGCATCGGTGCTTGCCGAACTTGACGCCACCGGCATGCTTGCCGAGTTCACTGCGATGGGTGCCGAGTTCCAGCCGCCTGGCTGCGGATCGTGCTGCGGAACCTGCGGAACGATACCCGCCGACGGCATGCACGTGGTCTCCACGGCCAATCGCAACTTCAAGGGGCGCATGGGCAATCGCCAGGCGCAGATCTTTCTCGCGTCGCCACGGGCATGCGCCGCGGCGGCCGCCACCGGCCACCTGACCGATCCTCGCGACGCGGGCCGCTGATCCTGCCGCTGCCCCAGTCGTTCCTCCAGCCTGAAAGCCAGCCGTTCATCATGACCTTGCCTTCCACCGTCATTCCGGGCCGCGCACGCCGCCTGGGGGACGACATCAACACCGACTACATCATCTCGTCGCGCCGCAAGAAGGACACGCTCGACGGCGACGTGCTGCGGCACTACCTGCTCGAAGACTACGACCCGGCGTTCGCGGCCACGGTGCGCGATGGCGACATCCTGATCGCCGGCCACAACTTTGGCTGCGGTTCGGCGATGGAGGTGGCCGTCACCGTGGTACTGGCCGCCGGCATTCGCGTGGTGGTCGCACGCAGCTTTGCACGCACCTACTGGCGCAACGCGGTCAACAACGGCCTGCTGCCCGTTACGGCCGACACAGACCTGCTCCACGAAGCCATCCGCGAAGGCGATGCGGTATCCCTGCACCTCTCGGGCGCACGGGCCGAACTACGCGTCGGCACCGGACACGAGGCGCCGTTGCATGTGATTCCCTGCGAGCCGGTGCCCGACATCGTGCTGACCATCCGTGACATGGGTGGCCTCGTGCCCTACCTGCGCCGTCACCGCCGCCTTGCGCACGCCCACGCGCCGCACTCAGGCGCTGGAACACCAAACTTCTCCTGACCCGGATCGTCCATCATGACCCTGATTGCCGCACGACTGAACCGCATCCAACCTTCGCCCAGCTCGATGGCCGGCCAGCGCGCACGTGAACTGCGCGCCGCGGGCCGCGACATCATCGGATTGACCTCGGGAGAGCCCGATTTCGATACGCCCGCCAACGTCTGCGAAGCCGCCACGCGCGCCATGGCCCGGTCCCAGACCAAGTACACCGATGTGGGTGGCACGCCCGAACTGCGCGCAGCCATCGCTGACAAGTTCCGGCGCGACAACCAGCTGGATTACGCGCCAAACGAACTGATCGTGGGCACCGGCGGCAAGCAGATCATCTTCAACGCCTTTCTCTGCACGATCGAAGCGGGTGACGAGGTCATCGTGCCCGCGCCATACTGGGTGTCGTATCCCGACATCGTGCTGCTGGCCGAGGGCACGCCCGTGATCGTGCCGTGCCAGCCCGGCAACGGCTTCAAGCTTGCACCGGAAGACCTGGAGCGCGCGATTACGCCGCGCACACGCTGGCTGGTGCTCAACGCGCCGAACAACCCCAGCGGCGCCACGTATTCGCGCACGGAACTGCAGGCGCTGGCCGATGTGCTGCTGCGCCATCCCCACGTCTGGGTGATGACGGACGATATCTACGAACACATCCTCTATGACGGCCGCAGATTCGCCACCATCGCGCAGGTGGAACCGGCGCTCAAGGACCGCACGCTGACCATCAACGGCGTCTCGAAAGCCTATGCGATGACCGGCTGGCGAATCGGCTATGGCGGTGCGCCGGCCGCGCTGGTCAAGGCGATGGTCAAGCTGCAGTCGCAGTGCACGTCCAACCCGTCGTCGATCAGCCAGGCGGCAGCGCTGGAGGCGCTGACCGGCCCGCAGGACTTCATTGCCGAACGCACACGCGTGTTCCAGTCGCGTCGCGATGCCGTGGTGGCCGCGCTGAATCGCATCGAAGGCGTGACCTGCCATCTGCCCGAAGGCGCTTTCTATGCCTACCCGTCGTGCGCCGGCCTGATCGGCAGCAAGACGCCCGACGGCAAGGTGATCGAAACCGACGAGGACTTCGTGCTCTACCTGCTGGACGCCCAGAATCTGGCCGTTCTCCAGGGCGGCGCCTATGGCACGTCGCCGTTCTTCCGCATCTCGTTCGCGACGTCAATGGACAGGCTTGAGGCCGGTCTGGGGCGTCTGCGCGCGGCATGCGAGGCGCTGCGCTGAACCGATCCGGAAACCGCACAGACAAGGACGCACAGATGACCGCTACCCCCTCCGAACGCCAGGCCGTGCAGTGGCCGGCCGGCTATCGCATCGAACCCCGCGCGGCGGGCCCTTCGGCCGCGCTGGTTGCCGCCTTCCGCGAAATCCCGGTGGCCGCGATCAGCGACGCCATCGGCCGCAGTGTCGGCACGATGGGTCTGCACCGCTACCATGGCCGCCTCAACGAAGTGCTATGCGGTCCGGCCGTGACGGTACGCGTACGGCCCGGCGACAACCTGATGATCCACAAGGCGCTGATGATGGTCGAGCCCGGCGACGTGCTCGTCATCGACGGCAGTGCCGATGTCACGCAAGCACTGATCGGCGGCCTGATGCGCACCACCTGCGTGGCCAAACGGCTAGGCGGACTGGTGATCGACGGTGCGATCCGCGATCTCGTCGAATGGGCGGAGGACGGCATGCCGATCTTTGCGCGCGGCCACTCGCATCGCGGCCCCAGCAAGGAAGGTCCGGGAGAGATCAATGTGCCGATTGCCTGTGCAGGCATGGCCGTGCTGCCCGGCGACCTGATTGTCGGCGACGCCGATGGCGTAGTGGCGATCCCGGCAGCCGAAGCCGAAACCGTACTGGCACGCGCTCGCGCCGGTCTGGAACGTGAAGCGCGTGTAAGGGAGACCAACCGGCTGGGCACGGCGGATCCCGAACGGTTTGACGCGGTGCTGCGCGCAAAGGGACTGCCGGTCTGACGATCGGAGTTCGATGGTGGTGTGAAGGCGTACGTTCCCCGGCTCCAGCGTCGGGGGACGTCGCTCAGGCGCTCAGCACTGGCCTTGCAGCTGCTGCTCGCGCAGTCTTTGGTACTGGTCGCTGGCCTGCTCGATTGACTGGCGCGTGTGGCGCTGCTGCATGTCGGTTTCCAGCGCGCGCATCTGGTCGGCAATTGCGCCGCACATCAACGCCTTCGAGGCAGGTTGCTGTTGCGCAGCCGCCTGGTCGGACTGGGCAGCCCTGGCCTGGTCCGCAGCCCGGGTCTCCGCGCCGCTGTCGAAGATCGACTGCTCCTGCTGGCGCACAGCGTCATCCTTGCCGATCGTGGAGAAATTGCCACCCATCGTGCTGCTGACGTTGGCAAAGCCCGCCGGACAGGTCGCCGACTCGGTATAGAGCGTGCTGGTGCCCTTCTGGCATTTGGTCGTGGCAAGCGCCTCGCCGCCGGCAAGGGCGGCCAGCGTGGTGATGAGCATCACGGAAAGTCCCCGGACTGCGCGCATGTCGTACCGCTCCTTGTTGTTTGCACGCAAGGTAACACGGCTGATCCGAACGCACAAAAACAAAACCGACGTCTGTTTTCACAGTACGTCGGCTTGAGTTTTACTACGCTATTTTTGTCTGCCGGTGGTCGAATCAATCGGCAGCTTCTTGTTTTGGCGGAGAGGGTGGGATTCGAACCCACGGTACCGTTGCCGGTACGCCTGATTTCGAGTCAGGTACATTCGACCACTCTGCCACCTCTCCGGTAACTTGGTCGTTGCGTTAGCAGCGAAACCAAGATTATAGGGACATTGCCATCTGCTGCGCAAGCCCCTTTTGCAGAAATTTTTATGCTTCCGGTTCCAGGCGCTCGATGCCGCCCATGTAGGACTGCAGCGCCTTGGGCACGGTGACCGAGCCGTCGGCGTTCTGGTAGTTCTCCAGAATAGCCACCAGCGTGCGGCCCACAGCCAGGCCGGAACCGTTCAGCGTATGTACCAGTTCCGGCTTGCCCTGGGCGGCACGCGCACGCGCCTGCATGCGGCGGGCCTGGAAATCGCCCATGCTGGAACACGAGCTGATCTCGCGATAGGTGTTCTGCGCGGGGATCCACACCTCGATGTCATAGGTCTTGGTGCTGCCAAAACCCATGTCGCCGGTGCACAGCACCACGGTACGGAACGGCAGTTCCAGCTTCTTCAGGATCGTTTCGGCGTGGCCGGTCATCTGCTCGAGCGCGTCCATCGACTGCTCGGCCGGCACCACCTGCACCATCTCGACCTTGTCGAACTGGTGCTGGCGGATCATGCCGCGCGTGTCCTTGCCGTACGAACCGGCTTCCGAGCGGAAGCACGGCGTATGGGCCACGAAGCGCATCGGCAGCTTCTCGGCCGCGACAATCGCATCGCGCACGATGTTGGTCAGCGGCACTTCGGCGGTCGGGATCAGGTAGAAATTCTCGATCGTGTCCTGGCCGTCGTCGCCGCCAACCTTGCGCGGCACCTTGAACAGGTCGTCCTCGAACTTCGGCAGCTGGCCGGTGCCACGCATCGACGCGGCATTGACGATGTACGGCACGTACATCTCGGTGTAGCCGTGTTCCAGCGTGTGGGTATCCACCATCAGCTGCACCAGCGCGCGATGCATGCGCGCCACGCCGCCGCGCAGGAACGAGAAGCGGGATCCGGTCACCTTCGAGGCGGTCTCGAAGTCCAGGCCCAGGCGGGCGCCCACGTCGACGTGGTCCTTCACCTCGAAGTCGAACGTGCGGGGCGTGCCGACGCGGCGCACTTCCACGTTCTGGGTCTCGTCCTTGCCCAGCGGCACGCTGTCGTGCGGCAGGTTCGGGATCGACATCATCGCGTCGTTGAGCTGGCTCTGGATCTGGGCCAGGCGCTCGGCCGACGCCTTCAGCGTGTCGCCAATGCCGGCCACTTCGGCCATCGGGGCCGAGGCGTCCTCGCCCTTGCCCTTGAGCATGCCGATCTGCTTGGACAGCGCGTTGCGGCGGGCCTGCAGGTCCTCGGTCTGGGTCTGCAGCTGCTTGCGTTCGGCCTCCAGGGCCTGGAACGTGGCCACGTCAAGTTGGTAGCCGCGCGTGGCCAGGCGCTGGGCCACGGCGTCAATGTCTTTGCGGAAAAGCTGGATGTCGAGCATGTTGCAATCGGTGTGCAGTGCCGGCGACATGCCGGCGAACGCGACATTTTACTGCACCGGCAAGACCGCACAGCAGCGAATCTGACCCGATTTCCCATGCTTTTCGGGCATTCGGCGCCGCATTCTGCCCGTGGCGCGTGCGCGGCCACCTTGCCGCCGGGCTTCCGGCCTTACTTTCCGTCCTTGCCGCCGTCTTCCGGCCTGCCCCGGTTGTCCCGATGCCAGGCGGCGTCCAGGTCGCGCAGATGGCGCAGCTTGTCGCCAATCTTGCCCTCCAGGCCGCGCGGCGTGGGCTGGTACCAGTCCTGGCGCCGCAGGTCGTCGGGCAGGTAGTGCTCGCCGGCCGCATAGGCTTCCGGCTCGTCGTGCGCATAGCGGTACGCGTGGCCGTAGCCCAGTTCCTTCATCAGCTTGGTCGGCGCGTTGCGCAGGTGGACCGGCACCGGGCGCGACTTGTCCTTCGAGACAAAGGCACGCGCCGCGTTGTAGGCGTTGTAGCCCGCATTCGACTTGGGCGCCACGGCCAGGTAGATCAGCGCCTGGGCCAGCGCCAGCTCGCCCTCGGGCGAACCCAGCCGCTCATAGGTTTCCGAGGCGTCCAGCGTGATGCGGGCCGCGCGCGGATCGGCCAGGCCGATGTCTTCCCACGCCATCCGCACGATGCGGCGCGCCAGGTAGCGCGGATCGGCGCCGCCATCGATCATGCGGCAGAACCAGTACAGCGCGCCATCCGGGTCGGAGCCGCGCACCGACTTGTGCAACGCGCTGATCTGGTCGTAGTACGCGTCCCCGCCCTTGTCGAAGCGGCGCAGGTTGTCGGACAGCGCGCTGCCCAGCAGGGCCGTGTCGATGGTCTGGACCCCGGCATTGCGCGCGGCGCGCACCACGATTTCCACGTTATTGAGCAGCTTGCGCCCGTCGCCATCGGCCGACCCGACTATCAGGCCCATGGCCTCGTCGTCCCACTGCACGCCGCCCAGTTCGTCGCTGGCGCGCTTCACCAGCTGCTTCAGATCGGCCTCGTCCAGACTCTTGAGCACATAGACCGCCGCCCGCGACAGCAACGCGCCATTGACCTCGAACGACGGGTTCTCGGTGGTGGCGCCGATAAACACGAACAGCCCGCTTTCCACATGCGGCAGGAAGGCGTCCTGCTGGCTCTTGTTGAAGCGATGCACCTCGTCCACGAACACCAGCGTGCGGCGCCCGTGGGCGCGGTACTGCTCGGCGCGCTCCACCGCCTCGCGGATGTCCTTGACGCCCGACAGCACGGCCGACAGCGCGATGAATTCCGCGTCGAACGCGTCGGCCATCAGCCGTGCCAGCGTGGTCTTGCCAACGCCGGGCGGCCCCCACAGGATCATCGAATGCGGTTCGCCCGATGCAAAGGCCACGCGCAGCGGGCGGCCCGCACCCAGCAGGTGCTGCTGGCCGATGACCTCGTCGATATTGCGCGGGCGCAGCCGCTCGGCCAGCGGTTGTCGGGAACGTTCAGGAGGGTCGGAGAACAGCGAATCCGCCACGGTACTGGAGCCTTTGTCGTGTGGTAGCGCCGCCACAGGCGGCACGGAACGCCACAGTGTAGACGATCGGCGCCGGGCCGATATTTCTGCGCACGCCCCTAAAGTCGGCTCCGATTCCGCCGATAACATCCAATGGCCCGCGTTTCATGCACGCGGGAAGGTCGACGCCGGCATAACGACCGGCGGCTCACTTCAGAACCACTCACTGTTTGCGAATTTCGGGGATTTGTATGCTGCGATACCGCATGCTGATGTTCAAGCTGAACCGGCTGGCGAGCAAGAACAAGCTCAATGGCGTGGAAGAAATCTCGCTGGCCGGGCAGTTTGCCGAACTGATCGAATCGCAGGAAGAGGCCGACCAGGTCATCACCGACCTGTTCGAGCATGAAAATCCGCACGTGCGCCGCATCGGCCTTGCCGCCATCCGCCGCACCCGCCGCTACGGGGGCCGCCTGCTGCAGCCGGCGCTGTTGCGCCGGATGATCGACACGGAAGGCTGGATCCGCCACGACGCAGTCTGGATCGTCCAGGAAGCCGACATGGACGGCGCCGAAGTGCGCGCGTCGCTGCGCCGCATCGCCGCCAATGTAAAACTGCCGCAGGACGCCGTGCGCGCCAAGCAGACCCCCACCGACGGCATGCTGCACGCTGCCGTGCGCGCCCGCCAGTATCTGGATGTGCTGATCGCGCGGTCAGCGGCCGCTCACAACGAGGCGCTGGCTGCCGGCGGCGGCCTGGCCGGTGCCACCGACGGCAAGCCGTATGCCCAGGACTCGGTCGGCCATATCCGCGCCGTGCACCGCCAGTTGCAGCGCAAGCTGGCCGGCCGCAAGCTCAAGAGCAGTACCAAGCTCAAATTCCGGAAGGTGGAGCCGCGCTACGACGAAAACGACAACCGCCGCTTCCTGCTTTGATACCTGCCCTGATGGACTCGGCAGCGATGCCATTGCGCAGCGCAGCAATGAGCATGCTCGGGGGGCGATCTGAATTCTTTTGAATTCCGGCATGACCAGGGCGGCCCGGCCGTACCATGGCTGGCAGCCAGCGCGACCGCGCTGGCTTGTCAGGACGTCAGGATCAGGAGGACACCACTGCCATGGCCATCACCACCCGCATGCGCAAGAAGAAGCAGTACAAGAAGGCAGTGCTGAGGCTGCGCGCCGCCGTCAAGCGTGGCGATGCGGAATCGATCCGCATCCGGCGCGAGCAATTGCAGGCGCTGCCCAAGCCGCGCCAGCGCTACGCACGCGAGTCACTGGCGGCGTAGGCAGCCGCCAATCCCCACGCACGCCGTGCCGCCGGGCCGGCGCTGCGGGGCGTGACTCAGCCCTTGGCCCGCTCGGTCAGGGTCTTCATGGCGTCCGCGGGCAACGGGCCGTGGCAGCTGCGCTCGCCATTGGCCTGCCCGACAATCAGCCAGACCTTGTCAGTGGTACCGGCGGGATGCAGCACCCATGCCGGCCCGCGCGTGGTGTTGCTGGCGGGCAGGTCTTCCAGCACGCCGTTGTGCGGCGACTGCAGCAGCGCGGCGCACTCGTTCTGCGCGATGCGCGTGGCTTTCAGGAAATCGGTATTGCCCAGCACCTCCGGCAGCGCCGTGTCCGAGCCGCGCAGGAAGGCATCGACATCGAACTTGCTGGCCTGGCTGTGCGCGCAGGCGGACAGGACCAGCGCGGCGGCCAGCGCGCCGCCAGGAGCGGCCAGGCGGGATACCGGGCGCAGGCTCGGCAGTCGGGGGAAGGCGGGGGCGTCTTTCATGTCTGTCCTATGGCGTCTGTCTGGCTCTGTCTGGCGGGCGGGCTTCTCGGGCTCGCGCCTTATTGCTTCATCACGTCGGCACCCTTCGGCACGGTGAAGCGGAAGGTATCCGCCGGCAGCGACGGGTTCTTCTGCATGCCCGTGAACGTCAGCATCGTGGTATTGCCAAACGCGTCGCGCAGCTCCATCGCTTCGAGATTGCCGCTCTTGAAGCCGATGCCGATGCGCTCGAACTGCGTGTCCTTCGACTTCGGCGTCAGCTCCAGCCACTCCACGCCATCGCGCGTGGCGCCGTTCTTCACGTCGAAGTTCTTCGACAGGTCGTTGCTGCCGAACAGGATGGCGGCCGGGCTGGAACCCAACGCGTTATCGAGCTTGCGCTCGGTGACCTGGTTCAGATCCTTGTCGTAGATATAGAGCGTCTGTCCGTCGGCCTGCAGCAGCTGGTCATACGGCTTGGTATAGCGCCAGGTGAACTTGCCGGGCCGCGAGAACGCGAAGGTCCCGCTCGACATTCCGGCCACCTTGGCATCAGCGCCCTGCCCCTTGATCTGCTTCTGCGTGAACTCGCCCCGGGCGGTCTTCACGCTGGTCACGAAGGTCTGCAGCTGGTCGGTGGCAGCGGCATGTGCAGCGGGCACGGCGGCCAGCAGCGCCAGCGTCGCGCACAGCGGCGCGAGAATGCGATGTCGCATGGAGTCGTTCCTTACGATTTGGCTGATGTCCGATTAGAGCACGCCGCGTATCGCCAATTCCGCGACAGGCTGTGACGGGCGTAACGGTATATTACCCGTCACTTCAGCCTGTGCGGAGAGGCGCGGCGTCAGTCTTCGGCCGTGGCGCTGCTGCCGGCCGGGACCAGGATGTCCCGGTTGCCGTTGCCGGACATGGCCGAGACCAGGCCGGCCTTTTCCATGTCTTCCAGCAGCCGCGCCGCGCGGTTGTAGCCGATGCGCAGGTGCCGCTGCACCAGCGAAATCGACGCCCGGCGGTTCTTGATGACCACTTCCACGGCCTGGTCGTAGAGCGGATCGGCCTCGCCGCCACCGCTGCCAATCCCGGCGCCACCGCCAAGGCTGTCGCCGGCGCCATCGCCATCGACCAGCCCGCCTTCGAGGATACCCTCGATATAGTTGGCCTCGCCGCCCTCCTTGAGCTTGTCGACCACGCGGTGGACTTCATCATCGGACACGAACGCGCCGTGAACCCGCACCGGCATACCGGTACCCGGCGCCAGGTAGAGCATGTCGCCCATGCCCAGCAGCGCCTCGGCGCCCTGCTGGTCAAGAATGGTGCGCGAATCGATCTTGCTGCTGACCTGGAACGCGATACGCGTCGGCACGTTGGCCTTGATCAGGCCGGTGATCACGTCCACCGACGGCCGCTGCGTCGCCAGCACCAGGTGCAGGCCCGCGGCACGGGCCTTCTGCGCGATGCGGGCGATCAGTTCCTCGACCTTCTTGCCCACCACCATCATCAGGTCGGCCAGTTCGTCGATGACGATGACGATCGTCGGCAGCTTTTCCAGCGGTTCCGGGGCGTCCGGCGTCAGGCTGAACGGATTCGGGATCTTTTCTTCCTTCGCCGCGGCCTCGTCGATCTTCTTGTTGTAGCCGGCCAGGTTGCGCACGCCCAGCTTGCTCATGAGCTTGTAGCGGCGTTCCATCTCGCCCACCGCC
Organism: Cupriavidus sp. D384; assembly: GCF_001652915.1. Lineage (GTDB taxonomy): Bacteria > Pseudomonadota > Gammaproteobacteria > Burkholderiales > Burkholderiaceae > Cupriavidus. The sequence continues at coordinate 106,065 of NZ_BBQI01000093.1, forward strand.
CAGTTCAGCGCATTGCCGGCCTGGCGCATGTCGGTCACCACCGGGCACAGCAGGTGCGGAATGCCTTCGTAGACGCTCATTTCGAGCATCTTCGGGTCGATCAGGATCAGGCGCACCTGGTCGGCGCGGGCCTTGTAGAGCAGCGACAGGATCATCGCGTTGATGCCCACCGACTTGCCCGAGCCCGTGGTGCCGGCCACCATGCAATGCGGCATCTTGGCCAGGTCGGCCACCATCGGCTTGCCGGCGATGTCCTTGCCCAGCGCCATGGTCAGGCTGGACGCGCTCTCGTTGTAGACCTGCGAGCCCAGGATCTCGCCCAGCCGCACGGTCTGGCGCTTCGGATTCGGCAGTTCCAGGCCCATGTAGTTCTTGCCCGGAATCGTCTCGACCACGCGGATCGACACCAGCGACAGGCTGCGCGCCAGGTCACGCGCCAGGTTCACCACCTGGCTGCCCTTCACGCCCGTGGCAGGCTCGATCTCGTAGCGGGTGATCACCGGGCCCGGATAGGCGGCCACCACCTTGACCTCGACACCAAAGTCCTTGAGCTTCTTCTCGATCAGGCGGGACGTGTACTCCAGCGTCTCCGCGCTGACGGTTTCCTGGTGGGCCGGCACGGCGTCCAGCAGCGACAGCGGCGGCAGGTCCGTATCCTGGATATCGGCAAACAGCGGCTGCTGCTTCTCGCGCTCCACGCGCTCGTGCTTGGGCACGGCCTGCGGACGCACGATCTGCACCGGGGCGGCCTCTTCCTGCTTCACGCGCTGCACTTCCACGGTTTCGGTGCGCTCCACCTTGGCAGCCGCGCCGATGATGCGGTCCTGCTTCTTCTCGCGGCGGGCCTTGAAGCCCATGAACAGCGTCTCGACAAAGCCGCCTACGTGCTCGGCCACCGACAGCCACGAGAAATGGAAGAACAGCGACAGGCCGATGGCAAACATCAGCAGCAGCAGCAGCGTGGCGCCCGAAAAGCCCAGCGCCAGCTGCAGCCAGCCGCCGAGCAGGTCGCCCAGCACGCCGCCCGGCGCGCGCGGCAGGGCCGAACGCAGCGGGTACATGCGGATGGCCTCCAGGCCCATGCTGGACACCAGCGTCAGCGCAAAGCCGATCCAGCTGATGGCCGTGCTGTGCTGGGGGTCGGGCACGCGCTCGGGCAGTTCGGCCGTCAGCACGCGCCAGCCGCGCCAGCAGCGGCGGATCAGCAGCACGCTCCACCAGTAGGCCGAAAAGCCAAAGATGAAAAAGAGGATGTCGGCCACCCAGGCGCCCACACGGCCGCCAAGGTTGCGGATATCGGACACCTGGCTGGCATGCGACCAGCCGGGATCGGCCTTGCTGTAGCTGGCCAGCACGCACAGGAAGCCAAGCGTCACGGCAAGCAGCAGGAACCAGCGCACCTCGCCAAGCAGCTTGCCGATGCGCGATGGAAGTGCCGACGGGTCGGTCCGGGTAGTCGTGGTAGCGCGAGCCATGCGTCAGGGTCTGTTCAATCGTGCGAAGTGGACGATGGCGGCCATTTTAACCTTGCCTGACCCTATCGCCTTCATTGGAATTTGCAACAGTCGGCAAACGCCGCGCCACATATAATGGCGGTTTCGAGTGACACCGGGGCGAATGCCGCACCGGCTCACTTGCTGTCTACAGGAACGCATCATGTCCGCAAAACACGCAAAAGTGCTGATTCTCGGGTCCGGCCCGGCCGGCTACACCGCCGCCGTCTACGCGGCCCGCGCCAACCTGAACCCGGTGCTGATCACCGGCCTGGCCCAGGGCGGCCAGCTGATGACCACCACCGACGTGGAAAACTGGCCCGCTGACGCTAACGGCGTCCAGGGCCCGGACTTGATGCAGCGTTTCCTGGCGCATGCCGAGCGTTTCAACACCGAAATCATTTTCGATCACATCCACACGGCCAATCTGACCGAAAAGCCGATCCGCCTGATCGGCGACGCCGGCGAGTACACCTGCGACGCGCTGATCATCGCCACGGGCGCCTCGGCACAGTACCTGGGCCTGCCGTCGGAAGAAAGCTTCATGGGCCGCGGCGTGTCCGCCTGCGCCACCTGCGACGGATTCTTCTACAAGAACCAGGAAGTGGCCGTGATCGGCGGCGGCAATACGGCTGTGGAAGAAGCGCTCTACCTGTCGCATATCGCCAGCAAGGTTACCGTGATCCACCGCCGCGACAAGTTCCGCGCCGAGCCGATCCTGGTGGACCGCCTGCTCCAGCGCGTCAAGGAAGGCCGCGTCGAACTGCGCTACGACCATACGCTGGACGAGGTGCTGGGCGACCAGTCGGGCGTGACCGGCCTGCGCATCCGCAGCACCAAGGACACGACGAAGACCGAGGATCTCAAGCTTTCGGGCCTGTTCGTGGCAATCGGCCACAAGCCGAACACCGACCTGTTCGTCGGCCAGCTGGAGATGAACAACGGTTATATCGTGACCAAGAGCGGCCTGTCGGGCGACGCCACGGCCACCAGCATCCCGGGCGTGTTCGCGGCCGGTGACGTGCAGGATCACGTCTACCGCCAGGCCATCACCAGCGCCGGCACGGGCTGCATGGCCGCGCTGGATGCCCAGCGCTACGTCGAAGCCCTGAAGTAATTTCCCGCCGGGCGGCCGCTGGCCGGCCCCGGCGCGAACCCCACGGGGACGCCCGCCTTGCAGCGGCCGTCCCCGTTTTCCTTATAATCGGTGCCGAGCTTTCAGAAACTTCTGCTATGTCGCAAGGCGCCAAAACCCCTCCCAAGCGATTCGGCCTGCACGATCTGGCCGCGGTACGTGACGATCTCAAGGCCGATGCCGAGCGCCGCGAAGCCGAGCGCAAGGCTGCCGAAGCCGCCGCCAGGCGTGCCGAGGAAGAGGCCAATGTCTTCCGGTCCAGTATCGGCTCGGTCAGTTCCCTGCGCGACCGCAACCGTGTGCAGCACGCCGCCAAGGCTCCCGCCCCCATTCCGGTACAAACCCAGCTCAACGACAAGGCGGTGCTTGAAGCGTCGCTGTCCGATGAATTCGACGTCGAGAACCTGCTCGATATCGACGAGACCATGTCGTTCCGCCGCCCCGGCATTGGCGAGGATGTGATCAAGAAACTGCGCCGTGGCGAGTGGGTGCCGCAAGACAAGGTGGACCTGCACGGCCTGCGCAGCGACGAAGCCCGCGAGGCGCTGGCCAATTTCCTGCGCCGTTCGGTGCGCAATGGCGTGCGCTGCGTGCGGGTGATCCACGGCAAGGGCATCGGCTCGCCGGACAAGCTGCCCGTGCTCAAGGGCAAGGTCCGCAGCTGGCTGGTGCAGAAGGAAGAAGTGATCGCTTTCGTCCAGGCCCGCGAGTCGCAAGGCGGCGCGGGTGCCCTGATGGTCCTGCTGCGCCAGCCCAAACCCTGACGCCACCTATGCACCTGCCGTTCGATCTGCTGATGGGGCGGCTGCCCCTGATCCTCCACGTCATGGAGATCACCGGGGTACTGGCATTCGCCGTATCGGGCGTGGTGGATGCCCGCAAGCAACGGCTGGACGCCGTGGGCACGTTCATCGTCGCCTTCGCCACGGCCTTTGGCGGCGGCACCGTGCGCGACGTGCTGCTGGACCGCCGGCCGTTCTACTGGGTCGAGCACGAATACTACGTGCTGCTGATCTTTGCGATGTCGATCGGCGCGGCGATGGTGTTCCGGATGGTGAGCACCGTGGCGTCGGACCGCGCGATGCTGGTGGCCGATGCCATTGGCCTTGGGCTGTTCTCGGTCACGGGCACGTCGCTGGCGCTGGTGGCGCAGATGACCCCGACCGTGGCAGTCATGATGGGCATCATCTCCGCCGTATTTGGCGGCGTGCTGCGCGACGTGCTGTGCAATGAAGTGCCGATGATCCTGCGCGACCGCTCGCCCTATGCCACCTGTTCGTTCGTGGGCTGCTGGGTCTACGTGGGGCTCACGTGGCTGCGCGCAGACCAGGAAGTGGCCCTGCTGTCCGGCGCGCTGGTGACGATCGGCATGCGGCTGCTGTCCGTCCGGTTCGCGTGGAAGCTGCCAAGTTGAAGGCCACCACCGCCAATCGCGTCCAAGTGGGTCCGTCCGGAAGTGTCAACCATGTCCTCGCATACCTGTCACCCATGTGTCCGGTCTGAACACGCGGGAGAGCGGAGCAAATCACCCGCGAGCAGCCAAAAAGAAAGCCGGCCATGAGGCCGGCTTTCCATCCATCCTGACGCAAGTGTCAAGCGTTTGCTCAGACCGCCGCTTCGTCCTGCTCGCCGGTACGAATGCGGATCACGCGCTCGATTTCGGTCACGAAGATCTTGCCGTCGCCGATCTTGCCCGTGTGGGCGGCCTTGACGATGGCGTCGAGCACGGTGTCCAGCTGGTTCTCGGCCACCACCACCTCGATCTTGATCTTCGGCAGGAAGTCGACCACATACTCGGCGCCGCGGTACAGCTCGGTATGACCTTTCTGGCGGCCAAACCCCTTTACCTCGGTCACCGTCAGACCGGTCACGCCCACGTCGGCCAGTGCTTCGCGCACTTCGTCGAGCTTGAACGGTTTGATGATGGCGGTAATCTGCTTCATGGCTGGCCTCTGTCTCTAAAGGTGTCGGAAGATGTCAGATTCTAGCCCGAAACACCACACGCCGATTGCGGGCGTACCCACATTGCCCGCAATCGGCGTGCCAGACGGCATGACAATCAGCCCGCCTGGTCCGGAATCCGGGCCAGATCGCGCACCCAGACGGCCGATTCGCCGTCGCTGGGTGCCCGCCAGTCGCCACGCGGCGACAACGACCCGCCCGAGCCCACCTTGGGCGCGTTCGGGATGCACGACCGCTTGAATTGGCTGGTCCGGAAGAACCGGTCGACGAAAATCCCGAGGATGCGCTTGATTTCAGGCAGTTGATAGCTGTTGCGGGCCACATGCGGGCCGTTCGGCCAGTTGCCGCGCGCCACGTCGCCCCAGGCATGCAGCGCCAGGAACGCCACCTTGGACGGCGAATATCCATAGCGCAGCGTGTAGTACAGGTTGAAATCCTGAAGCTCGTAGGGCCCGATGATCTGTTCGGTCTTCTGCCCGGGCGCCTCGTCCTGCCCGTTGGCGGCGGGGCCGCTGGGCACCAGTTCGGGGCTGATATCGGTGTCCAGCACCGCCAGCAGCACGTCTTCGCCGCCCTTGCCGATCTGGCTGGTTTCTGCCACCCAGCGCACCAGGTGGCTGATCAGCGTCTTGGGCACGCTGGCGTTGACGTTGTAGTGGGACATATGGTCACCCACGCCGTAGGTACACCAGCCCAACGCCAGTTCGCTGAGATCGCCGGTGCCGATCACAATGGCGCCGTTGTGATTTGCCAGCCGGAACAGGTGGTTGGTGCGCTCGCCGGCCTGCACGTTCTCGAACGTGACGTCATAGACCGGCTCGCCCCGCGCATACGGGTGATCCAGATCCTTCAGCATGGCCAGGCAGCTCGGCCGGATATCGATCTCGCGCGCCGTGCAGCCCACGGCCTGCATCAGTTCGCGCGCCTGCTTCAGCGTGCGGTCGCTGGTGGCGAAGCCCGGCATCGTATAGGCCAGGATATTGGCGCGCGGCAGGCCCAGGCGGTCCATGGCCTTGGCGCAGACCAGCAGCGCGTGGGTGGAGTCGAGCCCGCCCGACACCCCGATCACCACCTTCTGGATGCGGCTCGACGACAGCCGCTGCACCAGCGCCTGCACCTGGATGTTGTAGACCTCCATGCAGCGCTCGTCGCGGCGGCGCGGATCGGCCGGCACGTACGGGAAGCGCTCGACCTTGCGCTCCAGCGGCAGCGCCTGCGCGGTGGGCAAATCCATCTGGAAGGCCACCACATCGAACTTCTCGACCTCGTCCTTGTGCCGGCGCACCGATTGCCCGAACGACGTCTGGTGCATGCGCTCGCGCGACAGGCGCTCCAGGTCGATATCGGCGAAGAGCAGGTGCGACGTATCGGCAAAACGCTCCGATTCGCCCAGCAGTTCGCCGTTCTCGTAGATCAGCGCCTGACCGTCCCAGGCCAGGTCGGTGGTCGACTCGCCCTTGCCGGCCGACGTGTAGAGGTAGGCCGCCAGGCAGCGCGCCGACTGCTGCGACACCAGCTGATGGCGATAGCCCGACTTGCCGACCACGATATTCGACGCCGACAGGTTCACCAGCACGGTGGCACCAGCCAGCGCCGCGAACGACGACGGCGGGATCGGCACCCAGACGTCTTCGCAGATCTCGGCGTGGAAGCGGAAGAACGGGATGTTCTCGATCTCGAACAGCAGGTTCGCCCCGAACGGCACTTCGGCGCCCAGCAGCGACACCGTGTCGACGGCGGCGCAATCGGCGCTGCTGAACTGGCGGGCCTCGTAGAACTCCCAGTAGTTCGGCAGGTAGGTCTTGGGCACCACGCCCTGCACCACGCCGTTGGCCACCACCACGGCACAATTGAACAGCTGGTGCTCCACCAGCACCGGCATGCCGACGATCATGGCGGCACGAATGCCGGCCGATGCCTCGACGATCGACTGCAGCGCCAGTTCGCATTCGCGCAGCAGCGCGCGCTGATGGAACAGGTCGTCGCAGGTGTAGGCCGGCAGGCCAAGCTCGGGAAATGCCACCAGCACCGCGCCGCCGTCGGCGGCCTGGCGGGCCAGGGCGATGGTCTGTTCGGCGTTGTACGCGGGATCGGCCACGCGGCACTCGGGCACGCCAACGGCCACGCGCGCAAAGCCGTGGGAATAGAGGTTGTAGAAAGGGTGCGTCATGTCTGGACCCGTACCGGGAAGGAATGTCGGGGGAGTGGACATCGGAAAACGGATATGCGCATTCTACGACGCCCTGCGGCAGCCCGGCGTCCGCGTCACGCTGACGGCGCCTGCAGCACAATTTCAATTCCGGTAGACTCGCCCGGCACCCACGCCAACCCGTCCATGAGTGATTCGCGCCCCAACTACCGCACGGAAATCCTGCCGGACCTTGCCGAGATCGACGCCGCCGACTGGGACGCGCTGCTGGCCGCACAGGCCGAACCCACGCCGTTCCTGCGCCACGCCTTCCTGCACGCCATGCACGCCAGCGGCAGCGCCACCGACGACACCGGCTGGTCGCCCCGCTTCCTGACGCTCTGGGTACCCGACGGCAAGGGCCCGGGCCGCGACCGGCTGGCGGCGGCCATGCCGCTCTATGCCAAGTCGCACTCGTATGGCGAATACGTGTTCGACTGGGCCTGGGCCGACGCCTATCGGCAGCACGGCCTCGACTACTACCCCAAGTGGCTGGCGGCGGTGCCGTTCACGCCGGTGCGCGGCGCGCGGCTGCTGGCCGAGGACGATCTTTCGCGCATGGTGCTGCTGCGGTTCGCGCTGGCGCTGGCCGAGGAAAGCCAGCTCTCGTCGCTGCATGTCCTGTTTCCGTCGGACCATGAGGCCGACCTGATGCAGGAGGCGGGCATGATGATGCGCCACGGCGTGCAGTTCCACTGGACCAATCCCGGCTACGCCGACTTCGACGCCTTCCTGGCAACGTTGTCGCAGAAGAAGCGCAAGAACATCCGCGCCGAACGCCGCCGGGTGGCCGAGGCCGGCATCACGTTCCGCCAGTTGCGTGGCGCGGACATCGACGACGCGGCCTGGAAGTTCTTCAACCGCTGCTACCGCCAGACCTACCGCGAGCATCATTCCACGCCCTACCTGAACCTGGACTTCTTCCGGCGCATCGGCGAGGCGATGCCGGAGAACCTGCTGCTCGTGATTGCCACGCGCGACGGCACCGACATCGCCAGTTCGCTGCTGGTCTACGATGCCGACCCGGCGGTAAGTACGCTGTACGGGCGCTACTGGGGCGCGCTGGAGCACCACCCGTGCCTGCATTTCGAAACGGCCTATTACCAGCCGCTGGAATTCTGCATCGCCGAGGGCATCGGCACGTTCGAAGGTGGCGCGCAGGGCGAGCACAAGATGGCGCGCGGCTTCCTGCCCGTGGCAACACGTTCGGCGCACTGGCTGGCCCATCCGTCCTTTGCCGATGCCGTGGAGCGCTTCCTGGAGCGCGAACGCCAGGGCATGGACGCCTATCTGGACGAGCTGAACGACCGCAACCCGTTCGCGCGGCCCGCTGGCGGCGGCGACTGAAGCGCAGCCGCGTACGCCCTACCCGCCTGGCGGGCTACCGGGCTACCGGCGCGGCAGCATCCGCCGCAGCGTGTTGTCGCTCAGCATGTAGTGGTGGAACAGTGCGGCCATCGCGTGCAGGCCGATCACCAGATAAAAGGCATTGCCGAGCGTCTCGTGAATCTCGCCCAGCACGTCCTTGAGCGCCGCATCGGGCGCGATCAGCGGCGGCAGGCCGACGCCCAGGCCCGGCACCATCAGTTCCCGGCCGCCGGCATTCATCATCAGGATGCCAAGAATGGGCTGCGCCAGCAGGAACAGGTACAGCAGGACATGCATGGCCGCGCCGGCCAGCCGGGCCAGCCACGGATAAGGCTCGGACGCCGGCGCTCCGCGCACCGCCCGCCAGAGCAGGCGCGGCACGGTCAGCGCCAGCACCAGCGCGCCCGACCACTTGTGCACTTCCATGGCAACCATGCGCGCGGTGGTGCCCTTGTCGGTAAAGCCGCGCAGCTCGATCGCGGCGTACGCCACTGCCACCAGCACGAACATCAGCCAGTGGAACGCGATAGCCACCGCGTCATAGCGGGCGAATGCGGCCGCGTCAGGCGCGGTCGCCATGCCTTGCTGAACAGGCATCGATACTCCATTGCTTGTGGGGAATGGCCGAAAGCTTAGCGCCAGCGCCCGCCCCCGGCCTTGCCGCCGATCACACCGCCAACAAAAAACCCCGCCGGCCGGCGGGGTTTTCCTTGCCCAAAGCAGCGGTGCGATTACTTCTTGAAGTTCGCCACGCCGTCGGTGATTTCCTTGTGGGCTTCCTCGATGCCAGCCCAGCCTTCGACCTTGACCCACTTGCCTGCTTCGAGTGCCTTGTAGTTCTCAAAGAAGTGCTTGATCTGGTCGAGCGTATTTTGCGCCACGTCCGACAGGCCCTTGATGTGGGCGGTGGCGGGGCTCAGCTTGTCCACCGGCACGGCCACGAGCTTGGCGTCCACGCCCGACTCGTCGGTCATCTTCAGCATGCCCAGGGCGCGGCAGCGCACGACGGCGCCGGCCAGGATCGGGAACGGGGTCAGCACCAGCACGTCCACCGGGTCGCCGTCGCCCGACAGCGTTTGCGGGATGAAGCCGTAGTTGGCCGGGTAGCGCATGCCCGTGCCGATGAAACGGTCCACGAACAACAGGCCGGTTTCCTTGTCGGCCTCGTACTTCACCGGATCGCTCTGGGCGGAGATCTCGATGATGACGTTGAAATCGTTGGGAAGGTCCTTGCCCGGGGAGACGAGGTTGAAGCTCATGCGAGTTCTCCGAATACCTGTGGAATGGGATGGGCGGCATTATAGCGGGTCGGCCCTGACCGCAGCCTGACAACCGCCATCGCGCCATGTGGCGGTTAATGCCTTGCGCGCCCGGCGCGGTGCGCGATAATGCGGCATTCCCGATTTCAGCATTTGCTCCATAACCGGAGCCGTGGAGACCTGCATGCATGCCCAGCATTTCGTCGCCAATCGCCTGATCGCCCCCGATTCCGGCCTGCGCATCAAGGTGTTCGACCCGTCCAATGGCGAGCCGTTCGCCGAGATCGCGCGCGGCAATGCCACCGATATCAGCGTGGCCGTCCGCGCCGCCCGCCAGGCCTTCGAAGGCGAATGGGGTGCGATGAACCCGGCCGATCGTGTGCGCCTGCTGAACCGCCTGGCGCTCAAGCTGATCGAGCACGAAGACGAACTGGCCGCGCTGGAAGCGCGCGACACCGGCAAGCCGCTGCGCCAGGCCCGTGCCGACGCCCGCGCCGTGGCCCGCTATTTCGAGTTCTACGCCGGCGCGGCCGACAAGCTGCACGGCGAGACCATCCCCTACACCACCGGGTACACGGTACTCACCGTGCGTGAACCGCATGGCGTGACCGGCCATATCGTCCCGTGGAACTACCCGCTGCAGATCTTCGGCCGCAGCGTGGGTGCTGCGCTTGCCACTGGCAACGCCTGCGTGGTCAAGCCGGCCGAGGACGCCTGCCTGTCGATCCTGCGCGTGGCCGAACTGGCGGCCGAAGCGGGGCTGCCCGAAGGCGCGCTGAACATCGTCACCGGCTACGGCCACGAAGCCGGGGCCGCGCTGGCCCGCCATCCGGGCATCAACCATATCTCGTTCACGGGGTCGCCACAGACCGGCAAGCTTGTGTCGCAGCTGGCGTCCGAGAATCACGTGCCTGTGACACTGGAACTGGGCGGCAAGTCGCCGCAGGTGGTGTTTGCCGATGCCGATCTCGATGCGCTGTTGCCCGTGGTGGTCAACGGCATCGTGCAGAATGCGGGGCAGACCTGCTCGGCGGGCAGCCGCCTGCTGGTGGAGCGGCCCGTCTACGAAACCCTGCTCGACCGCCTGTCAGGCGTGTTCGAGGCGCTGCGCGTGGGCCCGTCGGAACTCGATCTGGAATGCGGCCCGCTGATCAGCCGCAAGCAGCAGCAGCGCGTGTGGGACTTCGTGTCCGATGCGCAGCACGCCGGCATCGCCGTGATGGCCCAGGGCCAGATCGTGGGCGAGGCGCCGGAGTCAGGCTACTACCAGGTGCCGATGCTGTTCCGCGATGTGCCCGCCACGCATCGGCTGGCCCAGGAGGAAGTCTTCGGGCCGCTGCTGGCCGCCATGCCGTTCGACACCGAGGACGAGGCCATCCGCCTTGCCAACGGTACCGCGTACGGCCTGGTGGCCGGCGTCTGGACGCGCGACGGCGGACGCCAGATGCGGTTGGCGCGCAAGCTGCGGGCGGGTCAGGTCTTTATCAACAACTATGGCGCCGGCGGCGGCGTCGAGCTGCCGTTCGGCGGCACCGGCCAGTCGGGCTATGGCCGCGAGAAGGGCTTCGAAGCCCTGTACGGATTCACCACTCTGAAAACCATCGCCATTCAACATGGGTAGCATCAACTTTCTTTCGGTCGCCTTTGCCATCTTCTTTTTCTGGATGTCCTGGCATGTGCGGCACAAGCGCGCCACCAATCCTTCCGGCATGCCCCGCCTGCAGGTGTTCAAGCGCAAATGGGGCGACACCGTGGGCGACCGCGTCCACTGGTGCATGTACGTGGCCCTGCCCTTCCTGCTGGGCATCATGATGGTGGCGAATGCCTTGCAGAACAAAGGCCCCTTCCACTGATTCAGACGATTCCGATGTTCCGCCCGTAGCGCGGCAACAGACCGCGCCGGGCTTCACCCATGGAGACAGGCAATGACCAGACTGGCTGGCAAGGTAGCGGTAGTGACGGGCGGCGGCTCGGGCTTTGGCGAAGGCATCTCGCATACGTTCGCGCGGGAAGGCGCCAGCGTGATGGTGGCCGACTTGAACCTCGACGCCGCCAATCGCGTGGCGGCGGCCATTCGTGACGCGGGCGGCAAGGCGGACGCGGTACGTGCCGACGTCTCGCAGGGCGACGACGTGGCCGCGATGCGCGACGCCACGCTGGCCGCCTTCGGCGACGTCCACTGCGTGGTCAACAACGCCGGCACCACCCACCGTAACAAGCCGATCCTCGAAGTCACCGAGGAAGAGTTCGACCGCGTCTATGCGGTCAACGTGAAGAGCATCTACTGGTCGGCGCATCACTTCATCCCGCACTTCCGCCAGCGTGGCGGTGGCAACTTCGTCAACGTGGCCTCGACGGCCGGCATCCGGCCGCGCCCCGGGCTGGTCTGGTACAACGGCAGCAAGGGCGCTGTCATCGTCGCCAGCAAGGCCATGGCCGCCGAGCTGGGCCCCGACAATATCCGCGTGAACTGCGTGAACCCGGTGATTGGCGCCACGGGCCTGCTGGAGCAGTTCATGGGCGTGCCCGACACCCCCGAGAACCGCGCCCGGTTCCTGGCGACCATCCCCATGGGACGCATGTCCACCCCGCAGGACGTGGCCAACGCCTGCCTGTACCTGGCATCGGACGAGGCCAGCTTCATCACCGGCACCTGCATCGAGGTGGATGGCGGCCGCTGCGTCTGAGCCGGCCGGTCACCCACCGATCCGTTTTTCCAATCCCGCGGTAACGTCGTACGACTACAAGACCCAATGAGGAGACACCGATGACAACCACCGCAGTCAACGCCGGCGCGCGCGACGCCGGCTTCGAGGACGCCACCTACCGCAAGGTTACGTGGCGCCTGGTGCCGTTCCTGCTGCTCTGTTACGTCGTGGCCTACCTGGACCGCGTCAACGTGGGCTTTGCCAAGCTGCAGATGCTCAACGACCTGCAGTTCAGCGAGACCATCTACGGGCTGGGCGCCGGCATCTTCTTTATCGGCTACTTCCTGTTCGAGGTGCCGAGCAACGTGATCCTGCACAAGGTGGGCGCGCGAATCTGGATCGCCCGGATCATGATCACATGGGGCCTGATCTCGGCAGCCATGATGTTCGTCACCACCCCGACGATGTTCTACGTGCTGCGCTTCCTGCTGGGTATTGCCGAGGCCGGCTTCTTCCCGGGCATCATCCTGTACCTGACCTACTGGTATCCGGCCAGCCGCCGCGGGCGCACCACCACGTTCTTCATGACGGCCATCGCGCTATCGGGGGTGATCGGCGGCCCGTTGTCAGGCTGGATCATGCAGTCGTTCGACGGCCACAACGGCTGGGCCGGCTGGCAGTGGATGTTCCTGGTCGAAGGCATCCCGTCGATTCTGGTCGGTATCTGGGTGCTGCTGTATCTGGACGACCGCATCGCCCATGCCAAGTGGCTCAGCGCCGACGAAAAGGCGCTGCTTGAACGCAATATCGCGGCCGAGGACCAGCACAAGGAAGATCCGCCGGTCAGCCAGGTGCTGTCCAGCCCGCGCGTCTGGCTGATGAGCGCGATCTACTTCAGCTTCGTGATGGGCCTGTACGGCGTGAGCTTCTGGCTGCCGACGATCATCAAGCAGACCGGGGTGAAGGGCGCGCTCGACGTGGGCCTGCTCACCGCCATTCCGTATGGCTGCGCCGTGATCGGCATGATCCTGTTCGCCCACAGCGCCGACCGCCGGGGCGAGCGCCGCTGGCATATCGCCATACCGGCGTTGCTTGGCGCGCTGGGCCTGGTGCTGTCGGTGCAATGGCATGGCGATACCACGATGGCAATGGTGGCGCTGACGCTGGCCACCATCGGCATCCTGACCACGCTGCCGCTGTTCTGGAGCCTGCCGACGGCCTTCCTGGCCGGCACGGGCGCCGCCGCCGGCATTGCGCTGATCAATTCGCTGGGCAACCTGGCGGGCTTTATCAGCCCCTATGCGGTGGGCTGGCTCAAGGACATGACCCAGAGCACGGACTCGGGTATGTACCTGCTGGCCGCCTGCATGGTGGTGGGCGCGGCACTGACGCTGTCGGTGCCGGCAAGGATGATCGGCCGGAAGGCGGATTGATTGAAGGTTTGCTGGCCTGCGCGTGTTTGCTCCCCTTTCCCGGGCAACGGGAGAGGGAAGCAACCAGAGACCAACCGGCTTACGCCTCGCCCAGCATCTGCGCCACGGACGATGCCGTGGCGGCGGCCTTCTCGCCGATCAGTTGCTGCAGCGTGCGCAGCAGTTCGTCCTCGTTGAACGGCTTGCCCAGATACACGTTCACACCGATTTCCGCCGCATAGCGGCGATGCTTCTCGGCCGTACGCGACGTGATCATGACCAGCGGCATGTGGTTGGTGCGGGCATCGGCACGCACATTGCGCGTCAGGTCGAAGCCGTCCATGTTCGGCATCTCGATGTCGACGAGCATCGCGTCGGGCATCACTTCCTGCAGCTGACGCAGCGCGTCCACGCCGTCACGGGCCAGCACCACCTGGTAGCCGGCACGCGTCAGCAGGCGCTGGCTGGCCTTGCGCACGGTCAGCGAATCGTCCACCACCATCACGGTCGGCTGGGTCATCAGCCCCGGCACAGGCACTGCCGCACCAGCGTCGATGAATTCGGCCACCGCACCGGTCTGGCCGCCATGCTGCGGCGCGGCCAGCATCGGCGTGGCCGGTGACGTGGCGCCACGCTCGCGTTCCCAGCGCTGGGCCAGCACCACCGGGTTGTAGATCAGCACGATCTCGCCATCGCCCAGCGTGGTGGCGCCCGCAATGCCTTCCAGGCGCGCCAGGTGCGGGCCGATGTGCTTCACCACCACTTCGCGGTTGCCCAGCACGTCGTCCACATGCACGGCCACGCGTTCGGCACCCGAGCGCACCACCACCACCGGCGAATACTTGCGGCCCGACGCCATCGCGGCGGTTTCCTCAAGCAGCGCGCCGAAGTAGAAGAACGGCACCTCGATACCGGCCGCCGTGAAGCGGCCAGCGTTGTAGGCCTCCAGCAGCGGCTTCTCGCGCAACTGGTGAACCTGGTCGATCATGCCGCTCGGCATGGCGAACAGGCGCCCGCCCAGCGACACCAGCAGCACCTGCGTGATGGCCGTGGTCAGCGGCAGGTGCACCGTGAAGCTGGTGCCACGGCCGGCCTCGGTCGACAGCGTGATACGGCCGCCCAGCGCCACCGTTTCGGCACGCACCACGTCCATGCCCACGCCACGCCCCGCCAGTTCGGACACCGCATCGGCGGTCGAGAACCCCGGGGCGAAGATCATTTCGGTCAGGCGGGCTTCGCTGGCATCCTCGTCGGGTGCCATCAGCTGGCGCGCCACGGCTCGCTCGCGAATGCGCTGCAGGTTCAGGCCGCCGCCGTCGTCGAAGAACGTCAGCACCACCTCGTTGCCTTCCTGCTGCACTTCCAGCGTCAGCGCGCCGGTGGCCGACTTGCCCGCCGCACGGCGCGCGTCGGCCGGCTCGATGCCATGCACCACGGCATTGCGGATCAAATGCTCGATCGGGCCGGCCATGCGGTCCAGCACCGAGCGGTCGATTTCCACGGTACCGCCCTTGATCAGCAGGCGCACTTCCTTGCCGGTCTCGGTGGCCGACTGGCGCGCCACGCGATACAGACGTTCGGCCAGCGCATCGAACTGCACCATGCGCGCCTGCATCAGGCCGCGCTGCAGGCCCCGCGTCAGCCGCGCCTGCTGCGCCAGGTCACCCGACGCGCGGTCAAAGCCGCGCTGCAGGTTCTGCTCCACGGTCGCCACGTCGTTCACCGACTCGGCCATCATGCGCGTCAGTTCCTGGAAGCGCGTGAAGCGGTCGAATTCCAGCGGATCGAATTCCTGGTTGTGCTGCTGATCGGCGATTCGCGACGCCATCTGCGTTTCGGCCTGGATTTCGATCTCGCGCAGCTGCATGCGCAGACGCGCGACGTTGTCGTTCAGTTCGCCAAGGTAGCTGCGCAGTGCCTCCAGCTCGCTGTCCAGACGGGCGCGCGTGGCGCTGACTTCGCCGGCGTCGTTGATCAGCGTGTCCAGCGCACGGGCCTGCACGCGCACCAGCGCCCGCTGCCGCTCGGCGTCGGTCGGCAAGGCGGCGGGAGCGGCCGGCATCAGCGGCGCCGCCGGCACGATCGCGTGCTGCGGTGCACCCTGCACAGCCGCCTGAGCAGATGCTTCCAGCACCGTCGCCGAAGCGGCTGCGCCGGCGGGTGCTGCCACCAGGCCGTTGACCACATCGGCATCGTCCACCGGCAGCAGGCGGCCGTTCTGCAGCGCATCCACGTGCGCCAGGATACGGTCGTACCAGGCATACAGCTTGCCGAACAGGTCCGGCGTCACGCGCTGGCCGCGCACGCTGGCTTCCAGCAGCGTTTCCATTTCATGGGCCGCCTGCCCCAGCGCCATGGCGCCGGCCATGCGCGCACTGCCTTTAAGCGTATGCAGGCCGCGCAGGATCAGGCCGCCGTGCTGCGCATCGTCCGGCGAGGCTTCCCACGTGCGCACCAGCTTGCCGAGATCGGGCAGCGCGCCATGGGCTTCTTCCAGGAAAATCTCGACCAGCGCCGGGTCCAGCGACGAGGCGTCGGTCGAGATGTCATCGGGTGGCGTATCGGGAGAATCCGGGCTGACGTGCGCCACGGCGATCGATTCATGGCGCGGCGCCGTTGGCATCGCGATCACCACGGCGTCCTGCACCGGGGTCACCGGCATCAGCGCCGGGACAGCCGGCGCCGAAACCGGCGGCAGCGACGTGATCGGCGTCAGCTTCACGGGCGGCAGTTCCGCCCGCGGGGCCTGCGCGTCAGCGTCGATCTCGGGCAGCGGCTGCGACACGGCCTGGTTCTGGCCGAACAGTTGCGACACCGAACCTTCCTGCCCGGTGGACTGGGCCGCCGGCAGCGCCGCGCGCGGACGCACCAGCGCGCGTTCGCCAAAATCGTTCAGGTCGCGGCACAGCGATGCATCGGCATCGGGCCAGATGCCGGCGGCAAACTGGTGCAGCATCGCGCGCAGCCGGTCGACGGCAATGTCCAGCAGGCGGAAGTCGGCCGGATGCATGACCACGGGATGGCGGCCCAGCAGCAACAGCAGATGTTCGAGCGCCTCGGCAATCTCGCGCACCGGCTCCAGGCCCACCGTCGACGCGCTGCCCTGCAGCGTGTGCGCCACGCGCAGTGCCAGTTCGCTCGGGCACGGATGGTTCTCGTGCCGCCATTCGGACAGATCCGTCGCGAACTGCCGCAGCAGATCGTCGGCTTCCTGCAGATAGACGTTGTAGAGCGCCAGGCCGATGCGAACCGGGCCGATGACCTTGTAGCCCTCGTCGTCGTCCGCCAGCCCGCCCGACAGGCGGAACGGCAGCACGTTGTCTTCGACCGGCTCGGGATCTGCCAGGTCGGCCTGACCGGCACTGTCTGCCGTTCCGGCCGGTTCGGTGATATCGATGCCGCCTGACAGGTCCACAGGCTCGGCGGACGACAACCGCGTGTGCACCGATGCCAGAGGCGCGGATGCCTGGGCCAGCAGTGCGTCCAGTGAATCGATCGACTCGGCCTGGCCTGCGCCTGTCGCCATGCCGCCCGGCTCGCGCAGCGCCTGCGCAGCGTCTACCAGCGGCGCGATCTCGCGCAGCGTCGACGGATCTTCCAGCAGGGCCAGCGCCCATTCGCGCAGCAGGTCGTGTGCCTGTTGCAGCAGGGCCGGCAGTTCGGGCACCGGCTCGCGCGCCTCGGCGATCCACAGGTTCATCACCTGCTCGACAGCCCAGGCGGCTTCGCCGTAACGGTTCAGGCCGACCATCCGGCTTGACCCCTTGAGCGTGTGGAACGCGCGGCGCATGCGGCTCAGCACGTCGGTATCGCCCAGGGCTTGCAGGCCGCCCGCCAGGTCCGTGGCGATATTGCCCAGCACCTCTTCGGCCTCGGCCAGGAAAATCTCCAGCAGTTCGGCGTCGATGGCGGCAGCATCGGCCGGCATCGGCGCCGCTGCGGGCGCTGCCGTCACCGGGGCCACGGCGGCCGGCAACGGGTCGGCCAGTGCTACCACCATGCGTTCGGCCGCCGATTCGCTACCGGCCAGCCAGGCGTGAAGCTGCGTGGTGGCCTCGGCGGCCTGCCGGCGCAGCGCGGCGTCGTCGTCGATGGCGGCCTGGTCGGCCACCGCCTGCAGCGCGGCCCGCAGCCGCTGGATCTCGGGGGAATCGGCATGGGCCGCCACACGGATGGCGTCCATCGCGGCACTGCGCGCCGCGCCCAGCGCGCCTTGCGGCACGGCATCCTGGCGTTGCGTGCGCAGCGCGAGCGGATCGTCGCCAGCAGCATCGTTCTGCTTGCGGCCAAATTCGAGCAGGTCGGCGAAGGCGTGCACGGCGCCCAGTTCGGCGGCGATATCCGACAGCTGATCGATACGCGCGGCGTGGTCGGTCGTTTCACGCAGCACGCCCAGCCGCGCCAGCACGGCACGCACCGACGCCAGCGCAGCGTCGGTCTCGTCGTCGATGCCCTCTGGCAACGCGGCACTGCCATGGATACGTTCGATCGAGGCCAGCAGCGCGCCGAAGGCCTGCGCGGCGTCGTCGAGCGCGTTGCCCGCATCGGCCCGTGCCGCATTGCGGTCATAGGTATCGAGCCACGATTCACCGCTGTCCAGCTGGGCACGCACCTGCGCCACGGCTTCGGTGCGCTGCGCCTGGGCACCGGCGGACTGAACCAGTTCGGCCAGCCAGGCAGGCGCCGCCGCATCAAGATCAGCCAGGCAGGCCGTCAGCGTCTCGCATCGCACGGCAAATTCGGCCGCCGATGCATGTCCGGATTTACCGTGGACGCGCCACGGCATGGCCAGGGCCCCCGCCAGGAACAGCGCCACGCCGCCCCGGCCCAGCGCCTCGCCCGCCGGCCGCTGGCCCGCGTAGGCCGCCGCTGCGGTCAGGCACTGCTGCAGCGCCGGCTGCGCCAGCGGCATGGCGGCCTCTGCCAGCGATGCCAGCGCAAGCTCCCAGCCCGACTGGTCGTCGGCGGCGGCCCGCTCGATGGCGGTGGCCGCATGCTGCAGGTTGCGCGTATCGATCGGATCGAGCCAGCCGTAGTAGCGCTGGCGGTAATCGGCCCGCGCCACCCTATGCGCCGGGTCCACGCGGTACGCCTGCAGGCTGCGCGCGATATCCACACGCAGCACCTGTACGGCGGCCTGCACCACGGGCGGGGTCGAATCTTCGGGGCCGTCCGGCGTCAGCCCGGTGCTGACCAGCAGGAAAATGGCGTCGTTGAGCAGCGCCTGCGGCACGCGCACCTGGCCTTGCAGGTACTGGCGCACCAGCAGGTGGGTTCGGGCGGCAAAGCGCTTGGCAAGCAGGTCGGACGGCAACAGGCCATGCGCCAGCGCGCGGAATACCATCGCCAGCGTGTGCCAGATGCCGCGATCGGGCGTGTCGGTGGTGCGGCGCGCGTCCTGCTCGTGGTTGCGCACGTCATCGAGCGCCGACTGCAGCGGCAGCCAGGCCTCGCGCAGCAGCGACGTCTCGGTGCACGGCGTGGGCAGGCGCAGCGCCTTCAGCAACGCGGCCTCGAAGCGCTGGCGCGCACGCGTGACGGCCGACGCCGAGCGTGTGGGCAGCACGATGCCGGGCAGCGCCTGCAGGTCTTCCAGCCACAGGTCGGCCGGGTGCACGCGCTCTTCCTTCATCAGCGCCAGCGTGGCGGCATAGGGCTGGAACAGGCGCAGCGGGTCTTCCGCGTCGCCCGTCATCAGGTCGTCGACGTATTCGGCCAGTGCCTGCACGCCGGTGCGGAACACCGCCAGCATGGCGGCATCGGCGGCCACGGTGCCCGCGTCGACGGCTTCCAGCAGCCGGCGCTGCGCCTGGCAATAGGCATCCACCCCGCGCAGGCCCACGATATGCACGGCACCCGCAGCCTGGTGCAGATGCTGGCCGGCCAGGCGCAGCGACGTGGTGTCGCGGGCGCCCAGCGCTTCGGGCGTTTGCCGGATCTCGTCGACATAGTGGCCCAGCTCGGTCGCGGCGTCGTCCAGCGCGGTGCGCAGGCTTGGCGCCAGCCAGGCAAGCACCGAGAGGTCGCGCTGCGGCGCAGCCGGTACCCCGGCTGCAGCCGTATCCGGCGTGGCATGCGTTTGCGGCGCGGCCGTGGCGGCCTCGTCGCTGGTGAGGATGGAATTCAGGGACATGACCAGTTCCGGTGCGGCCGTCAACGTACGGGCGGGCGTCAGGCGATCTTGAATCGCGACACCGAGTTACGCAGTTCTTCGGTCAGTGCGGTCAGCTGGCGCACCGACGTGGCCGTGTGGCGCGTGCCGGCCGTCGTTTGCGCGGTGACTTGCAGGATGCCTTCGATGTGGTGTGCCACGTTGGTGGCCAGGCCCGCCTCGTGCGAGGTGGTATGCGCGATCTGCTCGATCAGCTCGGCCAGCTGGCGCGACACGCGGCCGATCTCCACCAGTGCGGCACCGGCGTTGTCCGACAGCCGAGCACCTTCCACCACGCCCGCCGTGCTCTGCTCCATGGCGTGCACGGCGTCCTGTGTATCGGTCTGAATCGTGCGGATCAGCGCGCCAATCTGCTTGGTTGCCTCGCCCGAGCGTTCGGCCAGGCGCTGCACTTCTTCCGCCACCACCGAGAAGCCGCGGCCCGCTTCGCCTGCCGAAGCCGCCTGGATGGCGGCGTTCAGTGCCAGCACGTTGGTCTGTTCGGTAATGTCCGAGATCAGCTCGACGATTTCACCGATCTCCTGCGACGATTCGCCCAGGCGCTTGATCCGCTTCGAGGTTTCCTGAATCTGGTCGCGAATGTCGTTCATGCCCGCGATGGCGTTCTGCACGGCCTGCTGGCCCTGCTCGGCGGCGGACAGCGAGGCACGCGCCACGTTGGCCGACTCCGCCGCGCCGCGCGACACCTGCGTGATGCGGTCCGCCATCTCCACCACCGACTCGCCGGTCTGGCGGATCTGGCGCGACTGCTCTTCGGTCGTGGCCGCGAGCTGCACCGAGGTGTCCTGCACCTGCGACGAAGCGTGCTGCACCTGCCCGGCGGTCTGCTGCACGCGGCCCACCAGTTCCTTCAGTTCTTCCACCGTGTAGTTCACCGAGTCGGCAATGGCGCCGGTGATGTCCTCGGTCACCGTGGCCTGACGCGTCAGGTCACCGTCAGCGATGTCCTGCAGCTCGTTCATCAGCTGCAGAATGGCCTTCTGGGTGGCGTCGTTGTTGCGCTTTTCCTCCAGGCGGCGGGCTTCGGCTTCACGCTCGCGCGCCTCGGCTTCCAGCGCACGCACCCGCGAGTCGCGCAGGTACAGCGCGGCCAGCCCGGCCAGGCACAGCAGCGTGGCAATGGCCGACACCACCATGGCGCCAAATGTCCAGGGGCGGAACCGTGCGCCCTCGGCGTAGGCGGTCTGCAGTTCGGACAGCTCGCCGCGCAGCACCTCGTTGTCGTTGAAGATCTGCTGCTGCGCACGCTTGGCGGCGATCAGGCCGGGCAGGTTCTGCAGGATGGTCTGCGTGGTCTTCTGCACCGCCTCGAAACGCTGCGACAGCTGCTGGAGGTAGCTGCGCGTCTCGGCATCGCTGGCGGGCGCCAGGCGCAGCGCTTCGGAGCCGTTGGTCAGGCCGTCCAGCGTTTCGCGGAAGGTGTTGGTGTCCTTGCCCAGCAGAAACGCGGTTTCAGGATTGACGCCTTCGCCCGAGAGGAACTCGTTCAGGTTTTTACCCAGACGCTGCGTCAGCATCACCAGCTGCGCGGAAGCGGCCACCTCGCGGGTGTTCGAGCCAGCCTGCAGCTTGATGGCGGCCACCTGTTCGGCGGCTTCGAGCAGTTCGGGGTTCGACGCGTTGAAGATCTGCAGCGTCTGGCCGATCGTCGTCAGGATGGGCTGCTGGGCCAGTACGTCGGCCGCGCTCTTCTCCGAGCGCTTCCACGAGCCGAACGCCTTTTCGAGCAGCGGCTCGGCCGGGCCCGACGTGGCGCGCACGTGCTTTTCGTCGCTGCCGTTCTGCAGCGCCAGCAGGTCGGCGGTCAGCTGTTCCTTGGACTGGCGCAGCTGCGTGAATGCCTGCGCATTGCCGAGCAGCGCCACCGGCACCGCCTTGCCCAGACGCTGCGAGTGCATCAGCATGTTACCGGCGATCTCGATCTGGGCCGCGCCGTTGTTGGCCTGGCGGTTATCGAGATAGACCGATGCCAGCAGCGCCAGCAGCGACACCACCACGCCGCCGGTCAGCAACCGTTGCTGGGAAGAGAACGGCATGCGCGTCAGCCAGCCCGACATCATCTCCACCGGCGTCTGGCCCGCGCCACCCTTGCCTGCGCCGGCCTTGGCGAATACCGATGCGCGCGGCGCCGCCGCTTCGGCAGCGGCACCGGCGGTAGCGGTGCGACGGCCCAGGCTGATCTTCTTGATTCCCATGGCAACCCTCTGTTCGTTCGTTTTCTGTTTGGTTCTTGTGATCGGGCCTCAGGCCTCAGGTCGCATCGCGACCGGCCTGCAGGAATGCCGGCGCATCCAGCAACTGACGGATATCCAGCACCTGCCAGTCGCGCCCCTCCCGGTCCGCGAAGGCGGCACCGCGCCAGGCCTCGGGTTCGGCGCCACCGGCCGGCGTCAGGTCCACCGCGTGCCGCAGGCCCACCACGCGCGTGGCGATGATGCCGCAGGCACGTTCCACATGGCGCGACAGCACCACGATCTTGCTGCCCGGCTGCACCGGGGTCGGGCCGTCGCCGCAGAACATGCCGAAATCGATCACGCCCAGCAGGTTGCCCCGGGCGTTGACCAGGCCGCGATACCACGGCTGCGTCAGCGGCACGGCCGCCGGCGCGCGCATTTCGAGCACCTCGCCGGTGTCCATCAGCGGCAGCAGCCAGTTGCGCTGGCCCACCAGCACGCCCAGGTAGCTGTCGACGGCGGGCAGGTTGCGCGCCTCGCGCAGGCGCCGGGCCAGCATGGCCTGATAGTCATGCAGGCGGGTCTGGCGAGTCTGGCGGGTTCGGATGTCTTGGCGCGGCGCGTTCATGATCGGATACCAGTGAGACCTGGAAACCAGTGGTGAAACCAGTTGTCATGGCCGTGCGCGGGCGCCGCCGGCGTCCCCGACGGGACTCCCGCGCCCACTCCGGCCGCTAGGCTGCCGCGGCGCTCAGTGCGCCAGCGCGGCGATCTTCGAAAGCAGTTCCTCGCTGTCCACCGGCTTGACGATGTAGTCGGACGCGCCCTGGCGAATGCCCCAGATGCGATCCGTCTCCAGGCCCTTGCTGGTGCACATGATCACGGGGATGTCCTTGAAGCGGTCGTCGCGCTTGATCGCGCGGGTGGCCTGGTAGCCGTTCTGGCCCGGCATCACCACGTCCATCAGGATCAGGTCGAAGGTTTCCGCCTCCAGGCGCGTCATGGCCTGTTCGCTGTTGCCGGCCACGGAGACCTTGAAGCCCTTCTTGCCGAGCAGGTCGGACATGAACAGGGCTTCGGTGGGCGAATCGTCGACGATAAGGATTTTGCTGATGGTCATTGTTTCATTCCTGGATGCTTCGGGCGGCATGCGTCATGCCGCCACGGCCGTGCCCTCTTCCGGCACGCAGCCCGCCAGGCAGGTCTGGACCGCCTGCAGCAGGGCTTCGCGGGAAAACGGCTTGGCCAGATGGTTGTGCGCGCCGACGAGCTTGCCGCGCGAGCGGTCGAACACGCCGTCGCGGGACGACAGCATGATCACGGGGATGGCGTGGAAGCGCGGGCTTTTCTTGATCAGGGAGCAGGTCTGGTAGCCATCGAGCCGCGGCATGAGGATGTCGCAGAAGATGACGTCCGGATGCAGGTCGCCCACCTTGGCGAGCGCCTCGAAGCCGTCCTCGGCCAGCATGACCTGGAAGCCTGCCTGCGTCAGGAAGATTTCCGCCGTCCGGCGGATGGTGCTGGAGTCGTCGATCACGAGCACCTTCGCAGCGGCCTTGCGCGCTGTGGATGCCTCGCTGGCACCGGCAGTGCCGCCGGCGTTGACCCCATCGACAGACGTGTCTTGTTCTGTTTGAGTGACCCGCATCTTGTTCCCGCGACCCGCGTCCTGCGTAACACAACAGGCGTAGGCATTCACTTGAGAACTTCCGCACGGCGCCACGCATGGCGGACCGGCGGCCCCCGATTTTCAAATTCCCAGTCAAAAAATACCCGGCAACCCGGCCGGTGGCGGCGCGCTTCTAGTCCGCGCCTGCCCGTTACTGCAATATTCTTGTGCCGCGGCACCCCGTCTTCAGCCTGCCAATGGCGGCGCGGCCGGACGGATGTTCAGTTTTGCCGCAGAGTGTGACAACTCGTGGGGGGGCCGTCAATCCGGACACCCCGGCGTCACCGGCCGTTCTGTCGCTTTGGCGCGACGCACGGCCATTTCCGGACGATGGCCTCAGATGGCCACCATCTCGAAATCTTCCTTGCGTGCCCCGCATTCCGGGCAGGTCCAGTTAATGGGCACGTCCTCCCATTTGGTACCCGGGGCGATGCCGTCTTCCGGCGCGCCGGTGGCCTCGTCATAGATCCAGCCACAAATCAGGCACATCCAAGTCTTGTATTCCATATGCAGGCTCTTGCCAGTCTCTATTAAAATCCAGCGCATGATGGTACCCAATCGGCGCCGATGACGCCACCCATGGGCCTGCGCAAATGGCCCTGTATCGCCGCGTTCGTGCA
This sequence comes from Cupriavidus sp. D384, assembly GCF_001652915.1. Classification (GTDB taxonomy): domain Bacteria; phylum Pseudomonadota; class Gammaproteobacteria; order Burkholderiales; family Burkholderiaceae; genus Cupriavidus. The sequence continues at coordinate 130,165 of NZ_BBQI01000093.1, forward strand.
ATTTGACGTGCAGATGCCGCCTGAACGGCACCCTTTCGGCCAGGATTGCCTGTATTTCAGGCAGACCGCCGCCAGGCACGCGACAAGCCGCCCCCGGCCGGACGCCTGTCTTTCCCGAATCTTCTCTTTGGCCAGATTTCCATGTCCCGTAACCAGCAGCTCTTCGACCGCGCCCAGCAAACCATTCCTGGTGGCGTCAACTCGCCCGTGCGCGCCTTTCGTTCCGTCGGCGGCACCCCGCGCTTCATCACCCGGGCCGAGGGCGCGTACATGTGGGACGCCGACGGCCAGCAGTACATCGACTACATCGGCTCCTGGGGGCCGATGATCGTCGGCCACGCGCACCCGGACGTGGTGCGCGCCGTGCAGGAAACCGCCGCCCAGAGCTTCTCGTTCGGCGCCCCCACCGAGGCCGAGATTGTCATGGCCGAGGAAATCTGCAAGCTCGTGCCGTCGATCGAGCAGGTGCGGCTGGTGTCGTCGGGCACCGAGGCCACCATGAGCGCGCTGCGCCTGGCGCGCGGCTTCACGGGCCGCGACCTGATCATCAAGTTCGAGGGCTGCTACCACGGCCACGCCGACAGCCTGCTGGTCAAGGCCGGGTCGGGCCTGCTGACGTTCGCGGACACCACGCAGAACGCCCCGTCGTCGGCCGGCGTGCCCGCCGACGTGACGCGCCACACGATGGTGCTCGAGTACAACAACGTGACCCAGCTCGAAGAAGCGTTTGCCCGCCACAAGGGCGAGATCGCGGCGGTCATCGTCGAGCCCGTGGCTGGCAACATGAACCTGGTACGCGCCAGCGAAGCCTTCCTGACGTCGATGCGCAACCTGTGCAGCGAGCATGGCAGCGTACTGATCTTTGACGAAGTGATGACTGGCTTCCGCGTGGCGCTGGGTGGCGCGCAGTCGCACTACGGCATCACCCCCGACATGACCTGCCTGGGCAAGGTGATCGGCGGCGGCATGCCGGCCGCGGCCTTTGGCGGCCGGCGCGACATCATGGCGAAGCTGGCGCCGCTGGGCGGGGTCTACCAGGCCGGCACGCTGTCGGGCAACCCGCTGGCCGTGGCCGCGGGCCTGACCACGCTGAAGCTGATCCAGGCACCGGGCTTCTACGACCGCCTGGCCGCCCAGACGCGCAAGCTGGCTGACGGCCTGACCGCCGCCGCGCGCGCAGCCGGTGTGCCGTTCTCGGCAGACGCCATCGGCGGCATGTTCGGCCTCTATTTCACCAACGCCGTGCCGGCCAGCTTTGCCGAAGTCACCCAGGCCGACGTGGGCCGCTTCAACCGCTTCTTCCACGCCATGCTGGCCCAAGGCGTCTACCTGGCGCCGTCGGCCTTCGAGGCCGGCTTTGTCTCCGCAAAGCACGACGACGCCATCATCAAGACGACCATCGAGGCAGCGGAAAAGGCGTTCAAGGCGGGCTGACACCTCCGACTTGAAAGCGGCTGCCGGTTGGATCCAGCGCGGCGGCGCCTGATAGGCCTGCCCTCTCCCCCAACCCCTCTCCCGCCTTGCGGGAGAGGGGAGCAAACCAGCGGCATCGGCAAGGCACCCTATCAAGCGAGGCTGCCCCGTAGCCTCAACAACAAGCCGCATCGAACAGCTTCGGGAGCTGGTTCGCCAGTTCCGGCGATGCCCTGGTCATCGGCGCGCGCAGTTCGTTGCGCAACCAGCCTTGACGTGAAAGCAGCGCCTTGACCGGCCCCGGGTTGGGCTCGGCGAACAGCGCCTGCACCAGCGGCATCAGCGCATGGAACAGGCGGCGCGCGTCGGCAAGCCGCCCTTCTCCCACCGCGCGCCAGATTTCGACGAACAGTTCGGGCCGGAAATGCGCCGACGCGATGATCGCCCCGCTCCCGCCCAATGCCAGCGTACCCAGCAACTGGTGATCCTCTCCCGCCAGCACCGCCAGCCTGCCATCCGCGATCAGCGCCTGTGTGGTCTGCGCATTGCCGCCACAATCCTTGATCGCGACGATATTGTCGTGGTCAGCCAATGCCAGCAGGGTGTCCAGCGTCAGCGTGGCGCCGGTGCGATATGGAATGTCATAGAGCACCAGCGGCGCCCGCGCGGCGTCGGCCAGCCGTGCGAACCAGTCGCGCAAACCCGCTTGCGACGGACGGATGTAGTAAGGCGCCGGCGCCAGCACCCCTGCCAGCGGACGGGTATTGAGCCGCTCCAGCCGCGCCAGGGCATGCCCCAGATGATTGCCGGCCAGGCCCATCACCACCGGCAGCCCGGCGGCGGCCTCCAGCACGGTATCGAGCGCGGCCAGTTGCTCGGCTTGGTCGAGCGCGGCGGCCTCGCCGGTGCTGCCGCAGACCACGAACCCGGCCAGCCCGGTGGCACGGTAGTGCATCACCAGGCGGCGCAGCGCGGCATGATCGACGGCGTGGCCGCCGGCATTGTCGGTAAAAGGGGTTACCAGCGGCAGCCAGATGCCCTGGAAGGAAGTTTGCGTGGCTTGCATCCATACACTCCGGATCGACCGGTTCAGGAAACCGCCGATGCGCGACGAGGCAGGACTTGCGGCAGGGAAAGTAGACCAGGCGGGTCCGCCCTCTCAGCCGGTGGGTGCTGTTCCGTCGCCCATCTGACGGAACAGCGCGCTCCGGTCAGACGAGCGACTGTTTTTTGGCTTTGGCGCGCGCAGCCTGATCCGCCGTGCCCAGGACGGGTACGGACAGGATGAAGAAAAGGCGGATGGCGCACGACATGCGCAGCAATCTACCGGCCGGCATCCACCATCGTCAAGCGGCATGCACTTTGCCCGGCGGCGTGACAACGCTGCGCTACACTCCAGAATTGCCATTCCGGAGATCGAGGAGTCCCTTGATGCGCACCATCACCGCCCACACCCCCGCCCTGTTCCGCTGGCTGCTGCTCGGCCTGCTGGCCAGCCTGCTCTCCGCCTGCGGCTACAACGACTTCCAGAAGAAGGACGAGGCCGTCAAGGCCGCCTGGGGCGAGGTGGTCAACCAGTACCAGCGGCGCGCCGACCTGATTCCTAACCTGGTGGCCACCGTGAAGGGCTACGCCAGCCACGAGCGCGAGACGCTGGAAGCCGTGACCAAGGCGCGCGCGCAGGCCACCAGTATCCAGGTCACCCCGGAAACGCTGAACGATCCCGAGGCGTTCGCCCGCTTCCAGCAGGCGCAGGGCCAGTTGACCAATGCGCTGTCGCGGCTGCTGGCGGTTTCCGAGAACTACCCGAACCTGAAGGCCGACGCGTCGTTCCGCGACCTGCAAAGCCAGCTGGAAGGCACCGAGAACCGCATCACCGTCGCCCGCCAGCGTTACATCGCCGCCGTGCAGGACTACAACGTGCTGGCCCGCAGCTTTCCGACCAACGTGACCGCGATGATCTTCAAGTATCCGGTCAAGCCGTCGTTCACCGTGGAGAACGAGAAAGCCATCTCCACCCCGCCGGCCGTCAAGTTCTGAGAGCCGCCGGATCGGACACACGGACGCCATCATGCGCAGACTGGTTACGCTCTCGTTCCTGGAGTTGATGCTGGCCTTTGTGCTGGCCGTCCCCGGCTGGCCGGCCCGGGCCGCCGACGGCTTCGTGGCGGTGCCGCCGCTGAACGCACGCGTCACCGACCTCACCGGCACGCTCAGCGCCGACCAGCGCAACGCGCTGGAAAACGTGCTGGCCGAGTACGAGCAGCAGCGCGGCAGCCAGATCTTCGTGCTGATGCTGCCCACCACCGATCCCGAGACGATCGATGCCTACAGCATCCGCGTGGCCGACGCCTGGCGCGCAGGCCGCAAGGGTATTGACGACGGCGTGATCGTGATCGTCGCCAAGGACAACCCGCCCGGCCTGCGCAAGATGCGCATCGAGGCGGGGCGCGGCGTGCAGGGGTCGCTGACCGACGCCATGTCAGGCCGCATCCTGCGCGATGTGATGGCACCGCATTTCCGCCAGAACGATTTCTACGGCGGCCTCGCCGCCGGCATCTCGGCCATCCAGGCGGCCATCGACAAGGAAGGCCTGGCGGCCCCAGACCGCAAGCAGCAGGGCAATGTCGACATCGGCGACTGGCTGCCGGTGCTGTTCCCGCTGGCGATCATCGTGTTCTTCTTCCTGTCGGCCATGCTGCGGCGCGGCGGCAACCCCCACGTGGTGACGGGCCGACGCGGCTGGCCCACCGGCACGGCCGGCGGGCTCGGCGGCGTGACCGGCTACGAGATCGGGCGCCACTGGGGTGGCGGCGGTGGCGGCGGTGGCGGCGGCTTTGGCGGCGGAGGCGGAGGCGGCGGGGGTGGTTTTGGCGGTGGAGGCGGCGGCGGCTTCGATGGCGGCGGCGCGTCCGGCAACTGGTAACGATGGATAACGGAGATCCGATGCACAAACCGCAGGCTTCGCATCCCTCATCCAGGCGCTCGCTCAAGCGCGTGCTGCGCCATCTCGGCACCGGCCCCGGCACGGCCCGCAAGGCCTTTCCCGACGAAGCGCGCCACCAGCTCCAGGTGGCGGTGCACAAGGGCGAGCAGCATCACCGTGGCGAGGTACGCGTGGTGATCGAAGCCAGCCTGCCGCTGGCGCTGGCCTGGCGCGGCACCTCGGCGCGCGAACGCGCCCGCGCGCTGTTCGGCGCACTGGAGGTCTGGAATACCGAGGACCATACCGGCGTGCTGCTGTATATCAATCTGGCCGATCATGCCGTGGAACTGCTGGCCGATCACGGCATCGACGCCTGCGTCACGCCCCAGCAATGGCAGCAGGTCTGCGCACAGCTGGCGCAAGGGCTGGCAGGGGACCTGTCGGTCAAGCCCGTGCTCGACGCCATTGCGAAGATCCACGCGCTGCTGACCACTCATTTCCCAACCCACGGCGGGCGCAACCCCAACGAACTCGACGACCGGCCGATCATCCTGTGACCGGCCGCGCTGTCAGTCGATGCCAGCGCCCTACGGCTGTTTTTCCATCAGGTACCAGATCGCCGCCAGCACCTGGATCGCCACAAGTCCGGCCCAGACCCACAGATGGGCCGCCACCGGATAGTGACCGCCCGTGGCCGGGAAGAAATCGAGCACGAAGCCGATGCCGACCTGGAATACGAACGTGGCCAGGAACACGGTCAGCGTCATGGCCGTGGTGGCACGCCCGATCAGCGCATCGGGAAAGCGCCGCGCCAGCAGCGCATAGGTCAGGATGCCGCTGGAACCGAACACGCCATAGGCAGCCCAGAGCACGGCAAGCGGGATAAACGGCAGGCGCGCCATCAGCAGTAGCTGGATCACGATAAAGCCGATCATGCCGAAGCCGGCGAATGCATAGAGGCTGATGCCGCGCCGCTCCAGATGGCGTGCCGCCCAGCCGGCGCCCACGCAGCCAGCCATCATCGCGATACCGATCACCGACACCAGCCGGGCGCCGGCGCCGGCGGTCAGGCCCTGCACATCGCGCATGTACGCGCTGACCCACAACGTCTGCACGGCCAGGAAAATGCCCTGGTTCAGCAGCGTCAGCGGCACCACGCGCCAGAAGCGTTCGCTGCTCAGGATCAACCGCGTGCCGCGCAACTGCTCGGCAAAGCTCTCCTTGCCCACGCGCTTGACGTCGGGCACGCCGAACCATAGCAATACGGCCATGCCGAAAGATACGGCCGCCAGGCCGGCGCTGACCGTGCGCCAGTCCGTCCAGGACAGCAGCCACGACAGCGGAGCGCCAACCACCACCGCGCCCAGGCCGCCGATCGCCATCACCAACCCGTTCAGCAGCGGCATGCGCGACAACGGGAACCACATCGACAGCGCCTGGATGGCGGCGCCCAGGCACACCGAGACCCCCACGCCGATCATCGCGCGGCCCACGGCCAGCCCGACCATGCCCGGGGCCCAGGCAAACACCAGCGACCCGGCCACCGCCAGCATCAGCAGCGCGGCCTCGGTGCGGCGCGGGCCAAAGCGGTCCAGCAGGATGCCGGCGGGCAACTGCGCGCAGGCAAAGCCCAGGAAGTAGAAGCTGGTCAGCAGCCCCAGGTCGCCGGCGGTCAGCCCCAGTTCGCGCGTCAGGAAGGGCGCGAACCCCAGGTTCACGCCGCGGAAGATATAAGAGACCAGAAAGCCGAGAGAAAAGAACGCCAGGACACGCCAGCGCACCGGCGAGGCATGGTTTGGCAGCGCCGTGGCGGCAGCCGGTTGCGTGGGATGAGCGGTGGAAGTGTTCATGTCCTGCATTGTGATCACCAGCGTGGTGCAAGACCAGCGAAAGATACCCGCGGCAATTGTGAGTAGAATTTGACGACATTCCGCCCTGCCATGGTCAACAGTCGCCCCCTTCACCTGCCCCCGCTCCAGGCGCTGCGCGCGCTGGAAGCCGCCGCGCGGCACCGCAGCTTTTCGCGTGCCGCCGAAGAACTCGCCCTGACGCACAGTGCCATCAGCCATCACATCCGCGCCCTGGAGAACAACCTCGGTACCAAGCTGTTCAGGCGTACCGGGCTGACCATGACGCCCACCAGCGCCGGTGCCCGCCTGGCCGAACAGGTGCGCGGCGCGCTGGATCAGCTGGAAGTGGCGCTACGCGAGGCCAGCGACGTGGCGGGTCCGCCCGTGGTGCGTCTGCAGGTCAGCGTGATGGCCGACCTTGCCAACGCCTGGCTGATCCGGCGGCTGCCCAGCCTGCATGCACAGGCGCCTGAACTGGATCTGCACCTGCGGCTGCATGCGGAGATCTCGCCACCCGATCCGTATTCCGTCGATATCGGCATCTGGCACCAGCGGGTGGATCTGCCCGGCTTCGAATGTCACAACCTCATTGAAGACTATGTGATTGCCGTTGCCAGTCCGGCCTTGCTTGCCAAATACCCCGGCTTTACGGTCGCCGACCTGCCCCGGATGCCGATGTTGCGTTTTGCGCTGCGCCCCTGGCGCGACTGGCTGCTGCTGGCCGGCCTGCCGCCCGAGGAACCCGAGCGCGGCCCGATCTTCCAGGACGCCGGGCTGATGCTGCAGTCGGCCGTCGCCGGCCTGGGCGTGGCAACGGCGCGCGCGCAGCTGGCGCACGACTATCTGGTCAGCGGTCAGCTGGTGCAGATCGGCACCACGCGCATCCCGTCGAGCCTGCATTACTGGGTAACCTGGCGCGAAGGGAATCCGCGCGAAAAGGCCATCCATCGCTTCCACGCGTGGCTCAAGGAGCAGATTGCCGAGATTGCGCCTGCGAATGAACTACAGCAGTGAAACAACCTGCGCATCGCGGCACCCCGCTTGTTTCAGCATTGCAACCATTTGGCGCGAAGGTTGGAGGGAGGGTGCCGGACCCGCCCAAACTCATCCGAAAAGGCGAGGCCAAACGCTGAAAATCGACCAAATGACGGACAGGAACCGAGATGTCATCGCCCGCACCGGGTCGATATCGATAATGAGTTTCAACCCCCGCCCCATTTCTTCAGGCCGGATTAAGACAGCGAACCGCCCGTCGCACGGGACCGCCCGGTAAAGTATCAGAAGAGAGACATCCTTCCCGGGAAACCAGTCGGGCATGTCATCTCCGCAGAAGTGTCTGATGCATTTCCTTCACCCACTTCCGGGGGGAGAAACATGCAACGCAGTGCATGTGATTTTGGTACTTATGAGGGGTGGACCCTAGATGGAAACGGCCGGCCACCTGATGACCGATCCTGACCCAGTTTCATGAATGGAACACTTTTGCACCGTAAAACGGGGCAAAAATCGGGCCGCGAAAAAAATACAATAAAAATCAGTGACTTAACACAAGTCGGGGATGCATGACTATATTCCAATCAAAGGGCTGATTCCAGGGACGGGTCGGTCTTGCGGGCCCGCAGCGTTCCCAGGCGATACGGGACCCGCAACAAGTGATGGACTGATGCAGCGATGCACAGATCCAATCCGCGTGGCGGCATCTGGCGAAATGGCCGGACTGCTGCCACGACATATATGCCCAGGGTTTTTTCTTCTGTTGTATGCGGCTCATTGGGGTAGTCAGCGTGTCCGGTGGATGGGCCGACCGGGAAAAAGTTTGCGGGAAACGGGAATCGGCGAATCCAAAGCCGGAACCGGGGGATACTCATAATCACGACGCAGCGGCGCGGGTCACGCATTACCGCCGCTCTGCTCGGCCAGGCGCAACCGCGCCGGATGGGCTTGCCTCCAGCGATTCAACGTTCCCTTTCTCCCGCAAGCCAGGTGGTGGAGTCCGTATATGACTCGTCACCACGGCAGTTGGAAAAAACAAGAAATGCTGGGGGAAAAAAATGAGCTACTACGTCAACCGCCCGTTGCTGTATGTCTCCAGGCATCACGACGCGTCGTTGTGCCGCTTCCTGTCTGGACAGGGATGGAAGCTGGTGTTCGCCAACAGCCTCGAGGATCTGGCCGCGCTGCCGTTGGATGGGCAGTTCTCGGCGGGGCTGTTCGATTTCCATAGCGGCTTCAGCGACGCCGAGGTCGAGTTGATGGAGCCGTGGCTGGCGTCGCGTCAGGTCGGCTGGGTTGGCGCGATCAGCTGCGCCGGCGCGCTGACCGACACCGCACGCAAGCTGCTGGGGCTCTACTTCATCGATTACTACACGGCGCCGTTCAACATGGCCGACCTGAGCCGGGCGCTCGGCCACGCGGTCGGCATGGCCGCCCTGCGTCCGGGCCGCGAGCAGCCGGCAGCGCCCGAGGCGCGTCCGAACGGGATCATTGGCGAATGCAGTGCCATGCAGGCGCTGTATCGCAGCATTGAGAAGGTGTCCAGGTGGGACACACCGGTGCTGATCTCGGGCGAGTCCGGCACGGGCAAGGAACTGGCCGCGCAGGCCATCCACCGTGCCTCGCGCCGGGCCAACCAGCCGTTTGTCGCGGTCAACTGCGCAGCCATCCCGCCCACGCTGCTGATGTCGGAGCTGTTCGGCTACGAGCGTGGCGCCTTCACTGGCGCCACCAAGCGCAAGCCGGGCCGGATCGAGATTGCGCAAGGCGGCACGTTGTTCCTGGACGAAATCGGCGACATGCCGCTCGAAAGCCAGACCAGCCTGTTGCGCTTCCTGGAAACCGGGCGCATCGAACGGCTCGGCGGCACGGAATCGGTGGCGGTGGATGTCCGGGTCATCTCGGCCACGCACGTCGATCTCGAAGCGGCCGTCGCGACCGAGCGGTTCCGTGGCGACCTCTATCACCGGCTGTGCGTGCTGCGCGTCAAGCAGCCGCCGCTGCGCGAGCGCGGCTCCGATGTGCTGCTGCTGGCCGAACACATCCTGGAGGCCGTGCGCAAGGACTCTCCCGAGCATATCCGCGGCTTTTCGCCGCTGGCCCTGCGCGCCATCACCGCCCATTCCTGGCCCGGCAATGTGCGCGAACTGCTGAACCGCATCCGCCTGGCGGCCGCCATGTGCGAGAACGGCGTGATCCAGCCGTCCGATCTGGAACTCGGCACGCCCGTGGAGAGCAAGCCGCCCACGCTGGCAGCGATCCGCGAAACGGCCGAACAGAACGCGATTGTCGAGGCCCTGCAACGGCACCACGAGCGCCTGATCGATGTGGCCGCCGAGCTTGGCATCTCGCGCGTCACGCTGTTCCGGCTGATGCGCGACTACAAGCTGCAGGTGCGCAAGGGCAACGTGGGGCTGGTCTGCGTCCAGAACTGAACTGAACTGAACGGATGAACCGGTAGCCGGTGCGGAGTTCGATCATGCAGCACGCCCAGTCCCGCTCCCAGCCCCGCCTGCGCTCGCGGGGCGCGCCAGACCAGGCCACGGCCAGGCCGACGATCTGGCAGCGCCTGCCGTCGCGCGACACGTTCGTGCGACTGCTCCGTTTCGGCGTGTCGGGCGTTATCGCCACCGGCATCCACGTGGCGGTGGCCACGCCGTTGATCTACCTGCTGCACGCCTCGCAGGTGGGCGCCAACGGCGTGGCGTTCGTCGTTGCCAATGTCGCGTCGTATCTGCTCAACACGCTGTGGAGCTTCGGCACCACGCCCACGCGCGACAGCTACGTGCGCTTTCTGATCGTATCGCTGCTGGGACTGGGCCTGACGCTTGGCATATCGGCCGGCGCCCAGGCCCTGGGGCTTGGCTACTGGGCCGGCCTGGCGATGATCCTGTCGGTGGTGCCGGTCGTCACCTTCATATTGCACCGCGCCTGGACGTATCGCTGAGTGGGTCCTCCCTCACTGCCAGCGGGCCGGTGCGGCCCATCAAGAGGAGCCCGCATGCCAGCGGCCACCGACCTTTCCAAGACGGCTTCGCCCGATACCACACGCCCTGCCCGCTGGCTCACACCCGGGCGCATCTGCCTCTACGCAGGCACGCTGCTGGTTCTCGAATGCGTGGTGATCGCGGCATGGTGGTACAGCCACACGATCCTTGCCAATCCGACCGTGCCGGGGATGGGCTGGGATTTTGTCGTGTACTGGTGCGCCTCGGGACTCGCGCAGCTGCACGGCGCGCCCGCGGCCTACGACTGGGAACTGCTGCGCCTGGCCGAGCGGCCGCTGCTGCCCACCACATTCGGCCCGTTCGCCTATCCGCCGACGTTCCTGCTGCTGATCTACCCCCTGGCACTGGTGCCTTTCGGGCTGGCACTGGTGCTGTTCTCGCTGGCCGGCATCGCGGCGTATCTGGGCCATATGCGTACCGTGGTGGGCCAGCTGCACCGCTACTGGTTCCTGCCGGCGCTCGCATTCCCGGGCCTCTGGGTCGCGTTGATCGCAGGCCAGAACTCGCTGTTCACGGCCGTGGCCGCAGGCTGCGCCTTGTGGTGGCTGCGCCGCCATCCGGTTGCGGCCGGGGCCTGCATCGCGCTGCTATGCGTCAAGCCGCAACTCGGCGTGCTGTTTCCGCTGATGCTGCTTTGCGAGCGGCGCTGGGTCGCCTTTGCGGCCGCTGCCGGATGCTCCGTGCTCTTTGCCGGCCTGACGACGCTCGTCTTCGGGCTGGACATCTATCCGGCCTTCTTCCGGAGCATGGCAATGTTCCGCGACGCCGTGGCCGTCAACAGCAGCATCCTGCGTGGCGCGCCGACGATTTTCGGCATGCTGCGCGTGGCTGGCGCCGACGTGCCGCTGGCCTACGCGCTGCATGGCGCCGTGGCAATGTGCGCGGTGGGCGCGTGCGTGTGGATCTGGTGTGGCGGGGCCCGGCTTGCGCTCGGTGCGTCGGCATTGGTGATCGGCACCCTGCTCGTCCAGCCCTACCTGATCTACTACGACCTGGCCTGGCTGGCGATTCCGCTGGCGCTGCTGTGCGTGGATATGGTCCGGCATGGCAGCCGTGCATGGGAGCGTTTGCTGCTGGTCGTCGCGTGGCTGGTGCCCGCGCAGGCGGTGAGCCCGCTGGTGATCGACGGCATGCCGCAGTTCACGCCCTTTGTCCTGGCCGGACTGCTTGCCATGATCGTGGCGCGGCACCAAAACAAAACCGCCCGGCCCTGACGGGACCGGGCGGCTCCCCCGGGAAACTCACTGCCGCTTGCCGCCCGCCGCGAGCGAGATCACGCGGCCGCCACTGCCAAAGCGCCCTTGCGGCCGGCGGTCCTGATAGCGGCGCTTGACCAGGTAGATCGGCCGTGCCTTCGATTCGTCGTAGATACGGCCGATGTACTCGCCCAGCACACCCAGGCCGATCAGCTGCAGTCCGCCGAAGAACAGCAGCAGCGACAGCACCGACGCATAGCCCGGCACATCGACACCCAGCACAATCGTCCGCGCCACGATAAACGAGCCGTAGCAGAACGCAATCATGGCGACAAACGATCCCACGTAAGTCCAGCTGCGCAGCGGCAGCGTGCTGAAGCTGGTGATGCCCTCCAGCGCCAGGTTCCAGAGCCGCCAGCCGGAAAACTTGGACTCGCCGGCGCTGCGCGGGGCCCGCTCGTACTGGACGATCGCCGTGCTGAAGCCCACCCAGGCGAACAGGCCCTTCATGAACCGGTGACGCTCCGGCAACTGCTTCAGCGCGTTGACCACGGCGCGGTCCATCAGCCTGAAGTCGCCGACGTTCTCGGGGATCTTCAGTTCCGACATCCAGTTGTGCACGCGGTAGTAGGCGGTGGCCGTCACACGCTTCAGGAACGTGTCGGTGGCGCGGCTGGAACGCTGCGCCAGCACCACCTCGGCACCGTCCCGCCACTTCTCCACCATTACAGGAATCAGTTCGGGCGGGTCCTGCAGATCGGCGTCGATCGGGATCACCGCGTCGCCAAAGGCTTCGTCGATGCCGGCGGTCAGCGCCGCCTCCTTGCCGAAGTTGCGTGTCAGGTCGATCACGCGGACACGTGCATCGCGCCGCGAGACCTCGATCAGCCGCGCGAGCGTGTCGTCGCTGCTGCCGTCGTTGACACAGACAATCTCGAAGCGCGTCCCCGGCACCGATTCCAGCACCGGCACCACCCGTGCAAAGAAAGCCTGCAGCGCGCTGCCCTCGTTGTAGAACGGCACCACCAGCGACAAGAACTGGTTTTCGTCATAGTCAGCCATGATCTCTTTCCTCCCCGGCGCGCCCGGTGGCGCACCTTGTCTCCCGGCATCAGCCGATGCCTTCGGCCCTTTCCAACCGGATTCGCCACACGCCAAGCCCCAGGGCAAGCATCAGCCCAAGCGGCAGCGGCTGGAATCCAATCTCCGCATCGGTCACGCGGGTCCACAGCGGCATCAGCCACAGCAGCGCCAGCAGTTCGCGCTCGCCACGCAGCCAGCCCGTGCGATGGCCGTGCACGCCAAGCCAGGCAATCGCCAGCCCGAGGAACACCAGGTCGTAGTCGTACAGGTAGGCGGGCAGCAGCAAGCCGGCCGTGACAAGCACCGCGGCGCGCAGCGCGAAACTGCAGGCCCCGGTCCATGCGTACATCACCGCCGCCAGTGCAGCTACCGCCACCAGCCCATGGATGGCATAGGGCAGCAGCAGGCCGCCACCGAGCAGCTTCACCGCGGCGAATACCGTGGGCATGCGCGCCAGCAGCGCGGAGCCCTGCTCTACCGATTCGCGCGCCAAGACCGCGTTGTGCAGGAAGGCGGCAAACGGGCCGGTACCGAACGCCAGCAGCGATACCAGTGTCAGCACCAGCGTCGTGGCGATCATCGCCCCGAGCGCACGCCAGGCACGCGCACAGAGCAGCGCCACCGGAAACATCAGCGCCAGCTGCGGCTTCATTGCCACCACGCCCAGCAGCACGCCCGCCAGCACCGGACGCGACCGCAGGCAGGTCAGGGCCAGGCCGGCGCACCCGGCCAGCCACAGCGCGTTCTGGCCGGTTGCCAGCACAACGGCAATACCGGGGAACGCCACCGCCGCCAGGCGCGCGTCGCGCCATGGCAGCGTGCGGTGCATCGCCCACGCGTACCAGACGGCGCCTCCGGCCAGAAAGGCCAGCGTCGCCAGCCCGTACGGCAGCAGCCCGAACGGCAGCACGAACCACAGCGATGCGGGCGGGTAGAGCCAGGGCAGCACCCCGTCGCCAATGGCAAGCCCGGGCACGGCGGACAGCTCCATCTGCCGCAGCGCGGCCAGGTCGTAGGGCGCGGCCGCGCCGCCGGACAGTGCCAGTTTGGCCGCGCTCCAGAACACGACGAAATCGCCACCCGGCGCATACACGCCCGGGCTCTTCAGCACGCAGGCGCGAAGCAGCCAGATGCCGAAGTACAGCGCGTAGCACGCCAGCGCCACGCACGCATAGAGCCGCAGGCGACGCTGGTCGAGCCAATGCGTGGGTGACGCACCCGCCCCCGTGCCACGCGCGGCAGCCCGCAGGGTGGTCATGTCAGGTCCCCACCGGCGCCGCAACCGGCGCGGACACGGTACGGGCCATCGCCCGGCGCACAGCCACCAGCACCAGCAATGCCGACACCACGGGGCCGATCTGCGGCAGGCCGAGCTTGGGATTCGCGTGCTCGAAGAGCGGCAGCCACCATGCCACCAGCAGCAACGCGCGCTCGCGATTGACCAGCCCGTGGCGGATGCCGTCGCCGACCAGGCCCGCAGCGGCAATGCCCATCCAGGTCAGCTCGTAGTGGCGCACATACGGCGTTGCCAGTAGCGCGCCGGCGGCCAGCACCGCCACGCACAGCGGCGCCTCTTGCGTGCGTGACCAGACATAGGCCACGGACGCTGCCGCCGCCACGGCTGCGAGCCCCTGCATGGCATAGGCGGCGGCCGGGCCCAGCCCCGCCAGTTGCGCAGCCGCCAGGACGGACGGCATGCCATACCACCCGTCAGGGGTGCCTTCCACCAGGTTTGCGCGGGCCCACGCAACGCTGCGCAGGAACGCCGGAATGGTCTCCCAGCCGCAAATCGCCACGCTGACGGCCGCGAACAGCGCCGCCGTGGCCGCTGCGCTGGCGAGCGTGCGCAGATGGCGTCCGGCGATCAGCGCCACCGGTACCAGCAACGCCAGCTGGGGCTTGATCGCCAGCAGCCCGATCAGCACGCCGGCAAGCACCGGACGCCTGCCGAGCAGGCAGACCGCCCCGCCGACCAGCGCCGCCGTCAGCAGCGAGTTCTGGCCCAGGATGACGGAAATCAGGACGGCCGGCGACGCCAGCACCGGCAACCACAGGCCGCGCCGCAGCAACGATCCGGCGCCTACCACGCCGCCCATCGCCCGCAGGTAGGCGTAGCCGCTTGCCATCACGAACAGCACGTAGCTGAATGCCAGCGGCAGCGTCGCCAGCGGCAGCACGACAAGCAGGAATGTGGGCGGATACAGCCACGGCAGCACGATGGTGCTATCGACCCCGAGTGGCCCGTAGGCCGCCATCACCTCGAGATGCCTGGCAACGTCGTAGGCCTGTACCGCGCCTTCGCTCAGCGCCAGGTACGACGCGCTCCAGAACACGGCGAAGTCGGCACCAGGCCGGCTGACGTGGCTGTCGGTGAACCCATTGCTGTACCAGGCCCAGGTCACCATCAGGACGATGAACAGGAACAGCACCGCGGCGCTGTAGACGCGTGCCCGGTCCAGATCCAGCCATGCGCGGCCCGCTTGCCCCCCATGCTTTCCCGAGTCTGCCCGGATCGCTTCCTGATTCATGACTTGCCCCGTTCCATTGTTGTCTTGCAGGCGCCGTGTCGCAGTGTTCCGGACTTCGGCAGGGCCTGGCGTTGCCTTAGTCTTGTCATGCGAGGGCGTTTGCGCAAGGCACGCCAGGCGCCCGGAACCGGCGCGACGCCGCCTGAAGCCCGGTTGACGGCTGCAACGTTTCCGTTCTGAATCACGGTGGGCTTCGCGACGGAAAACGGCGTCCCGCAAGCGTTTGCGGGCGACGCGAAAATCCGGCACGCGAGTCGGCCTGCACACGGGGCCACCGCGAACGTTTCTGTTCGGAAACGTTGCCCCTGCAGCCGGGCGGTTCATCCATCAGTCGGGTCAGGGCTGGTGCCGCACAGGCCCACTCCGCCGGTTGTCATCCAACGGCCTGACCAGCCCCGTCGATCCGCCACGTCTGCCTCATGCTTTCGGATGAACCAGGCAGCCGAGCATCCCGGCGACACCGCAACGCCGGCCTGGCCTGATTCATCCGTCGGCGGCCTCATCCAAAAAAAATCGCCGGCCCAGCGTTTCCACCCGGCAACGACGGAGGCCCGAAACAGCCCTTTCGGCCCGCATCGCCACCGCCCCCTGACGACACTCCTTCCCGCAAAGCCTTGTGCCGTAACGATTTCGCCGTGGCTGGCCCGCGGTTTGCCTATGCCAGGCATGCAGCACCGGCCAACCGGCCAGCTGCAACTGCCAGCGAAGGCTGTGACAGCCGGCAGACAACAACGATTCGGGGAGCCACACCATGCCAGCTATTGGTCTGCTCGTGAGAGTGCATCGGGCACAGGGTTGCATCGTCTCCGCCCGCGGCGGCGGCAGCGTGCCCTTCCGTTGCATGGCACGCGCCAGCCACGCCCAACATGCGGCACGGTGCGTTCATGCCTCCGCCGAACGGCGCCTGCAGGCCCGCAGCCCGCAAGGCCCCGGCACGGGCGCCGGCCGGTGGCCATTCCACTGCTGCGCCATCTGCGCGCCGCCGCGCTGCCGCCGTTTCCGGTTCTGAGTTTCCGATTGTTCGTTCGTAGTCCCCACAGAAGTGTTTTTCTCCAACAGAAGGAGCTGCCATGCAAACCCTGACCCAAAACCTGAAGCGCTTTGTCCGCGACGAAGACGGCGTCACCGCCATCGAATACGGCCTGATCGCCGCGCTCATCGCGGTGGTGATCATCGCCACGGTGAAGACCGTCGGCACCAACCTGAGCAGCGTGTTCAGCTTCATCGGCGCCGAACTCGGCTGATGGACCGCAGGCTCCGCAGCGTGGCGCGTGCGTGCCCCACGCTGCGGAGCCTGCAACGCCCGACATCACGGACCCCCACCCAGGAGAGCAACCATGCATAAGCCCATCGCCAGCCTGCAAGCCTTTCTTCGCGACGACGACGGTGTCACCGCCATCGAGTACGGCCTGATCGCCGCACTGATCGCGGTGGTGATCATCGCCACGGTGCAGACCGTCGGCACGAACCTGAGCAGCGTCTTCAGCTTTATTGGCGCGGAGCTGAACTGAACCGGCCCATCACCGGGCAACGGCCCCACTGAGGAGACCACCATGCACGCCATCCGAACCCTCTGCCGGGCCTTCTGGCGCGATGCACGCGGCGTGACGTCGATCGAGTACGCATTGCTGGGTGCCTTGATTGCAATGGTGATCATTGGTGCCGTGAGCGTCCTGGGCAGCGATGTCAAGGCGCTCTACGAATTGATTGCAGCGGAGATGCCCTGAACCGGGTAGCCCAGGGCCAAACCAGAACGAACCGAGTCCGCCATGACCACCATTCCGTCGCTCTCGCCCTTCATCGGCCCCATCGTCATCGCGGTGGTGCTGACTGCCGCCGCCACGGACCTGCAACGCCGCCGCATTCCGAACTGGCTGACGTTCGGCGCATGGCTGGCCGCGCTGCCCGTCCAGATGATGGTGCACGGGCCGGCTGCGGGGGCTTCCGCGTGGGCACTCGGCTGGCTGACCGGTTTCGGCATCTTCCTGCCCGTCTATCTGCTGCGCGGCATGGCTGCGGGCGACGTCAAGCTGATGGCGGCGATAGGCGCCTGGCTGGGCGCGCAGCTTGCCGCGTGGATCGCCCTTGTCTGTTTCGTGATCGGTGGCGCCTGGGCGCTGGCGCTGGTGCTCGTGTCCGGCAAGGGCCGCCAGCTGCTGCGCAACCTCGGCGGCATCGCGCTCACGGGCCAGGCTGGCCCATCGGTGGGCTCGCTGCCCTACGGCGTGGCGATTGCGGCCGGCACGCTGACCATGCTGTTCGCCCGGACATGACGGGCCAATCCATGCCGCATGGGCGGACAACGCCACGCGGCGACGCTGATACGCAGACCACATTCTCAAGGGGAACGGCAATGCTAGATCACCACGACGACCAGGCGACTCGACTCCCCGAGGCAGTTGCCTCGATGGTCCGCCATGTCCAGGTCGACCAGGACCCACCGCCCGCCTGGACCGTAGCGCCGCGCACCATCGCGGATACCGGGCTTGACGTGTCGCTGTTGCTGGGCCTGCTGCTGAAGGCCGCCTACCTGCACCGCAGCGTCTCGCTGACCATCCTGATGGATACGCTCCGGCTGCCGGCTTCCGTGGTGAACGAAATCGCAGCGCTTGGCGTTCGCGAACGGCTGCTCGAAGTGGCGCATCGCGGCGCCAGCGACATCGACGTGCGGTTCCGCCTGACCGATGCAGGCTATGCCCGCGCCGCCGAGACCATCGCACGATGCAGCTACACGGGCGCCGCGCCGGTCACGCTGCAGGCGTATGTCGATGCCATCGCCCTGCACTCCATCCACCACACCTCGGTGACGCAGGCCAACGTGGCCAGCGCGTTCCAGGACCTGGTGGTACCGGGCACGCTGCTCGAAGCCATCGGCATGGCGCTGAACACCGCACGGGCGCTGATGATCTACGGCCCCCCGGGCAGCGGCAAGACCTATCTGGCGCAGCGCCTTGGCGCGCTGCTGCCGGGTGCCATCCCCGTGCCGCACGCGATCACCGTGGCGGGCGAGATCATCCAGGTGCTGGACCCCCTGGTGCACACCCCGCTTGCGGCCGGCGAGGCATCGGCCATGCCCCGGGCCTTGGACCGCCGCTGGGTCGTCTGCCACCGGCCCGTGGTGCTGACCGGCGGCGAGCTGACGCTCTCGATGCTGGATCTGCGCTACGACAACGCTTCGGGCTTCTATCAGGCACCGCCGCACATGAAGGCCAACAACGGCATCTACATCGTCGATGACCTGGGGCGGCAGATGGTGGGCGTGGACCAACTGCTGAATCGCTGGATCGTGCCCCTGGATCGCGGCATCGACATGTTCACGCTGCACAGCGGCGTGCGGTTCTCGGTGCCCTTTGACGTATGGCCGGTGTTCTCCACGAACCTCGAGCCCAGCCAGCTGAGCGATGACGCATTCCTGCGCCGGCTCGGCAGCAAGCTCTATGTGGGACCGCTGTCCGTCGACGACTACCGCGAGGTCTGCCTGCGCACCGCCGCCGACCTCGGCCTGGTGTGCCCGGAACCGGCCTTCGACTTTCTGCTGGAAAGCCTGCACTTCTCCAGCGACACGCCGCTGCTGGCCTGCATCCCGCGCGACCTGCTGCGGCTGGTGGCATCGCACCTGCGCTACCACGACGACGCGCCGCACGTCACCGAAGAGGGGCTGTGCCGCGCCTGGCAGAGCTACTACGGCTTGCGCGCCAGGCCGGAAGTCTCGTCGCCAGTCACCGAACACCGCTGGCCAGCCGGCCATCGTGCAGCGGGCTGAACCGGCCCAACCAGGAAGCACGTACACACGTAGGGGAGAGTCATCATGAAGAACACGCGAGCAATCCTGATGCTGCTGATTGCGCTGGTCGCCGGCGCGGCAGCGGTGGTATCGGCATCCCGGTGGCTGCTGCAGCAGTCGTCGAGTTCGGTCAAGCAGGTGGTGGTGGCTGCCAACGACCTCGACCTCGGGCAGCCGCTCAACGGCAGCCAGCTCAAGCTCGTGAGCTGGCCGGCCACCAGCGTGCCGCCGGGCGCGTTCGAGGACCTCAAGGCCCTGGACGGCCGCGTGGTCCGCACCAGCCTGCAGCGCGGCGAACCCATCCTTGACGCCAAGCTGGCACCCATCGGCACCAAGGGCGGCCTATCGGCGGTCATCAACGATGGCAAACGCGCCATCACGGTTCGCGTCAATGACGTGGTGGGCGTGGCCGGATTTGCGCTGCCGGGCAACTACGTGGACGTCATCGTCAACACGAACGAGGAAGTCAAGAACACCCAGAACGGCAATATCTCGAAGATCGTGCTCGAGAAGATCCTGGTGCTCGCCGTGGCCCAGCAGGTCAGCCGCGACGACACGCAGCCGAAGGTGGTCAACGCCGTGACGCTCGAAGTCACGCCTGACCAGGCCGAGAAGCTCGATGTGGCACGCAGCGTCGGCACGCTGTCGCTGGTGCTGCGCAACCAGATGGACGTGGCCGACATCAACACCGGCGGCGCCACCAAGCACACGCTGCTGGGCCGTACCGAGCCGCCCGCGCCGGCACCGGCCGCCGCACCCGCTGCCGCGCCGCGCACCGTGGTCAAGACCCGCACCATCGTGGCCGCGCCGGCGCGCTCTGGCAACTGCGTAGGCGTGCTGGCAGGTGTCCAGGGCAGCCTTGAGTGCTTCTGAACGTGGACGGTGACACCCGAGACGCATCACGCATCCATCCGAATCATTCTCCGGGGGGAGACCCAAAATGAACGAGAAGACATCCAAAGCAGCACGCGGCACACGCCTTGTCGTGCTGGCCGCCATTCTCTGCACACCGCTTGCCTCCGCGGCCCAGGTCGCCGTCGAGGCCGGCAACGTCGCCAAGGCCACCACGCCGGCGGCAGCCGCGGGGCCTGCGGTCAAGGTCCCGGGCGCGGGAGGCCCCGTGCAGATGACCATCAGCATGACGCCGGTTCCGGCCGCGCCATCGGTTGCCGCCGATGCGCGGGGACCGAACTGCTCCGGTGCGATCCGCAATGAATCGAGCGTGATCGTGCCGGTGGGCAAGTCGCAGCTGATTCCGCTGCCCGAGCCGGTGCGCAACCGTACGCTGGGCAATCCGAATGTCGTGCAGGCGACGATGGTGTCTCCGCAAACGCTCTATGTGCTGGGTCGCACCGTGGGCACCACCAACATGATCGTGCAGGGCCGCAGCGGCGCCTGCAGCATCATCAACGTGGTGGTCAACGCGGACTCGAACGGTCTCCAGACATCGCTGGCGCAACTGCTGCCCGGCGAGTCGGGCATTCGCGTGATGACCGCCGCCGACAACCTGGTGCTGACCGGCAGCGTGTCCAGCTCGCAGGCGGCCCTGCAGGCCATGGACATCGCCCAGGCCTACGCCAACGCGGCCCAGGGCGACGGCGCCAACGCCAGGAAGGGCGGCGTGCTCAACATGATGTCCGTCGACACCCCGCAACAGGTGATGCTGGAAGTGAAGGTTGCCGAAGTCTCCAAGACGCTGCTGAACCAGCTGGGCTCGGCCGTCAATATCCAGGGCGGCTTCGGGTCCTGGACCGGTGGCGTGCTCACGAACCTGCTCACGGGCGCGGCGGCCGGCTTCTTCGGCAGCAAGGCCAACAACAAGCCGTTCAATCTCGCCATCGACGCACAGAAGAACGACAGCCTGGTGAAGGTGCTGGCCGAACCTAACCTGGTCACCATCAGCGGCCAGGAGGCCAGCTTCCTGGCGGGCGGCAAGATCTACATCCCGGTGGCCCAGAGCAATGCGCTGGGCGGGGCGTCCACCATCACGCTGCAGGAAGAGGAATACGGCGTCGGGTTGAAATTCACGCCCACGGTGCTGGCAAACGGCCGGATCCACCTGAAGGTGTCGCCGGAAGTGTCGGAACTGTCGCCCACCGGCGCAACGGTCAGCGGCAGCACCCTGACCGGCCAGACCATCCTGCCGCTCATCACCACGCGGCGTGCCTCCACCACCGTGCAGATGCGCGATGGCGAGAGCTTCGCGATTGGCGGGCTGCTGCAGGACAGCGCACGCGGCGCGCTGAAGGCCCTGCCCGGCGCGGGCGAAGTGCCGGTGCTCGGCACGCTGTTCCGCAGCACGCAGTTCCAGCAGGACCTGACCGAGCTGGTGTTCATCATCACGCCGCGCCTGGTCAAGCCGATGGCGACCCAGAACTATCCGCTGCCGACCGACGGCTTCACCACGCCTGACCCGCTGTCGCTCTACTTCATGGGCAACATGGAAGGCCGGGGCAAGCAGCCGCAGCAGCCCGCACCGGCGCCTTCGCAACCCGCAGCACCGGCAACGGCCCCGGCACCCGCACCTTCGGCACCGCGCACCGAGACCACCCCGGGCACGTCGGTCCCGACGGTTCCGGTCGGCAGGGTCCTTGACGAGCCCGCTCCCGGGGCACCCGCAACCGCGTCGGTACCGGTAGCCGCAGCCGGGCCGCGGCCGCCCCAGGCGCCGCCGGCCTCCGGCCCAGCGCCCACCGCCGCGGCAGAGGGCCACACCGCACGCGTCGCGCGCATCGAGGCCACCGCGCAGCGCCTGGCCCAGGCCAGGGCCGCCGCTGCGGTCACCGGCCCCAGCACTGCAGGCAGCAACTGATCCGCCGCGCCACAAGGAGAACGATCATGAACAAGACACGCAAGCTTTCGCGCAGCGCCGCCACACTGGTGCTCGGCACCCTGACCTGCCTCGGGCTGTCGGCCTGCATGACCTCGACGCCGGTGTGGGACCAGCACCGGGGCGAGGCGCTGGCCGCCATCAAGCAGCAGCAGATCATCAACCCCGATGCGCCTGCCGGGCTGCCCACCGTCGAAGGCACCGACGGCAAGACGGCGGTCGCCGCGATGCGGAACTTCGACCGCTCGCTGCTGCGGCTGCAACAAGGCACCGGCAGCTCGCCCAGCGTCTTTGGCATCGACTTCGGCTCGGGCGGCGGCTACGGCGGCGTCGGCATGGGCGGCGGCCAACGCTAGAGCAAACGCAACGCTTTCCGGGGAGGGTCACACCATGTCCAGAACCAGGCCTTACCGCAAGCCACTGCCGCGCATCCATGCGCGGCAGCGCGGCGCCGTCGCCATCATCGTCGGCATCATGATCGCGGTGCTGGTCGGCTTCATCGGCCTGGCCCTCGATCTCGGCAAGCTGTACGTGAGCAAGAGCGAGCTGCAGAACCGGGCAGACTCGTGCGCGCTGGCCGCGGCGCGCGACCTGACCGGCGCCACCCCGCTGATGGTCTCCGAAGCGGCGGGCATCACGGCCGGCGCCCGCAACCTGGTGCTGTTCCAGGGCAAGCTGGAACAGCAGCCGGGCATCACGTCGACCGAGGCCGTGACGTACAGCGATTCGCTGTCGAACGCCTTCCTCGACAAGAACTCGGTCACGTACGCGCTCAACACCATCAAGTACGTCAAGTGCGAAGTCTCGCGCGGCGGCATCGCCAACTGGTTCGCACAGGTGCTCAACGCCTTGCCCGGCACCAACATCGGCCCGAGCACGGTAGCCGCCTTCGCGGTGGCCACCACCACCTCGGCCCAGACCACGTGCGCGATTCCGGTGTTTGTCTGCCGGGCCGACACCGCCACGCCGCCGGTGCCCGGCGGCTACACGATTGGACAATGGCTGACAACCAAGGCCGGCACATCGGATGTGCAGGACCTGTCCTACGGGGGCGGGAATTTCGGCTGGGCGGATCTGAGCGGCGGCAGCAACGCCAAGGACCTGGCCAACCAGCTCAAGGGGCCTGGCCAATGCAACCTGCCGGCAACGGGCGCCATGATCGGCACGACCGGCAACAAGGCGTCGATTGCCGACGAATGGAACAGCCGCTTCGGCATCGTCAAGGGCAACACCGTGGGCGTGACCGACTTCACGGGCTTCGCCTATACGCCCACGTCGTGGACAGCGAAAAGCAATGCCTACAACGGCGCGTCGTCTGACACCAAAGGGGTCTCGCAGTCGAACTTCCTGACCGCCCGCAAGGCCTACAAGCCGTACCAGGGCGATTCGGCCGCCGGCCTGACCACGCAAGGCAACACGGCGAATGCGGCCACCTATCAGAGTGGCGCCGACCGGCGCCTGGTGCTGGCACCGATCGTCGACTGCTCGTCGCTCAGCACGCCTGGCACGCACCAGATTCCCGTGACGGGCTGGGCCTGCCTGCTGATGCTCGACCCCATGCAGAAGGGGGGCGCCAACGACACCGTGCATCTCGAATATCGCGGCGACTCCAGCTTGCCGGGCAGCCCCTGTGCCACACAGGGCATGCCGGGCGCCAGTTCCGGCGTCGGCCCGCTCGTTCCCGTGCTGGTGCAATAGGAGTCGACCATGAACCGGCTGACACACTCCCGAGCCCACACCCGCAAGCGCCAGCGCGGCGTGGCGGCGGTCGAGTTCGGCATCCTGCTTGTGCCGATGTTGCTGATGGCGTGCGGCGTAGCCGAGTTCGGGCGCGCGATCTACCAGTACGACACGCTGACCAAGGCCACACGCTCGGCGACCCGCTACCTGTCGCAGTTCTCGCCGGACGATGTTACGTACCCGACGGCGGCCACCAAGTGCCTGGCGACCTATGGAAACACCGGCTGCTCCGGCCAGCCGCTGGCACCGGGACTGACCACGGCGATGGTCGTCATCTGCGACCGCGTGGACGGCAGCGGATGCCCGGGCCAGACGTTCAGCAACGTCGCCACCTACGACAACCCCGCAGGCACCGGCGCGCAGGCAGGCACCGTGAACCTGGTGGCCGTCCGGATCAGCGGCTTTGCCTACTCGCCGCTGCAATCGTTCATCAACGTCTCCGGGCTGAAGTTCGGCGACATCACCACCGTCATGAGGCAAGTGCTATGAAACATCGCGCCCATCCGCTCAGGTTTGCCCGGCAGCGCGGCGTCGCCGCGGTGGAATTCGCGCTGATCGCGGGCATGTTCTTCACGCTGCTGATCGGCATCATCGAATTCTCGCGGGTGCTGTTCTACTGGAACACCGCCGCCGAAGTCACGCGCCTGGCCGCGCGCTCAGCCGTGGTATGCGACTCCAACGCCGGCATCATCAAGACCAAGATGGAAAACATGCTGCCGGTGCTGAAGGACTCGAACATCAGCGTGGCCTACTTGCCCACGGGCTGCGACAGCGACCCCGCCACGGCACGCGCCAGCTGCCAGTCCGTGACCGTCAGCGTGACCAACGTGACGATTGCCACGGTGATACCGGTGATGCGCCTGCGCATCGGCATGCCGGCCTTCACCACCACCATGACACGCGAAAGCATGCAGACGTCGACCGGCGGGTCGGTCTGCAGCTGACGCCCAGGCACCCATTCGCTCCATCCGACCCGAACATCGCGAGGACACCATGCTCAAGATCCTGATCGCATCCGATGACGCCGAACGGCTGGCTGAGATCAACCGGCTGACGGCCAACGCCGGAAACTTCCAGACCATGTCGCTGCAGGAAGGGCTGGCGCGCCTGCCGCTGCAGGCCAGCCGCCTGCGCATGGCCGACCTGCTGATCCTGGAACTGGCCGATATCGGGCCCGCGCAGATGTTCGCCGTGGAAACGCTGCGCCAGCAGCATCCCGACCTGCCCTGCATCCTGATCACGCAGTCGCACGACTCCGCCGTGCTGATCCAGGCGATGCGCGCAGGCGTGCGCGACGTGCTCTCCTGGCCGCTGGACAAGAGCCAGCTCGCCGAAGCGCTCAAGCGGGTCGAAGCCACGCATGTGCCGCGATCACAGGAAGTGGCCCAGGTGGTGTCGCTGATTTCCTGCAAGGGCGGCGCCGGCACCAGCTTCATTGCCGCGAACCTGGGCGACGCGCTGTCCCGCCACTTCGGCAAGCGCGTGCTGGTGGTGGACCTGAACCGCCATTTCGGCGATCTCACCTACATCGTGACCGACCAGCCCCCGCCCAGCACGCTGTCGGAAATCTGCAGCCAGATCGACCGCATGGACGCGGCATTCCTGGAGGCCTGCCTCGTGCATGTCGACAACGGCTTCGACATGCTCGCGGGCGCCGCAGACCCGGTGCGCGCCAGCCAGATCCAGAAGGAAAAGCTGGAGTGGATCCTGTCGGTCATGCAGCCGAACTACGACTACGTGATCTTCGACGTGGGGCAGAGCATCGATCCGCTGTCGATCAGCATGCTCGATCACAGCGACCGCGTCTGCGTGGTGACCGAGCCCAGCATTGCCTTTGGCCGCCCCAGCCGGCGCCTGCTCGATATCCTGCGCGCCCTGCACTACCCCGACGACAAGATCCGCGTGGTGCTGAACCGCGTGGGCCGCAAGAACGAAGTGCCGCGCGCCACGATGGAGGAAATCTTCGGCATGAAAGTGGCCTTCGCACTGCCGGACGATCCGGCCGCGGTCGAGGAGGCCGTGAGCCACGGCGAGCCGGTAGCCAAGCTGAGCAAGCGCAGCAGCATCGCCCGCGCGTTGCAGTCGATGGCGATGCAGCTGGCGCCCAGCCAGGAGGCCGAACGCCGCAGCCGGCAGGAAAGCGTATCGCCGCTGCGCAAGCTGATGCTGCGCGCCCGCAGCACCTGAAGCCGCCAGCCCCGGCCCAGCCCGACCCGCCAGCGCCACCAGATCCGCCAGAGCAGCCAGAACCGAATCCGTCTAGCCAGGAGCCATCATGTCAATCCGCGAACAGCTCGCCAACGCCGGGACCCCCTTTACGGCCAACGGCCACGCCGCGATCCATTTCAACATGGGCGCGAACACGAATTCCCCGGGATATCACGCGCTCAAGCGCGACGTACACGAGACCGTGCTCGACCGCGTGGAACTGGAGCGCCTGGCGCACTTCCCCCAGGAGCAGGTGCGCCAGGAGATTTCCACCCTGGTGAACCTGATCATCGAGGAGCAGAAGGTGCTGCTCAACGACAACGAGCGCCGCCAGCTGACCGTGGAGATCTATGACGAGATGTTCGGCTTCGGCCCGCTGGAGCCGCTGCTGAACGACCCTACCGTCTCCGACATCCTGGTCAATACCGCGCGCCAGACCTACGTGGAACGGCGCGGCAAGCTGGAACTGACGAACGTGGTCTTCTACGACGACGCCCACCTGATGAAGGTGATCGAGAAGATCGTGTCGCGCGTGGGGCGCCGCATCGATGAAACCAGCCCCATGGTGGACGCCCGGCTGCCTGACGGCTCGCGCGTCAATGCCATCATCCCGCCCTCCGCCATCGATGGTCCGCTGTTGTCGATTCGCCGCTTCTCGGTCAATCCGTTGCAGGTTTCCGACCTGGTGGCGCTGAAAAGCCTGACCCAGCCGATGGCCCAGCTGCTGCAGGCGCTGGCGCATGCAAAGGTGAACGTGCTGGTCTCGGGCGGTACCGGCAGCGGCAAGACCACGCTGCTGAACATCCTGTCAGGCTTCATCCCCGAAGACGAACGCGTGGTGACCATCGAGGATGCCGCGGAACTGCAACTGCGTCAGCCCCACGTGCTGCGCCTGGAAACCCGGCCGCCCAACATCGAGGGCAAGGGCGAGATCACGCAGCGCGCCCTGGTGCGCAACGCCCTGCGGATGCGCCCCGACCGCATCATCCTTGGCGAAATCCGCGGCGGCGAGGCGCTGGACATGCTCAACGCCATGAACACCGGCCACGAAGGCTCGCTCACCACCATCCACGCCAACACGCCGCGCGACGCGCTGACCCGGCTAGAAAACATGGTCAGCATGGCTGGCCTGACCATGCCCGCGAAGGCCATGCGGCAGCAGATCGCCTCGGCGATCACCGTGGTGGTCCAGGCAGCACGCCTGACGGACGGCCGGCGCAAGATCATCAGCATCCAGGAGATCACGGGCATGGAAGGCGACATCATCAACACGCAGGAAATCTTCACCTTCCAGCGTACCGGCGTGGCCGAGGATGGCACCGTCCGGGGCCACTTCAAGGCCACCGGCGTGTATCCGAAGTTTGCCGAGCGGCTGCGCGTGTTCGGCGTGGGCCTGCCCGACGAAATCTACGATCCCGCGCGGCGCTACGAAGTCTGAGCCCGCGCACGCGCCAACCACAACATTCCCCGGGGGGTAACACATGAGCACGATCTTCTATGCCTTCGGCATCCTGCTGTTCGTCGCCGTGGTGCTCGGTGTCGAAGCCATCTATCTGTGGTGGAACAGCGCCCACGGCCCGGCGGCCAAGCGCATCGAGGCGCGCCTGCGGGCGCTGTCGGCCGGCGGACAGGTCAGCGCCGAACGCCTGTCCATTCTCAAGAAGCGGCTGCTCAGCGATTCGCCGCGCATGCAGCGCTGGCTGATGGCCGTGCCGCGCGTCGGCGCCCTGGACCGCTGGCTCGAACAATCGGGCAGCTCCTGGTCGGTGGCGCAGTTGCTGGGCTACTGCGGGATGGTGGTGCTGTGCACCGTGGCGCTGATTCCGCTGGTGCCGGTGCCGGTGCCGGTCATGCTGGGCGGCGCGGCGTTCGTCTGGATCCTGCCGTTCCTGCATGTCATGCGGCAACGCGCCAAGCGGCTCAAGCATATGGAAGTGCAACTGCCCGACGCCGTGGACATGATCAGCCGCGCGCTGCGTGCCGGCCACTCGTTCTCCGGCGCGCTGGGCATGGTCGGCCAGGAAATCAAGGCGCCACTCGGCCCCGAGTTTCGCATCACGTTCGAGGAAATCAACTACGGCGTTGCGCTCGACGAGGCCATGACGAACCTGGCCATCCGGGTGCCGGTGGGCGACCTTCGCTACTTCGTCATCGCCGTGCTGATCCAGCGCGAGAGCGGCGGCAACCTGGCGGAGATCCTGGACACCATCGCGACGATGGTGCGCGAGCGGCTCAAGCTCTTCGACAAGATTCGCGTGCTATCGGCCGAAGGGCGGCTCTCCGCGTGGATCCTCGGGCTGCTGCCGTTCGGCACGGCCGCGCTGATCCTGGTCGTCAACCCCGATTTCATGAAGGTGCTGTGGGAAGACCCGCTTGGATGGCGAATGATTGGCGGCGCCCTCACGTCGATGTGCTTCGGTGTGCTGTGGATGCGCAAGATCATCCGCATCCGGGTATGAGTCAGATAACAACAGGCAGGCTTCAACGGTCAACCTGAGGGGGAGTGGGATCATGCAAGACATCATGCAGGGGTTTCGGCTGGACCAGTTGATCGTGCTGGCGCTGGTCTTTGTCGCCGCGTTCGGTGCCGTATTCGGCGTGCTCTACGCGTTCTCGCCCAACCGGATGCGGGGCCGGATGGAGCAGATTGCCAGCGAGACCGGCGGCTTCACCGGCGATACCGGGCAACGCCAGGCCCTGATCGAGACGCTCGTGCGATGGGCACAGCCCGTCTCGCGGCTGTCGCTGCCCAAGGACGGCTGGGAAAGCTCGCAGCTGCGCGTACGCTTCATGAATGCCGGGTGGCGCAACGCGAGTGCCGCGCCGCTGTACTTTGCCGGCAAGACGCTGCTGGCGGTCGGGCTGCCGATGCTGGGTCTGGTGGCAACGGCCAGTACCCCGGCATTCCAGCAAGAGAGTGCGATGTTCGCGATGCTGGCGGTGCTGGCCGCCATCGGCTACTACCTCCCCAACGTGGTGCTGTCGCGCAAGGTAGCCACGCGCCAGCGGACGGTGTTCGAGGAATTCCCGGACGTCATCGACCTGCTGACTGTCTGCGTGGAAGCCGGCCTCGGGCTCGACGCCGCGCTGATGCGCGTGGCCGACGAACTGGCGCTGCGTTGCCCGGTGCTGGCCGATGAGCTGCAATTGATGCTGCTGGAACTGCGCTCGGGGTTTTCGAAAGAGAAGGCGCTCAGCAATCTGGCATTGCGCACGGGCGTGGAGGACGTCGACAAGTTCGCGTCGATGCTGATCCAGGCCGATCGCTTCGGTACCAGCCTGGGCGAGTCCCTGCGCGTGCTGTCGGACATGCTCCGGACCAAGCGCCGCATGCGCGCGGAGGAGCAGGCCGCCAAGATCGCGCTCAAGCTGCTGTTCCCGCTGATCTTCACCATCTTTCCCACGCTGCTGCTGGTCCTGCTGGGACCCGCGTTCATCCAGATCTACCGGGTCCTGCTACCCACCATGACGGGCGGCAACTAAACGCCATCCCGACAGGCGCATTGTCATAGCGGTTCCCCCGGCTGTCCCGCCCTGGTGCAATACCAGGAAGACAGTCTTGCCCGGACATGGTCCGGGCTTTTCTGCTTGGTGCATCGGCAATGCGCCACAAACCGCCGTGTGGCTTGACCGGGGCGCAGGTCTTCTTTAAGAATGCTTGCAGATCCATCCTCGCCCGTATGCCGATACGGGGGCCGCCACATGAAAATCCGCATCCTGAGCGATCTCCACATCGAACACCACATGCCGGAGAATGTCCCCGGCTGCAGCACCGATCTGACGATCCTGGCTGGCGACATCGCCAACGGCCGCGACGGCATCGACTGGGCCGCCCGTACATTCGCCGGCCCGGTACTCTACATCCCCGGCAATCACGAATACTACGAAAGCGCATTCGATCCCGTGGACCAGCAAATGGCCGAAGGCGCCGCCGCGTCCGGCAACGTGATGCTGCTCAACGGCACGGTGGCGGCGTTTGCCGACGCGCCGGGCGGCCCGGTGCGCGTGATCGGCACCACCTGGTGGACCGACTACGCGCTGTACGGCGAGAACCGTATCGACGAAGCCATGGCTGCCTGCGCCAGGGTGATGCTCGACCATCGCCTGATCGCCACCGCTGGCGACGACGGCCAGCCGCGCCCGTACACGCCGGCCGACGCGCTGGCGCGCCATCGCGCCGCCACCGCCTGGCTGGCCGGCACGCTGGCCCAGCCGTTCGACGGCAAGACCGTGGTCGTCACGCATCACGGGCCAGACCTCGGCAGCCTCGACGCGCGCTACGCCCACGACATCGTCTCCGCCGGCTTTATTTCGCGGCGCCCCGATCTCGTGGCCCAGGCCGATCTCTGGATCCACGGCCATACGCACACCAGCTTCGACTACTGGATCGACGACACGCGCGTGGTCTGCAATCCGCGCGGCTATATCTCGCGCCGCACCGGCGTGCCCGAGAACCCCATGTTCGACTGGGGCAAGGTCGTGGAAGTCTGAGGCGGCCGATCCGCAGCGCCCTCGCCGCCCTGCCCTGCGCCAGCTCCATAAACAAAAACCCCCGAGGGCGCGAGCCCTCGGGGGTTTTTTGACAGTCAGGCCGTCTGGCCCGGCAGTCCGGCGTGATTTACATCATGCCGTCCATGCCGCCCATGCCGCCCATGCCGCCCGGCATTGCCGGAGCCGACTCTTCCTTCGGCGTTTCGGCAACGGCGCAGTCGGTCGTCAGCATCAGCGAAGCCACCGAAGCAGCGTTCTGCAGCGCGGTGCGGGTCACCTTGGTCGGGTCCAGCACGCCCATTTCCACCAGGTCGCCGTACTCGCCCGAGGCAGCGTTGTAACCGTAGTTACCCTTGCCTTCGATGACCTTGGCCACTACGACCGAAGCTTCTTCACCAGCGTTCAGCACGATCTGGCGCAGCGGCTCTTCCATGGCGCGCAGCACGATCTTGATACCGGCGTTCTGGTCCGGGTTTTCACCTTGCAGACCCGAGATGGCAGCGCGGGCGCGCAGCAGGGCCACACCACCGCCGGGGACGATACCTTCTTCCACGGCAGCGCGGGTGGCGTGCAGTGCATCTTCCACGCGGGCCTTCTTTTCCTTCATTTCGACTTCGGTGGCAGCGCCAACCTTGATCACGGCAACACCGCCGGCCAGCTTGGCCACGCGCTCTTGCAGCTTTTCACGGTCGTAGTCCGAGGTGGCTTCTTCGATCTGGGCACGGATCTGCTTCACGCGGCCTTCGATCGCCGATGCGTCACCAGCGCCGTCGATGATGATGGTGTTTTCCTTGCCGATCTCGATGCGCTTGGCCTGGCCCAGGTCCTGCAGCGTGGCCTTTTCCAGCGTCAGGCCGATTTCCTCGGCGATCACCGTGCCGCCCGTCAGGATGGCGATGTCTTCCAGCATGGCCTTGCGGCGGTCGCCGAAGCCCGGAGCCTTCACGGCGGCGGTCTTCAGGATGCCACGGATGTTGTTCACCACCAGCGTGGCCAGGGCTTCGCCTTCCACGTCTTCGGCGATGATCAGCAGCGGGCGGCCAGCCTTGGCCACTTGCTCCAGCACCGGCAGCAGGTCACGAATGTTCGAGACCTTCTTGTCGAACAGCAGAACGAACGGGCTGTCCAGCTGAACAACCTGCTTTTCCGGGTTGTTGATGAAGTACGGCGACAGGTAGCCACGGTCGAACTGCATGCCTTCCACGACTTCCAGCTCGTCGGCCAGCGACTTGCCGTCTTCAACCGTGATCACGCCTTCCTTGCCGACCTTGTCCATGGCTTCGGCAATGCGCTCGCCGATCGAGGCGTCGCTGTTTGCCGAGATCGCGCCAACCTGGGCGATTTCCTTGCTGGTCGTGGTCGGCTTGCTCAGCTTCTTCAGCTCTTCCACGGCCGAACCAACAGCCTTGTCGATACCGCGCTTCAGGTCCATCGGGTTCATGCCGGCGGCCACGAACTTCATGCCTTCGCGGACGATCGACTGGGCCAGAACGGTAGCGGTGGTGGTACCGTCACCGGCGTTGTCGCTGGTCTTGGAAGCCACTTCCTTGACCATCTGGGCGCCCATGTTCTGCAGCTTGTCCTTCAGCTCGATTTCCTTGGCCACGGACACACCGTCCTTGGTCACGGTCGGGCCGCCGAAGCTGCGCTCCAGCACCACGTTGCGGCCCTTCGGGCCCAGCGTAACCTTTACTGCGTTGGCGAGAATGTTCACGCCTTCAACCATCTTGGCACGTGCGGCGTCGCCGAACACTACGTCTTTTGCTGCCATGTCTTGAATCTCCGAATCTGGATAGAGCGCCCCGCGCGCATGGCGGGACGTTCAGGAATCTGGGGTTTTGTCTGGTGAGACAGGCGTCGATTACTTGTTGACGACAGCCATGATGTCTTCTTCGCGCATGACCAGCAGTTCCTGGCCATCCACCTTCACGCCCTGGCCGGCATACTTGCCGAACAGCACGCGGTCACCCACCTTCACGTCGAGGGCAATGTTGTTGCCCTTGTCATCCTTCTTGCCCGGGCCAATGGCGAGCACTTCGCCTTGATCCGGCTTCTCGGCTGCATTGTCGGGAATCACGATGCCGGACGCGGTCTTGGTTTCATTGTCCAGACGCTTCACGATCACACGGTCGTGCAGAGGACGCAGGTTCATACGGACTCCTAAATACAAAAAGTGAGTTTTGATTCACAAAATGGCCGTTTATCGAGGCGATCAACGCCAGCCGGCAACGGCCATCAGGTTTTCGGAAATACCGCAGGGGCGGGGCGCCAACTGGCTGTTAGCACTCTCCCCCAGCGAGTGCTAATTATAGGGACGGGGTATTGCGTTTTCAAGACGCGGCCTGAATGGGGGTTTTCCCGTATGCGGCGATTTTTTTCCCGCCGGCCGGCCAGATCGCCACTTCTGCGCCCATCCCCCTGACAATGTCCACGAAAAGTCCCGCTGCCACGTTGGCAGACGGGTTCGCCACCGCTGTCCGCCTTTTCCGAAGTCACCGTCATGTTTCGCCAACCCAATGCGCCGCGCCGTGCCCCGCCAGGGTGGGCGGTACTGTTCGGGCTGTTTCTGATCGCCCTGTTGCCCTGGCAACACGCCCAAGCGGCCTGTGGCGCCGAAGCGGCCAATGGTGCCCCTGGCACCCCGGCTGCCCGGCCGCGCGTCGGCCTGGTGTTGTCTGGCGGTGGCGCGCGGGGCTACGCCCATATTGGCGTGCTCAAGGCCCTGGAACAGATGCACGTGCCCGTGGACTGTATCGCCGCCACCAGCATGGGGGCCGTGGTTGGCGGGCTGTACGCGAGCGGCATCGGGGCCGACGAGCTTGAGACCCGGCTGTCCCGGGTCAATCTCAGCGACATCGTGTTCGATCGCAACGAACGCGCGCAACTGCCGCAGACGCTGCGCGAAGACAGTTTCCAGTATCCGATCGGCATCTCGGCCGGGGTGGGCAAGGACGGCGTCAAGCTGCCGATCGGGCTGGTACAGGGCAACAAGCTGCTGACCCTGCTGCAGGACTGGACGTCGGCATGGCCCGGCGATGTCGACTTCAACACGCTGCCGGTGCCTTTCCGGACGATCGCCACCGACCTTGGCACCGGTGCGCCCGTGGTGCTGGACCACGGCTCGCTGCCCCGCGCCATCCGCGCCAGCGCCGCCGTGCCCGGCCTGTTCGCGCCGTTCGCGGTGGACGGGCGCACACTGATCGATGGCGGCCTGGTCAGCAACCTGCCGGTGCAGATGGCGCGCGACATGGGCGCCGACATCGTGATCGCCGTCAACGTGGCCACCCCGCTCGACGATCCGGCCACGCTAGAGTCCCCCGCCGCGGTCACCCAGCAGATGGTGACGATCCTGACCAACCAGAACGTGGCAGCGCAAAAGGCGCTGCTGGGGCCGCGCGACGTGCTGCTGGAGCCCGACCTGGGCAAGCTGTCCTTCGCCGATTTCTCGCACGCCGGCGACGGCATCGGGCTCGGCTACGCGTCCGCCACCGCCATCGCGCCCCGGCTGGCCGCGCTGGCCCTGCCGCGCGAGGCATGGGACCAGTACATCGCGGCGCGCGCCACGCACGTGGCCGCCATGGAGCCGCACCGCGTCGATGCCATCGAGGTCCATACCTCGGGCCGTATCCCGGCATCGTACGTGCGGAAGTACCTGCGCGTGCGCGAAGGCGACCGCTATGACACGGCCGCCGTCAACCACGACCTGACGCAGTTGTCGACCAGCGGCGACTTCGAAAGCGTGACGCAGGAACTGGTGACCGAGGGCGGCCGTTCGGTGCTCAAGGTGGAGGCGCAGGAAAAATCATGGGGCCCGCAGTTCCTGCTGTTCGGCTTCGGCCTGTCCACCACGTTCGACGGCAAGGGCGCCTTCAACCTGCAGCTTGGCCACCGCTACCCGTGGCTGACGCAGGGCGGGCTCGAATGGCGCAACGACATCGTGCTGGGCAGCAACCAGGCGAAATGGCATACCGAACTGCGCCAGCCCGTATTCGACCGCCTGGGCTTCTATATCGCGCCCTATCTGGAATACGCCCGCAAGCATGTCGACATCTACCCGGACAACGGCGACAAGCGCAATGCCACGCCGCTGACGGCGGTGCGCGTGGAAACGGCCCAGGCCGGTGTCGACTTCGGGCTGCCGATCGGCCGCCTGGGCGAGTTCCGGGTTGGCGCGAACTACCAGCAGGTGCGCTACGACTCCGACTACCTGCTGGCCGGCACGCCAAACGGCCGGTTCAGCGCCCGGGTGCGCCAGCCGGTGGTACGCGCCCAGCTGACCATCGACCAGCTCGACGACCCGCTCTTCCCGCGCAAGGGCTATTACCTGTATGCGGTGAACCAGCTGTCGTTCGGCGGGGCCGACAACAGCTTCGACGACGTGCACGCCAAGGCCCTGTGGGCCGGCAGCTACGGCCGCCACACGCTGAACCTGGCCGCCGAAGGTGCCATGACCTACAACGACCACCGCTCGAACAACAGCGTCAGCGGCGGCCTGGGCTTCACGCTGGGCGGATTCCAGCGGCTGTCCGCCTATGCGCCGGACCAGTTCTCGGGCAACTACCTGCTGTACGGCCGCGTGACCTACCTGAACGAACTGCGTGAATTCACGCTGCCCGGGCTGCGCACCACGGTCTTCGGCACCAGTCTGGAAGTGGGCGATGTCTGGCTCAGGCGGCGCAATTTCGGCAGCGGCCCGTACAAGTCCAGCGCCAGTGCGTTCATCGGCGGGAACAGCGTGATCGGGCCGCTCTACTTCGGCTTTGCGGCGGCCCCGGCGGGCGTCTGGAATATCTACCTGCAGCTGGGCCGCGTGTTCTGACCGGCGCCAGGCGCCGGGCAGGTGCTCAGACCGCCTGGCCGGCCAGCGCCGCCGGGCTGGCGGCCACCATCGCCGAGCGGTATTCGACAGCGGCGATGCGGCCATTGCGCAGCTGCAGCGCCTGGGTGCCATGGCCCTGCATCGGGGTGCCGTCGAACAGATACGACACGCTGATATCGACCTCGACGGTCTGGCCGTCGATTCGCGGCGCGCCCGCCACTTCGATCCGGATCGTGTCGCCGGCCAGTTGCGCCAGGCGCTGGAACAGGGCGATGACGGCCTCGCGGTCGCCATACTCGCCCGCCAGCGGGTGATCGCCCACGTGGCGCCAGACGATGGCCGGGTCGAGCTGCGGATAGATGGTCTCGAAATGGCGCGCGGTCAACGCGGCCAGGTAATCCTGCACCAGCGCCTGCACGGCCTCGGCCGGCATGGGCGCCTCCACGGCGCGGCGCGTGCGCATGCGCCCGGCGGCCGCATCGAGCCCGAGGAACCCGGCCACGCTGGCCATCACCTGTTCGCGGTCGTTGTCCACGCAAATCATGTGGTAGCTGTTCTCGACCACCACGCGCTGGGCCTGCGGCACGTTCGCCAGCAGGAAGTCGGCCGACCGCACCGATGTCAGTTCGTCCTCGCGCGCATGCACCACCAGCGTCGGGCAGGCCACGCGCCGCGCGCCGTCGAGCACCCAGCGCCGCAGGCGGTCCACCTGGCGGATGCAGGTCAGCGGCACCCAGCGGTAATGGAAGTTGTCGCCGCGCTCGAACTTGGCCTTGACGATGGCGCGCACCAGGTCGTTCTTGATGCCGAACGGCTCGTTCTCTTCGACCTTGATGCGGGCCGGCAGTATCGGCAGGTGGTAGACCACGTGCCGCAGCCAGCGGTAAGGCGGCGTCGACCAGCCATCGATAAAGACCGGCGCGGACAGCGCCACGAGCTTGCCCTTGCGGTGCTGGCGCCGCTCGGCCAGCGCCACCGCCAGCAGCGCGCCCATGCACATGCCGATCACGTGGAACGTGTCGTACTGGTCCACCAGCGAGTCATAGGCCTGCGTGACCGAATCGATCCACTGCTCGGCCCGCACGTGGTGCAGGTCTTCGGGCGTACCGCCGTGGCCGGGCAGCGTCACGGCGTGGGTTTCCACGCCGCCGCGCCGCAGCACCTTGTGCATCGGCCCGAGGTCGTACTGGGTGCCGCCCAGGCCGTGGATCAGCAAGGCCCCGACGCGCGGCGCCTGTTCGGTGGTCATGCCGCGCGCCGCCCCTCGGTGTCGTGGCTGGCGACGATGCGCCAGGCCCCGGCGATCAGCGCCACGGAGTCGTCGCCGTCCAGCAGCGGGCCGCTCATGTCGACCACCGTGGTGGTCGACCCCACCGGCAGCATCAGCCGGAACGTCAGGTCGCCGCGCACCTCGCCGTCGCTTTCGCGCAACCAGCGCCGGCGCACCTCGGCGCGGTCGTCCGGGTGCACGCAGGCCAGCACGTCGTCAAGCGTGGCAAAGGCCGGCTCCACCACGCCAAATGCCTGTTCGACACTGCCGCCCCAGCGCAGCCGGCCGCTATGCGGATCGAGGTTGTAGACCAGTTGCCCACTGGCGGCCAGGGCCAGCTCCACGTCGTTCTGGCGGGTTGCCGCCGCCTCGTGCAACTGCTCGCGGGCCGTCCGCAGCGTACTGATCAGCAGCGTGAGCAAGGCGGCCACGGCCAGGTAAAGCTGCGCCACCAGCAGCGAATTGCCGTGGTAGACCGCCGTATCGGCGAACGGGCCATCGCCCTGCGCGGTATTGAGCAGCACCAGCGCCGTCAGCAGCGCCACCGCCACCGACCCGCCGCGCCCGCCCAGCAACAGCGCCGCGATAGCGACGAAGAACAGCGGGATATAGGTCAGCGCGTAGGCCACGTCCAGCGACAACTGCACGATGCGGGTGCCGTCGAACACGACAGCGGCGGTCACCAGCACGGCCAGCAGCGCGGCAATCCCGGCCGTGAACTCGCCCCGGCGCCGGCCACCCGAGCGGGCCGCGCTGAAGCGCGCCCAGCCCGCGAACACGGGCGTGACGATCAGGACACCCACGAAATCCGCGGCGGCCCACACCTTGGCCGTGGCCCAGAACGGCACGTCCAGGAACAGCCAGAACCAGCCGGCGCCGAACACCGCACCGCCCACGCTGCCAACCACGGCGGCCAGCAGCAGGCCGCGCAGGAAGGCCAGGCCTTCGAGCGAAAACCGCATCATGTGGACCAGGGCCACGGCCAGGGCCGCAAAGCCGATCTCGTCCAGCGAGAACAGCACCATGCGGAAGGCATCGCGCCCTTCCACCATCCCCAGCAGCATCTGCGCGGCCAGGAAGGCCAGCCCCAGTTCCACCCAGCGGCGGGCCGGCGCCAGCATGAAGGCGGCCACGGTCACCCCGGCCGGCAGCCAGATATAGCCGGTGGCGGCAAAAGGCCCGTTGATCTTGTGCGATGCGTAGCCGAGGACGAAATACAGGACCGCCCACAGCGCAAGCGTAGCGATCCGGTTCGAAAGTTTCACGTTGGATTCCTGATGCAGGCGCGCCGCCACAAAGGCCGGCCGCCCTGAATGAACGGCGAACCACGCCGGCCAGTTGACCGGCGCCCTCAAAAAAGCGCCTGAAGCAGCACAGTCAGTTCAGGCCGCTGCGGTCCACGAATTCCAGCGCCTCGCGCACCGCGCGGCGCGCCTTGAGCATGTAGCAGACCTGATGGTCGCGGATGACCAGCGCCAGCACCTCGGCCTGGACCATCTCCTGGAAATAGTGGGCGGCGCGGCGCAGCGTCACGCCCGACGCCTCGGCCAGCGCAATGGCGGGCAGGCAATCTTCGCCGGCCTCCAGCAGCGCGCGGCAGATCGCCGCACGGGCCGGCACCGTCAGCAATGCGAGGGTCAGGGTGCTTTCCTGGGTTTCCATGGTGGTCTGCCTGAGAGAAGTTGGCCACAAGCCTGATGATGCACGACTGCGTTGGCATCGTACGCTGAAATAAACAGTAATACGCCCGTCGTATCCCCGCATGTCGCCGGTCACGTGCGCGACCTATCCTTGTCGAGTCAAGCGATGGATGTCGAACCCATGTCCGCAACTGTCCCGTCCCGCCGCCGCCCGCTGGCCGTGGCGCTGGCCATCGTCGTCGTGCTGCTGGCCGGGTGGGGGCTGTACCGGCTGCTGCGCCCGCGCCCCGCCACCCCGCCGGTGCCGCCGGTGGTGGTCAGCACGGCCACGGCGCGCACCCAGGAGGTCGACATCGGCCTGACCGGCGTGGGCACCGTGCAGGCCATGGCGACCGTGACGGTCAAGGCACGTGTGGACGGGCAGCTGGACAGCGTGGGCTTCGTCGAGGGTCAGGATGTGAAGGCGGGGCAGGTGCTGGCGCGCATCGATCCGCGCACCTTCCAGGCCACGCTGCAGCAGGCCCAGGCCACCAGGGCGCGCGACGAGGCCCTGCTGGCCAACGCCCGGCTGGACCTGCAGCGCTTCGAGGACCTGATCCGCACCGATTCCACCACCCGGCAGACGCTGGACACCCAGCGCGCGCTGGTCAACCAGCTGGCCGCAACGGTCAGGAACGACGAGGCGCAGATCGCGCTGGCCCGCGTGCAGCTTGATTTCACGACGATCACCGCGCCGCTGTCGGGCCGCGTCGGGGCGCGGCTGGTGGACCCCGGCAATATCATCCACGCCACCGACACCACGGGCCTGGTGGTGATCCGCCAGATCGACCCCATCGACCTGGTCTTCACGCTGCCCGACGATGCCTTCGGCCGCATCCAGCGCGCGATGGCGGCCAGTGCCACGCCGCTGGCCGTGTTTGCCAACGAGCGCGGCACCGATATCGCGCTGGGCCAGGGCCGGCTGATCCTGCTGAACAACACGATCGACACCACCAGCGGCACCATCCAGCTCAAGGCGCGTTTCCCGAACCCGCACCAGGCGTTGTGGCCCGGACAGTACGTCAACGCCCGGCTGGTGCTGGGGCAGCACGACAACGCCGTGGTCATCCCGGCCTCGGCAATCCAGCGCAATGAGGCCGGCACCTATGTCTATGCCGTGCAGGCAGACCAGTCCGTCAAGCTGCAGCCGGTGCAGGTGGCGGAACTGCAAGGCCCGCAGGCCGTGATCGCCAGCGGCGTCAACCCGGGCGACCGCGTGGTGGCCGACGGCCAGTACAAGCTCAAGCCCGGCGCGCGGATTGCCGAGACCCCGCCGCAGTCCGGGCAGGCCGCCGCCCCGGACACCCGCGGCAGCGCACCGGCCGTGGCCGCCAACCTGCCAGCCAACCTGCCAGCCAATACGCCGGCCACCGCCCCGCCCGGCGCGCGCCCATGAGCGTATCGGCAAACTTCATCAAGCGGCCGATCGGCACCTCGCTGCTGGCATTCGCGCTGTTCCTGGTCGGCCTGGCCGCCTGGCCGCTGCTGCCCATTGCGCCATTGCCACAGGTGGATTTCCCGACCATCCAGGTCACCGTCAACCTGCCCGGCGCCAACCCCGAGACCATGGCATCCAACGTGGCGCAGCCGTTGGAGCGGCAGTTCTCGCTGATCGCCGGGCTCACGCAGATGACGTCGGCCAGCGCCCAGGGCACCACGCAGATCACGCTGCAGTTCGACCTGAACCGCAGCATCGACGCCGCTGCCGTGGACGTGCAGGCGGCCATCAACGCCGCCGGCGGCCAGCTGCCAACCAACCTGCCCAGCCCGCCGACGTTCCGCAAGATCAATCCGGCCGACGCGCCGATCCTGGTGTTGGCGGTGCAGTCCGATGCCCTGCCGCTGACCACCGTGAACGACTATGCCGACAACATCCTGGCCCAGCAGATCTCGCAGATCGAGGGCGTGGGGCTGGTCAATATCGGCGGCCAGCAGAAACCGGCCGTGCGCATCCAGGTGGACCCGGGCAAGCTTGCCGCGATGGGCATGAGCCTGGAAGACATCCGCGCGGTGGTGGCCGCAAGCACCGTCAACCAGCCCACCGGCGCCACCGACGGCACCACCAAGGCGTTCAACGTCTACACCAACGACCAGATCACGAAGGCGAGCACCTGGAACGACATCGTGCTGGCCTACCGCAACGGTGCGCCGGTGCGCGTGCGCGACATCGGCCAGGCCGTGGACGGCC
Source organism: Cupriavidus sp. D384 (assembly GCF_001652915.1). Taxonomy (GTDB): domain Bacteria; phylum Pseudomonadota; class Gammaproteobacteria; order Burkholderiales; family Burkholderiaceae; genus Cupriavidus. The sequence continues at coordinate 170,171 of NZ_BBQI01000093.1, forward strand.
CCGAGAACGCCAGGCTGGCCGGCTGGGCCTTCGCCGGCGCCGCCGCCCCCGCCGACAACACCTTCCACAACGGGCGCGGCATCATCCTGGCCGTGACCAAGCAGCCCGGCGCCAATGTGATCGCCACGGTGGACCGCATCAAGGCCGCCCTGCCCCGCCTGCAGCTTTCGATCCCGGCTTCGGTCAACGTCAATGTGCTGGCCGACCGCACGCAGAACATCCGCGCGTCCGAGGCCGATGTCGAATTCACGCTGGTGCTGACCATCGTGCTGGTGGTCGGCATCATCTTCGTGTTCCTGCGCAACGTGCCGGCCACGCTGATCCCCAGCGTGACGGTGCCGCTGGCGCTGCTGGGCACGGCCGGCGGCATGTACCTGCTGGGCTACAGCCGCGACAACCTGTCGCTGATGGCGCTGACCATCGCCGTGGGCTTCGTGGTCGACGACGCCATCGTGATGCTGGAGAACATCTACCGGCACGTGGAAGCGGGCATGTCGCCGATGGACGCCGCGCTGCAGGGGGCCGGGGAGATCGCGTTCACCATCGTGTCGATCTCGGTGTCGCTGGTGGCTGTCTTCATTCCGCTGCTGCTGATGGGCGGCATCGTGGGCCGGCTGTTCCGCGAGTTCGCGGTGACGGTCACGCTGACCATTGCCGTATCGGTGGTGGTGTCGCTGACGCTGACGCCGATGCTGTGCTCGCGCTTTCTCAAGCCGCACGACCCGGCCCACGCCGAGCAGCATGGCCGGCTCTACCAGATGTTCGAACGCGGCTTCGACGCCATGCTGGGGGCCTACCGGCGCGGCCTGGACCACGTGCTCGATCACCAGTTCCTGACACTGTGCGTGTTCCTGCTGACCGTGGCGACCACCGTGGTGCTGTTTGCCGTCATCCCCAAGGGCTTCTTCCCGCAGCAGGACACGGGCTTCCTGTTCGGCACGGCGGAGTCGGCGCAGGATGCATCGTTCAAGTCGATGAATGCACGCATGGTGGCGCTGGCCGACATCGTGCGCAGCGACCCCGACGTGGCCGCCGTGGGCATGACCGGCGGCCAGAACACGGTCAACACCGGCAACTTCTTTATCAGCCTGCGCCCCAAGGAAGACGGCCGCACGGCGTCGGCCGACCAGGTCATCGCGCGCCTGCGCCCGAAGCTGCAGCAGGTGCAGGGCGCCAACCTGTTCCTGCAGGCCGGGCAGGACATCAACGTGGGTGGCCGCCTGTCGCGCACGCAGTACCAGTTCACGCTGACCGACGCCAACCTGGACGAACTGAACAGCTGGGCACCGCGCGTCGTCGAGCGGTTTCGCCAGCTGCCGCAACTGCGCGACGTGGCGTCCGACCAGCAGAACGCCGCCGCGGCCGCCGTGCTGACCATCGACCGCGCCCGCGCATCGAGCTTCGGCATCACGCCGGCACTGATCGACGCCACGCTCTACGACGCCATCGGCCAGCGCCAGGTGGCGCAGTACTTCACGCAGATCAACAGCTACCACGTGATCCTGGAAGTCTCGCCCGCCATGCAGCAGGACCCGCAGCTGTTCGACAAGCTCTACCTGACCTCGCCCATCACGGGCCAGCAGGTGCCGCTGTCGTCGTTCGTGAAGATCGACACCAACCGCACGGCCTATCTGTCGATCGGCCACCAGGGGCAGTTTCCGGCCGTGACGATCTCGTTCAACCTGGCGCAGGGTGCGTCGCTGGGCGAGGCGGTGGACGCGATCAACAAGGCGCTGAACGAGATGGGCCGCCCGCGCACGCTGACCGGCGCGTTCCAGGGCACGGCGCAGGCTTTCGGCGCTTCGCTGGCCTCGCAGCCATACCTGATCGCGGCGGCGCTGATTGCCGTGTATATCGTGCTGGGGCTGCTCTACGAAAGCTATATCCATCCGCTGACGATCCTGTCGACGCTGCCGTCGGCCGGCGTGGGCGCGCTGGCAGTGCTGATGCTGGGCGGCTACGACTTCACCGTGATCGCGCTGATCGGCATCATCCTGCTGATTGGCATCGTCAAGAAGAACGGCATCATGATGGTGGACTTCGCGCTGGTGGCCGAGCGCGAACGCGGCATGGCCCCGCGCGAAGCCATCTACGAAGCCTGCCTGCTGCGCTTCCGGCCAATCATGATGACCACCATGTGCGCGCTGCTGGCCGGCCTGCCGCTGATGCTGGGCCACGGCGCGGGCTCGGAACTGCGCCGTCCGCTGGGCTGGGCGATGGTGGGCGGGCTGGTCGTGTCGCAGATGCTGACGCTGTTCAGCACGCCCGTGGTCTACCTGTACCTGGATCGCGCGCATCACTGGTATGTGCGGCGCCGCGCGGCACGCACGGGCCAGCCGCCCGCGCACGCCGACGCGCGCGCCACCGGGTACGACGACGCCTGAGCGTCGCGGCCCCGGACGGCGCCCCTTTCCCCTTCCCCCGTTTCTCGTCCGCTACGCCACGCTGATCGTGCCGCTCATGCTCTCGTGGCCCGAACCGCAAAAGATGTCGCACAGGAAGGTGTAGGTGCCGCGCTTCTTCGGCGCGGTCAGCCTCACCTCCACCGCCTTGCCCGGCGGCAGGTCGGCACGAACCGAGAAGTCCGGTGCCGAGAAGCCCATGATGACGTCCTCGGCGGTGATTGCCAGCACCACCGTCTCGCCCGGCTTGAGCGCCAGCTTGTCAGGGATGAACACGAAGCGCCGCGCGCGCATCGGGATCACGCGCGGCGCGGCGGCTCCGCCCATCACGGGCACGACGGCGGCCGCCAGCATCAGGCCCATGACCTGCGCCAGCATCCGGCGCCGGCCCGCTGCGGCCGGGCCATCATGCGGATCGGTCGGATCGCTCGTCATCATGCTCTCCCCACCACCGGCTGCTCCGCCAGCTTGAACGCGTCCTTGCCGGGCGACGCCGTGGCGTTCACCTCGCGCCAGCCAAGGCCCTGGTACGGATGCGCGGCATCCCACGGCACCGGCAGCCGGCGCGCCTGGGACCCGGCCGCCGGCAGCGGAAACATCAGCGAGCGCGCCGCGTGGTGGGCGATATGACCGGTCATGCGGTGATGTTCCTGATGGATGTGCCCGTAGAACACCGTCACGTTCTGATAGGGCATGAGCTGGTCGATCACCTTGACACCGTCGCGCGTGGCCCAGTCCCACTGGGGATAGAGGTCGAACAGCGGCCGGTGGGTAAAGACCACGATGCGCGCGTCGCGCGGCTGCTTCGCCAGGTCGGCGGCCAGCCACGCCAACTGGGCCTCGCCCACCTGGCCGGCGGGGTCCGACACGTTGTCCAGCACGATGGCGTGCAGCCCCTTGTGATCGAACGTGTAGTGCGTGGGCCCGAACAGCTCCTGGTAGGCCGCGCCGTTATCCAGGCTGGCATCGTGCTCGCCCGGCATCAGGTGGACGGCCCCGGCGCGCAGCGGGGCGATGATGTCGCGGAATTCGCGCATGCGGCGGCGGCGCTCCGCCGGATCGTCGGTGGAATGTGTCAGGTCGCCCGTGAACATCACGAAATCGGGCGGCTGCGGCAGCGCATTGACCGCCGCCACGGCCTTGGGCAGCGTACCGCGCGCATCGGGATTGGGCGGCCCCTCGAAGCCCCAGTGCGCATCGGACAGCTGGACGAACACAAAATCGTCGTCGCGGGCGGCTGCCCAGCCCGGCAAGGCCGATGCGAACACGGCGCCGCCGGCCGCTCCTGCCAGGCGCAGGATGTCGCGCCGGCTCCAGTTTCCATTCATGACCGTCTCCGGTGGGTGGGTGGTGACTGTCATACCGGGATCGCACGGGATTTATTCCCCGGGGGCTTCGCCCCGTTCCCACAAGTGGGAGCGGGGCAATCACCATTGGCGAATTGGAAAGCCGGGAATAGAATCGGCCCAGCGCCGGTAATACACGGGAGACGCCCCATGCCGCAGTGCCCTGCCGATCCGCCCCTGAAGGACTGACTTGGACGCCGCCAATACGCGCCGCCGATTCGACATCCTGGTGCTGCCCCACCTGGATGCCGCGTACAACCTTGCCCGCTGGCTATGCGGCAATCCGGGCGATGCCGACGACGTGGTGCAGGAAGCCTTTCTGCGCGCGTTCCGGCTGTTCGGCAGTTTTCGCGGCGACCAGGCCCGGCCATGGCTGCTGACCATCGTGCGCAACACGTGGTTCACCACCTGGCAAAAGCGCCACGCGGCCGCCGAGACCGGCTATGACGAATCGCTGATCGATGCCGACCTGCCTGACTGGCACGGCGCGCCTGGCGATCCGGAGCAATGGTTGCTGCGCGAGGAAGACGTGCGGCTGGTACACGCGGCGCTGGAGCGGCTGCCGGTGGCGTTTCGGGAGGTGCTGGTGTTGCGCGAACTGGAGGAACTGCACTACCGCGATATCGCGCGCATTGCCGACATTCCGGTGGGCACCGTGATGTCGCGGCTGGCGCGCGGCCGCCGCATGCTGGCCGCCGCCGTGGTGGCGCTGCGCGATGGCGCGCCGCAGCAGGCCGCCAGCGGTGTGCCGGCAACCGGCCCAGACCCCGCCCCCGACCAATCCATCCCCCCCGCAGGAGACCGGCGCCATGGATTGCAATGAAGCCCGCCACCTGCTGCAGGCCACCGCCGACGGCGAGGTGGGTGCGGCCGACAGCGTGCGGCTGGAACGCCATCTCGAAGACTGCGACAGCTGCGTGGATGCGCTGAGCAACCTGCAGGCCCTGCGCCGCGCCACCCGACACGGCGCCACGTACCACCGCGCCCCGGCCGAACTGCGCGCCCGCATTCTCGACGCCCTGCCCACCCCCGCCGCCGACGGCGACGGCGCGCTTGCCGAGCCAGCGCCCGATGCGCCGGCCGGCTGGCGCCGCTGGTTCGCATGGTCGCCCCCGGTCAATGCCGCGCTGGCCGCCGTCACGGTGGCCGCGGTGGGCCTGAGCGTGTTCCAGTACCAGACCGAGCCGTCACCCGATGACCTGCTCGCCAGCAGCATCGTCGCCAGCCATGTGCGCGGGCTGATCTCGAACCGGGCCAGCGATGTGATCTCGACCGACCAGCACACGGTCAAGCCGTGGTTCAACGGTCGCATCGACTACGCGCCCGACGTGCGCGACCTGGCTTCGGCCGGCTTTCCACTGGTTGGCGGCCGGGTCGACTTTGTCGACGGGCAGCGCGTGGCTGTGCTGGTCTACCAGCGCCGCCAGCATCCAGTGGACGTCTTCGTGATACCGGGTTCAGGCGCAGGGGTGGGGGAACGGGTCCGGCAGGGATACCAGCTCGAAAGCTGGAACGCCGGCGGCATGCGCTACGTGGCGATCACCGACGCGTCCGCCGGCGACCTGCGCAAGTTCGTGCAGGCGTGGCGCAATGCGGAGGATGGAGAGCGGCGGTGAGGCGTAAGCCCTAATGGGCTGAGGGGTTGGGGGAGAGGGCGAGCGGCTCAAGCCACGACACGTCGCAATTTGAAACGCCATGCCCCCCCCCCCCCCCCCCCCCCCCCCCCCCCC
>NZ_BBQI01000094.1 GCF_001652915.1 Cupriavidus sp. D384
GCCTCAGGCCATCACGAACGGCAATTGCCGCTGGCGCTTGCCCGTGAGGCGGAACAGCGCATTGGCCACGGCCGGCGCAATGCCGGGCGTGCCCGGTTCGCCCAGGCCGGTCGGGTTGTCGTTCGACGGCACGAAGAACACGTCCACCACCGGGGCGTCAGGCATGCGCGGCGGCGGATAGTCGGGGAAGTTGCTGTTCTTGACCATGCCGTTTTCCATCTCGATGGCAAAGCCCGGCTTGATCATCGACAGCCCGAACACGCAGCCGCCCTGGACCTGCGCCTCGGCGCTCAGCGGATTGACCACACGATTGGCATGCACGCCGGCCGTCACATGATGCACGCGCGGCTCGCCCTTCACCACCGACACGTCGACGATATAGGCCACCACCGAGCCGAACGACTCGTGCACGGCCACGCCCCAGGCATGGCCCTTCGGCAGCTTCTTCTTGCCGTAGCCCGACTTGTCCACGGCCAGCTGCAGCGCGGCGCGATGGCGTGCGTGCTTCTTTTCGTCCAGGCGCGCCAGGCGCCAGGCGACCGGGTCCTGCCTGGCGGCCGTGGCCATTTCGTCGGCCAGCGTTTCCTTGACGAACGCCGTATGCGTGTTGCCCACCGAGCGCCACCACAGCACCGGCACATCCACCTTCGGGTGATGCACGTGCACCTGCAGCGGCAGGTCGTAGTCGTTCTCGACGATGCCTTCGGTCATCGTGGCGTCCACGCCGTTCTTGACCATCATCGGCTCGAACGGCGTGCCGGTGATGATCGACTGGCCGACGATCGTGTGCTGCCAGCCCACGACCTTGCCCTGCGCGTCCACGCCGATACGGGCGCGGTGCACGTGCAGCGGACGGTAGTAGCCGCCCTTGATGTCGTCCTCGCGGCTCCACATCACCTTGACCGGCTCGGTATGGCCGTTTGCCACCCAGGCGCGCAGCACATTGGCCGATTCCACGAGGTAGTCCGATGTGGGCACGGCGCGGCGGCCGAAGCCACCGCCGGCCATCATCGTGTTCAGCGTGACCTTCTCGGGCGTCAGCTGCAGCGTGCGGGCGATGGCGCCCTGGTCGATGGTCTGGAACTGCGAGCCCACCCACACCTTGACGGCGGTCACCTTGTTGCCGGCCACCTCGGGTTGCAGCGTGCAGTTCAGCGGCTCCATCGGCGCGTGGGCCAGGTACGGCACGCGATACTCGGCGTCGATGACCCTGGCCGCGCCCGACAGCGCGGTGTCGATGTTGCCCCCTTCGAGCGGCTTCGCCACGATGCCCGGCTGCGTAGCCAGCTTGCTGAACTGGTCGAACAGCGCGGCCGTGCTGACCGTGGAGCCCGTGTCTTCCCACACGATCTCCAGTGCGTCGCGCGCGGTCTTGGCCGGCCAGTAGCCGTCGGCCACCACCGCCACGCCCGAACCGCCACGGTCGGTGTTCACCAGCATCACATCGGCCACGCCCTTGATCTTGCGCGCCTTGTCCGCGTTGAACGACTTGACCTTGCCGCCGAAGCGCGGCGGGTGGGCCACCACCGCCACCATCATGTCCTTGAGCCGGACATCCATGCCGAACACCGCGTCGCCGTGCAGCTTCGAAGCGGCGTCCAGGCGCGGCGTGGGCTTGCCGACGATGCGGAACTGGGCCGGGTCCTTGAGCTTGACCTGGGCCGGCACCTGCAGGCCCATGGCCGCCTGTGCCAGTTCGCCATAGGTGGCGCGGTTGTTGCCCGACGTGACCACGCCCATCGACGCGGTGCAGCTGGCCGGATCCACCTCCCACTTCTGCGCGGCAGCGCCAATCAGCATGGCCCGCGCCCGCGCGCCCAGCTCGCGGTACTGCTCGAACGAATGGTTCAGTGCCGTCGACCCGCCGGTCATCTGGATGCCGAACATCGGGTCCTTGTACGCGTCGCCGGCTGGCGCCAGGATGGCGCGCACGTTCTTCCAGTCGACGTCGAGCTCCTCGGCCAGCGCCATCGGCAGCGCCGTATGCACGCCCTGGCCGAATTCGAGCCGGTTCACGGCGATGGTCACCGTGTTGTCCGGCGCGATCGTCAGGAATGCCTGCGGCGGTGCCACCGCCTTGGCCGGCGCCTGCTGGGCCAGCGCGGCGTCCATGCCGACGATGCCCAGTGCAAACCCGCCGCCCGCCAGACCCGACAGCTTCAGGAAACTGCGCCGCGACAGCGTGCCTGCGGCCACCCCTTGCGCAGCGGGCGCACCGCTGCCGCCCGCCAGGGCTTCAATACCTCGAATACGCATGGCGGCCCCTTATGCCTTGACAGCGATGGCGCGCGAGGCGTCCTTGATCGCCGCGCGAATCCGTTGATAGGTGCCGCAGCGGCAGACGTTGCCGGCCATGGCCTGGTCGATATCGGCATCGGTGGGCCGCGGCTTGCTGCGCAGCAGGCCCACGGCGCTCATCACCTGGCCGTTCTGGCAGTAGCCGCACTGGGCCACGTCATGCTTGAGCCATGCCGCCAGCACGGCCTTGCCGACCGGGTCGTCGCCCATGCTTTCAATCGTGTTGATCTTGCTGCCGGCCGTGGCCGAGATCGGCATCACGCAGCTGCGCGTGGCCTGCCCGTTGATATGGACCGTACAGGCGCCACACGCGGCCATGCCACAACCGAACTTGGTGCCGGTCATGCCGAGGTTGTCGCGCAGGGCCCACAACAGTGGCGTGGACGGATCGGCGTCCACCTCCACGGTCTTGCCGTTGAGGGTGAGGGTGGTCATTTGGGGGATGCTCCTTGGGTGCTTGGCCCAGTCGGTTATTCGCGTGTCACGCCGGGCCAATGGCAAAGACAATCCCTGGCCACCCGGCGAACCCGTGGAGCATAGTAGAAATATGAAAAGCTTGCGCAGCCTTGCTCACATCATGCTGTGCGCACCATAACCGGGATTATTTCTGGCTGAGGAACAGATATAGCGCCTGCAGGTCGGTGTCGTTCATTTTCCCGAAGGCGGTGAACGGCATCACGCGGCTGACGTCGGTGCCGTCGGGCCGTTTGCCGGTACGCATCATGGTCACGAACTGGCTGGCCTCGGGGTAGGCCTTCATTGCCCCGCCCGGCTGCAGGTTGGCGGCGGACGGCCAGTCCGGTGGCGCCCCGGGGATATGGCCACCGCGCAGTTCGGCCCCGTGGCAACCCTTGCACGAATTGGCCACGTAGGCGCCGTACTGCACGTTCACGGCTGCCACCACCGGCGCGGCCGGTGGCAGGCTGTGATCGATCTTCTCGGCCGCGTCCTGGATCACGCCGGCGCCGTACATCCCCTGGATAAACCACGGCAGGTGCACCTCGCCGGGCCGGCCCGGGCCGGGCGGCAGGCTCCGGACATAGGCCACCAGCGCGCCAAAGTCGTCGTTCGACAGCCGGTTGTAGTCCTCGCTCGGCATCACCAGCAGCGGGCGGCCCGACGGTGCCACGCCGTGCCGGATGGCGCGGTCCCAGTCCTGGGCCTGGTATTTGTCGATATCGGGATTGGCGCGCGTCAGGTCGGGCGCAAACACCCGGAAGCCGTTGGATTCGTCGAACACCTGGCGGCCGGCGCCCCGGGCGCCGTGGCAGTCCGCGCAGCCGCGCGACTCATAGAGATACCTGCCATGGGCGATGGCCGTGGCGTCGGCCGGTATCGCCACGGGCTGGACGGCCACGTCGATCCTGCGCTGGAGCTTGCGGCCGCCCCACCAGTAGGTGCTGCCCACGGCCAGCACCACGAACACCACGAAGGCAACCAGCGCGGAGCTGGCGATGCGGAAGAATCGCTTGACGTCCATGGGTGTCCCCCGTGAGCGGCCATCGAGAAAGCGCAGATTGCGCCACCCGATTGAAACGGGCGCGCGCCTTGTGTTCCGTGCGGGATCGTACAGAAGCTACGCAGGCGCCGCCAGTCCGGGGGATGCGACCGGCGTCGGCCGCCATACCAGCTTTCAGCCTGCGACGCCAGCCCCAACAAAGCCATGCACTTGCCCCTATCCCGGCCGTCAGATTCCGCCAGGCGCGACTACAGTGCCACCTACGCTGGGCAGGGTGCGACCATTGCATCCCCGCCCGCATGGCTTTCGGCGCGCCAGGCGCGCCCCAGGAAACCCGAATCTGATGACGCCTGACAGGGCCGCGCCCCCTTCGAACTTCCCGCCCATGGCACGCCCTGGCAACTGGCGCCCGCTACTGCTGGCGGCAGCGGGCTACTTCGTCCTGGCCCTGGCCGGGCTGTGGCTGGCGCGCATTCCGGGCCACGCGGCGGCCGTGTGGCTGGCCAACGCCTTTGGCCTGGGCATGCTGCTGCACCGCCCCACCCGCGAGGCGCCGGCGCTGCTGGCAACCATGCTGGTCTCCAATATCGTTGCCGACGTGCTTGGCGCCGGTCATCCGGTGGGGGCCGCCCTGCTGCTTTCGGCGGCCAACCTGGTGGAACTGGCCGGGTCGGCCATGCTGCTGCAGGTGATGGTCGGCCGCCAGGCGCTGGCCCGCACCGGTCAACTGGCCACCTTCGCGCTGACCCTGGGCATTGCCTCGACGGTGGGGCCGGCCCTGAGCGGCCTGCTGGGCGCCCTGGTCATCTCGGCGCGCTATGACACGCCATTCCCAAAGGTCTGGTGGAACTGGTGGAATGCCGGCGCCATCGGCATGGTGATCCTGCTGCCGCTGATGGTGTCGCTGTCGCGCGAACGGGTGCGCGCCACCTGCCAGCGCCCCATGCTGCTGCGGCTGGCCGGGCTGTTTGCGCTGTGCGTGGCGATTGGCGCAGGCGCCATCCGCGCCGGCCACGATCCGTTCGTGGTGATGTCGCTGCCGCTGGTCATCGTCGCGCTGGCCAGCAATCCGTTTGCCACCGCGCTGCTGACGCTGCTGTCGGCGGTGGCCGCCGAGTGCATCGGCCTGGCATCGGGCACCGAATTCCTGGCCTCGCGCACGATACCGCTGTCCGGGGCACTGGTCATGGTGTTCCCGGTCTGCACCGCGTTCATGACCGAGCAGAATCGCAAGGGCCGGCTGGAACTGCGCAGCAGCGAACGGCGCTTCCGCCAGGCGCTGGAGCATTCGGCCATCGGCATGGCGCTGGTAGGCATCGACGGGCGCTGGCTGATGGTCAACCGCGCCATGATCGAACTGCTGGGCTACAGCGCCGACGAACTGCGCGACCTGCCGTTCCAGCTGATGACCCACCCCGATGACCTCGCCGCCGACCTGCGGCTGGTAGAACGGCTGCTTGCCGGCGAGATCGACTCGTATCGCCTGGAAAAGCGCTACCGCCACAAGAACGGCCACTACCTGTGGACGCTGCTGGCGGTGTCGCTGGTGCGCGACGACAACACCGGGCAGCCCGACCATTTCATCGCGCAGGTGGAAGATATCCACACGCGCAAGCTGGCGCAGGAACAGCTGGAACAGCTCACGCGCCGCACCCAGCTGGCCGTTGAAGCGGGCGGCGTGGGCATCTGGGAGTGGGACTTCACGCAGGCGTCGATCACGTGGGACACCCGCATGCACGCGCTGCACGGCACCCCGCCGGAGCTTGGCCCGCCCACGCTGGCCCAGTGGATCGCGATGGTCCACCCCGAGGACGTGAGCCGCGTCAGCACCGAAATGCGCCAGGCCATCCGGGGCGTGCGCCGCTTCGACACCGAATACCGCGTGGTGCGGCCCACCGGCGAGATCCGCCACGTGCGCGCCATGGCAACCATCTCGCGCCACGAGGACGACACCACGCGGGCGCTGGTGGGCACCAACTGGGACATCACCGAGCAGCGCAACCTGAACCGGGCGCTGTTCGAGGAAAAGGAGCGCCTGCACATCACGCTGCGCTCGATTGGCGACGCGGTGATCTGCACCGATCGCGTCATGCGCGTGACCTTCATGAATCCGATTGCCGAGCAGCTCACCGGCTGGAGCATGGACGCCGCCATGGGCCAGCCGCTGGAACAGGTGTTCCGCATCGTCGACGAGGACACCGACCTGGTCATCCCAAGCCCCGTCGAGCAATGCCTGGAAACGCTGCGCCCAGCCTACCTGCAGGAAGGCGCCGTGCTGCAGAGCCTGACCGGCGAGCGCCATGACGTGCAGGATTCTGCCGCGCCCGTGCTGGCCAACGACGGCAGCGTGCTGGGCGCGGTGCTGGTGTTCCAGGACATCACCACGTCGCGCGCGCTGCAGCGCGAACTGGCCCATTCGGCCACGCACGACGCGCTGACCGGCCTGCCCAACCGGGCCTGGTTCGAAAAACGGCTGCGCGAGGCCTGCGAGAACGCCCGCCTGCACGGCCATCGGGCCGCGCTCTGCTTTATCGACCTGGACCGCTTCAAGATCGTCAACGACACGGCCGGCCACGGCGCCGGCGACGTGCTGCTGCGCGAACTGGGCTACGTGATCCGCCACCAGGTGCGGCCCGACGACCTGCTGGCACGCCTGGGCGGCGACGAATTCGCACTGCTGCTCAAGGACTGCAGCATCGAACACGCCGAGCAGGTCTGCATGAAGGTGATCGACGCCGTGCGCGAGCGGCGCTTTCCGTGGAATGGCCGCGTCTACGACGTGGGCGCCAGCATCGGCATCGCCGCCATCGACAACGACGTGCCGCCGGTCAGCGAACTGATGAGCCGCGCCGACGTGGCCTGCTACGCGGCCAAGGCGGCCGGGCGCAACCGCGTGTCGGTCTATCGCCGCGACGAAAGCGACGCGCGGCGCCATCATCGCGAACTGGAGGTGGCCGCCGGCATCCATTCGGCGCTGGAAGCCAACCGCTTCCGGCTGTACGCGCAGGAAATCCGCTCGCTGCGTCCGGCCGAGGACGATTCGCGCCACGTGGAAATCCTGGTGCGCATGGTGGACGAACAGGGCACGCTGATCATGCCGGGCGCGTTTATCCCGGCCGCCGAACGCTACGACCTGATGGGCCATATCGACCGCTGGGTGATCCGCAACGTGCTGCAGCAGTACGGCGAACGGCTGGCAGGCGTGCCAGGGCTGTCGGTGTCGATCAACCTGTCGGCCAACTCGCTGGGCGAGCCGTTCCTGCTGCCGTTCCTGCACGCCGCGCTGGAAGACTCGGCCCTGCCGGCCGACCGCATCCGGCTGGAAATCACCGAGACCGCGCTGATCAACAACATGACCGCCGCCAGCCGCGTGGTGGCCGACATGCGCAGCGCCGGCTGCACCGTGGCGCTCGACGACTTCGGCGCCGGCCTGTCGTCGTTCGCCTACCTGAAGCAGTTCCCGGTGGACTATCTCAAGATCGACGGCAGCTTTATCCGCAACCTGGCGCGCAACGCCGTGGATCGCGAGATCGTCAGCTCGATCAACGACATCGGCCACCGGCTGGGCGTGCGTACCGTGGCCGAATGGGTCGAGGACGAGGGCACGCTCCATACGCTGCGTGCAATCGGGGTGGACTATGCGCAGGGCTACGCCATTGGCAAGCCGATGCCGCTGGAGGCCTTTCTCGACACCTGCGAGGGCCTGCCGGCCTGATCCGGCTTCAGCCGGCGCGGGACTTCCCGCAGTGCAGCATGCGCCGGAGCCCACTTTTCCCGCCCGGGCCGTTCGGAAATCCGGACGGCGTTTGGCGCGTCACGTCCGGATTTCCGAACCGTGCGTCTGCGCCACGCCAAAAATCCCTTTGTATTCATCGTTTTACATCTGTATCCAGGTGCAACTGCGCTGGCACGGGTCGTGCAATCTAGCCGCCGCCGTATGACATCCGGCCCCGGCCGCGCAGCCCGCCCCCAAGGCAGCTTCGCGCACCCGGTCCGGCACAAAGGAGGATGTACCCACGATGACAAAACGACTGCCAACCCTGATTTTCATTGCGATGCTGCTCGGCGTGATCGTCGGCAGTGCCGCGCATAACATGGCGCCTGACGCCGCCACGGCCAAGTCGATCGCCGATCACCTGTCGATCCTGACCGACGTGTTCCTGCGGATGATCAAGATGATCATCGGCCCGCTGGTGTTCGCCACGCTGGTATCGGGCATTGCCAGCATGGGCGACGGCAAGACCGTCGGCCGCATCGGCCTGAAGGCCATGGCCTGGTTCATGGCCGCGTCGATCACGTCGCTGCTGCTGGGCCTGCTGATGGCCAACGTGCTGGCTCCGGGCCACGGCATGAACCTGCCGCTGCCGGCCGCCGACGCCGCATCGAACCTGAAGACCGGCTCGCTGAACCTGCGCGACTTCGTGGCCCACATGTTCCCGAAGAGCTTTGTCGAGGCCATGGCGACCAACGAGGTGCTGCAGATCGTGGTGTTCTCGCTGTTCTTCGGCTTCGCGCTGGGCACGCTCAAGGACGGCGTGGGCAAGCCCGTGCTGGCCGCCATCGACGGCCTGGGCCACATCATGCTGAAGGTCACCAACTATGTGATGGCGTTTGCGCCGCTGGGCGTGTTCGGCGCCGTGGCGGCCGTGATCACCTCGCAGGGCCTGGGCGTGCTGGTGGTGTACGCCAAGCTGCTGGGCAGCGTGTACCTGTCGCTGGCGCTGCTGTGGATCGCATTGATCGCCGGGGGCTACTACTTCCTGGGCCGCGACATCTTCAAGCTGATCCGCCAGCTGCGCGCGCCGCTGATGATCGGCTTTGCCACGGCCAGCAGCGAATCGGCCTATCCGAAGGTCATCGACCAGCTGAACCGTTTTGGCGTGAAGAGCCGCATCACCAACTTCGTGCTGCCGCTGGGCTATTCGTTCAACCTGGACGGCTCGATCATGTACACGTCCTTCGCCGCGCTGTTCGTGGCGCAGGTGTACGGCATCCAGCTGTCGCTGTCGCAGCAGATCACGATGCTGCTGGTGCTGCTGGTGACCAGCAAGGGCATCGCCGGCGTGCCGCGCGCATCGCTGGTGGTGGTGGCCGCCGTGTTGCCGATGTTCGGGCTGCCCGAGGCCGGCATCCTGCTGGTGCTGGGCATCGACCATGTCCTGGACATGGGCCGCACCGTTACCAATGTGCTTGGCAACGCCATTGCCACAACCGTTGTCGCCAAAAGCGAGAACGCGATTGGCGCGCCGGAATTGTCTGACGAGGCAGATACCTCGACTGACGACACCGGCCTGACACCCGTTCAGGCTCTGGCCAGCAAGTAAGCTGGCTCAGGCGTGCCAGGGCCCGGCTGCCGATCAGGCTGCCGGGCCTTTTTGCGTTTACGGCCTCGCGCGGGAATCCTGGGCGGCAGTCCGCACCCTGACCCGAACGGGTGAGGTCCGGGGCGGCAGTTCGGGCTGCCGTACCGCCGGCTGTGGTAAAACGTCGCCTTGCCGAAACGTGCCGCGCAACCCCCGAGTGGCCTTCCGGCCACATCAACTGCCCGATACGCCACACGGCAGCGTCCGCATTCCAGAATCCGCATGATCGTGTCCCCCTCCGACGGCGGCCAGGCATCGTTCTCGCCCTGGCGCCGGTTTGTCCCCTTTGTCGCCCTGCTCGCGCTGGCCGTGCTGGTCACCGGAGCAGGCTGGCTGGGCTATCGCTATACCTACGACGCCGCCCTGACCCGCCAGGCCGAGCGCGGCCAGGTGCAGATGCGGCTGTACGCCCAGGCACTGGAAAGCGAACTGGCCCGCTACGACTACGTGCCGAGCCTGCTTTCGCTGGACGCGCGCATCGACGCCCTGCTGCGCCAGCCCGCCTCGCCCGAGCGCGTGGCGCAGGCCAATGCCTACCTGGCGGCCCTGAACGGCCGCGCGGGCACGCGCGTCATCTACCTGCTGGACGCTCGCGGCAAGGTGCTGGCCACCAGCAACTACCAGCGGCCGGACAGCTTCCTGGGCGAAGACCTGAGCTTCCGCCCGTACTTCCGGGCCGCCATCGAAGGCCAGCTGGGACGCTTCTACGGCGTGGGCACCACGCGCAGCGAATCGGGCTACTACCTGTCGGCCCCGCTGGGCGACCGCGACCGCCCGGTTGGCGTGGCCGTGGTCAAGATCGGCCTGGAACCGCTGGAAAACCGCTGGCAGGGCAACGACAGCCAGATGCTGCTGGCCGACGAGAACGGGGTGGTGATCCTGGCATCGGACCCCTCGTGGAAGCTTGCCGCACTGCGACCGCTGTCGGACGACCAGCGCGCCCGGCTGGACCACAGCCTGCAATACAACCGCGCCCCGCTGCCCCAGCTCGCGCTGAGCACCGTGCGGCCGCTGGCCAATGGGCCGTCGCAGGGCGGCGACGCGCTGGTGCGGCTGCGCCAGGGCCCGCCGATGCTGGCCCAGCACCTGGCCCTGCCAGGCACCGACTGGGACCTCACGCTGCTGACCAATACGTCGCAGGCGCGCGTGGCCGCGCTCAACAGCGCCGCGCTGGCCGGCGTGCTGGCCGCCTTCGTGCTGCTGCTGGGCGCCGCGTGGAATGTGCGGCGGCGCATCGTGGGCGAACGGCTGGCCGCGCGCGCCGCGCTGGAGGCCGCCAACAGCGAGCTGGAACGCAAGGTGGCCGAGCGCACCGCCGACCTGTCCAGCACCAACCAGCAGCTGCAGGCCGAGGTCAGCGAGCGGATCCGGACGGAAAACTATCTGCGCCAGGCGCAGGACGGGCTGATGCAGGCCGGCAAGCTGGCCGCCGTGGGACAGATGTCCGCCGGCATCGCCCACGAACTGAACCAGCCGCTGGCGGCCCTGCGCACACTGTCCGGCAATACGGGCAAGTTCATCGCCCACGGCGACTACGACACCGCGCAAGGCAACCTGGACCGCATGATCGGCCTGGTGGAACGCATGGGCCGGATCACCGGCGCGCTGAAGTCGTTCGCGCGCAATCCGGCCGCCGGCCAGCGCCATAGCGCCCGGCTGGCCGATGCGGTGGACAACGCGCTGTTCCTGCTGGAAACGCGCGTGGCGGACGTGGCCCCGCGCATCGACCGCGACATCGACGCGCACCTGGCCGTGCGCTGCGATCCGAACCGGCTGGAACAGGTGCTGGTCAACCTGATCGGCAATGCGCTGGACGCGCTGAAGGGCCAGCCCAGACCGCACCTGTCGCTGCACGCATACGAGTCGGGCGGCATGGTCCACCTGACCGTGCGCGACAACGGCACGGGGCTGTCCGAAACCGCGTTTGCGCGACTGTTCGAGCCGTTCTTCACGACCAAGCCCGCCGGCGAAGGGCTGGGGCTGGGCCTGACGCTGTCGGCCGGCATCCTGAGCGAGAACGGCGGGAACCTGACCGCGATCAATCATCCCGACGGCGGCGCCTGCTTCACGGTGGCGCTGCCGCGAGCTACCGAGGAACTGCGCCATGTCGGCTGAACCGATCGAAGTCATCGAAGCCGCCGGCAGGCCCGCCGCGCTGACGGTGATGGTCGTCGAGGACGATGCCGATGTGCGGCTGGGCTGCGAACAGGCGTTGAAGCTCGAAGGCATCGCCACGCGCGCCGTGGGCAGCGCGGAAGCGGCGCTGCGCGAGGTGGAGGCTGGCTTTGCCGGCATCGTCGTCAGCGACATCCATCTGCCCGGCGCCGATGGCATGGCCCTGCTGCGCCAACTCGGCACGCGCGACCCGGCATTGCCCGTGATCATGATCACCGGCCATGGCGATGTCTCGCTGGCGGTACAGGCAATGAAACAAGGGGCCTACGACTTTCTTGAAAAGCCGTTCTCGCCGGAACGGCTCGTGGCTACCTGCCGGCGTGCGCTGGACAAGCGCAGGCTGGCCCTGGAAGTGGCCGACCTGCGGGCGCGCCTGGCGGGCCGCGAGGGCCTGGCCGCACGGCTGATCGGTCATTCGCCGGCCATCGAGCGGCTGCGCCAGATGATCGCCGGCATCGGCGACACGGCGGCCAACGTGCTGATCCACGGCGAAACCGGCACCGGCAAGGAACTGGTGGCGCGCTGCCTGCACGAAGCCAGCGGCCGTCGTGCAAAGCATTTCGTGCCGATCAACTGTGGCGGCCTGCCCGAACAACTGTTCGAATCGGAAATCTTCGGACACGAGGCCGGCGCGTTCACGGGTGCGGCCAAGCGCCGTATCGGCAAGATCGAGCATGCGGAAGGCGGCACGCTGTTCCTCGACGAAATCGAGAGCATGCCGATGCCGATGCAGATCAAGCTGCTGCGCGTGCTGCAGGAGCGTGTGGTGGAACGGCTTGGGTCCAACCAGCCGGTGCCCGTCAACACGCGGGTGGTGGCGGCCACCAAGGCCGACCTGCGCGCGCTGGCCGACGCCAGCCAGTTCCGTGCCGATCTCTACTATCGCCTGAACGTGGTCACGCTCGAATTGCCGCCGCTGCGCGAACGGCGCGAGGACGTGCCGTTGCTGTTCGAACACTTTCTGGCACAGGCCGCGTTGCGCTTCGAGCGCGAGGCCGTGCCGCCCACGCCCGCCGAACTGGCGGCGCTGGTGGCCTACCCGTGGCCCGGCAATGTGCGCGAGCTGCGCAACCTGGCCGAGCGCCATGCCCTTGGGCTGGGCTGCGATCCCGCGCAGGGCGGCGCCGCACCCGAGGCAATGCCACTGCCACAGGCCGTGGAGCAGTTCGAGCGAGCGCTGATTGCCGATGCATTGCGACGCCACGCGGGCAACCTCACGCGTGCCGGCGAAGCCCTGGGCGTGGCAAAGACCACGCTGTTCGACAAGGTCCGCAAGTACGGCCTGTCGACCGGCACCGCAAACTAAACGCAACGCCCAAGGCGCAAATGTGTCAAATGTATATAACCTGGGAACCTGCTTGCCGCGTACGGTGTCTGTGAACCTGTACGCGACGCCTGCGGCATAAATGTTAAGCGTCATACTGTTTGTCCATCGCTGTCTACCGAATTGCAACGATGTTCGTTAAACAACAAAAGTGTGACGCCAATCATTGCTTTCCCTGTAGCAACGAATCATCTTGAAGCCATACTATTGGCATCCGGCAAGCGGGCAACGCCACAAGCGTCGCTGCGGCTCGCGGAAAGGCGAACAACAGATCGCCCTTGCAGCAAACGTGCACGGCCTCCTGAAGCCGTTGCTACGTCAACAGGAAACAGCAACAGAGCAACAAAGACCGGCCGGGAGCAGGTCGAAAACATCAGGGTCAGTAAAAACAGCAGCCCGGTCATTTGACCGACGTGGCGTGTCCGAGGACGCCCGTGCAGTTCGCCAGTCGTGCTGTGCTGCTGATCGACACTACGGGTGATTGGATGAAACTGGATCCAGAACTGGCTGAAAAGCCGTACTACAGCACGCGAACCGCTGCAAAACTTCTCAACGTATCGCTGGGCACCGTCCAGAAAATGGTGGAACGTGGTGAACTTGGCGCCTGGAAAACCAATGGCGGCCACAGGCGTATCCACAAGGAAACCGTGCATCGGCTGCTGGCAAACCGCGCCATCCCGGAAGCTGGCGTCGAGCACAATCTCGATCTCGTGGTGTTCCACCCTAACCATACCGAAGCGCAACGCATCAGCGCCCAGCTGGGTAAATGGTCGCTGCCGCTGAAGACCCAGGTGCTGGAGGACGTGGTGGACACGGTGATTACTTCCGTCGATTCGCGCCCTCGCGTGGTGCTCTACTACGTGGAGGAACTCAACGACGCGGAATCGGCCACGATCGAGAAACTGCAGAATTTCTTCTCGCGGCAACGCGTGATCTTTGCGGTCATCACCAATCGCCAGGCCTACGACGGCGTGGCTGACGCCCTGCAGCAATGGGGCATCATGGTGTTCCTCAAGACACCCTCGCTTGAGGAAATCAAGGGCTTCCTGCGTGCCCAACTGATGATGGGACGCGCAGGCGCTTAAGATTTCGTTAAGGTTCGATGTGCAACGGCCCGGACACACAGTGCCCGGGCCGTTTTTTATCGTGGCAGCCTTCAGACGGATTCGGCGGCCTCGCGCGCCTGCCCGGCCATGACCCTGGCGTCGGACGCCATCATCCAGCCATAGAGATCGCGCGGGTCCGGGGGCATGGCAACGAGCGCCACGAAGCGGCCGGCGTCGCGCGCACCGGCAGCCGCATGCAACCAGCGCAGCGCCGAATAATCCTCCAGTGCAAAGCCGACCGAATCGAAGACGGTCACCTCGTCGGCGCGGGTGCGGCCAGGTGCCGCGCCGGACAGCACTTGCCACAACTCGCTGACGGGCGCCTCCGGCCATTGCTGGATCTCGCCTTCGATGCGCGACTGGGGCGCATACTCCACCACGATCCGCGCGTTGCGCAGGATGTCGACGTGCAACTCGGTCTTGCCGGGACAGTCGCCACCCACGGCATTCAAATGCATGCCCGGTTGCACCATGTCAGGCGTAAGAATGGTCGCGCGCGTCTTGTCGGCGGTGACCGTGGTCACGATTTCGGCGCCAGCCAGCGCATCGCGCACCGATCGCACCGGCACGATCTCCAGACCTGGTACTTTCTCCAGATTGCGCGCCAGGCGCTCCGTGGCCGATGGATCGATATCGAAGGCCCGTACGGTGCCGATCCCCGCCAACGCATGGAACGCCAGCGACTGGAATTCGGCCTGCGCGCCGTTGCCGATCAGCGCCATCGTGCGGGCCCCGGGACGTGCCATGGCCTGCGCAGCCAGCGCGGAAGTGGCCGCGGTGCGCAGCGCCGTGGCGAGCGTCAGATCGGCCAGCAGCAGCGGAAAGCCGGTCTGCACATCGGCCAGCATGCCGCACGCCATGACAGTGGGCAGCGCGAACTTCGCGTTGCCCGGATGCCCGTTGACGTACTTGTAGGCGAATCGCTTGCCGTCGCTGACTGGCATCAGTTCGATCACACCCACCGTCGAATGGCTCGCCAACCTCGCAGATTTCTCAAATTCTTGCCAGCGCAGGAAGTCGTCGCGCACGCACCCTGCCACCTGCACGATGGCCTGCTGCACGCCCACGTTGCGCACCAGCGCGGCGGCATCGCCCGCATCGAGAAAGCGCGTCAGCAGGCTCCCCTGCTGTTTCGTTTCCAGTTTCGCGTTCGTTTTCATGGCGCATCTCCGGTCATGCCGCAGCGGCACGCCGCATGGGCGCGCTGGCGCGGTCGAGCCGCAGCGTCATGCAATATGCCCCGCCGCCCGACAGCATGTACGGTGTCAGGTCCACCTCGTGCAGCCGATACCCGCGGCGGCCCAGTTCATGGCGTAAATGCGATGTGGTGCGCGTCATCACCACGTGATCGTCAAGGTTGACGGCATTCACGCTGAAGTGGCGCAGATCGTCCTCGGTGGCCTCGATGCGCTGGGCTACCGGCACGCGCGCGCGCAGCGTCCGCAGCGCGTTGTCGGTAAAGGCCGGAGGGTAGTACAGCACTTCGCCGCCCGAGAGCGGACAGAAGCACACGTCGAGGTGATAGCTCTGCTCGGTGGCCAGTTCCAGCGCCACCACTTCCTGGTCGAACTCGCGGGCCATGGCATCGGCAGCCTCTCGCGACGAGCGCGGCCCGAAGCCCGCCCAGAAATGGCCGCGCCGCGCGTCCCAGATGCAGTCGCCCGCGCCTTCCTGAAAACAGCCGTCGGGCAGCCGCGCCACGCTGTCGATCAGGCCCCGCGCACGCAGATCGTCGAAGATGGCCGCGAACGGTTGTTCCTCGCCGCGCCGTTGCGGGTAGCGAAAGCGCGCCAGCACCGCCTTGCCATCGAGCACCACGGCCGCGTTGGCCGGAAACACCATGTCGGGCTGGCCCGCCACGCCCTGCACCACTTCAACTGCAAAGCCGGAACGGCCCAGCGCATCGTGCAGCGCATCGAACGACGCCAGCGCGCGGCGATGCATGCCGCCCGGGTCGCGGGCCCACGCGGCGGGGTCCATCCACGGATTGATGCTGTACGACACGTCGTAGAACGTGGGCGCAACCAGCAGGATGGTCGGGCGGATGGGTGGACGGATAGTCGGGTGATTGGTCGGGCGATCGGTCACGGGGCTCTCCTCTGTTTTCGGATGGCGGTGTCGTGAGTGCATTCTCCTGCCCGCCAGCGCCAACGAATAGTTAGCAAACTGGACAAATTGCTATGGTCGCCTGACAATTTGTCGGCATTGGCTGGCAATTTGCCAAGTTCTGCCGGAGAAAACGCGATGGATGCGACCGATCGACAGCTGCTGGGCCTGCTGCGCGACAATGCGCGCACGCCGGTGACGGCACTTGCAAAGGCGCTGCGCGTCTCGCGCGCCACGGTGCAGAACCGGATCGAGAAACTGGAGAAGGAAGGCCAGATCGTCGGCTATACGGTGTGGCTCAAGCCGGAGGCCGAACCGCACCGCATCCGCGCCTGGATGACGGTGGCCGTGGAAGGCAACAAGGCGCGCCAGGTGCTGCAGGCGCTGCGTGGCGATCCCAACGTGCAGACGCTGCATACGACCAACGGCCGCTGGGACATCATTGCCGAACTGCGCGCCGATACGCTGGAGCAGTTCGATCGCACGCTCGACCGGATCCGGCTGGTCGATGGCATTTCGGCCACCGAGACCAGCATCCTGCTGTCGAGCTACAAGCTGTAGGAGCGGATCAGGAGCCCTGACGCACCGGAGCCTGTGCGGTGCCGCGCAGGCGTTCACGGTGCGTTTCCTCGTGCAACGCGTGCTCGCTGGGCGCCAGCAGGTCTCGTAGCGATACGATGCCGACCAGCCGCATGGTGGCCAGGCTGTCGACGACCGGCATGCGTGCCACGCTCAGTGCCGCCATCTGTCCCGCCGCGGCGCGGCCCGTCTGCGATGGCAGCAGCACGGTGGGCGTTCCCTTTTCGATGTCCCTGACGCCGCCGGTGCCCTGCCCGGCCGCAATCAGGTCGCCGCAGCGCAGGCCGGCATCGTCGCCGGCATGGGCGGCCGTGATGGCCGCGCGATGGAGCATGCCCAGCACCCGCCCTTCGGCCACCACCGGATAGGCGCGATGCGCGGCATGGCTGCCAAAGTGGCGCTCCAGGGCCACGGCCACCGGCACGCCGGCGTCGATCGTCACCACGTCGCGCGTCATCAGGTCTTCCACGTGCGAGCGCTCCAGCGGGTCGACCCCGTATTCCCGGTAGATGTGCAGGCCGCGGCGCGCAATCTTCTCGGTCATGATGCCGCGCTTCATCGTCAGCACCGAGAAGCCGTAGGCCACTGCCGTGGTCAGCAGCAGCGGCAGCAGGGCCTCGCTGTCATGCGTCAGGCCAAACGCGAACACGATGGCGGTCAGCGGTGCGCCCAGCACGCTGCCCAGCACGCCGGCCATGCAGACCAGCGCCCACAGCCCCGGCGAGCCGCCCGGCAGGAACGGGCCCAGCACCACGCCCAGGCCGGCGCCGAGCATCAGCAGCGGCGCCAGCACCCCGCCCGACGTGCCCGAGCCCAGCGCGGCGATCCAGATCACGGCCTTGACCGCCAGCAGCGCCACCGCCACCTCGATGGCAAGCCGGTTGTTGAGCAGGTCGCCAATGACGTCGTAACCCACCCCCAGCGCGCGCGGTTCGAAGTAACCGCCGATGCCCACCACCAGGCCGCCAATGGCCGGCCACCACATCCAGTGCAGGCGCAGCTTGCTGAAGGCATCCTCGGTGCGATACAGCGCCAGCGTCAGGACCGCGCCCAGCACGCCGCACAGCAGCCCCGCCAGCACGCACGAGCCCAGGGCCACGGTGCCGGCCGCCGCCGTCTGCAGCGGGAACAGCGGGCCCGACTCGAACACGAAGGGCCGCAGGAAGCCGGCCACGGCGCACGCCAGCGCCACCGGCAGCAGGCTGCGCGGACGCAGCTCGAACAGCAGCAGTTCGATCGCCAGCAGCACCGCTGCCACGGGCGTGCCGAAGATCGCCGTCATGCCTGCGCAGGCACCGGCCACCAGCAGCGTCTTGCGTTCGGCGGCGGTCAGGTGCAGGTATTGGGCCAGCAGCGACGCAATCGAGCCGCCCGTCATGATGATCGGCCCCTCGGCGCCGAACGGGCCACCGCTGCCGATCACGATGCCCGACGACAGCGGCTTGAGCACCGCCACCTTCGGCGACATCTTGCTCTTGCCGAACAGCACGGCCTCGATGGCCTCGGGAATGCCATGGCCGCGAATCTTGTCGCTGCCGTAGCGCGCCATCAGGCCCACGATCAGCCCGCCCAGCGCCGGTATGGCGATAACCCAGGGCCCCAGCGCATGGTGCGCCGGAGAGCGCTCGGCGAACGACAGGGTCTGGAAAAAGAAAAGATTGGTGAAAAAGTGGATCAGGTTGACCAGTACAAATGCTGCGCCGGTACTGATGCCGCCGATGACCAGCGCGATGCCTGCCAGCATGGGCAGGCGGCCGTTGACGGCGTAGTCGCGCTTGTCGGAATGGTGCAATGCGGAATGTTTTGACATGGACGAAAGCCGGGGGCGGCTGGGATGATACGGAGTACAGCCTGCGCAATATATCATGCTGTGATACATTGCCGGGCTCGGGCCAATGCGCCACGACGCCTGCCCGGCCAATGCGCCGTGCCGCCCCCAACCCTCAAAAGCCGCCCCCGCTTTCGATGCCTGCTGCATTCGACCCGACCTCATCCGTCGCCGAGGCCCGTGCCTGGCTGCGCACATTTGTCCCCATGCCCATCGCCGCCAGCTGGCGCGAGCGGCTAAAGAGTTGCCTGGGAGCCCTGATCGGCCTGGCGCTGACCGAATGGATCTGCCGTCAGTTCCTGCTGGGATTCAACCCGTGGTTTATCGCGCCGATGGGCGCTTCGGCCGTATTGCTGTTCGGCGTGCCGTCCAGTCCACTTGCGCAGCCATGGTCGATCATCGGCGGCAACCTGGTGGCCGCCACCGTGGGCGTGGCCTGCGCGAAGTGGATCCCAGACCCCGGCCTGGCCGCCGGCGTGGCGGTGGCCGGCGCCATTGCGCTGATGTTCCAGTTGCGCTGCATACACCCGCCCAGCGGCGCGGTGGCCGTGACCGCCGTGTTTGGCGGGCCGGCCGTGCAAGCGATGGGCTTCGGCTTCGTGGTGATCCCGGTGGCCATCAATTCGATGCTGCTGCTGCTGACCGCGCTGGCCTTCAACAACGTCGCCCGGCGCCGCTACCCGCACCGCCCGCCCGAGCCGGCCGCGCAGCATCACACGAAGGACTTGCCGCCCAGCAAGCGCGTGGGCTTTACCCGGGCCGACCTCGATGCGGTGCTGACGGCACGCGGCGAGTTCCTGGACATCGAGGAAGACGATCTCGAGGCCATCCTGGTGGCCGCCGAACTGCGCGCGCATTCGCGCCGGTTTGGCGAAGTGCTCTGCGGCGACATCATGTCGCGCGACGTGGTGTCGGTGCGTCCGGGCCAGCTGGCCGCCGATGCCTCGGCGTTGATGACGCGCCATCACATCAAGGCCCTGCCCGTGGTGGATCGTCAGCGCCGCCTGCTTGGCATCCTGACGCAAAGTGATTTCTTCCGCGCATATCGCGTGAACTCCCGCCGTGTCAATGGTGCGGTGCGCGACCTGATGACCCGTGCCGTGGTCACCGCACGCGCCGAGCATCCCATCGTCAGCCTGGCCCAGGCGTTCTCGGACGGCGGCCTGCACCACGTGCCGGTGCTGGACGAACGCAACCGCGTGGTAGGCATGGTCACGCAGTCCGACCTCGTCGCCGCACTGCTGCGCCAGAGCGACCAGGCCATGGATGCGGCAGAAGCCGCCAGGCCGGCCGGCTGATCCACATCGCCGGGCGCCCTGCCCGGCGATCGTTGACTTGGCAAGGGATTACCCGGAGCCCTCATCGAATTCCGCTATGCTTACGGCGTTCTCGCAACATGGACGCCGGATGGGCGTGCAACGATGAGCTCCGGACAACTGATTGAAAAGCTTGCCGCTGTCTTTGCGCTGATCGCCCTGATCGGCGGTTCGCTGCTGGTACTGGCCCCGTTTGCCACCGCGCTGGTCTGGGGGGCGATCCTGGCCTACAGCTCGTGGTACCCCTATACCGTGCTCACGCGCTGGCTGGGCAACCGCCGCGGGCTGGCCGCGCTGATCTGCGTGCTGATCGCCACGATCATCGTGCTGGGCCCGTTTGTCTACGCCGGTGCCAGCTTCTCGGCCCATATCGACGAACTGACCGGCCTGGTCAACCGCTATGCCGAACGCGGCCTCCCGCAACTGCCCGAATGGCTCAGCAGCCTGCCCTATGTGGGTCCGCAGCTGCAGTCGAGCTACGACCAGCTCATCCACGCCGACTCCGAAATGGTGGCCAACCTGCGCAAGCTGATCGCACCGATTGGCCACGCGGTGCTGGGCGCAGGGTTGTCCATCGGCGGCGGCCTGGGCCAGCTGGCGCTGTCGATCATCCTGGCATTCTTCTTCTACACCGGCGGCGAACTGGCCGTGGACTGGCTGCGCGGCGGCATGCGCCGGGTGGCCGGCGAGCGCGCAGACCACCTGATGGCGCTGGCCGGCGGCACCATCAAGGGCGTGGTCTACGGCGTGCTGGGTACCGCGTTCGTGCAGGCCGTGCTGGCCGCCATCGGTTTCTGGATCGCGGGCGTGCCCGGCGCGGCCATCCTGGGCCTGATCACGTTCTTCCTGTCGGTGGTGCCCATGGGCCCGCCGCTGGTGTGGATTCCGGCCGCGCTGTGGCTCTATCACGGCGGCGAAACGGGCTGGGCCATCTTCATGGTGGTGTGGGGCGCCGTCGTCGTGGGCATGGCCGACAACGTCATCAAGCCGCTGCTGATCAGCAAGGGCACGGGCCTGCCACTGATCTGGATCATGATGGGCGTGCTCGGCGGCGCGCTGGCCTTTGGCTTCCTGGGCGTCTTTCTGGGCCCGACGGTGCTCGCCGTGGCCTACGCGCTGCTGCGCGACTGGACCATCGGCTCGCAGGAACGGCCCGGCGTGACCGACGTGACCCCGGCGCCGCCCTCGCAACTGACTCCGGACGCATGACCGGCCATTCGCACGCTTCGCCACAAGACCCGGCGCAGGACCTGCACCGGCTTGTGGCCTGCGAGTATTGCGACGCGCTCTACGAGCGCACCGCGCTGGCGCCGGGCGAACGCGCCACGTGCCTGCGCTGCGGCGGCGTGCTGTATCGCGAGAGCAGCGGTGCCTACCGGCGCCTGCTGCCGCTGGTGGTCACGGCGCTGATCCTGTTCCTGGTATCGAACACGTACCCGATCGTCGAGATGGACCTGAAGGGCGTGCGCACCGAGACCACGCTCTGGGGCGCCGTGCAGGCGCTGCACAGCGACCACATGACGCTGGTGGCGCTGCTGGTGTTCGGCACCACGATCCTGTTCCCGCTCTCCGAGATGCTGATGATGTGCTACCTGCTGGTGCCGATGGCGCGCCATCGCATGCCGGCAGGCTTCGACCGCATCGTGCGCGGCATCCGGCAGACGCGGCCGTGGGGCATGATCGAGGTCTTCATGATCGGCGTGCTGGTGACCGTGGTGAAGCTGTCGACCATGGCCCAGGTGATTCCCGGCGTGGCGCTGTGGTCGTTCGGCGCGCTGGTGGTGGTGCTGGCCGCGATGCTGTCGTTCGATCCGCGCGATCTGTGGCACTACCTGGAACCGTCCGGTGCCGACGAGGCCCCGCCCCGGGAGGACGCCCGATGACCGCGCCACGTCCGTCACGCACCGCGCAGGCGCGCGAGCAGCTGGCGCGTTCGCGCCGCATGGCCGCCGACGTGGTGGCCGAACTGACCGACGACGACGAACGCACGCCGCTGGCACAGGTGCCCACGGCAACATCGCGCGGCCTGCTGTCGTGCCACGCCTGCGACCTGGTCAGCCCGATCACGCTCGACGGCGAGCCCTGCCCGCGCTGCGGCGCCACGCTCCATCGGCGCAAGCCGGCCAGCCTGGCCCGTACCTGGGCCTTCCTGCTGTCTGCATTCATCCTGTACATCCCGGCCAACCTGCTGCCGGTGATGGTGACCGAATCGATCCTGGGCACGCAGCGCGACACCATCATGTCCGGCGTGATCTACCTGTGGCTGTCCGGCTCGCACATGCTGGCCGGCGTGGTGCTGATCGCCAGCATCATCGTGCCGCTGCTGAAGATGCTGATCCTGACGCTGCTGTTGTCGTCGGTATATTTCAAGTCGACGTGGCGCATCCGGCAGCAGACCCGGCTCTACGCCCTGGTCGAAGTCATCGGCCGGTGGTCGATGCTCGATATCTTCGTGGTGGCGCTGCTGGCCGCGCTGGTTCGTGCCGGCGCGCTCGCCACCATCATTCCCGGGGGCGGAGCGCTGGCCTTTGCCTCCGTCGTCGTCCTGACCATGCTGGCGTCGCTGTCCTTCGACCCGCGCCTGCTGTGGGATTCGTTCGACACGGACGCCCCCTCGAAATTGCCGGAATCCGACAATGCCCGATCCTGATACCCCCACCCCATCGCCCGGCGTACCCCAGCCCGCGCGCAAACGCCGCGCCCGCTGGCTGCCATCCCTGGTCTGGCTGATCCCGATCGTGGCCGCCGTGGTGGGCATCTCGCTGCTGGTCAACACACTGACTTCGCGCGGCCCCGACATCACGGTCACGTTCCGCACGGCCGAGGGCCTCACGCCGGGCAAGACCGCCGTGCGCTACAAGGACGTGGACATCGGGCTGGTCAAGTCGGTACGGCTGGCGTCCGACAGGTCGCATGTACTGGCTTCGATCGAGCTGACCAAGGACGCCGAGAACTTCGCCGTCAAGGACACCCGCTTCTGGGTGGTGCGGCCGCGTTTTGCCACCAGCGGCGTGTCGGGGCTGGAGACGCTGTTGTCGGGCGCCTATATCGGCGTGGATGCCGGCAAGTCCACCGAGGGCAGGCGCAGCTTCACCGGCCTGGAAGTGCCGCCGGTGGTCACCGCCGATGCCTCGGGCCGGCAGTTCGTGCTGCGTGCGCAGGATCTGGGGTCGCTGGACATCGGCTCGCCGGTCTACTACCGGCGCGTGCCGGTCGGCCAGGTGGTGGCCTACCAGCTGGAGCCGAATGGGCGCGACATCACGCTGCGCGTGTTCGTCAACAAGCCCTACGACAAGCTCGTGACCGCCGATACGCGCTTCTGGCACGCCAGCGGCGTGGACCTGAAGCTCGATGCCGGCGGCCTGAAACTGTCCACGCAGTCGCTGGTCACGGTGCTGCTGGGCGGCGTGGCGTTCCAGGCGCCCGAGAACACCAGCGCCCACGAGGCCGCGGCCGAGAACACCCAGTACCTGCTGGCCTCGGACCAGGCCGAGGCGATGAAGGAGCCCGAGGAACTGGCGCCCACGCTGGCCGTGCTGAACTTCGACCAGTCCGTGCGCGGGTTGTCGCCGGGCGCGCCGGTGGACTTCCGCGGCGTGATCGTGGGCCAGGTGCGCTCCATCGGCATCGAATACCAGCGCGACAAGAAGGCGTTCCGCATGCCGGTGGTGGTGGAGCTCTATCCGTCGCGCATGGGCTTCCGCGAACGCGACGTGGCCGACGAGGCCCGCAAGCGCACCATCGTGCAGGCACTGGTCAAGCGTGGCATGCGCGCGCAGCTGCGTACCGGCAACCTGCTGACGGGCCAGCTCTACGTGGCGCTCGACTTCTTCCCGAAGGCGCCGCCGGCCAGGGACATCGACCTGGACGCCCCGATGCCGGAGTTCCCGACCACGCCGGGCACGTTCGACGAACTGCAGGCCAAGCTGGGCGACATCGTCAACAAGATCGACAAGGTGCCGTTCGAGCAGATCGGACAGGATGCGCGCACGGTCATCGTGTCGATGAACAAGATGCTGGAGACGGCCGACAAGCTCGTGGCCCAGCTCAATGGCGACGTGGCGCCGCAAGTGGTGGCCGCGCTGCAGGATGCACGCCGGACGCTGACGGCCGCCAATGGCACGCTGGCGTCGGATGCGCCGTTGCAGCAGGACACGCGGCGCATGATGCAGGAGCTGACGCGCACGGCGGTGTCGCTGCGCGCGCTGACCGATTATCTGGAACGCCACCCCGAGGCGCTGCTGCGCGGCAAGACGGAGGACAAATGATGAAACGTTCGCTGACACTTTGCGCAACGCTGGTGGGCCTGGCGTGGCTGGGCGGGTGCGCCTCGCCCGAGCCGCGCTACTACACGCTGGCGACCGGCGCCACGGCAACGGCCAGCAACGCCGCGCCGGGTATCGCCCCCTCCACGCAGCCGCTCTGGATCGAGGTCTCGCCGGTGCGGGTCCCCGAGCGCCTGAATCGCGCCCAACTGGTGGTGATCGATGGCAAGACCGGCAGTGTGAAGCTGCTCGACCAGTCGCGCTGGTCGTCGCCGTTGCCCGACGAGCTGCGCGATGCGCTGTCGCAGCAACTGCAGGGCAACCTTGGCGCCGTGGACACCTACCAGCAAGGAATCTCGGACGTAACGCCGGTGTATCGCATCACCACCGAAGTGGTACGGCTGGATGCCGATCCGGGCCAGCGCGCGGGCGCTTCGATCGCGTGGACGGTGCGCCGCCTGCCCGATGGCCGCGTGCTGAGCGGCCGCACCGAGGCCGACCTGCCCGCACCGGGCCAGGTTGACGGCGTGGTCGGCGCCTATCGCCAGATCGTGGCCGCCACGGCATCGGATATCGCGGCCGGCGTGCAATCGCTGCGCGTGCAGGGCGGTGCGGCCGCTTCTTCCGCCTCCCCCACGTCACCCGCCCGCTAAGCGGCGGACCTTCAGTCCTCGGGGCCGCCGTCGGCCTGTGCCTGCGCCCGGCGTGCGGCACGGCGCCGGTCGGCCTCGGCCATCTCTGCCAGGCACGCCTCGGCATCGCCCTTCACCAGCCGCACGCTGCAGGCCAGCATCAGGTTCATTGGCAGGCCGAAGTTCTCGACCACATAGTCGTTGGCATCGCGCGCATCGCCATCGTCGTCGGTGGTGACGCGCACGCGGTCAAGCAGCGTTCCGGCATCGGCCGCGTAGCCCCACACCGGTTTCTGCAGCGCCACGGCGAAGCCGACCTCGAATGCCGTGCCGCTGTCGGGCTCGCCGGGGCCGCGAAAATCGTCGAGATTGGCCATCACCAGATCGGCGCGCCGGATCAGTGCGATATTGGCTTCATAGATCCACTGTGCCGTGTCCGGCCCCGACAACCCCGTCGGCGCAGCCTTGTCGAGCGGATAGCAGCCCTCGAAGCCATGCCGGGCGCAAAGCGCCTTCAGATGCTCGCCCCAGGCGAGCGCATCCTTGCGAAATACGTCGAAACCGGCGAGGTAGATGGTCTTCATGGCATGTCCTGGGTGGGGGCACGGCGCAAGAATACCTCAGGCGCCCCATCGCATCGCTCCGGCCGCCGCCGGAACACAAGGCGGAAGACATAAGGGCTGCATTTTATTCGATAGGAAGTATCCGAAATTAATTCGAATTTCTTTCATCGTTATTTCTGCATTATCCAGCAATCCACGCATATACGCTGCACGTTCCGCGCAAAAATAACATGGGAATATTCCCAAACGACGCCAATCTATCTCGAATATTTCGTAAATCAACGATTTAATAAAAAAATTCCAGTAAATAGTATCTGCCTCTGTCAGGAACGGCGATGCGCGCCATCGCGTGTCCGCATGCAGGGTCAGACACGCCCGCTGTTGCCCCTCATCGTCGCGTTTGCATGCGCGCATCGTCCGGTGCGCCCTGATTCAGGCCGGATGACCTGATCTACCCTGACAAACATCAACCCAGAACCATGACATGAGGCTAACAGTGAAACACTTTCGAACCACAATCCTTGCCGCATCCCTGGCAGTTGCTGCAGCAAGCCAGACGGCATTCGCGGCCGATGGCACCATCACGTTCACGGGCCGGCTAACCACGCAGACCTGCACCATCTCCGGCAACGGCGGCAACAACAACTTCACGGTGGCGCTACCGACAATCTCCACGTCGGCGCTGGCAACGGCGGGCAACGTCGCCGGCCGCACGCCGTTCACCTTCCGGCTCACCGGCTGTGCACCCAACACCGGCAACGTCTCGATCTACTTCGAGCCGGGCGGCACCATCGATACGGCGACCGGTCGCCTGAGGAACACGGTAACCGCCGTGACCGGCTCCGGTAACAGACCCGCCGTCGTACCCGCCGGGAACGTGCAGATCGGCGTGCTGAACGCCAATATGACCGACGTCGCACTGGGCTCGGCGTTCGCGTCGCAGAACTCACAGCAGGTCGCCCTTGCCGCCGGCAGCGCCACGCTGCAGTACTACGCCCAGTACGTTGCCACAGGCGGTGCGGCCACCGCCGGCACATTCTCCACGACGGCAACGTACTCGGTCGTCTACCCGTAAGTCCGGACGCATCCGGCCTGTCCGCCGGCATGTCCCCATGCCGGTGCTTCCTTCCCATCCGGTCCCGAACCGTCGTCCACGCCAACCGTCCATATGTTCAAGATTCCTCGCAGCCGCGCAGCCGTGGCTGCCCTACTCCTGGCAATGGTCGCGCCCGGTACCCTTGCCTCGGTCGTGCTGACCGGCACCCGGGTGATCTATCCGGAATCGGAACGGGAAGTTACCCTCAAGCTGACCAACGAAGGCGAGTCACCGACGCTGGTGCAAGCCTGGATCGACGACGGAAATCCCGATGCCGCGCCAGAAGAGGCGAAGGCGCCGTTCACGCTGACCCCGCCGTTGTTCAGGCTGGACCCGGCCAAGGGCCAGACCCTGCGCATCATTCATCTGCCCTCGCCGCTGCCCGGTGACCGCGAATCGCTGTTCTGGCTCAACGTCCTGGAAGTGCCACCGATCGCATCCGGCGACGCCGACCGGCCAAACTCACTTCAATTTGCGTTCCGCACGCGCATCAAGCTGTTCTTCCGCCCCACCGGGCTGGCTGGCGACGCGGATAGCGCCCCCCTGAAGGTCACCTGGCGCCTGGGGCGCACGAGCAATGGCCAGCAGGTACTCACCGCATCGAACCCGACGCCGTACCACATCACCTACATCAAGGTCGACGCCACCGTCCGGGGAAACGTCTACGGCAATGACGCTGGCGCAATGGTCGGCCCCGGCGCGACGGTCGACTTCCCGATTGCCGATACCCCGGTCGATGCCGGGGAGCCCGACCGGGTGCACTACCGCACTCTCAATGACTTTGGCGCCGGCGCCGACGGCGTCCACGAATCCAGGCCAGCGGGGACGGCGCAAGACCGATGAAGATGCGGAACCGGAAACCACGCGCATCGCGCGTCCTGACGGCACATTGGGTGCTGGCCACGACATTGCCGGCCGCCGCGTTTGCGGAAGAAGCCGGCAAGGCCGCGACTGTGGCAACAGTCGAATTCAACGCGCTGTTCCTGCAGCGTCCGGATGGCACCAGTGTCGACGTCAGCCGTTTCGCAACGGGCAATCCCATCACACCGGGCAACTATCCGGTAGACATCTATCTGAACGGCGCCTGGATCGGGCGCGACACGATACGCTTCCAGTCGCAGAACGATATCGTGGCGCCGTGCCTAGATCCGACGCTGATCGCCAGGCTGAACCTTGACGAACGGGCATTGCCGCCCGCCAGCCGCAGCGCGATAGCACGGGCGGTCAGCGGAGAATGCACCCATCCTTCCACCATTTCGGAAGATATCGGCTGGTCATTGGACCTGAACGACCTGCGGGTGGATTTCAGCGTGGCGCAGGCATTGCTGCGCCGTACGCCGCGCGGGAGCGTCAGCCCCGAACTGCTGGATGATGGGGTCCCTTCGGCGACGATTTCCTACAACCTCAATACGTTTCACTCGACCGGCGCTGGCGCGGGCACCTCCACTTTCCTGGGTCTCGACACCGGCCTGAACGCCGGGCCCTGGCATTTCAGGCAGCGGTCGTCGATGAGCTGGCAATCGGTCGGCACAACACAGTACGACTACCAGAACATCGCCACCTATGTGCAGCGCGACATTTCCTCGTGGCGCAGCCAGCTCACCTTCGGCGACGCCTATACGGACGGCGCCGTCTTCGACAGCTACGCCGTGCGTGGCGTGAACCTGGCCAGCGACGATCGCATGCGGCCGGATTCCTCGCGCGGCTACGCACCGCTGGTGCGCGGTGTCGCGCGGTCGAACGCGCGCGTGACGGTCACGCAGGACGGCAACAAACTCTATGAAACGACGGTAGCCCCCGGCCCGTTCGAGATCAACGATCTCTATGCCACAGGCTACGGCGGCAACCTGCTGGTGACCGTGACGGAGGCCGACGGCAGTCAAAGCAGCTTTACCGTGCCCTACGCGTCCGTGGTGCAACTGCTCCGGCCTGGCACCACCCGCTATTCGGCCACGGCGGGCGAGTACCGCAACGGCGCAAAGCTGGCCTCGAACCGGGAAAAGGTTGTTCAGGGGACGGTGCAGCACGGCTTGAGCAACCTGGTCACGGGCTATGCCGGCCTGGTGGTCTCCGAAGGCTATCAGGCGGCGCTGGTTGGCGCGGCATTCAACCTGCCCATCGGCGCCTTTGCTCTGGATGCCACCCATGCGCGCGCCTCGATACCGGACGTTGACAATAGCAGCGGCCAGAGCGTGCGCCTCAGCTACAGCAAGTTCCTGCCTTCCACCACGACCAACATGACCATCGCGGCCTACCGCTACGCCACGCGCGGGTACTGGTCGATGCGAGACGCGTTCGCGGCACGTTCCAGCAGCGGCAACGCCGCTGCGGTCGACCGGCAGCGCAGCCAGTTGCAGCTGACCGTGAATCAGAGTCTGGGCGAGCGCTGGGGCAACGTCTACCTGACCGGCACGTCGGCCGAGTACTGGAACCGTAGCGGGACGGCGCTGATGTTCCAGCTCGGCTACAGCAACACGATGCGGGTGCTGGGCCTGCCGATGACCTACAACATTGCGGCGTCGCGCCAGCGCGAGGCGCATACCGGGCGCTTCAGCACGCAGGTGTCCGCATATCTGGCGGTGCCGCTGGGCAAGGGCACGCAAGCGCCATTGCTGTCGCTTGGCGCGACGCGCGACAACAACGACAACTTCTCGGAACAACTGCGGCTGGCTGGTACCGCGCTGCAAGACAACGCCGTCACGTACGGGTTGAACGTCGACCGTACGCCGCACGCCACAACGGGCGGCGGCAACGCCCAGTACCGCACGCCATTCACCACGGTATCGGCTTCCGCGAGCGGAGGCGGCGGCTACACCCAGTATTCGGCGGGACTGCAGGGCGCGCTCGTGGCCCACCCGGGCGGACTCACGCTAGCGAACTTCCTGGGCGACACCATCGGCATCGTGGAGGCCAAGGGCGCCACCGGGGCGCACGTCGTCAACGCGCCGGGGGTGAGAATCGACCCGTTCGGTTACGCCATCATTCCCTACCTGCAGCCGTACCACATGAATACGGTCGAGCTGGACCCCAAGGGGCTACCGCTGGACGTGTCGCTGAACACGACAAGTACCCAGGTGGCGCCGCGCGCAAATGCGGCTGTCAAGATCAAGTTTGCCGCCATCACGGGCCGCTCTGCCATCGTCTCCGCCGCCAGGCCCGGTGACCGGGCGCTGCCATTTGGCGCCACGGTCTCGGACGACAGGAACGGCGAGATCGGCATCGTCGGCCAGAGCGGCATCATCTTCGCCCGGGGCATCGAGGAAGCCGGGCGCCTGACGGTGACGTGGGGCAAGCGCGACGACCAGCGCTGCGTCATCGACTATCGCTTGCCGCAACGGTCAGGCGATGAAACGTCCTATCCGCAAATCCGATCGGTGTGCCAGCCTGACGAAAAGGAGAGGTCATGAACCAGCTGTCGTCCGCCACCTGCGCATCCCCTGCGCCCATCGAGCGATGCAAGCGAGGGATCATCGCCACATTGCTTTCAACCGGCATCTCGTATGGAAAGCCTGGCGCAAGAACGCTGCTGGTCTGGCTCGTGTCCAGCCTGCTGCTCTGGATTTCGCCGGGCGCCCGGGCCCAGCAGTTTTGCTCCATCCAGAGCCAGCCGTCGGTACTTTCGTTCGGCCAGATCGATACAGCGCGCGACGCTCCCATTGGCACGGTGATCAGCAATTCACGGACGGTTAGCGTCACGGTCAGGTGTCCGCCCAGCAATGGGCGCGGATTTCGCGCCGTGGTCTACCCCACCCGGACTGTGTCGAGGGCTGTACGAGGCGTTTGGCAGACCAACATTCCAGGCATTGGCATACGCGCGAGGAATTCCGCAGATGGCATTACCTTGTCGCAGGTTTCCCCTGGCACTCCACCCGACGACATCAGCCGGGGCATTGGACCCACCATCCGACCCGCCAGGTACACCAATTCCCGGACGTATACGATCACGCACCAACTCGTCAAGACAGGGCCAATAGACGTGAGCGGTCAAATCAATATCGGCACCCTGTACACACTGCGCATTTACAACCTGACGCGCCGCGTCACAAGCGAGGCGCGAGGCTCCGTAAGCATCGGCCGTAACACTGTCGTGACATCGCGATCCTGCAGGGTGACCACCCCCGGCGTCACCGTGGCGTTGACGGATGCGTTGGCCTCCGCGTTGCAGAACAATGGGGCAAGTACCGGCAGTTCAGGTTTTGCCATCGGGCTGCAGTGCGACACGAACACCAATGTGTTTATCACGCTGACCGACGCCACGACCCCTGGCAACCGTTCAGACCTGCTGACGCTCGCAAACGGCTCCACGGCACGGAACGTCCGGCTCCGGGTTCGCAAACAGGATGGCACGGCCGTCAACTTCGGGCCGGACTCGGCTGCCGTGGGAAATGCCAACCAATGGCGGCTGGGCCAGGTCAGCGGAGCCACGCTCATTCCGATGAGCGTCGAGTATGTCTCCAGCGGCAGGGCCACCGCTGGCACTGTGCGCGCGGTGGCAACGTTCACGATGAGCTACCAGTAGCGATGTGGCGCGCCAGTCAAGGATTGATCGCCGGATGCTTGAGCGCGTGGGCAGCCTCGGCCAAATGCTGGCGGTAGTTGCGTTCGTCCTGCGCGAGCCCCAGTTCGCCGTTGCGATAAGCCATCGCCAGCGTCTGGATCGACGCCGGATGCTCGCGCTCGGCCGCCGCTTCGTACCACGCCACCGCGCGGGCATCGTCCTGCGCCAACCCCTCGCCTTCGCGATAGGCATTGCCCAGCATGAACATGGACTGCGCCACGCCGCCGTCGGCCGCCACCTTGAACCAGCGCGCCGCGCTGGCCGGGTCAGGCGTACGGCCATGGCCGCCGCGATACAGCAGGCCCAGATAGTAGGCCGCGCCGATGTCGCCACCGTTCGCAGCGGCGTCAAGCTGCCGCCAGGCCAGCGGCAGGTCTGCCCGGCCCGACGCCAGCGTGCCCAGCATCGCCGCCTTGCCGAGCAGGAACTGTGCGCGCACATGGCCGCTGTCTGCCGCCATGCTCAGCCAGCGTTCGCCTTCGGCACGCGTGGCCGCATCGGCGCGCGACATCAACGTTTCGCCAAGCGCGGCCCGTGCGGCGGTTTCGCCGGCGCTGGCGGCTTGCTGCAGTTGATCCAGCGCCGCGGCATCGCCGGCCGATGTCGCCAGCAACTGCCACTGCGACAGCTCGGCGTGGCGCGTCTCGGACTGGTGCCGCCACACCGCAGCGCCTGCCACGCCGGCCGCCGCCACGGTCACGGCCAGCGTTGCCGCCACGAATAGCGGGTGAATGCGCGGCAGGCGTCGTGACGCGGTGCGCGCAGGAGCAATAGTGGCGGTAGCGGTGGAAGTAGCAGTGGCTTGCATCGTTTTCGGATTACTGGTTCAGGTCGATCTTGTACTTCGACAGGTTCTTGCCCGAGCCGTCGTCGGCCGCAACCAGCGACACGCCGGCCACGCCGCCCGCCGCTGCCTGCGCGAGCACGCCCACGCCCGAGCTGAACACCACGTCGCCGGCGGTCACCACCTTCGTGAAGTGCCAGCTGCGAGCGCTGCCGTTGGCAACACGGGTCACGTTGGTGATGTCCTTCACGTACTGGATCAGCACGTCGCGGTTGGCGTCGGGCGACGCATAGACCGTCTTCGTGCCATCCAGGCCCGGGAAGTTGCCACCGCCGCTGGCGCGATAGTTGTTGGTCGCCACGATGAAGTCCATGGCCGCGGTCACCGGCAAGCCCTTGTAGGTCAGGTTCTTGATGCGGCTGCCCACGGCCTGCGTGACGTCGATCTCGTACTGCATGTCCGTGTCGGTGAACATGTCGAAGTTGTAGCCCGGAAACGTGCTGATCAGCTGCTGCTCGGCGGTCACCGCCGGGTCGATGCGGTTGAAGCGCTTGGCCGCCGTTTCTAGCCACGCCTTCAGTTCGTCGCCATTGACCTTCACCGCGTAGACCGTGTTCGGGTACAGGTACAAGTCGGCGGCGTTGTTGATGGCGAGGCTGCCCATCGCCACGTCGGTGTAGTCATTGCCACCACCGAAGCCGCTCTTGAACGGCGCCGACACCGACAGCACCGGCAGCGAGGCCAGCGCCGGCAGGTTGGCCGTGATGTAGTCCTTCACATACTTGGCCTGCGCCTGGTTCACGATCTCGATCGCGCCCGGATCGCCCACATCGGCAAAGTAGCTCGTCATGCGGTAGTTCGTGCTGCCGATCGGCGTCTTCACGTACTGGATGGTGGCCTGGTGCTCGGTGTCGATGGCGGGCGCCACGCTGGCGTCGGCGGCCACGTATGTCTTGTCGGCGTTCTGGGTCGAGCGGGCCTCCACCTTGGTGTTGGCGCGGTCGACGCTCCACTTCTTGCCGTCGTAGTTCAGCGCCAGGTTGACCACGCCCAGGTGCTTGCCCCAGTAGTTCGCCATCACGGTCGGCACGCCGTTGACCGTGCCCTTGACCTTGTCGACGCCCGGCAGGTTGAACTGGCCCACGGTGCTGGTGGCGTCGGGGAAGATCTGGTGCGAGTGGCCGATCAGCATCGCATCCACGCCATCCACCGTCGACAGGTGGTAGCTGCCGTTCTCCATCGTCGGCGAATACGTGGAGTTGTCCAGGCCGCCGTGCGAGATCACGACAATCAGGTCGGCGCCCTTGGCACGCATTTCGGGAATGTACTTTTTCGCGGTTTCGACCACGCCTTCGGTGTAGACCTTGCCGTCAAGCCAGCGCTTGTCCCAGCTCAGGATGGCCGGCGGCGCAAAGCCGATGATGCCGACCTTGATCGGCGCCGAGACGGTCTTGCCGTCGGGGCCGGTGGCCGTGATCGTCTTGTTCAGGATGGCATACGGCTGGAACAGCGGCTGGCGCGTCTTCACGCTGTAGACGTTAGCCAGCACCTGCGGAAACTTCGGACCGGCGCAGGTCTGCTGCGCGGACGGATCGGGCAGGCCATCGACATTGAAGCGGTTGCCCGTGACCTGGCTCAGATACTGCAGGCCGTAGTTGAATTCGTGGTTGCCGATGCCGCCGCCGTCGAAGCCGGCCGCGTTCATCACCTTGTACATCGCCAGCGTCTCGCTGCAGCCGATCGGCTTGACCAGCGCCTGGTAGTCGGACAGCGCGGTGCCCTGGGTGGTGTCGCCGTTGTCCAGCAGCATGCTGTTCGGGAATTCGGCGCGGGCCGCCTTGATCAGCGTGGCGACGCGCTCGAAACCGATCGACTTGTCCTCGGCGAGCTTGAAATAGTCATAGCTCAGCACATTGGTGTGCAGGTCGGTGGTTTCCAGCAGCGCCAGCGTGGACTTGGTGCCCGCCGGGATCGACACGTTGCCGTTGTTGCTGTTGTCGCCGTTGCTGCCGCTGCCCGCGTTGCTGTTGCTGTCGTCGGAGCCACAGGCGGCCAGCGCGGCGACGGCCATGGCCGCCAGCAAGGCGGCCCGGATGCGATGAAGTTGCATGGTCTCGGATTTCCCTGTTGTTTTCTGTATTAGGTGCAGCCCGGGGATTGTCGGAAGCCGGGATGGCAGGGAAGTGGCGAAATCGCGTCATTACTGTGACAATCTGCGCACATATGACAAAAGCGTCATATTTTTGACCGATCGGGGCCGGCAGGACTATTCCGATTGGCTGAAGACCCTTATCCGATTGCGCAATTGACGCTTCGTTATATAGACGCTTATATTGCGGATGCAAACCATCGAGCACTCGATCACTCTTTCCTGACGCATCTGCCATGAGCCTCTATCCCTTTGCGCGCCGTGCCGCTGCCGGCGCCGCCCTGGTTGCCCTGACCCTGGCCGCGCCGTCGGCATTTGCCGCCGACCTGGTGGTGTCCGCCGCCGCCAGCCTGACCAACGCGTTCAAGCAGCTGGGCGAGCAGTTCGAGCGCGCCCACCCCGATACCAAGGTGGTGCTGAACTTTGGCGCGTCGGATGTGCTGATGCAGCAGATCGTCAAGGGTGCCCCGGCCGACGTGTTCGCATCGGCCGACCAGAGCGCCATGGACAAGGCCGAGAGCGAGAAGGTGGTACAGGCCGCCACGCGCAAGGATTTCGCGGCCAACGCGATCGTGCTGATCGTGCCGCATGACAGCAAGCTGAATATCGCCGCACCCAAGGACCTGACGCGCACCGATATCAAGCGCATCGCCTACTGCAATCCGTCGTCGGTACCGGTGGGCCGCTACACCAAGGGCGCCCTGGAATCGCAAGGCCTGTGGGGCGCGGTCGAGGCCAAGGGCGTGCCGGCCCAGAACGTGCGCCAGGCGCTGGACTACGTGGCACGTGGCGAAGTCGATGCCGGCTTCGTATTTGCCACCGATGCCGCCGTGATGCCCGAGAAGGTCAAGGTCGCCACGCGCGTGCCGGCCACCACGCCGGTAACCTACCCCATCGCCGTCACCACGCAGAGCAAGCAGGCACCCCGGGCCAACGCGTTCGTGCAGTACGTGCTGTCGCCTGAAGGCCAGGCCACGCTGGCCAAGTACGGCTTCCAGAAGCCTTGACGCCGGGATCGCCCGGCCTGCTCTGGTAGCCTTGCACCTCCGAAACACTGTCTGAAGTTATCGTCATGGATGCTGTCTGGGTTCCGCTGCTGCTGTCGCTCAAGGTGGCGGGATGGGCCACGTTGCTCAATGCCGTGCTGGGCGTGGCGGCCGCTTATGCCATTGCGCGCTGGCGCTCGCGGGCGCGCGATGTGGTCGATGCCATCCTGACGCTGCCGCTGGTGCTGCCCCCGACCGTGCTGGGCTACTACCTGCTGGTGCTGGTGGGACGCCGTGGGGTGTTTGGCGCCTGGCTCGAGAACCTTGGGATCGAACTGGTTTTCACCTGGCAAGGTGCGGTGCTGGCCTCGACCGTGGTGGCCTTTCCGCTGGTGCTGAAGTCGGCGCGCGCCGCGTTCGAAGGCGTCGATCACCAGCTCGAGAATGCGGCCCGTGTGCTGGGCATCTCCGAATCGGCCATCTTCTTCCGCGTGACGCTGCCCATGGCGCTGCCTGGCATCGTGGCCGGCGTGCTGCTGGCGTTTGCCCGCGCACTGGGCGAATTCGGCGCCACGCTGATGGTGGCCGGCAACCTGCCCGGCCGCACGCAGACACTGTCAGTCGCCATCTACGAGGCCGTGCAGGCTGGCAACGACGACACCGCCAACCTGCTGGTGCTGGTGACCTCCGTGACCTGCATCGTGCTGCTCGTGGTGGCGGCCCGACTGGTGCCACCGGCGCAGCGCGGCACCGGCAACGTGTTCGAGCGCCGCAAGTTCCGGCGCGACACCATCACCGGATGACATTGCCATGAGCATGCAGATCACCGTCCGCAAGCGCATGGCATCGCAAGATCGTCATTTCGCGCTCGATATCTCGTTCGAATCCGATAGCCGGCGCATTGCGCTGTTCGGCCCGTCCGGCGCAGGCAAGAGCCTGACGCTGCGGGCCATTGCCGGCCTGATGGCGCCCGACAGCGGGCGCATCGTGCTGAACGGCCGCACGCTGTTCGACAGCGATACC
This sequence comes from Cupriavidus sp. D384, assembly GCF_001652915.1. Classification (GTDB taxonomy): domain Bacteria; phylum Pseudomonadota; class Gammaproteobacteria; order Burkholderiales; family Burkholderiaceae; genus Cupriavidus. The sequence goes on from NZ_BBQI01000094.1 coordinate 35,611, forward strand.
GGCGTCGATGTGCGGCCACAGGAACGCCGCGTGGCCTACCTGTTCCAGGACTACGCGCTGTTTCCGCACCTGACCGTATCCCAGAACATCGCGTTCGGACTCAGGCAGGGCTGGCGCAACCCGGCGCGCCGCGCGCTGCCACCCGAGGCCGCGCGCTGGGTCGACGCGTTCGGCCTGCGCGAGATCGTCAACCAGTATCCGTCGCAGATTTCAGGCGGACAGAAGCAGCGCGTGGCGCTGGCCCGCGCGCTGGTGGCCCGGCCCGATATCCTGCTGCTGGACGAGCCGTTCTCGGCACTGGACCCCGCCTTGCGGGTGCGCATGCGCGAGGAACTGCGGGCGCTGCAGGAAAGCCTGGATGTGCCGATGCTGATGATTTCGCACGATCCCGAGGACGTCGAGGTGCTGGGCGACCACGTGCTGGAAATCCGCGATGGCCGCATCCACGCCAGCGGCCGCGCCCACCGGCATCCGCCGGTCTACGCGCCCGTCAGCGCTCACGCCGTCTAGCGTTCAGGCGGCCTGCTGGCGAAGCAGGTCCAGATAGGCGCCCTCGATCAACGCTTCAGGCGCCACGCCCAGCCGCGCCATCAGCGCGTGGGCCTCCGCCACGCCGGCATCGGCTGCCTCGCCGTCGTGCAGTACCACTTCCAGTTCCAGGAAATCGCCCAGACCTTCCACGCGGTCCAGATGCACGCGGGTGCGCCCCACCAGGAACAGCGTGCGCATCTTGCGCACCCGGCCGCTGATGCCATGCGCGGCGGTCAGCGCCTCGCGCAGCGTGTCGGGCGATGCCGTGGGCGACAGGATGTAGAAGCTCTCCTTCGGCCCCATCTGGTCCGGCCGCGCGTAGAAGATCAGCTGGCCCGACGTTGCATCGAAGGCGCGCAGCTTGAGGCGCCCGTTCGGGCACGGGAAAAACGTGTCGTCCTGCTCGATCCGTTCGGGGCCTTTGGTGGCGATGGCCGCGGCGCGGGGCACCAGTGCGTCGACGCTGTCGATACGCGCCTTGATTTCCACATTGCGTGCCATGGCTCAGATCATCGTGCCCAGGATGACGCTGGACGCCTTGAAGATGGCCAGCGCGCGCACGCCTTCCTTCAGGTCCAGGTCGGCCAGCGCGCCGTTGTTGATAATGGCCGCCACAGTGCCGCCGCCATCGAGTTCCAATACCACCTCGGCATTGACCGCTCCGGGCACCAGGCGGACCACCGTACCAGGCAACTGGTTGCGTGCGGAGAGACGCACGGCGGGGTCCGGCAGCCCGATCAGCACGGACGACGCCTTGACCAGTGCGAATGCCTCGGCACCCGGGGCCAGGCCCAGCGTCTCCACGCTCTCGTGCGTGATGGTGGACACGATGCGCAGGCCGCCCGGCAGCGCCAGCGTGACTTCGTCATTGACGGCGCCGGCCCGCACGGCCTCCACGCGGCCGAACAGTTTGTTGCGCGCACTGGTCTGGATCATCATGCGTTGGATCAGGTGAATATCCTCGGGATTGGCATCGGACATCGCGCCGGCCCGTTCCAGGTGGGCGATGAAGCGCGCATGCTCGGCTTCCATGGCGCGGTAGGTGGCGATCAGCCGCCCCGCCCGTTCCGTAAGCCGTGTACCGCCGCCGCCCTTTCCGCCGGCAGCGCGTACCACCAGTGGCTCGCCGGCGCTGTTGTTCATGGCGTCGATGGCATCCCATGCGCCCTTGTAGCTGATGCCCACGGCGCGCGCGGCGGCCGTGATCGAGCCGTGTTCGCCGATGGCGGCCAGCAGCGCGATGCGGTCGCGGCCGCCCCAATCCTGCTTGCCGGCGCGAAACCAGATCGCGCCCTGGAGTTCGAGCATGCGCTGACTCGTATGTAATGAAGGGAATGCGTATGGTACCGCCAGACGCACCCGGTGCGTGACTGGCGGTGGGCCTGGCGTCAGCTCTGGTGGGCGGGGATGTACCAGCGCATGACGCTGCCGGCAAAGTACTGCTTGTCGAACTGCCGCAGCAGGCGCCAGCAGGTGAATGGGTCGACTGCCAGGTCGACCCACGCCCAGGGGTGGTTGGCGTCGCCATCGCGCACGATCTCGACGGAGTTCACCTTGGCGTAGTCCTTGAGTTTTTCGCGCAGCATTTCCTCGGTTACATCACGATGCAGCCCGCGGATCAACACCTGCATGACAGCCTCTCCCCAGTTGGAAAGTGGTGATGCATGTATTCTAGGCCGCGCTTTGCCACGTGGCGGCCGGGCGATGCGGCTATCGCACGTTTCAAGCCATGATGTGTACGCCACCGTCCACGTACACGGTATTGCCCGATACGCGACGTGCATAGGGCGTGGCCAGGTACGCGGTGGTGAAACCGACATCCATGATGTCGACCAGTTCGCCCAGCGGCGCACGGCCGGCCGCCTCGGCCAGCAGGACATCGAAATCCTTGAGCCCGGACGCCGCACGCGTCTTGAGCGGCCCTGGCGAGATCGCATGCACGCGGATGCCCCGGGGTCCAAGCTCGTAGGCCAGGTAGCGGCAGGTGGCCTCCAGCGCGGCCTTGACGGGCCCCATCAGATCGTAGTTCGGCACCACGCGGTTGGCGCCGTCATAGCTCATCGCGAACATCGTGCCGCCCTGTCCCATCAGCGGCACGGCCCGGCGCGCCATGCGGATGAACGAATGGCACGATACGTCCATGGCCCGCGCAAAACCGGTGGCCGACGATTGCAGCAGCCCGCCTTGCAGATCCGCCTTCGGCGCAAAGGCCACCGAATGCACGACCGAGTCGAGCCGCCCCCAGACCTCGCCAATGCGCGCGAACAGCGCGTCCATCTGCGCGTCGTCTTCCACATTCAGCGGCATCAGGATCGGCGACGCGATCTGCTCGGCCAGCGGCGCCACATGCGGGTAGGCCTTGTCGTTCAGATAGGTCAGCGCCACCTCGGCGCCCATCTCGTGAAATGCGCGTGCGCAGCCCCAGGCAATGGAGTCCTCGTTGGCGACGCCAACGACGAGCACGCGATTGCCGGACAGCGGGGGACTAGGAACCTGGAGCATGAGCAAACCTCCCGTTGTTTGCCATTCTGCTGGCCTGCCCTCCGTCCGCGGTGCGCGGCACAGGCGGGAAGGCCAGCGACATACCGCTACGCCTGCGCTTCCTGCGTGGCCTTGCCGTTGCCGTGGTCGGTGCCTAACACCTCGGCCACTTCCCGGTAGCGGGCCAGCCATTCCGCATCGAGCGGGCCGCCAACCGTCAGCACGCGATGCGCCAGCACCATGATGCGGCGGCGCTCCTTCATCTCGGGCACCAGTGCCGGCAACGCCTGGATGGCGCCTTCCGGGTCCAGGCTGACGATATAGCTCTGCCGCCGCACCGCTTCCTTGAAGTCCGCCAGCGTGATGCGCTGTTCCGGCGGGTTCTCCCGCGCCAGCTTGCGCAGCAGGTTGAACGGGCGCTCCTCGATGGCCGAGCGCCCCTGCGTCACATAGGACAGCACGCGCAGGAAGGCATCGAGCGCCGTGCCGGTACCGATGTCGCGCTCGGCCTCGCGCCGGCGCAATTCGGCCACCTCCTTGCGCAGGGCCGTAATGGCGGGCGACTCCGGCGCCTTCGGCGTGGCGGTCATACCCAGCATGGCGGGCAGCCATGGCGTGGCGTAGATCGACTCGAACATGCGCTCCTGCCAGGCGTCGCGCGCATCGCGGTACTGGTCCAGCGAACGCACGATCTGGTCGGACACGGCCTTCTGCATCGCCAGGAACGGATTGTCGGCGGACACCGGCTGGCGCGCGTCGCGCACGGCCGGCGCCATCGCGGCCACCCACTGCATCCACGGATTGCCGTCGGCGAACAGCGAGCGTTCCAGCCGCGACGGGTGGATCGCACGAATACCCTCGGCCGTTGCCTCGTTCGACATGGCCCGGACCACCGGCGAGGCGTACGTATCGTAGAGGTGCTGGTTGATTTCGGCCACGCGGCGCACGACCTCGAACGGCTGCTCGTCCTCTCGACCGTCGTCCAGCGCGAGGATGTCGTCGATGGTCCGGCGCTCGAAGCGCACCAGGTAGCGGCCCTCGATCAGTTCGCTGTGCGGGGAATCCGGCGCAACGTCCTCGATCTTCGCTTCGTACAGCCCCGGGGGCAGCACGTCGATAAGGTCGAGCGCGCAGAACAGTTCCGAGTGCTCCTTGTTGGCGACGCTGCCCGAGACGAAAATGCCCAGGTGCCCGATGGACGGATGCAGGCAATAGACGATGGTCTGCTGGTTGGCGACCAGTTCGTCCACGTTCGCATAGAGATCGGGAATCCAGTTCAGCGCCTGCTGCGGCGGCGTGATGTTGTCCCCCCAGGAGGCAAACACGATCACCGGTGAGCGCACGTTGCGCAGGTCGATCACGGTCTGGCCGTCGCTGCTGCGCACTTCGCCGGCCGTCAGGTGGTTGCCGACGAACAGGTTCTGCACGATCCAGTCGATCTCGCCGCGGTTCATCAGGAAGTGCCCGCCCCACCAGCGCTCGAACTCCAGGAAGCGCGGCCCTTCCGTATCGACCCTGGCGTAGACGTTGTACAGCTTTTCCCAGAGCGTGTTCGACGGGTTCAGCTTCTCGAAATTCTGCACCAGCCAGGCGCCGTCGAAGCGGCCATTGCCCAGGTCAGCCGCCAGCGACGACAGCCACGTGCCCCCAAGCAGCCCGCCCGAATAGCGCATCGGATTCTTGCCGCGCACGCCCGACCAGTACGCCACGGGCGCACCGGCCAGCAGGATCGGCCCGGTCGCTTCCGGCGACGCGGCCGCCAGGATCAGCAGCGCCCATCCCGCCTGGCAATTGCCGACGACGAAGGGCTTGCCCGGCGCATCGGGATGGCGCTCCGCCACCGCCTGCAGGAACTTGCCCTCTGTCCGCGCCACATCCTCGATCGTCTGGCCCGGACACGGGTCGCGGAAGAACGTGATGAAGTAGCACGGATGCCCGGTGCGGATCGCATTGCCGATCTCGCTGTCGGCCTTGAAGCCGCCGATGCCCGGGCCGTGCCCTGCCCGCGGGTCCATCACCACGAACGGACGCTTGGTCATGTCGGTGGGATGCGCATCAGGCGGCACGATGCGCAACAGCGCGTAGTTGACCGGCCGGGGCAGGTCGCGCCCGTCCATCAGCACTTCGTAGTCGAACACCAGCACGGGCGGCATGCCGCCGCGCTCGTGCTCCTCGGTCTCGTTGCCACGGCGGCGCAGGACATCCAGGAACAGGATGGAGCGCTGCCAGGCGTCGAGCCCGTATTCCCAGGCGGCCTGCGCCACCGGGTTCATCGGCACCGGCGGCAACATCGCAAAGGGGAAGGGAGAACTGGCTGAAGTGGGGGGCGTGGCCGGAGCAGTGGTGTCGGCCGGCTGGCCCGGCGTGGCGGCCTGGGCGGCGGCGTCCTGCCCGGACGTTTGCCCCGGAACAGGTTGGCGTGCATTCATTTCCGTTTCTCCTTCGGGATTGGCGGAGTCAGAGGCGTGCAGCGTGGCGCAAACATCGCTTGCTGCGATGCAACAGCAAAAATCTACCAGCCTCGGCGCGGCGTGACAACCGTTACCAAAGTCCAATGCGAAAGTCGGCCTTGCACATGACAACAGCAAGTCATCGATACGACGCTCGCGTTCGCCTATACTGGCTCGAAACTGTTTGCGCAACGCAGCATCCGCATGCCTTGCCGGATGCTGTTCCGATGGATTTCCAGGTACCTGCCCATGCCGACACCATCGTCCGACGACAAGTACGCCCGGCTGCTTGCCCGCTGCGAGGGCCTTCCTCCCATCCCGACCGCCGTGGCTCATCCCTGCGACCACTCGTCGCTCGATGGCGCGCTGGAAGCCGCCCGGCTCGGGCTGATCGTGCCGATCCTGTGCGGCCCCGCCGCACGTATCCACGCCGTGGCCGAGGAACATGGCCTCGCCCTGGGCGACACCGCGATCATCGACGCCGCGCACAGCCATGCGTCGGCGGAATGTGCGGTCGAGGCCGTGCGCACCGGCCGCGCCGAACTGCTGATGAAAGGCAGTCTGCACAGCGACGAACTGCTGCACGCGGTGGCGCGCAGCGCCAGCGGGCTGCGCACCGAGCGACGCCTGTCGCACGTGTTCGCGATGGACGTGCCCAGCTATCACAAGCCGCTGTTCATCACCGATGCGGCGGTCAACATCTTTCCCACGCTGAACGAGAAGGCGGACATCGTACGCAATGCCATCGACCTCGTGCGCGTGCTCGGGGTCGATCGGCCCAAGGTGGCAATCCTGTCGGCGGTGGAGACCGTAACCGACAAGATCCCGTCGACGATCGACGCCGCCGCGCTCTGCATGATGAGCCTGCGTGGGCAGATCGAAGGCGGCCTGCTCGACGGCCCGCTGGCGTTCGACAACGCGATCAGCAAGGCCGCGGCCGACACCAAGGGCATCAAGTCGGACGTGGCGGGCGATCCCGACATCCTGCTCGTGCCGGACCTGGAGGCCGGCAACATGCTGGCGAAGCAGCTGACGTTCCTGGCCGGCGCGGAAGCCGCGGGCATCGTGCTGGGTGCGCGCGTGCCGGTCATCCTGACCAGCCGCGCCGACAGCGTACGTGCCCGCATCGGCAGCTGCGCCATCGCGGTGCTGCTGGCGCATGCGCGGCGCACCTCGCAAACCACCGTACCGGCCTGAGGAGTCCCCGGCGTGAGCACACCCCATCCCGTCATTCTCGTTGTCAACGCCGGTTCGTCGAGCGTCAAGGTATCGATCTACGTGGTGCCCGACGCGGCGCACGAGAACGTCGACATCCAGCCGTCGCTGGCCGCGCATGGTCAGATCGAAGGCATCGGCGTGGCGCCGCGCCTGGTGGCCAGCATGGCCGATGGCCGCGAGGTTACCGACCAGAAATTTCCCGTCGAGCAGGTGGCGGACCACGACGCCGCGTTCAGGCTGATCCGCCTGACGCTGAGCGTGGCGCTGCGCGATACGCCGCCTGTCGCCATCGGCCATCGCGTGGTACATGGCGGCAGCGACTTTGCCGATGCGGTACGCATCGACGATGAGGTGATTGCCAAGCTGGAAACGCTGGTGCCGCTGGCGCCGCTGCACCAGCCGCACAACCTGACCGCGATCCGTGCGATCCGCGCCGCCGCGCCCGAACTGCTGCAGGTGGCCTGCTTCGATACGGCGTTCCATGTGGGCCGCGACGAACTGGCGCAGCTGATGGCCCTGCCCTACGAGTACTACGAGCGGGGCGTGCGCCGCTATGGCTTTCACGGCCTGTCGTACGCGTATATCGCGCGCCGCCTCAGGCAGGTGGCTCCCGACCTGGCCGAAGGTCGTGTCATCGTGGCACACCTGGGCAACGGCGCCAGCCTGTGCGCGATGCACGGCGGCAAGAGCGTGGATTCGACCATGGGCCTGACCGCGCTCGACGGCATGCCGATGGGCACGCGCTGCGGGTCGATCGATCCTGGCGCGGTGCTGTACCTGGCCGCACAGGGCATGAGCGCCGACGCGATCCAGTCGATGCTGTATGGGCAATCGGGGCTGAAGGGTATCTCGGGCATCAGCAGCGACATGCGTGCGCTGCTGGCAAGCGACAGCCCGCGCGCAAAGCTGGCCGTCGATTTCTACGCGTATCGCGCCGCCCAGGAAATCGGCAAGCTGGCGGTTACGCTTGGCGGCCTGGACGCCCTGGTCTTCACGGCCGGCATCGGCGCCAATTCGCCCGATATTCGCGCCCGCATCTGCGCGCACCTGACCGACCTGTTCGGCGTCTCGCTGGACCCCACCGCCAACGGCGACAACTGCCAGCGTGTGAGCCGCGATGCGAGCCGTATCCCGGTACTGGTGCTGCCCACTGACGAGGAAGGCATGATCGCGCTGTCGACGGCGCGTATCCTGCGCGACTGCGGCGGACTATGACGCCCTACGACGCGAGGTAGTGTTCCCGCAGCAATGCGGTGTCCACGCCGAGGTCGTCGGCCAGGAACCGTTCGAGGCTGCCGTACGTCGCGGTGATCGCGTCCAGCGATGCCCCGAGGTATTCGGGGCGCACCTCCAGCAGCGGCAGCATCGCATCGGCCGTCACACCGATCTGCCCCACGCCGGCCAGCATCCTTTCATTGAAACGCTGGTTCCAGTGGTTCGATTCGAGGTAGTTGGCCACGATCTCGTCCTGCGACACCCCGAGCGCGCTCAGCAGCAGCAGCGACGCAAATCCGGTGCGGTCCTTGCCCGCCGTGCAGTGGTAGTAGAGCGTCTTGCCCGCTTCGGCATGCCGCATGAACGTACCGAACGCGTCGCGATAGCGCACCGGAAAATCCCGATACACGTCGAGCATGAAGCCGTGCATCTGCGCGGCATTGCTGGCACGCAGGCGCGGCAGCAGCACGTCCATCGACATCGTGCCGTCGAGCACTGGCACTGCCAGCCATTCGAACCGCTCGCCGAAGGCTTCCTCGGCGGGCGACTTCTCGCCTGACGACCGGAAGTCGACCACGATGTCCAGCTGCAATGCGTGCAGCTTGTCGAGATCCGCGGCACAACCGAGTGCGGGATTGGCACTGCGATACAACTTGTTCTGCCGGATGTGACGTCCCGCATGACCAGCCAGCCCGCCCAGGTCGCGGGCGTTGGCAATGGTCTCCAGGTCCAGGCAAGGCCGCATGGCGGCGACCGCGCAATTTTCAGTTTGGGTCTGCATGGCTTGTTGGCGCATCACACGATACGCATTCGAAATAGTTCAGCATCGGCACCAATTATTTCAGATCGGCGGCAGCGACGACACCATGGTTACCACGATATTCGTTCAGCCGTTGTCACGCCTGCAACAAGGCATTTCAGTCGACACCGGTTGACACGGCAGAGCGTTGATCCAAGGCAAATTGGCAAGGGTCGTCGCCTTGGCACCGAGTGACGCCATTCACATAATGACCCTATGTCGAACGCGACGAACCACGCGTCGCGACGCAAGGCGACACGACAAGACACGACGCGTTTGACAGGCCGATCCGTTCCAAGGACTTCGCAATGCCTGAACCGCAAATCTCTCCTGCCGGCGCCGGCGCCACTGCCGCTGCGCCTGCTGCCCCCAAGCTACGCATTCACTGGGGTCTCTACGCCGCCGTCACCGTCCTTGTCGCGGTGCTGATGGTGCCGATGCCACCCGACCTGCCCGTCGCCGGCCAGCGCATGCTCGCCATCCTGGCTTTCGCCGTGGTGGTGTGGATTACCGAAGCCGTCACCTACGAGACCAGTGCCATCATGATCACGTCGCTGATGGCCGGGCTGATCGGCTTTGCGCCAACCATCAACGATCCGAACACCATCTACGGCACGTCGCGTGCGCTGGGCATGGCGCTGGCCGGATTCTCGAATACCGCGCTGGCCCTGGTGGCCGCCGCGCTGTTCATCTCGGCGGCCATGACCGTCACCGGGCTGGACCGGCGTATCGCACTGGTCACGCTGTCGGCCATCGGGACCAGCACGCGCCGCATCCTGATCGGCACCATCGCGGTCACCATCATCCTGAGCCTGGTGGTACCCAGCGCCACCGCGCGCAGCGCCTGCACGGTGCCGATCATGATGGGCGTGATTGCCGCGTTCGGTGTCGACAAGAAATCGAATATCGCAGCCGGCATCATGATCATGGTGGCCCTGGCTACCAGCGTGTGGAACGTGGGCATCCAGACCGCCGCCGCGCAGAACCTGCTGACCGCCGGCTTCATGGACAAGCTGCTGGGCGAGCGCGTCACGTGGCTGCAATGGCTGATTGCCGGCGCGCCCTGGGCCATCATCATGTCGGTGGTGCTGTACTTCCTGGTGCGCTGGCTGCTGCCGCCCGAAACCGATGCCATCGCCGGCGGCAAGGAAGCCGTGCAGCGCGAACTGGCCGCGCTTGGGCCGATGACGGGCCCCCAGAAGCGGCTGGCCGCGGTAGCCATCGGCCTGTTGCTGTTCTGGGCCACCGAAGGCAAGCTGCACGTCTTCGACACCGCCACCATCACCTTCGTGGGCCTGGTGATCCTGATGATGCCGCGCATTGGCGTGATGGACTGGAAGACGATGCAGCAGCGCACGCCGTGGGGCACGCTGATCGTGTTCGGTGTGGGCATCAGCCTGGGCACGGCGTTGCTGACCACGCAGGCCGGCCAATGGCTGGGCAAGTTCGTGGTCACGCATTCGGGCCTGGCCGACCATGGCACGCTGATGGTCTTCGCGGTACTGGCGGCCTTCCTTATCCTGATCCACCTGGGCTTTGCCAGTGCCACGGCATTGACCGCGGCCCTGCTGCCGATCCTGATCTCCGTCCTGCAGACGCTGCCCGGCGACATCAACAAGTTGGGCATGACGATGCTGCTGGGCTTCACGGTCAGCTTTGGCTTCATCCTGCCGATCAACGCCCCGCAGAACATGGTCTGCCTGGGCACCGACACGTTCAACGGCAGGCAGTTCGCCCGTGTCGGTATCCCGGTCACGATCATCGGCTACCTGCTAATGCTGCTGTTCGCCTCGACGTACTGGCGCTGGCTGGGCTGGGTGTGAGGCCAGCCGGGACACAAGCTCGCCAACGAATCTCAAGTCGCCCTGTCATGAAACTGACTACCGAGTCCGCGCGCACCTTCGCGCGCAACATCCTGATCGCACAGCAAGTACCTGCCGATATTGCTGACGACGTGGCCGAGCACCTGGTCGAAGCCGACCGCTGCGGCTACGTAAGCCACGGCATCTCGATCCTGCCGAACTACCGCCGCGCCATCCAAGGCCAGAGCGTCAATGCTGCGGGCCGCGCCGAATGTGTGATGGACCGCGATACGCTGATGGTCTTCGACGGCCACGGCGGCTTTGGTCAGCACGTGGGCAAGACCGTCATGCAGCGCGCTATCGACCGCGTGCGCCAGCACGGGCATTGCATCGTCACGCTGCGCCGGTCGCACCATCTGGGCCGCATGGGCCACTATGGCGAGATGGTGGCGGCGGCCGGCCTGGTGCTGCTCAGCTTCACCAACGTGATCAATCGCCCGCCCGTGGTGGCGCCGTTCGGTGGACGCGTGCCGCGCCTGACCACCAACCCGCTGTGCTTTGCCGGCCCGATGCCGAACGGCCGGCCGCCGCTGGTGGTCGACATCGCCACCAGTGCCATCGCGATCAACAAGGCGCGCGTGCTGGCCGAGAAAGGCGAACCGGCGCCCGAGCACAGCATCATCGATGCCGACGGCAATCCCACCACCGATGCCTCGGTGATGTTCGGCGACCGGCCCGGGTCGCTGCTGCCGTTCGGCCAGCACAAGGGTTATGCGCTGGGCGTGGTGGCCGAACTGCTGGCCGGCGTGCTCTCGGGCGGTGGCACGATCCAGCCCGACAATCCGCGCGGCGGGGTGGCGACCAACAACCTGTTCGCGGTGCTGCTCAACCCCGAGTTCGACCTCGGCCTGAACTGGGAGCGCGACGAGGTGGAGGCGTTTGTCCGGTACCTGCACGACACGCCGCCGGCGCCGGGCCATGACCAGGTGCAGTACCCGGGCGAGTACGAGGCGGCCTGCCGGGCAGCCGCCGGCACGACGCTCGATATCAACCCCAACATCTGGCGCAACCTGGAGGCGCTGGCCCGGGACCTGAAGGTAGACGTGCCGGCCGGCTAGGCCCGGTGGCTGCCGGACACCGTGATTGCCAAGGGCGGAGGGGAGAAAAATCGACATGGCGCGCGGCAATGGCACAATACGCGCCATGCAACGTCTCTGGTCCATCTTCGTCAAGTTCGTGCTGCTCGCCGTGGTCGGCGGCACGTTGCTGATTGCCTTCGCCGTGTTGATGGCCAACCGGCAGTTGCCGTCGCTCGACGCGCTGATGGCCTTCCGGCAGACGCCGGGCTACGTCAGCCTGGGAGATTTTCCCCACACGCTGCCCGAGGCCGTGGTCGCCATCGAGGACGACCGCTTCTATCTGCACGATGGCGTCGACTACGTGGGCGTGATGCGCGCCGGCGTTGCCAACCTGTCGGACGAACTGTCGCAGGGCGCGTCCACCATCACCATGCAGGTGGCCCGCAACTTCTTCCTGTCGCGCAAGAAGACCTACACGCGCAAGCTCTACGAGATCCTGCTGGCCTACCGCATCGAGAATGCGCTGAGCAAGGACGAGATCCTGGAGCTTTACCTGAACAAGATCTACCTGGGCCAGGGCGCCTATGGCTTCTCGGAAGCCGCCGACACCTACTTTGGCAAGCCCGTGGATCGGCTGTCGCTGGCCGAGTGCGCGATGCTGGCCGGGCTGCCCAAGGCGCCTTCGGCCAACAACCCGGTGGTCAACCCGCGCCGGGCGCGGCAGCGGCAGACCTATATCCTGCTGCGGATGATGGAGTTGGGCCGCATCACGCGTGCCCAGTACGACGCCGCGCTGCTGGAGCCGCTGCGGCTGCGCTGACTGCCTTGTCAGCGGGCGCCCGACGGCGCCACCCTGCCCCCGCATGCTAGCCTGCCCCCAGCCAAACACGCCTGGGTGGAGACAGCCATGGAAGGACTCTGGGGCGATATCTACGGCACGTTACGCGCGGAATTTGCCGACGTGCCCGACATCAAGGAACTGACACGCATCCTGCTGCGCCTGACGCTGGCCGTGCTGCTGGGCGGGCTGATCGGCTACGAGCGCGAAGCGGCTGGCAAGCCAGCCGGCCTGCGCACGCACATGCTGGTCGCCATGGGGTCGGCGCTGTTCGTACTGGTGCCGCTGCAGGCCGGCGTGCCGCTGCCGGACATGAGCCGGGTGCTGCAGGGGCTGATGTCCGGCATTGGCTTCCTGGGCGCCGGCGCCATCATCAAGCTGAACAGCGAGGAGGATGTGCGCGGACTGACCACGGCAGCCAGCATCTGGACCGTGGCGGCCATCGGCGTCGCGTGCGGGCTGGGGCGTGAAGCAACGGCAGTGATCGCCACCCTGTTCGGGCTGACGATCCTGCAGGTGCTCTACCGGCTGAAGAAGTAGAAGAAGACGCGCAGGCGGCGAGCACGGGGCTCAGGCCGCCTCCCGCAGCACCACTTCGAGCATTTCGGGGTGATGCGCCACCGCTTCCAGGACGATCGGGTGGACCCCCTCGCCGCCGGCCTCGACATGCGCCAGGAACGCCCGCTTCATGCGCGGCTCCCAGAACTTCTTGATATGCGAGGCGATATCGGCCAGCGCCTCGCCACGATCTGGCATGGCCTCGAAAAAGCCGCCGATCTGGTTTGCCATCTTGATCAGGTTCTCGATATGCATGCCGGACCCTTATCCAATATGTAGTCGTTGAGGATGGCTGTAGACCACCATGGTGCCGCCCCGCACAAAGCCGGCCAGCGTGATGCCCGCCGTGTCAGCCAGGCGCACGGCCATGGCCGTCGGCCCGGACACCGCCGCCAGCACGCCGGCGCCGATGGCCGCAGTCTTCTGCACCATCTCGTAGCTCGCGCGGCTGGTCACGATGACCGCGCCACGCGCAATGTCTTCCTGGCCGCCACGGGCCAGCGCCCCGGCCAGCTTGTCCAGCGCGTTGTGGCGTCCCACGTCCTCGCGCACCAGCGCGATTTCGCCATCGGCCCGCATCCACGCCGCGGCGTGCGTGGCGCCAGTATCGCGTAGCAGGGCCTGGCGCTTGTGCAGCACCGCGAACGCATGCTCGAACACGCGCGGATCGAACGCCGCCTGGCTGCGCACCGGCTCCGGCATGCGCATGACCTCGTCCAGCGACTCGGTACCGCAAAGGCCGCAACCGGTACGCCCGGCCATGGCCCGCCGCCGGCCCTTGAGTTCAACGAAGGCGCCGGTGGCAATCTCCACCTTGACGGTGATGCCCTGGGCACTCGCCTCCACGTCGACGCCATAGATATCGCTGGCGGCATCGACAATGCCTTCGCTAAGACTGAATCCGAGCGCAAAGTCTTCCAGATCGGCCGGTGTAGCCAGCATCACCGCGTGGGAGATGCCGTTGAACTCCAGCGCTACCGGCACTTCCTCGGCCAGATGGTCGACTTCGGCCGTCAGCACGCCGTGGCGCCAGCGGCTGACCGGGAACGTGCGCTGCGCCGGTACCTCGTCGGTACCGGCTGCGCTGTCCGGGGATGGCACGTCGCGTTTCATCGCCGGTCCCGGGTCAGCCCGCCTGCGCGGTCTCGCTGGCGGCACGCAGGTGCCCAAGCTGCTCTTCGTTGAACGCCTGGTAGTTGCGCTGCCAGGTGGAAGGCTGCGCCACCGGCATGACCTGCACCGCCGTCACCTTGTACTCGGGGCAGTTCGTCGCCCAGTCCGAGTTGTCGGTGGTAATCACGTTGGCACCCGACTCCGGGAAGTGGAAGGTCGTGTAGACCACGCCCGGCTGCATGCGCTGGCTGACGACCGCGCGCAGCACGGTCTCACCCGCACGGCTCTGCACGCCCACCCAGTCGCCGTCCTTGATGCCGCGATCCTCGGCATCGTGCGGATGAATCTCAAGCCGATCCTCGTCGTGCCAGTGCACGTTGGCCGTGCGCCGCGTCTGCGCGCCCACGTTGTACTGCGACAGGATGCGGCCCGTGGTCAGCAGCAGCGGATACTTCTGCGTCACCTTCTCGTCGGTCGGCACGTACTTGGTGATGATGAACTTGCCCTTGCCGCGTACGAAGCCATCGACGTGCATGGTCGGGGTGCCCTGCGGCGCCTCGGCGTTGCAGGGCCATTGCACGCTGCCCAGTTCGTCGAGCTTCTCGTAGCTGACGCCCGAGAACGTCGGCGTCAGGCGTGCGATCTCGTCCATGATCTCGGACGGATGCTTGTACTCCATCGGATAGCCCAGCGCCTTCGACAGCAGCAGCGTCACTTCCCAGTCCGAATAGCCCGCCTGCGCCGGCATCACCTTGCGTACGCGCGAGATACGGCGCTCGGCGTTGGTGAACGTGCCGTCCTTCTCCAGGAACGACGAACCCGGCAGGAACACATGCGCGTACTTGGCGGTCTCGTTCAGGAAGATGTCCTGCACAACGATGCACTCCATCGACGACAGCGCCTCGGCCACGTGCTGCGTGTTCGGGTCCGACTGGACGATGTCCTCGCCCTGGCAGTACAGGCCCTTGAACGAGCCCGTCAGAGCGGCGTCAAACATGTTCGGGATGCGCAGGCCCGGCTCGGGATTGATGCCCACGCCCCATGCGGCCTCGAAGGCGCTGCGCACGGTGGAGTCCGACACGTGGCGATAGCCCGGCAGCTCGTGCGGGAACGATCCCATGTCGCACGAACCCTGCACGTTGTTCTGCCCACGCAGCGGGTTCACGCCCACGCCTTCGCGGCCGACGTTGCCGGTGGCCATGGCCAGGTTGGCGATGCCCATCACGGTCGTGGAGCCCTGCGCGTGTTCCGTCACGCCCAGGCCGTAGTAGATGGCCGCATTGCCGCCGGTGGCGTACAGCCGCGCGGCGCCGCGCAGCGTTTCGGCCGGCACGCCGGTGGCGGCCTGGAGCGTCTCCGGCGAGTTCTCGGGCAGCGCCACGAAGTCGCGCCATTGCTGGAACGCACGGTCTTCGCAACGCTCGGCGATGAACTCGTCGGCGAGCAGGCCTTCGGTGACGATCACGTGGGCCATCGACGTGACCAGGGCCACGTTGGTGCCAGGGCGCAGTTGCAGGTGATAGTCGGCACGGATATGCGGCGAGTCCACCAGGTCGATCTGGCGCGGATCCACGACGATCAGCTTGGCGCCGGCGCGCAGGCGGCGCTTCATGCGCGAGCCGAACACCGGATGGCCGTCGGTGGGGTTGGCACCGATCACCATGATCACATCGGACTTGGCCACCGAGCGGAACGTCTGCGTGCCCGCCGATTCGCCCAGCGTGGTCTTCAGGCCATAACCGGTCGGCGAATGGCAAACCCGCGCGCAGGTATCGACGTTGTTGTTGCCAAATGCCGCACGCACCAGCTTCTGCACCAGGTAGCCTTCCTCGTTGGTGCAGCGCGACGACACGATGCCGCCGATCGAATCCGTGCCATGCTCGGCCTGGATGCGCTTGAACTGCGACGCGGCGTAGCCGATGGCCTCTTCCCACGACACCTCGCGCCACGGATCGGTGATCTTCGCGCGGATCATCGGCTTCAGGATACGGTCCTTGTGCGTGGCGTAGCCCCAGGCGAAGCGGCCCTTCACGCAGGCGTGGCCCTCGTTGGCGGCGCCGTCCTTGTGGGGGACCATGCGCACCACCTCGTTGCCCTTCATTTCCGCCTTGAACGAGCAGCCCACGCCGCAGTACGCGCACGTGGTCACCACATTGTGCGACGGCTGGCCCAGCTGGATCACCGACGTCTCGGTCAGCGTGGCGGTCGGGCAGGCCTGTACGCAGGCGCCGCACGACACGCAGTCCGACTCCATGAACGACTGGCTGGTGCCGGGCGACACGCGCGATTCGAAGCCGCGGCCGCTGATCGTCAGCGCGAACGTCCCCTGGGTTTCCTCGCAGGCGCGCACGCAGCGGTTGCAGACGATGCACTTGGACGGATCGTACGTGAAGTACGGATTCGATTCGTCCTTCTTCATGTGCGTGTGCGTGGCGATCGGGGCGGCACCGCCGGCGCCGTCCGCGTAGCGCACTTCGCGCAGGCCCACCACGCCGGCCATGTCCTGCAGCTCGCAGTTGCCGTTGGTCGGGCAGGTCAGGCAGTCAAGCGGGTGATCGGAGATGTAGAGCTCCATCACGCCGCGGCGCAGTTCGCCGAGCTTGCCGCTCTGCGTGCGCACCTTCATGCCCGGCTCCACGGGGGTCGTACAGGATGCCGGATAGCCGCGCCGGCCTTCGATCTCCACCATGCACAGGCGGCAGGAGCCGAACGGCTCCAGCGAATCCGTGGCGCAGAGCTTGGGCACGCCAATGCCGGCTTCGGCAGAGGCGCGCATGACAGAGGTGCCAGCCGGCACGGTCACCGATACCCCATCAATTTCCAGCGTGACCATCGTGTCCGAATCAATGGCCGGGGTACCGTAGTCGAAATCGTCGTGAGCGTTCAAGGGACGTCTCCTGCACTGCTTGTGAGGATGCGCGCCCCTGAGAGGCGCGTCATTATGAAAGTTGGCTGCGTTCAGGCAGCCTTGGCCGGCGTGGCCGACAACCCGAAGTCCTCGGGGAATTCGTTGAGCGCGGACAGCACCGGGTACGGCGTCATGCCGCCCATCGCACACAGCGAACCCGCGAGCATCGTGTCGCAGAGGTCGCGCACCAGCGCCACATGCTTCACGGGCTGGTCGCCGGCGATGATGCGGTCGATGACCTCCACGCCGCGCGTCGAGCCGATCCGGCATGGCGTGCACTTGCCGCACGACTCGATGGCGCAGAACTCCATCGCGTAGCGGGCCATCTTTGCCATGTCCACCGTCTCGTCGAACACGACGATACCGCCGTGGCCCACCACCGCGCCAAACGCGGCATAAGCCTCGTAGTCAAGCGGCGTATCGAAGCGCGACTCGGGCAGGTAGGCGCCGAGCGGCCCACCCACCTGCACTGCGCGGATGGTGCGGCCGCTGCGCGTGCCACCGCCGAAATCGAACATCAGCTCGCGCAGCGTCACGCCGAACGCCTTTTCCACCAGGCCGCCCTGCTTGATATTGCCCGCCAGCTGGAACGGCAGCGTGCCGCGCGAGCGGCCCATGCCGAAGTCCTGGTAGAACTTGGCGCCCCGCGCCAGGATCACCGGCACCGTTGCCAGCGAGATCACGTTGTTGATGACGGTAGGCTGGCCGAACAGGCCCTTCAGCGCCGGCAGCGGCGGCTTGGCGCGCACCACGCCGCGCTTGCCCTCCAGGCTTTCCAGCAGCGCGGTTTCCTCGCCGCACACGTAGGCGCCCGCGCCCTTGCGCACTTCCAGCGTGAAGCGCTTGCCGCTGCCCCGGATGTTGTCGCCCAGCCAGCCTGCCTGCGTGGCGATGGCGATGGCGGCCTCGGTGGCGGCAATCGCATGCGGGTATTCGGAGCGCGTGTAGATGTAGCCGGACTCCGCGCCCACGGCCAGCCCGGCAATCGTCATGCCCTCGATCAGCATGAACGGGTCGTCTTCCATGACCATGCGGTCCGAGAACGTGCCCGAGTCGCCTTCGTCGGCGTTGCAGACGATGTACTTGACCGGCGATTGCGCGGCCAGCACCGTCTTCCACTTGATACCGGTGGGAAACGCCGCGCCGCCCCGGCCACGCAGGCCGGAGTCGAGCACTTCCTGCACGATCTGCTCCGGCGCCATCGCCAGTGCACGCGTCAGCCCGGCAAAGCCTTCGTGGGCGATGTAGTCCTCGAGCGACAGCGGATCGGTGATGCCCACGCGGGCAAACGTCAGGCGCTCCTGCTGCTTCAGGAACGGGATCTCGTCGGTCAGGCCGTGCGCCAGCGCATGCTCGCGGCCCGTCAGGAAGCCGGCGTCGAACAACGCGGCGACGTCGTCTTCGGTCACCGGGCCATAGGCCACGCGGCCCGCATCGGTCTGAACCTCGACCAGCGGCTCCAGCCAGAACATGCCGCGCGAGCCGTTGCGCACGATGCGCACATCGGCGCCGCGCCGTGCGGCTTCGGCGGCGATGGCCTGCGCCACCTCGTCGGCACCGAGCGCCAGCGCGGTGGAATCGCGCGGAACGAAGATGGTGGTGGTCATGCGCGGGCCTCCTCGTCTTCACGCACGGCATCGACGAGCTTGTCGAAGCGCCGGGCATCGACGCGTCCGTGGACGCGGTCGCCAATCATCATCGATGGGCCGGTGGCACACTGCCCCAGGCAATAGACCGGCTCCAGCGTGTACTGGCCATCGGCCGTGGTCTCGTGGAAATCGCAGCCGAGCTTGCGGCATGCGTGTTCGGCCAGCGCGTCGGCACCCACCGACTGGCAGGCTTCGGCCCGGCACACCTGCACGACATGGCGCCCGGCCGGCTGCTGCCGGAAATGGTGGTAAAACGTGATCACGCCATGCACTTCTGCACGCGACAGGTTCAGGGCCTTGGCGATGACCGGCACGGCATCGGCCGGGATATAGCCCTGGGTGTCCTGGATCTCGTGCAGGATCGGCAGCAACGCGCCAGGCATGTCACGTCTGGCCGCGACGATGCGCGCGATGTCGGCTGAATCCGCCCGGCCATTGCCGGTTGGCGCCGTGGGGATGGCGGTGTCTGGCATGCTGTCTCCATTCTGTTCTGTCGGTCCCGAAATCGGCTTTTTTATTCATATTCGGGAACATCACAACGGGCTTTTCGGCCTCTTTGTGCGACTATAGGACCGTGTTTTGCACCGATCAATATGCTATTTTCCGCATATGCTACGCATTTCGATCCTTCCGCACCTTCAGATCCGCGACGACACCACCCCGGGACCCGCGCCAGCACTGGATGTATCGCGCCTGGTGGCCCTTCTGGGGCTGATCGAATCCACCGGAAACATCGCCCAGTCGGCCGAGGCCATGGCGTTGTCATATCGCTACGCCTGGGGCATCCTGCGCGACGCCGAGACACTTTTCGGGGGCGCGCTGATCGCCAAGACGCGTGGCCGGGGATCCACACTGACGCCGCTGGCGCAACAGCTGGTGTGGGCCAGCAAGCGCATTGCCGCGCGCCTGTCGCCCACGCTCGACAGCCTGGCTTCCGAACTGGAGATCGAACTCAAGAAGCTGATGGCGGCCAGCGATCCGGCCGTTCGCATCCACGCCAGTCACGGCTTTGCCGTGGCGGCGCTGCGCGACTTCCTGGACGAGCAGAAGGTGCGCCACGACCTCAAGTACTGCGGCAGCCTGGAGGCCGCCGCGGCGCTGTCCGAAGGCGCCTGTGACGTGGCGGGCTTCCACGTGCCCATCGGCGAGTTCGAGGAAGAGACGCTGCGCGGCTTCTCGCGGTGGCTGCACCCCGAAAAGCATTGCCTGATCCACCTGGCAACGCGCCAGCAGGGGCTGTTCGTCCGGCCAGGCAACCCGCTGAACATCCGCTCGCTGGAAGACCTGACACGCACCGATGTGCGCTTCGTGAATCGCCAGCTGGGCTCCGGCACGCGCCTGCTGCTGGACCTGATGCTGGCGCGGCGAGGCATCGACAGCAACCTCATCGAAGGCTTCAGCAACGGCGAATTCACGCACGCGGCAGTGGCCGCCTATATCGGCAGCGGCATGGCAGACGTGGGTTTCGGCGTCGAAACGGCTGCCCGGCGCTTCAACCTGGAATTCGTGCCCGTGCTCAAGGAACGCTACTTCTTCGCGCTGGAATCGGAAGCCCTGCACAGCCCCGCCCTGCAAGGCGCGGTATCCGCGATGAAGAGCGGCAGCTTCCGCGAACGCGTCAACGCGCTGCCCGGTTACGACGGCGAACTGACCGGCACGGTACAGACATTCGCCGAGGCGTTCCCGGGGGTGGTTTTGTAGGCGGTCGCGTTTCGAGGCAGGCAGACGCCAGCAAAAAAGGGCCCCGCATGCGGGGCCCTTATGCATGGAGCGGTTCAGCCCCAGATCAATACACCACCACCGACAGCGCCACGCCGGGCGGTACGCGCACCTTGTCGCTGTACACGCCGTCGCTGGCGCCGCGCGGTGCGATGTAGCTGCCGTAGGCCTGCAGCATCGACGGCACGGTGGCCGGCAGCTTGCGCAGCGTGGTGTACGTGGCGCCGGACGGGTCGATGGCCGGCAGCGTGTAAGTGCCATCGGTCCACTGCGGGTAGCCGAAGCCGTGCGGCGTGCGGGCCAAAGGCATGTTGCTGTTCGTGGTGGCACGCCAGTTCACCAGGGCCTGGTCGAAGGTCAGGCCCGCGCCGGCGTCCTGGATCGCGGCGCTGAGCACGGCCTTGGAACCCACCATCTGGCGGCTCAGCAGGTCGCGCAAGAAGCCGACACCGAGCTGGCGGTTCAGGAAGCCGCCGAAGCTGCCGGACACCGCGTAGCTCTCGCACGACACGCCGAAGCCCGTGAACGCGGTCAGGTTGCAGTTGTAGTCGCTGTAGCGGTAGTAGTCCGGCAGGCGGACATCGCGGATCGGGTTGTAGTTCGAGACGATGGCGCCGCTCAGGAAGTCTTCCATCTGCATCGCGGTCATTTCCTCGAGCCACGTGTCGTAGGCGTACTCGGCCCCCATGCGCACCTGGCGGCGATAGAAGTTCTGCATGTGCGTGCCTTCGTGCGCCATCGTGGTCTTTACCGAGCGCAGGCCGTCAGGGCCGCCCAGCGACAGGGTTTCGCTGTCCAGGTACAGCGAAATCGATTCGTTGCTGTTCGCTTCCTTGGACTTCAGGAAGTTGTGCAGGCCCCAGAAGTAGCCCACGGTGCCGTAGGGCTTGCCGTCGCGATTGAAGTTGAGGACGACGATATCCACCGGCACGCCGGCCGGCAGCATCGATGTGCCGAACGAATTGGCGCCCCAGACCGCGCCGCCCACGTTGAGCAGCCGATCGTAGATCATGCCACTGCCGGCAAAGGCCGTGATCAGCTCGGTAACTGTCGCATCCAGCACATTCGAGGCTTCGGCGGTCTCCACCCAGACGTTGACGACGGTACCGTCGCTGGCGGTCATCTGCTTGCGCAGCGTGGCCGAACGCTGGGTGCCGTCCGTGTGATACCAGTTGCGGGTGGCGGTTTCGGCCAGGCCCGCGGTGCCGATCGACACGGCCAGCGGCGCCGGCACGCCCAGCGTGCTGAGCATCGGGTCGGCCGATGTGCGCGTGGCATCGACCCAGCCCTTGCGGTTGTATTCGCCGATGGCGCGCTGCGTGGTTTCGTCGGTGGAAGCCTGGCTCAGCGCCTGCGGCGCAATCATTTCCGCCGCAATCTGCGACGACAGCCCGCTCGGCATCGCCACTGCGGCGTCGCCCTGATTGGACAGTTGCAGCCAGATCGATTTGCCGGCCACGCCCGAGATGGCGTACTGCACGTCGACCGCCGCGGCGTTGGGGTTCTGGTAGCCCCAGATTCCGGCATCGGTGCCCGCGTAACTGTTGCCGGTGGCGGCGCCACAGGCGCTGCACGACTGCGACAGGCCATCGACCTGAATGGGCTGTGGGGCGGTGGACGTCGTGGCGGCCTGCGCCGATGCGGCGCTGTCGCCGCCATCACCGCCCCCGCCGCCGCACGCGGCCAGGGACAAGGCGGCCAAGGGCGCGGCCAGGGCCGCAAGACCGGTCAGACCGGTGGGAAAACGATGCCGCGTGCCGGCACGCGAGGTCATGCGACGCATGGGTGACTCCGAAGATAAGCGGTCTCCGGGGTCGGGCGCGCAACGCGCCCGATCGGAGTGGTCACCCAATAACGACACGGAAAGCACCAGATTTAGCGCCGTTACATCGCTTTTCGGCGATGGTTTGCGCCAACGGCTGTTTCAATCTGTGGTGATACGCACGCAAGCCAGCCGCGCGCGCCAGCGCCTTCCTTAATAGATTTCCGGAATGACCATGTTGTCCGGCACGGGCTGGCGGACATAGTCGGCATGCCGTTCGCGCTCAGGCAGCACGATGGACGTCTGCTGCGGCTCGACATACGGCATCTGTTGGAGCAGATGGTGGATGCAGTTCAGCCGGGCGCGCTTCTTGTCCACGGCCTGCACCACCCACCAGGGCGCCTCGGTGATATGCGTGCGCTCCAGCATGATCTCCTTGGCGCGCGTGTAGTCTTCCCAGCGGCGGCGCGACTCCAGGTCCATCGGGCTCAGCTTCCACTGCTTGAGCGGGTCGTGGATACGGCTCAGGAAGCGCATGTGCTGCTCTTCGTCGGTGATCGAAAACCAGTACTTGATCACCTGGATGCCCGAGCGCACCAGCATCCGCTCGAACTCCGGCACGGAACGGAAGAACTCCTCGTACTGCTCGTCGGTGCAGAACCCCATCACATGTTCCACGCCGGCGCGGTTGTACCAGCTGCGGTCGAACAGCACCATTTCGCCGGCGGCAGGCAGATGCGACACATAGCGCTGGAAATACCACTGGGTGCGCTCGCGGTCGTTCGGCGCGGGCAGCGCGGCCACGCGGCAGACGCGCGGATTCAGCCGTTGCGTGATGCGCTTGATGACACCGCCCTTGCCGGCCGCGTCGCGCCCCTCGAACAGGATCACCACCTTGTGGCCCGTGGCCACCACCCAGCTCTGGAGCTTCACCAGTTCGCCCTGCAGGCGGAACAGTTCGCGGAAATACAGATGACGCTCGGCGCGCTCGGCTTCGTCGCCATTCAGGTTGCTGTTGTCGCCGGGGCCGCCCGCTTCGCCGGCCAGCACCCGCTGCACCAGCAGCGGATCGCGGTCTTCCAGCTCCAGTTCGAGCTCTTCGTCGTAGTAGTCCGCCACCTCGCGGTGAATGCGCCGGATCAGGGCTTCGTCGTTGTAGTCCATGGCTTTCCTCCATTGCGCGCGCCGACCGGCGTGCGCCTTGGTGCACTATCGTACGCCCGCCTTATGACAATTCCATGAATTGTCATAGAGGCATCATGCATCACATCATGCCGTTTTCCTGCTTGCGGAATGCCCAGCGCCCGGCCAGCACCGTGAAGGTGGCTACCAGCACCACCAGCACCCAGAAACCGTGCGGATGCTCGGCCAGCGGTATCCCGCCCACGTTCATGCCGAAGAAGCCGGCCACGATGTTGATCGGCAGCGCCAGCACCGTGACCAGCGTCAGGGTGAACAGCGTGCGGTTGGTCTGTTCGTTGAGCTTGGCGGCAATCTCTTCCTGCAGCAGCTTGATGCGTTCCACCAGCGCGGCCAGGTCGTTGAGCACCAGCGAGAATTCTTCAGTCGATTCGCGCAATTCCTGCAAATCGGTTTCCAGCAGCCATGCGGGCGGCCGGTTCAGCAGCCGGAACAGCGCGCCTGGCTCGGGGGCCAGCAGACGCTGCAGGCGCACCAGGCCCCGCCGCATGGCGCCCAGGTCGGCCCGGTTCGACTGCAATCGCTGCGACAGCAGCTGATCCTCGATCTGGTCCACGCTGACGCCGGTTTCGCGCACGATCTGTACCAGCACGTCGGCCTGGTCCTGCAGCAGGTGAACCACCAGGTTCAACGGCGACCGGAACATCTCGCCGCGCCGCACCGCGGCCCGCAGGCGATCCACCGACCGCAGCGGACGGGCACGCGCAGTCACCACCAGCCGATGGTCGGCATGCGCCCATAGCGTGGAAATATCGGTCGAGGCGACGCCGAAGTTGTAGATCACGTCGTTGACCACGGCCAGCAGCGCGGCGTCCTGGCGTTCGATGCGTGTCGAATGGGAACCCTGCCGCAGCGCCTCGAAAAAATCGTCGGGCAAGCCCAGCTGACCGCGCATCCAGCGCTCGCAGGCACTGTGCGACAGATTGAAGTGCAGCCAGACAAACGGGCGCTCGGTCTGCTCCACCGCGTCGTCAGGGCCCGCCGCCGGATGCTCGCGAAGCCAGCTGGCGGCGGCGCTGGAGTCGATCTCGCGCCCCGGGCGCCCGGGTTCGAACAGGAAACCGCTGACCAGACCGACCGGGTCGGAACCATAGCCGGCCTCGACAATGCCCGATTGCATGCAAACTCCATTCACGTTGCCTCGCGTGACGTTATCACGCCGCCATGAAGATCGGTGTGGCGCGGCCGCACCGGTTGTACCAGCCCGCAACACCTGTCCCATTCTGGAACACCCCGCCGCATCCGGCACTGGCCGGCATGGCCCGCCATCCCGCATGGCTGCGTCGCGCCGGGCCCCGGCACGGCCCTTGCAGTCCGTCCCCGCGTGCCGATGGCACGACCAACGAATCCAACAAGCATCCGATCGACAAGTGGAGCGAGACATGAACATGGCCGAAATTGCCCAGCTGGGCGTGCCCTACCCGTTCAAGGAGCAGTACGACAACTACATCGGCGGCGCCTGGGTGCCGCCGGCCGACGGCCAGTACTTCGAGGCCGTCACGCCGCTCACCGGCAAGCCGTTCACGCGCGTGCCGCGTTCGAACGAAAAGGACGTGGAAGCGGCACTCGACGCCGCCCACCGCGCCCGCGCGGCGTGGGGACGCACGTCAACCGCCGAGCGCGCGAACCTGCTGAACCGTATCGCCGACCGCATCGAGGCCAACCTTACGCTGCTGGCCGTGGCCGAGACCATCGACAACGGCAAGCCCGTGCGCGAGACCTCTGCCGCCGACCTGCCACTGGCCGTCGATCACTTCCGCTACTTCGCGGGCTGCATCCGCGCCCAGGAAGGAACCATCTCGGAGATCGACCACGACACCATTGCCTATCACTTCCACGAACCGCTCGGCGTGGTGGGTCAGATCATTCCGTGGAACTTCCCGCTGCTGATGGCCGTTTGGAAGCTGGCCCCGGCGCTGGCGGCCGGCAACTGCGTGGTGCTCAAGCCGGCCGAGCAGACCCCGGCTTCGATCCTGGTGCTGATGGAACTGCTGCACGACCTGCTGCCTCCGGGCGTGATCAACGTCGTCAACGGCTTTGGCGTGGAAGCGGGCAAGCCGCTGGCGTCGAGCCCGCGCATCGCCAAGGTGGCCTTCACTGGCGAAACCACCACGGGCCGGCTGATCATGCAGTACGCGTCGCAAAACCTGATCCCGGTGACGCTGGAACTGGGCGGCAAGTCGCCGAACATCTTCTTCGAGGATGTGATGGCTGCCGACGACGCCTATTTCGACAAGGCGCTCGAAGGCTTTGCGATGTTTGCGCTGAACCAGGGCGAGGTCTGCACCTGCCCGTCGCGCGTGCTGATCCAGGAATCGATCTACAAGGCGTTCATGGAGCGCGCGGTCAAGCGTGTGGAGGCGATCCGCCAGGGGCACCCGCTGGACAAGTCGACGATGATTGGCGCGCAGGCGTCCGAAGAGCAGTTGCAGAAGATCCTGGCGTATATCGACATCGGCAGGCAGGAAGGCGCGCGCGTGCTGACCGGCGGCGAGCGCAACGCGCTGGGCGGCGACCTGGCGGGCGGCTTCTACGTCAAGCCGACGATCTTCGAGGGCCATAACAAGATGCGCATCTTCCAGGAGGAAATCTTCGGCCCGGTGGTCTCGGTCACCACCTTCAAGGACGAGGAAGAGGCGCTGGCGATTGCCAACGATACGCTCTACGGGCTGGGTGCCGGGGTGTGGACGCGCGACGGCGCGCGCACGTTCCGCATGGGCCGGGGCATCGAGGCGGGCCGTGTGTGGATCAACTGCTATCACGCCTATCCGGCCCATGCCGCGTTCGGCGGCTACAAGCAGTCGGGCGTGGGCCGCGAGAACCATCGCATGATGCTGGACCACTACCAGCAGACCAAGAACCTGCTGGTCAGCTACAACCCGAATCCGCTCGGATTCTTCTGAGGCAGCGGCCCCGGCAGCGGCGCGCTAGGACTGGCGCTGCCGCCGGTAGATGGTATTGCGCGACACGCCAAGCTCGCGCGCCGCGGCACTGACGTTGCCGCGGTGGCGCGCCAGCGCTTCGCGAATGCGTGCGGCTTCCCAGTCGCGCATGCCGCCCGTGGCAGCGTCGGCATCGCCCTGGGCCGGGCTGGCGGACGGCGTCGGCCCGGCAAATTCCTCCGGCAGGTGCTCGACATCGATCCGTGCCTCGCCTTCGGCCATCAACGCGGCAGTACGCAACACGCTGGCCAGCTCGCGCAGGTTGCCGGGCCATGCGTGCCGGCGCAGTATCGCCATGGCCTGCGCCGAGATCGCCTGCGGCCCGTGTTCGCATTCGTCTTCCAGAATGCGCGACACCAGCGCGTCGAAATCGCTGCGCCCCGCCAGCGATGGCAAGGTCACGGCCAGTCCGTGGATGCGGTAGTAGAGATCCTCGCGGAATGTGCCATCGGCCATCTGCGCGCGCAGGTCGCGATGCGTGGCGCAGACAATGCGGATATCGACCGGCGTGCTGTGCGTGCCCCCTAGCGCGGTCACCGCGCGTTCCTGCAGCACGCGCACCAGCCTGACCTGCTGCGCCAGCGGCATATCGCCAATTTCGTCGAGGAACAGCGTGCCACCGTGGGCCTGCGCAATCTTGCCGGCATGGCCGCGTCGCCGGGCGCCCGTGAACGCGCCCTCTTCATAGCCGAACAGTTCGGCTTCGATCAGGGTCTCCGGAATGGCCGCGCAGTTGACGGCCACGAACGGACCACTGGCCCGTGGCGAGTCGGCATGCACGGCGCGCGCCAGCCATTCCTTGCCGGCGCCGGTACGCCCCAGGATCAGCAACGGGATATCGCGCCCACGCAGGCGCGCCACGCGCTGCAGCACGGCGGCCATGCGGGCATCGCCGGTGTCCAGGCGGGCCAGCGCGGCCGACGGCTGCACCGCCGGCTGCGGCACATTCACCGGGGCCGCCACTTCCGCGCGATGCGACAACCGCGCGTAGATCCGCACGCCACTGGGCAGCGCCAGGTCGCGCAGCAGCGTATCGGCGGTGCCGGACGGCGGCATCGGCAGTGCGAACAGTTCCGTGAAGGTGGCGCCGGACAGCACGTCGGCACTCATGCCAAGCTGGAACCAGCCGCTGCGATTGGCCGCCAGGAACGTGCCATCGGCGCCAAACGCGGCCATGCCTTCGAACAGCGTGCCAACCAGTTCGGGGCGCCCGTGGAAACGCACCACGAGCGCGTCGGGAAACTGGGCCGCGAACAGCTGGTTCTCGATGGTCTGCGCGGACATGCGCACCAGCGCCATCGTGTGCGGATGAAAGCCGCGCGGATCGCCGCTGACATCGAGCGCGCCCAGCCAGTCGCCCATCGGGCTGGCAATCGGCGTGCAGGAACAGGTGAGCTGGCGGTTGGCGCGCAGGAAGTGCTCGTCGCCATGGATGATCGCGGAGCGCCCCTCCGCCAGGGCGGTGCCGATGGCATTGGTGCCCTTGCTGGCCTCGGACCACGACACGCCGGGCGCCAGCGCCACGTCGCGCGCCCGCGCGGCAAAGCCGCTGCCGTCGCCATCGCCCACGCTGTGCAGGATCACCCCGGCACTGTCGCTGAGCAGCACCAGGCTGTCGGTGCCCGCCACCTGCCGGTACAGGCCCTCCATCACGGGCAGTGCCAGGCGGTACAACGCACGATTGCCGTCGACGCGTTCGCCCAGCGCGCGGCGGCTCAGCGGGTGATAGTCGGGAATTTGCGCAGCATCGAGCCCGAATCCGGCGGAGCGTCCGTGCGCGCGGCGCAGCAATTCGCTGCGGTCGGCCACGTCATCGTGTCCGGCGGCAAGCACATCGGCCTGAAGGGCATCCTGGAATGTCAGGGCATTGCGCATCGACGGGTCTCCTGGCTGGCGCTCTCGCCACCATCAGCACCCGGGGCGGAGCATCTCTGCCGGGGACCTTATCACAGCCCGCCGCGCGTGGCCGCCAACTTCTTGTAGAACGCGGCCCGGCTGATACCGATACGCGCGGCAGCCTCTGCGACGCGTCCGCCACACGCATCCAGCGCCTGCCCCAGGAACGCGGCCTCGAACTGGGCCATGGCAGCCGCATAGGATTGCGCAGGCGCCTCCGGCACCGGCACCGGCATGGGCGCGGCGGCCGCGGGCCGGGTCTCGGCGGCGGGAGCAGATGGCTCGCCCGGTGACGTCACCGGTTCGACCACCGGCACCGGGCTGGCGCGACGCGCGCCGAGCAGTGGCGCCAGCGTGGCCGCATCCACCGAATCCTCGTCGCACAGCATGACCACGCGTTCCAGCACATTGCGCAGTTCGCGCACATTGCCGGGCCAGTCATAGTCGCTCAGCAGTTGCAGCGCATCGTCACGCAGGCCCATGGGGTGGCGTTCGGCCTTGATGCTCAGTTCCTCGACGATGGCGTAGACCAGCGGCAGCAGATCGGCCCGGCGTGCGCGCAGCGGCGGCAGGTTGATCGACAGCACATTGAGCCGGTAATAGAGATCGGCGCGGAAGCGGCCTTCGGCCACCAGCGCGGGCAGGTCGGCGGAGGTGGCCGCAATGATCCGCACATCGCTTCGCACGATGCGGTTCGACCCCAGCGGTTCGAATTCGCGATCCTGCAGCGCACGCAGCAGCTTGCTTTGCAGCGCCAGCGGCATATCGCCGATTTCGTCCAGGAACAGCGTGCCGCCATCGGCCAGCTCGAACTTGCCGACCCGCCCCTTGCGATCCACGCCCGTATAGGCACCCGGCGCGGCACCGAAGAACTCCACTTCCAGCAGCGTATCGGGGATGGCCGCCACGTTGACGGTGACCAGCGGCCGCTCGGCACGTGCCGACCCCGCGTGGATGCCGTGCGCAAGCAGTTCCTTGCCAGTGCCGGTCTCGCCCAGCAGCAGCACCGGCGACTCCACCAGCGCGGCACGCCGGGCCTGGCGCTTGACCTCCTGGGCCGCCGGGCTGGCGCCGACGAAGCTGGCAAACGTGTACTTGGCCCGGCGCGCGTGGTCGAGCGAACGGCGCGCCGCCGCCAGTTCGGCCTGGGCGCGCGAGTAATGGGCAAAGATCGGCGTCAGCGCCTTGAGTTCATCGAACAGTGCGAACCCGACGCCGCCGATGGTGCGGCCGTTGTCGTCCTTGATCGGCAGGCGCGTGACGATCATCGGCTCCCGGTCGGTTTCCAGCAGGTCCAGCAGGATCGGCTTGCCTGTGGTGACCACCTCGCGCATCAGGCTGTTCGGGATCACCTGCTCGCAATCGAGCCCGATCGCGTCCTGCGGGTTGGTGAACCCGAAGCGCGCCGCATAGCGCTTGTTGATCCACACCACGCGGGCGTGCTCGTCCACCACGAAGGTGCCTTCGCTGAAGTTTTCAAAGGTGCGGAACAGCGACTCCATGCCGCGACGCGCCACATAGTCGTAGTCGAACAGCAGGGCGCCACCTGGGTCGGCGATCTTGTGCATGGCTGCGGGTCCGGGGACGTTGTCTCGTTTTGTAGACGCGAAGTGTCTCATAACGAAGACTCGAACGCCGCACACATCGCTTGTCTTGTCTCAATGAGGAGACAATGCCCCGCAGGCTACACTATTTGCGCCTTATTCTTAACTTTTGAATGTGGCACGGAGCCTGCTCATGAAGCGGTCCCTTGTCATCTGCACGAGGGACCATCGCATTACACGGCACCGGGGCAACCTGCCACGGCTCGACCGCATTCAAGAACAAGCAATGGAGACCCCATGTCTTTTGTCATAGTGCTCGCCGCACTGGCCTTCCTCATGTTCGCCGCCTATCGCGGCTACAGCGTGATCCTGTTCGCGCCGCTGGCCGCGCTGGGCGCGGTGCTGCTGACCGACCCGTCGGCGGTGGCACCGGTGTTTTCCGGCATCTTCATGGAGAAGATGGTCGGCTTTGTAAAGCTTTACTTCCCGGTGTTCATGCTGGGCGCCGTGTTCGGCAAGGTCATCGAATTGTCGGGCTTCTCCGAATCGATCGTGGCCGCGGCCATCCGCTACATCGGCCGCTCGCGCGCCAATGCCGTGATCGTGGCGGTCTGCGCGCTGCTGACGTACGGCGGCGTGTCGCTGTTCGTGGTGGTGTTCGCGGTCTACCCGTTTGCCGCCGAACTCTACCGCCAGAGCAATATCCCCAAGCGCCTGATGCCGGGCGCCATCGCACTGGGCGCGTTCTCGTTCACGATGGACTCGCTGCCGGGCACGCCGCAGATCCAGAACATCATCCCGACCACGTTCTTCAAGACCACGTCGTGGGCGGCTCCGGCGCTGGGCGTGGCGGGCTCGCTGTTCATCATCATCGTGGGCCTGTCGTATCTGGAATGGCGCCGCCGCGCGGCCCAGGCGCGTGGCGAGGGTTATGGCACGAACCTGCTGAACGAACCGCAGCGCGTGGAAGGCGGCAAGCTGCCGCCGCCACTGCTGGCAATCCTGCCGCTGGTGGTGGTGGGCGTGTCCAACTTCTGGCTGACGCGCATGATTCCGCTCTGGTACGGCCAGGCCAACAGCGTGTCGCTGCCGGGCCTGCCCAAGCCTGTGGAAACCAAGATTGCCAGCGTGACGGCCATCTGGGCCGTGGAAGGCGCGCTGCTGCTGGGCATCGTCATCGTGCTGGTCACCGCGTTCGGCGCCGTGAAGTCGCGCTTTGCCGAAGGCACCAAGAGCGCCGTGTCGGGCGCGCTGCTGGCGTCGATGAACACCGCTTCGGAATACGGCTTTGGCGGCGTGATCGCGGCGCTGCCGGGCTTCCTGGTGGTCAGCGATGCGCTGCGCAGCATTCCGAATCCGCTGGTCAACGCCGCCGTGTCCGTCAGCACGCTGGCCGGCATTACCGGCTCCGCATCGGGCGGCATGAGCATCGCGCTGGCCGCCATGTCCGACGTGTTCATCCAGGGCGCGCAGGCCGCGCGGATTCCGCTGGAAGTGCTGCACCGGGTGGTCTCGATGGCCAGTGGCGGCATGGACACGCTGCCGCACAACGGCGCCGTGATCACCTTGCTGGCCGTCACCGGCCTGACGCACCGCGAGTCGTATCGCGACATCTTCGCCATCACGATCATCAAGACGCTGGCCGTGTTCTTCGTGATCTTCGTGTTCTACACCACCGGTCTGGTCTGACCGCACCCAAGGGACGCATCATGGTCAATCTGCATGGCAAGACCGCGCTGGTCACCGGATCCACGAGCGGCATCGGGCTGGGTATCGCCCAGGCGCTGGCTCAGGCCGGCGCCAACATCGTGCTCAACGGCTTTGGCGATGTCGAGGCCGCCCTGGCAAGCATTCGCACCCTGGGTGCCGAGGTGATCCACCACGCCGCCGACATGCGGCGCCCCGACGAGATCGAAGCCATGTTCGCGCTGGTGGCGGAGCGCTTCGGCGGCGTCGATGTGCTGGTCAACAATGCCGGCATCCAGCATGTCTCCCCCGTGGAAGATTTCCCGGTGCAGAAATGGGACGACATCCTGGCAATCAACCTGACGTCGGCCTTCCATACGTCGCGCCTGGCGCTGCCAGGCATGCGCGCCGCCAACTGGGGCCGTATCGTCAATATTGCCTCGGTGCACGGGCTGGTCGGCTCGGCCGGCAAGTCGGCCTACGTGGCCGCCAAGCACGGGCTGGTGGGGCTGACCAAGGTGACCGCGCTGGAAACGGCCGCCACCGGCATCACCTGCAACGCGATCTGCCCAGGATTCGTGCTGACACCGCTGGTGGCCGCCCAGATCGACGCCATCGCCCAGCGCGAAGCCATCACCCCCGACGCCGCGCAGGCCCGCCTGCTGTCCGACAAGCAGCCTTCGGGGCAGTTTGTCACGCCCGAACAGCTGGGCAACCTGGTGCTGATGCTGTGCTCGCCGTTCGGCGACCAGGTGCGCGGCGCGGCCTGGGCGATGGATGGGGGCTGGACCGCACAGTAGCCCGCAGTAGCCTCGGGGTGGCGCTGCCGCTCCCCTGCTCACCAGCTCGATGGCCCCGGCAACCACCGGGGCCATTTTTTTCGCATATTCGGCGGCCAGCTTGTATGCTTTTGGCGTCAGTCTCACTGTCGGCCCCAGCCCGCGCAGGCTGCGGCAAACGCTTTCCGGCCCGAATGCAACCCCGCACGTTCATGGCACGCCAAAAGATAGACCTGCGAACCCTGGTTTTGGGCCTGACCCTGACGGCATGCGCGGTCACGCTGGCAAATTCTCTCCATGCCGCGTACCGGATCGAGCGAGAGACGCTGATGGAAAGATCCCTGGAGGCCAACCGGGCCTACAGCGCCCGCGTTGCATCGTCGATCGACGGGTTCCTGCGCGGAGCACAGCTCCGGCTCAAGCTTGCCGGCGAACGGCTGGCCGATCGCTTCGACGATCCCAAGGCCCGCCGCGACACGCTCGAGCGTCTGGCGTCGCTGAGCGCGGATTTCGACGCCGTCGCCATCGTCAATGCCGATGGCCGCATCGCCGACGTCCTGCCCGAGGCACTGCAACTCGAAGGCCGCACGGTGGAGGCACCGGAACAGATTAGCGCCGTACGGGAGCACAAGCCGATCGTCAGCAATGCGTATCGGTCGATGGCCGGCAACCTCGTGATCTTTATCTCGATGCCGATCTTCGACCACCACGGCACCTACCTGGGATTGATCGGCGGGTCGATTCACCTGCAGAAGGATGGCAGGCTCCATGAACTGATGAGCAACCATTTCTTCGTCTCCGATTCCGAAGTCTACGTGGTCGATGGCCGGCACCAGTTACTGTTCCATCCGCTGAAGGCGCGGATCGGCACCGTCACCGCGACCAATCCGGCCATGGATCATGCGCTGGTCGCCAGGGACGGCAGCATCGCGATGGTGGACGCCGATGGCCGCGCCATGCTGGCGGGCTTCGCGAACATCCCCACGGCGCACTGGGCCATCGTGAGCCAGCAGCCAGTGGCCTCCGTACTGGCTCCGCTCGACGCGCTGATGAAGCGGATTGTTGTCGCGATCGCGCCGGTCGCCGTGATCGGCTTCGTGCTGCTGTGGGTCCTGGCGCGATACATCGCCAGGCCACTGCGGCAACTGGCCGACAGCACCACGTCCACCGGCCTGATCGAAAGCACCGGTTCCGTGGCGCAGGTCAATGCCTGGTACTTCGAGGCCAGCCACCTGAAGCAGGCGCTGCTGCACGGCATCGACCTTGCCAGGACCCAGGTGAGCGGGCTTGAAATCGCCTCGCAGACCGACCCCCTCACCGGCCTGCTCAACCGGCGCGCGCTGGACGCCAGCATGGCCGCCATGGAGGCCGACGGCCGCCAGGTGGCCGTGATCGCGCTCGACATCGACCACTTCAAGCGGGTCAACGACACCTACGGCCACGATGTTGGCGACGTGGTGCTGCAACGGGTGGCGGAGATGATGCGCCACGCATCGCGCAGCACCGACCTGGCGTTCCGCGTCGGCGGCGAGGAATTCCTGATGCTGCTGCCCGGACTGGATAGCCACGCCGCAGGCGGCACCGCAGAGCGCCTGCGGCGTCTGGTCGAACAGACGGCCATCGCGCCGGTGGGACACATCACGATATCGCTCGGCGTCACCACCTGGCCGCACGATGCCGCCTCACTGGCTGAAGCGCTGAAGGAAGCCGACACGCTCATGTACCAGGCCAAGCAGACTGGCCGGAACCGTTCGGTCGTCGTGGGG
The DNA here is from genome assembly GCF_001652915.1 of Cupriavidus sp. D384. Taxonomy (GTDB): domain Bacteria; phylum Pseudomonadota; class Gammaproteobacteria; order Burkholderiales; family Burkholderiaceae; genus Cupriavidus. Next base: position 69,546 of record NZ_BBQI01000094.1, read on the forward strand.
CAGGCGACGGCCTAGCGCTGCGTCCCTGGTGGGGCAACCAACGGATAGGCCCACGCCTCCAAGGCTGGCGCGCGTGGTCAGGACCGTCCGTGGCACTGACAGCCGGCGGCCTGCGAAAAGAACCCGCAAAAAGAAAAAGCCCCGGAGTTTCCGGGGCCTTTCACTGGGGCCTTATGCGGCGAACGTATTCGCTCAGGCGAAGTTCTTCGAAGCGAAGTCCCAGTTCACGACGTTCCAGAATGCCTCGACATACTTCGGACGGGCATTGCGGTAGTCGATGTAGTAGGCGTGTTCCCACACGTCGCAGGTCAGCAGCGGCTTGGCGTCGGTGGTCAGCGGCGTGGCGGCGTTCGAGGTGGACACCAGGTCCAGCGAGCCGTCGGTCTTCTTGACCAGCCAGGCCCAGCCCGAACCGAAGGTGCCAACGGCCGTCTTCGTGAATTCTTCCTTGAACTTGTCGAACGAACCGAACTTGGCGTTGATCGCGTCAGCCAGGGCACCGGTCGGCTGGCCGCCACCGTTCGGCTTCATCGATTCCCAGTAAAACGTGTGGTTCCAAACCTGGGCAGCGTTGTTGAAGATGCCGCCCGACGACTTCTTGACGATTTCTTCCAGCGAAGCGTTCTCGAACTCGGTGCCCTTGATCAGGTTGTTCAGGTTCGTGACGTAGGTCTGGTGATGCTTGTCATGATGGAACTCCAGGGTCTCCTTGGAGATGTGCGGAGCCAGGGCGTCATGCGCGTACGGGAGAGGAGGGAGCGTGTGTTCCATTGTTCTGTCTCTACGGTTTTGGTGGGGAGAATGGCCGATTGTAGGTGACTTGCCAGACCCGCGCAAACGGCTCTGGAAAGCCCCCTGACCTCATGTTAGTTTCCCCTGCGGCCGCTCAGGGGACCATTTCCATCGACTGAGAATCAGTCGCAACCAGGCCGGCGCCAGCGCCCTGGAATGTCTTAGAAAGTAGCCAGTTTCGACTGGACGCCGGCAATTTCCAGGTCCGCCGTGCCGTCCGCCAGATGCGCCTCGACAATGCTGCCGGCGCGCAAGTCACTGGGCGACCGCAGGGCCCGTCCGCGATTGTCGAGCAGCACGGCGTAACCGCGTTCCAGCGTGCGCTGCGGGGCCAGCAGTTCCAGTGCCCCCGCCGCGCGGGCCAGCCGTTGTGTTTCACGTTCGTGACGTCGGTCGAGCGCGGCATCCATGCGCGCCGCCATGCGGGCCAGCGTCGCCTGCGCCGCGCCGGTATCGGGCTGGCAGGCACGCCAGCGCATGGTCAGCACGTCATGCCGATGACGCTGGGCGGACACGGTATCCCGCAGTGCCGCACGCAAGTGTCGGGCCAGATTGTCGACCTGCGCGCGCCGTTCCTGCAGTTGCGCCTGCGGACTGCGCAACTGCCGCGCCAGCCACTGCAGATGCTGCCCGCGCCGTTCGAGCTGGCGATCCATGCATTGCGCCAGCGATTCGCGCGCCCGGCGGGCGGCCTGCAGCAGATGCGCCCGATCGGGACTGACCAGTTCGGCCGCCCCGGTTGGCGTGGGGGCTCGTACATCCGCCACGAAATCGGCAATCGTGAAATCGGTTTCATGGCCCACACCGGACACCACCGGCACGCGGCTGCGCGCAATGGCCTGGGCCACCACTTCTTCGTTGAACGACCAAAGGTCTTCGATGCTGCCGCCGCCACGGCACAGGATGAGTACATCGCATTCTTCACGCGCACTGGCCGTATCGAGCATCGACGCGATCTTCTCCGCAGCGCCTGCGCCTTGCACGGGTACCGGGTAAACAACCACGTTGACGTGTGGCGCACGCCGTTGCAGCGTGGTCAGCACGTCGCGCATCGCCGCAGCCTGCAGCGACGTGATCACGCCAATCGTCCGGGGATGCGACGGGATGGGACGCTTGCGTGCGGGATCGAACAGGCCCGCCTGTGCAAGTTTTTCCTTGAGGCGCAGGAACGCTTCGTAGAGATTGCCCAGGCCCGCGCGCCGCATGGCTTCCACGCCAAGTTGCAGCTCGCCGCGCGCTTCGTACATCGACACCACGGCACGCACTTCCACCGCCTCGCCTTCGCGCGGCGTGAAATCCACGTGCTGGTTGCGTCCGCGAAACATCACGCAGCGGATCTGCGCGCGTGCATCCTTGAGCGAGAAATACCAGTGGCCGCTGGCCGCGCGTGTGAAATTCGAAATTTCGCCCCTGACCCAGGCCAGCGGAAAGCTACGCTCCAGGACGCCGGCAATGGCGTGGTTGAGTTCGCTGACCGGAATCACGTCGCGCGTGCGCGAAGGCGGCTGGGACGGCGCAAAACGCGAAAGGTTCTCGTTCTCTGGCATGGTGCACGACCGCGCGGGCGGCGTGAGATGGACATGTCCACAGCATAACCGCTATGTCAAGAGGCATTGCGCAGCGCACTCGCATTCGCCCGCGATCCGCATGAGTCGGTACAAGCTATTGATTCATTTGATTTTTCTGACAGGACCAAAAAACAGGCAATGTAAGAGAAAACCTTACGCGTCAACGACTTACCAAAACGCCCCGGGGCTTGTTCACAAAGTTATCCACAGAAGCTTTGGATAATGGATTTGTCAAGGGTCTGGGCTGTGGACAACGTATACCTTGCGCACCGATCCCCGCTGTGGCAACGCGCGCGCCCTGCCGAAGTCGACCGCGCCGCACGACAGGCTTGCGCACCCCGATTGCCCATTTATTAGGCAGATACGTATACGTCCATACGGATCAAGGGGTTAGGCGTCTTCTCCCGGTCTTATCCACAACCCGTCCACAATCCTGTCCTGCGTCGATGTGGAAAGTCCACGACCTGGTTTGGCCGCCAAATGGCTCCTGCGGCGCCACCCCATTGCCCATTTTTTTAGCAATGCGACACTTTGTCTTTTGAATCAAGGATTTAGCGAAAGTCTTCGACAACTTTCCACAGCCGATCCACAACACTGTCCCGCCAGAATGTGGAAAGCCCTGCCCGCAACAGCCGAAACGGCTCCGCTGACGCCTGGCGCACTGGCCAAACCCTTCGATCCGGCGGGCTTTCCCCGTCTTGCACAAAAAACAGGCAATCAAGGGGCAGCCGTTGAAAATCAATGACTTATGGCGTTTTTCCGAAGGCTTTCCACAACTGGTCCACAATCCTGTCCCGCCTCAGTGTGGAAAGCCGCAGACAGCGCCAACGTGCGTGGCTTGCCGCGCTGGCCGGGGGCGGGTTAGAGTGGCGCCTGCAATTTTTCGAGCATCGCCGGTGCGCACGCGGAACGCAGCGCGCGCATCAAAGGCTGCCGCGCAGTTGTCATTCAGGCTGTTCCATTTCGGGTCTGTCGCTTTCGTAGAAATTCGGGGGTCCACGTGTTTTCCATCATTCAAGCGGCCGGCTGGCCGATCTGGCCGCTGCTGCTCGCCTCGGTCATCGCGCTCGCGCTGATCGTCGAACGTTTCGTTTCCCTCAAGCGCAGCAAGATCCTGCCGCCGAAGCTGTACGAGGAGGCGCTCTCCGCCGCCCAGCAGCGCAAGGCCACGCCTGAGGTCGTCAACAATCTCGAGAAGAATTCGCCGCTCGGCCGCGTGCTGGCCGCCGGCCTGCGCCACGTGGTGCTGCAGCCGCAGACGTCGCGCGACTCCGCCAAGGACGTGGTGGAAGAAGCCGGCCGCGCCGTGGCGCACGACCTGGAGCGCTATCTGAACGCACTTGGCACGATTGCCTCGGTGGCACCGCTGATGGGCCTGCTGGGCACCGTGATCGGCATGATCGAGATCTTCGGGAACCAGGGCGGCACGGGCGCCAACCCCGAGCAGCTGGCGCACGGCATCTCGGTGGCGCTGTACAACACGGCCTTCGGCCTGATCGTGGCGATTCCGGCGCTGATCTTCTGGCGCTACTTCCGCCGCCTGGTGGACGACTACGTGGCCGAGCTCGAATTCCGCGCCACCGCGTTCCTGGACGCCATCCTGCCGCAGCGCAGGGCCTGACGCGGCCGGGAGCACGCCATGCGTTTCCGTTCCCGCCAGCGGCGCGAGGAGCCGGAGATCAACCTGATCCCGCTCATCGACGTGCTGCTCGTGATCCTGATCTTCCTGATGATCACGACCACGTACTCGCGCTTTACCGAACTGCAGATCCAGCTGCCCACCGCCGATGCCGATCGCGCGCAGCAACATCCGACCGAAATCGTCGTATCGGTGTCGGCACGCGGGGTCTATTCCGTCAACAAGCAGGTGCTGGAGCAGAAGGATGTGACCAGCCTGGCCGACCAGCTGCGCAGCGCCGCCGGACCGGCCGGCAGCGGCCCGCAGCCCGTGGTGATCGTCAATGCCGACGCCCAGGCCACGCACCAGGCTGTGATCAACGTGATGGAAGCGGCCCGCGTGGCCGGCCTGTCGCGCCTGACCTTCGCCACGCAAAGCGCGCAGCAGCGCTGACGCCCGCACCGGGCGCGCAGGGCCGGATGGGCGGCAAACTTGCCGCATGCGCTGCGCAATGCCCATAATGTCTGCATCGGGCCGATGCCACCTCCGGGTGGCATTGCCCTTTTCCATCCATCCCGCTCATGCCCGCTCCCCGACACGCCCTTGCCGACTTCGTCACCGCCCAGTGGCAGCGCCGCGGCTGGTTCGCCTGGCTCATGTGGCCGCTGTCGCTGCTGTTCGGCCTGATCGCGCGCATCCGTCGCCACGGCTACCGCCAGGGCTGGTTCAAGTCGACGCGCCTGCCCATGCCGGTGATCGTGGTCGGCAATGTCACCGTGGGCGGCACCGGCAAGACGCCGGCCGTGATCGCGCTGGCCCAGGCGCTGTGCGAGGCCGGACTGCGTCCCGGCGTGGTATCGCGCGGCTACGGCGTGACACTGAAGCATCCGCGCCGGGTCAAGCCGACCTCGAAAGCGGCGGACGTTGGCGACGAGCCGCTGCTGATTGCGCGCGCCACCGACGTGCCGGTTTGGGTGTTCCCCGATCGCGCGCTGTGCGCGCAGACGATGCTGGTGTCGCATCCGGGCGTCAATGTGCTGCTGCTGGACGACGGCCTGCAGCATTACCGGCTGCAGCGCGATTTCGAGATCGTCATGTTCGATACCCGCATGGGCGGCAACGGCATGCTGCTGCCGGCCGGGCCGCTGCGCGAGCCGCTGAGCCGGCCGCGCGATGCCACGCTGATCAACGATCCGAACTTCAAGGCCACGCCCGACAAGCCCAATGTCTACGGCATGCGCCTGGAACTCGACGACGCCTGGCAGCTCAACGACCCGGCCATGGCACGCCCGGTGGCGCAGTTCGCCGGCAAGCGCGTGCTGGCCGCCGCCGGTATCGGCAACCCGGAACGATTCTTTGCCAGCCTGCGCCGCGCCGGCCTGGCGCCCACGGCAACGATGCCGCTGCCGGACCATTACGACTTCGCCGACGACCCGTTCGCCGGCAATGACGATGCGCTCAACGCGGACGTGATCCTGATCACCGAGAAGGATGCCGTAAAATGCGAGCGCTTTGACGACCCGAGGATCTGGGTCGTCCCCACCACGCCCGTGATCGACGCGGGCCTGATCGACAAAATCCGCCGCGTCGTACTGGCGCGCAACCCGGCCGTCGCCACACCCGTCACCACGGGGCAATCCTCCGCCACGGGCGCGGCGACCGGGCTCGACAAGGAACACCAGGATGGACAACCGGCTGCTTGAAATCCTCGTCTGCCCGCTGTGCAAGGGCAAGCTGGAATACGATCGCGCCGCCCAGGAACTGATCTGCCACACCGACAAGCTGGCGTACCCGATTCGCGACGGCATCCCGGTCATGCTGGCCGATGAAGCGCGCCAGTCGGTGCCCGGCCGCGTGGTGCCCGTCGAACCGTCCGACAACTGATCGGACGCCCGCGCCGCCAGCATCGGCGCAGTCAGGCAATCATCATGAGCATTCCCGCATTTACCGTCGTCATTCCGGCGCGCCTGGCCTCGACCCGGCTGCCGAACAAGCCGCTGGCCGATATCGGCGGCCACCCGATGATCGTGCGCGTGGCCGAACGCGCGCATGCATCGTCCGCGCAGCGCACCGTGGTAGCCACCGACGCGCCGGAAGTGGCAGCTGCCTGCGCCGCGCGCGGCGTGGAGGCCGTGATCACGCGCGCCGACCACCCTTCGGGCACCGACCGCCTGTCGGAAGTGGCCGCCCAGCTTGGCCTGGCTGACGACGCCATCGTGGTCAACGTGCAGGGCGACGAGCCGCTGATCGATCCGAACCTGATCGACGAAGTGGCGCTGCACCTGGCCGCGCATCCCGATTGCGCCATCGCCACGGCCGCTCATCCGCTGGACGACCCCGCCGAGGTCTTCAACCCCAATGTGGTGAAGGTGGTGTGCGACAACGCGGGCCGCGCGCTGTATTTCTCGCGGGCACCGATTCCCTGGGCGCGCGACGCATGGGCCGCCGTTCCGACGCAGCCGGCAGCTGCCGCACAGGTGCCGATGCCGGCCATGCCCGTGCTGCGCCATATCGGCATCTACGCCTATCGCGCCGGTTTCCTGCGGCGATTCCCGACGCTGGCGATTTCGCCGGTCGAACAGGTCGAGGCGCTGGAACAACTGCGCGCCATGTGGCATGGCGAGCGCATCGGGGTGATGGTGACGGCCGCGGCGCCGGCACCGGGCGTGGATACGCCGGCCGACCTGGAGCGTGTGCGCGCACTCTGGGCGCAGGGCATGGCACAGGACGGCCCCTGAAAATCACACGGCGGATGCCGTAGACCCCAGTTTCCCGCTGGAGTTCATACTGCTGCAACCTGGACGAAGGCCGAACCGGCATTGCCCATGGCATAATGCCTGCCGATACAGAGCCCGCATGCGTGCGCAGCACGACTGCAAAGGCTCGGTGGGGAGATAGAGATCGAGCCGCCCGGATGCGCGCCGCTGGCCCGTCGCCGCGAACTGCAGGACCTTCGCACGACAGTCAGACGCCGCCGCGCTTCGGGCGCCGCGCATGAGCGGACGCCGGCATATGCCTTGGCCTTCACGTGCAGACGTCGAGGCATGGCCGGACGTAAGTCCCGCGTCAAGTTGCAGCGGTACCCTCCTTCCATAGATCCCGCCAGACCGAATTCAAATACCTTGAGGACCCGTAAATGCGTTTGATCCTGTTGGGCGCGCCTGGCGCCGGCAAAGGCACGCAAGCCAAGTTCATCTGCGAGAAGTTCGGCATTCCGCAAATCTCCACCGGCGACATGCTGCGCGCCGCGGTGAAGGCCGGTACGCCGCTGGGCATCGAAGCCAAGAAAGTGATGGACGCGGGCGGACTGGTGTCGGATGACATCATTATCGGCCTGGTGAAGGACCGCCTTAAGCAGCCGGACTGCGAAAAGGGCTATCTGTTCGACGGTTTCCCGCGCACGATTCCGCAGGCCGAGGCCATGAAGGAAGCCGGCGTGGCCATCGACTACGTGCTGGAGATCGACGTACCGTTCGACGCCATCATCGAGCGCATGAGCGGTCGCCGCGTCCACGTGGCGTCGGGTCGTACGTACCACGTGCGCTACAACCCGCCGAAGGTGGAAAACACCGACGACGAAACCGGCGAAGCGCTGATCCAGCGCGACGACGACAAGGAAGACACGGTGCGCAAGCGCCTGGACGTGTACTCGCAGCAGACGCGTCCGCTGGTGGACTACTACTCCGACTGGGCCAGCAAGGGCGACACGTCGGCCAAGGTGGCACCGCCGCAGTATCGCAAGATCTCGGGCGTGGGCGACGTGGACAAGATCACGGCCAGCGTCTTTGAAGCGCTGAAGTAATCGGCGCTGCCCAGCAGTACACCGGAAACGGCCCAGGCTCCCCTGGGCCGTTTTTGTTTCTGGGGCTGACCCGGGCTTACGCGGGGCGATGATTTACGTTAACGTAAACGGCAGATCAATCGCGGCAGATCAATCGCGGCAACCAGATCCGCGGCACGCAAAAACAAAGGAGACAGACCGATGGACATCCAGGGCAACGTATTCATCGTCACCGGCGGCGCGTCGGGGTTGGGCGCGGGCACCGCGCGCATGCTGGCGCAGGCGGGCGGCAAGGTCGTGATCGCCGATCTCAACGAGGCGGCCGGCACCGCGCTGGCCCAGGAACTGGGCGGCCAGTACGTGAAGTGCGACGTCACGTCCGAGGCCGATGGTCAGGCCGTGGTCGATGCCGCCCGCAAGCTCGGCCGGCTGTCAGGCCTGGTCAACTGCGCCGGCATTGCCGTGGCGGCCAAGACCGTGGGGAAGAATGGCCCGCATCCGCTCGACGCCTTCGAGAAGACCATCCGTGTGAACCTGATCGGCACGTTCAACATGATCCGGCTGGCTGCGGCGGCCATGGTGGAAAACACGCCCGATGCCGAAGGCGAGCGCGGGGTGATCATCAATACGGCGTCGGTGGCCGCCTTCGACGGCCAGATCGGCCAGGCCGCCTATGCGGCGTCCAAGGGCGGCGTGGTCGGCATGACACTGGCGATCGCCCGCGACCTGGCGCGCGACGGCGTGCGCTGCATGACCATCGCACCGGGCCTGTTCGAAACGCCGATGCTGCTGGGCATGCCGCCCGAAGTGCAGGACGCGCTGGGCAAGATGGTGCCGTTCCCGCCGCGCCTGGGCCGCCCGACCGAATTCGCGAAGCTGGCGCAGGCCATTATCGGCAACACGATGATGAACGGCGAAGTGATCCGCCTCGATGGCGCGATCCGCATGCAGCCGAAATAACCTGCCGCTGGCCTAGACCGCCGGCAGCAGCATCGCCAGCATCAGGCCTGGCACGGCCGGCGGCACCAGCGTCAGTTGTTCCAGATAGACCAGGCCGTGCGCCGGATGATGAAAGCCGCGCCGGCCGCCCTGCCGTTCCTCCACGTCCTGCGACCGCCAGGCATTGGCAAATGCCGGGCTGTCTGCCATCAACTGCTCGACCAGCGCGCGTGTGGCCGGATCTTCCGCATGGCGCAGGCTGTGTACGCGAAACTCCGCCACCAGCCGCGCCGCCCGGTGCGGCCAGTCTTCCACCAGCGCCTGCAGGCCGGGCGACAGGAACATGGCCCGCAGCAGGTTGCGCTCGGTGGTGGCGTCGTCGAGCCATCCGACGAACAGATCGGCCGCCGCCGCATTCCAGGCCAGCGCCGTCCACTGGCGATCCAGCAGGTAAGCTGGCGCCGCAATCGCCTGCACGCTGGCAAGCAAGGCCTGTGGCACGTCCGGCTCCGCATCCGCCCGGGGCTCCGGCTTGCCGGCCAGCGCGAACAGATAGGCCCGTTCGGCACGCGACAGGCGCAGGGCCTGCGCCAGGCTCGCCAGCGCGCGCACCGACATCGCCACGGGGCGCCCCTGCTCCAGCCACGTTACCCAGGTTGCACTGAGCCCCGCCAGCTGGGCCACTTCCTCGCGCCGCAGCCCGGGCGTGCGACGCCGCCGGCCCGGCGGCAGGCCGACATCGGCAGGGCTGAGCCGCTCGCGATGATTACGCAGGAACGCCCCCAGTTCGGATTCGCGTGATGCAGGTGGAAGTGGCTCGACGGACATGACTGGTGGCGCTTATACCAGGATAAAAGAGTGACTTGTACCGGGAAAACACGGCGTCTACAGTACGTGAACCCCCGGGCCCGGGCAATCCCCCTTCTCTTTTCATCCATCTAAAAAGAACGAGGCACCCCTCATGCAACAGCAGGAACTCGTCGCCGCCCAGTTCGGCGCCACCGCCAACGCATATCTCACCAGCGCCGTCCACGCCCAGGGCGCTGACCTGGAACAACTCAAGCAGGCACTGGCGCATCTGAAGCCGGTGGCGCACAGCCGCGTGCTGGACCTGGGCTGCGGCGCCGGCCATGCCAGCTTTGCCGCCGCAACGGCTGCCAACGAAGTGGTGGCTTACGACCTGTCGGCCGAAATGCTCGATGTCGTGGCCGGTGCGGCCAGGGACCGCGGCCTGTCCAATATCTCCACCCGGCAGGGCGCGGCCGAACGCCTGCCCTTTGACGATGCCAGCTTCTGCGCCGTCGTTTCCCGCATGAGCGCCCATCACTGGCGCGACGTACCGGCCGCCCTGCGCGAAATCCGCCGCGTGCTGAAGCCCAACGGCAAAGTGGTGCTGATCGATATCGTGGGCGCTGAAGACCCGCTCTGCGACACATGGTTGCAGTCGGTGGAACTGCTGCGCGATCCGTCGCATATCCGCGACTACACGCCGGTGGCCTGGGCGCGATTGTTCGGGCAGGCGGGATTCGAGGTGGAGGTGTCGCCGGTCTGGCGGATCGAGATCGAATTCCAGAGCTGGGTGACGCGCATGCGCACGCCGGAGGTGGCGCAGGCGGCAATCCGTCATCTGTGGGACAAGGCACCCGCCGAAGTACGCGACCGCTACCGCGTGCAGGCCGACGGCAGCTTTGCGCTGGAAGCCGCAATGGTGACGGCGGTGCCGGCGGGCTGATGCCCGGCAGCCTGACGGCCGTGGTGACTTAGTCAGTCACCACTTCGGCCGGGATCGGCATGGTCTGGACCATTTCCCAGACCGCAGCAGCGGCCGGCGACAGCGACCGGTCTTCTCGCCGCACCATGACGATGCTGCGTTCTTCGCGCGGCGTCAGCGGTTTCGACACCAGCGGCGACGCCGCCGGCAACGGCAGCGAGAACGAAGGCAGCACCGAGGCGCCGATCCCCGCTTCCACCATCCCGAACACGCTGGCCGAGTGGCCCAGCTCCTGCACCACCTGCGGCGCCACGCCGTGACGCGCCAGGATGCGGTCGATCAGGGGCCGGCTGCCCGACGCAAAGTCCAGCAGCACCAGACGCTCGCCATGCAGGGCGCTCCAGGGCACCGACTCCGCCCCGGCCAACGGGTGATCCCTTCGACACACAAAACAAAACGGATCGGTCGCCAGCGGCGCTATGGTCAGTCCTTCCCGCGCCAGCGGATCAATCAGCACGCCGAAATCCACGGCGCCGGCGCGAATCTGCTCCAGCCCGTCGGCCTGGACGTTGTCGCGCACAAACAACCGGATCTCGGGGTACTGGCTGGCGCACGCCGCCACGTACATCGGCATCAGCCGTGCCGAGATGGTCGGGGCACTGGCTATCACTACCCTTCCACGATAGCGCTCGCCTAGCTGCCGGGTTTCTTCGAGCGTGTCATCGAGCTGGCCCAAAAGTCGCTCCAGTGCCGGGACCAGCGCGGTGCCGGCATCGGTCAGCACCACTTCACGCGTGGTGCGGTCCAGGAGACGCACGCCAAGCGCCTCTTCCAGCTCGGCCACACCTCGACTGACGGCGGGCTGGGTAAGGCCAACGGCATCCGCCGCCCGGCTGAAACTGCCGTGCGCCGCCACCGCAAGAAAGACCCGCAACTGCCGCAGTGTGTAATTCATGCAACTAAAAAATGAATAAATGAAATAAATGAATTTGCATTCTAAGCAAGACAAGCGTCCAATACCAAGCGGAAACCCTTACGCACTATCCCCAATGTCTACCCTTCTCGCCCCCTTCAAGAAGATTTACGACCTGATCGACGGGTTCGTTCTCATCATGCTGTGCGCCATCGGCATCGCGCTGGTCGCGCCGGAAATTGGCGCCGGCGATGGTCCGCTGCATCTCGGCATCGTGACCAGCCTTGGTGTCGCGCTCGTGTTTTTCCTGCACGGCGCCGCATTGTCGCGCGACAAGCTCGTGGCCGGGGCCAAGCACTGGCGCCTGCACGTCTTCGTGCAGTCGTTCACCTACGTCGTGTTTCCGATCGTGGGTGTACTGCTGATGCTGTCGCTGCGCAACACGCTGCCGGCCGAACTGCTGCTGGGCGTGTTCTACCTGTGCGCGCTGCCGTCCACGGTATCGTCGTCGGTCGCCATGACGTCGATGGCGCGCGGCAACGTGCCGGGCGCCATCTTCAACGCCACCATTTCGGGCCTGATCGGCATGGCGCTGACCCCGTTGCTGATGGGCCTGGTGATCAGCGCCAGCGGCGCCTCGATGCCGCTGGGCCGCGCGCTGACGGGCGTGGCGCTGCAACTGCTGCTGCCGTTTGCGCTGGGCCAGGCATTCCGCCCGCTGATCGGCAACTGGCTTGCCAAGAAGAAGCAGATCACCAACAAGATCGACCGTGGCGTGATCGTGCTGATCGTATATTCGTCGTTCTGCGATGCCACCGCCGCCGGCTTGTGGCACCAGTATTCGTGGCAGACCATCGGCGCGGTGATGGGCATTGCCGCCGTGATGCTGTTCGTGATCCTGGGCACCACCACGTTCACGGCGCGTCGCCTGGGCTTCTCGGTCGAGGACGAAATCACCGCCGTTTTCTGCGGCTCGAAGAAGAGCCTTGCCAACGGCATCCCGATGGCAAAGATCCTGTTCGCCGGCCATCCGGCACTGGGCCTGCTGGTGCTGCCGCTGATGGTCTACCACCAGTTGCAACTGATTGTGTGCTCGGTGATCGCCGCCCGCTACGCCAGCCGCGACGACATCAAGGAAGCGCGCAACGCGGTGCGCGCCTGATCGTCATTCGTCCAGCTCGAAAAAAAACGGCGCCTTCACCTTCGGCGCCGTTTTTTTATGCGTGCAATGTCTTATACCGACGGGTTCTTCGACAGCGGCGGATTCTTGGCGAAATAAGCCTTGATACCGCGCAGGATGGCGTTTGCCAGCTGCTCCTGGTGCGCGTCGTCGTTGAGCTTGCGTTCCTCTTCCGGATTGGAAATAAACGCGGTCTCGATCAGGATCGACGGGATATCGGGCGCCTTCAGCACCGCAAACCCGGCCTGCTCGACGCTGCCCTTGTGCAGCCGGTTGATGCCGCCGATTTCCTGCAGCACCGACTTGCCCACCTGCATGCTGTCGTTGATCTGCGCCGTGGTGGACAGGTCCAGCAGCACGCGCGACACCTGGGCGTCCTTGTTGCCCATGTTGGTGCCGCCGATCAGGTCGGCGTTGTTTTCCTTGTTGGCCAGCCAGCGGGCGGCCGAACTCGACGCGCCACGCTCGGACAGCGCAAACACCGACGCCCCGCGCGCTTCCGGCGAAACGAAGGCATCGGCGTGGATCGACACGAACAGGTCGGCCTGCACGCGCCGCGCCTTCTGCACGCGCACGTTCAGGGGCACGAAGAAGTCCGAATCGCGCGTCATCATGGCGCGCATATTGGGCTCCGAATCGATCTTCTTGCGCAGGCGCGTGGCGATCTGCAGCACCACGTCCTTCTCGCGCGATCCCGCCGCGCCAATGGCGCCGGGATCTTCGCCGCCATGGCCCGGGTCCAGCGCCACGGTCAGCAGCCGGCGCATCTTGAACTGGCTCGGCGGCGGAACGTTGGTCTGCGCGATCGGGGGCGGCACGGGCGGTGCGGCCGGCCTGTCGGCCGCCGACGGGGTCGACGGCTTCGGCTTCACGGCGGCGATGGCAGGCGGCGGCGCGGTGGTGGCGGGCGGCAGCTGGCCGCGGTCCTCGAACTTGCGCACGATGGCGCCGATGGCATCTTCCTCGGCCCCGGCGGGCGCGCCGGCCACCGGGGCATCGCTGCCGGCAGGTGGCGGGGTCGCGGCAAAGCGGCGTTGCTTGTCCTCGGTGTCGCGCACGAGCTTCCAGAGCGGATCGGGCGGATTGACCGGATACAGGTCGAACACGAGCCGGTTCTTGTATTCGGCAATCGGCAGCAGCGTGAACACCTGCGGAGACACGTCCTCCTTCAGGTCGAACACCATCCGCACCACGCGCGGCCGGTTCTGGCCCACGCGCACCGACTGGATATACGGGTCATTCGGGGTGATCTTCGCCACCAGCTCGCGCAGCGTGGGCGACAGGTCCAGGCCGTCGATGTCCACGACCAGGCGGTCGGGGTTGCGGATCATCTGGTGGACGGCCACGAGCTTCTCGTCGGATTCGATCGTGACGCGGGTGTAGTCCTCGGCGGGCCAGACGCGCACGGCCACGATGCCGGCGCCGAACGCAATCTGCGGGCCGGCCAGCGACAGCACTACCGTCCCGGCACCAGCCTTCAGGGCCTGCGCCATCCATTTGCGGCGGGCCTGAAGCAGTCCGTCGGGTCCATCGGGTCGGTCGGTGGCAAGTCGCTTGATCAGCATGCGTTCAGCAGGATAAGTCCAGTGGGAGTATAGGCGCGCAACGTCGCCATGCGGCGATCCGCGCCATCTTCATCCCCATTAACGGCAATTTGTGGCACGCGGTTGTCCGATTGGAGCAACACGTGCAGATCGGGTTCCCTAAGCAGGCGCCCGGCCTTCTCCGGCCACTCCACCAGATTGAACGCGGGCTCGGCGAAACAGTCGCGAAAACCGGCGTCGATCCATTCTTCGGGATCGGCAAAACGGTAGAGGTCGAAGTGGTAGACGGTCAGCGGCGAGCCATCGGCGCGCTGCACGTCGTAGGGCTCGCACAGCGTGTAGGTAGGGCTGCGGACCTTGCCGGCATGGCCCAGCGCGCGCAGCACGGCGCGCGACAGCGTGGTCTTGCCCGCGCCAAGGTCTCCGGACAGCTGGACATGCACCGTGCGCGGCGGCATGTTGCGCACCGCGCCGGCCAGCGCCGCGCCAAACCGTTCGGTGGCGATTTCGTCGGGCAGCGGCAGGATGCGTTCTTCGAGCAAGGGCATTGCGTACAATTCAGGGATGATCGACCGTGCAGTGCCCGCCCCTACCCCCGCGCAAACCGCGCATCCCGCAGAAGATTCCGCTCCGGCGCGCCCAGATTCCGCCTCCGTCACCCCGGACGTGGACCTGGCATCGCTGGCGGCATCCCTGCGCGGCTGGGGCCGCGCGCTCGGATTCGATGAAATCCGCATTGCCGATGTCGATCTGCGGCACGCCGAAGCGGGCCTGCTGGCGTGGTTGCAGGCGGGCTACCACGGCGACATGGATTATATGGCCAACCACGGCGCAAAGCGCGCCCGGCCGCATGAACTGGTGCCCGGCACGGTGCGCGCCATCGTTGCCCGCATGCCATACCTGCCCGCGCAGGGCCCCGACGACTGGCGCCGCCACGAACTGGCGCGGCTCGACGACCCGGCTACCGCCGTGATTTCGCTCTATGCGCGCGGCCGCGATTATCACAAGGTGCTGCGCAACCGGCTGCAGCAGCTGGCGGCGCGCATCGAGACGGAAATCGGAAAATTCGGCTATCGCGTGTTCACCGACTCGGCCCCGGTCATGGAAGTGGCGCTGGCAAGCCAGGGCGGCCTGGGCTGGCGCGGCAAGCACACGCTGCTGCTGGACCGTGCCGGCGGGTCGATGTTCTTTCTCGGAGAAATACTGGTCGATATCCCGCTGCCGGCCGATCCGGCGGAGGCGCCCCATTGCGGCAACTGCCGCCGCTGCATCGACATCTGCCCCACCGGCGCCATCCTGGAGCCATACCGGCTGGACGCGCGCCGTTGTATTTCCTACCTGACGATCGAGCACAAGGGCGCGATTCCCGAGGCATTGCGTGCGCCGATGGGCAACCGCGTCTATGGCTGCGACGACTGCCAGCTGGCCTGCCCGTGGAACAAGTTCGCGCACCGCGCCACGCTGCCCGATTTCGACGTGCGCAACGGCTTTGACGCCCCCGACATGGCCGAACTTTTCGGCTGGACCGAAGCGGAATTCAACCAGCGGCTCGAAGGCAGCCCGATCCGCCGCATTGGTCACGAGCGCTGGCTGCGCAACCTGGCGGTGGGGCTGGGGAACAGCCTGCGCGTGGCGTCGGCCGGCGATCCGCCCCTGGCCCAGCGCATCCGGGCGGCCTTGCTGGCCCGGCGCGATACCGCCACGCCGCTCGTGCGCGAGCACATCGACTGGGCGCTGGCCCAGGACACCGCTGGCTGAACGGCCCCGAACCGGGCCGATCGGCTAGCTGACCAGCGACAGCCAGACCGGCGTGGTCACCACGGCCGCCACCGTCATGGCCGAAATGGTGGCCGCCACCATCGGCCCGTTGCCACCCATGCGCACGGCCAGGATGTACGCGCTGGACGCCGTGGGCAGCGACGCATAGATGACCACGATCTGGTACTGCAGCGTGGTCAGCGGCAGATACTTCCCGACCAGCCACGCAAAGCACGGCATCGCCAGCAGCTTCACGCCGCTCCACCAGGCCATCGGGCCCGCCGCACCGGTGGCCCCGCTCATCTGCAGGCCGGCGCCCACGGTCATCAGGCCCAGCGCGGTCGATGCCGAGCCCAGGCGGCCCAGCGTCATGCCGATCACCTCGGGTGGATGCAGGCCCAGCAGGTTCGTTGCCAGGCCGATGGCCGTAGCCAGGATCAGCGGATTGCGTGCCAGTTCGCGCAGCAGCTTCGATTCGCCATGCCGCGCCAGGGCCCACACCGCCGCCACGTTGCATAGCGGCACGGTCACGCCGACGACCAGCGCCATCATCGCCAGCCCCTCGCCGCCGCCAAGCCGCGCCGCCAGGGCCAGCCCGATATAGGAATTGAAGCGGAAAGCGGTCTGGAAGCCCGAGGCGAAGTCGATCGGGTCGGGCCGCAGCACGTAGCGCACCAGATAGCCGGTGGCCATGCCGAAAGCCATCGTGGCAAGCGCCAGGCCGAGCATGGCCGAGGTCGACGAGAAGTCGAATTTCGCGCTGTTGGTGGATTGCAACAGCAGCGCCGGAAACAGGACGAAGTAGACCAGGCGTTCCACGCCGGCCCAGAAGGCGCGGTCGAACGAGGTGAATCGAACCAGCAGCCAGCCGATAAGGATCAGGCTGAAATCCGGCACCAGCAGCAGGGCGGCAGACATGTCTCGAATGCTTTGTAGTTATCGTGGCGCCCGACGGCAGGCTTCGTGAAAAGTGAAGCCTAGGGCAGATCCGGATGGGTATTTTTTCAGAATTCCGACAACATGGCACGCTGAATTTCGTCTTGCCCGCGGCTTTGCCGCCGCCTGTCGCACCATGAAGTCCACGCAGTCTTCGTCCCGCCGAGTCACGCTTGCCCGCCGCCTTGCCGTTTCGCTGTGCGCGACGCTGGCGCTCGGCCTGCTGTTGCCGTCGGTATCCGCGATGGAGATTGGCGGCGTGCGCTTCGACGACATGGCGCGCCTGGGCGGCCGGCAGTTGCCGCTCAACGGCACCGGACTACGGCAGGTATTCGTGATCAAGGGCTACGCGGCGGGGCTGTACCTGCCCGAGCGGGCCCGCAATGCCACCGTGGTGCTGGGCTCGCCGGGCCCGAAGCGGCTGCAGATCCGCCCGCTGCGCGAGGTGGAATCGGCGCAGTTCGTGAAGACCCTCAACGACGGGCTGCGCGAGAACCATTCCGAATTGCAGATGCAGTTGCTGTCCGACCGCGTGACGCAGCTGGAACGCACGATGACCCAGCTGGGCACGGCCCAGCGCGGCGACATCATCAATTTCGACTTCACGCCCGAAGGCGGAACCGCCGTGACGCTGAACGGCATTCCACGCGGCCAGACCATTCCGGGCGAGGATTTCTACCAGGCAGTGCTGCGCATCTTCCTGGGCGAACACCCGGTGGACCGCAACCTGAAGCGCGGCCTGCTGGGCGGCTGATTCCGAAGCACGCCGGCGCACTGCTGCAACCGCAGCGGCGCGCCGGTGTTTCATGACCTCCCCGGGCGCGATTCGCCCGGCTTCAACGACGGGAGACTCTCCTCAATGCAAGCTCACAAGAAAGCACTGATCCTGGCTTCGACGGTCTTCATGGCCGCCGCCTCCGTGGCATCCGTAGCACAAGCACAGAGCAACTATCCGGCCAAGCCGATCCGCCTGATCATTCCGTTCGCGCCGGGCGGCACGACCGACATCGTGGGCCGTGGCGTGGCCGACCAGATGAGCCGTATCCTGGGTCAGCCGGTAGTGGTGGAAAACCGCGCCGGTGGCGGCGGCTCGATCGGCGCCGACGCCATCGCCAAGTCGGCCCCGGACGGCTACACCATCGGCATCTCCACGGTGTCGACGATGGCCGTGAACCCGGCCTGCAACCCGAAGCTGTCGTACGACCCGATCAAGGACTTCAAGCCCATCGCCAACGTGGCGAACGTGGCGAACGTGATCGCGGTGAACCCGAACTTCCCGGCCAAGGACTACAAGGAATTCCTGGCCGTGCTGAAGGCCAACCCGGGCAAGTATTCGTACGCGTCGTCGGGCACCTGCGGCTTCGGCCACATGCTGGGCGAGCAGTTCAAGGTGTCGACCAAGACGTTCATGGTCCACATTCCGTACCGTGGCGCAGGCCCGGCACTGAACGACGTGCTGGCCGGCCAGGTGCCGATCATGGTGGACAACCTGCCGTCGTCGATGCCCTACATCAAGGCCGGCAAGCTGCGCCCCATCGTGGTGGCCTGGAACAAGCGCGTGGATGGCCTGGCAAACGTGCCGACCTTCGGCGAAATGGGCCTGAAGGAGCCGAACGATCCGGCCTGGTACGGCCTGGTGGCCCCGGCCGGCACGCCTGACGACATCATCGCCAAGCTGAACGGCGCGGTGGTCAAGGCGCTGCAGGACAAGGGCTTCGTGGATCGCCTGCAAGCCGCCGGCGCCGAGCCGTCGGGCAACACGCCGGCCCAGCACGCCGCCGAGATCAAGAAGGAATTCGACAAGATGAAGAACCTGGTGAAGGTTCAGAACATCAAGCTGGAGCAGTAAGCCAGCCGAGCTGTGCAAAGGTGTTCTCCCCTCTCGGCCTGTGCGGGAGAGGGGTCGGGAGAGAGGGCCGGCGCCCGGACTCCCAGACCCTCGTGACAAGGACCACCCTCACCGGTGGTCCTTTTTTGTTTTACCCTGCCAGCTAGCGTGGCCGGAAATTGACCCGCCGGCGCCCGCCCCCAGCCTCGTCTTCCGCCGGGCCGGAGGCGGGAGAAAACCACGGTGAGTCCGGCAAATCGGCATAAAATCCAGGCTTGCTACCTGAACTGTCACCTTCCATGCAACGTCCCTTCGATGCCGTCCTGCCCGCGCCATTCGGCAAGGTCGGCGTGCGCGTGGATGGCGCGCAGATCCACGAGATCGTCTACCTGCCCGATTCGTTTGCCGACATTGCGCCGTCCGATGCGCTGACACGGCGCGTGGCCGAGCAGCTCGCGGCCTACTACGACAACCCGGACATGGTCTTCGACCTGCCGCTGGCGGCGCGCGGCACCGATTTCCAGCGCAAGGTCTGGAATGCGATCTGCGCGGTGCCGCGCGGCGGGCTGACCACATACGGCACCATCGCCAGATCGCTGCAGAGCATGCCGCGCGCCGTGGGCCAGGCCTGTGGACAGAACTGGTTTCCGATCGTGATCCCGTGCCATCGCGTGGTGGCCGCCAACGGCCTTGGCGGCTTCGCCCATCACGGTGAAGAAGGCTTTCACCTGGGCGTCAAGCGCTGGCTGCTGCGCCATGAGGGGGCGATGCTCCTATGAGCGCGGCGCTGACCGACGACCTGGCGCTGGTCGACCGCTTCTGCGATGCGCTGTGGCTCGAAGACGGGCTGTCGAAGAACACCATCGATGCCTATCGGCGCGACCTCGCGCTGCTCGCGCGCTGGCTGCACGAGACCGACACCAGCGCACTGCTGGCCGTCGACGACACGGCGCTGTCCGGCTACTTCGCGGCACGCCACATGGATACCCGCGCATCGTCGGCCAACCGGCGCCTGACGGTCTTCCGCCGCTTCTACCAGTGGGCGCTGCGCGAGCACATGATCGAGGCCGATCCCTGCCTGTTGCTGCGCCCGGCCAAGCAGCCGCCGCGCTTTCCGAAGACGCTGTCCGAAGGCCAGGTCGAGGCGCTGCTGGAAGCCCCGGACGAGGGAACGCCGCTGGGCCTGCGCGATCGCACCATGCTCGAACTGATGTACGCAAGCGGGCTGCGCGTGTCCGAGCTGACGAACATGAAGACCATCGAAATCGGGCTCAACGAGGGCGTGGCGCGCGTGGTCGGGGGCAAGGGCAACAAGGAACGGCTGGTGCCGTTTGGCGCCCAGGCCGGCGACTGGCTGCGCCGCTACCTGGCCGAAAGCCGCCCCGCGCTGCTGGCCGGCCGCGCCTGCGACGAACTGTTCGTCACCCAGCGCGGCGAAGGCATGACGCGCCAGACGTTCTGGCACCTGATCAAGAAGCATGCGCGCGAGGCTGGCGTCCACGCCCCGCTGTCGCCGCATACGCTGCGGCACGCATTTGCCACGCACCTGCTGAACCACGGCGCCGACCTGCGCGTGGTGCAACTGCTGCTGGGCCATGCCGACATTTCCACCACGCAGATCTACACGCACGTGGCGCGCGAGCGCCTGCGCGAGCTGCACCTGCATCACCATCCGCGCGGTTGAGCCGGCGCGGACCATCCTTTCCATGAGCAAGCAGAAACACATCTCCGAGACACCGGCCACGCAGATGCTGCGCAAGCAGGGCGTGGCATTCGGCGAGCATGCCTATGACTATGTCGACCACGGCGGCACCGGCGAATCGTCGCGCCAGCTTGGCGTGCCCGAGCACAACGTGGTGAAGACGCTGGTGATGGAAGACGAGGCCGCCAGGCCGCTGATCGTGCTGATGCACGGCGACTGCTCGGTATCGACCAAGAACCTGGCGCGGCAGATTGGCTGCAAGAGCGTGCAGCCGTGCAAGCCCGAGGTGGCCCAGCGCCACAGCGGCTACATGGTGGGCGGCACGTCGCCTTTCGGCACCAGGAAGCGCATGCCGGTCTATGTGGAAGGCACCGTGCTGGCGCTGGACACCATCTATATCAACGGCGGGCGGCGCGGCTACCTGGTCAGCATCGCCCCGGGCGTGCTGACCGACCTGCTGGACGCCAAGGCGGTGACTTGCGCGCTGCCCGACTGATGGCGACCGGGCCGGCCGCCAGATTGCGGGAAGCCGGGGAAACCACGGAGTCCGCTGACGCCGCGCCGCGCTACAATCGCGCCAGCCTGAAATTCCTTGTCTTTATTCCCACACAATGGTCAACCTGATATTTGCCGTCATCGCCTACCTGATCGGATCGGTGTCGTTCGCCGTCGTGGTCAGCAAGGTCATGGGCCTGCCCGATCCGCACAGCTACGGCTCCGGCAACCCCGGCGCCACCAACGTGCTGCGCACCGGCAACAAGAAGGCCGCCATCATGACGCTGATCGGCGATGGCCTGAAGGGCTATGTGGCGGTCATGCTGGTCAAGCACCTGGGCCCGGGCTACGGCGTGGACGATACCGGCATCGCGCTGGCCGCGCTGGCCGTGTTCCTGGGCCACCTGTACCCGGTATTCCACCGCTTTGCGGGCGGAAAGGGCGTGGCAACCGCGGCCGGCATCCTGTTCGCCATCCACCCGCTGCTGGGCGCCGGCACGCTGGCCAGCTGGCTCATCATCGCGTTCTTCTTCCGCTATTCGTCGCTGGCCGCGCTGGTGGCCGCGATCTTTGCGCCGTTCTTCTACGTGCTGATGTTCGGCGTGGATATCATCGCCGGCGCCGTGCTGGTCATCAGCGTACTGCTGATCGCGCGTCACCGTGCCAATATCGCCAAGCTGCTGGCCGGCAAGGAAAGCCGGATCGGGGAAAAGAAGAAGGTTTGAGGTTGAGCCACCGAGGGTGGTCTCCCCTCTCCCACTGGTGGGAGAGGGGCGGGGGAGAGGGCAAGCGGCTCAAGATGCGACGGTCGCATTTTGTATTGCCGCCCGCCC
>NZ_BBQI01000095.1 GCF_001652915.1 Cupriavidus sp. D384
TCCACGCGCAGGCCGCCTTCATCGCGGTTGCTGATCGCAAGCCTGCCGCCGCCCTGCCTGACCAGACGGTCGACAATGGCAAGGCCCAGCCCCGAATGTGCATTGCCGCCGCGTGCGGGATCCAGCCGCACGAAGGGCATGGTCACGCGCTCGATGGCATCGGCCGGGATACCCGGGCCCTGGTCTTCCACGGTCAGGCGCCAGCCCTCGCTGGTGCGCGCCGTCGCCACATAGACCGGCGGCGCCCCGTACGCATATGCGTTGTCCACCAGGTTGCCGATGATGCGATCCAGCTGCGTGGCGATCATCCGGAAACCATCGCCGGCGGTCAGTTCCAGCACCACCAGCCTGTCCTGCTCGTGCAGCGACGCCGCCAGTTCCCCGATGCGCTTGTCCACCGGCACCGGCCGCGCCGTGGGCTCGCTGCTCTGCGCAAAGGTCAGGAACTGCTCGACGATGGCCGACATCGAGTCCACGTCGCGCGTCACCCCTGCGGCCGCCTTGGGGTCGGACAGCATCTCGGCCCGCAGGCGCAGGCGCGCCAGCGGCGTCTTCAGGTCATGCGCAATGCCGGCCAGCATCGTGTTGCGTTCCTGGTCGATGCGGAACAGGTCGGCCACCATGCGATTGAAACGCACGATCAGCTGGCGCAGCTCGTGCGGCCCGCGCTCGCGCAGCGGCGGCACGGCCTGCTGGCGCGACAGCTTTTCGGCCGCCTCCGCCATGTCACGCACCGGGCGCTGGATCTGCCACGCCACGAACAGCGCGAACACGATCGCCACGCCCACCACCAGCACCACCCCCGGAATCAGGCGGTTGTCCGGGGGCGGGTTGTGGACAAACAGGATCGGCATGGCGATCCATCGATTGCGGTTGGGCAGCTTGATCCAGAGCCGCGGCGTGGACAGTTCGTCCTCCAGCCGCACCTCCGAGCCGGGCGGCAGGCGGCGCGTGAACTGCTCCACCAGGCGGCGCGGGCGGCCTCCCTGGGGCGGCTTCGCATGTTCGTCGGCCACTGCCGTATCGGCCACGTCCACCAGGCTCGGCAAAGGCACGGGCGGCCGGGCATCCAGCGCGCGCTGGATGCTGTCCAGCTGGAACAGCATCTGCTCGACCGAATAGTCGATCTGCTGCTGGCGCCGGTCCATGCGCAGGATGGCAAGCCACGAGAAATGGCTGATCACCAGCACGGCGGCGATCAGCAGCGCCATGCGGCCGAACAGGGTATCGATTCTTAGCTTCATGCGGGAGCTTTATTGCGGAACGCTGTCCTCGGCTTCGTCGGGCACGAAGGTGTAGCCCCGGCCACGTACGGTCTGGATATAGCGCGGGCGCTGCGCGTCTTCGTCCAGCAGCCGGCGCAGGCGCCAGATCTGCACGTCGATGCCACGGTCGCTGATGCCGTTGGCGGTGCCATACATCAGTTCGACGATGCGCTCGCGCGACAGCACTTCCAGCGGATGCATCAGCAGCAGCTTCAGCAGCGCGAATTCGGTATCGCTGATCGACACCGCCTGGCCGCTGCGTTCCAGCGACCGCTGGCGGAAGTTCACGCGGAACGGGCCAAAGGCGATCGATTCACGGTCTTCGGGGGCGGCAGCCGGGCGCGCCAGCTTGCGGCGCAGCACGGCGTTGATGCGCGCCAGCAGCTCGCGCGGCGAAAAAGGCTTGCCCAAATAGTCGTCGGCGCCGATTTCCAGTCCGACGATGCGGTCGATCTCGTCGCTGCGCGCGGTCAGCAGGATCACCGGGATATCGTCGTTCTTGGCACGCAGGTTGCGCAGGGCGGTCAGGCCGTCGACCTTGGGCATCATCAGGTCGAGCACGATCAGCGCCGGGCGCTCGCGCTCCAGTCTGGCCTGCAGGCCATCACCGTCGTGCAGCACCGACACCGCAAAGCCCTGCGATGTCAGGTATTCGCGCAGCAGGTCGCGCAATTCGGGATCGTCGTCGACAACGAGAATCTGTGTGGGCTGGTTTGTACGCATAGGCACATGATAGTCAGGACGGGCATCCAACTTTGCAAATGCCCGGGACGGTTTTGTTTCTGGAGGTTACACCCACGCCGCCCGTAACCCGCTGTAATAAAAGCGGGAGACCGCGAAATACGTGGGATCATGACTGCACATTATGCTTCCATCCATGACGCGCCCTGCCGGGCGCCATCCCACCTGACGGCGGGTCGCCCTGCCCTCGCGATGCGGCATACTGCTGCCACTCCGCCGTCACAGTCGCGGTGCGAATACCGTTTGGCACGCGCCCCTTTTTTGTCGTGCCGGTTCCCAGGATTCCGTTCATGTCCCACCCAGAACAAGGTCAACCTATTCCTCCCACTCCGCCGCGCGGTGCGGGCCGTTCGCGCCGCCGCACCTGGATTGCCGTCGCCGTCATTGTGCTGCTGGCAGGCGCCGGCTGGTACTGGCACAGCCACCGCAAGGCGGCCCAGGAAGCCGGTGCCGGCGCGCCGGGGGCCGCCAGCGGCGCGGCGGGCATGGGCGCCGGCCGGCGCGGGCCCGGTGGGACCGGGGGTCCGGGGGGCCCGAACGCCATGCCGCGCTCGCCGGTGGTGGTCAATACAGTCAGCAAGCGCAGCATGGACGTGGTGCTCAATGGCCTGGGCAACGTGACGCCGGTGGCGAATGTCACCGTGCGCGCGCAGGTTTCGGGCCCGCTGCTGAAGGTGCTGTTCAAGGAAGGCCAGATGATCAAGGCCGGCGACGTGCTGGCGGAGATCGACCCGCGCCCGTTCCAGGCCGCGCTGGACCAGGCCGTGGGCCAGCTGGCCCGTGACCAGGCGTTGCTGCAGAACGCCCGGCTGGACCAGCAGCGCTACAAGACGCTGCTGTCGCAGGATTCGATCTCGAAGCAGCAGGTGGACACGCAGGACGCGCTGGTGCGCCAGTACGAAGGCGTGGTCAAGACCGACCAGGGCAATGTCGACAACGCGCGGCTGAACCTGGGCTACACCCGGATCGTGGCGCCAACTTCTGGCCGGATCGGCCTGCGCCAGGTGGACCCGGGCAACATCGTCAGCACCGGCGACACGAACGGCATCGCCCTGATCACGCAGATCCAGCCGATCACCGTGCTGTACACGATCCCCGAGGACAACCTGCCCGCCGTGCTCAAGAAGCTCAACGCCGGCGAAAAGCTCCAGGTGCAGGCGTGGGACCGCCAGATGCGCAACCAGCTGGCCGAGGGCTCGCTGCTGACCACTGACAACCAGATCGACACCACCACGGGCACGGTCAAGCTCAAGGCCATCTTCCAGAACACCGACGGGATGCTGTTCCCGAACCAGTTCGTGAATGTGCGCACGCGGGTGGATACCATGGAAGACGCCACGGTGATTCCGGTGGCCGCCATCCAGCGTGGCCAGCAAGGCACCTTTGTCTACGTGGTGGGCGACGACAATACGGTGAAGGTTCAGGTGGTGACGCTGGGCCCGAGCGATGGTGCCCGCACCGCCGTGCTCAAGGGGGTGGAGCCCGGCCAGCGCGTGGTGGTGGACGGCGCCGACCGGCTCAAGGAAGGCATGGTC
Organism: Cupriavidus sp. D384; assembly: GCF_001652915.1. Lineage (GTDB taxonomy): Bacteria > Pseudomonadota > Gammaproteobacteria > Burkholderiales > Burkholderiaceae > Cupriavidus. The sequence continues at coordinate 3,542 of NZ_BBQI01000095.1, forward strand.
GTGGAGGCGGTGGACCCGGCCGCACGCGCCGCGCAGCTGCAGCCGTCGAGCGCGCCGCGTGCGCGTGGCCGCCGTGGCAACTGGGGCGGCGCCAGCGGCGCGCATGGTGGTGCCAGCGGCGCACATGGAGCATCAGGGGCGCCGGGCGCTGCCAGCGACGGCACGGGGACGTCGGCAGCGGCGGGCGCGCCGGGCGAGCGCCGCCGCATGCGCGATGCCGACACCAGCCCGAACCCGGCCACCAACACGCCTGCCAATCCGGGCGCCAGCGTGGGCCAGCGGCCGCAGCAGTAAGGAAGAGGATAGGGAAGCGGCATGAATCCTTCACGCATCTTTATCGAGCGGCCGGTTGCCACGGCCCTGCTGATGATCGCCATCCTGCTGTCGGGGCTGGTCGCATTCAAGCTGCTGCCGCTCTCCGCCCTGCCCGAGGTCGACTACCCGACCATCCAGGTCACCACGCTGTACCCCGGCGCCAGCCCCGACGTGATGACCTCGTCGGTCACGGCGCCGCTGGAGCGCCAGTTCGGCCAGATGCCGGGCCTCAAGCAGATGTCGTCGTCGTCATCGGGCGGTGCGTCGGTCATCACGCTGCAGTTCGAACTGACGCTGTCGCTGGACGTGGCCGAGCAGGAAGTCCAGGCCGCCATCAACGCAGGCGGCAACCTGCTGCCGGCCGACCTGCCGATGCCGCCGGTCTACAGCAAGGTCAACCCTGCCGACGCGCCGATCATGACGCTGGCGATGACGTCCGACACCCTGCCGCTGCCCAAGCTGCAGGACATGGTCGACACGCGCGTGGCAGCCAAGATCTCCCAGATCCAGGGCGTGGGCCTGGTCACGATCAGCGGCGGCCAGCGGCCGGCCGTGCGCATCCAGGCCAACCCGACCGCACTGGCAAACCTGGGCATGTCGATCGACGACCTGCGCACCGCCGTCGGCAGCGCCAACGTCAACGGCGCCAAGGGCAGCTTCGACGGCCCGTCGCGCGCCTCGACCATCGACGCCAACGACCAGCTCAAGTCTGCCGACGAGTACAAGCAGATCATCATCGGCTACCAGAACGGCGCGCCGATCCGCATTACCGACGTGGCGGAGATCGTCGACGGCCCCGAGAACAGCCGCCTGGCCGCGTGGGCCAACGCCAGGCCGGCCATCGTGGTCAATATCCAGCGCCAGCCGGGCGCCAACGTGATCGAGGTGGTGGACCGCATAAAGACGCTGCTGCCGCAGTTGCAGTCGGCGCTGCCGGCATCGGTGCACGTGCAGCTGCTGACCGACCGCACCACCACGATCCGGGCCTCGGTCAAGGACGTGGAGTTCGAACTGCTGCTGGCCATCGCGCTGGTGGTGATGGTGATCTTCATCTTCCTGCGCAACCTCTCGGCCACGATCATCCCCGGCGTGGCCGTGCCGCTGTCGCTGGTGGGCACGTTCGGGGTGATGTACCTGGCCGGCTTCTCGATCAACAACCTTACGCTGATGGCGCTGACCATCGCCACGGGCTTCGTGGTGGACGACGCCATCGTGATGATCGAGAACATCATGCGCTACATCGAGGAAGGCGATTCCCCGATGGAGGCCGCGCTGAAGGGCTCGAAGCAGATCGGCTTCACCATCATCTCGCTGACGTTCTCGCTGGTGGCCGTGCTGATTCCGCTGCTGTTCATGGGCGATGTGGTCGGACGGCTGTTCCGTGAATTCGCGATCACGCTGGCGGTGTCGATCCTGATCTCGGCCGTGGTGTCGCTGACCCTGACGCCGATGATGTGCGCGCGCCTGCTGCGCCATGTGCCGGAAAGCGAACAGTCGCGCTTCCACCTCGCCACGGGCCGCTTCTTCGACAACGTGATCGAAAGGTACGGCCGGGCGCTGGAATGGGTGCTGGCACGCCAGACCGCCACGCTGATCGTGGCCGTCGGCACGCTGGTGCTGACCGGCCTGCTCTACCTGCTGGTGCCCAAGGGCTTCTTCCCGGTGCAGGACACCGGCGTGATCCAGGCCATCACCGAGGCCGCGCAAACCAGCTCGTTCCAGTCGATGGGCCGCAAGCAGGAAGCCGTGCAGAAGGTGATCCTGCAAGATCCGGCGGTCGCCAGCGTGTCGTCGTTCATCGGCGTGGATGGCACCAACCAGACCATCAACGCCGGGCGCATGCTGATCAACCTGAAGCCCAAGGGCGACCGCGACTCGATGGCCGTGGTAACCGACCGCCTGCAGGAAGCGGTGCACAAGCTGGGCGGCGTGTCGCTCTACATGCAGCCCGTGCAGGACCTGACCATCGAAGACCGCGTGGCACGTACCCAGTACCAGTTCACGGTGGAAGATCCCGACCCGGCCGTGCTGGCCGAATGGGTGCCAAAGCTCGTCGAACGGTTGCAACAGGAACCCGAGCTGCGCGACATTGCCAGCGACCAGCAGAACAATGGCCTGCGCGCCTTCGTGGAGATCGACCGCGACGCCGCCGCGCGCTTCGGCATCACCACGGCCGTGATCGACAGCGCGCTTTACAGCGCGTTCGGCCAGCGCCTGATCTCGACCATCTTCACCCAGGCCAGCCAGTACCGCGTGGTGCTGGAGACGATGCCCGAATTCCGTACCAGCCCGGCATCGCTGGCTGAACTGCGGCTGCCGTCGTCGTCGGGCGGCCAGGTGCCGCTGGGCTCCATCGCCCGGATCTCCGAGCGCACCGGCCCGCTCGTGATCAATCACCAGGGGCAGTTCCCGGCGGCCACGATCTCGTTCAACCTGGCGCCGGGCGAATCGCTGGGCGCCGCCGTCGACAAGATCACCAAGGTGGAGCAGGAAATCGGGCTGCCGATCTCGATGGCCACCGAGTTCCAGGGGGCGGCGCTGGCCTTTCGGGCGTCGCTGTCGAACACGCTCTGGCTGATCCTGGCCGCCGTGGTGACGATGTATATCGTGCTGGGCGTGCTGTACGAGAGCACCATCCACCCCGTGACCATCCTCTCCACGCTGCCGTCGGCGGGCGTGGGCGCGCTGCTGGCGCTGCTGGTCTTCCAGCAGGACCTGGGCATCATCGCGATCATCGGCATCATCCTGCTGATCGGCATCGTCAAGAAGAACGCGATCATGATGATCGACTTCGCGCTCGAAGCCGAACGCGAGCACGGCATGAAGCCGTACGACGCCATCTTCCAGGCCTGCCTGCTGCGCTTCCGGCCCATCCTGATGACCACCATGGCCGCACTGCTGGCCGCGCTGCCGATGATGCTGGGCTCGGGCATCGGCTCGGAACTGCGCCGCCCGCTGGGTATCACGATGGTTGGCGGCCTGCTGGTCAGCCAGGTGCTGACGCTGTTCACCACGCCGGTGATCTACCTGGCGTTCGACCGCGTGGCGTACCGCCTGAGGGACTGGCGCACCCGCAGGTTCGGCAGCCCCGACGAGGGCGGTGACGACGGCAACGGCGGAGACGATGGCGGCCATGGCGGCCACCGCGTGGCGCCGCGTCCGCAGGAGCCAAACGCCTGATGAACCTCTCGGCCACCTTCATCCATCGCCCGGTAGCCACCGCGCTGCTGACCATCGGCATCCTGCTGGCGGGCATTGCCGCATTCCGGCTGCTGCCGGTGTCGCCGCTGCCGCAGGTGGACTTCCCGACGATCTCGGTCTCGGCGTCGCTGCCCGGCGCCAGCCCCGAGACCATGGCGGCCACCGTGGCAACGCCGCTGGAACGCGCGCTGGGTGCCATCGCGGGCGTGACCGAGATCACGTCGAGCAGTTCGCTGGGTTCCACGCGCGTGACGCTGCAGTTCGACCTGTCACGCGATATCGACGGCGCTGCCCGCGACGTGCAGGCGGCCATCAATGCGTCGCGCGCCACGCTGCCCACCAGCCTGCCGAACAACCCCACCTACCGCAAGGTGAACCCGGCCGACGCGCCGATCATGATCATCGCGCTGACGTCGCCGACGATGACGCGCGGCCAGCTCTACGACGCGGCGTCGACGATCCTGGCCCAGAAGCTGTCGCAGGTGGAAGGCGTGGGCCAGGTCACCATCGGCGGGTCGTCGCTGCCGGCCGTGCGGGTGGAGCTGAATCCGACCGCACTGAACCACTACGGCATTTCGCTGGAGGATGTGCGCAACACCATCAGCGCCACCAACGCGAACCGGCCGCTCGGCATCCTGGACAATCCCAACACGGCGTGGCAGGTCTATGCCAATGACCAGGCGATGGCGGCCAGGGACTACATGCCGCTGATCATCCGGTACGCCACGCCGGGCACCTACTCTTCCACATCGGCTGGCGCGCTGATCGCCAGCACGGCCAACGCGGCAGCGGGCGGCAATGTCAGCACCAAGACCGTCAACGGCGTCACCACCACCACGATCACCACCAGCAGCGGCACCACCACCATCAGCACCGGGGCCACGGGCGGCAATGTCAACAGCGGCGGCCCGAACTCGTTTGCGGTGCCGGTGCGGCTGCAGGACGTTGCCAATGTGGTGGATTCGGTGCAGGACATCCGCAATGCGGGCTCGGCAAACGGCAAGCCGTCAGTGCTGCTGGTGCTGAACCGGTCGCCGGGCGCCAACATCATCGAGACCGTCGACCGCGTCAACGACATGCTGCCGCAGTTGCGCAAGATGATCCCGGCCACGATCTCGCTGGACGTGATGATGGACCGCACGCCCACCATCCGCGCGTCGCTGCGCGAGGTGGAGCACACGCTGATGATCTCGGTGGCGCTGGTGATCATGGTGGTGTTCGTGTTCCTGCGCAACGTGCGCGCCACGCTGATCCCCAGCGTGGCCGTGCCGGTGTCGCTGGTGGGCACGTTCACGATCATGTACCTGGCCGGGTTCTCGCTGAATAACCTGTCGCTGATGGCGCTGACCATCGCCACGGGCTTTGTGGTCGACGACGCCATCGTGGTCCTGGAGAACATCTCGCGCCACATCGAGGAAGGCATGAAGCCGATGGCCGCCGCCCTGCGTGGTGCGCGCGAGGTGGGGTTCACGGTGCTGTCGATGAGCCTGTCGCTGATCGCGGTGTTCATCCCGCTGCTGCTGATGGGCGGCATCGTGGGCCGGCTGTTCCAGGAATTCGCTATCACGCTGTCGGTAGCCATCCTGGTGTCGCTGGTGGTCTCGCTGACCACCACGCCGATGATGTGCGCGCGGCTGCTGCGTCCCGTGCATGAAGAAAAGCAGGGCCGCTTCCACCGGGCCACCGAGCACCTGTTCGTGCGCCTGCAGAACGGCTATGGGCGCACGCTGGGCGTGGCACTGCGCCATGGCCCGGTGATCTGGATCGTGCTGCTGCTGACCATCGCGCTGAACGTCTACCTGTACGTGATCGTGCCCAAGGGCTTCTTCCCGCAGCAGGACACCGGGCGGCTGATCGGCTTTATCCGCGCCGACCAGGCCACGTCGTTCCAGCTGATGCGCACCAAGCTCGACAACTTCATCAAGATCGTGCAGTCCGACCCGGCCGTGGTCAACGTGACGGGCTTCACGGGCGGCTCGCAGCGCAATACCGGGCAGATGTTCGTCACGCTCAAGCCGCTGTCCGAACGCAAGGAAACGGCCGACCAGATCGTGGCGCGGCTGCGCGGCAAGCTGGCGAAGGAGCCCGGGGCAAGCCTGTTCCTGACGCCCGTGCAGGATATCCGCATCGGCGGACGCCAGAGCAGTTCGGCCTACCAGTTCACCCTGCAGTCCGACGATCTCGACGTGCTCCGCGCGTGGGAGCCCAAGGTGCGCGCGGCGATCTCGAATATCAAGGGCCTGGAGGACGTGGATACCGATACCAACGACAAGGGCTTGCAGACGTCGGTGATCATCGACCGCGACACGGCGTCGAAGCTCGGCGTCACCGCGCAGCAGATCGATGCGATCCTGAACGACGCGTTCGGCCAGCGGCTGGTGTCCACGATCTATCACCCGCTGAACCAGTACCGCGTGGTGATGGAGCTGAGCCAGGAGTACCTGCAGGGTCCCCACGCGCTGGACGACATCTACGTGGTCACGGGCGGCGGCAAGCGCGTGCCGCTGTCGGCCTTTGCGCGCGTGACGCCCACCAGCACACCGCTGGGCGTGAACCACCAGGGCCAGTTTGCCGCGTCGACCATCTCGTTCAACCTGGCCGAGGGCTACTCGCTGTCGCAGGCCACCGACGCCATCAAGCTGGCAATGGCGCAGATCGGCGCGCCGGAGACGCTGCAGGCCAACTTTGCGGGGGGCGCCAAGGCGTTCCAGGATTCGCTCAAAAGCCAGCCGCTGCTGATCCTGGCCGCCATCATCACGATCTATATCGTGCTGGGCATTCTCTACGAGAGCTACGTCCACCCGCTGACGATCCTGTCGACGCTGCCGTCGGCGGGCGTGGGCGCGTTGCTGGCCCTGCTGCTGTTCAAGACCGAGTTCAGCATCATCGCGCTGATCGGCGTGATCCTGCTGATCGGCATCGTCAAGAAGAACGCGATCATGATGATCGACTTTGCCATCGACGCCGAGCGGCGCGACGGCCTGAGCCCGCGCGACGCCATCTACCGCGCCTGCCTGCTGCGCTTCCGGCCGATCATGATGACCACGGCCGCCGCGCTGCTGGGCGCGGTGCCGCTGGCGCTGGGCCGCGGCGATGGCGCCGAGCTGCGCGCGCCGCTGGGTATCTCGATCGTCGGCGGCCTGGTGGTCAGCCAGCTGCTGACGCTGTACACGACGCCCGTGGTCTACCTGACGCTCGACCGCTGGCGCCTGAAGGTCAATGCATGGCGCGCGCGCCGGCAGCAACGCGGCGCCGCGCCGCAACTCGAACACTGAAGAAGGCATCTGCCATGTTCCGACACTCCAATTCTCTTTCGGTGGTGGCCCTGGCCTGTGCCCTGCTGGCCGGCTGCGCGGTCGGCCCCGACTACAAGCGCCCCGACGCGCCCGTGCCGAAGGCCTTCAAGGAAGCCAGCGAGGCCATGCCCGCATGGACCGGCGACTGGAAGACCGCCGAACCGCAGGATGCCGCGGGCCGCCCGGACTGGTGGCGCGTGTTCAACGATCCCACGCTGGACGACCTGATATCCCAGGTGCAGGTGTCGAACCAGAACATCAAGGCCGCCGAGGCAATCTATCGCCAGGCCACCGCGTCGCTGGCGGCGGCGCGCGCCGGCTACTTCCCGACCGTCGGCGCCAATGTGGGCGTGTCGCGCGGCAAGTCGAGTTCCGGCGGCCGGGTGATCGACGGCCAGAACGCCACGCTGTCGGCCAGCTGGGAAATCGACATCTGGGGCCGCATCCGCCGCCAGGTGGAAAGCGCCGAGGCCGGCGCACAGGCCAGCCAGGCCGACCTGGCATCGACGCTGCTGTCCACCCAGGCCACGCTGGCGCAGAGCTACTTCTCGCTGCGCGTGGCCGATGCCCAGCGCGCGCTGCTCGACCGCACCGTGGCCGACTATGCCAAGTCGCTGCAACTCGTGCAGAACCAGTACAAGGCCGGCACCGCGCAGCGCTCGGATGTGCTGCAATCGGAAACGCAGCTCAAGTCGGCCCAGGCGCAACAGCTTGATATCCAGATCAGCCGCGCACAACTGGAGCACGCCATCGCCATCCTGGTCGGCAGGCCGCCGTCGGAGCTGAACATCGCACCGGCCGATATACGGACTCAGGTGCCCGTGGTGCCGGTGGCCGTGCCCTCGCAAATGCTGGAACGCCGGCCCGACATCTCCGCCGCCGAACGGCGCATGGCATCGGCCAATGCCGACATCGGCGTGGCCCAGGCCGCCTACTACCCGACGCTGTCGCTGTCGGCCACGGGCGGCCTCACGGCCAGCACGCTGGCGCACTGGCTGTCGCTGCCCGACCGCGTGTGGTCGGTTGGCGCCGGCCTGGCCGGCACGGTGTTCGACGGCGGCCTGCGCAGCGCCGCCAAGGCCCAGGCCGTGGCCGCCTACGACCAGAACGTCGCCAACTATCGCCAGACCGTGCTGGCGGCCTTCCAGGAAGTCGAGGACAACCTCGCATCGGCACGCGTGCTGGAACAGGAAGCCGTGGTCCAGGGCGACGCCCTGCGCTCCGCCCGCGAGGCGCTATCGCTGGTCAACAACCGCTACAAGGCCGGCACCGCGGGCCTGCTCGACGTACTGACCGCCCAGACCGCGGCCTATACCGCCGAGACCACCACGCTGCGCATCATGGATCGCCAGTACACGGCGGCCATCACGCTGATCAAGGCGCTGGGCGGCGGGTGGCATGGGTATGACGTGGAGGTGGGGAAGGCGGAGGGGAGTACAGGGAGTACGGTAACTTCGCCGCAGTAACGCCTACCGCCCCTCCGGCACCGGCAGCGGTTGCTGGCTGACGCGTTCCTTCAGCCATGTGGCGGCCTTGCCCAGCGGACGCTGCTTGTGCCAGACGATTTCCATCGCCACGGGCCAGTCCTGGTCCTGGAAGGTCAGTTGCGGCGATACCAGCCCGGCTGCGGCCGGCGAGTTGGCGGCGACGTGCCAGGGGACAAAGGCCCAGCCCAGGCGGCGCTTGACCAGTTCGACGATGACCCACTGGCTTTCCACCCACCAGACTTCGGCGGCCACGCGCAGGCGCTTCTTTTCCTCGCTGTCGCTTCGCGTGGCCACCATCAGCTGGCGGTAGCGTTTCAGTTCCTCGAAGTCCACGCGCGGTTGCGCGGCCAGCGGGTGGTCGGGCGCGCAGATGATCGGCATGGGCACCCAGCCCAGCGCGTGGAATCCCAGTTCCGGCGGCAGGATCTCCTGGCGCCACATGATGCCCAGGTCCGCGCACTGGCTCAGCACCAGGCGGCTGACGTCCTCCATCAGCGGAAACAGGATTTCCAGCTCCACTGACGGAAATCGCTCGGAGAACTCGGTCAGCAGTTCGCCCAGCGTTTCCTCGGGATACAACTCGTCGACGGCCAGCGTCAGGCGCGACTCCACCCCTTCGCCCAGGCTTTTCGCCACGCCCCGGAAATGCTCGCAGCGCTCAAGGATCACGCGTGCTTCCAGCAGCAGCCTTTCCCCGGCGGGCGTCAGTACCGGGTAGCGGGCGCTGCGATCGAACAACGTGGTGTCCAGGTCGACTTCCAGATTTGCCACGGCGGCGCTGATGACCGACTGCGCCTTGCCAAGCTGGCGGGCGGCGGCCGAGAACGAACCGGTCTCGGCGGCGGCCGCAAACGCCTGGAGCTGGTCAAGGGAAAGAGACATGGTGTGCGATGGGTATGCGGGGCGCGCTCTGCAGCACGATCTATCGGATTTTTAGATGGTATCCAACTTGCGATCAGCTGTCGCGCCGATAGAATGCCTCCCATCGCTGAAATTTGCTGAATTGGAGAGTCTCATGCGCACCACTGCAGACCGTATTCGTCACACCGTCGGCTTCGAGGTGATCGGTCTGATCGCGTTCGCGCCGCTGGCGAGCTGGGTGTTCGGCTACGAGTTGCACCAGATGGGCATCGTGGGCGCCGTGGCGGCCCTGATCGCCGCCACGTGGAACTACATCTACAACATCCTGTTCGACCGCGCGATGCTGCGCTTCACTGGCCAGCTCAGGAAGTCGACGGCGATCCGCGTGCTGCACGCCATCCTGTTCGAGGGCGGCCTGTTGATCGTGTTCCTGCCGTCGGTGGCCTGGTACCTGAAGATCGGCCTGGTCGAGGCATTCATCATGGACATTGCCGTGGCTGGCTACTACATGGTCTACGCGTTCTTCTACAACTGGGCCTACGACGTCATCTTCCCGATTCCGAACGCCACACCATCGGCGCCCCCGCCGGCAACGGATTGCCAGTCGGCCAACTAAGCGAACCGAGCGCCGCGTAGTCGACCTCGATCATGAAATGCGGCCTGAAACGGCCGCATGACGTCATCCGGCGTGCATGGACCATGCGTTAACATGCTCGCCATGCCCATCTGCCCGCCCCTGCTCCGCCGCAGCCTGTCGCCCGCCATCGTCGCGGCCACGCTGCTGGCCCTCGGTCTGTCCGGAGCCCAGGCCAAATCCGTCAAGAACACCAAGGCCACCCGCGCCGCCACGGCTGCCACTGCGGCCGCCGCAACGGCCGGCGCCGCCCGCGCCAAGGCCGAACCCGCCGATCCCGCCGCCGCGCGTAGCGGCCTGCCCGCCAGCGTGACCGCAGCGCTGCGCCGCGCCCATGTGCCGCTGTCCGCCGCAAGCTTCTACGTGGTCAAGGTTGGCGCCCCGCAGGCACGCGTCAGCTGGAACGCCGAAACGCCGATGAATCCGGCGTCGACGATGAAGGTGGTCACCACCTTTGCCGGCCTGCAGTTGCTGGGGCCCGATTTCCGCTGGCTGACATCGCTCTATGCCGACAACCAGCCCGGCCCCGATGGCACGATCAACGGCAACGTCTATCTGCGCGGCCGGGGCGACCCCAAGCTCGTGCCCGAGGAAATGGCAAAGCTGGTCGCCACGGCCCGATCCGCCGGCGCCACCACCATCAACGGCGACGTGGTGCTGGACCGCAGCTTCTTTGCCGACGGCATGGACGGCAGCTACACGATCGATGGCGAGACCCAGCGCGCCTACAACGTGAACCCGGACGCATTGCTCTACGCGTTCAAGACGCTGTCGTTCACGATCACCCCTGACGCCACCAACCGCACCGTGGACGTGGCCGTCACGCCCGCGCTGGCGCAACTGCGCGTGGACAACCGGATGACGCTGGCCAATGGCCGATGCGGCGACTGGAAGTCGCGCGCCACGCCCAGCATCATGCCGCAGCCGGACGGCACCGTCGTGGCATCGTTCGACGGCAGCTATTCGGCCGACTGCGGCGAGCACATCGTCAACCTTGCCACGCTGAGCCATAGCGATTTCATCTGGGGCGGCTTCGTTGCCGAATGGCAGAACGCCGGCGGCCGCTTTGCACGCCCGCCCGGCCTGCGCAGCGGCGCGGTGCCGCGCAACGCCTTCCTGCTGGCGCGGCACTATGGTCAGCCGCTGGGCGACATCGTGCGCGACATCAACAAGTTCTCGAACAACGTGATGGCCCGCCAACTGTTCCTGACGATCGGGGCGGAGATGGATCGCAAGGGACCAGCCAGCACCGACAAGTCGTCGCGCGTGATCCATCAGTGGCTGACCAAACAGGGGCTGGACATGCCGAACCTGGTGCTGGAGAACGGCTCCGGGCTGTCGCGCGACGAGCGCATCAGCGCCTACGACATGGCCCGCCTGCTGCAACAGGCACTCGCCAGCAACGTGGGACCGGTGCTGCTCGACTCCCTGCCGATCCTCGGCGTCGACGGCACGCTGCGCAACCGCCTGTCGCGCGCCAATGCCGCCGGCAATGCCTACCTGAAGACCGGTACGCTGGCCGATGTGCGAGCGCTGGCCGGCTATGTCGACGCGCTCAACGGCGAACGCTATGTGGTGGTGGCCTATATCAACCACCCCAATGCTTCGGGTGCCCAGGAAGCGCACGATGCGTTGATGCAGTGGGTCTACAAGGGCGCGCCTTGAGGGTGGACAGGGGCGTGGTGGGGATTTGATGCGCTTGCCCTCTCCCCCGCCCCTCTCCCGCAAGCGGGAGAGGGGAGAAAACCGGGGGCGTGTCCGAAGCGCCCGGGGCGCGCCCTGCTCCCGGGAGAGGGGAGAAAACCGGGGCATGTCCAAAGCGCTCTGGGTGCTCCCCTCTCCCGCATGGCGGGAGAGGGGCTGGGGGAGAGGGCAGGCGCTTGCGCTTCAGCTGTTCTCGAACGCAGCCGCCGCGCGGCCCAGCCGGTCGCGCACGCCGTCCCACTCGTGCGAGTCGGGCACCGGCTCGAACACCAGCCGCTGGTAGCCTTCCTTGTCGAGCTTGCGCAGCAGCCCGTACAGCGCCTGGGCAAAGGCGTCTGGCGTGGCCGGCGCTTCCACGAACACGCAGCGCGGGTCCGTGCTGGCCGCTGCCTTGCCGACAAACACCAGCCGTCCACCTTCGGACAAGCCATGCAGCAGCTGCGGCAATGCTTCGGCCTGCGCCAGCGTCAGCGTGGTGCGCGGCGCATAGTGGGCCTTGAGCGTGCCCGACGCACGGGGCGCGGCAGCATCGGGCGGCAGCGGCAGCGTGCCCAGCACGTCAGCCATCATGGCCGCGGTAATCGCGCCGGGGCGCAGCAATACCGGGCCAAGCGTATCGAGGCGTGACAGGTCAACGATCGACGATTCGATGCCGACATCCACGCCATCGCCTTCCAGCACATAGACGGTGCCGCCGAACTCGTCGCGCACGTGTTCGGCCGTGGTCGGGCTGACCTGGCCGAACTTGTTGGCCGACGGCGCGGCAATGCCGCCCCGGCCGCGCCTGAAACGCGACAGCAGCGCCTGGGCCACGGGGTGCGACGGGCAGCGCAGGCCGATGCTGTCCTGCCCGCCCGCCACGGCCGCCGGAATATGGGCGGCACGCTTCAGGATGATCGTCAGCGGGCCGGGCCAGAAGGCGTCGATCAGCTTCTGCGCGGCGTCCGGGACGTCATCGGTCCAGTAGCTGACATCGCCGCCGTCCACCACATGCACGATCACCGGATGATTGGACGGGCGCCCCTTGGCGGCAAAGATGCGCGCGACGGCCTCGGGATTCTCGGCATCGGCGCCCAGTCCGTAGACGGTCTCGGTCGGAAAGGCCACGAGCTGGCCGGCTTCGAGCAGACGAACCGCCTCGTCAAGCTCGGCGGCCGTTGGCATGCGTGAAGACATCGAATCTCAGAGCGGGATATGCAGGGCCGTGGCGGCAGCGTCGAACGCGGCGGCAGCAGCGTCCTCATGCTCGCCCACGCAGTTCACGTGGCCCATCTTGCGCGACGGGCGCGCGTCGTTCTTGCCATAGAGATGCAGCTTGGCGCCGGGCTGGCCCAGCACTTCGTCCCAGGCGGGCGTGCGCTCCAGTCCGAACTCGAACCAGCAGTCGCCCAGCAGGTTCAGCATCTTGCCGGCCGAATGCTGGCGCGTGCTGCCCAGCGGCAGGCGGGCCATTGCGCGCACCTGCTGCTCGAACTGGCTCGTCTCGCAGGCATCCATCGTGATATGGCCGGAATTGTGCGGGCGCGGGGCCATTTCGTTGGCCACCAGCGTGCCGTCGGTCAGCACGAAGAACTCGATGCACAGCACGCCGACGTAACCCATTTCCGAGGTGATCGTGGCGGCGGCGGCACGGGCCCGCGTGGCGATGTCGTCGGACACACTCGTCGACGGCATCGTGGTGGAAAACAGGATGCCGTCGCGATGCACGTTCTCGGCCAGCGGCCAGGTGGCCGTGCTGCCGTCGGCGGCGCGCGCGGCCAGCACCGACACCTCGTAGGCCAGCGGCAGCATCTGCTCCAGCACGCACGGCACGTGCTGCATGGCCTTCCATGCGGCGCGCACGTCCTCGCGCGTCTTCACGCGGGCCTGGCCCTTGCCGTCGTAGCCCATGCGCGCGGTCTTCAGGATGCCGGGCAGCACGCTGTCGGGCACGTTGTCCACGTCGGCATCATGCTGGATCACCCAGTGCGGGGCCGGCGGCACGCCGGTGCGCTCGGCGCACGAGGCGAAGAACTTCTTCTCGCCGATACGGTTCTGCGCAATCGACACGCAGTAGCCGCGCGGCGCCACGAACACGCCGGCCTGCTCCAGGCGGTCCAGCGAGATCGACGGCACGTTTTCGAATTCGGTGCTCACGGCCTCGCACAGCCGCGCCACTTCGGCCAGCGCGGCCTCATCGGTATAGGTGGCGCAGATATGGCGATCGGCCACGTTGCCGGCAGGGCTGTCCTGGTCCGGATCGAGCACGCAGACGCGATAGCCCATCGACTGCGCCGCATGCGTGAACATGCGGCCCAGCTGGCCGCCGCCGAGCATGCCAAGCCAGGCACCGGGCAGGATCGGCGCGCCGGGGGCATCGACGCCAAACTCGGCGCGCGACTCCGGCGTATGGGCTTCGGACAGGAAGGGATGGATATCGGTCGGCATGGCTCAGGCTTCGGTCACTACAAGGTCTTAAACGGGCAGGGTCATCGCGCGGGCAGCTTCGGTCTGCTTCGCGCGGAACGCTTCCAGCGCGCTGGCCAGCGCGTCGTCGGTGGTGGCCAGCGTGGCGATGGCGTGCAGCGCCGCGTTGGCGGCACCGGCTTCACCGATGGCGAACGTCGCCACGGGCACGCCCTTGGGCATCTGCACGATCGACAACAGCGAATCCTCGCCGCGCAGGTACTTCGACGGCACGGGCACGCCGAACACCGGCACGATCGTCTTGGCGGCGATCATGCCCGGCAGGTGCGCAGCGCCGCCGGCACCGGCGATGATCGCGCGGATGCCGCGGCTGCGGGCCGACTCGGCATAGCGGAACATGTCGTCGGCCATGCGGTGCGCCGATACCACCTGCGCCTCGAACGCCACGTTGAAATCCTTGAGCATGGCCACGGCGTGCTGCATCACGTCCCAGTCGGAACTGCTGCCCATCACCACGCCCACCACCGGCTTTGCTGCGTTGCTCATGTTCTGGTTCCTTCCGCCTTATTGCAGCTGCTCGCCGGTCAGGCGGGTCAGCGCTTCCTTGTACTTGTCGGCGGTCTTCTGCACCACGTCTTCGGGCAGCTTCGGCGCCGGCGCGGTCTTCGGCCACGGCTTGCCGTCGATGCGCACGGCCTCGAGCCAGTCGCGCACGAACTGCTTGTCGAACGACGGCGGGTTGGTGCCCACCTGGTACGAGTCGGCCGGCCAGAAGCGCGACGAATCGGCGGTCAGCACCTCGTCCATCAGGGTCAGCGTGCCGTCTTCGTCCAGGCCGAATTCGAACTTGGTGTCGGCGATGATGATGCCGCGCGTGGCTGCGTACTCGGACGCTTCCTTGTACAGGCGGATCGAGATGTCACGCATCTTTTCGGCCAGCTCGCGGCCGATGCGCTGCACCACCTCGTCGAACGAGATGTTCTCGTCGTGCTCGCCCATCTCGGCCTTGGCCGCCGGCGTGAAGATCGGCTCGGGCAGCTTCTGCGCGTTCTGCAGGCCGGCCGGCAGTTCGATGCCGCAGACCTTGCCCGTGGCCTGGTAGTCCTTCCAGCCACTGCCGGCCAGGTAGCCGCGCACCACCGCTTCCACCAGGATCGGCTTCAGGCGCTTGACCACCACGGCGCGGCCCTTGACCTGCGCCACTTCGTCAGCGGCCACCACGCTTTCCGCCGTCACGTCCGTCTCGTGGTTCGGCACGATGTGCGCGAGCTTGCGGAACCAGAAGTTGGCCATCTGGTTCAGCACGCGGCCCTTGGCCGGAATCGGCTCGCCCATGATCACGTCGAAGGCCGACAGGCGATCGGTGGTCACGATCAGCAGCTTGTCGTCGCCGACGGCGTAGTTGTCGCGGACCTTGCCCTTGCCGAGCAGCGGCAGGGACTGGATGGAAGATTCGTAGAGGGCGTCAGACATGGTGTGAAAGCGGCTGCGGCTGAAAACAAGCGGGGCTTCGTGCGGTTGGCGAAGCCCCATGAAGTACGAACGCCCCGCGCGCTGGGCGGGCGGGGCGGCGAAACGATTTACTGCACGACCTGGGCGAGCTTGCCCGACTTGTACTGGCCGGCGATGTCGACCAGCGACACGGCCTTGATCTTGCTGGCCTGACCTTCGCAACCGAAGGCGATGTAGCGGGCCTTGCAAACCTGCTTGGCGGCTTCGCGGGCCGGCTTCAGGTATTCGCGGGGGTCGAACTTGCTCGGGTTTTCCACGAAGAAGCGGCGGATCGCGCCGGTCATCGCCAGGCGGATGTCGGTGTCGATGTTGATCTTGCGCACGCCGTACTTGATGGCTTCCTGGATTTCTTCCACCGGCACGCCGTACGTTTCCTTCATGTCGCCACCGAACTGGCGGATCTCGGCCAGCAGTTCCTGCGGCACCGACGACGAACCGTGCATCACCAGGTGCGTGTTCGGGATGCGGGCGTGGATTTCCTTGATACGGCCGATGGCCAGGATGTCGCCCGTGGGCTTGCGCGTGAACTTGTACGCGCCGTGCGACGTGCCGATGGCGATGGCCAGTGCGTCCAGCTGCGTGGCCTTGACGAAGTCGGCAGCCTGCTCCGGATCGGTCAGCAGCATCGAGTGGTCGAGCTTGCCTTCGGCGCCGATGCCGTCTTCCTCGCCGGCCTCACCGGTTTCCAGCGAGCCCAGGCAGCCCAGTTCGCCTTCCACGGTCACGCCCAGCGCGTGGGCCATCTGCACGACCTTGCGGGTCACGTCGACGTTGTATTCGTAGTCCGACGGGGTCTTGCCGTCTTCCTTGAGCGAACCGTCCATCATCACCGACGAGAAGTTCAGGTCGATGGCGGCCTGGCAGATCGCCGGCGACTGGCCGTGATCCTGGTGCATCACCACGGGGATGTGCGGGTAGGCTTCCACGGCGGCTTCGATCAGGTGACGCAGGAAGTGCTCGCCAGCGTATTTGCGCGCACCTGCCGAGGCTTGCATGATCACCGGGGCGTTGACCTCGTCGGCGGCCTGCATGATGGCCTGGACCTGTTCGAGGTTGTTCACGTTGAAGGCCGGCAGACCATAGTTGTTCTCGGCGGCATGGTCCAGCAGCTGGCGCATGGATACGAGTGGCATGTCTAACTCCTGAATAAAAAAACGGTATCTAGTATTTTTTCGATGCTGCGCCGGGCAGGTTCGCGCATCCGCGGTGCGCCGTCCGTGCAGCGCACCACATCGGACGTCATCTCTTTACTTGAACTTGCTGCCGACCCTCACGATCTTCAGCGTGTTCGTGCCGCCGGCCTGGCCCATCGGCTCGCCAATCGTCAGCACAATGAAATCGCCATGCTGCACGGCACCCTGTGCCAGCAGCAGTTCCTCGGCCTGTTCCAGCGCCTCGTCCCGGTCGGTGCTCGACTGCAGCGGCAGCGGCACCACATTGCGGTAGAGCTGCATCTTGCGCTGCGACGCCAGGTTCGGCGTCATGGCATAGATCGGCACATGGATGCGGTGACGGCTCATCCACAAAGCAGTGGCGCCCGAATCGGTCAGCGCGGCAATTGCCTTCACGCCTAGATGATAGGCCGTGAACAGCGCACCCATGGCAATCGACTGATCGATGCGCGAGAACGTCTGGTTCAGGAAATCGGTGTCGAGCTGCACCACCTCGGACTTCTCGGCTTCCAGGCAGATCGCGGCCATGGCTTCGACCGTTTCCACCGGATAGCGGCCGGCGGCGGTCTCGGCCGACGTCATCACGGCGTCGGTGCCATCCAGCACGGCGTTTGCCACGTCCGACACCTCGGCGCGCGTCGGCACCGGGTTGACGATCATGCTTTCCATCATCTGGGTGGCCGTGATCGTCAGCTTGTTGGCCTCGCGGGCCAGGCGGATCATGCGCTTCTGCAGCGCCGGCACGGCCGCGTTGCCCACTTCCACGGCCAGGTCGCCGCGGGCCACCATGATGCCGTCCGATGCGTTCAGGATTTCCTCGAGCACACCGGGGCGGATGGCCTCGGCGCGTTCGATCTTGGCGATCATGCGCGCCTTGTGGTTGTGCGGCTGGCCGGCCACGTTGGCCAGCTGGCGCGCCATTTCCATGTCGGTGGCGTTCTTCGGGAAGCTGACGGCCACGTAGTCGGCGTGCAGGGCCATGGCGGTCTTGATGTCCTCCATGTCCTTGGCGGTCAGCGCCGGCGCCGACAGGCCGCCACCCTGGCGGTTGATGCCCTTGTTGTTCGACAGGTCGCCGCCCACGCGCACCGTGGTGAAGATCTCGCTGCCGATCACGCGGTCCACCACCAGCACGATCAGGCCGTCATTGAGCAGCAGCACATCGCCCGGGCCCACGTCGCGCGGCAGGTCCTTGTAGTCCAGCCCCACGCGCTCCTGGGTGCCGGTCTCGCAGGTGGAGTCCAGCACGAACGCATCGCCGGCCTTCAGCGTGACCTTGCCGTTCTCGAACTTGCCCACGCGGATCTTGGGCCCCTGCAGGTCGGCCATGATTGCCACCTCGCGGCCGCAGGCCGTGGCGGCCTCGCGTACCAGCGCGGCGCGGTCGATATGGTCCTGCGCGGTGCCGTGCGAGAAATTCAGGCGCACCACGTCGACACCGGCCCCGATCATGCGGGTCAGCACTTCCAGCGAGCTGGATGCGGGGCCAATCGTGGCAACGATCTTGGTGGAACGGGTCATGCGGGCGGTTTCCTGGGGTTGGCTGCTTATGGGCTTGCGGGCTTCAGGGGCAACTGGCGCCGGGCCGGCCGGCTCGCGCCGCCAGCCCGTGCGGGCTTCAGCCTGCAGCGCGTTGTTCCAGCACTTCGAACGCCGGCAGCTTCTTGCCTTCCAGGAACTCCAGGAAGGCGCCGCCGCCGGTGGAGATATAGCCGATCCGGTCGGCAATGCCGTACTTGGCGATGGCGGCCAGCGTGTCGCCGCCACCGGCGATCGAGAACGCCTTCGACGTGGCGATGGCTTCGGCCAGCACCTTGGTGCCGTTGCCGAACTGGTCGAATTCGAACACGCCCACCGGGCCGTTCCAGACGATGGTGCCGGCGGCCTGGAGCTGGTCGGCCAGCATGGCGGCGGTCTTCGGGCCGATATCCAGGATCATGTCGTCGTCGGCCACGTCCTTGACGTCCTTGACCGTGGCGGCAGCCGTTGCGCTGAATTCCTTGGCGCAGACCACGTCCACCGGAATCGGCACCGATGCGCCGCGGGCGGCCATGATGTCGATGATGGCACGGGCGTCGCCCACCAGGTCGGCCTCGGCCAGCGACTTGCCGATCTTCAGGCCGGCGGCCAGCATGAACGTGTTGGCGATGCCGCCACCGACCACGAGACCGTCGACCTTGTCGGCCAGCGCCTTCAGGATGGTCAGCTTGGTCGATACCTTCGAGCCGGCCACGATGGCTACCAGCGGACGCGCCGGCTGGCCCAGCGCGCGGCCCAGCGCGTCGATCTCGGCGGCCAGCAGCGGGCCGGCGCAGGCGATCGGCGCGAACCTGGCGATACCGTGGGTGGTGGCTTCGGCGCGGTGCGCGGTGCCGAAGGCGTCATTGACGTAGACGTCGCAGAGCCTGGCCATCTTCTGGGCCAGCTCGTCGCTGTTCTTCTTCTCGCCCTTGTTGACGCGGCAGTTTTCCAGCAGCACCACCTGGCCGGGCGCCACTTCCACGCCGTCGACCCAGTTCTGCACCAGCTTTACCGGCTTGCCGAGCAGTTCCGACAGGCGCGTGGCGATCGGGGCCAGCGAATCTTCGGGCTTGAACTCGCCCTCGGTCGGGCGGCCCAGATGTGATGTCACCATCACGGCCGCACCAGCTTCCAGGCAGGCCTGGATGGCAGGCACCGACGCGCGGATACGCGTGTCCTCGGTGATGTTGCCTGCGTCGTCTTGCGGCACGTTCAGGTCGGCGCGGATAAACACACGCTTGCCGGAGAGTTTGCCTTGGGAAATGAGATCGGTAAGACGCAGGACAGAGGTCATGGCGATAAGAGCGGGGACGGGGACGGCATACAGCCGTCCACAGAAGTCGGGAAAACCGCCATTTTACCTGATCGTCGTTACGGATTTGCGCCTTCCGCCGCCCGGACTCTCCGTGCGTCACACGGCCGCCCGTCATACCCCTACTTTAGGAGGGGTCATTGTCTTAACAACATCGCGGCAGCATGCGGTAATGTACGCCTTAATGTACTAAACGTACGCTCAGTCAGACACTCGAACTACTTTTGATAGTTTTAGTACATCATGACGCGAGACAACAGCCGGCTCAGACTGGTGCCACCATTTCCGCGGACGTGCGCGACGGACACGCGGGAAGGAACAGACGTGGTGAATGCAAGGGGGTAGTCAGATGGAACAAGCCGCCATCCACGGCGCTATCCGTGGCTTGTATGAAGGCATTCTCGATCCCGCCGCATGGCAGCAGAGCCTGCGCACGCTGACCGAGATCGCCGACACGGCGCATGCATCGATGATGGTTTGGGACACGGTGCGCGACCAGGTAACGGTCAACGAAGTAGTCAATCCCGTGGCGGAGTTGTTCACCGCCTATGAAAGCGATTTCCAGGCCATCGACCCGGCCAAGGCCTTCGCGCCCCGGCTGGTGCCGGGCGCCTGGTACATCGACGCGCGCGACCTGGGTCCCCAGGCCATGGCGCGACATCCGTTCTATCGCGATTTCTTCAATCGGTTCGACCTGCGCTCGTACGTGGCCTGCCTGGTGGAACGCCAGCCGCACTACGAGGTGTATTTCTCGATGCAGCGCGCGCTGTCCCAGGACGCCTTCTCGGGCGAGGACACGCGCCGCCTCGACTGGGTCGTCCCGCACATGCGCAGCGCCATTGCCATGCGCGACCGCACGCTGGCGCTGTCGACCATGGCCTCGATCTCTGCCCGCCTGCTGGAACGGCTGGCCTTCGCCGTGGGCGTCTACGCGCCCGACCGGCACCTTCTGCTGGCGAACATGGCCGGCGAACGCTGGGCACGCCGCCTGGAACCATCGGGCAAGACCACGGCATGGCATCTGTCGCGGCCCTTTGCCGACATGGTGCAGGCAGCCTGCGATCCCGGCAATCCACTTGGCGCGCAAGCGGCGCGCGCCAGCGACGATCACGGCAACCATGCCGAAGTCCTGGTCCTGCCGCTGCCGCCCACGCATGCGTTTGCCTCGCAGTGGCAGCAGCCGGCGGCACTGGTGGTGGTGCACGAGGCCGGTGCGCCGTCGGTACTGCTGGACACCGTGCTGCGCAATCTCTACGGGCTGACGCCGGCCGAAACGCGTCTCGCGGCGCGCCTGGCAACGGGCGAAGGCTTGCCCGAGGCGGCCCGTCACATGCGCATTCGCCACGAGACCGCGCGCACCCAGCTCAAGGCCGTCTTCCTGAAGACCGGCTGCACGAGCCAGGCGCAATTCACCCACCTGCTGACGAAGCTCGCGGCCACGCTGGACGGAGGCTGAACCCGCCCCACCGTCCCCTGCTCGCGAATCCGCGCAGCAGCCCCTGGCACGCGGCAACCACGTCGACCCCACCGCAGGTCGCGATGCATGGCGGCACCCCTCGTTCGCGTGCCCGCCGTCAAGAAGGACAGAGGAAGTAACGTAATGAACGCATCTGACATGCATGAGACCATTCGTGGCCTCTATCTGGGCGTGTTCGACCCCCTTGCGTGGCAACGCAGTCTCCACGCGCTGTGCGAACAAAGCGGCAGCATCCAGGCGTCGTTGCTGGTTCTGGATACCAGCCAGCAGACCGTGCAGGTACGCCATATGGTCAACCGTGCCCCTGACAACCTCGCCATCCTGCCACCGCCCTACCGGCTGCACAGCGGCATGCCGGTATCCGGGTCGATGCCGGTTGGCGGCTGGCATATCGACCGGCGCGACACCACCCGCGCCACCGCGCCCGACCAGGCATTTCGCGGGCAGGCGCTCGACGACGTTGGCCTGAGATCGGTCATGGCCTGCCTGGTGGACCGCCGTCCCACGCACGAGATCTATCTGGCGCTCCAGCGCCCGGCCAGCGAGGACGGCTATTCGGAGGCCGACGCCCGCGCGCTGGACTGGGCCATTCCGCATCTGCGCGAGGCCATGATCCTGCGCGACCGCACGCACGCGGTGGCGGCGCAGGGCCATGTCTCGGCAGACCTGCTGAATCGCCTGCCGTTCGGCGTGGTGGTGTTCGCGGAATCGGGCAAGGTCCTGCTGTCCAACGCGGCCGGCGAACCGTGGCCGCGCCGGCTGCTGCCCGGCGACGCCGCCGACGGCAAGGGCAGCGGGTGGCGCCTGTCGCGCCCCTTCGAAGATGTCGTGCGATCGCTGTGCGACCCCAACTCGCTGCAGCCAGCCCAGGCCATCCAGGCCATTGGCGCCGATGGCCGCGCGGCGCAGATCGTGGCCGTAGCCCTGACCCCTGCGCTCTACCTGTCTTCGGAATGGGAAGGGCAGCCGGTACTGGTTTCCATCCACGAGAACCAGGGCCCGCCGCGCGCGGTGCCGGCCGTGCTGCGCGATCTGTACGGACTGACGCCCGCCGAAAACCGGCTTGCGATGCTGCTGAACACCGGCATCGGCCTGCCGGATGCCTGCATGCAACTGGGGATCAAGCGCGAGACCGCCCGTTCGCAACTGAAGGCGATATTCACCAAGACCGGCACCAGCACCCAGGCCCAGCTCGCCCACCTGCTGACGCGCCTGGGCGGCATCCTGGCCGAGCCCGCCGGGCACGAGGCGCAGGCCGTTTAGCCCAGCAGCCGCAGCGCGGTGTACACCGCCATGCCCACCACGATCATCCCGACCATGCGTCTGGTCAGCACATAGCAGACCGTGGCGGCAATGCCCGCCATGAGCTTGTCGTTGCCCGGCGCGATCGTGAAGTGCCCTTCGAAGGTCAGCAGGTCGGGCAGGATGATGGCCGCCAGCGCGGCGGCCGGCGCATAGCGCAGCGCGCGCTGGATGCGGTCGGGCACCGTCACGCGCTCGCCCGCCATCAGGAACAGCGCACGCGAGAACACGGTCACCACGGTCATGCCGAGGATGGCGATCCAGGTATCGAGATGGCTCATGCCTGGTCTCCGGTTGGCTGGCGGCCCTTGCGGGCGCGGATACCCTTCAGCGTGGCGCGCGCTGCCATCTCGTCGCTGGCCATGCCGGCGGCAATCGCGGCCACCACGGCAATCACCAGCGCCAGACGGTATGGCAGGTCGAAGCACAGCAGCGCCACCACCGCCGACACCACCACGGCCATCAGCGTCGAGCGCGAATTGATTGTCGCGATCATCACCGGGATCAGCGCCAGCGTGCCCGCCAGCGCCAGGCCCCAGCTGTCCGGGAACAGGCTTGCCAGCAGGATGCCGATGATCGACGACACCTGCCACGTGGCGCCGTTGATCAGCGCCATGCCCCAGAAGTACCCTTCCTTGCCCGGCGCGTAGCCCGGCTCGGCATAGCGCTGCATGAAATAGACGAAGTGCAGGTCGCCATTGAAGAAGCCCAGCAGCGTGCGGCGCCAGCCCGGCAGGTAGTTGAAGTGCGGCTGCAGCGCGGCGCTGAAGATCACGAAGCGCAGGTTGACCACTGCCGCCGTGAGCCAGACCGTCCAGATCGGCATGCCCGCCGCGAACAGCGGCAGCACGGCAAGCTGGGCAGACCCCGCGTAGACCAGCAGCGACATGCCGATGGCCTCCGGCACGGTCAGCGCCGACTTGCTCATTGCCACCCCGGTGACCAGGCCCCAGGAAAATACCGCGGGCAGCGAGGGCGCGAAAAATCGCGCGCCGTCGAGAAAGGCGTTGCGCTCCACCTCGGCAAAGCGATGCCAGAGGCGCAACCACACCGGGGACGACTGTCGGGGTGTCATGGCGAGATGAGAAGAGACGGTACGGCAGGCCGTCTTGTGCGGCATTGCCGTCAGGAAGGACCATCGGCCACGCGGGACGCGTGGCCGATGGCGGAGCAGCCATTATAGGGCCGCCAGTGCCGCTGGTAAGCAGCGGCTTAATTGCGGGCGGCGCGACTGTTGTTTCGAGGTCAAAGCGCCGCCGTCACATGGCAATCCGGCCAGCATCCGGCCACGCAGGTCCAGGCAGATCCAGGCAGATGCGGGTTGGCCCAGACCCGCCCGGATCAAGTCATGCGGGCTTGCCGGCCGGCGCAACCGGCGCCAGCGCCGTTGCGGCCGTGGCGCCTGCCGGCTCGGTGGCGTCGTCATGGTCGTCGCCGCCACCGGCCTGGCCAAGGTCGATGCCCGAGGTCTCGGGCAGCAACGCCGCGGACACCATCACCAGCGCGTAGCCGACCCCGGCCACCATGGCGATGGCAAGCGCCAGCGACGTGCGTCCGCTGTTGAGCCACCCCACGGCCAGCGGGAAAAACGAGCCGATCACACGGCCCAGGTTGTACGCCACACCGTAGCCGGTGGCCCGCACGCCGCTCGGGTACGACTCGGAAATGGTGGCGCCGATACCCGAGAACACGCCCTGCATCAGCACCCCGAGCGGAAAGCCCAGGAACAGCATCGACGTGTTCGAGACCGGAATCACCATGTAGATCATCGCCATCACGAAAGCGCCGGCGGCAAACGCGATATAGGTCAGGCGCCGGCCCCAGCGGTCGGTGGCATAGGCGCCGGCCACGTAGCCGACCAGCGAACCCAGGATCGTCACGGCCAGGTACGAACTGGTGCCGAATACGGACAGTCCGCGCTCGGTCTTCAGGAACGTCGGCAGCCAGGTGGCAATGGCGTAGTAGGCGCCCAGCATGCCGCCCGACAGCAGGCTGCACAGCAGTGTCTTCTTCAGCAGCGGCTTGCGGAACACGCGCGCCAGGTCGGCAGAGGCCGAGACCTTGCCGCGTTCGGCGCGGCTTTTCAGGAAGACTTCGGGCTCCTCCAGGTTGCGGCGCAGGTAGACCACCACCAGCGCCGGCAGGATGCCCAGGAAGAAGCAGACGCGCCACGCCACTTCGGGCTCGAACAGGTTGAACGTGATGGCATAGGCGATGGCTGCGCCGCCCCAGCCAAACGAATAGCTGCTGGCCGTAAAACCCGAGTACTTGCCGCGATGCGCCGGATTGCGGATCAGCTCGGTCACCAGCACCATGCACAGCGACGATTCCCCGCCGAAGCCCAGGCCCTGCAGCATGCGGAATACCATCAGCTGTTCTGGCGAATTGGCGATGCCGCACAGGAAGCAGGACACCGCGAATACCAGGATGGTCCAGCGCAGCACGCGCACGCGGCCAAAGCGGTCGGCCAGCAGGCCCGCGCCAACGGCGCCGACCAGCGACGACACCAGCGTCCACGTGACGATGGCGCCCGCCATCGACTTGCTCATGCCCCACTGCGCCAGCAGCGTCGAAATCAAAAACGAATAGATCATGAAGTCGAACACGTCGACCGCATGCCCCAGGAACGCCCCGTAGAACCCCTTGCGCTCGGCGCGCGACAACTCCTTGAACCAGTCCAGCATGATCGCCCTCCCCTTTTAGCGATTTTGCGATGCAGCGATGTCGTGAATTAACGATTCGGCGATGAAGCGATGCGCGGTGGCCGGAATCCGTGGCCAGCGTCTTCCAGCAACTGGGCAAAACGCAGCGACGTGAGGTCGCCGTAGCGGCGGGCCACGATCTGCACGCCCACCGGCAGGCCATCGCGCGCGGGGCCGATCGGCGCCACCGTCGATGGCAGGCCGCACAGCCCAGAATGGCCGGCCCAGAACAGTTGCGACGTCAGCGGCCACGGCTGGCCGTTGACCTGGATCGTGCGTTGCCACGGCTCGCCCTGTTCGTCGAGCGCAAAGGCCGTGGTGGATGCCGCCGGGCACAGCAACACGTCGAAGTCGCCAAAGAACCGGTTCCAGGCGCGCGCGAAGGCTTCGCGGGCCTGCTGCATCAGCAGCCAGTGCCGGTGGCTCAACGCGGCCCCGGTGAACTGCAGCGAGGCGTAGTCGGCGTCGTCGCCGTGGGGGTCGCCGGCACGCGCCAGCGCGTCGGCAAATGCGGCGTCATCCATATGGAACGACGTCGTCGCCCGCAACAGCAGCACGTAGATGCGCCACAACTGCGCGGCGTCGAAGTCGGGCCGGACGTTCCAGGCAACCTGCGCCCCAGCCGCCTCCAGCTGGTGCCCGAGCTGCTCGATGGCGCCACTGACCGCGGCGTCGACTTCGGCCAGCGGATGGCTGGGCAGCACGGCCACGCGGAAATCGGCCAGGCGCGTGTGGTCGCACGGCGGCAGGTCAAGCTGCCACGCGGGCGCGTCGGCGGCATCGGGTCCCACGATGGCGCGCAGCACCAGCTCCAGGTCGCGCGCGCTGCGGGCCACGGGGCCGGCCACGTTGATGTCCTGTTCGGCAAACCCGGCCCGCGCGTTGCCATGGCCGCGCAGCGGCACAATGCCGTGGCTGCTCTTGTGCGAGAACACGCCGCAGTAATGCGCCGGGTTGCGTAGCGACGAGCCGATATCCGAGCCGATATCGAAATAGCTCATGCCGGCACAGACGGCCGCCGCGCTGCCGCCGGACGACCCGCCCGGCGTGCGCGACAGATCGTGCGGATTGCGCGTGGTGCCGTAGACCGCGTTGTAGCTTTGCCAGTCGCGCAGGCCCAGCGGCACGTTGGTCTTGCCCAGCAGCACGGCGCCATGCGCCCGCAGGCGCTCCACCACCACCGCATCGGCCCCGGCGCGATGATCGGCACGCCCCGGCACGCCACACGTGGTGGGCCAGCCGGCCACGTCGAACGATTCCTTGATCGAGAACGGCACGCCATCGAGCGGCCCGCGCGAGCGCCCGGCCTGACGGCGTGCATCGCTCTGCAAGGCCGCCTCGCGGGCCGCCTCGAAGTCGGCCAGCACGATCGCATTGACCTGACCATGATGGGCATCCCAGGCCGCCTGGCACGATTCGACCAGTGCCAGCGCCGTGGTTTCTCCACGCGCCAGTTGCGCGGCGGCAATGTGGGCAGGCATCCAGCGGACATCTGGCCGGGACGGATCGGCCGGCACGGGGTCAGGCAGGGTCACAGTGGCTCCGTTGTTGTCATGGGCGCGGCGCACGACATCTGGCCGAACCTGTGGGGGCATGTTGGAAGCAACGCGTCGGGATCAAACGACTCGGTATACTATATTCCGAATCCACAGAATCTCAAGGCAGTATTTGTGCCAAGGCTGGATGCACCGCAACAGCAGGCGCAGACATGCGGCTGATTCCCATCCTCCGCCTGCTGGATATGGATTGGGGGAGGGGCCAGGTGCATCTCACCCCTGCTGCGCCGCAAAAACCCACCTTGCGAGAACGACCTGCGAATGTGCATCCGCACCAAATTCGGGAGCAATTTGTATACCGTTTGGTGCAGACACGTCAGATTTGGCCCGGCCTGCCCTCTCCCCCGCCTCCTCTCCCGCGATGCGGTAGAGAGCAGACAACATCCGGCGAAGTCGACGCTCAGCGCCGCAGCAGCCCCACCAGTTCGTCGATATCGGGCAGCGGCACGTCGCGGCCCGTGGCCTCGTCGGCAGACGCGTCGAGCACCCCTTCGGCCAACGCCCGCTTGCCCTGGTGCAGATCGACGATGCGCTCCTCGATCGTGCCGGCCGTGATCAGCCGGTAGACCGTCACCGGCCGCTGCTGGCCGATGCGGTGCGCGCGGCCCATCGCCTGGTCTTCGGCGGCCGGGTTCCACCACGGGTCCGCGATCACGACGTAATCGGCCGCGGTCAGGTTCAGGCCGAAGCCACCGGCCTTCAGGCTGATCAGGAACACATCGCCCTCGCCGGCCTGGAAGGCCGCCACGCGTTTGGTGCGTTCGGCGGCGGGCGTGGCGCCGTCCAGGTACTGGCACGCCAGCCCCGCCTCGTCCAGCGGCTGGCGCAGCAACTGCAGGAAATCGACGAACTGGCTGAACACCAGCGTCTTGTGGCCGTTGGCCGCCAGCGTGGCTGCCAGTTCGGCAAAGGCACGCACCTTGGCACCGGGATGGCCGGTCTCGGGCGTCACCAGCCTCGGATCGCAGGCCGCGCGGCGCATGCGCATCAGTTGCGCCAGCACGTGGATGCGCGCCTGCGGCTCGGGCAGCGTGGCGCGTGCCCTGCGGTCCTTCTGCGGCCGCAACAACGCGCGTTCGGCCTCGGACAGCGCCTGGCGGCGCAGCGCCTCGTAGTGCGCGGCCTCGGCCGGCTCGGGGGCCACGCGGATCACCAGTTCCGTGCGGGATGGCAATTCGTCCAGAACTTGCGCCTTGGTCCGGCGCAGCACGAATGGCGCGATCATGCGGCGCAAGCGGGCGCGCGGGTCACGTGCTCCGTTGCGTTCGATCGGATTCGCAAAATGTTCGTTGAAGCGCGCCAGCGACCCCAGCAAGCCCGGATTGCAGAAACGCATCACGGCCCACAGTTCCGCCAGGCGGTTTTCCACTGGTGTGCCGGACAGCGCGATACGGCAGTCGGACTGCA
Organism: Cupriavidus sp. D384; assembly: GCF_001652915.1. Classification (GTDB taxonomy): domain Bacteria; phylum Pseudomonadota; class Gammaproteobacteria; order Burkholderiales; family Burkholderiaceae; genus Cupriavidus. Next base: position 31,407 of record NZ_BBQI01000095.1, read on the forward strand.
GCGCAAACATGGCCTGCGCGCGCCGCGACGACGGGTTCTTGAACGACTGCGCCTCGTCCGCCACCACCGTATGCCAGGACCGCTCGCAGAACGCGCGGCGCGCCTGTTGCAGCAGGTTGTACGAGACGATCACCAGATCGTGCGCGCCGGCCTGCCCGACGATGGCCGTGCGGTCGCCTTCGGCGTACACATGCACCTGCAGCGCGGGCGCGAAGCGTCGCGCCTCTGCCGCCCAGTTGCCGCATACCGACGTGGGCGCCACCACCAGCGCCGGGCCGCCGGCCGCGCGCGCCAGCAGCACGGCCAGCGATTGCAGCGTCTTGCCCAGGCCCATGTCGTCGGCCAGGCAGCCGCCGAAACCCGCCTCGGCCAGCGACATCATCCAGCGATATCCCTCCACCTGATATGCGCGCAAATCGGCGGCCAGCGTGGCCGGCACCGGGGCATCGGACTCGCGCGCGCTGCGCAGCCGCTTTACGCGTGTCCGGAAATGCGCGTCTGGATCGATGCCCACGCCGGCCAGTACGTCGTCGAGCCAGGGCGTGGCCACCAGCGGCACGCGGATGCCATCGCGCACGCCGTCGCCGACGGCCGCCAGGTCGCGCAGGCGCTCGCGCAGCTGGCGCGTCAGGGCCACGTACACGCCATGCTCCATCGCGATAAAGCGGCCCGCGTGCCCGTGCGCCCAGGCCACCAGCTTTTCCAGCGACAGCACCAGGCCTTCCGCCACGTGCAATTCGCCCACCAGCTTGAACCACTCGCTGCCGGTTTCGACGCTGACCGCCAGTTGCGGCAGATCGGCCGACAGCACGCGCAATTCCCGGCCGCGCGGCCATTCGAGGTCGATCACGCCTGCCAGCCCCGGCAAGGTCTCGATCACGGTCAGCGCGTCTTCGGGATCGTCCAGCGTCCAGCTGTGCTCGCCGCTGGCTGGCGCCTGCTGGACCAGGAACGGCAGCGCATCGAACACCTCGGCCACGTGGGCCTGCTCGGCAGCGAGATCGCGATACGTGACCAGCGTGTCGCCCCCGATCGTCGCCATCAGCTGGGCGCGGCCATGCGCCGGGGCCAGCCGGGGGCCAGTCGGCCCCAGCGGCGTCACCACCAGGCGCAGGCTGATGCCGCGTCCCACGGGCGCCACTTCGGCCCGCAGCCGCGATTCGGGGTCGCGCTCGCGCGCTTCGCCCGAACTGTCGGCGTGGATCTGGAACTGGCCCGCCAGCACCCGCAGCGTGCTGTCCAGGCGCGCCTGCGCCGTGGCCGGAACGGTCAGGCCGCCGGCAATCAGCTTGGCGGCTTCTTGCTGGGCGGGTGTGAAGCGGATCACGCGCAGGCGGCGCGCGCCGTCCTGCAGTACCGTGACCTGGCGCAAGGCTTCGGCTTCCTGCTTCGCGGCGGCCGGCAGGAAGTCCTCCATCGATTTCGGCGCCCGCATCGGCGGCACGATGCGCAGCTGAAACCGGTCGCCTTCGCGCACAGCCTCCAGCGCAGGTGCAGCCTCAAGCACCTCCATCGGTACGGTAGGCGCGTGGGCCAGCACCACGGCCGGGTGTCCGACCAGCGCCATGATGGCGGCGGCGCGGTCCAGCACCAGGCGCCGGTTGCGCGAGCTGTCGCGCCGGATCGTGCGCGCCACGCGGGCATCCCACGGGGGGAGGGAATCGTCGTCAGCCACGCGGGCCAGCGTCACGGGGCGCGGGCGCGTCCAGCCACGCGCGCCCCAGCTTTGCTCCATCGGCTCGATGGTGCCGATCTCGCCGTCGGCATCGAGCGTCAGCGCCCACAGCAGGCGGCGGCCAGCGCCAGTGGCGCCCGGGGCCGGCTCGCCGCCGGCCAGTGCCTCGAGCGCCCCCAGCGCGTCCTGCCAGCGGTCGCCGCCGGCGGGTTCGTCAGGGTCGAGAGGGGTGGGAGCGGACTGGGACACTGGGAACGAAGGGCGCGCAGGTCGGGAAAGAAGGTGCGATTGTAGAACGGTGTGTGTGCCGCGCCGCGTTGGCACGCAAGGCCCCCCGGCTTACAATGGCGCCTTTACGACTTTTGTTGGTGCGTCGGGACAGGCCATGTCGATGGCAGATCGCGACGGCAAGATACGCGGGAAGCGCATCGGGCGCGGCCAGAGGTACTGCGCGCACAAAGCGTTCTTCGCGGCCGTGGGCGGCACCGACGAGACGTACAGGAAGCGGCTGACGCCGGTCTGATCCGGCGCCATCCGCAGAACACCAATCCATCCCTGCAAGACAACCGCAAGACCATGACGCAAACCGCAACCGTCGTCGAAATCGGCGCAGAAGACATTCCGCTGCATTGCCCCACCGGCAACACGCCGGCCTGGAACTACCACCCCCGCGTCTTCCTGGACGTGGTGGACACGGGCGAAGTGAAGTGCCCGTACTGCGGCACCGTGTACAAGCTCAAGCCGGGCACCGTGCTGAAGGGTCACCACTGACCCGCGCGGCCCACGCATCTTCCTGCCGTTTCGACCTGACGCCCCGGGCCGCCCAGCGCCCCGGGGCGTTGACATGCCCGGGCAAGCAAAACAGGGCCACGCAACAAAGGGCCAAGCAATACCCACTTACATGAGAAAAGCCCTCGTTATCGCCCCAAACTGGATTGGCGACGCGCTGATGGCGCAGCCGCTGTTCGCGCTGCTCAAGGCTCGCCATCCGCGCTTGGTCATCGACGCCCTGGCGCCCAAATGGGTGGCCCCGGTTCTGGCGCGCATGCCCGAGATCAGCAAGGTGTTCCCGAGCGACCTGGCACACGGCAAGCTGCAGCTCAGCGCGCGGCTGATGTTCGCGCAGCAGCTCAAGCACGAAGGCTACGACGTGGCCTATGTGCTGCCGAATTCGCTGAAATCGTCGCTGATCCCGTTCCTGGCCGGCATTCCGCTGCGCATCGGCTATCGTGGCGAAGCGCGCTTCGGCATGCTGAACGTGCGCCACGCCAATCCGCCGCGCGACAAGCGTCCGCCGATGGTGGAACACTACGCCCGCCTGGCGCTCAAGCCCGGCGCGCGGCTGCCCGAATCGATTCCCGACCCGCGTCTCAAGGTGGACCCGGCGCGCATGGCCGCCACGGCCGAGCGCTTCGGCATCGCCCCCGGCACGCGCGTGATCGCGTTCTGCCCGGGTGCCGAATACGGCCCGGCCAAGCGCTGGCCCGCCGCGCACTTTGCCGCGCTGGCGCAGATGCTGCGCCGGTCGTATCCGTACGCGCAGATTGTCACGCTGGGGTCGGGCAAGGACGCCGAGATCGCTGGGGAGATCGTGCAGGGCGCGCCGTTCGTGCGGAACCTGTGCGGTCAGACATCGCTGGACGATGCCGTGGACCTGCTGGCGCTGTCCGAAGCCGCGGTCTGCAACGATTCCGGCCTGATGCACGTGACCGCCGCGCTGAACCGGCCCCAGGTGGCCGTCTATGGTTCCAGCGACCCGCGCCACACGCCCCCGCTGTCACAGGCAGCGAGTATCATGTGGCTTCAACTCGAGTGCAGCCCCTGCTTCAAGCGCGAGTGCCCGCTGGGCCACCTGCGCTGCCTGAAGGAGATCGAACCCGAAATGGTGTTCGTCGAGTTGCGCAAGCTCCTGCACCGTCCCTGACCCAACCAACATGCCCCGTTTCGCCCGCCTGTTCGATTCCGCCGAAGACATCGTCGAGGCCTTCCGTGAAGCCATGAAGTTGCGCGATGCCGATGGCGCGCTGCGCCTCTGGCTGGACGAGGACTCGGTCACCTGCGTGATGCCCGACGGCCAGCGTCTGATCGGCCATGAGAACCTGCGCCAGGCCTTTGCGCAGCTGCTGGAAGAGCAGCCGGTGCTGATCGACGCCATCGAGACCAGCAGCCATGCATCGCTGGGCGTGTCGATCTTCGACGTCACCGAAGCGCTGCGCTTTGGCGAAGGCCGTGTGGAAGCCGACCTGTTCGTGCACACCACCTACGTGCTGATGCAGAACCACGAGGGCTGGCGCCTGGCCCATATCCACTGCAGCCCGGCCAACGCGGTGCAGGTGGCCGCCGTGGCCGCCGCACCGGGGCAGGCCCTGCATTGACGGCCGTGCCGGCCATGCCGTTGTTCGGCGACGCGTTCCAGACGCCGTGGTGGCTGCGCGGCGGCCATGCCCAGACCATCCTGCCGGCCCGCTTTACGCGGCATCGACGCATCGCGTTCCGCCGCGAACGCTGGACCACGCCGGACGGCGACTTCATCGACCTCGACTGGACCACGCACCCGACCACGCCCGGTTCGCCGCTGGTGGTGATGTTCCACGGCCTGGAGGGCGATTCCAGCAGCCACTACGCACAGGCGCTGATGGCAGCGCTGCGCGACCGCGGCTGGGCGGGGGTCATCCCGCATTTTCGCGGCTGCTCGGGCGAACTGAACCAGGCGCCGCGCTTCTACCACTCGGGCGATTCCACGGAGATCCGCTGGGTACTGCACCGGCTGCGCGACCCGTTGCATGCCACCGGGCCCGGCCGGCCGATGCTGGCCGTGGGCATCTCGCTGGGCGGCAATGCGCTGCTGCGTTTCCTGGGCGAGGACGGCCGGGACGCCAGCTTCCTGGGCGGCGCGGCAGCCATCTCGGCACCCCTCGATCTGGCGGCCGGCGGCGCAGCGCTGTCGAGCGGCTTCAACATGCTCTACACGCGCATGTTCCTGCAGACGCTCAAGCGCAAGTCGCTGGCCAAGCTCGACCAGTTTCCGGGCCTGTTCGACCGCGAGGTCATGCTGCGCAGCCGCGACCTGTACGCGTTCGACAACGTGGTGACGGCGCCGCTGCACGGCTTTCGCGATACCGATGACTACTGGGCGCGCGCCTCCAGCAAACCCATCCTGGGCGAGATTCGCATTCCGACGCTGGTGCTCAATGCCCGCAACGACCCGTTCCTGCCCGCCCCGCATCTGCCCGGCCCCGCCGACGTCAGCGCGGACGTACAGCTGGAACAGCCCGCTTACGGCGGCCACGTCGGCTTCATGACGCCGCGTGGCGGCCTGCTGGGACAGCTGCCGCTGCTGCCGCTGGCCGGGCATATCGAATGGCTGCCCACGCGGATCCTGGGCTTCTTCGACAGCATCGGCAAATAAAGGAGACACCATGGATGAAGTGGTCAAGCAAGCCATGGCGAGATGGCCGAACGTGCCCAACTGCTTCGGCTGGCTGGCGCTCGACCGTCGCGGCCAATGGCGCATGCGCAACGAGTTCGCGCAGCAGCACGGCCTGTCTGGCGACCCGATCCGCCACGAGGCGCTGATCGGCTTTATCGAGCGCAACTACACGCACGATGGGCACGGCGCCTGGTATTTCCAGAACGGCCCCCAACGTGTGTTCGTATCGCTGGCGTACGCGCCCTGGATTGCGCGCCTGCACAACGGTGCGCTGACCACGTCCACCGGCCGCGCCTTCACGCCGGCGGCGTGCTTTGCCGACGAACACGGCAACGTCTTGCTGTCCGGCACTGTGGATGGCGTGGAAGGCGAGCAGGCGGCGCTGCTGCATGATCACGATCTCGACGCCTTCAGCACGGCCAGCGACTGGCACGGCGAGGCATGCGGCGCGGTGCTGGGCGTCTTTCGCCATGCCGGGCGCGGTCTCGACATCGAGCCCATCGTGGAGGCGGAAGTGCCGAAGCGGTTCGGCTTCGTGCGGGCGCCAGTGGCGGCGTAACGCCGCCCCCGGCCGCTAGTTCGGCATGCCCTTGTTGTCCTGCCGGTCTTCCTTGAACTGAAGCTGCAACTGGTGCAGGCGCGCGTCGACTTCCGACAGCGTATAGAAATCGCCATCGCCGGCCTTGCGCGCGATCTGGAGCTGTTCGATGGCCGCCTGGTACGAGCCGTCCATCGCATACTTCTCGGCCAGCGCCTGATGCTGCTGCAGCCGCTTGCCCTGCGCGGCATAGGCACGCGCCAGCAATTCCCACCACTCCGACCGGCCCGTCTCCTCACGCGTGCGCGAGCGCAGGAAGGTCACTGCATCGTCCAGCCTGTTGGCGGCGAGCAGCGTATCGGCATAGGTCAGCGCGGCCGCGTGCGATAGCGGGAAGGCCTTCAGCGTGGCGGCCGCCTGCGTGAGCGCATCCTGCGAGCGGCCCTCGCTGCGGGCCAGTTCCACGGCCATCACATCCAGCATCGGCGTACCCGACGTGGCGCCCGGGATCGTGCCGTACAGACGCCGCGCCTCGGCCAGGGCCTTGTCGGCATCGACAAACCGGCCCAGCTGCTGGCTGGCGAATGCAATGCCGTAATACACCGCCGGCAGCCGTATGGGCGGGGCCTTGGACAACTGCGCCTGGAACGAGGCCAGCAGGTTGCGCAGGTCGTTCGGCGTGGGCGACTGCAGCACCGCAGCGCGCACACGGGCGAATTCATAGTCGGGCGTATTGCCAACCTTGTGCGCGACCACGTGGCGCACGCGATCCTGCATGTCGGCGATACGTTCGGACGTCAACGGGTGGGTGCGCACGTAGGCGGGCACGGAATTGTCCGAGATACCCATCACCCGTTGCAGCCGCTGGAAGAAATCGGGCATGCCCTGCGGATCGAAGCCCGCGGCGGTCATGATCTGGAAGCCCACGCGATCCGCCTCGCGTTCGGCGCCGCGCGAGAACGACAACTGGTTGGCAATGGCCGCGCCCTGCCCGCCCATCGCCAGGGCCGCCGCCGCATCGCCGCTCTTGGTGGCAGCCAGGCCGGCCAGCACCATCGACGCCAGCGCAATCCACATCGACTGGTCCTGGCTGGTGATGCCGCGCGCGATGTGCCGCTGCATGACGTGGCCGATTTCGTGGCCCAGCACCGACGCCAGTTCGGATTCCGTATCGGACTGGACCAGCAGGCCCGTATGCACGCCGATATAGCCGCCCGGCATCGCAAATGCGTTGATCGAACGGTCGCGCACGCCGAACAGCTCGAATCCGGTGGCGAACGTACCCGCCCCGTTGGAGCCTGCAATGTTCATGCGCCGGGCCGCCTGCACCAGACGGTAGCCGAGCGCGTTCAGGTAGTCGTTCAGCAAGGCGTCCGACACGTAGTCCGGATCGCGCCGGATGCTGCGCATGATGCGGTCGCCGAGCCGCTTTTCCATATCCGGCGACAACGACGCCGTGGACGGATCGCCCAGATCGGGCAACTGGATGCCGGCGCTTTCCACCACCGTATTGCCGCTACGCAGGCCGAATTCCGATTTCTGGCCCGCGCGGACGCTACGGTTGAGGTTGTCGTAGACCTGGTCACTGACCGCGCTGTTCAGGGTGGGCACGGGGGCCGAAACCGGCGAGGTTTGCGATGCCGATCCCCCCGATGTGGCCGTGGCCAGCTTCGCATTGGCAGCCGCAGCGGCACTGGTCCGGCCCGGCTGCGCTGTCGTTGTGCCAGGGGTCGTGGTGGACGCCCCCTGCGGCCATGCGGGCGCCGCCATGGTCAGCACGAGCACAGCCGCGACTGCGCGCGTCAGATGTGACGCACGGACGGCAGGCACGGCGGGCTTCTGGGCGCGGGCACTCGACCGGACGGGCAGGCGGCGAGGCCAGGATGTCTTGGGCATGTTGCTATGATAGCGGCCTCTGGATGCCGTTCCCATCGGGCAAGCCCCAGCGCCGGCCACCGTTGTTTTGGGCCACGTTCCCTGCCCCGTTGCGACCGCCCCGTTCACCCCTTTCCCCCAGCCTTCCTTTGCCGCCATGAGTCAGCTCACCCACTTCGACACCGCCGGCCAGGCCCACATGGTCGACGTCGGCAACAAGACCAGCACCCATCGCGTAGCCGTAGCCACCGGCACGATCACGATGCTGCCCGAAACCTTCGCGCTGGTCCGTGACGGCACCGCCAGGAAGGGCGACGTGCTCGGCATTGCCCGCGTGGCAGCCATCATGGCGACCAAGCGCACAGCCGACCTGATTCCGCTATGCCACCCCATCGGCCTGACCCGCGTGGCAGTGGACTTCGCGCTCGACGAACCCAGCTCGACCATCGCCTGCGTGGTGCGCACCGAAACCCACGGCCAGACCGGCGTGGAGATGGAAGCCCTGACCGGCGTACAGGTGGCCCTGCTGACGATCTACGACATGTGCAAGGCCGTGGACCGGGGCATGGTGATGGGCAACGTGAAGCTGCTGGAAAAGCATGGCGGGAAGTCGGGGGATTGGGTGGCGGCGTAAGCCAGTCCCGAAACAGCATGTTCCGATTCAGAAGCTCCGTGTCGCGCTCCCGTCACGCGTCCGTGCCGGCACTTGGGCCTTGTTCGTCCCGCCCGTAATAAAGGTAACGTCACATTTCCGGATGTCCCGAAATGCCCCTGCCAGCGGCAAATTGATATTCAATGCAAGACATGACGGTTGCCGTCAGTCGTCCGACTGCAAGGTTCGGACGTTAAGCATTGGCAGGAACTCGAGGTACACATCATGAACGGGCGCAAGCTCTGCCAGATTGTTCTGGCAATGGCCGCGATGGGCGCGGCGGGGTACAGCACGACAACGCTGGCCCATGGGTATTACCACGGCGGGCATGCCCGCGTGGGTGTCGGTGTCTATGTGGGACCCGGCTGGGGTTGGGGTCCGGGATGGGGCCCTGGCTGGTACCCATATGGCCCGTACTACGCTCCCGGCTACTATCCGGGCTACTATCCATCACCCGCCGTGGCAGCGCCGCCGGCGGAACCGCCGCAATACATCGAACAGGGCAGCGACGGCAATCCGGCCGTGACCGATGGGTCGTCGCCTAACGCCTGGTGGTACCACTGCGCCCGGCCCGACGGCTATTTTCCTTATGTGAAGGAATGCCCTGGCGGCTGGCAGCGCGAGCAGCCCCATGCACCCTCTTCGTCCGCGCCCGTTCCTGCTGCACCTGGAGTTACGTCATGAGATTGCGTTCGTTGAGTCTGCTGATCGCGGCATCGCTGGGCCTGGGTGCCTGCGCGGTGATGCCTTCGGGCCCGAGCGTGATGGCGCTTCCGGGCACCACCAAGACGTTCGACCAGTTCCGCGGTGACGACTACAACTGCCGGCAGTTCGCCTTCGGGCAGGTCGGCGGCACCACGCCGCAGCAGAACGCCAACGCGGCGGCCGTGGGCAGCGCCGTGGTCGGCACCGCGCTGGGCGCGGCGGCAGGCGCCGCGTTCGGTGGCGGCCAGGGTGCCGCCGTGGGCGCCGGCGTCGGCCTGCTGACGGGGTCGGCGGTCGGGGCCGGCAATTCGTACAACGCTGGCTACGGCTCGCAGCGTGCGTATGACGCCGCCTATGTCCAGTGCATGTACGCCAGCGGCAACCGCGTGCCCGTCTATGGGCAGATGGTGACAGCGCAACCGCCCGCACGTGCAGCGATGCCACCACCCAACTACCAGCCGTACTATCCGCCCCCGCCTCCGCCGGGCTACGTACGCTGATCCAGTCCTAGTTGACCTGCGACGTGCGGTGCTGACCGCGCTGGACGCGCAGGTGCACCCACGCGCAGAACTCGCGCGGGCGGCGATCGGCGCCCAGCGCATCGCAATCGCGCGATAGCGCGGCGAACTGCGCCGCCTCATCCCCCTGGTAGTAATAGCGCAGACGTTCCATCCAGAGCCGGGCGCGCGCCTGCTCGCCAGTCAGTGCAAGCAGCCATGCGCTGCGGCGGATCAGGTTGGGCGTGGGCAGCAGGTGCAACGCGTCGACATGACCCGGCAGCAGACCGGCTGCGCTATCAGGGGTGATGGTCATATGCTCGGCGACGTCCGATGCAGCATGCTGGCGGAACCAGTAACGGGGCATCGGCAAGGCATCGCGATGCGCGTCGCTCGCATATTCCCGCGCCTCCACGCGCTTGTAGTCCTGCCACAGTGTGACGAGCGCCACCGCCGCCACCGCCACGAACGCCAGACTCGCCACCATCGCGCCGCCACGTGGCAGCGGCCGGCCGAAGCCCGACGGCTCCGCCCAGGCCAGCAGGAAGCAGAACGGCAGAAAGAAATACACATAGTGCAGCGGGTACTCCAGCATCGAGTGCGCCACGAGCATGGCAAGCCAGATCAGCACCGGCACCGCCATGCTTCGCTCGGCCGCGTTGCCACGCCAGATGCGGTCACGGATCACACGCCAGAACCATGCCGCCAGCACAAGCACGACACCAACGGTGCCAACCGCGCCCGTCTTCGCCAGAAGATCAAGCATCGCGTTATGCGCATGCAGCGACATTTCCGCCACCACCTGCACTTGCGACGCCACCTGGAACTGCGCCCATCCAAACTCGCCGTAGCCAACGCCCAGCCACGGATGCGCATGGAACATTGCCAGCGCCTGTGACCACAGTGCACCGCGATAGGAAATCTGGTTGCCCGACTGCAACTGTGACACGGTGTCGAACAACCGCCAGTCGAACGCCTGCCCCGCCATCTTGATGGCCGGCTGCAGCACCACGATGCCCACGACCAGCAGCACGGCAGCGGCGACCAGGCCAGGGGCCCGATGCATCGGGCTGGCGCCGCGCGGCGTGCCGCGTGCCATGGCGGCCGCCAGCAGCGCGTAGACGGCCGTCAGCCCGACATGCACCAGGCCGGTTCGCGACCCGGACAGCACGATGCCGCTTTCCAGCAACGCCGTTGCCACCAGCCAGGACGGAAACTGCAGCCAGCTGCGCGTTGCCAGCCAGATGGCAGCCGCCAGCGCCAGGCCATTGAGTGTCGCCTGATGGTTAGGCTGATTCAGATTCCCCCAGAGCCGGCGGTTGGTGTCGTAGAAATACTCCGACACCAGCCCGAATACCTGGTCTTCCATGTGAAAGACCTGCACCCACTGCGCCAGGGTACCCAGCAGCCCCGCCACCAGAAAGGCGATGGCCAGCGCATCGACGATGCTGGCCCGACGATCCACCGACGATGCCTGGCCCATGCGCCAGGCGCCCAGCATCACGGCCGCGCCCAGCGCCAGCACCATTTGCGTGGTCAGGCGGCTGCCGGAGACATCGGCCATGCCCGATGCCGCCTGCAGCAGCGTGGTCGCAATCAGCCAGAGCGGAAAGGCCACCACCCACGGAAACGCCTTGCGTGGCCGCGAGCCCGACACATCGACGCGCACCAGCGCCAGCACGGCCACCAGCGCCACGCCAAGCAGCGCCGCCGTCCATTCGCCAAAGAACGTCGCCAGCGGCAGCGTATGCCGCGAGACCAGAAACGGGAGGGTGAAGGCAACGACAATTGCCGTCGCGGGAAGCGTGGCTCGGTGCAGCGGCATGCGCGCAGGGGGCTCAAGGAGACAAAGGCGCCATGATAGCGTGGCGGCCTGCGCCGATGGGGCAGAACCGCTCCCGCACACCTCGGTCACCCCATCTGGGACGCACGGACCGGCCCGGATCGACCGGCCCGCGATGCTGGGCGACTATGTCCTGCATCAAGCCTTCTTGGCTGCTCCCTTGCATGCCTGCGGCAGGAAACGCTGCGCAATCTTGTCTGAATCGCACTTCCACTTGATTGAGCCCTTGTCCGCGTTGTCCATCGTCAGCGTCATGGTCTTGCCTTTCAGCTCCTTGGACACGCCAGACTGCCTGAATGTCGCGATGATCGTGCAGTTGCCCTTGTCATTGGCCGTGCCGCCAACGTTCACGCGCTCCACGTACTTGCCGTTGATATCGGCCGCAGCCGGTATGCCATCTGCCATTTCGTTGGCGTTGTTCGGGCAATTGCCGGATTGCGAGAACGTTTCCGTTACCGATACCTTCTGCCCCGACGCCAGTGTCAGCCCCTCGGATATCTGCGCCCGTGCGATGTAGTCCTGGTACTGCGGAATGGCAATCGCCGCCAGGATGCCGATGATCGCGACGACGATCATCAGCTCGATCAGCGTGAAGCCGGCGTGGCGACCCTTTTGGTAATGCATGTTGACCCCTTCTGAAGTTGTTGGAATGGCATTGCGCCGGCAGCCGCCAGGGCCATCGGCACGGCCATCTTCGGGGGAGTCGCGTCGCCTCCGGATTGATTCAGGACAAGGCGGCAAACATCGTTGCAATCGCAGGCAGATGCAGTCGATTCGATACGAATTGCCGCGCTCAGTGGTTTCCCGGACGCGGCTCGGAACACGCCGAACCGCGCCCGGGGTTGGCACAGCTAGCCACCGCCAGGCACGTCCTCACCTGCCTGGCCTGGCGCTCATTCCGCCGCGGCCTTCGTCAGTTGGGTGCAGGCCTGCGGCAAGTACTTCTTGTCGGCCGACGATTCGCACTTCCACGTCACCGAGCCCTTGTCCGCGTTGCCCATGGTCAGCGTCACGGATTTGCCGGTCAGGCCCTTGGCGATACCACTATCCTTGAAGTTCGCGGTGATCGTGCAGCCGCCAGCGTCGGTGGCGGTGCCCCCGACCTGCACGCTGCTGATGTAGCTGCCGGATATGTCGGTCGAAGCCGGGATGCCGCCGGCTCCCCCACTGGCGTTGCTGGGACAGCTGCCCGAGTTGGAGAAAGCCTCCGTCACCGGTGCCTTCTGCCCCGACGCCAGGTTGACCCCTTCAGAGAACTGCGAGCGCGCCACATAGTCCTGGTACTGCGGAACGGCGATGCCCGCCAGGATGCCGATGATGGCCACCACGATCATCAGTTCGATCAGCGTGAAGCCGTGTTGCGCACGGCCGGCGGCGCGGTGGGCACCGCGATGGATGGCGTTCGGATTGCGTTGCATATTGACCCTTTCGTTGTCGTCGTGAAATCGACGTGTTGAATTGGAAGTTCAGCCGCGCGTGGCTGGGGTCATGATCGGGAGAACACTGGCGAGGCGCCAATGACCTCGGACAATTCCCACAGAAATGTGGGAATTGTTTGGAAATCCGCAGGAGTCCGTGGCGCGGACGCTGCAGTTCCGGTGTTGTAAAAACAAAACGGGCGACCCGTGGTGGGTCGCCCGTTTCAGGCTCGCGATGCTACTTCTGTATTGCCCGATACTGTCGTCAGGCGGTCTGTGCGCTACGGCGGCGCATCAGCTTGCCGATCAGCACGACCAGCACGGCGCCAATCACGCCGAACACCAGGTGTGCGTGCGGCACGTGAATCTGGAACCACTCGGCATCCACCGGATCGCTGACCAGCATTTCGCCAGCCAGGTAGCCCAGCAGCGCGGCGCCCAGCACGATGATGATCGGGAAGCGCTCCATCACCTTGAGCAGCAGCGTGCTGCCGAAGACGATCAGCGGAATCGACAGGCCCAGGCCGATGATCAGCAGCATCAGCTGGCTACCCTCGGGGCCCTTCTGCGCGGCGGCGGCCACGGCCACCACGTTGTCCAGCGACATGACCAGGTCGGCGATCAGGATCGTGCGGATCGCGGCCCAGATGTTGTCCTTGGCGTCATGACCATCTTCGTCGTCATCGCCGGTCAGCAGTTGCACGCCGATGTAGACCAGCAGGACGGCGCCCACGATCTTCAGGTACGGCAGGCTCAGCAGCTTGACGGCTGCCACAGTCAGCACCACCCGCATGATGATGGCGGCGGCGCTACCCCAGAAAATGGCCTTCTTCTGCTGGGCGGGGGGCAGGTTGCGCGATGCGAGCGCAATCACCACTGCGTTATCGCCCGACAGGACGATATTGGTCAGGATGATCGACCCCAGCGCAATCCAGAACGTGCTGCTGGACAACAATTCCACGGCTAGACTCCTCGAAATTCCAAAGTTATGTTCCGTGCCCGCGGAAGCTGCCGGATTCGGCCAACTGCGGACTTTCGGATGTCTGAACTACCAGACATGAAGATTTATCGTACGAACCTTTCGATTCGGTTTCAACGGGCGTGGTTCATGTCTCGGGATATACCCTAGGACATCTGCCAGGCCAGAACGACATTGCCCCCGCCACAAGGACGGGGGCAATGTTTTGCGGTGCTTGCGGCGTCAGGTCGACCCCGAGTCCCGCAGGTACGGCACGCCGCGCGATGTGCCAGACAGGCCACATGGCACGGCGTCGACCTGGCTGCTTACAGCATTGCCTTCAGCAGACGGCCCATTTCCGACGGGTTCTTGGTGACCTTGATACCGCAGGCTTCCATGATTTCCAGCTTGGCCTGGGCGGTGTCGGCACCACCCGAGATCAGCGCGCCGGCGTGGCCCATGCGCTTGCCCGGAGGCGCGGTCACGCCAGCGATGAAGCCAACCACCGGCTTCTTCATGTTTTCCTTGATCCAGTAAGCCGCGTTGGCTTCGTCCGGACCACCGATCTCACCGATCATGACCACGGCGTCCGTATCCGGATCGTCGTTGAACATCTTCATCACGTCGATGTGCTTCAGGCCGTTGATGGGGTCGCCACCGATGCCGACAGCCGACGACTGGCCCAGGCCCAGCGCGGTCAGCTGGCCGACGGCTTCGTACGTCAGCGTGCCCGAGCGCGACACCACGCCGATGCGGCCCTTGCGGTGGATGTGACCCGGCATGATGCCGATCTTGATTTCGTCCGGCGTGATCAGGCCCGGGCAGTTCGGTCCCAGCAGCAGGGTCTTCTTGTTCTGCTTACGCATCTTGTCCTTGACTTCCATCATGTCACGGACGGGAATGCCTTCGGTAATGCAGACCACCAGGTCCAGGTCGGCGTCGACGGCTTCCCAGATGGCGGCAGCAGCGCCGGCGGGCGGCACATAGATCACCGACACGGTGGCGCCGGTCTGTTCCTTGGCGTCCTTCACGCTGGCGTAGATAGGAATGCCTTCGAAGTCTTCGCCGGCCTTCTTCGGGTTCACGCCGGCAACGAACGCGTTCTTGCCGTTGGCATAGTCACGGCAGCCACGGGTGTGGAACTGGCCGGTCTTGCCGGTGATGCCCTGGGTGATGACCTTCGTGTCCTTGTTGATCAGAATGCTCATTTGCTAGTCCTTTTAGTCGCCCCGCCCGGCTGCGGCCGGACGGCAACGAAAGTTGTCCTTACTTGCCAGCGACAGCAGCCACGACCTTCTGGGCGGCTTCTTCCATCGTGTCGGCCGAGATGATCGGCAGACCGGAATCGGCCAGCATCTTGCGACCCAGTTCTTCGTTGGTGCCCTTCATGCGGACCACCAGCGGCACGCCCAGCTGCACGGCCTTCGACGCGGTGATCACGCCTTCGGCGATCACGTCGCAGCGCATGATGCCGCCGAAGATGTTGACCAGGATGGCCTGCACGTTCGGGTTCTTCAGCATCAGCTTGAAGGCTTCGGTCACCTTCTCGGTCGTGGCGCCGCCGCCAACGTCCAGGAAGTTGGCCGGCTCGCCGCCGAACAGCTTGATGGTGTCCATGGTGGCCATGGCCAGGCCGGCGCCGTTCACCAGGCAGCCGATGTTGCCATCCAGCGAGATGTACGCCAGGTCGAACTTCGATGCTTCGATTTCGTTGGCGTCTTCTTCGTCCAGGTCACGGTACGCAACGATTTCCGGGTGACGGAACAGTGCGTTCGAGTCGAAGTTGAACTTGGCGTCCAGGGCGATGACCTTGCCGTCGCCGGTCAGGATCAGCGGGTTGATTTCGGCCAGCGAAGCGTCGGTTTCCCAGAACGCCTTGTACAGGCCTTGCAGTGCCTGGCGAGCCTGGGCGATGCTGGCGTCGGGCACGCCGATCTTGCGGGCGATGTCGTCGGCGTCAGCGTCCTTCAGGCCTTCGGCCGGATCAACGATCAGCGTGTGGATCTTTTCCGGGGTGTGGGCAGCGACTTCCTCGATGTCCATGCCGCCTTCGCTCGATGCCATCAGGGCCACCTTCTGCGACACGCGGTCCACCACCAGCGAAACGTACAGTTCCTTCTTGATGTCGGCGCCTTCTTCGATCAGCAGGCGGTTGACCTTCTTGCCTTCCGGGCCGGTCTGGTGCGTCACCAGCGTCATGCCGAGAATGTTGCTGGCGTAGGTCTTCACCTCGTCGATGCTCTTGGCCACCTTCACGCCGCCGCCCTTGCCGCGGCCGCCTGCGTGGATCTGTGCCTTGACAACCCACACCGGGCCGCCGAGCTGTTCAGCCGCCTTCAGGGCCTCTTCGACCGAGAAAGCCGGGATGCCGCGCGGAACCGGCACATTGTATTTGCGCAGGATTTCCTTGCCTTGATACTCATGGATATTCATGCGTGTTTCCTTTCGGGTAGGCGTAAAGGGATTGGAAAAATAGTTGGAGACGAAGGGCTTGCGCCTGTTTCCTAGAGCCGACCGTGACGGTCAGCCCGACGTACCGTTGGGCCGGTGGGCCAGGGTGTCTTCGCCACCTGATGCGGGGGCATCGGCGCGTGACGCGGTCTGGGGGGACGACGCCGCAGCGCCGGCTTTCGGTTTCGGCTGGTGACCATACCAGCGCGGGTAAAACTGGCGAACCACCTCGCCCTCGAAATGGAGCGCGTGGCATCCATGGAGCTGCATCGGCGGTTCGGGATTGGGGTCGTCGGCGCCGTCGCGAATCTTGAACACGTCGCCCGCAAACGCCTGGATGGCTGCGGTCGGCAGCACGCCGGCCAGTTCGGTGAGATGGGTGCAGCCCGCCACATGGCCCAGCCGGTCGCGCACGGCCTTGCGGAACCCCTTCATCAGGTTCAGGCCGATCAGCTTGCGGTAAGCCGGGCCGATCGTGTCGCAATGCGTCGGATAAGGCACCCAGTCGGAACATGCCTCGGCGTCCACGATATTCAGGCGCAGATCGATCGTCACGCGCAGCCACAGATCGTGCAGCGGCTGGCCTTCGGGACGGATGCGGTTGCCGGCCAATTCGATATCGCGCGGCTTCGTATCGGTCAGCCGGGCCTCGATGTCCCACAGGCCGTCGTCCCGCAAATACGCTTCGGCCGTGATGGCACGGCGATGTCGCAAGGCACGGTTGACGGGTGGGGAAAGCGGCATGACAGCGGGGCTGAAGCGGCAGGCTGAACGTGGCGGAATTCGGGGGCGGTACTTACGCGGGGTTCGCTACGGCGAACTTCGCGGCTTGCTTCCGTCCGGACAGCCCGGCGCATGCCGGACGGCCGCCTGGGCCGGAGAACTCGTGGAGTTTAACATGCCGCGCTGCTTTGACCGGGAACATCCTGCGCGACAGTCTGTCCGGCCCGGATTGTTGCAATGACAAAGACGTCAAACCCGCTCCACATCAGGGTTTCCGGCTTGCGGCGCGGATCGGCGTTGCGTTGCATCAGTGGTACGACAACTGGCTTGACGTCCGCACGAATACCCCTTATGCGTACGCAGGTATGCAGATGGCCACCCGGTGTTGCTACTCGCCGTCGTAGGCGTCTTCGGCGCCCCGGATGATCTTGCCGATTACTCCCCGCGAAAAGCCCCGCGCCATCATGAACCGGATCTGCTTGGCCTTCGCCTCGGGTGAATCGGGCGGTACACCAAAGCGCTTGCGCCAGACTTCGGCGGCCCGCTCCAGTTCGGTATCGCGCAGCCGGTCCTGCAGTTCGCGCAGTTGATCGTTGCCCAGCTGGTGCGTCTTGGCCTCCTGCATCACCCGCGCCGCGCCGTACCGGCTGGCGCGCCGGTTGACCAGGCTGTCGACGAAGCGATCATTCGACAGCCAGTTTTCACGCTCCAGCGCGTCAAGCAAGGCTTCCACTTCCTCCGCCGATTCGGCATGGGGCGCCAGCTTGCGCGCCAGTTCGGCACGGCTGTGCTCGCGGCGCGACAGATAGCCAACGGCGCGGGCCTTGAGGGAAAGCGGAGGACGGGTTCCGGCCATCAGGAATCAGGGAAGCGTTTCGGGGGACAGGGCGCGGGGGCAGAAAACAAAAAAGCCGCCGCACTGTCATGCGACGGCCTTCGTTGCCGGCAGGCGTCAACCTCAGCCTTCGATCTCGGCCGGCGCGCCCAGCGTGGTGTTCGTCGGGGCCACACCCAGCGCCGCGCGCACCTTGTTTTCGATCTCGGCGGCGATGTCCGGATTCTCGCGCAGGTATTCACGCGCGTTGTCCTTGCCCTGGCCGATCTTGTCGCCGTTGTAGCTGTACCACGCGCCCGACTTCTCGACGATCTTGGCATCCACGCCCAGGTCGATGATCTCGCCCTGACGCGAAATACCCTGGCCGTAGAGGATGTCGAAGAACGCCTCGCGGAACGGCGGCGAGACCTTGTTCTTGACCACCTTGACCTTGGTCTCGTTGCCCACCACTTCGTCGCCCTTCTTGATCGAGCCGATACGGCGGATGTCCAGGCGTACCGAGGCGTAGAACTTCAGCGCATTACCGCCGGTCGTGGTTTCAGGCGAACCAAACATCACACCAATCTTCATGCGGATCTGGTTGATGAAGATAACCAGGCAGTTGGTGCGCTTGATGGTGCCGGTCAGCTTGCGCAGCGCCTGGCTCATCAGGCGGGCCTGCAGACCCGGCAGCGAATCACCCATCTCGCCTTCGATTTCGGCCTTCGGCACCAGCGCTGCCACCGAGTCGATCACGATCAGGTCGATCGAGCCCGAGCGCACCAGCGCGTCGGTGATTTCCAGTGCCTGCTCGCCGGTGTCCGGCTGGGAGATCAGCAGGTTGCCCACATCCACGCCCAGCTTGCCGGCGTACTGCACGTCCAGCGCGTGTTCCGCGTCGATGAACGCGCAGGTGCCGCCCAGCTTCTGCATTTCGGCAACAACCTGCAGCGTCAGCGTGGTCTTGCCCGACGATTCCGGGCCGTAGATCTCGACCACGCGGCCGCGCGGCAGGCCGCCGACGCCCAGCGCGATGTCCAGACCCAGCGATCCGGTGGACACCACCTGGATATCCTGTTCGACGTCGCCATCGCCCAGGCGCATGATCGAGCCCTTGCCGAACTGCTTCTCGATCTGGGAGAGCGCGGCGGCAAGCGCCTTCTGCTTCTCAGCGCTTACGCCGGCGCCGGCCTTCTTGTCGTCCATGGTCGTCCTTCAGTCAATGGGTGGTCAATTGGTGTATAAATAGGCCGCATGCGGCGTGGCGCCTGCTTTTCAAGCCTTTTCCGATCAATATCGGAGGCTTTCGAAGGCATTTCGGCGCCTTGACTCGCCAGTCCCGGCCCTGCGCCGGTCCCTTCCGGGACCACTCGCGCGGAATGTCGGGTACTGTATAAAAAAACAGTATGCTTGGCAAGCCCCACCGGCACCGCAAACCGGAGGCCGGCGATGCCGGCCCGAAAAAGGTGACAAGGGTGGAGACAAACCATGCGGATTCTGATCGCCGAAGATGACGACGTGCTGGCAGACGGCCTGACACGGTCATTGCGCCAATCCGGCTATGCCGTCGACCACGTCGCCAATGGCGTGGAAGCCGACTCGGCCCTTTCCACGCAGAATTTCGACCTGCTGATCCTGGACCTGGGCCTGCCGCGCATGCCCGGCCTGGAGGTGCTCAAGCGGCTGCGCGCGCGCGGCGCGATGCTGCCGGTGATGATCCTGACCGCGGCCGACGGTGTGGACGAACGCGTCAAGGGGCTCGACCTGGGCGCCGACGACTACATGGCAAAGCCGTTCGCGCTGTCCGAACTGGAGGCGCGCGTTCGCGCGCTGGTGCGGCGCGGCGCTGGCGGCGGCGCCACGCTGATGCGCCACGGCCCGCTGGCCTTCGACCAGGTTGGCCGCATCGCCTTCCTCAACGACCAGATGCTGGACCTGTCAGCGCGCGAGATCGGCCTGCTGGAAATCCTGCTCACGCGCAGCGGCCGGCTGGTGTCGAAGGAACAACTCGTCGACCACCTGTGCGAATGGGGCGAGGAAGTCAGCAACAACGCCATCGAAGTCTACGTGCATCGCCTGCGCAAGAAGATCGAGGTGGGTGGCATCCGAATTGCCACCGTGCGCGGCCTGGGCTACTGCCTGGAGAAATTCCAGCCGGCCATGGCCACCCACGGCTGACGCAAACCGCCCATGAGCCTGCTGCGCCTGCCCTGGCGACGCCATCCCGCCGCAGGCACCGCCCCCCTGCCTGAACCCGCGCGCCCCACGCTGGCCGATGCCGCCGCCGAGGATTCGGCGCTGGCCGACGCCCTGCCTCACCTGGAAGAATCGTCGGCCCATCCCGCGCCGCGCTCGCTGTTCGGCGAAATCCTGGACTGGATGCTGGCGCCGCTGCTGCTGCTCTGGCCGATGAGCATCGCGGTCACCTATCTGGTCGCAAAGTCGATTGCCAACGGGCCGTTCGATCGTGCGCTGGAAGCCAGCGCCATCGTGCTGTCGCAGCAGGTGCGCGAAGTGAACGGGCGCGTGACGCTGCAGTTGCCGCTGTCGGCCCGCGAGATCCTGCGCGCCGACGAGACCGACAACATCTATTACCAGGTGGTGGGCAAGCGCGGCGAGTACGTGGCCGGCGACCACGACCTGCCGCTGCCGCCTGAAGAGGAACAGGGCCATGCCGGCCTGGTGTCGATGCGTGACGATCGCGTGGCCGGTAACGATGTGCGCGTGGCTTATACCTATGTCGATCTGAAAAATATCGGCGGCAACCAGCCGGTGCTGGTGCAGGTGGCCGAGACGCTGGACAAGCGCGCCCGGCTGGCCAACGAGATCATCAAGGGCGTGATCCTGCCGCAGTTCGTGATCCTGCCGCTGGCCGTGGTGCTTGTGTGGTTCGGGCTCACGCGCGGGCTGGCGCCGCTGACGGCCATCCAGCAGCGCATCCGCTCGCGCAATCCCGGCGATACCAGCCCCATCGACGAGCGCGCCGCGCCGCAGGAAATCACGCCGCTGGTGGCGTCGTTCAACGACCTGCTGGCCCAGCTTGACCAGTCCGTGCAGACACAGAAGCGTTTTATCGCCGATGCGGCGCACCAGATGAAGACCCCGCTGGCCGGGCTGCGCATGCAGGCCGAACTGGCGCAGCGCGAGCAGTCACCCGAGGAACTGCGCCGGTCGCTGGCGCAGATTGCCGGCAGCTCCGAGCGCACCGCGCACCTGGTAACGCAGCTGCTGTCGCTGGCACGCATGGAGAACCTGGCCGGCGCCGGCGGCATGGCGCCGCTGGATCTTGCCGCACTGGCGCGCGATGTGGTCAAGGACTGGCTGCCGCAGGCATGGGCGCGCAACATCGACCTGGGGCTGGAAGCCGACGACCATCCCGTGATGATCACCGGCAACCGGCTGATGCTGACCGAAATGCTCAACAACCTGGTGGACAACGCCATCCGCTACACACCAGCCGGCGGCCATGCCACGGTGCGCGTGACCAGCGACGCCTTCGAGCCGTTTGCCTACCTGGACGTGGAAGACACCGGGCCCGGCATCGCGCCCACCGAGCGCGAACGGGTGATGGAGCGCTTCTACCGTGTGCTGGGCACCAACACCGAAGGCAGTGGCCTGGGGCTGGCCATCGTGCGCGAGATCGTGCAGCAGCATGGCGGCGAGGTGGCCATCGACGACAACGTGTACCAGACGTCGCCACGGCTGGCCGGCGCGCGCCTGCGCATTACCCTGCGCCGTACCGCACCGGAAGAGAGCCCGGCATGACCCGGAAAAAGCCCCGCGACCGCATGACGCCGCTGGAACGGCGCGCCTGGCATCACAACGTGCGTTGGATCCTGGCACTGCTGGCCGCGTGGTTCGTGATCACGTTCGGCGTGAGCTGGTTTGCACGCGAATTGCGCTTCGACTTCCTGGGCTGGCCCTTTTCGTTCTGGATGGCCGCCCAGGGATCGCTGATTCTTTACGTACTGATGGCCGCGCTGTACGCCTGGCGCATGAACCGCGCCGATGACGACATGCACGCGCGCGAAAACGAGCTGGCCGGCACCGGCATCGAAGCCCACCCGGCGCCACCCGCTCAACCTGACAGCGGCAGCGGCGCACCCCGCCACGACACGGTCTAAGGGTTTCCTCTGGGGCCGCGCCCATTGCTGCGGCGCAAGAACGGCGCCCGGCGCGGCAGCAGGCGGCCCCTGGCCCGGATGCCTCGCAATGCAGCACGCCCAGACCCCGGCATCGGCCCGATTTTCCTAGCGTATACCCCGACGGATTCAGCCCCCTTCGTCCTGAATCTGTCAGAACTCAGTAAGTTTCGCCTCCCACAATCGTTGCAACCTTGCCGCAATGGGCCGGCACGCGCACACGTGCACGCCCCCGACGACGAGGACCCCTTGAAGATTTTCGACGGAAGAACGGAAACGGAGGAGACAACAAATGGCAAACGCGCAAAACGTGGGGGCCGTACCTGCGGCCCACAATGCGCCGATGACGAAGGAAGAGAAAAAGGTCATTCTGGCCTCTTCCCTCGGCACGGTGTTCGAGTGGTACGACTTTTACCTGTACGGTTCGCTGGCGGCGGTCATCGCCAAGCAGTTCTTCGCCGGCCTTGACCCGACCTCGGCATTCATCTTCGCGCTGCTGGCCTTTGCCGCGGGCTTCATCGTGCGGCCGTTCGGCGCACTGGTGTTCGGCCGCCTCGGCGACATGATCGGCCGCAAGTACACCTTCCTGGTAACCATCCTGATCATGGGCCTGTCGACGTTTATCGTCGGCCTGTTGCCCAGCTACGCCACCATCGGCTGGGCGGCGCCGATCATCCTGATCCTGCTGCGCATGCTGCAGGGCCTGGCACTGGGCGGCGAGTACGGTGGCGCGGCCACCTACGTGGCCGAGCACGCACCGCACGGCAAGCGCGGCGCCTACACGGCATGGATCCAGACCACGGCCACGCTGGGCCTGTTCCTGTCGCTGATCGTGATCCTGCTGGTCCGCGAAGCCACCGGCGCGAACTTCGAAGTATGGGGCTGGCGTATCCCGTTCCTGGTCTCGATCCTGCTGCTGGCCATGTCGGTGTACATCCGCCTGTCGATGAGCGAGTCGCCGGCCTTCCAGAAGATGAAGGCCGAAGGCAAGACGTCGAAGGCACCGCTGACCGAGGCCTTCGGCCAGTGGCGCAACCTGAAGATCGTGATCCTGGCGCTGGTGGGCCTGACCGCCGGCCAGGCCGTGGTCTGGTACACGGGCCAGTTCTACTCGCTGTTCTTCCTGACCCAGGTGCTGAAGGTCGACGCCAAGACGGCCAACCTGCTGATCGCCGGCGCACTGGTGATCGGCACGCCGTTCTTCATCTTCTTCGGCTCGCTGTCGGACAAGATCGGCCGCAAGTGGATCATCATGCTGGGCTGCGCCCTGGCCGTGCTGACCTACTTCCCGCTGTTCAAGGCAATGACCCACTACGCCAACCCGGCGCTGGAGCGTGCCCAGCAGTCGGCCCAGATCGTGGTGACGGCCGATCCGGCCACATGCTCGTTCCAGGGCAGCCCGATCGCCCGCGAGATCGACTTCCGCAGCTCGTGCGACATCGTCAAGCGTACGCTGGCCCAGGCATCGGCCAGCTATGACGTGGTGGCCGCTCCGGCCGGCACCGTGGCTTCGGTGAAGATCGGCGACAAGGAGATCAAGGCCTTCGACGCCACGGTGGGCAACGGTGTGTTCGACGACGCCAGCAAGAAGCAGATCGCCGACTTCAAGAAGGCAGTCAGCGGCGAGATGACGGCGCACGGCTACCCGACCAAGGCAGACCCGGCCCAGATGAACACGATCATGGTGCTGGTGGTCCTGGTCATCCTGGTGATCTACGTGACGATGGTGTACGGCCCGATCGCGGCCATGCTGGTCGAAATGTTCCCGACCCGCATCCGCTACTCGTCGATGTCGCTGCCGTATCACATCGGCAACGGCTGGTTCGGTGGCCTGCTTCCGACCATCTCGTTCGCGCTGGTGGCCCAGAACGGCAACATCTACTACGGCCTCTGGTACCCGATCATCATCGCTGCCATGACCTTCGTGCTGGGCGCGCTGTTCGTCCGCGAGACCAAGGACGTGGACATCTACGCCAACGACTAAGCGGCCACACACAGACAACAGGCCATTCAGGCATTCGCCGGAGGGATACAACCGGTAACCCTCGCTCAGGATGGCTGGCCTACGGGCCAGCCGCTCCTTCCAGGCAGACCCTCGGGTCTGCCATTTTTTTAGGCAACTGCCGAAGCTTGCAGAAAATTGTCACGAAGGTGTTGACAGGCCGAAAACCGAAGGTATAATTTCGATCTTCGTTGGCGAATTAGCTCAGTCGGTTAGAGCGACGGAATCATAATCCGCAGGTCCGGGGTTCGAATCCCTGATTCGCCACCATCTATTTGAAAAGCCGCAATCCTTCACGGGATTGCGGCTTTTTGCCTTGGTCCACAGCGGACGGCCATGGGCACCGAGGCTGGATGCACCAGCCCGCGCCAGCCGTAGCGGACGCAGGCCGCCGGAAGCGTCAGAGCAGCGCCATCAACGGCGCCAGCATCGGGCTCTGCGCGGCCAGTGCGCGCTGTTCGGCCAGCACGCCCTGCAGGATGTCATGCGTCGTGTCAGGGTTCGCCAGCACCACGCGGAACACCGCGATGGCCCGGCCGCCCCACTGCGACGACGTCAGCTGCGTGCGCGACACGAACGACCGCCCGGCGTCGCGCTGCATCTCCTGGATGCTGATCGTCAGCGCGTCCAGCGCCTGCTGGATCTGCTCGCGCCTCTCCGCCGGGGTCGACGCCGACAACAGCGCCGCGCGCACCGCCTCGGGCACGTGGCGGTAAGTCAGGATGCAAAGCTGCGGCCGGCTATCGAGCTCAAAGTCGGGCTGCTGCTCGATCAGCGAGGCAAAGTACTTCGCGTTGTCGATGCCGGTGTCGATCAATCGTGCCAGGCCCTTGCGTCCCAGCAGGTGCAGGTTGGCATAGAGCATCACGGCCGCCGCGCCGCGCGAGCCTTCGAGCGTGTGGCGGCCCAGATCGACCGAGCCCTTGCGCACGATGTAGTTGGCGTGCTGGATGATCTCCTGCGTCCAGGCCGGATCGCGGAACAGCACCATGCCGGCGCCCATCGGCACATAGAACTGCTTGTGGGCATCGATCACCACGGAGTCGGCGCGCTCGATGCCAGCGAAGCGCCAGCGTTCGCGTTCGGACAGCAATGTCGCGCCGCCCCAGGCCGCATCGACATGGAAATGGCACCCGGCTTCCTGCGCCACATCGGCCATCGCGTCCAGTGGGTCGACTGCGCCGGTCTCGGTGGACCCGGCGATGCCGACGATGGCCATCGGCCGGATATTGCGCACCTTCAGGTCCGCGAGCGTTTCGCGGAGCTTGTCGATCCGTATGCGGCCGTCGCCGTCGACCGCTACCGGCACGAGGTTGTCGCGGCCAATGCCCAACACGTCGGCGGCCTTGCGCAGCGAATAATGGCCGCGTTCCGACACCACGATTGCCAGGCCGTCGTAGCCGTAGTGACGCAACGCCGCCATCAGGCCGGCATTGTGGAGGCCGGGGAAGCCGTCGCGTGCACGCAGCACGTTGTTGCGGCTGGCCCAGAGCGCCGCCAGGTTGGCCGTGGTGCCGCCCGCGCAGAACGCGCCAAGGGAATGTTCGGGATTGTGCAGCCACTGCGCATAGAAGCCACCGTCGCGCGAAAAGACCAGCTTGTGCAGCATGCCGATGACCTGGCGCTCCAGGCCTGTCAGCGCGCCCGAGGTTTCCAGCTTGACCACGTTCTGGTTCAGCGCCGCCACGATCTTGGCAAGCGACGGCATGAACGACGGCAGCGACGACGTCATATGGCCGACGAAGGCCGGCGAGGCCACGGGCATCACGTGGCGGAATACATCGTGCAGCAGATGATCGGCATGCGCCTGCGGCGCGGTCGGATCTTCGGGCAGGTCCACCGAGGTGAACTGCGCCTCGCGCGTGGCGCAGGCGCCCACCGGATCGAAATCGGTGCCGGCGAAGAAATCGGCGGGATGCTCGGCAATGCGCCGCTCAAGATCTTCGAACGCGCCCCGGTCCGCGTCGAACCAGTGCAGCGGACAGTCGTCGTCCAGTTGGTGGTCGTGCGAGTTGTCTGACGTCTCCGTCTTCGGCGCGTTCATTTGCATGCCCAGTCAATACCGTCCTGCGCCGGATGCGGCGCTGTTTGGCTGGGATTATGCCGGATAAGGACGCATGCGGACGCACAATGACGGATAGCGACGGACGGGGCCGGACGCCGTTGCGGCCAGCGTGCGGCCCAGTTCGCCGATGTGTGTCAGCGTCTCGCGCGGCTGCCGCCGGGAAGGCGGACCAGCGCACGCCGGCGACGCCTAGAACGCGGCAGCATCGCTCCGCCTGGCGCGCGGCTTCATCACCCGCGGAACCGGCTCGCCTTCCATTGGCAGCAGCCGATGCACACGCGCAAACTCCGCAAGATCGATCAGCGAACCCAGCCCCAGCTTGTCCATGATGCTGGCCTTGTGCGAACTGACGGTCTTGTTGCTGATCTCCAGCACATCCGAGATCGCCTTGTTGGAATGACCAACCGCCAGCAGCCGCAGCACGGTCAGTTCCCGGCGGCTCAGCAGGGCCTTGGGGTCAGCCGGATTGGCGGCGGCGCGGCGGAAGGTAGGCAACGACCTCAGCGGGAACGCCGCATAGCCGCTCATCAGCGCCCGCACGGCATCGGCCAGTGCGTCCAGCCCGGCGGCCTTGTCGATATAGCCGTGGGCGCCGCCCAGCAACGCACGCTCCGCCGCGCGCCGCTGCGCCGACAGCACCAGCACGCACGTGAGCGGCCAGGTCGACACCACCTCCTCCAGCACGGCATCGCCGGGCAGGTCGTCGAGTTGCAGATCCATCACCACCAGGTCGGCCGGGCGGTCTCGCAGTGCCAGCAGGCCGGCCGCGCCACCGGTGGCAACACGGACTTCGTCAAAGCCGGAGGCGGTCTCCAGGATCTTGCAGACGGTCTTGCGAACAGCGATATGCGGATCGATAACGATTGCGTTGGGCATGCCAGGTCTCCGTGAACAAGAACAGCGGGCAGCTTAGGCTGTCCAGCGGCTTGCCAGCGGCAGAACGGGCTGAAAATGCGTGTCGAAACTTCCGGGCTTTCTTACGGAAATTTCAGGCGTTGAGCCGTTGCGTCCGCCAGTTCGCGGAAGCACGCGTTTCGGCGCGCCGATCAACCATATCGCCGCTCAGATGACAATCGTGAAATCCTTAAAAATTGCGCGCCGATTTGATCTACGTTACGGTGTGATCACCCTCTGCGTGCCATGATGATCACGTCGCGCCAGTCGCGCGTTGTAGCTTTTCAACCAAGGAGATAGCGCCATGCCCCCGATGTCCAATATCGTGCTCGCCACCGACGGTTCTGCTTTCAGCGACGCCGCCGCACGCTTCCTGGCCGATGGCAAGTTGCTGCAGAGCGGCTTCACCGTGCATGTGATACACGTGTCGCCCGACGTCACGGGCCAGGTGCGCGCCTTCGTCAGCAAGGAAACCATCGACGCCTGGCACAACGAGGCCAGCGAAAAGGCCATGACATCGGTCTGCGCCATCCTTGAAGCCGCGAAGATTCCGTTCGAACGCCACGCGTTGCATGGCTATCCGCCCGAGAAGATCCTGGGTCACGCGAAGTCGGTGAATGCCAGCGCCATCGTCATGGGCACGCACGGACGCGGGTCGTTCTTCGACGCCGTGCTCGGGTCGGTGGCCGGCCGCGTTCTGGCGCAGGCCGATTGCCCGGTGGTCATGGTGAAGGCGGAAGGAAAGGTCAAGCCGCAGGCTTGACGCATCTGCCGGCGCGGCCCGGCGAAAGCGAATGGATCAAGCCGCCCAGAGCGGCGGCTCGTCCATCAGCGCGATCTGTTCGCGCAGTTCCAGGATGCGATCCTGCCAGTAGCGCGCGGTACCGAACCACGGGAACGCGGCCGGGAACGCGGGATCGCGCCAGCGGCTTGCCAGCCAGGCGCTGTAGTGCAGCAGCCGTAGCGTGCGCAGCGCCTCTACCAGCCACAGCTCGCGCGTATCGAAATCGGCAAAGTCCTCGTAGCCGGCCACGATGTCGGCCAGCTGGTCCTGCATTGCCGCACGATCGCCTTCCAGCAGCATCCAGATGTCCTGCACCGCCGGGCCCATGCGGCTGTCGTCGAAGTCGACGAAGTGCGGGCCTGGCGTGCCCCGGCCGCGCGCATCATCTTCATCGATCCACAGCACATTGCCGCGATGGCAATCGCCATGCAGGCGCAGCAGGCGCACGTCGCCGGCCCGCTCGTAGCAGCGGCGCACGGCATCGAGCGCCAGGTCCACGGCCGCGCGCCAGGGGGCCAGCAGATCGGCCGGAATGCAGTCGTGGCCGAGCAGGTAGTCGCGCGGGGCCACGCCGAATGTCTCGATATCGAGCGCCGGCCGTGCCTGGTAAGCCGTGGCCGCGCCACAGGCGTGAATGCGGCCGATAAAGCGCCCCAGCCACGTGCGCGTGGCGGCCTGGTCCAGTGCCGGCTCGCGGCCGCCGCAGCGCGGAAACACGGCGAAGCGGAAGCCCGCGTGCGCGAGCAGCGTACTGGCCGGCGCTTCACCCATGCGCCGCGGCAGCGCCGGCACGGCGGGAATCTCCGCATCGGCCAGTTGCTGCACGAACGCATGTTCCTCGAGGATGGCCGCGTCGCTCCACCGGCCTGGCCGGTAGAACTTGACCACCACGGGCGTGGCGTCCTCGATGCCAGCCTGCCAGACACGATTCTCGTAGCTGTTCAGGGCCAGCAGACGGCCGTCCGGATAGAAGCCCGCTGCCTCCAGCGCATCGAGGATGCACTCGGGCGTCAGTCCCGCATAGGGGACATCGGCGTCTGACTGTGGGCTATCCGGGTTGGTCATGGGCAGGTCCGGTCAGGGTGCCGGCTTGCGGCTGCCGCCGAGCAGCGCGGCTTGCGGCGCCGGACGGCGATTGCGGGCCGGTGCCGAAGCCGCTGCATCCTGTGCCGGACGCGGCTGCTGGGGACGGGCCTGCTGCGGGCGCGGCGGCTGCTGCGAACGGGCCTGCTGCGGACGCTGGCCCGCCGGCTTGGCGGCGCCATTGCCCGAACCGTTGCCATTGCCATTGCCGGTGCGGCCGTCGCCGCGAGCCGGCTGCGCGCCCTGCGCGGGACGCGGCTGGCGCGACTGGCCCGGCTGACCGGCCGACTGACCGCCCGATTCCTGGCGCTGCCCTTGCGGAGCACGCGGCGCACGGCGCTCGCCGCCATTGGCATTGCCACCGCCGTTGCCACGCGGCTGGCCGCCACGGCCCTGCTGCGGGCCGCCGCGTTGCTGGCGGCCCTTCTGGATCGGCTCGGCCGCAATGCTCGGGTCCACTTCAAACCCGGGCAGCGCCACCTGTTCGATCTGGCGCTTGATCAGGCGCTCGATATCGCGCAGCAGGCCGTGTTCATCGACGCAGACCAGCGAGATCGCCTCGCCTTCGGCGCCCGCGCGGCCCGTGCGGCCGATACGGTGGACGTAGTCCTCGGGCACGTTGGGCAGGTCGAAGTTCACCACGTGCGGCAGCTGGTCGATGTCGATGCCGCGTGCGGCAATATCGGTCGCCACCAGCAGGCGCAGCGTGCCGGCCTTGAACTCGGTCAGCGCGCGGGTGCGGGCCGACTGGCTCTTGTTGCCGTGGATCGCCAGCGCGGACAGGCCATCCTTGGTCAGCTGTTCCGCCAGGCGGTTGGCCCCGTGCTTGGTACGCGTGAACACCAGCACCTGGTGCCAGTCGTGCTGGCGCACCAGGTGGGCCAGCAGTTCGCGCTTGCGCTCGCGGTCCACGGGGAACACGCGCTGCGCCACGGTTTCGGCCGTGGTGTTGCGGCGGGCCACCTCGATCGAGGCCGGGTTGTTCAGCAGGCGGTCGGCCAGCGCGCGGATATCGTCCGAGAACGTGGCCGAGAACAGCAGGTTCTGCCGCTTGGCCGGCAGCACGTTCAGGATCTTGCGGATGTCGTGGATGAAGCCCATGTCGAGCATGCGGTCGGCTTCATCGAGCACCAGCAGTTCCACGTGGGACAGGTCGATGGTGCGCTGGGACACGTGATCGAGCAGGCGTCCGGGGGTGGCTACCACGATGTCCACGCCACGCTTGAGCGCGTCGATCTGCGGATTGATGCCGACGCCGCCGAACATCACCATCGAGCGCAGCTTCAGGTACTTGCCGTAGTTGCGCACGCTTTCCTCGACCTGTGCGGCGAGTTCGCGCGTGGGGGTCAGCACCAGGGCGCGTACCTGCGGACGGGTGCCGCGCGGCGCCGGGTTGCGTGCCGCGGCATCGCCCAGCAACTGCAGCATCGGCAGGGTGAAGCCAGCGGTCTTGCCAGTGCCGGTCTGGGCACCGGCGAGGAGATCGCCACCTTTCAGAATTGCGGGAATGGCTTGCGCCTGAATCGGGGTCGGCGTGGTGTAGCCCTGTTCGGCCACGGCACGCACCAGCTTGTCGGACAAGCCGAGTTCGGAAAAAGACATGAATTGACGCTTCGGCTGCCCGTTACGCAGCAGATGTGCGCCAATCGTGGGACAGCTCGGGTAGATAACCGTACCTGAGGGTCAGGGCCGGCGGGATGGGTCGATTGCCCCCGTTCCCGGGCTGGAAAGGCCCGTAGTGTACCAGTCTGTGGAAACCGGCGCGCCGCTTGTCGACCCCAGGTGGCGCTGCGCTATCATGACGGCCACCCGGCGCCGGAGCGCGCCAGCCCCCTCCCATCGCTCTTCCCCCAATCGCCATGCGGTTCCGTTTCGTCGAAGACCAGGAAGTCACGCTCTTTGCGGCCATCCCCGTGGGTCTGCTGGCCGGCATCGTGACCACGCTGTTCAAGGAAGCACTGGAAGCCAGCGGCCTGGTCATGTTCGGCAAGGACGCCGATATCGTGATGATCTTCGCGGGCCTGGCGCTGGCCTGGCGGGTCGTGATCCCGATGGTGGGCGGCGCCCTGGCCGGTGCGCTGCTGGTGGCGGCCCAGCGTTATGCGCGCACCGAAACCCTGCCCAGCGAATACATGGAAGCCGTGGCGCGCGGCACGGGCCGCCTGCCGGTGCGCATCACGCTGCTGCGTGCGCTGTCGTCGTTCTGCTCGATCGTCTCGGGCAGCTCGGTCGGCAAGGAGGGCGCGATGATCCAGCTGGCCGCGCTGACCGGGTCCATTTTCCCGTCCGGGCGCGCCGACCAGGCCGCCGGCGACAGCAACATGCGACGCATGCTGACGGCCTGCGGCGCTGCGGCCGGCCTGGCTACTGCCTACCACACCCCCTTGTCGGCTGCGGTGTTCGTGGCCGAAGTCGTGTTTGGCGCACTGGCCGTGCAGCGCCTGATGCCGCTGTTGCTGGCTTCGGTGGCCGGCACCATGGTCAGCCAGTGGCACGGCGGGCTGGAACCGCTCTACTCGGGCCTGCATATCGGCCCCGACCTGCTCCAGCAGCCGCACCTGCTGCTGGCCGCCGCCGGCATCGGCCTGATTGCCGGGGTGTCGGGGGCGGTGTTCATGCGCGCCAATACGCTGGCCCGCGCCGGATTCCGGCACGTGCCCGGCGGCCCCGTGGCGCGCCTGGCGCTGGGCGGCCTGCTGGTGGGACTGCTGGCCATCGTGGTGCCGGAAGTGGTGGGCAACGGCTACTACACCATCCAGACGATCCTGCGCAACGAACCGCTTTCGGTTGCGGTCTGGGGCGTGCTGCTTGCCAAGCTGGTGGCTACCGTGGTCAGCATGGGCTCGGGGGCCGTGGGCGGCGTGTTCACGCCATCGATGTTCGTGGGCGCGGCACTGGGCCAGCTGGTGGCGCTGGGCATTCCGGGCGGAACCGCCACGCCCGTGCTGCCGCTGGTGGGCATGACGGCCTTCCTGGCGGCCACCAGCCAGGCGCCGCTGATGTCGATCCTGATGGTCTTCGAAATGACGCTGGCGCCCACGCTGCTGCTGCCGCTGATGATCGGCGCGGTGGCGGCGTACTACACGGCGTCGCGCTGTCAGACCTTGTCGCTCTACAGCGTGGTGGTCGAGCGCGCGCAGGCGTCGGCGGCCGTGGAGCGGGCCCGCGGCCTGCGCCTGGCCGGGCTGTGCGATCCGACCAGTACGGTGATCGACCCCGCTGCCACGGTGGCGCAGGCGGCCGACAAGTTTGCCGAAACCGGCACGCGCTACCTGTACCTGGTGGATGCGGCCGGCACGCTGCTGGGCGCGATCTCGATCCATGCGGTCCAGCGCGCGCAGCGCGAGGCGCCTGACGCCACACTGCCGAGCCTGGGCGACCTGGCGTTCCCCTCCCTGACACCCGACTCGCGCTTGCGCGACGCCCTGGCGATCTTCTCCGAGCACGGCATCAACCGCATCCCCCTGGTGCGCGACGCCACCAGCCGCGAACTGATGGGCACCGTCTCCAAGCAGCGCGTGCTGCAAGAGGCATCCTGCCTGTTCTGAGGCGGCTACGCCACAAATGCCCGGCGCGCGCTTCCCCCGCCCAGGGCGCAAACGGGTAAAATCGCGGGTTACCCTGCCTGCGCGATGGCTGCAAGCGTGATGGCGTCCGGCGCCGGCGGTATTCCAAGAACGATCGCTGTATTTCTTGTCGGGAGCCTTCATGCTGAAGCTGTTGTCGCGTTCGTCGCACATCGCGTGCGCCGCAGTGTTGCTGTTGTCCGCCGCCCCTGCCATGGCGCAGACCGTCCAGACCACGACCCAGACCACCGGGCAGGTCACGACCCAGGTGGCAAACCTGGCGATGGCCGGCACCCCGGTACGCGTGATTCCGGACGATGCCCAGATGGCACGCCTGGAACTGGCGCGTCCGACGGCCACCGATCCGCTGCAGGCAAAGCTCGACGGCAAGACTCACGGCTTGGCCCCCGGACTGCGGCTCTTCAGCACCGACACCGTGCTGATGAACCCGAACGCGGTGGCCGGCAAGAAGCTCAACGTGCGATACAAGCTCGACCTCTATGGGCAGTTGCTGACCGCGTGGGTACTGACCGACGCGGAAGTGAAGGCATGGAAGGCCGCGCACTGACCCTTTCCGAATCAACCTGTTGTGCCCTGATGCCCCCAGGTAAACCACTGAGACCGGCACCATGAAGAAGGTATTTGTCAAAACGTACGGCTGCCAGATGAACGAGTACGACTCGGACAAGATGGTGGACGTGCTGAACGCCACGCAGGGCATGGAGCCCACGGACAACGTCGAAGACGCCGACGTGATCCTGTTCAACACCTGTTCGATCCGCGAGAAGGCCCAGGAGAAGGTGTTCTCCGAACTGGGCCGCATGAAGGCGCTCAAGGCCGCCAAGCCCGACCTGGTGATCGGCGTGGGCGGTTGCGTGGCCAGCCAGGAAGGCGCGGCGATCGTGTCGCGCGCCCCGTACGTCGACGTCGTGTTCGGCCCGCAGACGCTGCACCGCCTGCCCGACCTGATCAACCGCCGCCAGTCCACCGGACTGTCGCAGGTCGACATCTCGTTCCCGGAAATCGAAAAGTTCGACCACCTGCCGCCGGCGCGCGTGGATGGCCCGAGCGCCTTCGTGTCGATCATGGAAGGCTGCTCCAAGTACTGCAGCTACTGCGTGGTGCCCTACACGCGCGGCGAGGAAGTGTCGCGTCCGTTCGAGGACGTGCTGGCCGAAGTGGCCGGACTGGCCGACCAGGGCGTGCGCGAGGTGACGCTGCTGGGCCAGAACGTGAACGCCTACCGCGGCACGATGGGCGGCACCAGCGAAATCGCCGACTTCGCGCTGCTGATCGAATACGTGGCCGAGATTCCCGGCATCGAGCGCATCCGCTACACCACCAGCCATCCGAAGGAATTCACCTCGCGCCTGGTGGAACTGTACGAACGCTGCGACAAGCTTGTGAACCACCTGCACCTGCCCGTGCAGCATGCGTCGGATCGCGTGTTGATGGCGATGAAGCGCGGCTACAGCGTGCTGGAGTACAAGAGCATCATCCGCCGCCTGCGCACCATCCGCCCGGACATGTCGATGTCGTCGGACTTCATCATCGGCTTCCCTGGCGAGACCGATGCCGACTTCGACAAGCTGATGGCGATGGTCCACGAGATCGGCTATGACACGTCGTTCTCGTTCATCTTCAGCCCGCGCCCCGGCACGCCGGCCGCGAACCTGCACGACGACACGCCACATGACGTGAAGCTGCGCCGCCTGCAGATCCTGCAGGCCGCAATTGAAGAAAATGTGGTGCGGATCAGCCAGGGCATGGTTGGCACGGTGCAGCGCATCCTGGTGGAAGGCCCGGCCCGCAAGGACCCGACCGAACTGCACGGCCGCACCGAGAACAACCGGGTGGTCAACTTCGCGCTGCCGGGCATCCCCCAGGCCCAGCGCGACCGCATGGTCGGCCAGATGGTCGACGTGAACATCACGCAGGCGTTCCCGCACTCGCTGCGCGGTGAAATCGTCGTGCGTCAATAAGCCTTTATGAAGATTCCGACAGCAGAATTTGTCGCCCCCAAGGACGACAACACGCGCCTGCAGAACCTGTGCGGGCCGCTGGATGAAAACCTGCGCCAGATCGAACAGGCGCTGGACGTGACGATCCAGCGCCGCGGCCATCGCATGACGGTGCGTGGCGAGCGCGCGCAGGACGCAGCGCTGGCGCTGGAGCGCTTCTACAACAACGCCAGGGTCACGCTGTCGATCGACGACGTGCAGCTTGGGCTGGTGGAATCGCGCCAGATCGCCGCGCACGGGGCCTACCTGCCCGGCAACGAGGAAAACGGTGGCGCGACGGATCCTGACGACGATTCGCCGGTACTGCACACGCGCCGTGCCGGGCTGCAGGGCCGTACGGCCACGCAGCGCGAGTACCTGCGGCACATCCTGTCGCACGACCTGACGCTTGGTGTCGGGCCAGCCGGCACCGGCAAGACCTATCTGGCCGT
Source organism: Cupriavidus sp. D384 (assembly GCF_001652915.1). Classification (GTDB taxonomy): domain Bacteria; phylum Pseudomonadota; class Gammaproteobacteria; order Burkholderiales; family Burkholderiaceae; genus Cupriavidus. The sequence goes on from NZ_BBQI01000095.1 coordinate 65,974, forward strand.
GGCCTGCGCCGTGGACGCGCTGGAGCGCGATGCGGTCAAGCGCATCGTGCTGACGCGCCCGGCCGTGGAAGCCGGCGAGCGGCTCGGCTTCCTGCCGGGCGACCTGGCCCAGAAGGTGGACCCGTACCTGCGTCCGTTGTACGACGCGCTGTACGACCTGCTGGGCTTCGATCGCACGCAGAAGATGTTCGAGCGCCAGATGATCGAGATCGCGCCGCTGGCCTACATGCGCGGCCGCACGCTGAACCACGCCTTCATCATCCTGGACGAAGCCCAGAACACCACGCCGGAACAGATGAAGATGTTCCTGACGCGGATCGGCTTCGGCTCGAAGGCCGTGATCACCGGCGACACCACGCAGATCGACCTGCCGCGCGGCCAGAAGAGCGGCCTGGTGGAGGCGCAGCACGTGCTGCGCGAGGTGCGCGGCGTCGCTTTCACACGCTTTTCCAGCATCGACGTGGTGCGCCATCCGCTGGTGGCACGCATCGTCGATGCCTACGACGAATATCACGCCCAGCACAAGGACGCCTGATCTTGACCAAGAAGTCTCCCGCAACAAAGACGCCCGACGCCACGCGCGTTGTCCTGTTCGATGCCGACGGCCGCGCCCGCAAGGCGTCGGCCCACGCGCTGCGCATCCAGCTGGCCGACGGCCGCAGCCTGACGCTGGACCTGTCCCAGGCCACCGACGGCGTGGTGGCGCTGCTGGCCGAACACACCGACCCGCGCCAGCAGGCCGGCCTGCTGATGCGCCCCGACAACGGCGATGCGCTGTCGGTGGCCGTGACCGCCACGCCGATCGTGACCACCACGGGCACGCCGGCCACGCCGGCCGAGGTGGATCTCGACATCCAGTTCGGCGATGGCATCCGCAGGCGCCCGGGCGTGCCGACGCGCAAGCAGATCGAAAAATGCGTGAAGTCGGCCCTGTATGACGATGCCGCGCTGACCATCCGTTTTGTCGACGAGGAAGAAGGCCGCGCGCTGAACCGCACCTATCGCGGCAAGGACTACGCGACCAATGTCCTGACATTTGCCTACGCCGAGACGGCCGACGACCCGGTCAGCGGCGACATCGTGCTGTGCTGCCCGGTGGTGGAAGCCGAGGCAAAGCAGCAGAAGAAGCCGCTGGAGGCGCACTATGCGCACCTGATCGTCCATGGCGTGCTGCACGCGCAAGGCTACGAACACGAGGACGACGCCGAGGCCGAGGAAATGGAGGCCATCGAGACCGAAACGCTGCAGGCGCTGGGCTTCAGCGACCCGTACCAGCCTGTGCGCGAATAAGCACAAAAGGCTGACGCCCGTGATGCCGGCGCCATTGCAATGCTGGCGTCACGGGGCTGCAAGCCTTTTAGTGTATGCTTCAGACGATCTCCACCACGCGCTAGCCGCGACATGAACGACCCCTATCCCAGTTCGAAGCCTGCCAGCTTCAGGCAGCAGGATCGGCCCCGATCCCTTCTCGAACGTCTTTCGGATTTCATTTCCCCCGAGCCGGACACCCGCGCCGAACTGCTGGAAGTGCTGCAGGACGCGCATGAGCGCAACCTGATCGACGCCGATTCGCTCTCGATGATCGAGGGTGTGTTCCAGGTGTCGGAACTGACGGCGCGCGACATCATGGTGCCCCGCGCCCAGATGGATGCGGTCAACATCGCGGATACGCCAGAAGCGTTCATCCCCTACATGCAGCAGACCGCGCACTCGCGCTTTCCGGTGTATGAGGGCAATCGCGACAACATCATCGGCATCCTGCTGGCCAAGGACCTGCTGCGCTACTACACCGACGAGAACTTCGACCTGCGCGAGACACTGCGCCCGGCCGTGTTCATTCCGGAGTCGAAGCGGCTGAACATCCTGCTGCGCGAATTCCGTATCAATCGCAACCATATTGCGATCGTTGTCGACGAGTATGGCGGCGTGGCCGGGCTGGTCACGATCGAGGACGTGCTCGAACAGATCGTTGGCGACATCGAGGACGAATTCGACCTGGACGAAGACCAGGACATGATCCTGCCCACCACGGACGGGGCCTGGCGCGTGCGCGGGCTGACCGAGATCGAACAGTTCAACGAGGCGTTCGGCACGGCATTCCCGAACGATGACGTCGATACGGTGGGCGGCCTGCTGACCAACCACGTGGGCCATGTCCCGCATCGCGGCGAGATCATCACCTTGCCGCCAATCCGTTTCGAAGTGCTGCGCGCCGACGCGCGCCAGGTGCATCTGCTGCAGGTACACCGCGAGGCTCCGGCCGACACGAACGGCGTGGCCGACGCATGAAGCGCGCCGGCACGCCCGACGCCGTGGGTACCCGCCGCGCCGATCCGCTGATCGGCGCCGGTCCAGCCTCCCCCTCTTCCGCACCAGCTGGCGCTGCCCAGCGCGCATCGCTCCAGGGTGTGCTGTTCCGGCTGCTGATCGCCGCAGCACTGGGCGTGGCCCACACGCAGGCGTTTGCGCCGCATGACTGGTGGTGGCTGCAGATCCTGTCGCTGGCCGGGCTGGTGGCGCTGGTCGCCGATACCGCGCGCCCGCGTGCGGCGGCCGCCACGGCCTACGCCTTCGGCATGGGCTGGTTCCTGTCCGGCATCTGGTGGCTGTATATCAGCATGCACGTCTATGGCGAGATGCCGGCGTGGATGGCCGCACTGGCCGTGGTGCTGTTCGGGGCGTACCTGTCGCTATGGCCGGCGCTGGCCGCCGGCGTCTGGCACTGGCTGACCCGTCGCGGCCGTGGCGGCATTCTGGCCGCGCTGGCGTTCGCTGCCGCGTGGGCCCTGTCGGAATGGCTGCGCGGCGTGGTGTTCACCGGTTTCCCGTGGCTGGGCAGCGGCTATCCCCATACCGATGGCCCGCTTTCGGGCTTCGCGCCGCTCATCGGTGTTTATGGCATCACGTTCCTGGCGGCGGCGTCGGCGGCGTTGCTGGTCGTCGCCGTGCGCGCTGCGCTGCGCCGCGCCGAGCCGGGCGCTGCACGTGTCGCCGCCTGGTCGGCCGGGCTGGTGGCCGTCACGCTAGGCGGCGGGATGGCGCTGGCGCCAGTTGCGTACACCACCCCGATCGGCAAGCCCGTCAGCGTGCGGCTGCTGCAGGGCAACGTGGCGCAGGACATCAAGTTCGAGCCGGTAGGCATCCAGCGCTCGCTGGAACTGTACCGCGACATGATCACAGCAGCGCCGGCTGACCTTGTCGTCACGCCAGAAACCGCGTTCCCGGTGATTCTGCAGGACCTGCCGCTGGATATCGCCAGGGATGTGCGCACCTATATGGAGAAGACCGGCACGACGGTCGTCTTTGGTGCGGCGGGCGCCGATTCGCCGGTGGACTTCACCAACAGCGTGTTTGCGATCGGGCCCGAGATGGAGGCGCTCTACCGCTACAACAAACACCATCTGGTGCCGTTCGGCGAATTCATCCCGTTCGGCTTCCACTGGTTCGTCAACATGATGAAGATGCCGCTGGGCGACTTCCGGCGCGGCACGCTGGACCAGCCGGCCGTGCCGGTGCGGGGCATCCATGTGGCACCCAATATCTGCTACGAGGATCTGTTCGGCGAGGAAATCGCCGCCACGCTGCGGCAGCAGGCCACGCCCGCCAATCTGCTGGCGAACGTCACCAACCTGGCCTGGTTCGGAGACACCATCGCGCTGGACCAGCACCTGCAGATCTCGCGCATGCGGGCGCTGGAAATGCGCCGGCCGATGCTGCGCGCGACCAATACCGGCATGACGGCCGTGGTCCGGCCAGACGGCACGGTGCAGGCGAAGCTGCCGACGTTCGAGGTGGGTACGCTGACGGCGGATGTGCAGGGCATGCAGGGGCTGACGCCCTATATCCGCTGGGGCAACGTGCCGGCACTGGCCGGCAGCGTGCTCGTGTTGTTGCTGGCGCTGCGGGGGCGGCGCCGGTTGCTGGATTAACCGACCAGCGAGGTCGCCATCGAGACGGCGGCGGCGGCCACCATCACGGCGATGGCGACGATATAAGGCTTGCGAGACAGCAGCGACATGACCAATCCCCTTGAAGTTGTTATTTCGAGCCCGCATCGCGTTAACGGCCCGCCACGCTGAAAGCTGACGCTTCCTGCCCCGGCAGGCCCGCAATCCGGCCTGGCGGCCATCTGGTTTGTGATTCGGTGACCGCGTGCTTTTACTGTATACAAAAACGGTATCGGCACCTATCGGACAGTTCTGAAACCCGTGTCAGGATTTACCCGACCCGTTGCGCCGGCCCGACACCCGCTGCATGCACGATTCGTGCCCTGCGATACCGTTTTCATGCCTGTTCCCGGCTGAGAGAGGCCAAAAACCCGATAGAATCCAAGGTTTGGCAAACCCGGCGCGAGACGGTTCGCGCACTTGCCCGCCAGCTTTCCATTTCGTCTTCCTATGCTGACCTTCCAACAAATGATTCTGACCCTGCAGGCCTACTGGGACCGGCAGGGTTGCGCATTGCTGCAACCGATCGATCTGGAGGTCGGCGCCGGTACGTCCCACGTGCACACGTTCCTGCGCGCGATCGGCCCCGAGCCGTGGCGCGCCGCCTACGTGCAGCCGTCGCGCCGGCCCAAGGACGGCCGTTACGGCGAGAACCCGAACCGCCTGCAGCACTACTACCAGTACCAGGTGGTACTGAAGCCGGCGCCCGAGAACATCCTGGAGCTGTACCTGGGCTCGCTGGAAGCGCTGGGCCTGGACCTGAAGCAGAACGACATCCGCTTCGTCGAGGACGACTGGGAAAATCCGACGCTCGGCGCCTGGGGCCTGGGCTGGGAAGTCTGGCTCAACGGCATGGAAGTCACGCAGTTCACGTACTTCCAGCAGGTGGGCGGCATCGACTGCAAGCCGATTACCGGCGAAATCACCTACGGCATCGAACGCCTGGCGATGTACCTGCAGAAGGTGGAAAACGTCTACGACCTGGTCTGGACCGAGTGGGAAGAGAACGGCGAGACGCGACGCCTGACCTACGGTGACGTCTACCACCAGAACGAGGTGGAGCAGTCCACCTACAACTTCGAGCACAGCAACACCGACATCCTGTTCCGCCACTTTGCCGAGCACGAGGGCGAGGCCCGCCGCCTGATGGGCGATGCCGGCGAGAAGAACGAAGACGGCACGCCGAAGCTGACCGACACCCGCCTGGCGCTGCCGGCCTACGAGCAGGTGCTGAAGGCGGCACATACGTTCAACCTGCTGGATGCGCGCGGTGCCATTTCGGTGACCGAGCGCGCCGCCTATATCGGCCGGATCCGCAACCTGTCGCGCATGGTCGCGCAGGCCTACTACGATTCGCGCGAGGCGCTGGGCTTCCCGATGTGCAACAACGGGGCCCGCGCATGACGGCCCGCGTGCGCGGCGCGCTGGCACTGATGGCGTTTGCCGTGCCGGTTGCGCTGTCGCCTGCCGGCAGCGCGTTTGCCGCCGCGCGGACGTCGCCCGCGCCATCGCCCCAGGCGCTGTACCTGCCGTCCGACCTGACCAATATCTGCGAGGCGGATACCCAGGCGCTGCAGCAGGCCATCACGCGGCACTGGCGCCCGTCGCTGTCGTCGATCGACCAGTGGACGCAGCTGGTGCGTTCGTTCTCGTGCGACCTGTCCGGGTCGCGCGACCTCGGCTGGCACCGCGTGCCGCTGCGCGCCTACGAGAGCGCCATCCGCTACCCGCTGCAGTGGGTCGAATGGGAAGAAAACGGCGGGCGCTCGCGCCGCACGGTGCGGACCTACTATTCCGCCGCGCAGCTGCCCGCGAAGATCGATTTCTGGGTGGGCGGGCGCATCGACGAGATCCGCTACGACCGCCGGGCCCATCGCATCGACGCGCGTTTTCCGGCCGCAGGCACCCGCGGCGCTTCCGGCGTGGCCGTGCAATGCGCCTACACCACGCTGCAATTCCGCCAGCAGAACGGCCTGTGGCTGCTGTCTGGCGTGGAACCCAATCTCGCGCTGCGCTGCTGATGCGCGCGCCCATACCTGTTGGATAGATTCATGTCGCAACCCATGACCGATTCGCTGCTGATCGAGCTGTTCACCGAAGAACTGCCGCCGAAGGCGCTGGCCCGCCTGGGCGAAGCCTTCGCACAGGGGCTGTTCGATGGCCTTGGCGCACGCGACCTGCTCGAAGCCGGCGCCGCCGTGACGCCCTTTGCCACGCCGCGCCGCCTGGCCGCCCTGGTAACCGGCGTGCGCCGCACCGCGCCGGATCGCGAACAGCGCGAAAAGGTGCTGCCGCTGACCGTGGCGCTTGACGCCAACGGCGCCCCGACCGCCCCGCTGTCCAAGAAGCTGGCCGCCCTGGCAAAGTCGGTGGGCGTGGCCGAGATCGACTGGCAGACGCTGGAGCGCGCCTCGGATGGCAAGGCCGATGCGTTCTTCTACCGCTACACCGCCAAGGGCGCCGCGCTGGCCGACGGCCTGCAGGCCGCGCTGGACGACACCCTGGGCAAGCTGCCGATTCCGAAGCTGATGAGCTACCAGCGCCCGGACGGCACCACGGTGCATTTCGTGCGCCCGGCGCACAGCCTGATCGCCCTTTACGGCGCGGAAATCGTGCCGGTGTCCGTGCTCGGCCTGCCGGCCAGCAACATCACGCAGGGCCACCGCTTCCTGTCGCAGGGCATCATCGAGATTCCCCACGCCGGCGAATACGCGGGCCTGCTGGAATCGCGCGGCCGCGTGATCGCCAGCTATGCCGACCGCCGCGAGCGCATCCGCACCACCCTGCTCAAGGAAGCCGGCGCCGACCAGGTGATCATGCCCGAGTCGCTGCTGGACGAAGTGAATTCGCTGGTCGAATGGCCCGTGGTCTATCCGTGCCATTTCGAGGAAGCCTTCCTCGCCGTGCCGCAGGAATGCCTGATCCTGACGATGCAGACCAACCAGAAGTACTTTGCGCTGACCGACGCCGCCGGCCACCTGCGCAACCGCTTCCTGATCGTCTCGAACCTGGCCACCGACACGCCGCAGTCGATCATCTCGGGCAACGAGCGCGTCGTGCGCCCGCGCCTGGCCGATGCCAAGTTCTTCTTCGACCAGGACCGCAAGAAGACGCTGGCATCGCGCGTGCCGCAGCTTGCCAACGTGGTCTATCACAACAAGATCGGAAGCCAGCTGGACCGCGTGCAGCGCCTGCAGCAGATTGCCGGCCATATTGCCGACGCGATGAATGCCACCGGCGCCCCCGTCGACAAGGCTGCCGCGATGCGCGGTGCCGAGCTGGCAAAGGCCGACCTGCTGACCGACATGGTGGGCGAGTTCCCCGAGCTGCAGGGCACCATGGGCACGTACTACGCGCGCCATGACGACGAGGCCGAGGACGTGGCGCTGGCCTGCTCCGAGCACTACCGCCCGCGCTTTGCCGGCGACGCGCTGCCCGAGGGCAATGTCAGCACCGCCGTGGCGCTGGCCGACAAGCTCGAAACGCTGGTCGGCATCTGGGGCATCGGCCTGCAGCCCACGGGCGAGAAGGACCCGTTTGCGCTGCGCCGCCACGCGCTGGGCATCCTGCGCATGCTGATTGAAAAGCCGCTGGCGGTGTCGATCGACACGCTGCTGGGGCTGACCGAACAGGCGTTCGCGGGCATTGCCACCGTGAAGCCGGCCCGCGAGGCGATCTCCGACTTCCTGTACGACCGCGTGCGCGGCTACCTGAAGGACAAGGGCTACACCACGAACGAGGTGGAAGCCGTGGTGAGCCTGCGCCCGCAAAGCCTGCACGACATCCTGGCCCGCATGGAAGCCGTGCGCACGTTTGCCGCGCTGCCCGAGGCCGAGGCGCTGGCCGCCGCGAACAAGCGCATCACGAACATCCTGAAGAAGACCGACGAGGCCATCGGCTCCGTCGACACGGCACTGTTCCAGGAAGCAGCCGAAGGCGCGCTGTTCGAAGCCATCGAACGCGTACGCCCGGGCGTGGAAGCCGCCTTCGCGGGTGGCGATTTCACCGCCGCGCTGCGCGACCTGGCCCAGCTGCGCGACGCCGTCGACCGTTTCTTCAACGACGTGATGGTGATGGCCGACGACGCGAAGCTGCGCGCCAACCGTCTGGCGCTGCTGTCCACGCTGCACGGCCTGGCCAATCGCGTGGCAGACATTTCGAAGCTGGCCGCCTAAGCTGTCTACAAGCCGCCCCGGAGCCGCCATGCCACAGTCCCTGCCGAAGTTCGTCATCCTCGACCGCGATGGCGTGGTCAACCTGGACAGCGACCACTTCATCAAGACCCCCGACGAGTGGGTGCCGATCGCCGGCAGCCTCGAAGCCATCGCCATGCTGAACCAGGCCGGCTATCGCGTCGTCATTGCCAGCAACCAGTCGGGCATCGGCCGGGGGCTGTTCGAGATGAGCGCGCTCAACGCGATGCACGAGAAGATGTACAAGGCGCTGGCTGCGCTGGGCGGCCGCGTGGAGGCCGTGTTCTTCTGTCCGCATACCGCCGCCGACAACTGCGACTGCCGCAAGCCGAAGTCGGGCCTGTACGAGCAGATCGGCGAGCGCTTTGGCGTGGAACTGCGCAACGTGCCCACCGTGGGCGATTCGCTGCGCGATCTTGAAGCCGGCGTGGCCGTGGGCTGCGTGCCGCACCTGGTACGCACCGGCAAGGGCCTGCGCACGCTGGACAAGGGCGGCCTGCCCGCCGGCACGCGTGTCCATGACGACCTGGCCGCGTTCGCGCGCTGGCAGGTAGCCGAAGGGGCGCACAAGACCCCTGCCCCGACGGCCCACGCGGCGCAGCACGCCCCCTGAGGCACCGTCCGCCCCCTGATTCTCGCCCCCATCGATGACCTTTATCCGCTCCCTGCTGTTCGCGCTGTACCTGGTGGTGCTGACCCCGCCCTACGCGTGCATGTGTTTCATCGTCTTCCCGTTCATGAACGCGGAAAACCGCTTCCGCTTCGTACGCGGCTGGCCGCTCCTGGTGATCTGGGCCGCGCGCCTGATCTGCGGCATCCAGTACCGCATCGAAGGCATGGAGAAGATGCTGGCGATGCTGGACAAGCCCGTGGTGCTGCTGTCCAAGCACCAGTCGGCCTGGGAGACCGTGGCCTATGTGGCGCTGATGCCCAAGCCGCTGTGCTTTGTCTTCAAGCGTGAACTGCTGTTCGTGCCGTTCTTCGGCTGGGCGCTGGGCATGCTCAAGATGGTCCACATCAACCGCAAGGACGGCACCCGGGCGTTTGCCTCGGCCGCGAGGCAGGGCCGCGAGCGGCTCAACGAGGGCGCCTGGATCATCATGTTCCCCGAAGGTACGCGCACCCCGGCCGGCAAGGAAAACCCGCGCTACAAGAGCGGGGGCGCCCGCCTGGCCGTGGAGACCGGTGCCTGGGTCTTTCCGATGGCGGTCAACTCGGGCCGCGTCTGGCCGCGCAATTCGTTCATGAAGTATCCGGGCATGATCACGATCTCGATTGGCGACGCGATTCCGTCGGCCAACAAGACCGCCGACGTGCTGAACCAGGAAGTGGAAGTCTGGATCGAGGCGGAGATGCGCAGGATCGATCCGGAAAGCTATCGCCGTGCGGGGAGCCAGGCCACCGCATGAAGCTGCTGCGTCCCACCGCCGACCCCAACGCGCAGCTGGAGCTGCCGCTGGCCGACGCCACGCCGCCCGTCCAGCCCGCGCAGCAGAACCTGCTTGCGCCGGCGCCCGACGCGCTGCCAGGGACCGAGCGGGCCGGGGACCGAACCGGTGACGTCTGGCCGCCGGTGCTGCCGAACGGCCGCGTGCTGCAGGTGGGCGAACGGACGCTGCACTATTCGCTCAAGCGCTCGTCGCGCCGGACCATCGGCTTCACGGTGGATGATCGCGGGCTGTCGATCACGGCGCCGCGCTGGGTGACGCTGCTCGATATCGAATCGGCCATCCTGGAAAAACAGCGCTGGATCTTCACCAAGCTTGGTGAATGGCGCCACCGCGAGTCGCGCCGCGTGCTGCCTACGGTGCAGTGGCGTGACGGTGCCGAACTGCCGTTCCTGGGCCAGCCGATCACGCTGCGTCTGGAATCCCCGGCCGGCGTGCTGTGTTTCGATGCCGATACGCGCGTGCTGCACCTGGCGCTGCCGGGCCACGCCGAAGAGCAGCAGATCAAGGACCGCGTGCAGGGCTGGCTGCAGAACCAGGCCCGCCGGTTGCTGTCCGATCGGCTCGATGTCTACGCGTCCAAGCTCGGCGTGCGCCATACCGGCTTTGCACTGACCTCGGCCTCGACGCGCTGGGGCAGCTGCACCGCCGACGGCAAGATCCGGCTCAACTGGCGCCTGATGCACTTCCCACTGTCAATGATCGACTACGTGGCCGCGCACGAGCTTGCGCACCTGAAGGAAATGAATCACAGCCCGCGCTTCTGGGAAACCGTGGAATCGATCTTCCCCGAGTTCCGCGACGCACGCGCGCGGTTGCGCGCGCATCCGCCCGAACTGCTGCCGACGTTCTGACGCGCGGGCCAGCCACCCTGGCCCTGGCTCACCATGCATAGCGCGCGCCCAGCCGCAGCGCGTATTGCCGGTACCCCTGGCTGCCCCACTGTCCGCCGATATTCCCCCAGCTGCTCCAGCCGCGTGCCAGCCTGGCATCCAGCCCCAGCTTGAGTTCGTAGCGGTCGCGCGGGAACAACTGCCCCAGCACGGTATCGTTGAACCCCACCGAAGCACTGGCCTGATCGTGCCACCAGTTCACGGTGGCGTACGGCTGCAACCGCCCGCCATCGCCACGATCCAGCGTGCGGAACAGCCTGACGCCGAGCCGGGTCATCACGCCGCTGGTGTCGCCGCCGTTGACCTGCGTGCCGCCCGGTTCGGTCACGCTGACGCCGCGATGGCGCAGCCATGCCACCTGCGCCTGGGGTTCGGCAAGCCATGATGACCCTGCCAGCGGCAGCGCCCACCCGCCTTCGATCGATACGTTCCACGCCTGGCTCCGATAGCCCACCTTGGGCAACTGGTCGCCACGCACGCTGCTGTCGAACCATGCGTACTGGAACCACGTGTCGACATAGGGCCCCCGATCGGCGGCTGCCTGGCCGAACCAGGTGGCATACACGCCGGCGCCGTAGCCGTTCACCTCGCCGTGCGCCCGGGCGGCATTGCCCGCGGCCAGGCCGTCGGTCCGCACATTGCCGTAGCCCAGCATCGCGCCCACGTGCAGCCGGTCGGCGGCACCGAACAGCGATCCACGCGCGAAGTCGCCACCGCCGTGCAGGATCACCGTATCGGCACGGGCGCTGTAGTCGTTGCCAGGGCTGCCGCTTTCGGCGGTCTTGCCTGCCAGCCGCAGCCAGCCGGCGGGCGCCGACGAAAACGGCAACTCGCCCATCCGGTCGTGCAGGCTGTGCAGGAACAGGCTGGCCGCAGCGTACTGGTTGGCGATGTAGGCCGGCACTTCGGGCCGGTACATCGGCCGGGACGGCGTTGGTGGGGTCGGTGGCGCTGGCGGGGGTACAGGGGGATCGGGCGGCATCGGCAGTTGCTGCGATCTCAGATACCAGTTGCCGTCGGCAGGGTCACGCAGCCCCCCGCGATAGAGCTGGTACTCGTACGGCCCGGCCACGGCGCGCCCCGCCAGCGTGAAGGTGCCGTCCGGGGCGGCGCCGCCGTTGGCCGTCACGATAACCGGGATGCCCTGGTCCGTCAGGGCGCCCTTCCCGCCCGCATTGACGATGCGCAGTGCGGTGGTGCCGGTCACGCGGCCGGTATCGATCACGAGCCGATCCGACGGCGAGCCGTCACCGCCCAATGCCGCGGTCATTGCCAGTGTTCCGCCCTCGCTGTGGTAGCGCTGCAGGGTCAGCGTATGAAAAACCGCGTCGGTGGGTGCGACGAACGCAAGCGTGCTGCCCAGGTTGTCGAGCCGCAGCAGGTTCGAGTTACCGGTGATCCACCATGTCGATCCGTCGCGCAGCGTCAGCGTTGCTGCGGCTGCGCTGCCGTCGGCGGCCGGTGCCGCACGCACCGCACCCCGCAGGTATGTGGCACTTGCATCGACATCCACGCGGAAGACCGTGGGGCCGCTGTCGATTGCCAGCAACAATGGCCCGGTGACGCTGCTGCCGGAAAGCACAATGCTGGCGGGGCCGCTGGCAACCCGGATAGCGGCCCCTTGAGGCGCGGAGAGCGTGCTCGCCGCCACGGTGGCGGTTTGCAGTGTGCCCGTTCCCGCGTCGGACAAGGCGAGCACACTGCCATCGACGCCCGTGCCGGTTGCGCTGCCGTTGACAAAGGCAAGGTGTCCGCCCTGCTCGACCTGCAACGCGGACGTACGCTCGCCAGCGGCCACCACCGCCGTCCCGTCCGCCGTGATCGTGCTGCCCGGACCCTGCACCGACAGCCCAACGGATCGGGCTTGCATCGTCGTTACGCTGCCGCCGCGCAGCGCAATGGTGCCGCCGTCGAGCGCGCGGACACCGATGGCCGCGGGCCCGGCTGTTTCGATGGTGGTATTGTCGGCCTCTACGCCCGTCGTGCCCTGCGCGAAGATCCCGTACGACGCCGCGCCCTTGGTGACGATATCGACGTTGCGCAGCACAATCGTGCCCTGGCCCTCTGCCGACCCGGAGCCGAACGACGCCTGGCCGGTGGTACGAATGGAGATCCGGCTGCCCTGCCCATCCACGACGACATTCGACACGCCCGCAGTGAGCGCCACGCCCGGCGCCACGTCCCCGGTGGTGAGAATGGCGCTGCGGCCCAGCAGCGTAATCGCGCCAGCCGCCAGGCCCAGCCCGGCCGCCTCCGCCCCGTGCGTGACGATGGACGTATCGTGCAACAGCACCACACCGCCATAGTCGGCGAATACGGCATGGGCACGCTCGCCGGACGTCACGATGTTGACCTGCCCCGAGATGCTGGCCTGTCCGAAGGCATGTACGCCGTTCGAGTGCGCGCCGAGCATCGTCAGCGTGCTGCCGGGCGCTTCGAAACGGATGGCGCCACTGGATTCCGCGTACGCGCCGGTCGAATTGTCACCCTCGGAATGTAGCGATACCGGCCCGGTGACGGTGATCGATCCGCCGTTGGCGGCATGAAGGACCGAAGCATATCCGGCAGCGCCGGTGTCAAAGGTGCCGCCAGCAACGGTGCCGCGGCAATTATCTGCCGTGTAGGACGTAGCGGCAGGAGATGGTGGCGCACAGTCTGCGGCGTGGCCCGCGGACGCACCGAGCGCCATGGCCCACACGCATACCACTGTGCCGCAGGTACTGCCCCGGAAGCATCGCGTCATACAGTTTCCCTTCTGTCAGAGAAAGCCTGTCGCGCGACCTTCGGCGCTGCCGCGCCGTAGTGGACCGGCGTAGGCATTCGTGCAGCTGTCGAAGCAATCGGGAATGTAGCAACAGCGCTGCGTCCGCGCGAGCGCCACCGATGTGAAATTTTCCGAACCGCGAGTTTAGCGCCGCCCCGGCGGGGCGATCAGGCACGATGGCGCGGGCAGGACTAAAATGGCGGACCCTGTTGTCTCAACAACCCCAAGAAGGTCCCCCTATGCGACTCCTCCACACCATGCTGCGCGTTGGCGACTACCAGCGTTCGATCGACTTCTACACGCGCGTACTGGGCATGCAACTGTTGCGCGAGAGCGACAACCCCGAGTACAAGTACCGCCTGGCCTTTGTCGGCTACGGCCCGGAAAGCGAAACGGCTGTGCTGGAACTGACCTACAACTACGGCGTGGACCAATATGACCTGGGTACCGCCTACGGCCATATCGCCCTGGAAACCCCGAATGCCGCCGAAGCCTGCGACCGCATCCGCGCCGCCGGCGGCAAGGTCACACGCGAGGCGGGTCCGGTCAAGGGCGGCACCACGGTGATCGCTTTCGTGGAAGACCCGGACGGCTACAAGATCGAACTGATCGAGCGCAACTCCACCCGCGACGCCGCCCGTCCGTAAGCGACGCGGCGATGTCCACACAACTTATAACAAGGCGCCCGCTGGACAGCACGGCCATCGGACTGATGGTATTGCTGTGCGCCGCATGGGGACTCCAGCAGGTGATCATCAAGGTCACCGCTCCGTTGATGGGCGCCGTGCTGCAGGCCGGCGTCCGCTCCGCCATCGCCGCGCTGCTGGTGTTCGCGTTTGCCGCGTGGCGTGGTACGCCGCTCTGGGAACGCGACGGCACGCTGCGCGCCGGACTTGTCGCCGGGCTGCTGTTCGGCGCCGAGTTCTTCTGCATCTTCGTCGGGCTGGGCCACACCACGGCATCGCGCATGGCGGTGTTCCTCTACACGGCGCCAATCTTTACCGCGCTGGGCCTGCACCTGTTCGTGCCGGGCGAACACCTGCAGCGCGGCCAGTGGGCCGGCGTGGGGCTGGCGTTCCTGGGCATGGTGCTGGCTTTCGCGGACGGCATCGTCGCAGCGTCCACGCAGTCGAGCACGCTGCTGGGCGACGCCCTGGGCGTACTGGCCGGCGCCCTATGGGCCGCAACCACCATCGTGGTACGCGGCAGCAAGCTGTCGCACGCCCCCGCCAGCAAGACGCTCCTGTATCAATTGACGGTGTCCGCAGTGCTGCTGCTGGTGATGGCAGTGGCCGCCGGACAGGTCCATCGCGTGGAAGTCACCGGGTTCGTGGTTGCCAGCCTGTTCTACCAGTCGGTGCTGATCGCCTTTGCCAGCTACCTGATCTGGTTCTGGCTGCTGCGCCAGTACCTGGCATCGCGCCTGTCGGTGTTCTCGTTCCTGACCCCGCTGTTCGGGGTGGCCTTCGGCGTGCTGCTGATGCACGACCACGTCGGCATGCGATTCGCGCTGGCGGCGGTGATGGTGCTGGGGGGGATCGTGCTGGTGAACCGGAAGGCCTGAGCGGCCTTCGGTGTTCGTCCCTCCCGGCTGGCGGGAGGGACGCGTGGCGCGTGAAACGGGCCTGATTACTTCGGGAACGAGAACATGCCCACGGCGCTGCGCACTTCGTCCAGCGTCTGCTGGGTCAGTTCGCGGGCGGTTTCGGTGCCCTTCTTCAGGATGTCGAACACGTAGCCCGGATCTTGGGCCAGTTGCTCGCGGCGCTCGCGGATCGGGCGCAGCATTTCCTGCAGGATGCCTTCCACACGGCGCTTGAGTACCATGTCGCCCAGGCCGCCGCGCTGGTAGTGGTCCTTCAGCGCCTGCACTTCCTCCACGTTCGGATCGAACGCATCCAGGTACGTGAACACGACGTTGCCCTCCACCTGGCCCGGGTCCGACACCTTGAGGTGGTTCGGATCGGTGTACATCTTGTGCACGGCCTCGCGGATCTGCTCCGGCGATGCGCCGAGCGGAATCGCGTTGCCCTGCGACTTGCTCATCTTGGCCTTGCCATCGACGCCCGGCAGCCGGCCATGCTTCGGAATCAGCGCGGCGGCTTCGGGCAGGATATCGCGGCCCACCTGATGGTTGATACGGCGCACGATCTCGTTGGTCTGCTCGATCAGCGGCGCCTGGTCCTCGCCCACCGGCACCAGCACGGCCTTGAAGCCGGTGATGTCGGCGGCCTGCGACGCCGGGTAGCACAGGAAGCCGGCCGGGATATCGCGGCCAAAGCCACGCGCCTGGATCTCTTCCTTGATCGTCGGGTTGCGCTCCAGGCGCGACACCGTGACGAAGTTCAGATACATCAGCGTCAGTTCGGCCAGCGCGGGCAGGTGCGATTGCACCGTGATCGTGGTCTTGGCGGGGTCGATGCCCACGGCCAGGTAGTCCAGCGCCACTTCCAGCACGTTGCGGCGGACCTTGTCCGGGTCGTGCGCGTTGTCGGTCATCGCCTGCGTATCGGCCAGCAACACGTACTGCTTGTGCGTTTCCTGCAGGGCCACGCGGCTCTTCAGCGAGCCAACATAGTGGCCCAGGTGCAGCGGGCCGGTGGGACGGTCGCCAGTCAGGATGACGGGACGCGGATCGGTCTTGGTCTGTTCGGTCATGAGCGGCGCGATGGCTTCAGGATGTTCGGGTAGTTCAGCGGGAAATTCGAGATCGGTATCGGCGGCGATGCCGGCGCTGCGGCGTCAGGCCGCACCGCGCGCCGGCGGCACGGCGCTGTTGCCGACGATGCGGGCCAGTTCGACATACTCGGCCACCGGCACTTCCTCGGCACGGCGGCCCAGGTCGAAGCCAAGCGCATCGAAGTCCACCTGGTCACGCAGGAACGACAGCGTGTTGCGCAGCACCTTGCGGCGCTGCGAGAACGCGGCGGTCACCACATCGCCAAGCACGTTGGGGTCGCACGCGGGATACGGCGAACGCAGCGTACCGTCTTCGGCACGCGGCCAGGGAATCATGCGCACCACGGCCGAGTCGACCTTGGGCGGCGGGTTGAACGAGGCGGGCGGCACGTCGAGCACGTGTTCCATGTGATAGCGCACCTGCAGCATGATCGACAGCCGGCCAAACGCCTTGCTGCCGGGCTCGGCCACCATGCGCTCGACCACTTCCTTCTGCAGCATGAAATGCTGGTCGCGCACGTGATCGGCGAAATCCATCAGATGGAACAGCAGCGGGCTCGAAATGTTGTACGGCAGGTTGCCCACGATACGCAGCGCGCGGCCCGGCTCCTCGAGCTTGCCGAAGTCGAACGCCAGGGCGTCGCCGGCATGCACGGTCAGGCGGTCGTTGTAGCGGTTGCGCAGGCGCTCCACGAGATCGCGGTCGAGTTCCACCACCTGCATGCTGGGCAGGCGTTCGAGCAGCGGGTTCGTCAGCGCGCCCAGGCCCGGCCCGATTTCGACGATGACGTCGTCCGGTTGCGGGTCGATGGCATTGACGATGCCGTAGATGATGCCGTCGTCGACCAGAAAGTTCTGGCCGAATCGTTTGCGGGCCACATGGCCCTGATGCACGTTTGGACGCATAAGTCAGTGCCGGCCGTTGGCGGACGCGCCGTGGCGCCCGCTGGCATGGCCGGCCATGGTAATGGCACACCGGATGGCTTCGATCATGCTGCCGTGCTCGGCCCGGCCGGTGCCGGCCAGGTCGAGCGCGGTGCCATGATCCACCGATGTGCGGATAAAGGGCAGGCCCAGCGTGATATTGACGCCGTGACCGAAGGTGCCGTACTTGAGCGGCGCCAGGCCCTGGTCATGGTACATCGCCAGCACGCAGTCGGCACCGCGCAGATGGCGCGGCTGGAACAGCGTGTCGGCAGGATAGGGCCCGCGCGCGTCGATATCGGCATCGCAGGCCAGCGCCAGCGCCGGCCCGATGACGTCGATCTCCTCGCGGCCCATGTGCCCCGATTCCCCGGCGTGCGGGTTGAGCCCGGTCACCAGGATACGGGGGCGGGCAATGCCGAAGTGGCGCCGCAGATCGTGGTCGACGATCTTCAGCGTCTCCTGCAGCATGGGGATCGTCAGCGCATCGGGCACGGCCCGCAGCGGCAGGTGCGTGGTGGCCAGCGCCACGCGCAGCATGGCATTGTCATGCGCGGGCTGCGGGCCAGCCAGCATCATCACCACGCGCGGCACGGCGGCGCGTTCGGCCAGGTATTCGGTATGCCCCGTGAACGGCACGCCCGCGTCGTTGATCGTGCTTTTCTGCACCGGCGCGGTGATCATGGCCGCAAAACGTCCGTCCTGCAGCCCGTCGATGGCGGTATCGAGCAACTCCAGCACGTAGCGGCCGTTGCGGGCATCGAGCTGGCCGGGCTCGCAGGCCACGCCAAGCGCGACATCCTCGACCACCACATCGCCATCTGCCAGCCGCCGCTGCCACGCATGCGCCACGCCCAGCGACTCGGCGCGCTGCGCCAGCAGGCGCGCGTCGCCGATCACATGGAACCGGTACGCGCCATGGCCCATGCCATTGGCCGCGCCGCCAAGCTGCAGCAGGGCGCCGATCGTGATGTCGGGACCGATGCCGGCGGGCTCTCCGGTGGTGATGGCAAGCGCCAGTGGCGCGGGTGCAGGGTCGGGCATGGCAGGAGCGGCGCGCGTCAGCGCTGCCGGTTGATCCGGTATTCGACGTACGCCGCGCTGCGGAGCTGGCGCACCCAGTCATCATAGGCGGCGCGCAGCTTCTGTTCCCGCACTTCCTGACGGGCGAAGTCCCGCTGCTTCTCGGCCGACACCTCGGTCTCGCGGCGGTTTTCCACCTGGATCAGGTGAACCCCGAACTGCGTGACCACGGGCTCCGAGATTTCACCCGGACGCAGGCGGTTCATGGCCTGCTCGAACTCGGGCACCAGTTCGCCCGGCGACACCCAGCCCAGTTCGCCGCCCTGCTGGGCAGACCCATCCTGCGAATAACGGCGCGCCGCATCGGCAAAATCGGCACCGTGCGTCAGGCGGTCGCGCAGGGTCGACATCTGGCGCTTCGCCTCGGCCTCAGGCATGTTCGGGCCGGTACGGATCAGGATGTGGCGCACCTGGGTCTGCGTGATGTGATCGGCTGCAGCCTGCTGCGCCGGTGCGGCCGTACGCTTGGCAGCCAGCTTGAGCACATGGAAGCCGTTGGCGGATTCCACCACTTCCGGCACCACCTTGCCAGGCTGCAGGTCAACCACGGCATTGGCGAACAGCGCCGGCAGGCGACCGATTTCGCGGAAGCCAAGCGCGCCGCCCTGCGACGCCTCGGGCGCCTCCGAATTGGCCTTGGCCAGTTCGGCAAAGTCAGCCCCGCCCTGGGCCTGCTTGAGCAGGCCTTCGGCCTTGGCCTTGAGCTGCGCCTTCTGGGCTTCGGATGCGTCATCCGGCACGCGCACCAGGATCTGCTGCACGTTGTATTCGGCCGGGCCCACGGCGGCGGGCTGTCCGCTGCGCGCCGCCAGGAAGTTGTCGATCTCGCCGTCGTAGACCTGCACCTTCGAGTCCACTTCGCGTTCGCGCAGGCGAATCACCTGCACCTGCTTGCGCAGTTCGTCGCGGTACTTGGTCCAGGTCATGCCGCTGGCTTCCACGCGCGTGCGCAGATCCGCCGCCGACATCTTGTTCTGCTGCGCGACCGATTCGATCGCACGGTCCACTTCCTGGTCGGTCACCTTGATGCCAGCGTCCTGGGCGGCCTGCGTCTGCACGCGTTCCATCACCAGCCGTTCCAGCACCTCGCCCAGCAGGTCGGGGCGTTCGGGAATCGGGCGATTGGCGGCGCGCAGCTGGTTCTCGATCTCGTCGGCCCGGTCAAGCAGCTCGCGGCGCGTGATCACGCTGTTGTTGACGATGGCAACGACTTCGTCCACCAGTTGCGAGCGCTTTTGCGCCGGCTGCGGAATGCCCATCTGCGGCTGGCTTGGCGCCACCGTGCTCGTCTGGCTGCCGCCCTGCTGCGGCACGAAGATGCCCTGGGTTCGCGCTCCCGGCGCGCGCAGTTGCGCGGCGGCTGGCGCAGCCAGCGTGACGAGCACCGCGGAGAGCAGCAGCTGCTGCCAGGGATTCAGGCGGGACATAACCGAAAAGGCTTGACGTTTCATCTTGGTCCGTCATTCATAGTGATCGTACGGGGACGTGGGCACCGGTCGCGCGGTCACGGGCTCGTAGCCCGGCACGTTCAGGCGCAGCATGTCCAGCGGATTGGAGCCGACTTTCGACAATCCGCGGAATTCCACCTGCAGGAAGACCCGGCCTGTGTATCCATTCGTGGTGTTGCGGAAACGCTGGTACACGAAACGGCCAACCCAGCAGTCGGCCGTGTATTCGAAGCCCGCCAGCGCATCCACCAGCTGGTTGGCCGACTGGTCATACGCCACGCGGCCAATGCCGTAGACGCGCTGCGTGACCGGCCACTGGCCCGACACCTCGAACTGGTCGATCGCGGTATTGTCGGTCACCGACGTCGGCCGGCGATAGCGGTAGCCCACGTTGAGCAGCTTGCGCGACTCCGGGCGCCACTGGAATGCCACGTTCGAGTAGTTGACGCGGTTTTCATCCGGGTTCCACTGGATGCCCGCGTCAAGATAGTAGCCGCGGAACAGCTGGATCGTCGTCGCCGCCAGCAGGTCCGAGTATGTCGGCTTGGTGTCCGTCAGCGTGCCGCCAATCTGCACGCGCTGACCGGTGAAGTCGATCCGTTGCGCGATCGTGCCACGGAACCGCTCTACCCCGGTATCCGACTCGATCAAACGGGTGGTCAGGCCCGCGGTCAGCTTGTTGTTGTCGGCAATCCGGTCGTTACCGCTGAACGGATTCTCGGTAAAGATCTGGCCATAGCCAAAATCGGACTGCACCGTGTCGAACAGCGGGAACTGGCTCTGGTCGCGGAATGGCGTGTAGACATAGAACAGGCGCGGTTCCAGCGTCTGCATGTAGTTCACGCCAAACAGCCGGCTGAGGCCCGGCGCATCGCGCTCGAACGTCATGCCCGAATCGACACTGACCGTCGGGATCGAGCGGCTCAGCGTGTTGGATGCCCCGGTCGTGTTCGTGCCGGCGTCCATGTTGTACTGCGCCGCATTGAAGATCACCTTCGGTGTTACATACCAGCCTGGCCGGATGATCGGATAGCTGATCGACGGATTGAAGTAGGCGCGGCTGCCTTCGGGCTGCTGGAACCCTGTCGACGTCAGCGGAATCTTGAAGCGCGTGTAGTCGGTGTCGATCGCAATATCGAAACCGCCCAGATCGTAGCGCGTGTACTTGGCGTTGATCTGCGGCTCACGTTCGTACGACGGCTCGCTGGGAAGCAGCGTCTGGAACTTCTGCACGCGGGCCATGAACGTCCAGTTCTGCCAGTTGTAGATTACGCCGCCCTCCTGCGTGTATTGCCGCAGGGTAGATTGCGAGACGCTACGGGTCAGGTCGTCCGGATACTGGTCATCCGAGACCTTGCTGACGTTCGCGTACGCCGTCATGCCCGGGATGATCGTCTGGTAGTGCTGGACCGAGTAAGCCCAGCGATCCCGGCCGGCCTTCTTGTCGTCCGGCAGGAACTCGGCGCGGATACGGCCGCTGTAGCCGTCGCCCAGGTAGCGGAAGTCACCACCCAGTTGCACCCCGCGCTCCGACAGGATCCGCGGATACACGGTCAGGTCGCGGTTCGGTGCCAGGTTGAAGTAATACGGGACGGTCAGGTCCGCCCCCGACTTCGAGCTGTAGCCGAACAGCGGCGGCAGCACACCGCTGCGGCGGTCGCTGTTCAACGGAAACGAGAACGCCGGAGCAGCCGCCACGGGCACACCGAAGAAATTCAGCACGCCGCCGTATGCCACGCCCACTTCGCGGTCGCTATCCAGGTCCAGCTTGCGCGCGCTGAAATACCAGTCGGCGTTGTCGGGCGAACAGGTCGTGTAGGTGGCCTTCTTGAGCGTACTGCGGTCCGGGTCGAGAAAATCGATCCGCTCGGCGCTGCCCGATCCGCCGGTCTGGTCGAAATAGTAGTCCGGCGACAGCATGTAGCCTTCGTTGGCCTGAACGCGCAGCTTCGCCTCGGGACCCACGGCCAGCGTGCCGTTCTTCGACAGGCGCACGTTGCCCGTCGCATGGGCTTCGTCGGTGTCCTGGTCGTAGGTCAGCTTGTCGCCCTTGACCACGCCGCCGTCGCGGCGCAGCTCGGCGTTGCCTTCAAGCTCGACACCCTTCTCGTTGTATCCGGTCATGCGGTCGCCCGATGCGTAGGCTGGCGCATTCGGATTCGACGGGGTCGACGCGGGGGCCGCCCCCAATGTGCTGCTGCCCGCATTGGCGGGCTTGCGCGGCGGCTCGGTCAGGCGCGGCACCAGTTCGCCTGCCTCGGGCGGCGGCGGTTCCGGCTCGGCGGCCTGCGTGACAGCCGGCTCCACCATATCGATATTGGGAATGGTAGAGGCGGCGCCGTACTGTGCATGGGCGTTGACCGAAAGGCCGGCCATGGCCAGCACGAGCGGTCGCAGGGCGCTGGCAGGCACGCGGGCGCGCCGGGGCTTGCCCTGGAGCGCAGGCGGTCGGGTGGCCGGATGATGCGGTTGTCGTTGTTCGGTCATGCAAACGGTTATCGGTCGGCTCGGCGGCGGGCGCTGCGCGGGGGCTCGCAATGCGGCTTCCCGCGCCCCCCAGCCCAATGCCGGAGCGGGCTGCGGGGCGACAAAGGCCCCTCCCGAGGGCCACCCGGCGCCCGGGTCTGGTCGGGTATTATACGGGGCATCGTATTCTCCCTTTCCGGCATGGCAGCACTTATTGACGACCCGGGCCACGACCCGCGTATCGAACAACTGAAATCGTGGGTTGCCGGACTCGGCACAACCTGGTCGATCGACCCGGCTTCGTGTGCCCCGGCATCGGCCGACGCGAGCTTCCGCCGCTACTTCCGCGTGCGGACCGGCCACCCGCGCCACCCGACCGCCATCGTGATGGATGCCCCGCCGTCCCATGAGGACTGCCGGCCTTTCATCCACGTGGCGAAGCTGTTCGGCGATGCCGGCGTGACGGTGCCCACCGTGCTGGAACAGGACCTGGCGCAGGGTTTCCTGCTGCTGGCCGACCTGGGCAGCCAGACCTACCTGTCGCGCCTGGACGCCGCCTCGGCCCGCCCACTGTATGGCGACGCCGCCACCGCGCTGGTGCAGATCCAGCTGGCTACCCGCCCGGGCGAACTGCCGGCCTACGACCGCCCGCTGCTGCAGCGCGAGCTGGACCTGTTCCCGCAGTGGTATGTCGCCAAGCATCTCGGGGTCACGCTCGACGACCGCCAGCAGGCCGACCTGCGCGAGGTGTTCGACACGATCCTGGCCAACAACCTGGCCCAGCCGCAGGTCTACGTCCACCGCGACTACCACTCGCGCAACCTGATGGTGCTGCCCGAAGGCGCCACGGTGGGCGCCAATCCGGGCATCCTGGACTTCCAGGACGCCGTGATCGGCCCGATCACCTACGACGCCGTGTCGCTGTGGCGCGACGCCTATGTCGAATGGGAAGAGGAGCAGCAGCTCGACTGGCTGATCCGCTACTGGGAACAGGCGCGCAAGGCGGGCCTGCCGGTGGCAGCCGATTTTGGCGATTTCTACCGCGATTTCGAATGGATGGGGCTGCAGCGTCACCTGAAGGTGCTCGGCATCTTCGCGCGCCTGTACCATCGCGACGGCAAGGACGGCTATCTGGCCGACATGCCGCTGGTGCTCAAGTACACGCGCAACGTGGCAGGCCGCTACTCGGAAATGCGCAAGCTGGTGCGGCTGCTGGACGCCCTGGAGGGCACCGAACGCCCCACCGGCCTGACGTTCTGACCGTGGCCGCCCCCCTTGAAACGCCTGCAGACCCCACCATCACGCGCCGTGGCGAGTGGTGGGCCGGGGTATGCGCCCTGGCACCGATGCTGCTCGGCGTGGTGCCGTTCGGGCTGATCTACGGCGTGCTGGCCGTCAATGCCGGCATGCCGGCCTGGCTGGCCTGCGCGATGAGCGCGATCGTCTTCGGCGGTGCATCGCAGATGATCCTGACCCAGCTCTGGTCCGCCGGCACGCCGGCGCTGGTCATCGCCTTTACGGTCGCCATGGTCAACCTGCGCCACGCGCTGTATTCCGCCACCGTCGCGCCGTCGCTCGCGCCCCTGCCGCGCCGCTGGAAGGCGCTGGTGGCCTACCTGCTGACCGACGAGGCATTTGCCGCCATGACGCGCCGTCTGGGCGATACCGGCCCCCGGGCCCGCTACCGCCACTGGTTCTATTTCGGCGCGGGCATCGCGCTGTGGTCGAGCTGGCAAGTGTCGACGCTGGCCGGCGTGCTGGTGGGCGCCCAGGTGCCGCGCGACTGGCCGCTCGATTTCTTCCTGCCGCTGACCTTTATCGCGATCATCGTGCCGAATCTCAAGCACCGCGCCCAGGTGGCGGCGGCGCTGGTCGCCACCGCGCTGGCCGTGGCCTGCTACGCGATGCCGCACAAGCTCGGCATCATGGTGGCCGCGCTGGGCGGCATTGCCGCGGGAATGCTGCTGCTGGAACGCAATCGGCGCGGCGGGCAGCCTGCCGCCGGCGCGTCCGACAGCAGGGAGCACGTGGCATGAGCTCGCTGACCCTGCTGTGGGTGTTCCTGGGCGCGGGCCTTGCCACATACCTGATCCGCCTTTCGTTTATCGCCGTGGAAGGCCGGGTGCGCCTGCCGCCATGGTTCCGCACCGCCCTGCAGTTCGTGCCCGCCGCCATGCTGTCCGCGCTGATCGCGCCAGACCTGCTGATGCACGACGGCGCGGTGTACCTCAGCCCCTACAACACGCGCCTGGTGGCTGGCCTGGTGGCCATCGTCGTCGCGGCCCGCACGCGCAGTGTGGGCTGGACCATTGCCAGCGGCATGGCCACCCTGATCGGCCTGGAGACCCTGTTTTGAAAGCGATGATCTTCGCCGCCGGGCGCGGCGACCGCATGCGCCCGCTGACCGACACCACGCCCAAGCCCCTGCTGGCCGTGGGCGGCAAGCCGCTGATCGTCTGGCAGATCGAGGCGCTGGCCCGCGCCGGTTTCAGTGACATCGTCATCAACCATGCGTGGCTGGGTGACAGGCTCGAGGCGGCGCTTGGCGACGGCCGACAGTTCGGCGTACGCATCCACTGGTCGGCGGAAGGCAGCGCGCTGGAAACAGCGGGCGGCATCGCCCATGCGCTGCCGTTGCTGACCGCCGATGGCGGCGACGGGGTCTTCCTGGCCGTGTCGGGCGACATCTTCTGCGATTTCGACTACCGGCAGTTGCTGCCGCGCACCCGTGCCATGGCCGCCGCCGCGCGCCCCCAGATGCATCTGGTGATGGTGCCGAACCCGCCCTTCCATCCGCATGGCGATTTCGTGCTGGGCGATGACGGCCACCTGCGCATGCCCGCCGACGGCGCCGCCGGCCACGCGCTGACCTTCGGCAATATCGGGCTCTATGACACGCGCCTGTTCCGCGATATCGCGCCGGGGCAAAAGGTGCCGATGTCGCCGTACTACCGCGAAGCGATCCGCCAGGGCACGGCAACCGGCGAGCGCTTCGACGGCCGCTGGGAAAACGTCGGCACCCCGGCGCAACTGGCCGCCCTGGACCGCGCGCTGCACGGCTGAACGTCCGGATCCGCACGGCGCGCGGCCCTCGCGCGGCCTTTCAAGCGCCTTTCGGGGCGCATGTCACGCCCGCATTGCGCGCCGGCGGGTTTAGAATCGGCACATTCCCCTCACCGGCTTCCCTCCATGTCCGCACCCGAATCCGCTCTCCTTGGCGCGTGCCGCGACCGCCGCGCCCGTGTGCTGCAACACCTGCGCGCCCAGGGCGGCGGCGTGGCCATCGTGCCGACCGCGCCGGAGGCCATGCGCAACCGCGACAGCGACTATCCGTACCGGCACGACAGCTATTTCTATTACCTGACCGGCTTCACCGAACCCGAGGCGGTGCTTGTGCTCGTGGCTGGCGCGGCCGGCGAAGGCGACAGGAGCATCCTGTTCTGCCGCCCCAAGCACGAAGAGCGCGAGATCTGGGACGGCTTCCGCTTCGGCCCCGAAGGCGCCCGCGCGACGTTCGGCTTCGACGAGGCCCATTCGGTCGAGGACATCGACAAGCTGCTGCCGCCGCTGCTGGCCAACCGCGCCCAGCTGGCCTATCCGCTGGCCGCCACCACCGACATCGACGTGAACGTGCGCCGCTGGCTCGACGCCGTGCGCATGCAGGGCCGCGCCGGCGTATCGTCGCCGTCGGTGGCCGTGGACGTGCGTACGCTGCTCGACGAAATGCGCCTGTTCAAGGATGCCGGCGAACTGTCGACGATGCGCCGCGCGGCCGAGATTTCCGCCCAGGCCCACGTACGGGCCATGCGCACATCGCGCGCCGGGCTGCGCGAATTCCACCTCGAAGCCGAGCTGCTCTATGAATTCCGCCGGCATGGCGCGCAAAGCGTGGCCTACAACTCGATCGTGGCTGCCGGCCCCAACGCTTGCGTGCTGCATTACCGCGCCGGCCCGGCGGAGCTGCGCGACGGCGACCTGTGCCTGATCGACGCGGGCTGCGAACTGGATGGCTATGCATCCGACATCACGCGAACCTTCCCGGTCTCGGGCCGCTTCACGCCGGCCCAGCGCGAGCTGTATGACCTGGTGCTGGCCGCGCAGGAAGCCGCCATCGCCGAAACGCGCGCCGGGGTGCCCTACAACGTGCCGCACGACGCGGCCGTGAAGGTGCTGGCGCAGGGCATGCTCGACACGGGCCTGCTCGATCGCAACAAGGAAGGCACGCTCGATGACGTGCTGGCCAGCGGCAGCTATCGCCGCTTCTACATGCACCGCACGGGCCACTGGCTCGGCATGGACGTGCACGACGTGGGCGAGTATCGCGTGCCCGGTCCGCTGCCGGCCGGCCAGGAAGGCGAGCGCCCATGGCGCCCGCTGGAACCGGGCATGGTGCTGACCATCGAGCCGGGCATCTATGTGCGCCCGGCCGAAGACGTGCCCGAACGCTACTGGCATATCGGCATCCGCATCGAGGATGACGCCGTGGTGACCTCGGGTGAATGTGAACTGATCACGCGCGGCGTGCCTGTAAAGGCCGACGAGATCGAGGCACTTATGCGCGGCAACGGAGGATCGTCGCGATGAAGGCGTTGTTGAGCAAACTGTTTGGCGTGGGCGTACCCAAGCACCGGAGCACCGTCCACCCGGTGGACCCGAACCAGCCATTCGTGGTGAACCTGTATGACGACCGCCTGGTCGTGCATCGCCCCGACGGCCAGCGCGAAGAGCTGGCGTGGGACGCGCTGGAGCGCGTGGTGGTACGTGTTTCGGATCGCGAGCCCTGGGGTGGCACGCCATGGCTGATCCTGGCCGGCGACGCCAGCAGCCAGCAGGGCTGCGTGGTGCCGATGACCGCTGCCAACCACGATTCGCTGGTCGAGCGCCTGCAGCAACTGCCCGGCTTCAGCCAGCAGAAGCTGGATAATGCGATGCGCGACGCGGCTGCCGGCAAGGCGCGCACCGATGCGAACCTGTGGAAGCGCGGCGCGGCCGAGGCAACGCCCGTCCAGGAGGAAGCCAGCCATGAAGCAAGCGGGCAGCCCTGACACTGCCGGTGTGGCATCCGTGACGGACGCCGAGCCGCGCGATATCGCCATCGTCGGCGGCGGCCCGGTGGGCCTGGCGCTGGCGTGCCAGCTGCTGCGCACCACGCGCTGGCGCATGACGCTGATCGACGCGGCCACGCCAACCCGCGCTGCGCGCGACCCGCGCGCCATCGCCCTGTCGCACGGCAGCCGCCAGTTGCTGGAGCAGATCGGCGCCTGGCCGGTGCCGGCGCAACCGATCGAGCACATTCACGTATCGCAGCGTGGCCGCTTCGGCCATGTGAAGCTGCATCACGACGACTACGGTGTGCCCGCACTGGGCCACGTGGTCAAGTATGGCGACCTGTGCCAGACGCTGGAACGCGCACTTGCCCGGGCCGCCGATGCGGCGCCGGGCCGCCTTGAACGCGTGTTCGAGACGCGCATCGACAATATCGAGCAGGACGCCGACCGTGGCGACCGGCCCGACACCGCCATGGTGCGGCTGACCGGCACCACCCACGTCGATCACGATGGCCTTCCAGTGGCGTATGCGTCACGTCTTGCAGTGCAGGCGGAGGGCGGATTGTTCCACCAGCAGGTGCAACGCCTGTCACGCGGCACTGAAGTCACACGACGGCGCGACTACGGCCAGACGGCCATCATCGGCCATGTCACCTGCTCGCAGCCGCAGCCCGGCTGGGCCTGGGAACGCTTTACCGACGAAGGACCGCTGGCGCTGCTGCCGCACGAGGACCACGGCGTGGCCGGCTACGCGCTGGTCTGGTGCTGCGCGCCGGAACAGGCGCAGCGGCGGCTGGCCTTGTCCGATGCCGAGTTCGCCGACGAACTGGGCCGGGCATTTGGTACGCGCCTGGGTCGCTTCACGCTGGTAGGCAAGCGTCACGCATTTCCGCTGGGCCTGAACGCCGCGCCGGTGACCGTCAGCGGCCGCGTGGCGGCCGTGGGCAATGCGGCGCAAACGCTGCATCCCGTGGCGGGCCAGGGTCTGAACCTGGGCCTGCGCGATGCCTTTGCGCTGGCCGATTCGCTGCGGGCTGGCTGCACGCCAGAGGCATTGCAGACATTTGCCAGCCGCCACCGCCTGGACCGCGCCATGACGATCGGCATCACCGATCTGCTGCCGCGCGTGTTTGGCATCGGCGGCCCGCTGGCGGCTCATGCGCGCGGCGCATCGCTGGCCGCTCTGGCGTGCGTGGCACCGCTCAGGCACGCACTGGCCCGGCAGATGATGTTCGGCGCACGTCGGTAACGCCGAGTGGGGCGGCCAGACCGCCCCACGCCCCGCCGCCGGTCGCGCCTGTCACGCCACTGGCAGGGGCGCGACACCCTCCCTCCGCATGATATTTGCTCATTTATTGGGCAACCGCACCGGTTTGGCGGTAAAATCCCGGCCTCGCCCATGACCCCGACCACGCCGACAGCTGTTCCGGCAGGGGCATGTTTTTGCCAGTTCCAGCCAGATTCCAGCGTCCCCACCGTGCAGA
Organism: Cupriavidus sp. D384; assembly: GCF_001652915.1. GTDB lineage: Bacteria > Pseudomonadota > Gammaproteobacteria > Burkholderiales > Burkholderiaceae > Cupriavidus. The sequence continues at coordinate 94,351 of NZ_BBQI01000095.1, forward strand.
TCGGTCCCCACCAACTCCGCAGCAACCTCTTTGTCGCCCCGATGGCCGGGGTGACGGACCGGCCGTTCCGGCAGCTGTGCAAGCAGCTGGGCGCCGGTTACGCGGTGTCCGAGATGGTGGCGTCGAACGCGCAACTGTGGAAGAGCGAGAAGACCATGCGCCGCGCCAATCACGCGGGCGAAGTCGAGCCGATCTCGGTGCAGATTGCCGGCGCGGAACCGTCGATGATGGCCGAGGCGGCCCGCTACAACGTCGACCGTGGCGCACAGATCATCGACATCAACATGGGCTGCCCGGCCAAGAAGGTCTGCAATGTGGCCGCCGGATCGGCGCTGCTGCAGAACGAACCGCTGGTGGTGCGCATCGTCGAGGCCGTGGTGGGCGCCGTGGGCGACCGCGTGCCGGTCACGCTGAAGATCCGCACGGGCTGGGACCGCGAACACAAGAATGCACTGCGCGTGGCGCGCATGGCCGAAGACGCCGGCATCAGCATGCTGACGATCCATGGCCGCACCCGCGCCGACCTGTACCACGGCGAGGCGGAGTACGAGACCATCGCCGCGGTCAAGGCAGCGCTGCGTATTCCGGTGGTGGCGAATGGCGATATCACGTCGCCGCAGAAGGCCAGGCTGGTGCTGGAAGCGACCGGCGCCGACGCCATCATGATCGGCCGTGCCGCCCAGGGGCGTCCGTGGCTGTTCCGCGAGATCGAACACTTCCTGAAAACTGGCGAACTGCTGCCGGCACCTGAAGTGGCCGAAATCCGCGCGATCATGAACCATCACCTGGCGGATCACTACGCGTTCTACGGCGAGTTCACCGGCGTGCGCACCGCGCGCAAGCATATTGCCTGGTACACGCGCGGGCTGAAGGGCGCGAACCTGTTCCGCCATCGCATGAACACGCTGGAAACCACGGGCGCGCAGCTGGAAGCGGTCAACGCGTTCTTCGACGAGCAGGCAGCCATTTCGGATCGCCTGGTCTATGTCGACGACACCGCCGCCGCCACGGACGAAGAAGAAAACATCCACAACAAAAAGAAACGGGAACTGCTTGCCGCATGAGCCGCAACGCTATCGACCAATGTATCCGGGACAGCCTGGATACCTATTTTCGTGACCTGGATGGCGAAGAGCCGTCCAATATGTACAACATGGTGCTGGAGGCCGTGGAACGGCCGCTGCTGGAAGCCGTGATGTTGCGCGCGGAGCGCAACCAGTCACTGGCGGCCGCGTATCTCGGCATCAACCGCAATACCCTTCGCAAGAAGCTGCAGCAACACGGATTACTTTGAAGCGTTCCCCCAAGCCATGATCAAGCAAGCCCTTCTCTCTGTTTCCGACAAGACCGGTATCGTCGATTTCGCCCGCGACCTGAACGCGCTCGGCGTCACGCTGCTGTCCACCGGCGGTACCGCCAGGCTGCTGGCCGATGCCGGCCTGCCCGTGACGGAAGTTGCCGACTACACCGGCTTCCCCGAAATGCTCGACGGCCGCGTGAAGACGCTGCACCCGAAGGTGCATGGCGGCATCCTGGCCCGCCGCGACCTGCCCGAGCACATGGCGGCCCTGGCCGAGCACAACATCCCGACGATCGACCTGCTGGTGGTGAACCTGTACCCGTTCCAGCAGACCGTTGCCAAGGATGACTGCACGCTGCCGGACGCCATCGAGAATATCGATATCGGCGGCCCGACCATGCTGCGCTCGGCGGCCAAGAACCACCGCGACGTGACCGTGATCGTGGACCCGGCCGACTACGCCGTGGTGCTCGACGAAATGCGCGCCAACGCCAACAGCGTGGGCTACGACACCAACTTCCGCCTGGCAACCAAGGTGTTTGCCCACACGGCCCAGTACGACGGCGCGATCACGAACTACCTGACCAGCCTTGGCGCCGACAAGTCGCACCAGGCGCGCAGCAGCTACCCGCAGACGCTGAACCTGGCCTTCGAGAAGGTGCAGGAAATGCGCTACGGCGAAAACCCGCACCAGTCGGCCGCGTTCTACCGCGACCTGAAGGCCGTGGACGGCGCGCTCGCCAACTACGTGCAGCTGCAGGGCAAGGAACTGTCGTACAACAACATCGCCGATGCCGATGCCGCGTGGGAATGCGTGAAGTCGTTCGACGCCGCCAACGGCGCCGCCTGCGTCATCATCAAGCACGCCAACCCGTGCGGCGTGGCGATTGGCGCCAACGCGCTGGAAGCCTACGACAAGGCCTTCAAGACCGATTCGACCTCGGCCTTCGGCGGCATCATCGCCTTCAACGTGGAACTGGACGAGGCTGCCGCCCAGGCCGTGGCAAAGCAGTTCGTGGAAGTGCTGATCGCCCCGTCGTTCAGCACCGCCGCGCGCAACGTGTTTGCCGCCAAGCAGAACGTGCGCCTGCTGGAAATCCCGCTGGGCAAGGGCGTGAACCAGTTTGACCTGAAGCGCGTGGGTGGCGGCCTGCTGGTGCAGGGTCCGGACGCCCGCAACGTGCAGCCGAGCGATCTGCGCGTGGTGACGCGCCGTCATCCGACCCCGAAGGAAATGGACGACCTGATGTTCGCCTGGCGCGTGGCGAAGTTCGTGAAGTCGAACGCCATCGTGTTCTGCGGCAACGGCATGACGCTGGGTGTCGGCGCCGGCCAGATGAGCCGCGTGGACTCGGCCCGCATCGCCAGCATCAAGGCGCAGAACGCCGGCCTGACGCTGGCCGGTTCGGCCGTGGCATCGGACGCGTTCTTCCCGTTCCGCGATGGCCTGGACGTGGTGGTGGACGCTGGCGCCACCGTCGTGATCCAGCCGGGCGGCTCGATGCGCGATGACGAAGTGATCGCCGCCGCCGACGAGCGCGGTATCGCCATGGTGCTGACCGGCACGCGCCACTTCCGTCACTAAAGGCAAAGACCTGGAAAAGGCTGCCGGTTGGTTGACGGCCAACGCCGCCAAAACACGCCCAGGCAGTTTCCGAAGGTAGTGTCTTGGCTCTCTCTCCCCTCATGGGGAGAGAGCGGGAGAGAGGGGTGGTACAGCAACGAGCCACTTCGAACGAAGCTGGCGGTGTGATCCTCCAGCACGGCAGCGCCTGAAACCCCTGCCCTCTCCCCCAGCCCCTCTCCCGCAAGCGGGAGAGGGGAGCAAACCCCTCTCCATCGGCCTAATCCACTACACTACGCCCATCTGTCTTCCCTCCCCCGCTTCATGCGCATTCTCGGCATCGATCCCGGTCTGCGGACCACCGGCTTCGGCGTGCTTGAAAAGCACGGCAACAAGCTCGCCTATGTGGCCTCCGGCACGATCCGCAGCAACGGCGACGAAAGCCTGCCGCAGCGCCTGAAGACACTCTATGACGGGATTGCCGAAGTCGCGCGCACCTATGCGCCCGACTGCGCGGCCATCGAAAAGGTCTTCGTCAACGTCAATCCGCAATCGACACTGCTGCTGGGCCAGGCGCGCGGCGCCGCCATCTGCGGTCTGGTGGGCCAGGGGCTGCCGGTGTTCGAATACACCGCACTGCAGCTGAAGGTGGCCGTGGTGGGTTACGGGCGCGCCAACAAGGAACAGGTGCAGGAGATGGTGATGCGTCTGCTGGCGCTGTCCGGCCGCCCCAGCAGCGACGCCGCCGACGCGCTCGGCGTGGCAATCTGCCATGCCAACGGTGGCGATACCCTGGGCACGCTGGCAACAATGGCGCCGGAACTGGCGCGCAAGGGGCTGCGTGTGCGGCGCGGCCGGCTGATCGGCTAACCTTCGGCCTGGCGACAGGCCCTGCGCCTGCGTCGCTTAGAATCGGCGTTCGAGAGTCCGTCCAGGAACGCCCCAGATGCCGCAATCCCTCGCCTTCCGTCTTTCATTGGCTGCCGCCACGGCCACGCTGGTCGCCGGCTGCGTCACGGCGCCGCGCACACCGGTTTCCACCGCACCACCCGCTGCGCCGGCGCCGGCACCGGCCGCCCCGGCCCCCGCGCCTGCGCCGCCGGCACTGGTCATCGGCCATCGAGGCGCCAGCGCGCTGCGGCCCGAGCACACGCTGGCTTCGTACCAGAAGGCGATCGACGATGGCGCCGACATCATCGAGCCAGACCTGGTATCCACCAGGGACGGCGTGCTGGTGGCCCGCCACGAGAACGACATCACCGGCACCACCAACGTGGCCGAAGTGCCCGAGTTTGCCGGCCGCCGCCGCATCAAGGTCATCGACGGCGAGCGCATCGACGGCTGGTTCACCGAGGACTTCACGCTGGCCGAACTCAAGACGCTGCGCGCCCGCGAGCGAATTCCAAAGCTGCGGCCCTACAACGCCAAGCTCAATGACCAGTTCGAAATCCCCACCTTCGACGAAATCCTGAAGCTGGCGGCGCAAGCGTCGAGCCGCCGCGGCAGCCCCGTGGGCATCTATCCCGAACTGAAGCACCCGAGCTATTTCCGTGGCATCGGCCTGCCGCTCGAAGAAAAGCTGGCCGCTGCGCTGCAGGCCAATGACTTCGCAAGGGCCACGCCGGTGTACGTGCAGTCGTTCGAAGTCGGGCCGCTGCGCGCCATGAAGCGGTTGCTGGGCACCGCCATGCCGAACGTGAAGATCGTGCAACTGATCGGCAACCCCAGGCAGCGTCCTGCCGACTGGCGCCTGGCGGGCGACAACCGCACCTATGCGTCGATGCTGACACCGCTGGGCCTGCGCGAGGTGGCAACCTACGCCAACGGCATCGGCCCCGAGAAAAGCCTGGTGATTCCGCGCGACGCCCAGGGCGGCCTGGCGGCACCCACGCCGCTGGTGGCCAACGCGCATGCCGCCGGCCTGGTGGTGCATCCGTACACGTTCCGCCCCGAGAACAGCTTCCTGCCGAAGCCGCTGCGCGCACCCGGCGACGATGCCACGCGCAACCCGGACGGCATGGTGCGCGAAGTCCAGGCCTTCCTGGCAGCCGGCATCGACGGCTTCTTCACGGACGATCCGGCACTGGGCCGTCGCGCCGTGGCCACGCCGGCCGGCCAGTAACCCCACGGGCCGCGCTACACTTGCGGCCACTTCTTCCTACGCTTTCACCATGATCGGACGCATCGCCGGCACCCTGCTTGAAAAGAATCCCCCGCATCTGCTGGTCGACTGCCACGGCGTCGGCTACGAGATCGATGTGCCGATGAGCACGTTCTACAACCTGCCGGCCGTGGGCCAGCCCGTGACGCTGCTCACGCAGCAGATCATCCGCGAGGACGCGCACCTGCTGTTCGGCTTCGGTACCGCCACCGAGCGCAACACCTTTCGCGAACTGATCAAGATCACCGGCATCGGGGCGCGCATGGCGCTGGCCGTGCTGTCCGGCCTGTCCGTGCCCGAACTTGCGCAGGCCGTGACGATGCAGGAAGCCGGCCGGCTGACCAAGATCCCCGGCATCGGCAAGAAGACCGCCGAACGGCTGCTGCTGGAACTCAAGGGCAAGCTTGGCGCCGACCTGGGCCACGTGCCCGGCGCCGCACCGGTGCCCGACAGCGCCGTCGACGTGCTCAACGCGCTGCTGGCGCTGGGCTATTCCGAGAAGGAAGCTGCGCAGGCCATCAAGCAGGTGCCGGCCGGAACAGGCGTGTCCGAGGGCATCAAGCTCGCGCTCAAGGCGCTGTCAAAGGGATAACGCAGCCTGCGCCGGATTGCGCTGGACCGCGTCCGATTGCGCCGGGCCGCGCGCACCGGCAGCGTAGAATGGCGCCATACTGCTTTCCATTGCCATGATCGAAACCGACAAGCTGACCGGTGACCGCCCGCCGGAGCGCGTGATCTCCGCCACCCCTGCATCCACCCAGGAAGAAGCCTTCGAGCGCGCGCTGCGCCCCAAGCTGCTCGACGAATACGTCGGCCAGGAAAAGGTGCGCGGCCAGCTGGACATCTTCATGCACGCGGCCCGCAAGCGGCGCGAGGCGCTGGACCACGTGCTGCTGTTCGGCCCGCCGGGACTGGGCAAGACCACGCTGGCACACATCATCGCGCGCGAGATGGGCGTGAACCTGCGCCAGACGTCGGGGCCCGTGCTGGAGCGTCCGGGCGACCTGGCCGCGCTGCTGACCAACCTCGAAGCCCACGACGTCCTGTTCATCGACGAAATCCACCGCCTGTCGCCCGTGGTGGAGGAAATCCTGTACCCGGCGCTGGAGGACTACCAGATCGACATCATGATCGGCGAGGGTCCGGCCGCGCGCTCGGTCAAGCTCGACCTGCAGCCGTTCACGCTGGTGGGCGCCACCACGCGCGCCGGCATGCTGACCAACCCGCTGCGCGACCGCTTCGGCATCGTGGCGCGGCTGGAGTTCTATTCGGCCGAAGAGCTGGCGCGCATCGTGACGCGGTCGGCGCAACTGCTCAACGCGGTAATCGATCCGGCCGGCGCGCTCGAGATTGCACGCCGCGCGCGCGGCACGCCCCGTATCGCCAACAGGCTGCTGCGCCGTGTGCGTGACTTCGCCGAGGTCAAGAGCGATGGCACGATCACGCGCGAACTGGCCGACGCGGCACTGGCAATGCTCGACGTGGACAGCGTCGGCTTCGACCTGATGGACCGCAAGCTGCTGGAGGCCGTGCTGCACAAGTTCGACGGCGGCCCGGTGGGCGTGGACAACCTGGCAGCCGCCATCGGCGAGGCCCGCGACACGATCGAGGACGTGCTGGAGCCTTACATGATCCAGCAGGGTTATCTGCAGCGCACACCGCGCGGCCGGGTGGCCACCGCCGCCGCCTATCGCCATTTCGGACTGGCCTCGCCGCAAAGCGAGCGCCGGGGCGAAGGCTTCGACGCACCCTGAGGGGCGCCGCAGACGGGGTTGCACCGGCGGTGCAACGGCCGTCCATGCAGGCCATCCGCCCGGCCTCTGACCCCGGCCCAGGCCTTTGCGAGGGTGGCCGGGCGTCAATTAAACGTTTTCGCAACCCCTGCAAATTTTTTCGAAGTGGATTGCTGGCCTATGCCCAGTTGTCCACAATGGCTGCATCCTTTTTACAAAATGCGCACGTGCGCCAACAAGGACAGTCATGAAAATCAGAGCCCAGCACTCCCTTTCCATTGCCGCCTGCCTGATGTTCGCCTGGGCCGGTGCTGCCCATGCGCAGAAGCCGTCGACACCCGCGCCGATCGGCGTGGCCGAGGAAGCGGTGGTCAGCGGCCGGGTCGTCAATGTCGATCCGGATTCGAAAGCCGTACTGGTCAAGGGCCCGGGCGGCAATCTGGTCGAGATCATCGCGGGCGACGAAGCCAAGAACATCGGCAATGTCAAAAAGGGCGATATCGTCACACTGACGCGCGGTGCGGCCGTGGTGGCCGGGCTGGAGCCGATCGGCAGCAAGGACACCGCGCTGATGGAGCAGGTCGAGCGCATTTCGCACGCGCCCGAGGGCGGCAAGCCCGGCGTGATGCGTGAAATCACCACCACCATTACCGCACAGGTCACCAACGTGGATGTTGCAAAGCGCACAGTCACGTTCCGGGGTCCACGTGAGACTTTGCGCACCGTGAAGGTCCAGGATCCGAATATCGATCTTGCCAACATCAAGAAGGGCCAGATGGCCAAGTTCGTGATCAAGGAAGTGGTGGCGATCACGGTCAAGGCACCAACCGCTGGCTGACCGGTTCGGCAACCCCTGCCGCATCGCCTCTGACGCAGTACCTTTCCCCTTCAGGAGAACAACAAATGGATCGACGTCAGTTTGTCACCCGGGTTGCCGGGTCGGGCCTGCTTGTCGCCACGGCCGCCTTTGCTGCCGGTTGCACGACGACGGGCAGCAGCGCGGGCACCGATGCCGCGGCCAAACGGCAGGAAATCGACGCCGGCGCCGATGGCGCGCTCAACCGGCTCTTTTCGTCGGTAAAGGGCTCGCAGGAACTTGCCAACCGGTCGCAGGGCATTCTGGTGTTCCCGCGCGTGCTGGCCGGCGGGCTGGTCGTGGGCGGCGAGTATGGCGACGGTGCGCTGCGCAGCAAGGGCACCACGCAGGGCTACTACCGCACCATCGCGGGCACCTTCGGCCTGACCGCGGGTGGACAGTCGCGCTCGATCATCATCATGTTCATGACGCCCGAGGCCTACAACAAGTTCGTGCAATCGAAGGGCTGGACGGTGGGTGCCGATGCCAGCGTGGCGCTGGCCAAGGTGGGCGCCAACGGCACCATCGACACCATTACCGGCCAGCAACCGGTCATTGCCTTCGTGCAGACCAATGCCGGCCTGATGGTCGATGTGTCGCTGAACGGCGCCAAGATCAGCAAGCTCGATATCTAGCCTTGCACCGGCGCCGCCCGGCCTGCCGGGGCGGCATCGCAGCAAGACCGAAACGCCCGGCTCCGGCCGGGCTTTTTCATGGGCGTGCCACGCGCATGCCCTGCCACTGGCATAATCGCGCGAATCACGCCCGTCGCCCGCGCCCCCGGATGCCACCCATGCACGAACCGCTTGCCGCCACCGCCGCCTCCGGCCACACCGGACGCGTCTATCGCTATTACGACCTCGTGATGGTGGCCTTTGTCACGGTGCTGCTGTGCTCGAACCTGATCGGAGCCGCCAAGGCGGCGCAGATGACGCTGCCCGTCATCGGGCCGGTCACGTTCGGCGCGGGCGTGCTGTTCTTCCCGGTTTCGTACATCTTTGGCGACGTGCTCACCGAGGTCTATGGCTATGGCCGCGACCGCCGCGTGGTGTGGGCCGGCTTTGCCGCCCTGGCGTTTGCCACGTTCATGGCCTTCGTGGTGCTGCGCATGCCCGTGGCGCCGTTCATGATCGACTACCAGAAGAGCCTGGAAGATGTGTTCGGCAATACCTGGCGCATTGCGCTGGGGTCGCTGATCGCGTTCTGCTGTGGCAGTTTCGCCAATAGCTACACCCTTGCCAAGATGAAGCTGTGGACCGGCGGCCGCTGGCTCTGGACGCGTACGATCGGCTCGACCCTGGCAGGCGAGCTGGTCGATTCATCGCTGTTCTACGTGATTGCGTTCTACGGCATCTGGCCGCTGGAAAAAGTCATCCAGGTGGCCATCGCGCAGTACATCCTCAAGACCGGCTGGGAGGTCGTGATGACTCCCGTGACCTACAAGGTGGTGGGATTCCTGAAGCGGGCGGAAAACGAGGACTGGTACGACCGGAACACCAACTTCACGCCGTTCCGGCTGCGCGTGTAAGCGCCTGGACCCGGCCGCGCCGCGTTACGGTACGCGGCGGTCCACCTCGTCGAGTGTCAGCGCTTCCAGGTGGCTGACATCGGCCCATTGCAGCAGGGTCAGGTTGGCGCTGTCGCACCGCAGCCGGTTGACGCTGGCGTTGAGCAGTTCATGCGAGCGCGGCGCCTCCAGCGTCATGCCCGTGGCCTCGCGATAGAGGCAGTCCAGCACGCCGCCGTGGGCCACCAGTGCGATCCGTTCGCCGGGGTGACGGCGCGACAGCGACAGTGCCACCTCCACCGCCCGCTCGTGGAATTCGCGCAGCGATTCCCCCTCCGGCGGCGCATAGTCGGGCACGCGTGCCTGCCAGCGCGCAAAGTCGTCGGGCCGCTTTTCCGCCACTTCCGCATAGGTCATGCCTTCCAGCTCGCCATAGCAACGCTCGCGCAGCCGCGGTTCGGCACGCACCGTCAAACCCAGTGCCTGCGCCAGCGGCTTGGCCGTCTCCAAGGCACGTCCCAGGTCACTGGTGTACACCGCATCGATCGGCTCGCCGGTCAGGGCCTCGGCCAGCGCGCGCGCCTGGGCCCGGCCCGTGTCATTGAGCGGAATGTCGATCTGGCCCTGGAGCCGCCGTTCGCGGTTCCAGGCCGTCTCGCCATGGCGGATCACGATCAGGTGGGTGTAGGCCAGCGACTGCGGGCCGTTACTTTGCAACATGCCGGTTCCTTGGGGGCGACGGATTTGGGCGGAGTCTGGCGCGGCGCTTGCCTGCTTACTTCACGAGCTTCGGGTTCAGCGTATAGGTACCGGTGTAGCTGGCCTGCGCCAGCACATGGCCCTCGATCGCCCGGCGCACATCGGCACCGGTGAACTTGCCCTCGACCGGCATGCGGTCGATGTCGAGCGCGTAGACCGTGAACACGTAGCGGTGCACGATGGCGTCGTTCCACGGCGGGCACGGGCCGTCGTAGCCGAAGTAGTCACCCTTCATGTCCGGGTCGTTGGCAAACCAGCCCGTGTAGTCGTTCAGGCCATGGCGCAGGCCGCCGGCCGTGGCGGTACCCACCAGCGCCTCGGGGCCCGGCTTGCCGCGCGCGATCACGCCGTCGCTATGCGTGCCGGCCGAGATCGTGTTCAGGCCCGGCGGGATATCCACCAGAACCCAGTGGAAGAAATCCACGCGCGGCAGCGACGCCGGTACCTCGCGGCCTTCCTGGTTCACGTCGTCGCCCTTGCTGGGCACGTCAGGATCATGAACGATCAGCGCAAACGACCGGGTGCCGGCCGGGAAGTCTTCCCAGTGCAGATCAGGGTTGCGGTTCGACGACAGCGCCACGTGGCTGGCCGCATCGGGCACGCAGAAGGCAAACTCGCCGGGAATCGGCGCGTTGTCGGCAAAAGACTTGCTCCAGAGTTTCATGAAGATCTCCTTCGATATGTCAGGCTGTTCCGGCCGGCGGCACGCGCAGCCAGAACGTCACGGGACCATCGTTGGTCAGGCTGACCTGCATCATGGCGCCGAACTCGCCGGTCTGGACCGACGGATGCGCGGCGCGCGCGCGGGTCACGAAATGATCATAGAGGCGGCGGCCGTCCTCGGGTGCCGCCGCCGGGGTGAAGCTGGGGCGCGTGCCACTGTTGGTATCGGCAGCCAGCGTGAACTGGGACACCACCAGCAGGCCGCCCGCCGTGCCCTGGCCGTCGATGTTCTGCACGGGCAGGTTCATCTTGCCCTCGGCATCGGAAAACACCCGGTACGACAGCAGCTTGGCCAGCAAGCGCTCGGCCTGTGCCTCGGTATCGCCGCGCTCGGCGCAGACCAGTGCCAGCAGGCCGGCCCCGATCTCGCCGGTGGTGCGGCCGTCCACGGTCACGCGCGCCTGCGATACACGCTGGATCAGGGCGATCATCGCCGCTTCAGACCAGCGTCACGCGCGCAAAGCGGCGCTTGCCCACCTGCACGACGTAAGTGCCGGCTGCCACCTTGACCGCCTTGTCGCTGACGGTCTCGCCATCGATCTTCACGCCGCCCTGCTCGATATTGCGGTTGGCCTCCGACGTCGACGGCACCAGGTTGGCCTGCTTGAGCAGCTGGCCGATGCCCAGCGGCGCGCCTTCCAGCGTCACGGCGGGGATGTCGTCGGGAATGCCGCCCTTGGCGCGGTGGTTGAAGGCGTCGAGCGCAGCCTCTGCAGCCGCCTGGCTGTGGAAGCGTGCGACAATTTCCTGCGCCAGCAACACCTTGCAGTCGCGCGGGTTACGGCCCGCGGCGATTTCTTCCTTCATCAGATCGATCTCGCTCATCGGGCGGAACGACAGCAGCGTGAAGTACTGCCACATCAGGTCGTCCGAGATGCTCATCAGCTTGCCGAACATATCGTTCGGGGCCTCGGTCACGCCGATGTAGTTGTTCTTGGACTTCGACATCTTCTCGACGCCGTCCAGTCCCACCAGCAGCGGCATGGTCAGGATGCACTGCGACTCCTGGCCGTACTCCTTCTGCAGCTCGCGTCCCACCAGCAGGTTGAACTTCTGGTCGGTGCCGCCCAGCTCGAGATCGGACTTCAGCGCCACCGAATCGTAGCCCTGCATGAGTGGATAAAGGAACTCATGGACCGAAATCGGAATCCCAGACCGGAACCGTTTGGTGAAGTCGTCGCGCTCCATCATGCGGGCCACCGTATATTTGGCTGCCAGCTGGATCATGCCGCGCGCGCCGAGCGGGTCGCACCACTCGCTGTTGTAGCGGATTTCGGTCTTCGCCGGATCGAGCACCAGGCTCGCCTGCTTGTAGTAGGTCTGGGCGTTGGCCTCGATCTGTTCGCGGGTGAGCGGCGGGCGGGTCGAATTGCGACCGGACGGATCGCCGATCGTCGACGTGAAATCGCCGATCAGGAAGATCACCTGGTGGCCCAGGTCCTGGAGCTGACGCAGCTTGTTCAGCACCACGGTGTGCCCGAGATGGATGTCGGGTGCCGTGGGATCCAGGCCCAGCTTGATGCGCAACGGCACACCGGTCGCTTCGCTGCGCGCGAGCTTCTGGAGCCACTCGGATTCAACCAGCAGCTCGTCGCAACCGCGCTTGGTGATCTCCAGGGCGCGCATCACCGACGGCGTAAGTGGATAATTGGGCGCAGCGGCCGAGGACACTTCACTCATGACGTAAGTCTTTGAAATCTATAAGGAAACTGCGACGGACGACCAGAGCCGTTCTGGTATAATCCGCGCTTCGTGCCTGACGGGTCTTCCGTCGGCAAACCGCCACTCCAGGCGGCAATCAGACAATGCCCGCACCGCACCTCGGGGGAGGAAGGCAGACGAGAGATATCGTCGCGGCGACGGCCTTGGCAATACCGAAAGCTTGAATTCTACGTGATGTGGTCTAGTCTCCGCGAAGTTTTCGCGCGCGAGCTGGTGGTCCTTGTTGACCCTACGAATCCCCAGCATACGCGCCGCCGCAAGCAGTTGACCGTTGCCGTCGGCACGGTCTTTACGCTTGGCATGGCGGCTGCGATGGGCGTTGCCCCCCGCAACGCCTACGATGATCCGCTCGCCCCGCGCGTGCTGCAGCCGCTGCGCATGCCCGACGTCCGCAAGCAGCTCGAACAGTTGACCGAGGTCGACGGCAACAGCGTCTACGTGCGCCAGGAACGCATGCAGCGCGGCGACACCATCGCCACGCTGCTGCGCCGTCTTGGCGTGGAAGATCCCGACGCGCAGTCCTTTATCCTCAAGAATCCCACCGCCCGCGGGCTGTTCAGCCTGAACCCCGGCCAGACCGTGCAGGCCGAGATCGACGACAGCAACCTGCTGGTGTCGCTGCAGGCCAACCTGGGCGGCGACGCCGCTGCGTCCCGCGAACTGGTGGTCGAGCGCGTGGCGCCGGCCAGGGAAGGCGGCGACTATTCGTACAAGGCCCGCATCGCCACGGTCGACAACGACCTGCACTACGAAATGGCGTCGGGCGCCATCGACGCCAATGGCTTCTTCAAGTCGATGGACGCGGCCAACGTGCCCGACGAAGTGGTCAGCCAGATGATCTCGATCTTCTCGGGCGTAATCGACTTCCACCACGACATTGCGCGCGGCGACCGCTTCCGTATCGTCTACGAAGCCGGCTTCCGCGACGGCGCATTCGTGCGCAACGGCCGCGTGGTGGCGATCGAGCTGATCAACCGCAACACGCTGTACCAGGCGCTGTGGTATTCGCCGGACGATGGCGAGCCGGGGGCCTACTACACGTTCGACGGCCGCAGCATGAAGCGCCCGTTCCTGCGTTCGCCGGTGGAATTCTCGCGCGTGTCGTCGGGTTTCGGCGGCCGCGACCATCCGCTGCACCACAAGTGGGCGCAGCACAAGGGCGTGGACTTCGCCGCGCCGCAGGGCACCAAGGTGCTGGCGTCGGGCGAAGGCACGGTCGACTTCGTCGGCCAGCAGAACGGCTATGGCAACATCATCGTGCTGCAGCACGCGGGCGGGTATTCGACGTACTACGCCCACCTGTCCGGCTTTGCTGGCATCCGCGAGGGGCAGCACGTGAGCCAGGGCCAGGTGATCGGCTACGTGGGCTCCACGGGCTGGGCCACCGGGCCGCACCTGCACTACGAGTTCCGCTATAACGACGTGCCGCAGAACCCGCTGACCACGACACTGATGGAAGCGCCGACGCTGACCGGCAAGTCGCGCGCAGAATTCCTGACCTACACGAGCGCCATGCTGAGCCGCATCAACCTGCTGCGCACCTACAACGTTCTGACCGCCAGCAACTGATCCATGTCCATGTCTCCGGTGTCCAGCGACTGCTATATCGGCCTGATGTCGGGCACCAGCATGGACGGCGCGGACGGCGTGCTGGTGGATTTTTCCGGCGCGCACCCCGCGGTGCTGGCCGCCGCCCACGCGCCGTTCCCGCCGGCATTGCGCGAGGCGTTCGGCGCGCTGCAGCAGCCCGGTGAAGACGAGATCCATCGCGAGGCCATGGCCGCCAACGGGCTGGCGCGCGTCTATGCCGCGTGCGTGGGCGAACTGCTGCGCCTGGCCGATGTCGCGCCGGGGCATGTCACCGCCATCGGCGCGCACGGGCAGACCATCCGCCATCGTCCCGGGCTGTATGACGGGACCGGCTATACGCGCCAGACCCAGCATCCGGCCCTGCTGGCCGAGCTGACCGATATCGACGTCGTGGCCGACTTCCGCAGCCGTGATATCGCGGCAGGCGGCCAGGGCGCGCCGCTTGTGCCGGCCGTGCATGCTGCGCTGTTTGGCGCACGCGACGAAACGCGCGTGGTCTGCAATATCGGCGGTATTTCCAATATCAGCATCCTGCCGGCCGCCCATTCGGGCCGACCGGTGACCGGTTTCGACTGCGGCCCCGGCAATGCGCTGCTGGACCACTGGGTACAGCAGCATCACGGCCAGCCTTTCGACGATCGCGGCGCCTGGGGCGCCAGCGGCAGCATCGACACCGACCTGCTGGCGCGCCTGCTGGCCGAGCCCTACTTCCGCGCCCTGCCGCCCAAAAGCACGGGACGCGACCTGTTCCATCCGGAATGGCTGCAAGCCGTGCTGGACAGCCTGCCCCGGCAGATTGCGGCCGCCGACGTGCAGGCGACGCTGGCCACGCTGACGGCCACGGCCATCGCCCAGGACGTGCGGACGCATGCCGGTAATGCCCAGCGCCTGATTGTCTGCGGTGGCGGAGCGCGTAACGACTACCTGATGGCGACGCTGGGCCAGTTGCTGCCGGGGATCACGGTGCAGACCAGCGAGGATTTCGGCGTACCGGTATCGCAGGTGGAAGCCATCGCCTTTGCCTGGCTGGCGCGACAGTGCGTACGCCGGGCACCGGGGAACGTGCCGACGGTCACGGGCGCAGCGGGGCCGCGCGTGCTGGGCGCGATCTATCCGCGCTGACCGCCGGGTCTACCGATTGGGCCAACAAAAAAGCGCACCGAAGTGCGCTTTTTTGTTGGCGAGGCTGGAACGCTCAGACCGAGAACGACGAGCCGCAACCGCAGGTGGTCGAGGCATTCGGGTTCTTGATCACGAACTGTGCGCCGTTGATGTCTTCCTTGTAGTCGATCTCGGCGCCCACCAGGTACTGGTAGCTCATCGAGTCGATCAACAGGGTGACGCCGTTCTTGACCAGCGTCGTGTCGTCTTCATTGACGTCTTCATCGAAGGTGAAGCCGTACTGGAAGCCGGAGCAACCGCCGCCCTGCACGAACACGCGCAGCTTCAGCTCGGCATTGCCCTCTTCCTCGATCAGCTGCTTGACCTTGTCGGCGGCGCTGTCGGTAAAGACGAACGGTGCCGGCATTTCCTCGGTAACAGGTGCCTCTGCGACTGCGTTCATGGGGAATTCTCCTGGTTAGATACGCCCGTATTCTAAGCGCTACTCACAAATCGTGCCGAAGCCCTTTGTTTTCAAGGGGCTCTGGGCGGGTGCGTCACCTCAAGCCGGCACGCTCGCGCCGTCGGGCGCCTTGTCATCCACGATATCGGCTTCCGCCTGCGCTTCCACGTCCTTGGCCTGCTCTTCCTTTACCTCGGCGGGCGGCACATGGTTCGGCAGGGCGCGGATTTCAGCTTGCACCAGCGGCACCAGCCGCCCTTCCACGATAGCGCCCTGATGCATTTCCAGCGCCGCATAACGCACTTCGCCATAGACGCGCGCGTGCGGTTGCAGTTCGAGCAACTCGGCCGCATGCACCGGGCCGGTGACGGTGCCATTCAGGATCAGGTGATCCACGCGCACTTCGCCCTCGACCACACCTTTCTCGCTGATCACGAGCATGCTCGATTTGCCTTCGGCGGCCACGACGTTGCCACGCACGCGACCGTCCAGACGCAAGCCCCCGGAAAAGGTCACATCGCCTTCGATGGCGGCATCCTGCCCAACCAGCGTATCGATGGACAGACCCTTCTTCTTCGAAAACAGCATGTTGTACTCCCCTTTTTGCGCGTACTACGGCGTCGCGGTCTGCATCGTCCGGACCTGGCCGTTCTGGACAATGCGAACCGATACGGCGCGGACTTCGGCGTCCTGCGGAATCGCCAGGTCGCCTTCGATGCGTTGATAATGCTTCAGCCGGATGGCCGGCAGCGGCGCATCGCCCGCCTGCGGCAACAACAGGGTTAACGGCTTGCCGTGCCGATTCCCCGAAATTGTGAACTGCACTTCACCCTTGAATTCGGGCTGCTCGACAAACGCCTTCGACCCGCCCTGCATGACGAGCAACCGGTAGTGCAAGGCGCGGGGCTGGGTTTCGTCCAGTGCCACACGAAAGCTGCGCACATGGATGCCGGAGGTATCTCCCGACGCCGGCAGCAATGACTCGAAGAATCCCAGATCTTCCTTCAACTGCGCCACTTCGGCCTCGGCCGCCTTGACCTGCTCGGCCATACGCTGCTGCGCGGTGCTGGCCATCTGTAACTGCGCCTCGGCGGTGTTGGCACTTCTCCGCAGGCTGTCGCGCTCCGTGGACACTTCGGCAAACTGCTGGCGCAACAGGTCGTGAGCCGAAGCCAGATCGGCGTCGATCCCACGTGGCGGCGCGGAGCGGCGCCCGGCCTCGTACGCCGACACCCCCGCCACGGCCCCCGCAACTGCCACGAGTACGGCCACGAACAGCCAATTCCGCCAGGGGCGGTGCGTCCGGACAATGGCCCGCGCCGCACGCAACCTGCCGCGCGGACGCAGCGGCCGGTACTTCACCCCCATCGCGGCATCCACCCCGAAATGCTGTGACCCATCGTCTATCCCCCAATCCGCAGGCCCGTGATTGTATCGCCGGGTGAACATTGCGCGAATGAAAAGTGTAAGAAATGGCAAGCGTGCACCAGGGATGCGACAGTCGTGCGCGCGGGTTACGCAGGCGACAGGCGAAAAAAAACCGCACGACGAATCGTGCGGCTTTTTGGGCTGCCAGACCTGGCGAGGCCAGATCCAGACAACGGCGAATTAACGCTTCGAGAACTGCTTCCGGCGACGTGCCTTGTGCAGACCGACCTTCTTACGTTCGACTTCACGAGCGTCACGCGTAACGTAGCCAGCCTTCGACAGGGCCGACTTCAGCGTTGCATCGTAGTCGATCAGGGCGCGGGTGATGCCGTGGCGAACAGCACCGGCCTGGCCGGTTTCACCACCACCGGTCACGTTGACCTTGATGTCGAACGTTTCGGCGTGAGCGGTCAGTTCCAGCGGCTGGCGCACGATCATCAGCGAGGTTTCGCGAGCGAAATACTCTTTGATGGGCTTGCCGTTGACGATGATGTCGCCCTTGCCCGACTTGATGAAGACACGAGCCACAGCGCTCTTGCGGCGGCCAGTACCGTAATTCCAGTTACCGATCATGGATATTGGCCCCTTTAGATTTCCAGCACCTTGGGCTGCTGTGCGCTATGCGGATGCTCGCCTTCGGCATAAACCTTCAGCTTCTTGATCATCGCGTAGCCCAGCGGACCCTTCGGCAGCATGCCCTTGACAGCCTTTTCCAGGGCGCGGCCCGGGAAACGTTGCTGCATCTTGCCGAACGTGGTTTCGTAGATACCGCCCGGGTAGCCCGAGTGACGGTAGTACTTCTTGTCCTGTTCCTTGGTACCCGTCACGCGCAGTTTGGCTGCATTGACGATGATGATGAAATCACCGGTGTCGACGTGAGGAGTGAATTCCGGCTTGTGCTTGCCGCGCAGTCGGCGTGCCACTTCGCTGGCAACACGGCCGAGGACCTTGTCCGTCGCGTCAATCACGTACCAGTCGCGCTTTACCTCTGCAGGCTTGGCGGAAAAGGTCTTCATGATTTTTTCCTGATTTTGAAAAATGCCCGAGGTGACGGTCGCCGTTTTAGCGTCCTGTCAGCGGCCGGCCCTTTGGACCTGGCCTTCCTGCTTGTATTTGCAGGCTCTCCCTGAATCTTTTTCCGGGGGCAATGACCGGAAAGCCGACGATTATACTGGGCGTTCGCGCCATCGCACAAGCAAAGATGTGGCTTTTCGTCAAGCCGGAGCCCATGTCGACCACGAAAGTGCCGCGCGCGGCATGTGCGGGATCAGGCCGCCCTTGCAGCCGCCCTTGCAACTGCCCTGGCAGCCCCCCTTGGCAGCCACCCTTGCAATCGGCGAAAAAAAACCCAAGTCGTATTGGACTTGGGTTTGAATCCACCAAAGGAGGAGGGTGGAGGAGACACCGGGCGATCGACGGAGCCGGTCATGGCAGGCGGTGCGCAGAGCGATTCGGGTACGTTACCGGCTTTCGCTTTCGCACTCTGGCGCGCTCATCAGCGCCGTCGTTCGATGGATTGAATTATACATACGCCCCTCTCGGATGCAAGAAAATTTGCACTACGAAAAGCAATACCATAATACGAAATGCTTCAGGCATCGCCGAACAAGCACCATTACACATATAAATCAATAACTTAAGGCGACACCAAGCATGGTGCATGGACGCCACACTAGAGGAAACCTTCGGATTATTAGGGGTAATCCCGCATCCGGAGCCCACGTGGCGCTTGCCCTATACTCGCAGAATGCAAGCAGCACGACGCGCGCCGGCGTGAGCGGAATAACACCATCAGGAAACGAGGAACGAAAAAAATGGAATGCAAAGTGACATGGTCCGGCCCCGAGGGCATGAGCTTTATTGCCCAGACCGGCAGCGGACACCTTGTGGCAATGGACGGCGCGCCGGACGGTGGGGGCAACAACCTGGCGCCGCGTCCGATGGAAATGGTGCTGCTGGGCACTGGCGGCTGCACCGCGTATGACGTGGTGCTGATCCTGAAGCGCGGCCGCCAGGACGTGCGCGGCTGCTCGGTCAAGCTGGAGGCCGAACGCGCCGACACCGACCCGAAGGTCTTCACGAAGATCAATTTCCACTTCACGGTGACCGGCAAGAACCTGGACCCGGCCAAGGTGGAACGCGCCATCGAGCTATCGCACGAAAAGTATTGCTCGGCGTCGATCATGCTGGCGAAGACGGCCGAGATCACCCACACCACCGAGATCATCGAAGGCTGAACGGATGTGGCCGGGCCGGAGTTGCTGGCCCCGCCTCCTCATCAAGCAAAACGCCCGGCGCAGATTCCCTGCGCCGGGCGTTTTTGTATCCGAAAGAGCAAAGCAGGCCGATAAGCCGGATTCTGTGCACGCCGCGTGCCTTTGCAGGCGCACGACATGTGACAACCATTCCTCTAGGCCGCCCGTTACCGGACGGCTCCAGCTCCCTACCCGCAGACTCGGCGGGCCGCTTCATCGTCTGCCTATTTGGGATTGCTCCAGGTGGAGGTTACCGCGTTTCACCCTTCCCGCCAGCCGAAGCCGGCGGCAAGACTCGTCTCTGTGGCCCTATTCCGCACGTTGCCGTGGATGGCTGTTAGCCAACACCCTGCCCTGTGGAGTCCGGACTTTCCTCCCCTCACCCCCTTGCGAGGGCAAGCAGCGATTGTCTGGCCTGCTTTGCGGGCCGCAGTCTAACACCGAAGTCGGCGACGGTCAGCCCTGCGTGGCAACACCGGCCGCCCGGCGTCCGGGTCGGAACACGCTGGCATCGGCGTAGAACGACGGATCGGCATTGTCATCGCACCAGCCAGGAATGCCCAGCACGGGCAGCGGCGCGAAGCTGCGGCCACCAGCCAGGCGCCCGGCCCCCGCCGCGGCGTCGAGCGAGCCTGCCAGCAGCAGATCGAGTTGATCGAGTGGGGTGTCGGGCGCGGCCGGAATCCACCAGGCGTGGGCCGTGACCGACTTGTATGGCTGCACCAGCTTTTCCAGCAGCGCATGGCCGAACGGCATCACGGTACATCGGGCGTGCCAGGCATCGCGTTGCGAGACAAACAGCTCACGCCACGCAAACCCGCGCAGTGCGTCGAACAGCGAGGCGTCCTGGCTGACGAAGATCACCGCGTTTTCGTCGAACAGCGTTGCCGCATCGCGCAGCCCGCCCCGCACCCGGCCGACGCCGTCGCGCGCAATGGCGTGGGCCTGCAGCCGGTTCAGCAGACGCTTGCTTTCGGGAAAATGCAGCCAGACGAGCGCGTTGAACGCATCGTGGAGGTTATCGCGCGTCGGCACGTGGCCGGTGGCGTGGATATGGGCTTCGTAGGCAACGCCCTCGGGCAGGTCGGCCTGCGGCACAAACCGCAGCGGCAACCCCTGCGCATTACGCAGGCGCGGCAGATGCGGCAACTGTGCGGCGCTCGCGTTGAGCGCCTGGCGCAGGTCCCCGCCGGTCAAGGCCGGGGCGGACGCGGCGAACCCCGCGAAGGGCCGGAACCACGGCCGCGTCCAGTCGATGGCGGACAGCAAGCCGCTCAGCTCGCCTTCCAGCGCAGCGTTTCGCCGGCGCGCAGCGGCACCAGCGTGGTATCGCCGTAAGGCAGTTCGGCCGGCAGTTCCCAGTCTTCGCGTGTCAGCGTCAGCGTGCCGGTATTGCGCGGCAGGCCGTAGAACGCCGGGCCGTTGAAGCTGGCAAAGGCTTCCAGCTTGTCCAGCGCGCCGGCCGTATCGAAGGCCTCGGCATACAGCTCCATCGCGTGCAGGGCGGTGTAGCAGCCGGCGCAACCGCAGGCGTGCTCTTTCAGGCCGCGTGCGTGCGGGGCGCTGTCGGTGCCCAGGAAGAAGCGCTCGCTGCCCGACGTGGCCGCCTTGACCAGCGCGTCGCGGTGGATTTCGCGCTTGAGCACCGGCAGGCAGTAGTAATGGGGACGAATGCCGCCGGTGAAGATCGCGTTGCGGTTGTAGAGCAGATGGTGCGCGGTGATGGTCGCGCCGATCGGGCCTTCGGCTTCGGCCACGTACTGGGCCGCGTCACGCGTGGTGATGTGCTCGAACACCACCTTCAGTTCGGGCATGTCGCGGCGCAGCGGCTTCATCACACGGTCGATGAACACGGCCTCGCGGTCGAAGATGTCAATGTCGCCATCGGTCACCTCGCCGTGCACCAGCAGCGGAATGCCTTCGCGTTGCATGGCTTCCAGCGTCGGGTAGCAGCGGCGGATATCGGTCACGCCGGCGTCGCTGTTGGTGGTGGCGCCTGCCGGGTACAGCTTCAGCGCATGCACGAAGCCGCTGGCCTTGGCCGCGACGATTTCCTCGGGCGGCAGGTTGTCGGTCAGGTACAGCGTCATCAGCGGTTCGAACGCCACGCCGGGCGGCAGCGCGGCCAGGATGCGCTCGCGGTAGGCACGGGCCAGCTCGACCGTGGTCACGGGCGGCTTCAGGTTCGGCATGATGATGGCACGCGCAAACTGGCGCGCCGTGTCGGGCAGCACCGCCGACAGCGCGGCGCCGTCGCGGACGTGCAGGTGCCAGTCGTCGGGGCGGGTAATCGTAAGCTTCTGGGTCATGGGGACAAGCACAACTTAGAGAATCAGGATGGCGCGGTAATCGTTCACATTGGTGCGCGTGGGGCCGGTCACCACCAGGTCGCCCACGGCGTCGAAGAAGCCCCACGCATCGTGCGTATCGAGCTTCTGCCGTGCCGAGACACCGGCTGCTTCGGCGCGGGCCAGGGAATCGGGCGCCAACAGCGCCCCGGCATTGTCCTCGGACCCGTCGATACCGTCGGTATCGGCCGCAATCGCGTGGATCTGCGCCGCGCCGTCCAGTTCGATCGCCAGCGACAGCAGGAATTCCGAACAGCGACCGCCGCGTGCCCGATCCGACGCACCGCTGGGCAATGTGACCGTGCATTCACCGCCCGAAATCAGCACCACCGGCGCGGAGAACGGCGCATTGTACTTGCGAATCTCGCGCACCAGTGCCGCGTAGACGCGCGCCACTTCCTGCGCTTCGCCGGTCACGGTATCGCCAAGCAGCACCGGCTGGATGCCCTGGCGGCGGAACAGCGCGGCCGCGGCTTCCAGGCTGCCATGGGCCGTGGCAATCATGCGATTGTCTACGCGCGCGAACAATGCATCGCCCGGCTTTGGCGTTTCGGCGATCTCGCCACGGGCGCCTCGTTCCAGGTGGGCCTGGACGGTCGCGGGCACCGTCGCGCCGTAGCGCTTGAGGATGGCCAGAGCATCGGCGTAGGTGCTGGGGTCGGGCACGGTCGGTCCCGACGCAATGGCGCTGGGGTCATCGCCCGCCACGTCGGACACGATCAGCGTGGTCACCGGGGCGCGGCTGGCCTGCGCCAGACGCCCGCCCTGGATGCGCGAAACATGCTTGCGCACGATGTTCATGTCGGTGATCGGCGCGCCGCAGCGCAGCAATTCGCGCGTGGTGGCCTTCAGGTCGGCCATCGGAATCCCTTCGGCCGGCAGCGACAGCAGGCTCGATCCGCCGCCCGACACCAGCACGATCAGCCGGTCATCAGGACCCAGCGACTGCACCTGGGCCAGGATGTCGGCGGCGGCCTGCTCGCCGGCTTCATCGGGCACCGGATGGCCGGCCTCGATCACGCGGATATGTTCGGTCGGCAGGCCATGCGCATAGCGCGTGACAACCACGCCTTCCAGCGTGGCCCTGCCCTGGTAGGCGCGCTCGACGGCCAGCGCCATCGATGCGGCAGCCTTGCCGGCGCCCACCACCAGCGTGCGTCCGCCGGCATGGGGCGGCGGCAGGTGGCTGGCGACGATTTCGAGCGGATCGGCGGCCGCCACGGCGGCGCGGAAGCTTTCCAGCAACAAGGTACGGGGGCAGCCCTGGAAGTTCACAGTGCCTCCGCGATGGCCTGGCCCAGATCGGCCGTGGACGCGGTTCCGCCAATATCGCGCGTCAGCGGCGCATGGCCCGGACCGGCGGCCAGTACCTTCTCGATGGTCTGCAGCACTGCGGCGCCCGCGTCGGCATGGCCCAGGTGTTCCAGCATCATCGCACCGCACCAGATCTGGCCGATCGGGTTGGCGATGCCCTTGCCGGCGATATCGGGCGCCGAGCCGTGCACCGGCTCGAACAGGCTCGGGTAGACCTTGTCAGGATTGATGTTGCCCGACGGCGCCACGCCGATGGTGCCCGTGCAGGCCGGGCCCAGGTCGGACAGGATGTCGCCGAACAGGTTGCTGGCAACCACCACGTCGAACCAGTCCGGGTGCTGCACGAAGTGCGCGGTCAGGATGTCGATGTGGTACTTGTCGACCTTCAGGCCGGGGTAATTGGCGGCCATGGCCTCCACGCGCTCGTCCCAGTACGGCATCGTGATCGAGATGCCATTGGACTTGGTGGCCGACGTGAGATGCTTCTTCGGCCGTTTTTGCGCCAGTTCGAATGCGAATTTCAGGATGCGGTCCACGCCGTGCCGGCTCATCACGGTTTCCTGAACCACGATCTCGCGGTCGGTATTCGGATACATGCGGCCGCCGATGCTGGAATACTCGCCCTCGGTGTTCTCGCGCACCACGTAGAAATCGATGTCGCCGGGCTTTCGGTCGGCCAGCGGGCTCTTGATGCCCGGCATGAGGCGCACGGGCCGCAGGTTCACGTACTGGTCGAACGAGCGCCGGAACTGCAGCAGCGAACCCCAGAGCGACACGTGATCGGCAATCTTCGCCGGCCAGCCCACCGCGCCAAAGTAGATGGCGTCGTACTTGACCAGCGTGTCGAACCAGTCGTCAGGCAGCATCTTGCCGTGGCGCTCGAAGTATTCGTAGCTGGAAAAGTCGAAGTGGTCCCACTGGAAGTCGATGCCGAAGCGCCGCGCTGCGGCGTCCATGACACGGATGCCTTCCGGCATCACTTCCGTTCCAATTCCGTCTCCGGGAATGACAGCGATCTTGTATTGACTCATGGCTGGGAAGGGCGAGGTGGCGGGGGGCGCGGGCGCCCGGCTTGGCAGCATCGGGCACGCGCATGATAATGTCCGCATTCTATTGCAAAGCGGCAGCCCCCTGCCGTACGGTGCCCTCGCCATGTGCCAGCTGCTAGGCATGAACTGCGCCACGCCCACCGACGTGACGTTTTCCTTTACCGGCTTCGCCGCCCGCGGCGGCGTGACAGACCATCATGCCGACGGGTTCGGCGTGGCGTTCTTCGAGGACAAGGCCTGCCGGCTGTTCATCGACAACCAGTCGGCCGGCACATCGCCGGTGGCCGACCTGATCAAGCGCTACCCGATCAAGTCGAAGAACGTGATCTCCCATATCCGCAAGGCCACGCAGGGCACGGTGCTGCTGGAGAACTGCCATCCGTTCATGCGGGAACTGTGGGGCCGGCACTGGATCTTTGCCCACAACGGCGATCTGAAGGGCTTCACGCCGTTCCTGTCCGGGGTCTACCAGCCCGTGGGCGATACCGACAGCGAACTGGCCTTCTGCACGCTGATGCAGGGGCTGCGCAAGCGCTTTCCGGGGTCGCAACCGCCGCTCAACGAGCTGGGCCATGCGCTGGCCGATATCACCCGCGACATCACGCTGCATGGCGTTTTCAACTTTTTGCTATGTAACGGCCAGGCGCTGTTCGCGCACTGCTCCACACGGCTGTATTACATCGTGCGGCAGTGGCCGTTCTCCAAGGCACATCTGATCGACGCCGACCTGTCGATCGATTTCTCGCAGGTCACCACGCCGGACGACCGCGTGGCCGTGATTGCCACGGCGCCGCTGACCGACAACGAGACCTGGACCCAGTTTGCCCCGGGCGAGCTGATCATGTTCGAGGACGGCCGGCCCACCATGACGTGGACGGTACCGATTCCGCCCGAGGTGCAGGCAAAGAACGCGGCGAATACGGCGTGTACTTGAGGGAGTGGGGGTAGGCCTGGAGCCCATGGCATAGGCTCAGCTGCAGTCGGGAGGCTGGCGGTGGCTTGACGGCCAGTGCCGCTGAACACGCCCAAGAGTGGACGGATGGCGAGGTCTTGGGTCCCTCTCCCGCGTAGCGGGAGAGGGGAGCAAACCTTGGTCTGCTTTCAGTGATGCAGGATCTTCGACAGGAACTGACGGGCGCGTTCCGAGCGGGCTTCGATGTTGCCGAAGAACTCTTCCTTGGCGCAGTCCTCGACGATCTTGCCGGCGTCCATGAAGATCACGCGGTTGGCCACCTTGCGGGCGAAGCCCATTTCGTGGGTCACGCACATCATGGTCATGCCTTCCTGCGCCAGCTGCACCATCACGTCCAGCACTTCGTTGACCATTTCCGGGTCAAGCGCCGACGTCGGCTCGTCGAACAGCATGCAGATCGGATCCATCGACAGCGCGCGGGCGATCGCCACGCGCTGCTGCTGACCGCCCGACAACTGGCCCGGATACTTCGATGCCTGGCTCTTCAGACCCACGCGCTCCAGGTACTTCAGGCCCTTGGCGGTCGCCTCTTCCTTCGAGCGGCCCAGCACCTTCATCTGGGCGATGGTCAGGTTCTCGGTGATCGACAGGTGCGGGAACAGTTCGAAGTTCTGGAACACCATGCCCACGCGCGAACGCAGCTTGGGCAGGTTGGTCTTCGGATTGCCCACCGACGTGCCATCCACCAGGATGTCGCCCTTCTGGAACGGCTCCAGCGCGTTCACGGTCTTGATCAGCGTGGACTTGCCCGAACCCGACGGGCCGCACACCACCACCACTTCACCCTTGGCGACCTGGGTCGTGCAATCGGTCAGCACCTGGAAGGCGCCGTACCACTTGGAAACGTTATTAATTTCGATCATACGGCCACCTTTTTCTGATAACGCTTGACCAGCAGCGAAGCGGAGAAACAAATGATGAAGTACACAAGGCCGGCAAACAGCAGCATCTCCACGATACGGCCATCACGCTCGCCAATGCCGTAGGCCTGGCCGAAGAAGTCCGCCAGCGCGCTCACGTAGACCAGTGACGTATCCTGGAACAGGATGATGCCCTGCGTCAGCAACAGCGGCACCATGTTGCGGAACGCCTGCGGCAGCACCACCAGGCGCATGGTCTGGCCGTAGGTCATGCCCAGCGCCTGCGCGGCGAACATCTGCCCGCGCGACACGCTCTGGATACCGGCGCGGATGATTTCCGAGTAATACGCGGCCTCGAACAGCGAGAACGCGATCAGCGCGGACGTCATGCGCAGGTCCGATGCCGCATTCAGGTTGAACACCTTCTGCAGCAGCTGCGGGATGATCAGGAAGAACCACAACAGCACCATCACCAGCGGGATGGACCGGAACAGCGTCACATACCCCTGCGCAAACCAGTTCAGCGGCTTGCTCGACGACAGGCGCATCATCGCCAGGATCGTGCCCCAGACGATGCCGACGATCACCGCGGTCACGGTGATCTTCAGCGACACCATCATGCCCTCGCCGAGCACGTGGATGGTCGACGCGTTGATCGAGCTGAAATCGAATTCGTATGCCATGTTCCAGCTCCTTACTTGCCGCCGATAAAGCCCGGCACGCGGGTACGGCGTTCCACCCAGCGCATCAGGAACATCACCGTGAAGTTGATGAGGGCGTACAGCACCGTGACCGCGATGAACGACTCATACGGGCGCGCGGTGTAGTCCACCAGCTGGCGGCCCTGGGCGGCCAGTTCCAGCAGACCGATCGTCGACGCCACGGCCGAGTTCTTGAAGATATTCAGGAATTCGGACGTGATCGGCGGCACGATGACGCGGAACGCCATCGGCAGCAGCACGTGGCGATACGTTTGCGCCAGCGTGAAACCCATGGCCAGGCCGGCGTTCTTCTGACCGCGCGGCAACGAATTGATACCCGAGCGCACCTGTTCGCAAACCCGGGCGGCCGTAAACGTGCCCAGGCACAGCATGGCGGCCAGGAACTGCTGGGTGAACGGGTTCATCTGCTTGATGGCCTCGCCGCCGGGCAGCAGCTCGGGGCCGACGAAGTACCAGATGAACAACTGCACCAGCAGCGGAATATTCCGGAAGATTTCAACGTAGGTGGCCGCGAACCCCGACAGCCACTTGTTCGGCACGGTGCGCAGCACACCCAGCACGGAGCCGATGACGAGGGCGATGATCCACGACGACAGGCCCAGCGCGATCGTGACCTTGAGACCGGAAATCATCCAGTCCAGGTACGTCTCGTTGGAGGCGGCCTGCTCGAGGAAGACTCCCCAGTGAAAAACGTAATCCATAGTGCGTCCTCAAAAAGAAACGGAAGGACTGCTCCTTCCGTTTCGCACTGCTCCAATCGCGCAGATCAGTCGAGTGCCTTGTCGTTCGGGTTCTTGAAGAGCGCCTTCATGTCTTCGGACAGCGGGAAGTCCAGGTTCAGGCCCTTCGGCGGCACCGGTTGCTGGAACCACTTCGTGTACATCTGGTTGATCGAGCCGTCCTTCATCAGGCCGGTGATCACGTGGTCGGACAGCTTCTTGAACGGTGCGTCGTCCTTGCGGATCATGCAGCCATACGATTCACGCGATTGCGGCTTGCCCACCACGATCCAGTCGTTCGGGTTCTTGGCCTTGGCGCGCTCGCCGTAGAGCAGTGCGTCGTCCATCATGAACGCCACGGCACGGCCCGATTCCAGCGTCAGGAACGACTGGCCATGGTCCTTGGTGCTGATGATGTTCATGCCCAGCTTCTGGTCGTCGTTCATCTTGCGCAGCAGGCGCTCGGACGTCGTACCAGCCGTGGTCACCACGTTCTTGCCCTTCAGGTCGGCCCAGTCCTTGATGCCGCCGTCCTTCTTCACCATGATGCGCGTGCCGATGATGAAGATGCTGGTGGTGAACGATGCCTGCTTCTGGCGCTCGAGGTTGTTCGTCGTCGAACCGCACTCGATGTCGATCGTGCCGTTCTGCAGCAGCGTGATGCGGTTCTGCGAGGTGATCGGGATTTCCTTGACCTGCAGGTTAGGCAGCTTCAGCTGGTCCTTGATGGCTTCCACGATCTTCATATTGATATCGTAGGAATAGCCTACCTGGCGCACACCACCCAGGTTGTAGTTGAACGGAATCGAAGAGTCCCGCACACCCAGCGTGATGACACCCGTATCCTTGATCTTCTGCAGCGTACCCGTCAGCGGCTCGGCTGCCTGTGCGCTCGCGCACAGCATGCCTGCCGCAATCATCAGGCCGGCCAACTTGGCAACATTCATAACATCTCCTTGACCATGAAGAGAGAAAGGCGCGACTGTAACAGACAGTCCCGCCGGCGAAACAGTATTGCTTAGCTCGTCACCCAAGACAACGGGTTTTTCCCCTAACTGGTGCCATTTCAGGCAGCGTTTCGCGGCAATGCGCCAAAATGAGACACAACTGCGAACGTCGTATTGCAAGTTTCGGGAAGCGGCGCCAATAGAAAAACGGCGACCGGATCAAGCCCGGTCGCCGTTTTTCAGTGAATCAGGAAAGGGGCCGTATTTGCTGCGTTGCAGCAGCACCGGCTACCCGTTCCTTGACCCGCCTGCATCAGGGGTACAGACCGCGCATCTCGCGCGCCTGCAGGATCCGCGAGCAGGCGACGATGAACGCGGCCGTACGCAGCGTGACCTTGTTGTCCTGGGCAACCTGCCAGATCGCCCGGAAGGCCTCTTGCATGATTCGTACCAGGCGCTCGTTGATTTCCTCTTCGGTCCAGAAGAAGCTCGAGAAGTCCTGCACCCATTCGAAGTAGGACACGGTCACGCCGCCAGCGTTGGCGATCACGTCCGGGCAGACCAGGATATTGCGCTCGCGCAAGATATCGTCGGCCTGCGGCGTGGTCGGGCCGTTGGCGCCCTCGATCACCAGCTTCGCCGTGATCTTCGGTGCGTTCTCGGCCGTGATCTGGCCTTCCAGTGCGGCCGGGATCAGGATGTCGCAGTCGACTTCCCAGAACTGGTCGCCCTTGATGACTTCGGCGCGGTAGCCCTCGATCGTGCCGCTGTGCGATGCGTATTCCATCATTGCGGGCACGTCCAGGCCGGCCGGGTCGAACAGCGTCGTACGGTGATCCTGCACGGCCACCACCTTCGCACCGGCTTCATGGAACAGCTTGGCGGCCACGGCACCCACATTGCCGAAGCCCTGCACGGCCACGCGCGCGCCCTTGACGTCCATGCCCAGGTTGCGGGCGGCTTCCGAACCGACCACGAACACGCCTCGGCCGGTGGCCTCGTGGCGGCCCAGCGAGCCGCCCAGCGAGATCGGCTTGCCGGTCACCACGCCGGTGGCCGTGCTGCCCGAGTTCATCGAGTAGGTATCCATCATCCAGGCCATGACCTGGGCGTTGGTATTCACGTCCGGCGCCGGAATGTCCTTGGTCGGGCCGATGATGAGGTTGATTTCGCTGGTGTAACGGCGCGTCAGGCGCTCCAGCTCGCCGTGCGACAGCGTGCGCGGGTCCACGCGGATGCCGCCCTTTGCACCGCCGTACGGCACGTTCACGGCCGCGTTCTTCACCGACATCCACGCAGACAGGGCCATCACCTCGGACAGCGTCACGTCCTGGTGAAAGCGCACGCCACCCTTGCCCGGGCCGCGCGACAGGTTGTGCTGCACCCGATAGCCCTCGAAGTGGGCGATGGTGCCGTTGTCCAGTTCGATGGGTACGTCGACGATCAGCGCACGCTTCGGGCGCTTCAGGGTTTCAACCCAGCGTGCCAGCGAACCCAGGTAGGGCGTGACACGGTCGACTTGCTGCAGGTAGATGCCCCACGGGCCGAGATTGTCGGCGTTCAGGTATGAAGGCAGGGCGTGAGCATTGGAGACGTTTTGCGTCGGTGCTGCGGAAGACATCGTTGGTTTCCGAGTGAAGGTGACACGGAGCATATCGGCGCCCCCTTTCCCGAATCCAATGCCGTTTGGTCATCCTCGCCAGCACGGTTATGCAAGACGCGCATAACGTTCACACGCCGCCCTGCCCCGCTTCAATCGGCCGTTGACGGGGCAACCAGCGCCGCCCAGACCTTGTCCACCAGCTGGCGCTTGCGCCTGATCTGGCTGCCGCGCCGTTCGCCGCTATCCGCCGGCCGCTCGCGGTAAAGGCGGATTTCCATATCGATCGATTGCGGCAGGCCGCGCGCGGCCTCCGCCCGTACCAGGCGGCCGGCCGCCACGTCCTCGCGCACCGTGCTCTCCGGCAAAAAGGCCATGCCGTGGCCCGCCAGCGCCATGACCTTGAGCGCCTCGGCCATATCGGTCTCGTAGCATTTGTCGAGCTTGAGGGCGTCGGTGGACTCGGCCAGCAGCATATCCACCATGCGGCCCAGGAACGCATTGGGCGTGTAACTGAGGAATGGCACCGGCTTCTTGTCGGTGCCTGGCAGCCGGAACAGCGGGCGCCCCGTGGCATCGGGCACGCTGTATGGCGACAGCCGTTCCGTGCCAAGCACGAGCATGTCGTAGTGCGCCGGATCGAGCTGGATGGCCTGGCGCGGGTGGTGGTAGACCATGACCAGGTCGCAACCGCCTTCCACCAGCATCAGCACCGCATCGTGGACGTTCAGCGCGCGCAACCGGCATGGCAGGGTGCCCAGCTTGCGCTCCACGCCCTTGAGCCATTCCGGGAAGAACGTCAGCGACAGCGTGTGGGGTACCGCGAATTCCAGCACCTGGGCATTGGCCGAGCGCTGGCCGCGCATCAGCGCCCGCGTTTCGCTGACCTGCGCCAGCATCGCCAGCGCCTGTTCGTAGAACACCTTGCCCGCCTCGGTCAGGCTGGTGGGATAGCTCGACCGATCGATCAGCTCGGTGCCCACCCAGGCCTCCAGCGACTGGATGCGCCGCGAGAACGCCGGTTGCGTGACATGCCGCAGTTCCGCCGAGCGCGAGAAGCTGTGCGTCTCGGCGAGGCTGACGAAGTCTTCAAGCCATTTGATTTCCATGGCGCGGATTATCGCCTGCCAAAGCAATGCCCGGCGCAACCGGCAAAAAAATTCCCCAAAGTTGCGATTTATTGGAATCCATTTACAATCGAAGGCAATCTTGGACGACATTTCGCATGCTGGTGCTCAGGTCGCGCTTTTAAGATGAACGCTATTGCACATATCGCACATCAAGAAGAACGAGCCCGCCATGGAAGCCGCATCCACTACCCGCTCAACGCCGTCCCCGCTGTCGTCGCTGGCATCGGGCATGGAAGCCACGCTGTCGCAGAACGCCCGCATGGTGGCCGCCCACGTGGAGGCCAGCCTGCCCGACGCCGATACCCTGCTGGCCAGCCTGCCGGCCGGCGCGCTGCAAGGCAGCCCCGACAACTACACGCGGCATCTGGTCTACGCCGATCCGTACGAGCGATTTTCGGTGATGGTGCTGGTCTGGCGGCCGGGCCAGCACAGCCCGGTGCACGGGCATCGCACCTGGTGCGCCTACCGGGTGTTGCGCGGCACGCTGTCCGAAAGGCATTACCGCTGGAATCCGGACAACCGCACGGCCATCCAGACGGGCGCCGTGACGCGCGAGGCGGGCGATACGTTCAGCGTGCCCGCCGGCCTGCAGCATATCCACGCGCTAGGGAACGGCAGCAATGCGGTGGCCGTGTCGCTGCATATCTACGGCGTGGACCAGGATCGCATTGCCACCGGCGTGAACCTGCTGGTGGATACCATCGTCAGCTGACATCCGCCCTGCCGGGGTGGCCGCCGGCTGGCGCCAACCACCCTTTCCGGACCTGACACCGATGGACCGCTATGACCGCCAGATCCTGGGCATCCTGCAGGAAGATGCCTCCGTACCCGTTGCCGACATCGGCGAGCGCGTCGGCCTGACCTCCACGCCCTGCTGGCGCCGCGTGCAGAAGCTGGAAGAATCCGGCGTGATCCGCAAGCGCGTGGCGCTACTCGACGCCGCGAAGCTCAATGTGGGCGTAACCGTCTTCGTTTCCGTCCGCACCAGCCAGCACAACGCGAAATGGCTGAAGACGTTCCACGACCTCGTGGCGTCGATTCCGGAGGTCACCGAGTTCTACCGCATGGCCGGCGACATCGACTACCTGCTGCGTGTGGTGGTGCCCGATATCGCCGCCTACGACGCCGTGTACAAGAAGCTGATCCAGGGCGCGGAACTGGCCGATGTCAGTTCCAGCTTCGCCATGGAGCAGATCAAGTACACGACGGCGCTGCCGCTGGACTATGCCTAGCGTTGCCTTGCGTTACTGCTGACTCGGCTGAGTCGGCTGATTCGCCTGGTGCACGATGTCGACACCGAGCCGGAATGTGCCGATCTTTGGCTGCTTCGGCAGATCGGTGCCCATTGCATCGATCACCAGGCGCGTGCCTGGCTTGGTCCGGTATCGCGCGCCGGACTTGAGCCCGGGATTGTCCGCCGGGTCGTACCACACCACCAGCGTGCCGCGACCGACATGCCCGCCGCTAGCCTCCAGCGGCCCCAGGTCGCCCCCCTGCCCCGAGCCTGTGACATTGCGTTGCGCACGCAGCCACAACGGAAAGACACGCCCCCCATTTCCATTGCCCTCTACGCTCGCCAGCACCTTGAGCGAGGTGTAACCATCCTGTGGGAATGCGACAACCTGCCTGCGCTGCGTTCCCTTCGCGACGAACTGCACGCGCGTGTCTCGCCACGGTGCCTCGGCGGTGTAGGTGAAGACCGTGGGCTGCGCGGCCGCGTTGGCGGCAACGACCACGTTCAGATCGTCCAGGGTGTTGTCGCCGATCTTGTACCACCGCCGGTCATCGTTCCCGGGGCGCTGCCCCGATTCGGCATGAACGTCGTTGGCCCAGATGTACTTGCCGTAGTACACACAGCTTCCCACCGGGTATTCGCTGTTCGGCAGCCACCGCTCCATGGCGCTGCAATCCCCGGGTTTCTCCGGCGTGCCTGCCATGGCATTCGTGGCGGACGGCAGGAGCAGCACCAGCGCTGCAGACAACGCTGTCGCGCGTCTTGAAGTCAGGCCTTTCCTTAGCATGGTTGAACCACCTTGAGTCTTGAGTTGATGGACAGCCAGGGCAGGTCACCCCGGCGTCCAGAACTCTAGGTATCGGTCCATTCGCCAACAATCGCCATTCGTCCAAAGTCGGTGGTGCCATGACCGTCACCGGGGAGCGAAGGCAGGCATCCCGGTCCGCCGAAATGCGTTCAGCCCCGATGCGCCCAGCCCGTCATCCGCTTTTCCAGCACGGCGAACAGTTCGTACATGACCATCGCCATCACGGCGATCACCACCAGGCCGGCAAACGCCAGCGGCATCTTCATGGCCGAGCCGGCCGATACCAGCAGATAGCCGATGCCTTCGTTGGCGGCGTTCATCTCGGACACCGTGGTGCCCACGAACGCCAGCGTGATGGCAACCTTCAGCGACGCGAAGAAGAACGGCAGCGCACGCGGCAGGCCCACCTTGAGCAGCACGTCGCGACGTTTGGCGCCCAGCACACGTAGTACATCCTCCAATTCGGGTTCCAGCGTAGCCAGTCCCGTGGCAATGTTGACCATGATCGGGAAGAACGAGATCAGGAACGCGGTCAGGATGGCCGGGCCGGCGCCCAGGCCGAACCACACCACCAGAATCGGCACGAAGGCCGCCTTGGGCAGCGCGTTGAACGCCGTCATCAGCGGATAGGTGGCCGCGTACGCCAGGCGCGACGACCCCATCAGCATGCCCAGCACCACGCCCACCACGATCGCCACGCCAAAGCCCACCATGGTGGTCCAGAACGTGCGCCATGCATGCCCGGCAATGACGCCGCCGTATTCCACCATCGACGCCACGATCGACGACGGGCTGGGCAGGATGAAGTCGGACACGTCGAAGACCAGGCACGCGCCCTGCCACAACAGCAGGCACGCGCCAAGCAGGATCCAGGGGGCGACGCGCTGCACGCGCTTCGCCTGGAGAGAGGACATCGTCGTCATGTTCAGTGCCGTCCCGTGTTGTCAGGTTGGGTGCCCGGCGGATTGCCGGGCTTGTGGCCGATCTTCTCGCGCAGCTCGTGTACGCGCTCGGCAAACGGTTCGGTATAGGTAATGTCAAGCGGCCGCGGGCGTGGCAGGTCGATCTCGCGACGCAGCACGATCCGACCCGGGCGCGCGCTCATCACGTAGACGGTATCGGCCAGGAACACCGCCTCGCGCAGGTCGTGCGTGACCAGGATCACGTTGAAGCGCTGTGCCTGCCAGAGGTCGCGCAGCACGCACCACAGTTCCTCGCGCGTGAAGGCGTCGAGCGCGCCAAACGGCTCGTCCAGCAGCAGCATGCGCGGCTCGTGGATCAGCGCGCGGCAGATCGACGCCCGCTGCTGCATGCCCCCCGACAGCTGCCACGGATACTTGTCCTCGTAGCCGGACAGGCCCACGGTCTTCAGCAGCGCGCGGGCGCGTTCCACATATTCGCCACGCTTCTTGCGCATGGTCGACCGGTACGGCTCGACGATCTCCAGCGGCAGCATCACGTTGTCGAGCGTGGTGCGCCACGGCAGCAGCGTCGGCGCCTGGAAGGCCATGCCCACCTGCTTGAGCGGCCCCGTGACCTTGGCGCCGTTGATGCTGACCACGCCACGCGTGGCCGGGCGCAGCCCCGTTGCCAGCTTCATGAACGTGGACTTGCCGCAGCCAGACGGCCCGACGATGGCGATGAACTCGCCCTCGCGCGCCTGCAGCGAGATATCCTCGACCGCGAATTCGCCGCGGCGTGCCAGTTCGTCGTCGTAAGCCAGCCAGACGCGGTTGAAGTCGACGAACGGCTGCGCCGTCCTCTCACCCGCCGGCGCGCCGCCCGAGGCGGGCATCAGAGCTTCGCGTGCCATCATCGCAGTACGTCCAGTTCGGCAGCCGACGGCAGGTAGGCATCGGTCCAGAGCGCATCGGGGTTGATGCGGCCCTTGGTGGCAAAGGCGTCGGCCACCTGCGAGGCCATCAGCGACAGGCGCGGCTTGCTGACGCGGCCGAAGCCTTCGGCCTTGGCGTCGGGCGACTTCACCACGCTGTCCAGCGCGATCCTCAGGCGACGGACTTCGAGCTTCTCGTCGATGATCCCGTCGCGCGCCTTGACGGCCTTGACACCGTCTTCCGGTCGCGCGATCACATCCTTGGCCGACTTCGCAAACGCTCGCAGGAAGGCCTTCACGGCTTCGGGGTTGCTCTTCAGGAACTGCTCGGACGCGATGATCGCGTTGCCGTAGAGCTTCACGCCGTACTGCGGGTATGGCAGCACCACGATGTCCTCATCCTTCACGCCACGCGCGTTCAGGTTCAGGATCGACGTGAAAGAGAAGCCCGTGATGGCGTCGAGGTCGCCGCGCGCCAGCATGGTTTCGCGCAGCGTGGGGTCCATCGCCTGCCAGTTGAACGCCCCGGCCTGCAGTCCGTTGGCCTTGGCAAAGATCGGGAAGGCGCGGCGGCCGGCGTCGAACACCGGGGCGCCAAGCTTCTTGCCGGCCAGGTCCTTCGGCGACTTGATGCCCGACTTCTTCAGCGCCAGCACGGCGGCCGGCGTGTTGTTGTAGACCATCATCACGGCCACGGGCCGGTTTTTCGCGTCGGGATTGTTGCCGTAGAACTCCATCACCGACGCCAGGTCGGCAAAGCCCATGTCATACGTGCCCGAGGCCACGCGGTTGACCACGTTGCCCGACCCGTTGCCGGCGTCGATTGCCACGTCGAGCTTCTCGGCCTTGTAGTAGCCCTTCTGCTCGCCGAGCAGGAACAGGGCGGACGGGCCTTCGAAGCGCCAGTCGAGCTGGAAGCGGATCTTCGTGGCGGTCTGCGCCTGCGCGGTGCCTGCGCAGAGTGTCGACAGCACCATCGTGGTGCCCAACGCGGTGCACAGCTTCAGCAAATGACGGCGCACGGGGGATTGCGGCATGAACCTTCTCCAGTAGTTGATCTCTCTGGAGGGGGCTTTTCGCAAGGGACGTGCCAGCTTTTCACGGCACCGTCATGCCCCGGCACGAAGCCTGCGCGCGGTGCATTGACGAACCATGATTGTGCGCGGCCCGCTGTCGGCATGCGTTGCCGACAGCCATTGTCGACAATCGTCAGGCGTCCTGCGTGGCGTCGCCGACCTCGATGTCGCGGGCGTCGGCGTCGGGCGTGCCCTGCGCGGCATTGCGGGCCTGGATCTGCCACATCTCGGCATAGCGGCCGTTGGCGCGCATCAGGTCGGCATGGGTGCCGCGCTCGACGATGCGGCCGTGGTCCATCACCAGGATCTGGTCGGCGTGGACGACCGTGGACAGCCGGTGCGCGATCAGCAGCGTGGTGCGGTTCTGGGCCAGCCGCATCAGTTCGGCCTGGATGGCCTGCTCGGTGCGCGAGTCCAGCGCCGAGGTGGCCTCGTCGAACACCAGGATCGGCGGATTCTTCAGCAGCGTGCGGGCAATGGCCACGCGCTGCTTCTCGCCGCCCGACAGCTTCAGGCCCCGCTCGCCCACCGGCGTGTCGTAGCCCTGCGGCAGTTCGCGGATGAAATGGTCGATCTGGGCGGCCTGCGCGGCGGCGATGACTTCCTCGCGCGAGGCCTCGGGCCGCCCGTAGGCGATGTTGTAGTAGATGCTGTCGTTGAACAGCACCGTGTCCTGCGGCACGATCCCGATCGACGCGCGCAGCGTCGACTGGCGCACGCGGCGGATATCCTGGCCGTCCACCTCGATGTCGCCCTGCGTCACATCGTAGAAACGGAACAGCAGCCGGGCCAGCGTGGACTTGCCCGATCCGCTGTGGCCGACCACGGCCGTGGTGGTGCCGGCGGCAATCGTGAAATCCACATCTTGCAGGATCACGCGATTCGATTCGTAGCCAAAGCCGACGTGCCGGAACCGCACCTCGGCGCCGTTGACGCGCAGCGCCGGGGCGTCGGGATTGTCGGCCACCTCCTGGTTGGTGCCCAGCAGGACGAACATGCGATCCATGTCGGTGGTGGCCTGCTTGATCTCGCGGTAGATCACGCCCAGGAAATTGAGCGGGATGTAGAGCTGGATCATCAGCGTGTTGACCAGCACCAAATCGCCCAGCGTAAGCTTGCCCGCCGCCACGCCCACCGTGGCGCGCCACAGGATCAGGATCAGGCCCGTGGCGATGATCGCCTGCTGGCCGAAGTTCAGGAACGACAGCGAGTTCTGCGAGCGGATGGCCGCGGTGCGGTAGGTGCGCAGGTTCTCGTCGTAGCGGCGCGCCTCGTATTCCTCGTTGCCGAAGTACTTGACCGTCTCGAAGTTCAGCAGCGAGTCGATGGCCTTCTGGTTGGCGCGCGAATCCAGCTCGTTCATCTTGCGCCGGAAGTGCGTGCGCCACTCGGTCACGACGATCGTGAACGTGATGTAGCCCACCAGCGCGCACAACGTGATGGCCGCGAACCAGATGTCGTAATGCAGGAAAAAGAAGCCGATGACCAGCGACATCTCCACCAGCGTCGGCAGGATGCTGTACAGCGAGTACGAGATCAGCGACTGGATGCCACGGGTGCCGCGCTCGATGTCGCGGCTCATGCCGCCGGTCTGCCGGTCCAGGTGGAACCGCAGCGACAGCGCATGGAGGTGGCGGAAGACCTGCAGGGCGATCTCCCGCACCGCGCTTTGCGTCACCTTCGAAAAGAGGATCTCACGCAACTCGGTGAACAGCGAGCCCGACAGTCTCAGCACGCCGTAGGCGATGATCAGGCCCACCGGCACCACCAGCAGCGCCGTGGCGTCGCCGGGCTTGATGTCCATGGCGTCGACAAGCTTCTTCATCAGCACCGGCACGCCCAGGTTGGCCACCTTGGCGGCCACCAGGCAGGTCAGCGCCAGCATCACGCGCCACTTGTAGTGCCAGACGTAGGGCAGCAGGTTGCGGACGGTCTGCCAGTCGCTGCGGGGCGCACCGGCGCTCTTGAACAATGCATTGGCCGGCTCCGTGGGGGCGGGCTCGGCGGTCGTGGAATAGCGGCGCATACGTTAGAATTCGTGCCAATGCCGCGATTGTCGCAGAGATCGCCAGGTCCGGCAGACCACCGCCTTGATGCCTTATGAATTCCCCGTATTTTCCGCTCTCATCGATCGCCGACATGTCCACTTCCGCCCCCATCTCCGAACTGCCGGCCGGCAAGAACCCGGCCCTGCGCGTGGTACCGATGCCCGCCGACGCCAACGTGCATGGCGACGTGTTCGGTGGCTGGATCATGGCGCAGGTCGACATCGCCGGCTCGATCCCGGCCGTGGAACGCGCCCAGGGCCGCGTGGCGACGGTGGCGGTGAATTCGTTCCTGTTCAAGCACCCGGTGTTCGTGGGCGACCTGGTCAGCTTCTATGCGGATATCGTCAAGACGGGACGCA
The DNA here is from genome assembly GCF_001652915.1 of Cupriavidus sp. D384. GTDB lineage: Bacteria > Pseudomonadota > Gammaproteobacteria > Burkholderiales > Burkholderiaceae > Cupriavidus. Next base: position 132,534 of record NZ_BBQI01000095.1, read on the forward strand.
CGTCGATCACGGTGTCCGTCGAGGTCTACGCGCAACGCATGCGCCACAGCCACGAGATCGTCAAGGTGACGGAAGCCACGCTGACGTACGTGGCGACGGACGAAAGCCGGCAACCGCGGGTGTTGCCGGCCTGATTGGCTTCATTCCCACTCCCGCCGTGCGGGAGTGGGGAGAAACCCGAAACACGAGGGACAGCAAACCTCAGTCGAACTTCGAGAAGTCCGGCTTGCGCTTCTCGAAGAATGCCGTGAATGCCTCCTTGGCTTCCGGCGCCACCAGCATGCGGCGGAACACCTCGCCCTCCTCGGCCATTTTCTTCTCGACGGCCGCCACATCGTCACCCTTCATCAGCCGCTTGGTCTCGCGCAGCGACGACGCCGGCAGCGCCGCCAGCCTGGCCGCCTGCTTGCGCACGTAGTCCGACAGTTCCGCCAGCGGCAGCACCTTCGTCACCAGCCCGATATCAAAGGCCTCCTGCGCGCTGAACGCCTCGCCCAGCAGCAGCTTTTCCGCGGCGCGCTGGTAGCCCACCATGCGCGGCAGCAGCAGGCTCGATGCGGCCTCGGGACACAGGCCCAGCTGCGCGAACGGCAGCGACAGCCTGGCGGTTTCCGACGCATAGACCAGGTCGCAATGCAGCAGCAGCGTGGTGCCGATCCCCACGGCCGCGCCGCTGACCGACGCCACCACCGGCTTGCTGGCATGGCTGATGGCGTGCAGGAACTGGAACACCGGCGGCTGGGCGCCATCGTTGCCCTGCGTCGGCGGGCGCTTCATGAAATCTTCCAGATCGTTGCCGGCCGTGAAGATCTCGGGCTTGCCCTCGATCACGATCACGCGCACGGCGTTGTCGGATTCGGCGGCACGCAGCGCGTCGGCCATGGTCTGGTACATGGCGGCGGTGATGGCGTTCTTCTTGTCGATGCGATCGAAACCAATGGTCAGGATGCCCTGGTCGATGCGGGTGGCAATGCTCATGTCTTCCTCGTCTCGGTCGTAATGCAGACTGCCGCTCACACAAACGGTGGCGGCATGTCGGAAAGATAACTGAGCCCGAACGCGCCCGCGCCCACGTTGAGCGCGACGGTCAGGCTCATCGGCGCGAGCATCAGCTCGACGCCATGCTTGGCGGCGGTCCTGGTCAGCGACTGCCACGCCGGCCACGATTCCACCTCGTCCAGATCGCCCGCGTAGGCGGCGGCCACGGCAGGCGTCAGCAGGCACCTAGCCCGGATGCAGGCTTCCACATGGCCCAGCAGGCGGCGCACGCCGTCCTCGGCTCCGCGCACCTTGGCAATCGCCTCGGTCTCGCCCTGATGCATGCGGATCACCGGACGGATATTGAACGCGCTGCCCAGCATGTAGCGGCTCCATGTGATGCTGTTTTCGCCCTTGTGCTTCGCGCGCGTGTACATGTACAGCAGTTCGTCCGGGATCAGGAACATGTGCGCGGCATCGCGCAGGCGGTTCTCCACCGCCTCGACCACCTCGGTAGCCTTGGCGCCATCGGCCAGCATGCGGGCGGCCTCGCGCACGATCAGCGCCTGGCCGGGCCCGATCGCGCCCGTATCGATCACGGTCAGGTCGAACAGGCCACTGCGGCCGGCGTCCTTGCGCAGCTTGAAGCTGCGCGCGACCGTGCCGACCACGGCGCCGGTGGCATTCGCGTAGAGCTTGCTGCGGCTGCTGGCAATGGTCAGCAGGATGGCCCGGTCGCAACCGGCCACCACGTTCTTCAGAAAATGGTCTTCCAGCTCGCGTTCGAGCAGCGGGATGGATTCGGCGTAGTGGTCCTGCTTGCCCACCAGGTACTGGTGGTAGAGGTCCGGCAGCGCATCCTCGTCGCGTGTGTCGACCACGAAGCGGTCGCCGGCGCGGATGCGGAACGGGATGGTGCGGACGCCCAGCGCGTCCATCATCGAACGCGGCATGTCGCATGCCGCGTCGGCCAGAATGGCGGTCTCCTGCATATTGTTGTTCTCCTCCGGGTCAGTGCGTCAACGTGTTGGCATCTTCGTGTCCATACATTTCTTCATCTGATCGAAGGTTGGGACAGCCCTCCCCCGGGCTGTCCCTGCGGCGCGTTCAGACGCGCTCGAAGATTCCGGCGGCGCCCATGCCCGTGCCCACGCACATGGTGACCATGCCGTACTTCAGGTTGTGGCGACGCAGCGCGTGCACCACGGTGGCCGAACGGATCGCACCGGTCGCGCCGAGCGGGTGGCCCAGTGCAATCGCGCCGCCCATGCGGTTCACACGGGCCGGATCGAGCTCCAGGTCACGCATCACCGCCAGCGACTGCGCGGCAAACGCCTCGTTCAGCTCGATCCACTCGATCTGGTCCTGCGTCAGGCCACCGGCCTTCAGCGCCGCCGGAATCGCGGCCTTCGGGCCGATCCCCATGATCTCCGGCGGCACGCCACGCACCGCGAACGATACGAAGCGGGCCAGCGGCACCAGGTTGAACTGCTTGAGGATCTTTTCGGAAACCAGGATCAGCGCGCCGGCGCCATCCGACGTCTGCGAGCTGTTGCCTGCCGTCACGCTGCCCTTGTTGGCGAACACCGGACGCAGCTTGCCCAGGCCTTCCACCGAGGTGTCCGGGCGCGGACCTTCGTCCAGCGAGATAGTACGCGTCCTGACGTTGACCTGACCAGTAGCGAGATCCGGAAACTTCTCAACTACCTCAATCGGGGTAATCTCGTCGTTGAACTCACCGGCCTGCTGCGCGGCGATGGCCTTCTGGTGCGAAGCCAGCGAGAAAGCGTCCTGGTCTTCGCGGCTCACCTTCCATTGCGTGGCAACCTTCTCGGCGGTCAGGCCCATGCCGTAGGCAATGCCCACGTTCTCGTCGCGCTCGAAGATCGACGGCGACATCGACGGCGAGTTGCCCATCATCGGCACCATGCTCATCGATTCCACGCCGGCGGCAATCATCACGTCGGACTCGCCCACGCGGATGCGGTCGGCCGCCATGGCCACGGCCGACAGGCCCGAGGCGCAGAAACGGTTCACCGTGATGCCGCCCACCGTATTGGGCAGGCCGGCCAGCAGCGCGCCGATACGCGCCATGTTCAGGCCCTGCTGGGCTTCGGGAATCGCGCAGCCAACGATCGCATCCTCGATCAGCGCCGGGTCCAGGCCCGGCACCTGGGCCACGGCGGCCTTCAGGATCGAGGCCAGCAGGTCGTCGGGACGGGTGTTCTTGAACGCGCCCTTGGGGGCCTTGCCAATCGGCGAACGGGTAGCCGCAACGATGTAGGCGTCTTGCAGTTGTTTCATGATGTCGGTTCCTCGTTGGCGGATTAGTTGCGCACCGGCTTGCCCGACTGCAGCATGCCCATGATGCGCTCCTGCGTCTTGCCGTTGCCCAGCAGGTCGATGAACGCCTTGCGTTCCAGCGCCAGCAGCCAGTCTTCGCTGACCAGCGAGCCCGCCTCCACGTCGCCGCCGCACACCACCTCGGCAATGCGCGACGCGATCAGGAAGTCGTGCGCCGAGATGAAGTTGCCGTCGCGCATGTTCACCAGCGACGCCTTGATCGTGGCGATGCCCGAGCGGCCAGCCACCGGAATCAGCTGGCCCGGCAGCGGCGCACGATAGCCGGCGTTAGCCAGCGCGCGCACTTCGCCCTGCGCCACGTACAGCAGTTCGTGGACGTTGTAGACGATGGTGTCGGTCGGCTGCACGTAGCCGATCTTCTGCGCATCCAGCGCGGACGTCGACACTTTCGCCATGGCTGCCGCCTGGAAGCGGTTGGTGACGAAGTTCAGGTAGTTCGTGCTGCCGGCAGCCTGCGCGGCCCTGGCCGCGGCAAGCGCGGCTTCCTTCAGGCCGCCGCCGGCCGGCACCAGGCCCACGCCCACTTCCACCAGACCCACGTAGCTTTCCATTGCCACCACGCGCTTCGCCGAATGCAGCATCAGCTCGCAGCCACCGCCCAGCGCGATACCCGACACGGCAGGCACCACCGGCACCGCCGCGTACTTCACGCGCATCATGGTGTCCTGGAACTTCTTCACGAACGGCTCGATGCCCTTGGCACCGCCCATCATGAAGGCCGGCATGGCGGCTTCCAGGTTGGCACCGGCCGAGAACGGACCACCCGGCGCGCCCAGTTGCAGCGACGTCGGCTGCCATACCACCAGGCCCTTGTATCCAGCTTCGGCCAGGTCCACGGCGCGCACGATGGTGTCGAGCACATCCGGGCCGATGGTGTTCATCTTGCTCTTGAACGAGATGATCAGCACATCGTCAGCGCCTTCGCTGGTCCAGATGCGCGCACCGTCGTTCTCCTCGATGGTCTTGCCTGCGCGGCGCGGATCGGCGGCATCGGTGCCCTTGATGGCGGCACGGAACACCTGGCGCCCGTACACCGGCAACGCGGCACGCTTGACGAAGCTGCTGGTGGCGGGCGACCAGGAGCCTTGCGCCGAATGCACGCCACCGTTGTCGGCCACGGGTCCCTGCAGCACCCATGCCGGCAGCGGCACATCGGCCAGCGTCTTGCCCGCCTCGATATCTTCCTTGACCCATTGCGCCACCTGCGTCCAGCCGGCGGCCTGCCAGTCCTCGAACGGACCCGAGTTCCAGCCAAAGCCCCAGCGGATCGCCAGGTCGATATCGGCAGCCGAGCCGGCGATCTGCTCCAGGTACACGGCGATGTACTGGAACACGTCGCGGAACACGGCCCACAGGAACTGTGCCTGCGGGTTGGTCGATTCACGCAGCAGCTTGATGCGCTCGGCCGGATCCTTCTTGAGCATGCGCACGACGATCTCGTCGGCCTTCTTGCCTGAATCCACATACTGGCCGGTCTTGGCATCCAGCACCTTGATGACCTTGCCTTCCTTCTTGTAGAAGCCGGCGCCGGTCTTCTGGCCCAGCGCGCCCGCATCCACCAGCCCCTTCAGCACGGCCGGCGTCTTGTAGACCGCCGCGAACGGGTCGCCGCCCAGGCCGTCCTGCATGGTCTTGATCACATGCGCCATCGTGTCCAGGCCCACCACGTCGGCGGTGCGGAACGTGGCCGACTTGGCGCGACCCAGCTTGGTGCCGGTCAGGTCGTCGACGATATCGAACGGAACGCCGAACTTCTCGGCCTCGGCGAACACGGCCAGGATCGAGAAGATGCCAACGCGGTTGGCGATGAAGTTCGGCGTGTCCTTGGCACGCACCACGCCCTTGCCGAGCGTGGTGGTCAGGAAGGCTTCCAGGCGATCCAGGATCTCCGGCTTCGTCGTGGCGGTCGGGATCAGCTCCACCAGGTGCATGTAGCGCGGCGGATTGAAGAAGTGCACGCCGCAGAAGCGCGCCTTCAGGTCGGCGTCGAAGCCGTCGGACAGCGACGTGATCGACAGGCCCGAGGTATTGGTCGCGAAGATCGCGTTGGGCGCCAGGTGCGGCGCCACCTTCTTGTAGAGGTCGTGCTTCCAGTCCATGCGCTCGGCGATCGCCTCGATCACCACGTCGCATTCCTTGAGCAGTTCGATGTCGTCCTCGTAGTTGGCCGCGCGGATCAGGCCGGCCTCTTCCTTGATGCCCAGCGGCGCTGGCGACAGCTTCTTGAGGTTCTCGATGGCGCGCGTGGCGATGCCGTTCTTGGGGCCTTCCTTGGCCGGCAGGTCGAACAGCACCACGGGCACGCGGGCGTTGACCAGGTGGGCGGCAATCTGCGCGCCCATGACGCCGGCACCCAGCACGGCGACCTTCTTGACGATGAAATTGGACATGCGCGCTCCTAGAGTCGTGAGCGTTTGAGGAGAGAGAAACTTGCTACGGGTGGGCTCCTCACTCCCGTTTCACGGGGGTGAGGAGACACCTCCCGATCAGAACAGATCGGCGTCCAGCGCCATCAGCGTGGCCGAACCGGCGCGTGCCTTGCGGATCTCGGCGGCGGTTTCGGGCAGCAGCTTGGCGAAGTAGAAACGCGCCGTGGCCAGCTTGCTGACGTAGAACTTGTCGCCGCTGTCCTGCTTTTCGAGCGCGATCTTTGCCATGCGGGCCCAGAAGTACGAGAACACCAGGTGACCCACCACGCGCAGGTACGGCACGGCGGCGGCACCCACCTCGTCGGGATTGCCCATCGCCTTCATGCCGATTTCCATCGTGAGCTTCTGCACCTTGTCGCCGATGTCGGCCAGCGGGTTCACAAACTCCTGCATGGCTTCGTTCGTCCCCTCTTCCTCGACGAACTGCTGCACGATCTTGCCGAAAGCCTTCAGCTTGGCGCCCATGTCGCCCAGGATCTTGCGGCCCAGCAGGTCCAGCGACTGGATCGTGTTGGTGCCTTCGTAGATCATGTTGATGCGGGCGTCGCGCACGTACTGCTCCATGCCCCATTCGGAGATGTAGCCGTGGCCGCCAAACACCTGCATGCCTTCGTTGGTCGACGTGAACGCGTTGTCGGTCAGGAAAGCCTTGATCACCGGGGTCAACAGTGCCACCAGGTCGGCAGCCTCCTTGCGCACGGACTCGTCCGGGTGCGACAGTTCGCGGTCGATCTGCAGCGCGGTCCAGTAGCTGAATGCGCGGCCGCCTTCGACGTAGGCCTTCTGCGTCAGCAGCATACGGCGCACGTCCGGATGCACGATGATCGGGTCAGCTGCCTTCTCGGGCGCCTTCGGGCCGGTCAGCGCACGCATCTGCAGACGGTCCTTGGCGTATGCCAGCGAGTTCTGGTAGGCCACTTCGGTCAGGCCCAGGCCCTGCGCGCCCACGCCCAGGCGGGCCGCGTTCATCATCACGAACATCGCGTTCAGGCCCTTGTTGGCCTCGCCCACCAGCCAGCCGCGGGCACCGTCCAGGTTCATCACGCAGGTGGCGTTGCCGTGGATGCCCATCTTGTGCTCGATCGAGCCGCACTTGATGCCGTTGCGCTCGCCCGGATTGCCGCTGGCATCGGGAATGAACTTCGGTACGACGAACAGCGAGATGCCCTTGGTGCCTTGCGGGGCGTCCGGCAGGCGTGCCAGTACCAGGTGGATGATGTTCTCGGCCAGGTCATGTTCGCCAGCCGAGATGAAGATCTTGGTGCCGGTGATGGCGTACGACCCGTCTGCCTGCGGTTCTGCCTTCGAGCGCAGGATGCCCAGGTCGGTGCCGCAGTGCGGCTCGGTCAGGCACATCGTGCCGGTCCACACGCCCGACACCAGCTTGGGCAGGTAGGCCTGCTTCAGTTCCGGCGTGCCGTGCGCGTGCAGCGCCTCGTAGGCACCGTGCGACAGGCCCGGGTACATCGTCCAGGCCTGGCCGGCCGAGTTCAGCATCTCGTACAGCGCGTTGTTGACGATGATGGGCAGGCCCTGGCCGCCGAATTCGGGATCGCACGCCAGCGCCGGCCAGCCGGCCTCGACGTACTGCTGGTAGGCTTCCTTGAAGCCCTTCGGGGCGCGCACCACGCCGTCGCCGACGTAGGTGCAGCCTTCGCGGTCGCCGGGCTGGTTCAGCGGGAACACCACGTCCGCGCAGAACTTGCCGGCTTCTTCGATAACCTGGTTGATGGTGTCCGCGTCGATGTCCGCGTGTTGCGGCATCGCCTTGAGTTCGGCTTCTGCGCCGAGCAGTTCATGGAGCACGAACTGCATGTCGCGCAACGGTGCGGTGTACTGGCCCATCAAAGACTCCTTGGAGGTTTGCTTAGTGCCGCCACACGCGCATGTCGCACGCCCTGGAGGGGACGCGTGCGACCGTTGCCGGGGGGCGGCTCAGGTACGGTAAGACTGAATCAGTTTGTTGAGCGCGACCATGGCAAGTTCGGCACTGTCCGGCAGGCGCAGAAATCGGGCGTCGTGATGCAAGCCTAGTTCAAGGCTGTACATCTCGAACAGCATCAGGCGCGGATCGCAATCCGCACGCAGGTGCCCCTCTTCCCTGGCCTGGTCGATCGCACGCAACAGCGCGGCCCGCCAGATCGTGACGCTCTTGACCAGCTCGTCACGCACCGGGCTTTCCGCGCGGTCGTCGTACTCGACCGCCCCGCTGATGTAGATGCAACCCGTGGTCACTTCCTGGATGCGCTTTTCCATCCAGCGCCGCACCATCGACCACAGGCGAGGCAGACCGCGCGGCTCCTGCAGCGAGGGATAGAACACCTCCTGCTCGAACCGCCGGTGATACTCGCGCACCACTTCCACCTGCAGGTCTTCGCGCGAACCAAAATGCGCGAACACGCCGCTCTTGCTCATCTGCATGCGTTCCGCGAGCAGGCCGATGGTCAGCCCTTCCAGCCCGTCGCGGGACGACAGTTCCAGTGCGGCATCGAGAATCGCCACGCGCGTCATCTCACCCTTTCGCAAGGGCGTGGGCGCGGCGGCGGATTCAAGACGAACTGACTGGTGTCGCATGGTTTTCTCTCCGTTCTCTGCAGCATCCCGCGGATGCTGTTTCCTGGCTTGACGCTGCTTTCGGCAGGCGCCGCGACAGCAAACCGCCATCGCAAATGCACGAAGTCTAAGCCAAAAAAGAACGGTCGTTCAGATTATTCTGGCGAGGCCGACTGGCATCAAGTATTTAATTAGACCCGGGTTTCTAAACACACGGTGCCGGTGGGGCCGGCAGGTGGCGCGTTGCGGCGCATTGCAGCAAAGGCTTAAAAACCGCATCGGATCGCCGGGTGCGCGCAGCCGGCTGCGGCCGTCCTGTGGCAAGGCACCATGTTACCGTGTGACGCCCCGGCGGCGACTCAGTAGCGCCCCGTCACCCCGGCGATGACGACGCCGAGACGCAACACGTAGTAGGCCGCCCAATTGGCAAAGCGCCGCAAACGCGGCAGCCGGGCGTGCACTTCCGGCATCACACGTGCGCTGCGGTGGTCCATGGCGCGCTCCAGCCGGGTGCGCAGCGTATCGGCAAATGCGGCGTCATAGACCGCCACATTGGCCTCGCGCGCCAGCAACAGGCTGAAGGGGTCCATGTTGCTCGAACCCACCGTGGCCCACGTATCGTCGACCACCGCCACCTTGGCGTGCAGGAAGCTTTCCTCGTACTCGTAGATCTCCACGCCCGCCTCCAGCAGCCGCGCGTAGAGCGCGTGAGTGGCGCAGTGCTGGAGCCGGTATTCCACCATGCCCTGCAGCAGCAGCCGCACGCGTACGCCGCGCTCGCGGCAGGCCAGCAGCGCCCGGCGCATCTTGTGGCCGGGCAGGAAGTAGGCGTTCGCCAGGATCACGTCGCGGCGGGCGGAGCCCAGCGCGTACAGGTATTCCCGTTCGATGGTGCGGCGATTGCGCAGGTTATCCCGCAGCAGCAAGGCGGCGGGCACACCGTGGGGCTGGACATCGCCACGTGCCTGCCGTGCGCCACGCGTCAGCAGTTCCACCTCAGCAAACGCATTCGCGGTTTCGCGCAGGCCGCGCCGTTGTGCGATGCGAAACCAGAGCCGGGCCGATGCCAGCGCAATCTGCGCCACCAGCGGCCCGCGCACGCGCACCGCGAAGTCGTAGCGCGGCCCCAGTTCCGGCAGGTCCACCGGGCCGTGATTGTGGTCGTCGATGATATTGATGCCGCCCACGAAGGCCACCTTGCCGTCGACCACGGCAATCTTGCGATGGAGCCGCCGCAGGTGGCGCCGCGCAAACTTGAAGCCGCGCAGCGGCCGGTAGATCTCCACGTTGACGCCACCGGCACGCAGGCGGTGCAGCAGCGCTTCGGGCATGTCGCCGGCGCCAAACCCGTCGACCACCAGCCGGACATCGACACCGCGCCGGGCGGCGGCGATGAGCGCATCGCCAACGCGCGCACCTACGTCATCGTCGGCGTAGATGTAGGTCTCGACCACCACGTGCCCCTGCGCAGCGTCGATGGCCGAGATCAGCGCCGGAAAGAACTCCTGGCCGTTGCGCAGCAAGTCGACGAGGTTGCCGGGCACCGGACTGCCGCGCCGGCGCACCCAGTGCATCAGCCTGGCCTTGGCCTGGGACCCGGCCGTGCGCAGTTCATGGACCGACCCGGGCATGCCGGGCATGCCCGGCGCAGACGTGGGCGGCGCGGACGGCGCCGATGGCGCGGCATCGGCCGGGCCGGCATCGGGCGCATCGGGGGTGCGTGGCAATTCGGGTTCGGCGCGATCGTAGATCCGTGACATGGCTCGATTATCGACCAACGGGCGGCTCCTGCACATGGCCCGGCCGAACTCTGCTATTGTCGGGACATTGTGACGCCCAACAGGGAAAGCATTGTGAAGGTATTCGGTATCGCCGGTTCTTCGGGCAGCGGCAAGACGACGTTGCTGGACCAGTTGATCCCCCGCTTCGTGGCCGGCGGCCTGCGCGTCGCCGGCATCAAGCACACGCACCACGGTTTCGATCCGGATACCCCTGGCAAGGATTCGTGGCGCATGCGCCAGGGCGGTTGCGAAAACGTGGTGCTGGTGGGCGCCCGGCACCTGACGCTGATGCGTCATTACCCGGAAGACAAGCCGTCGCCGGAAATTGGCGAAGCCCTGGCCGTACTGCCGCCCGACACCGATCTGGTGATGGTCGAGGGCTACAAATGGAGCGATTTCCCCAAGCTGGAAATCTACCGGCCCGCCAACGGCAAGGCGCCGCTCTGGACCGAAGTGCCGGGCGTGGTGGCCGTAGCCACCGATGCGATGGACCAGGTGGCCGGACAGACCACGCTGCCGGTGATCGACCTGGCCGACGCGGACGCGATCTACCACTGGATCCGCGACTATCTGGCGGCGCACTGACACCTTGCCCGCAGGGCCCCGGGCGGGCCCTTTGCCACTTTTACTCCTGCCGCCTTACGCTTCCGGAATGGCCACGCGATGCGCCAGTTCGGCCATCAGCGGCACGTGATCCGAGCGCTCGGCCCACTCGCGGCCCGTCAGCGCCTGCGTCCGTTCGATCTCGAAGCCGCGCACGTAGATGCGGTCGAGCTGCCACCACGGCATATGGCTGGGAAAGGTGTGGATCCGCCCGTTCTTGGCATGGGCCGATTCCACGGCATTGAGCGTGTTACAGATGCGGGTATCGAGCTTGTGGTTCCAGTCGTTGAAGTCGCCGGCGATGACCAGCGGCGCATGGTCGGGCACCACCGACCGTACGCGCTCCACCAGCGCGCTGGCCTGCCGCACCCGGCTGCGCGCGAACAGGCCGAAATGCACGCAGATGAGGTGCGCCTCCACTCCGTTGATATCCGCCACCGCATGCAGCAACCCGCGCTGTTCGAAGCGGTGATCCGAAATATCAAGATTTTCCGACATCAGGATCGGATGCCGCGACAGGATCGCATTGCCATGGTGCCCGTGCTCGTACACGGCGTTGCGCCCGTAGACCGAATGCGGATAGGCATCGGTGGCCAGGTAGTTGAGCTGGGTGTGATCGGGGTCGAACAGTTCGGCGGCGATCAGGCGGTCGTTGCGATCCTGCACTTCCTGCAGGAACACGATATCGGCGTCCATCGACTGCAGGCCCGTGCGCACGCTCTGGATACGCGGCTTGCCCGTGAACCCCTTCACGCCCTTGTGGATGTTGTAGGTCACGACGCGCAGTTTCATCGCGCCACTCCCCGCACGGCGCCGGCCTCCACACCCTGCGCGCCGGCCATGCGCCACCCCAGCTGGCGCACCGCCTCGGCATTGCTGCTCGAAAAGCAGCGCTCGGCAGCCGCCTGCCAGGGCAGCCATTCGAACTGCAGGTGTTCACGCGGCGCCAGCGTCACCGGCAAGGGCTCGGGCACGCACAGGCCGAACCAGTGCTCGGTGTTCCGGGTGATGCCGGGGGCATAGCGATGACGCCACTGGGGGTAGATTTCGTAGTCGATCGTATGCCGCCAGTCGGTCAACTGGTAGCGGCTGGCAACGATGCCGGTTTCCTCGGCGACCTCGCGGGCGGCAGTGGCCGCCAGCGGCTCGTCTTCGGCATCGAGGCTGCCCGTCACCGATTGCCAGAAACCTGGCCGGTCGGCGCGCTCGATCAACAGGACTTGCAGGTCTGGCGTATGAATGACGACCAGCACAGATTCGGGAATCTTGTAGCGCATGGGGCGTTGGAAGCAACAGACCCCAAGCATAGCGCAGCGGCGCCAGCTTCGGCGTCCTCCGCTGTCTGAATACCGCGATGTGGAATCAGGCGGCTGTCTGCGCGCCCTCTCCCCGGGGCGTCAGGTAGTGCCCGCCGGGAACCGGGCTGGCAACGCCGTCCGGCCCCGTGCCGGGCATACCGCTCAGCCACGTATCGAAGACCTCGGGCGAGTCGCCATGGCCCCAAGCGGCGCGCAATTGCTGCATCAGCGGCGCCAGCGACTGGGTGTAGCGCTGCGCCGCCACATGGGCATGTTCGGCCAACGCATCGGTGCTTTCGCGCACCTGGGCGGCCAGTTCGGCGCGTTCCTGGCCGATTTCCTTCTCGCGCATGCCAAGCTGGTTGTATTTCTGGATCAGGAAGCGCTGGTAGTCGCCCGCCTCCACGCCTTGCGCGGCCTGGGCATTGACCTGTTCGAAGCGCAGCACGATGCTGGCCGTTTCCTGCTCGACATGGGCTGCCTCGGCGGTCACCTGCTGCAGCGCTTCCTGCAACCGAAGCGCCTCGCGCCGATGGGTCTGCAGGCGCGTTGCCTCGTCGTCAAACGTGCGTTGGGCGGTCAGGTAGGCCTGCACCACGGGCTGGGGCGCCACCACGAGCAGCGGGTCGGCGCCACCGGCGCGCCGGCCAGAAAGCAGGGCGTCTTCGGCCAGCCGCAGGTTGCCGAGGTCCTCCAGCCAGCGGCCTCGGGCCATGACGGTTGCCACGGTATCGAGCGCCAGCTTGCGCAGGGCCTCGGCACGCTGCGCTGCCACGGGGCCTTCGCCCTGCACGGGCTGGGAGTAATCCGGCAGCGGCTGCGCGTTCTGCACGGCATGGGCGATATCGGGCACGCAGGCGGCCACCGTGGTCGCCACCGATTCCGACATGGCCTGGGCCGACTTGCGCACCGCGCGGCGCAGCTCGAAGCGCGCCAGCAGCATCATGAGCAGCCCGGCCACCAGCCAGGTCAGGATGGTTTCCGCATGGGCCAGTACAAAGGCCCGGATTGTTTCCGTATCGAGTTGCAGCATCTGGTGTTGTCCTCCCACGTCACGACCGGCCTTTCGGGTGGGCCAGCTTCGCGCGCATCAGGCAGAAAGACAACATCTCGGGTGCCTTCGTTCCGGGTGGTAACAAATGGAAACGCATCCTTGCGCCGGAAACAAAAAAACCGCGCTTGCGCGCGGCTTTTCGTGCCGTAACCGGAATGATCCGGCGGCAGGTCGGGCAATCAGGCCGTGGTCTTCGGCTCTTGCGCTCGCAGGCGGATATGCAGTTCGCGCAGTTGCTTCTCGTCGACCGAGCTCGGGGCCTGGGTCAGCAGATCCTGGGCGCGTTGGGTCTTCGGGAATGCGATCACGTCGCGGATCGAATCGGCACCGGCCATCATCGTCACGATACGGTCCAGGCCGAAGGCCAGGCCACCGTGCGGCGGCGCACCATATTGCAGTGCGTCGAGCAGGTAACCGAACTTGGCACGCGCTTCTTCGGCGCCGATCTTCAGCGCGCGGAACACCTTGCTCTGCACATCCTCGCGGTAGATACGAACCGAGCCGCCACCCATTTCCCAGCCGTTCAGCACCATGTCGTAGGCCTTGGCGATGCACTTGCCCGGATCCGTTTCCAGATACTGCAGGTGCTCGTCCTTCGGGCTCGTGAACGGGTGGTGCATGGCGACCCAGCGGGCATCTTCCTCGTCGTACTCGAACATCGGGAAGTCGATCACCCACAGCGGCTTCCAGGTGTCCTCGAACAGGCCGGTGCTCTTGCCGAATTCCGAATGGCCGATCTTCAGGCGCAGCGCGCCGATGGCGTCGTTCACCACCTTGGCCTTGTCGGCGCCAAAGAAGATGATGTCGCCGTCCTTGGCTTCGGTGCGCTTGAGGATTTCGGCAATCGAGGCATCGTGCAGGTTCTTCACGATCGGCGACTGCAGGCCGTCACGGCCCTTTGCCACTTCGTTGACCTTGATCCAGGCCAGGCCCTTGGCGCCGTAGATCGCCACGAACTGCGTGTAGGCATCGATTTCGCCGCGCGAGATGGCGCTGCCGCCCGGCACGCGCAGGCCCACCACACGACCGTTGTCGCTGTTGGCCGGACCCGAGAACACCTTGAAGTCGACGTCCTTCATGACATCGGTCAGTTCGGTGAATTCCAGCTTGACGCGCAGGTCGGGCTTGTCCGAGCCAAAGCGGGCCATGGCTTCGCGGAATTCCATCACCGGGAACTTGGAGACCAGGTCCACGTCGATCGCGTTCTTGAACACGGTGCGCATCATGTCCTCGAACAGGTCACGGATCTCCTGTTCGGTCAGGAACGACGTTTCGCAGTCGATCTGGGTGAATTCGGGCTGGCGGTCGGCGCGCAGGTCCTCGTCACGGAAGCACTTGGTGATCTGGTAGTAGCGGTCGAAGCCCGAGACCATCAGCATCTGCTTGAAGATCTGCGGCGACTGCGGCAGCGCGAAGAAGTGGCCGGGGTTCACACGCGACGGCACCAGGTAATCGCGTGCGCCTTCCGGCGTGCTCTTGCCCAGCATCGGGGTCTCGATGTCGATGAAGCCCTGTGCGTCCAGGTACTTGCGCACTTCCATGGCCACCTTGTAGCGCAGGCGCAGGTTGTATTGCATCTGCGGACGGCGCAGGTCCAGCACGCGGTGCGTGAGGCGCGTGGTTTCCGACAGGTTGTCGTCGTCCAGCTGGAACGGGGGCGTGACCGACGGGTTCAGCACGGTCAGCTCGTGGCACAGCACCTCGATCTTGCCCGAGGTCAGGTTGCTGTTCTCGGTGCCGGCCGGACGCGGGCGCACCTTGCCCACCACGCGGATGCAGAACTCGTTGCGGATTTCTTCCGCAGACTTGAACATCTCCGGGCGATCCGGATCGCACACCACCTGCACCAGGCCTTCACGGTCGCGCAGGTCGACGAAGATCACGCCGCCATGGTCGCGACGGCGCTGCACCCAGCCCGTCAGGGCCACTTCCTGGCCGGTCAGTTGTTCGGTCACCAGACCGCAGTAATGTGTACGCATGGAAGACATAGGAGAGAGTCCCTGTAAAGCGCGGCCGCCGGGCAGCCGCGCGCAAATCAGTTGGTATGGGTGTCGGCGACTTCGTCGGCATCCAGCACGGCTTCGTCCGCGCGGGCATCGCCGGGGGCGCGGCGCGGCAGGTCGGTGGGCGCCACCACGCCCATCGACACGATGTACTTCAGCGCCGCGTCGACCGTCATGTCGAGCTCGATGGTGTCCGCCTTCGGCATCATCAAAAAGAAGCCGGAAGTCGGGTTCGGCGTCGTCGGCACGTACACGCTCACGTATTCGCCTTGCAGGTGATTCTGCACGTCTCCGCCCGGACGCCCGGTCAGAAACGCGATCGTCCACGACCCTTCACGCGGATACTGCACCAGCAGCGCCTTGCGGAACGCGTTGCCCGACGACGACAGCAGCGTGTCCGACACCTGCTTGACGCTGGTATAGATCGGGCCCACCACCGGGATATGGCCCAGCAGCGCCTCCCACCAGCGCACCAGGCGCTGACCGATGAAGTTGTGCGTCAGCACGCCCACCAGCAGGATGAACAGCAGGGTCAGGATGGCGCCCAGCCCCGGGATGCGGCGCCCGAAGATGTTCTCGGGCTGCCACGCCAGCGGCAGCAGCGCCATGCTCTGGTCCATCGTGCCGATGATCAGGTTGAGCACCCACAACGTGATGCCCAGCGGCACGAGCACAAGCAGACCGGTCAGGAACCAGGTCTTGATGGCGGATGTTTTCTTGGTGGCCACGGCTTGCCTGGCGCTCAGTTGCTGCTGGCGACCGGCGTGGCCGGTGCCGCCGGAGCGGCGGCCGGAGCAGCCGGAGCGCTATCGCCTGCCGGGGCAGCCGATGCCGCCGCAGACGCCGGGGCGCTGGTGCCGCCGCTGCCGCCACGGAAATCGGTCACGTACCAGCCCGAGCCCTTGAGCTGGAAGCCGGCAGCGGTCAGTTGCTTCTTGAAGGTTCCGGCGGTGCCGCAGGATGGGCAGTCCGTGAGCGGGGCGTCGCTCATCTTCTGCAGCACATCGCGCCCGTGGCCGCAGGCGTCGCAACGGTAGGCATAGATCGGCATGGTTCTTTCGTGGAATCTGAAACGTAAAGCGGGTAGATGGCAGCGCCCCGTCCGATCGACAAGGGCCGGCGCACGAAAATATACCCGCGCGGCGATGCAAAGCCTTGGATTATAAACCGTCGGCGAGGCGTCTACCGGCGGGAAATGGGGGCTTTCGGGGGCGTAATCGTCACGATTTCGCCCTGGCGCTCAAAAGTTAAGCAATATGCACTTCACGGACAGGCGGCCGGTCGCTGATCCATTGCGGCAGCAGCGACCCGAACACCATGCCACTGATCGAGAACATCAGGCCCACCATCTGCGGCGGCACGGTGGCTCCGGCAAAGGCCACCTCGCAGGTCAACCACGAGGACAGGCCCAGCACGATGGCCAGCAGGCCGCCCTGGCGGGTGGCCGGCTTCCAGAACAGGCCGAAGGCCAGCGGCACGAACGCCGACACCAGCGTCACCTTGTAGGCGTTTTCCACCATATGGAAAATCGACAGGTGCGAATTCAGCGCGAACAGGGTCACCAGCGTGGTGAAGACCAGCACCACGGCCTGCATCACGCGCAGGAACTGCTTGTCGCTCAGATGGCGGAAATACGGGCGCAGGATGTTCTCCGCGAAGGTCACCGACGGCGCCAGCAGCGTGGCCGAAGCGCAGCTCTTGATGGCCGACAGCAGCGCCCCGAAGAACATCACCTGGGCGAACATCGGCGCATGGTTCAGGATCAGTTGGGGCAGGATCAGCTGCGAATCCGAATTGATGTACTTCTCGACCATCTGCGGATCGATCAGCGTCGCCGAGTAGGCCAGGAACATCGGGATGAACGCGAAGAAGAAGTACAGCACGCCGCCCAGCACCGACGCGCGGCCGGCGATCTGCTCGGTCCTGGACGACGTCACGCGCTGGAACACGTCCTGCTGCGGAATCGAGCCAAGCATCATCGTAAACAGCGCCGCCGCAAACCCGATGATCTGCACGAAGTCCAGCGATGGCAGGAATTCGAACTTGCCCGCCGCCGCCGCATGCGACACCACGGCGGTCACGCCGCCAGCCTGGCCGCTGACCTCGTAGCCGATATAGAGCATGCCGATCACGATGATGATCATCTGGATGAAGTCGGTCACGGCCACCGACCACATGCCGCCGAACAGCGTATAGACCAGCACGCTGGCCGCGCCGATCATCATGCCGGCCTCCTGCGACAGCGCGCCGTCCGACACCGTATAGAACACCAGGCCCAGCGCCTTGATCTGCGCCGCCACCCAGCCCAGGTACGACACGACGATGCACAGCGTGGTCAGCACTTCGGCCAGCCGGCCGTAGCGGTTGTGATAGTAGTCGCCGATCGTCAGCAGGTTCATCCGGTACAGCGGCCGGGCGAAGAACAGGCCCACGAGGATCAGGCAGAGCGACGAACCGAAGGGATCGGACACCACGCCCGACAGGCCTTCCTTGAGGAAAACGGCGGGGATGCCGAGCACGGTTTCTGAGCCAAACCATGTGGCGAAAACCGTGGCGGTGACGATGTAGAACGGCAGGCTGCGGCCCGCGACGGCGAAGTCGGCGGTGCCCTTGACGCGCAGTGCCGCCCACAGGCCGATGCCGACCGAGATAACCCAATAGATGATGACGAACCAGATCAGCATGCCGCTGCCCTATCCCAAATAGCCAGAAATGCCCTGGTGGCGAAAAACCGAATGCCGGCCGGATGCCTGGAGCGCCAGGCTGACTCCGCCCGGAGTCCAATTCATCGGTCGGGGCCGCGGGCGCCCGGGACGGGCATAGGCGGTCGTAGCCGAATCAAACCGCGGATTATAGCGACGCAGACTCCCCGGGACGAAAAAAATTCCCCCCGGCGCGGTCAAATCCCCACACTCGCACCGGCACGGTGCAGCGTGGGGCGCACGGCTCCAGGTGCAGGGTTACCAGTAGCCCGCCCAGGCCAGCGCCTGGACGATCACGATGCCCGCCAGGAAGCCGCCCATCAGCATCAGCGCGGTGGAGAGCCGGCGGTTGGTACGGCGCTGTTCGTGCACCAGCTGGGTCAGCAGGCGTTCCTGCTCACCGTTGTTCAGCAGCGCGCGGCGCTCCAGGAACTGGTGCGCCAGGCGCGGGAAGTCGGGCAGCATCTTGGCCCACTGCGGCGCTTCGACCTTGACGCGCTCCCACGCGCCCTGCCAGCCGACCTGCTCGTACATCCAGCGCTCCAGGAACGGCTTGGCGGTCTTCCAGAGGTCGAGATCGGGGTCGAGCTGGCGGCCCAGACCTTCGATATTGAGCAGGGTCTTCTGCAGCAGCACCAGCTGCGGCTGGATTTCGACGTTGAACCGGCGTGACGTCTGGAACAGGCGCATCAGCACCATGCCCAGCGAGATTTCGCGCAGCGGCTTGTCGAAATAGGGTTCGCAGCACGCCCGCACGGCCGATTCCAGCTCCTCGACACGTGTCTCGGGCGGCACCCAGCCCGATTCCACGTGCAGCAGCGCCACGCGGTGGTAGTCGCGGCGGAAGAAGGCGATGAAGTTCTGCGCCAGGTAGTTCTTGTCGAACTCGGACAGCGCGCCGACGATGCCGAAGTCCAGCGCGATATACCGGCCGAACGTCTCGGGCTGCACCGACACCAGGATGTTGCCCGGGTGCATGTCGGCATGGAAGAAGCCGTCGCGGAACACCTGCGTGAAGAAGATCTCCACGCCTTCCTCGGCCAGCTTGTGCATGTCCACGCCCGCCGCCTTCAGCGATTCGGTACGCGAGATCGGGATGCCGTGCATGCGCTCCATGGTGAAGACGCTGCTGGTACACCAGTCCCAGTACACCTCGGGCACGCAGAGCAGGTCGCTGTCGGCAAAGTTGCGGCGCAGCTGGCTGGCATTGGCCGCCTCGATCATCAGGTCCAGTTCGTCATGCAGGTACTTGTCGAACTCGGCCACCACCTCGCGCGGTTTCAGGCGGCGGCCATCGACCCACACGCGCTCCAGCCATGTGGCCATGTCGCGCATCAGCGCCAGGTCGCTGTCGATCACGGGCAGCATGCCGGGACGCAGCACCTTCACCGCCACCTCGCGGCCATGGTTCGGGCCGCCGCGCAGCGTGGCGAAGTGCACCTGCGCAATCGACGCACTGGCTACGGGCTGGTGCTCGAAGTTCTCGAACAGCGTCGTCAGCGGCCGGCCCAGCGATTTCTCGACGATCTTCACCGCCACTGCGGAGTCGAACGGGGGCACCTGGTCCTGCAGTTTCGCCAGTTCGTCGGCGATATCGGGCGGCATCAGGTCGCGCCGGGTGGACAGCACCTGCCCAAACTTGACGAAGATCGGCCCCAGGGCCGTCAGCGCCAGGCGCAGGCGTTCGCCGCGGGGCTGTTCCAGCTTGCGGCCGATGGTGATCACGCGCACCAGGAACTTGATGCGCCGGCTCTTGAAGCCGGACAGCACTAGCTCGTCGAGCCCGTAATACAGGATGACGAAGACAATCTTGCAGAGACGCAGCAGGCGGGTCATGCGGGGATTTTCAGAAGACTGCGCCGCGCGATGCGGCAGCGGAGAGTGACATGACGATCAACGATGGGCCGATGGAAGCTGGCCCGAAGCCTCCTCCCCCTGCCCACCCGAGCGTTCCAGGCGTTCCAGGCGCTTTTCCAGCCGCGCCAGATCATCCCGCACACGCGCCACGTCGGTGCCAAACCCGTCCAGCGCGGCATGGCGCACCAGGGTCGGCTGTTCGTCGAGCAGGTATTCGGTCACATTGTCGAGGAGCGCCCGGCCCACGCGCGTGGCGCTTTCATGCACCTGGCGCGCGCCGTCCACCATGCGCTGGGCCACGCTGTCGCTGACCGGGCCACCCATCACGCCACGCAGGGCGCGCGACAGGTCTTCGGCCGCATCCCAGCGCAGGTTGCGCGCCAGCGTCGACACGGCGTTGGCCAGCTCCGCATCGCCATCGATCCGCACATGGCGCATCGCGGCGGCCTGTCCGCCCTCGGCCACGTCGGCCACCACCAGCGGCCATTGCTGCAACGGCACAAGCAGCGTCACGGCGGGCGTATCGGTGTCTGCCGCCTGCTCGATGCCGCCCTGCTCCGTGATCCGCAGGGACAGCGCGAACGCCGCGGCGTCGAACCGGATGACGCGGCTGGCAAACGGCGCCAGCAGGCCGCAGGCCCAGGGCTCCTGTTCGATCAGGTGATTCAGTGCGGCGACGATCGGCGCGGCCAGGGGTGTCGGCAAGGCGTTCATGGCGTCCGGTTCCGGGCAGGTCTGCCCAACAAAAAAAGGCCCACGCGTACGTGGGCCTCCATTCTAAGCTACTCGGCCGCCGCTTCATGTCATCCATGCGGCGGCGGGCGCGGCGCTCAGGATTCCTGCTGGATACCTGCCAGCAGCCAGCCGCCGCCGGACGTCGACTTGGCCAGGTTCCAGACCTCGCCGAACGGCTGCGCCGCATCGCCGGTGTTCTCGCGGATCATGCCCGAGAAGCGCACGCTGGCAATGTGCTGGGCCGGCGTGTTCTCGATGCCGAGCAACTGGGCTTCCAGCGTGACCACGTCGGTCTTGTTGACCGCCTCGCCGCGCTCGGACAGGTCCATCTTGATCTCGGCGAACATTTCCGGCGTGGTGAATTCGCGGATGTCGTCCAGGTTGCCGGCGTCCCACGCGGCCTGCAGGCGCACATAGTGGACCTTGGCGTTGCGCAGGAAGGCTTCGGTGTCGAAGTCGGCCGGCACGCCCCACGGCTGCTGCACTGCCGCAGCGGCTGCACCGGCGGCCGCGCCGCCCATGACCGGATTGGCTGCCGCGCCGTTATAGCCGGCCGGCTGCACCGGTTCGGCCTGGCGCAGCGTCGGCTCGGCGTTGCGGGCCGCGCCGCCGAACGGCGAGCTGTTGCCGTTGCCGCCCATGCCGGCGTAGGCCGGCGTCTGCGAACGGGCCGAACCGCCGCGGAACTTGCGGAACAGCCACAGGGCGATCATCGCGATCACGGCGATCATGATCACGTTGGCCAGGAAGCTGGCCGCCGCGCCACCAAGGCCGAAGTGCGACAGCAGGTAGCCCAGGCCCAGACCGGCCGCCAGGCCCCCGAGCATGCCACCCCAGTTACGCTTCGGCGCCGCAGCCGCTGCGCCACCTGCAGCGCCGGCCGTTGCCGGGGCTGCCTGCTGCTGCGCGGGCTGTTGCTGGGCCGGCGCATTCTGTTGCGGCGGCGTAGCCTGACGCTGCTGCGTCACGCTGGACGATTGTTTGCCCACGCTGCGCGAACCGCCGAGGCGTTTTGCGTTGGCGTCGAGCGCTGCCCCCATGGCTACCGTCACCATCAGCGCGGCCGCCAGGAATTTTCCACGAAAAGAAGACATTTGAGCTTTTCCCCTGTCATTTTCGGCCATTAGCGGCCGAACATGGCGAATTAGTACTTTCTCCCGACGTGGAGCGCCACGACTCCGGCCGTCAGGTTGAAGTATTCGACTTGTTCGAGCCCAACTTGTTCCATCAAGCGTACAAGTGAACCCTGGTCTGGATGCATTCTGATCGATTCTGCGAGATAGCGATAGCTCGGGGCATCCCCAGCCACGCGTTCGCCCAGCCAGGGGAGCACCTTGAAAGAATAGACGTCGTAGATTTTCTCGAGCGGCTTCCAGACCTTGGAGAACTCCAGCACCATCACCTTGCCGCCCGGCTTGACCACGCGGCGCATCTCGGCCAGGGCGCGGTCCTTGTGCGTCATGTTGCGCAGGCCGAAGGCCACCGTCACCAGGTCGAAGTAATTGTCCGGGAACGGGATCTTCTCGGCGTCGCACAGGGCCACCGGCGTGACGATGCCCTTGTCCAGCAGGCGGTCGCGCCCCACGCGCAGCATCGACTCGTTGATGTCCGTCAGCCAGACTTCGCCCTTCGGGCCGGCCTGTTTCGCGAAGGCCTTGGAAAGGTCGCCCGTCCCGCCGGCGATGTCCAGCACCTTGTGGCCCGGCCGCACATTGGCCTGGGCGATCGTGAACATCTTCCAGACGCGGTGCATGCCACCGGACATCAGGTCGTTCATCACATCGTATTTGCTGGCCACCGAGTGGAACACGCCGGCAACCTTGCCGGCCTTTTCCGATTCGTCGACCTTGTCGAACCCGAAGTGGGTTTCGCTCATTCTCAGACTCCAGGTACTTGATTCAGTGATGATGGCCGCACGCGTGGCCGCCGGCCGCCGGCATCGGCGCATCGCGGTCCAGCCCGGCGGCTTCCAGCCGCTTCAGGTAGCCGTCCCACAGCGTGTCCTGCTGATCGCCCAGGCGATACAGCAGTTCCCACGTGTAGATGCCCGTGTCGTGACCATCGTCGAAACGGATCTGGATCGCGTAGTTGCCAACCGGCTCCACCGCGGCGATGCCCACGTGGCGCTTGCCGGTCTGCAGCGTTTCCTGGCCAGGGCCGTGGCCCTGGACTTCGGCGGAAGGCGAGTATACGCGCAGCAGCTCGAACGGCAGCCGCCAGGTGCGGCCATTGTCGAAGCCGATTTCCAGGACGCGCGACTGCGTGTGGACCGTCAGCGCGGTAGGGTGGGGAGTATCTTTGTCCAGGCCAGCCATGATGTAGTGTCGCGGCGCCCGCGCCGGCCCGGTGGGCCGTTACAGCGGCGCCGTCATGCGTCTTGTACGACCCGATAGCTTACTCCACCCCCCTCGCCTTGCCCATCCCGCGGGCCGCCGCCGCTTTCGTCGCCGCCCCGCGCCACTGGCACGTAGCGCAGGCGCCGGCCGTGGAAGGCGGCCACGGTGCTGCGGTGCGCGATGCTGACGATGGCGGCGCCGGGCAGTTCGTCCACCATCAGCTGGTACATCGCCCGCTCGGTTTCCTCGTCCAGCGCGCTGGTGGCCTCGTCCAGGAACAGGTAGTCGGGCTTCTGCAGCAGGGCCCGGGCAAAGGCCAGGCGCTGCTGCTCGCCGGGCGACAGCCGCAGCGACCAGTTGTCGAATACGTCCAGGTGCTTTGTCAGCATGCCCAGCCGCGCCTTGCGCAGCACGGCCGCCAGCGTCTCGCGCGAATGGCTGTTGCCGGCGTCGGGATACGACAGCGCGTCGGCCAGCGTGCCAATCGGCAGATAGCTGCGCTGCGGCAGGAACAGCATGCGGCGGTGCGGCACCGTGATGCGCCCGCTGCCATACGGCCAGATGCCGGCCAGCGCGCGGAACAGCACGCTCTTGCCGCAGCCTGACGGGCCATGCACCAGCCAGCGTTCGCCCGGCGCGATCGACAGCGAGAACGGCGCCACCAGCGGACGCTGGCCCGGATGGCTGTCGGGATCGACCCCTTCCGCGTCAACATCGAGCCCGCCGCGCACCGGCAGCGCCAGGGCCAGCCCGCTGACCGAGATATCGCCCTCGGACGGGTTGGCGGACTGCACCACCTCGATATCGCCCGGGCCTTCATGCGTCAGGTCCTGGCGCTCGGCCACGCGCATGGCGTCCTGGAAATCGATCAGACGGTTGGCGGCGGCCTTCCAGCCCACCAGCGTCGAATAGCTGTCGACAAACCACGACAGCGCGCCCTGCACCTGGCCGAACGCCGAATTGATCTGCATCAGGCCGCCCAGCGTGAGCTTGCCCGAGAAGTAGCGCGGCGCGGCCACCAGCAGCGGGAAGATGATCGCGAACTGGCCGTAGCCGGAGTTCACGAAGGTCAGGCGCCGCGTGTAGCGCATGAGCTGGTTCCAGTTCGCCCGGATCCGCTCGAAACGCGCCCGCAGGCCCGCCTGCTCGGTCGGCTCGCCGCGATACAGCGCCACCGGTTCGCTGTTTTCGCGCAGTCGCACCAGCATGAAACGGAAGTTGGCCTCGTACTGTTCCTGCTGGAACGACAGGCCGATCAGCGGCCGCCCCACGAAGTGGGCAATCAGCGAGCCCACCACCGCGTAGCCGATGGCAAACCAGACCATATAGCCGGGGATCGTCAGGTCGGTGCCGCCCAGCGCCAGCGTGATCGGACCGGACACCACCCACAGGATGCCGATGAACGACACCAGCGTCACCGCCGAATTGAGCAGGCCCATGGACAGCGTCAGCGCGCCGTCGGTGAACTGGCGCAGGTCATCGGCCAGCCGCTGGTCGGGGTTGTCGGTCGAATGGGTCTGCTCGATGCGGTAGTACGCCTGGTGCCCAAGCCAGCGCTGCATGAAGGTGCCGGTCATCCACGTGCGCCAGCGCATCTGCAGCATCATCTGGTAGTACTGGCGCGAGATCGCCAGCACGATGAAGCAGGCGGCGATCCACGAAAAACGCAGCAGCAGGGCCTTGAACGAGACGAAATCGCGCTGCTCGATGGCGTTGTAGAACACACGGTTCCACTCGTTGAGCAGCACGTTGATATAGACGATGCCGAGATTCAGCGCCACGACCAGCGTGAGCAGCCCCAGGCCGGCCTTGCGGTCTTCCGAACCCCAGTACGGCTTGATCAGGGCCCAGGTGGCCGCCAGGCGCAGCCGGCTCTGGTTCTTGAGGGCCTCGGCGGGTACGGCAGGACCGGGCACGATAACGGACGACGGTGTGGATGACATGGCGCCAGCGGTTGGCCCGCCGCGAATGGCCGGCGGGCATGTTGTTGTTCGACCGGAGTCAGACGCACCGCCATGCGGGCGGGTTCCGTACCAGACTGCTACGGCACTTTACAAGGGGACGGGAAGAATTGCAGCGGATGCGATGGATGACGGTCGGCCGGCCGGTTGCCGGCCAGCCTCCGTCTGCTCAGTCCGAATCGGCCAGCACCGAAAGTGCCGTGCGCAACGCCGGCAACCGGCTGCCCAGTTCGGCGATGCGCGCCGCGTCGGCGGCCCGTTGCGGCGCGGCCCAGACGGCTTCCGGGAAATGGGTATCCCAGCGGTAGCGCGGAATGATGTGCCAGTGCAGGTGCGGCACCATGTTGCCGAACGCGGCCAGGTTGACCTTGTCCGGCGCCATGACTTCGCGCACCAAGCGCTCGACGCGCGCCACCAGCCGCATCAGCCAGGCCTGGTCGGCGTCGTCCAGGTCGGTCAGCTCTGCCGCATGGTCGTTCCAGACCACGCGACAGAATCCCGGAAACCGGTCATGCTCGACCAGGATCACGCGCGCGCGGTCGCCCATCCAGAGCAGTTCGCCGCCGTCGGCTTCGCAGAGGGGGCAGTTGGCAACCCGGGTCATGGCGATGGCTTACACCAGCACGCGCTCGATGCCACCGGCGTTGGCGCGGGCCACGTACTCGGGCATCCAGTTCTCGCCCAGCAGGTGCTTCGCCATTTCCACGACGATGTAGTCGGCCGTGACCGACGCATCCTCGTTGTAGCGCGACAGGCCCTGCAGGCACGACGGGCAGCTGGTCAGGATCTTGACGTCGCCGTTGAAGTCGTCGGTGCGCAGCTTGTCGGCGCCCTTGCGCATTTCCTCTTCCTTGCGGAAACGGATCTGCGTCGACACATCCGGACGCGTCACGGCCAGCGTGCCAGATTCCCCGCAGCAGCGCTCGTTCTTCTCGATCTTGCCGCCGCCCTGGTTGCCGCCCATCAGGTCGTTCACCAGTTTGGTCGGATCCATCGTCTTGATCGGGGTGTGGCAGGGATCGTGGTACATGTAGCGCGTACCGGTCACGCCTTCCAGCTTCACACCCTTTTCGAGCAGGTACTCGTGGATGTCGATGATGCGGCAGCCCGGGAAGATCTTGTCGAATTCATACCCGGCCAGCTGGTCGTAGCAGGTGCCGCAGCTGACCACCACGGTCTTGATGTCGAGGTAGTTCAGCGTATTCGCCACGCGATGGAACAGCACGCGGTTGTCGCTGACCATCTTCTCGGCGCGGTCGTACTGGCCGGCGCCGCGCTGCGGATAGCCGCAGCACAGGTAACCCGGTGGCAGCACCGTCTGCACGCCCACGTGCCAGAGCATGGCCTGCGTGGCCAGCCCCACCTGCGAGAACAGACGCTCGGACCCGCAGCCCGGGAAGTAGAACACGGCTTCGGTCTCGGCCGTGGTCGTCTTCGGGTTGCGGATGATCGGCACGATCTCGTTGTCTTCGATATCGAGCAGCGCGCGCGCCGTCTTCTTGGGCAGGTTGCCCGGCATCTTCTTGTTGATGAAGTGGATCACCTGCTCCTGCACCGGCGGCTTGCCAACCGTGGCGGGCGGATGCTGGGTCTGCTTCTTCGCGAACTTCTTGAGCACCTCGTTGCCCAGGCGCTGCGCCTTGTAGCCCCAGCCGATCATGGCCGCGCGGGTCATGTTGATCGTCTGCGGGTTGGTCGCGTTCAGGAAGAACATCGACGCGGCGGTGCCCGGGTTGAACTTCTTCTGGCCCATCTTGCGCAGCAGGTTGCGCATGTTCATCGACACGTCGCCGAAGTCGATCTTGACCGGGCACGGCGTCACGCACTTGTGGCACACCGTGCAATGGTCGGCCACGTCCGAGAACTCGTCCCAGTGCTTGATCGACACGCCGCGGCGCGTCTGTTCCTCGTACAGGAACGCCTCCACCAGCAGCGACGTCGCCAGGATCTTGTTGCGCGGGCTGTACAGCAGGTTGGCGCGCGGCACGTGCGTGGCGCACACGGGCTTGCACTTGCCGCAGCGCAGGCAGTCCTTGACGCTGTCGGCAATGGCGCCGATGTCGCTCTGCTGCATGATGATGGACTCATGCCCCATCAGGCCGAACGACGGCGTGTACGCGTTGCGCAGGTCGGCGCCCGGCAGCAGCTTGCCCTTGTTGAACCGGCCCTGCGGGTCCACGCGCTGCTTGTACTCGCGGAATTCGCCGATCTCGTCCTCGGTCAGGAATTCGAGCTTGGTGATGCCGATGCCGTGCTCGCCCGAAATCACGCCGTCCAGCGAACGCGCCAGGTCCATGATGCGGGCCACCGCGCGGTGCGCGTCCTGCAGCATGTCGTAGTCGTCCGAGTTGACGGGCAGGTTCGTGTGGACGTTGCCATCGCCGGCGTGCATGTGCAGCGCCACGAACACGCGGCCGCGCAGCACCTGCTTGTGAATCTTCTGGGCCTCGTCCAGGATCGGCTTGAACTCGCCGCCGTTGAAGATCTTGCGCAGTTCGGCGCGGATCTCTGTCTTCCAGCTCACGCGGATCGTGCGATCCTGCATCAGGTGGAATACCGTGGCGTCAGGCTGGCTCTGCAGGCGCTGCTCGAAGGCCGGGCCCAGCAGGCCCAGGCCGTGGCCGATCAGCGACGCGCGGGCCGACTGCAGCGGCGTATCGAGATGGTCCTGCAGGTAGCGCCAGCGCGCGCGGATCTCGCGCAGCAGCGTCAGCGCATGCTGCACGCGGTCTTCCAGCAGCTCGGCGCTCGGAATCTCGTTGGCATCGTCGCTGCGGCCCAGCGGCAGGTTGCCGCGCGCGAAGAACGCTTCCAGCTCGTCCACCAGCTTGAGCTTGTTCTTGGTCGACAGTTCGATGTTGATGCGCTCGATGCCGTCCGTGTACTCGCCCATGCGGGGCAGCGGAATCACCACGTCCTCGTTGATCTTGAAGGCGTTGGTGTGGCGCGCGATGGCGGCCGTGCGCGAGCGATCGAGCCAGAACTTCTTGCGGGCCTCGGGGCTCACGGCGATAAAGCCTTCGCCGCTCTTGCCGTTGGCCATGCGGATCACTTCCGAGGTGGCGCGCGCCACGGCGTCTTCGTCGTCACCGACGATATCGCCGATCAGCACCATCTTCGGGAAGGCGTTGCGCTTGCTCTTGGTGGCGTAGCCCACCGCGCGCAGGTAGCGTTCGTCCAGATGCTCCAGGCCGGCCAGGATGGCGCCGCCCTCGCGCTTCGACTCCGCATCGAGGAAATCCTTGATCTCGACGATGCTGGGAATGGCGTCGCGCGGCTGGCCGAAGAACTCCAGGCACACCGTGCGGATATGCTTCGGCATGCGGTGCAGGATCCAGCGCGCGCTGGTGATGATGCCGTCGCAGCCTTCCTTCTGCACGCCGGGCAGGCCGGCCAGGAACTTGTCGGTGACGTCCTTGCCCAGACCTTCCTTGCGGAACTTGCGGCCCTCGATGGCCAGCGTCTCGGTGCGCAGGACCTTCTCGCCCGGGCGGCGGTTGCCGTCCGACCACTTCAGTTCGAACGTGGCCACCGGCACGTCATGGATCTTGCCCAGGTTGTGGTCCATGCGGGTGATCTCGAGCCAGTTGCCCTCGGGATCGACCATGCGCCACCACGCCAGGTTGTCCAGCGCCGTGCCCCACAGCACGGCCTTCTTGCCGCCCGCGTTCATCGCCACGTTGCCGCCGATGCACGATGCATCGATCGACGTCGGGTCCACCGCGAACACCAGGCCGGCCTTGTCGGCGGCGTCGGCCACGCGGCGCGTCACCACGCCGGCGCCCGAGAAGATCGTCGCCACCTTGTGCGGCACATTGGGCAGGTCGGTCATCTCGACCGCGTCCAGCTGTTCCAGCTTCTCGGTGTTGATGACGGCCGAGAACGGCGTCAGCGGCACGGCGCCGCCGGTGTAGCCGGTGCCGCCCCCGCGCGGGATGATGGTCAGGCCCAGCTCGAAGCAGCCCTTGACCAGCCCGGCGATCTCGTCCTCGGTGTCCGGGGTCAGCACCACGAACGGGTATTCCACGCGCCAGTCGGTGGCGTCGGTCACGTGCGACACGCGCGACAGGCCGTCGAACTTGATGTTGTCCTTCTGCGTCACCTTGCCCAGCACGCGCTGGGTGCGCTTGCGCAGCGCATAGGCATCGGCAAATTCATGCTTGAACGATTCGATCGCCTGCTTGGCGAACGCGACCAGCTGCTCCACACGGTGCGAACGGTCTTCGGCGGCGGGCTCGGCGTGCTCGGCACGGTCGGCGGCGCGGCGCTTCTCGATCTCGTTCAGGCGGTGGTGCAGCGCGCTGACCAGCATCTGGCGGCGCTTGGGGTTCTCGAGCAGGTCGTCCTGCAGGTAGGGATTGCGGCGGACCACCCAGATATCGCCCAGCACCTCGTAGAGCATGCGGGCCGAACGGCCGGTACGGCGTTCGCCGCGCAGTTCGTCGAGAATGCGCCAGGCTTCTTCGCCCAGCAGACGGATGACAATCTCGCGATCCGAAAACGACGTGTAGTTATAGGGGATCTCACGCAGGCGCGGCGGGGCGTCCTGCGTGGCGAGCTTGGCATCGAGCACGAGTGGGGCGTTCATGGGCGGGACCGCTTCGAAGCTGCGCACGGGGACGGTGCGCGATTTTCGTCATTAAAGGGCGATTGTACTTCAACGCCCAGTTTCGCCGCACCGCAGCAAGGCCGTTTTGGGGAATAACCCCTGAAAATGTCCGGGATCAGCATGGATTGCATGCAATTTCAAGCATTTCGGGCATTTCCGGGCTGTCGCCGCAAGGCCGGTCAGAACCACTGCCGGATCGCCTCGCCCACGCCGTGCCAGAAGGAATCGGGGATCCAGAGCAGGCTGGCGGTCATCGCCAGGTAGCGCAGGAACTTGCCGATCGCCATATAGAACAGGCTTTGCCAGAACGGCATCCGCAGCCAGCCGGCCAAAGTGCACAGTGGGTCACCAATGCCGGGCAACCACGAAAACAGCATCGTGGGCGGGCCATGACGGCGCATCCATCGGAAGTATTTGGCGTCCAGCCTGGGCTTGTGCCGCTTGCGCGGGTGCGTCCGGTGCTCGGCGTGTTCGCGCTCGTGCTCGTGCTCCTGGCGCCGTTGGCGGTAGCGCACCACCGCCAGCTTGGCCGCGTATCCGAGCCACCAGTCGATGGCGCCGCCCAGCGTGTTGCCAACCGTCGCCACCAGGATCGCGGGCCAGAACATGTGCGGGTTGAGCTTGATATAGCCGAACACGGCCGGCTCCGAACCCAGCGGCAGCAGCGTGGCCGACACCAGGCTGACCACGAAAATGGCCGGCAGCCCCACCTTGGGCAGGGCTACGGTCTCGAACAGCCAGTCAATGAAGGCTTCCATGCGTGGGGACGTTGGACAGGCCGCTCAGGGCAGGGGAACCCGCATGGCAGCACCGAAGGTTTTGTGATTTACTTTTAGAGCCTGAGGCGGCGGATCGTTCATTCCGCCGCAAGACCGGGCAAACCCGGCAGCACCAATATCACGAAATAGCCGTCTCAACCAAGCGGCAGTACCGCGTCGTGGCCCGTCCCGCGCAGTCTACATTCGGGGATCGGCGGAGCTGGCCATGCGCGCACCACCCCACATGGAGACAAGCATGGCGATTCCGATCCGCCTGACGGTCAACGGCAAGCCCGTTGACGCGCAGGTCGAACCTAATACCCTTCTGGTCCAGTTCCTGCGCGAGCAGCTTCGCCTGACCGGCACCCACGTGGGCTGCGACACCGCCCAGTGCGGCGCCTGCACCGTCCATCTGGACGGCCGCGCCGTGAAGTCCTGCAACATGCTGGCAGTCCAGGCGGACGGGGCCAGCGTGACCACCATCGAAGGCTTGGCGGCCAACGGCGAGATGCATCCGATGCAGCAGGCGTTCCGCGAATGCCATGGGCTGCAGTGCGGCTTCTGCACGCCGGGCATGGTGATGGCAGCCACCTCGCTGCTCGAGCAGCAGCCCCACGCCGATGCCCAGGCCATCCGCGAGCAGCTCGAAGGCAACCTGTGCCGCTGTACCGGCTACCACAACATCGTGCGTGCGGTGCAGCAAGGGCAGGCCGCCATGCAGGGCGACCGCGCCACGGTCAGCGCCGAATAAGGGAGGCCCGTCATGAACGCACCCGAAAAGCACCCGTTCATCGGCACGCCCGTGCGCCGCAAGGAGGATTACCGCTTCCTGACCGGCAATGGCCAGTACACCGACGACGTCACGCTGCCGCACCAGAGCTACGGCTACTTCGTGCGCTCGCCGCACGCGCATGCCCACATCCGCTCCATCGATACGGCCGAAGCACTGGCCTCGCCCGGCGTGATCGCCGTGCTGACCGGCGACGACATGGCCGGCGACAAGGTGGGCGGCCTGCCCTGCGGCTGGCTGATCCACAGCATTGATGGCTCGCCGATGAAGGAGCCGCCCCACCCCGCCCTGGCCCACGGCAAGGTCCGCCATGTGGGCGACCAGGTGGCGCTGGTCATCGCCGAAACGCTGCAGCAGGCACGCGATGCGGCCGAAAAGGTCGTGGTCGACTACGACGAATTGCCCGCCGTGGTCAGCCCGGCCGATGCCGCGGCAGCGTCCACGCTGGTCCACGACGACGTGCCGGCCAACACCTGCTACACCTGGGGCCACGGCGACAAGGCCGCCACCGACGCGGCATTCGCAAAGGCCGCCCACGTGACCACGCTGGAAATCGTCAACAACCGGCTGATCCCGAACGCCATCGAGCCGCGCGCCGTCAACGCCAGCTACACCCGCCAGGACGACAGCTACACGGTCTACGTGGCGAACCAGAACCCGCACGTGGAACGCCTGCTGATGGGCGCCTTCGTGCTGGGGCTGCCCGAATCGCGCCTGCGCATCATCGCGCCGGACGTGGGCGGCGGTTTCGGCTCGAAGATCTTCCTCTACCCCGAGGACGTGGCGCTGACCTGGGCATCGAAGAAGATCGGCCGCCCGGTCAAGTGGACGGCCGAACGGTCGGAGTCGTTCCTGACCGACGCGCACGGCCGCGACCACGTGACCAAGGCCGAACTGGCGCTCGATGCCGACGGCAAATTCCTGGCAATGCGAGTACATACGGTCGCCAACATGGGCGCGTACCTGTCCACCTTCGCCAGCAGCGTGCCAACGATCCTCTACGCCACGCTGCTCGCCGGCCAGTACGCCACCCCGGCCATCTACGCCGAAGTGCAGGCCGTGTTCACCAACACATCGCCCGTCGATGCCTATCGCGGCGCGGGCCGGCCCGAGGCCACCTATGTGGTGGAACGCCTGGTCGAGGCCGCCGCGCACGAAACCGGCACCGACCCCGCCACGCTGCGCCGCAAGAACTTCATCCGCAGCTTCCCGTACGCCACGCCCGTGGGCCTGACCTACGACACCGGCGACTACGAGCCCTGTCTGGCGCGGGCCGAGGAACTGGCCGACGTGGCCGGCTTCCCGGCGCGGCGCGACGCCGCGAAGCAGCGCGGCAAGCTGCGCGGGCTTGGCTACTCGTGCTACATCGAGGCCTGCGGCCTGGCGCCGTCGAACATCGCCGGGGCGCTGGGCGCCCGCGCGGGCCTGTTCGAAGTGGGCGAGATCCGCGTGCATCCCACCGGCACCGTGACCGTCTTCACCGGATCGCACAGCCACGGACAGGGCCACGAAACCACGTTCGCGCAGATCGTGGCCGACCGGCTCGGCATTGCCATGGACGCCGTGGAAATCGTGCATGGCGACACCGGGCGCGTGCCGTTCGGCATGGGCACCTACGGCTCGCGCTCGCTGGCCGTGGGCGGATCGGCCATCATGAAGGCGCTGGACAAGATCGAGGCCAAGGCCAAGAAGATTGCCGCACACCTGCTGGAAGCGTCCGATGCCGACATCGAGTTCCAGGACGGCGTGTTCCGCGTGGCCGGCACCGATCGCACCAAGACGTTCGGCGAGGTGGCGCTGACCGCCTACGTGCCGCACAACTATCCGCTCGACAAGCTCGAACCGGGCCTGAACGAGAACGCGTTCTACGATCCGACCAACTTCACCTATCCGTCCGGCGCCTATATCTGCGAGGTCGAGGTCGACCCCGACACGGGCGAATCGCATGTCGTCAAGTTCACGGCGGTGGACGATTTCGGCAACGTGATCAACCCCATGATCGTCGAGGGCCAGGTCCACGGCGGCATCGGCCAGGGCCTGGGCCAGGCGATGCTGGAGCAGTGCATCTACGACCCCGACAGCGGCCAGTTGCTGACCGGCTCCTATATGGACTACGCCATGCCGCGCGCCGGCGACCTGCCGGATTTCACGGTGGAGACCGCCAGCGGCACGCCCTGCACGCACAACCCGCTGGGCGTGAAAGGCTGCGGCGAGGCCGGCGCCATCGGGTCGCCCCCGGCGTTCATCAACGCGCTGGTGGACGCGCTGTCGCCGCTGGGCGTGCGCGACGTGCAGATGCCCGCCACGCCGCACCGCGTGTGGCAGGCCATTCAGGCTGCCCAGGGCAGCGCCGCATAACGGAAGGAGACGACCATGTACGCATTCCAGTACGAACGCGCCACGGACGCTGCTTCCGCCGTGGCGAAGCTGAAGGCCGATGGCGACGCCAAGTTCCTGGCTGGCGGCCAGAGCCTGCTCGCTGCCATGAAGCTGCGCCTCTCGGCGCCGTCGACCCTGGTCGACATCGCGCGCATTCCGGGCATCGCCGATATCACGGTGCAGGGCGACGAGCTGGTGATCGGCGCCGCCGCACGCCACGCCGACGTGGCCGCCAACGCCGAGGTCATGCGCCGCATTCCGGCGCTGGCGGCGCTGGCGTTCGGCATCGGTGACCGGCAGGTGCGCGCGATGGGCACGATTGGCGGATCGCTGGCAAACGACGATCCGGCCGCCGACTACCCGGCGGCCGTGCTCGGCCTGAACGCCACCGTCGTCACCGACCGCCGCAGCATCGCCGCCGACAACTTCTTCAAGGGCCTTTACGAAACCGCGCTGGCCCCTGACGAACTGATCACCGCCGTGCGGTTCCCGGTGCCCGAGCGGGCCGCCTACATCAAGTTCCGCAACCCGGCATCGCGCTTCGCGCTGGTGGGCGTGATGGTGTCGCGCACCGGCCAGTCGGTACGCGTGGCGGTGACCGGCGCGGCCGACAGCGTGTTCCGCGCCCCGGCGCTGGAGCAGGCGCTGACGGCCAGCTTCACCGTGGCGGCGGCACGTGCGGTGAAGGTCGATCCGTCGGGCCTCAATGGCGACCTGCACGCTTCGCCCGAGTACCGCGCGCACCTGATCCCGGTGCTGACGGCCAGGGCGGTGGAACAGGCACTGAAGGGATAGGCATTGCCCCGTGCCTGCGCCCGACTCCTGCCTGCGGGAGTCGGGCCGGCGAGAAGGCACGGCCTGTCAGGCGCCGCCGTGCCGGATCACACCGACGGCTTCGCTCGATGTGGCGCCTTGCTGTACCACCCCTCTCCCCTACCCTCTCCCCATGAGGGGAGAGGGAGCCAAGACACTACTGTCTGCGTTCATCTGGGCGCAGTTGGCGGCGGTGGCCGTTAAACAACCACGAGCTTCGTTAATTTGCTTGCTGCTGTGACAATGCTCCCGACTTCCATCGACCAGACCCTCACCCAGCTCGAAGCCCAGCAGTATTTTGCCGATCGCGAGACCGCCACCGTGCTGTACCTGGCCCTGCGCATGCAGCGGCCGCTGTTCCTGGAGGGCGAACCCGGCGTGGGCAAGACGGCGCTGGCGCAGGCCATGGCCGGCATGCTCGGCACGCGCCTGCTGCGGCTGCAGTGCTATGAGGGGCTCGATGCCGCCAGCGCGCTCTACGAGTGGGACTATCCGCGCCAGATCATGGCGCTGCGGCTGGCCGAAGCACGCGGCGAGCGGCCAGAGCAGCAATCGCTTTATCACGACGACTACCTGCTCAAGCGGCCGCTGCTCGAAGCGCTGCTGCCGGACCCCGCCCGGCCCGATGTGCCGCGCGTGCTGCTGATCGACGAGATCGATCGCGCCGACGAGCCGTTCGAGGCCTTCCTGCTCGAAGTGCTGTCCGAGTACCAGGTGTCGATTCCCGAAATCGGCGTGATCCGCGCCGAGCGGCCACCGCTGATCGTCATCACGTCGAACCGCACCCGCGAGGTTCATGACGCGCTCAAGCGCCGCTGCCTGTACCAGTGGATGGGCTACCCTGGCCGCGACCGGGAGCTGCAGATCGTGGCCGCCCGCGCGCCCGAGGCCGCGGTGGCGCTGCAGCAGCAGGCGGTGGACTTCATTCACCGGCTGCGCGGCATCGACCTGTTCAAGGCGCCGGGCATCGCCGAGGCCATCGACTGGTGCCGCGCGCTGGCCGCACTGGGCGTGACCGAACTCGATCCGCAATCGGTGCGCAACACGCTGGGCGTGCTGCTCAAGTACCAGGACGACCTGGCGCGGGCCGATGGCCCCACCATCGCGGAACTGCTGGCCGGCGCCGCGCCGGCGGGCTGACATGAAGCCGGACGTGCCGCAGGACATGCCGCCCCGCCCCATCGCATTGCCGATGCTGGCGCGCAACGTCACCCATTTCACGCGGCTGTTGCGCGATGCCGGTTTTGGCCTGTCGCCCGCACATGCCGTCGACGCCCTGGAGGCACTGCGCCACATCGATATCGGCGCGCGCAGCGAAGTGCGTGCCGCGCTGGCCGCGCTGATGCTGTCCGGTCCCGACCAGCGGCCGCTGTTCGATGCCGCTTTCGACCTGTTCTGGCGCGACCCCGACTGGGAAGGCAAGCTGCGCGCGATGCTGCTGCCGCGCGTGGATGCCGGGGCGCCCCCGCCCAGGCGCAGCAACCGCCTGGCCGATGCGCTGGCGGCCCGCCAGCCGGCCGCGGCAAGACCAGACCAGCCGATGCGCGAGGAGCGCTTCACAGCCCCGCTGACGTTTTCCGACCGCGAGCGACTCGCGAGCCGCGATTTCGAAACGCTCTCGGCCGACGAGTGGCGCGCCCTCCAGCATCTGGTGCGCACGCGCCGCGCCCACCTGGCGCTGCAACGCACGCGCCGGCTCCGGGCCGCCATGTGCGGCACCCGTGCCGACCTGCGCGCCAGCGCGCGGCTGGCCGTGCGCCAGCATGGAGAATGGCTGCGCTGGAAGTACCGCAAGCACGCCGAGCGCAAGCCGCCCGTGGTGCTGCTGCTCGACATCTCGGGATCGATGAGCCAGTACTCGCGCGCCGTGCTGTACTTCTGCCACGCGCTGATGCAGTCGCGCGAGCGCATGCACGTATTCCTGTTTGGCACGCGGCTGACCAACGTCACCCGGGCGCTGCGCGAACGCGACCCCGACGATGCCGTGACCCTGATCACCGAACAGGTGCGCGACTGGGCCGGCGGCACCCGCATTGGCGCCGCGCTGGCGGCCTTCAACCGGCAGTGGGCGCGTCGCACGCTGTCCGGCCGCGCCACCGTGCTGTTCGTCAGCGACGGCATCGACCTGGAGCACATCGACCTGCTGGAACGGGAGATGGCCCGGCTGCGCCGCTTCGCGCACCGCATCGTGTGGCTCAACCCGCTGCTGCGCTACGCGGGCTTCGCACCGCAGGCGCGCGGCATCCAGGCCATCCTGCCGCATGTGGACGCGCTGCGCCCGGCCCACAACCTCGACAGCCTGCTGGCGCTGGAAACCCTGCTGGCGGACACCAGCCGGCCGCCGCCCATGCCACCGGACAGACCAACCGCCCCCCGACAAGGAAATCCGCCATGGAAATGAACCAGACCCAGCGCCTGCCCGTGCCGCAAGAGGTGGCATGGGAGGCGCTGAACGACATCGCCCTGCTCAAGCAATGTATTCCCGGATGTGAGAGCATCGAGCCCGATGGCGAAAATGCCTACCAGCTTGCGCTGACCGCCGCCGTGGGGCCGGTCAAGGCGCGCTTCAAGGGACGCATGGCCCTGCAGGACATCCAGGCGCCGCAAAGCTACACGATCCAGTTCGACGGACAGGGTGGCGCGGCCGGCTTCGGCAAGGGGTCCGCCAAGGTCACGCTGGCCCCCGAAGGCGACGAGACGCTGCTCACGTACGTGGTGCAGGCGCAGGTGGGCGGCAAGATCGCGCAGATTGGCTCGCGCCTGGTGGATGCCGCCGCGCGCAAGATGGCCGATGCATTTTTCGCGCGCTTCACAGAGGCCGTGGGCGGCAGCCCTGGCGATGCGCAAGCGCCGGACAGTGACAACAACGACAACACCCAGAGCAACGGGGCCACCGGAGACGGCGACGAAGGCGGTGGCGACGATCAGACGAAGAAGCGGAAAAGATCATGGACAGCGTGGATCTCGAAGTCCTGAAGAGCAGCGTGAAGTGGCAGCAGGAAGGACACAACGTATTGCTGGTGACGGTGGTCAGGACATGGGGCTCGTCGCCCCGGCCTGAAGGCGCGATGCTGGCGGTGCGCGACGACGGCCTTGTGGTCGGCTCGGTCTCGGGCGGATGCATCGAGGACGACATCATTTATCGCGTACACAAGGAAGGCATCAAGGCGACACGCCCCGAAGCCATGAAGTACGGCATCAGCGCCGAGGAGGCGCATCGCTTTGGCCTGCCATGCGGCGGCACCATCGAACTGGTGGCCGAACCGCTGGCGCCGCACAGCGGCATTGCCGAGCTGCTGCAGGCCGTGGAAGGCGGCCGGCTCGTGGCACGCTCGCTGGACATGGCTAGCGGCCGGGCCACGCTGGGCCATGCCGTGGCAACCGACGGCCTGACGTTCGACGGCCAGACGCTGCTGACCATCCACGGGCCGCGCTACCGCATGCTGGTGATCGGCGCGGGCCAGTTGTCGAAGTACCTGTGCCAGATTGCCGTGGGCCTGGGCTTCCAGGTCACCGTCTGCGATCCGCGCGAGGAATACACCGAGACGTGGGATATTCCCGGCGTGACGATGGTGCGCACGATGCCCGACGACACGGTCGAGGCGATGAAGCTCGACGAGCGCTGCGCGGTGATCGCGCTCACGCACGACCCCAAGCTGGACGACCTGGCGCTGATGGAAGCGCTGCGCACGCCTGCGTTCTACGTGGGTGCGCTGGGATCTCGCCGCAACAACCAGGCGCGGCGCGAGCGGCTCAAGGAGTTCGACCTGACCGACCTGCAGCTTGCCCGGCTGCACGGCCCGGTGGGCATCTACATCGGCAGCCGCACGCCGCCGGAGATCGCGATCTCGATCCTGGCCGAGGTGGTGGCCGCCAAGAACCACGTATCGCTGCCTGACATCCTGCAGGTGGAAGGCGCCAAGGCCGCCCGCGAAATCGCGGCCGGCGAAGCCGAGTGTCCGATCCTGCCCGGCGGCGTCCCCGCCGCCCAGTCATGAGCAAGTCCACCCGCGCCCCGCTGATCCTGAGCGACCTGCCCACCGGCATCCTGCTGGCCGCCGGCTTCGGCCGGCGCTTCGACCCCGCCGGCCTGCGCAACAAGCTGCTCGAAAAGCTGCCCGATGGCCGCACCGTGGCCTGGCGCAGCGCGCGCACACTGGCGGCCGGGCTGCCCAACTCGATTGCCGTGGTGCGTCCCGGCATGCCGGAGCTGGCCGAGGAACTGCGTCGCGGCGGCTGCAAGGTAGTGGAAGCCCCGGAGGCCGAGGCCGGCATGGGCGCGGCACTGCGCGCGGGCGTGGCGGCCTGTGCCGATGCGCGCGGCTGGGTGGTGGCACTGGCCGACATGCCGTGGCTGTCGATGGAACTGGTACGCGCGGTGGCGCTGACGATCACCTCGCGCGACACCATTGCCGCGCCGTGGCGCGACGGCCAGCGCGGCCACCCGGTGGGATTCGGCGCGGCGTGGAAAGACGAACTGCTGAAGCTGGACGGCGACGAGGGCGCGCGGGCCCTGCTGAAGTCGCAGCCGGTCACGCGCATCCTGACCGAGGACGACGGCGCGTTCCGGGATATCGACCTGCCAAAGGATCTTCACTGACTGGCAGTCTTCTCCCCTCTCTCATTGCATGGGAGAGGGGCGCAACATCAATCGGGGTAACCAAGCGGTCAGCCCCCCTCCGTCTCCATCAGCGCCCGCAGGTACTCGCTGCTCCACCAGTGCACGTCCTGCAGCCGGATACGTTCCAGCAGCTTCTGGTGGCGGGCGCGGCGTTCGGACAGCGGCATGTGCAGCGCCTGCTGGATGGCTTGCGCGGTGGCGCGGGTGTCGTACGGGTTCACCAGCAACGCTTCCTTCAGCTGCTCGGCGGCACCGGCAAAGCGCGACAACACCAGCACGCCCGGATCGTCGGGGTCCTGCGCGGCAATGTACTCCTTGGCCACCAGGTTCATGCCGTCGCGCAACGGCGTGACCAGCGCCACGCAACTGGCGCGGCACAGGCCCGGCAGCCGCCGGCGCGAGGTGGACCGATGGATATAGCGCACCGGCATCCAGTCCAGCTCGCCGTATTCCCCATTGATGGCCCCGGTAATGCCCTCCATCTCGCGGCGCAGGTCGGCGTAGGCATCCACCGATTCGCGCGACGGCGCGGCAATCTGGATCAGCGTGGCACTCGACCGGTTTTCGGGGTACTCGGCCAGCAACGTCTGGTACGCCTTGAGCCGTTGCGGCAGGCCCTTCGAATAGTCGAGCCGGTCGATCCCCAGCAGCAGCCGGCGGCGCGCGTACTGGCCGCGCATCATCTCGTAGGTTTCCACCGCCTCGTCGCCGCGTCCGAGTTCGGCAAATTCGTCAACATCGATGCCGATCGGGAACGCCTGCGCGCGCACCGTCCGGTGGAATGCGCGGAAGCGGTACTCGCCCATCGGCTCCGCGCCGGCCTCGCCCTGCACATAGCGCGAGAAATGGTCCAGGTCGGCCTGGCTCTGGAAGCCGAGCAGGTCGTAGGCAAACAGCGCGCGCATCAACCATTCGTGCTGCGGGATGGCGGCCAGGATCAACGGCGGTGGCAGCGGCACGTGCAGGAAGAACCCGATGCGCTGGCCGCAGCCGATGGCACGGAGTTCAGCCGCCAGCGGGATCAGGTGGTAGTCGTGAATCCAGATCACGTCGTCGGGCTTCAGCAGTGGCGCCAGCTTGCGCGCGAACAGCTGGTTCACCCGGCGGTAGGCATTGAGATTGCCGCCGGCATCGAAGTCCGCCAGGTCCACGCGGTAGTGCAGCACCGGCCAGAGCACGCCGTTGCTGTAGCCCAGGTAGTACGCGTCATGATCCTCCCGGCACAGGTCCACGGTGGCCAGCGTCACGTTGCCCGCCTGCACCTGGTGCATCTCGCCTTCGCCGGGCGTGCCGCCCTGCGCGGTTTCCAGCACCTTGCCGCTCCAGCCGAACCAGAGGCCGCCCGTCTTGTTGAGCGCTTCGGAAAGCGCCACGGCCAGCCCGCCCGCCGCGTGGTTGCGGGGGTCCGCGACCCGGTTCGATACCGCTACTAGTCTGCCCATATATCGCTTGTTGTTGTTGCCAATCCTTTCTTCAGATCACGGTGTCCCAGGGTGCCGACAACCGCATGGCACCGTTGATCAGGCCGACCATCGAATAGGTCTGCGGGAAGTTGCCCCACATCTCTCCGGTGACCGGGTGAGTGTCTTCCGACAGCAATCCCAGCGGATTGCGCGCGGCCAGCATGGCCTCGAAAATCTCGCGCGCCTCCTCGCGCCGCCCGATGCGCGCCAGCGCGTCGATGCGCCAGAACGTGCAGATATTGAATGCCGTTTCGGGCTTGCCGAAATCGTCGGGCGCCTCGTAGCGCCGCATGTACGGCCCGTCGCACAACGACTCTTCCAGCGCCTTCACCGTGGACACGAAACGCGGGTCCTTGGGATCGATGAAATTGACCTCGGCCATCAGCAGTACGCTGGCGTCAAGCTCCTTGCCGCCAAAGCTCTCGGCAAACGCCTGGCGCTTCTCGTTCCACGATTCGTCCAGGATGCGCTGCTTCATGTGGCCGGCATGGTCGTGCCAGTAGGCGGCGCGCGCGGGCTGTTCGAGCTTTTCGGCGATCTTCGCCAGGCGGTCGCACGCCACCCAGCTCATCAGCGCCGAAGACGTGTGGATACGGGCGCGCGTACGCAGCTCCCACATGCCCGCGTCGGGCGTGCCGAACACGCGCACGGCCTGCTCGCCCACATCCTCCAGCCGGCGGAATTCGGCAGGGCCGCCGCGGTAGAGCAGCCGGTGATCGTGAAAGGCCTGCGCGGCGGCCAGCACCACGTTGCCGTAGACGTCGTGCTGGAAGTGCTCCTGCGCCTGGTTGCCCACGCGCACGGGACCCATGCCGCGATAGCCGCCCAGGTGATCGAGCATGCTTTCCGGCAGTTCGCGTTCGAGCCCGATGCCGTAGAGAGGCTGGATATGCCCGTCCTGCGACTGCATCACCACATTGGACAGCCAGCGCAGGTAATCCTCCATGGTGCCCACCTCCGACAGGCTGTTCAGCGCACGCACCACGAAAAACGCGTCGCGCAGCCAGCAGAAGCGGTAGTCCCAGTTGCGGCCACTGCCCGGCGCCTCGGGGATGCTGGTGGTCATTGCGGCCACGATCGCGCCGGTTTCCTCGTAGAGCGACATCTTCAGCGTGATGGCGGCGCGGATCACGGCATCCTGCCATTCGCGCGGCACGGCCAGCCGGCGGCTCCAGAGACGCCAATACGAGGTGGTTTCCTGTTCGAAGTCGCGGGCGATGTCGTCCACGCCCTGCGTGAGCGTCTCGTCGGGCCCGAGAATGAAGTTGTAGCCGCGCGTGACCAGGAATGGCGTGTTCGACAGCACGTAGGCCAGCGGCGCGTCCGTGGTCAGGCGCAGCGTCATGTCGTCGCCGACAAAGCGCGCATGGCTGCTGCCGCGCGTCACCTGTGGCTTGATGCGGCCCCAGTTGAAACGCGGCGCCACCGTCACGCGCACCCGTGGCGCGCCCCGGATCGGGCGGATGCGCCGCACCAGCGTCAAGGGGCGGAAGTAGCGGCCCAGCCGGAAGAAGCGCGGGCAGAAATCGGTGATCTCCAGGCAGCTGCCGTGCTGGTCGATCAGCCGCGTGCGCAGGATGGCCGTGTTCGGCTCGTACCACTGCGTGGCTTCCTGGAAGTCCTCGATCTCGATATTGAAGTGGCCGGCGTTCTCGCTGGTATCGAGCAGCGCATTGAAGACGGGGTCGCCGTCGAAGCGCGGCATGCAGCACCAGACGATACGGCCACGGCCGTCGACCAGCGCCGAGAACGCGCAGTTGCCGATCATGCCGAGCGACAGCGACGGATCGGCCTGGCGGCAGGAGCTGTCCGAATCCGTATTGACCGCCGGCGCCTCGGTGGCAATGGCGGGGTTGAGGTTGGCAGGTTCACTCACAACGGTTCCTCCCTTGCAGGCGATGGGGGTGAGAGGGGATCGAGCGGTTCTTCGCGGCGCGCCATCAGATGGGTGAGCGCATGCGCGGAGCGATGCAGCCAGTCGCGCAGGACGGCGGGTCCCGCCACGCTGACAGAAGCAGCCGTGGCGCGCTGGCCCACCAGCAGGCCGACGCCGCCCAGTTCGCGCACCACGGTGAAGCCGGCTTCGTCGGTCACGTCGTCGCCGGCAAACAGCGGCATGCGGCCGGCAAACGGCGCCGAGCGCATGAATGTGGCAATCGCCCCGCCCTTGTCCACGCCGGCCGGCTTGATCTCGATGACCATCTTGCCGGGCAGCGCGTCGAGCCCCACCGCATCGCGCAGCACATCGGCCACGGCGGCGCGCACCAGCGGCTCCAGCTCCGGCACCTGGCGGTAGTGGATGGCGACGGCCACCGACTTGCGCTCCAGCTGCAGCCCTGGATGCTTGAGCACCAGCGCTTCCAGCCTGGGCAGCAGCGGGCCGATGCCCGGCGCGGGCGGCCGGACGATGCTTTCGGCGCCATGGCGGAATTCCGCGCCATGCACGCCGGCCGCCGGCAAACGCAGCGGTTGCAGGAAATAGTCGAGTTCGTCCACGGGACGTCCCGAGACGATGGCGAGCGCGCCGTCCAGGCAGGTGTGCAGCGCACGCAGCGTGCCAACCAGCTCGGGCTCCACCTGCACCAGGTCGGGGCGCGGCGCAAGGTCGGCCAGCGTCCCGTCGAAGTCCAGGAACAGCGCGGTGTTGGGTTCGATGAGAGGTAGGGGAGGCATCGCGTGAAACCGTAGCACGCCGATTTGACGAGCGTCCACCGGGCGCTGTCCTACAACAGTGCCCCTTGCGGCACCTGGGGCGCCATCATGCGAAGCTGGGGCCCGCATGTGCGTCATCCATTATCATTGGCGGTTTCCGCCGATTTTTCCGGCTTTTTTTGCCACGGCCAGCGTGGCGCCCGCAGACCATGACCCGCACCCCCGCCAAGCCCGACTATTTGAAGAAGATCCTGACCGCCAAGGTCTACGACGTGGCCCAGGAGACCGAACTGACCTACGCCCCCGCCCTGTCGGCGCGCACGAACAACGCGGTCTGGTTCAAGCGCGAGGACACCCAGCCCGTGTTCTCGTTCAAGTTGCGTGGGGCGTACAACAAGATGGCATCGCTGCGGCCCGAGGAACTCAAGCGCGGCGTGATCGCCGCATCGGCCGGCAACCATGCCCAGGGCGTAGCGCTGTCCGCCGCCCGGCTGCAGTGCAAGGCCATCATCTGCATGCCCACCACCACGCCGCAGGTGAAGATCGATGCCGTGCGCGAGCGCGGTGGCGAATGGGTGCAGATCGTGCTGCATGGCGAGTCGTACAGCGACGCGTACGTCCATGCCGCCGAGCTGGAAAAGAAACACAAGCTCACCTTCATCCACCCGTTCGACGACCCCGAGGTGATCGCCGGCCAGGGCACCATCGCCATGGAGATCCTGCGCCAGCACCCGGGCCCGATCCACGCGATCTTCGTCGCCATCGGCGGCGGCGGCCTGATTTCGGGCATTGCCGCGTACGTGAAGGCCGTGCGCCCGGACATCAAGGTGATCGGCGTGCAGACGTTCGATTCCGACGCGATGAAGCGCTCGGTGGACGCCGGCAAGCGCGTGGAACTGAAGGATGTGGGCCTGTTCTCGGACGGCACCGCCGTCAAGCTGGTGGGCAAGGAAACCTTCCGCATTACGCGCGAGCTGGTGGACGACATCATCCTGGTGGATACCGATGCAATCTGCGCGGGCCTGAAGGATGTCTTCCAGGACACCCGCAGCATCCTGGAGCCGGCCGGCGCGCTGGCCGTGGCGGGCCTGAAGGCCTACGCCGAGCGGGAGAAGCTCAAGGGCCAGCACCTGGTGGCGATTGCCTGCGGCGCCAACATGAACTTCGACCGCCTGCGCTTCGTGGCCGAGCGTGCCGAGGTGGGCGAGGCCCGCGAGGCCGTCTTCGCGGTGACCATCCCCGAGGAACGCGGCAGCTTCAAGCGCTTCTGCGAACAGGTTGGCACCCGCAGCGTGACCGAGTTCAACTACCGCATTGCGGACACCGGCGTGGCGCACATCTTCGTGGGCGTGCAGATCGCCAGCCGCGCCGAAAGCGACAAGATCGCCGCCAACTTCCGCCGCCATGGCTTCGACACGCTGGACCTGTCCAACGACGAACTGGCCAAGCAGCATATCCGCTACATGGTGGGCGGCCACTCGCCGCTGGCACAGGACGAACTGCTGTACCGCTTCGAATTCCCCGAGCGCCCGGGCGCGTTGATGAAGTTCCTGTCGAGCATGAGCCCGAACTGGAACATCAGCCTGTTCCACTACCGGAACCAGGGCGCGGACACGTCGAATATCCTGGTCGGCATCCAGGTGCCGAAGAACGAAAAGCGCGAGTTCCGCAACTTTCTTTCCACGCTTGGCTACGTACACTGGGATGAGACCGACAACCCCGTCTACAAGCTGTTCCTGTCCTGAGACCGACCATGACGCTTCCTGAGCACTCGCCGCTGGGCAAGCCCTCGGCCTACAAGACCGAATACGACCCGACGCTGCTGTTCCCGATTCCGCGCCAGCCCAAGCGCACCGAGATCGGCCTGCCGGAAGGCAAGGCACTGCCGTTCTTCGGGGTCGATATCTGGAATGCCTACGAGGTGTCGTGGCTGAACCTCAAGGGCAAGCCGCAGGTGGCGCTGGCTGCGTTCATCATCCCGGCCGACACGCCGAACATCGTCGAGTCGAAGTCGTTCAAGCTGTACCTGAACTCGTTCAACCAGAGCAAGCTCGCGTCGGCCGAGGCGCTGCAGCAACTGCTGCACCACGACCTGTCCGAAGCCACGGGCGGCACGGTGCAGGTGCGGCTGGTGACCGAATCGGATCTGGGCACGCAGAAGATGGGCGAGCTGGACG
Organism: Cupriavidus sp. D384; assembly: GCF_001652915.1. Lineage (GTDB taxonomy): Bacteria > Pseudomonadota > Gammaproteobacteria > Burkholderiales > Burkholderiaceae > Cupriavidus. Next base: position 177,450 of record NZ_BBQI01000095.1, read on the forward strand.
GCCTGCTGCTGGACCGCCTGGACATCGAGACCGACGTCTACGAACCCGATCCGACACTGCTCAAGGCCGATCAGGATGAATCGCCGGTGGAGGAATCGCTGGTGTCGCACCTGCTGAAGTCGAACTGCCTGGTGACCGGGCAGCCGGACTGGGGCAGCGTGCAGATCCGCTATGTGGGTGCACCGATCGACCAGGAAGGGCTGCTCAAGTACCTGATCTCGTTCCGCAACCACAACGAATTCCACGAGCAGTGCGTGGAGCGGATCTTTACCGACGTGATGCGCATGTGCAAGCCGGTGAAGCTGGCCGTCTACGCACGCTATACGCGCCGCGGCGGGCTGGACATCAACCCGTTCCGCACCAACTTCAACACGCCGTGGCCGGACAACCGGCGCAACGCGCGACAGTAATTTGCGCCTGCGCCGCCTTGCTCCCCGCCTCCGCAGGGCGGGAGAGCGGGAGAACACAGGCCCTGCTCAAAACTCCGCGTGCGCCCGGATGCCGTAGAACCTGGCCGGACCACGGTCGCGGTTGTAGCCCGGATTTCGCACGTACTGGAAGTCCGGGCTCAGCGTCAACGTCTTCCACACCGCCACGCTGTAGTAGATCTCGATGATCTGCTCCGGCCCGTAGCGCAGCGCGCCATCACCCAGGAAGGCCCCCAGGCCACCGGCGGCCAGGTAGTTGCGGTGCCCCGATCCCAGCATGTTCACGGCCACGGCCAGGCCCACCTCGTCCTTCGGACGGCCCCAGCGCGCGCCTTTCATCGTGCCGCCGGCCGATACCTGCCGGCCGATTTCGGTAAAGGCATAGGTCTCGGTCTTGTCATCGGACCAGTTGGCGCGCAGGAACACGCCGGCATCGTCGGCCACTTCCTGCAGGAAGGCCAGCCCGACGCCCCACTTGCTGTGCTCGCGGCGCACGTCGGCCACATCGGGCGTCACGCCGTTGGCCTGGCCGAACGCGATGGCATCGTTGAACGCGCCCATGCGCGCCTTGTTGCGCCATAGCAGCAGGCGCGCCTGGCCGGGCCGTTCCGCGATGGTGTAGCGCTTTTCCAGCTCCAGCATCTGGCCGTAGTGCTCGAACAGGCGGGTGTCCAGCTCGCGCCCGTTCGATTCCAGCGGCTGCAGGAAATGGCCGGCGCGGGCCGACCAGCCATCGCCGATGTATTCGAGCGCCGCGCCCCAGTTATAGCCGCGCGAGTCGGCGGGATAGTCCCACGAGCCGTGCGTCATGAACGACCAGTTCATGAACTGCGTGCGCGGGTCCGATCCGTAGGGGTTCTGGTCGAACACATCGATCACGCCGAAATTGCCGGCGGTCAGCGTCAGGCGCTGCTTGTCGACCGTACGCGCGAACTGGTTGAAATCGGCGTCCAGTGTCTCTTCGCCGCCGCCCATGCCCCAGTACTGCCGGATAAAGGCGCGGGCCCGATAGACCTTCGGGCTCGTGCTGGCGGTCTTGGCAAGCTCGCCGTTGCTCAGGCCGCCCATGCCGTGCAGATCCGAGAACGGCACGCCCTGTGCCACTTCGGGGTTGAGGTGGAATTCGGCGCCCTTCCACAGCCGCAGACCCAGGTCGAGCGTGGCGGTGAACGAATAGCTCTTGGCGCGATTCGGCGTCAGGCTGTTGTCGCCCGAATAGGGGGCACTGAACGCCGGCTTGCGCTGCCAGATATAGGTAGTCTGCCCATGGAATGCGAACGGGCTCTCCATGTCGTTCACGCGCGGCACGTTCGCTGCCGGCGCATTCACGGCCGGGACATCCGCGGGTGTCGTTTCCTGCGCGTGCGCCGCCGCCCACGGCAATGCCGTACCCGCCACCATCCAGGCAGCAAGCTGACGGACAAAGCGCGGGCGGGGCCGCAGCACGGCGGCCAGGAGACGGAAACGCTGCATAGGAAAACCCGGGACGCGGATGCACCACCCACGGGCACCCTTCTTGACAGGCGCGAGCATAGCCAAGCCGACATGACATGTCTATCCCGGTTTGCTGCATAGCAGCATTCCGCCAACGCTTGTTTTATCAACGCTTTGCGGTGGCGCAAAACCAATGTTGTAACCGTCCTTGTATTAATTAATCCGAAAATTAATATTCATCGGAGTACTCCCCCATCCCGACCCCGAAGGTCTCCCGGACTGGCTCCGATGCCCAACCGCCCACCGACCGATCCGCCGCGCCGTCCTGGCCGTCCTGCCGCGCAGGGAGCCGATGCCGGCCAGCGCGACCGCCTGATCGACGCCGCCGTCACGCTATTCGCCAGCCACGGCGTGGCGGCGACTTCGACCAAGGCCATTGCCGCCGCCGCCGGGGTCACGCCAGCCCTGGTGCACTATTACTTTCGCGACCGCGACACGCTGCTCGACGCGATCTTCGAGGAGCGGCTCCAGCCCCTGATCGAACACGTGTTCGGTGCGCTGCAGGCCGGGCCGCCAGACCCGATCGCCCGCATCCAGGCGCTGGCCGAGCAGTTGATCCGCACCGCGACGGCCACGCCGTGGTTTCCGGGCCTGTGGATTCGCGAGATCGTCGGCACCGAAGGCCAGTTGCGCGAGCGGCTGCTGCAGCGCGTGGCCCTGCAACGCGCGCATCTGATCGCCAGCCCGCTGGCCGCCGCCCACGCGCAGGGCCAGCTCAATCCTGGCCTGGCGCCCGCGCTGGTGATGGTCTCGCTGATCGGCCTGACGCTGCTGCCGCTGGCCACCACGCATATCTGGCGGGCCCTGCCCGGCGCCGCCGACATCGACACCGATACGCTGGTGCGCCATGTCACCGCCCTGCTGGGTCACGGGCTGTCCGTGCCGCCCAAAACCTCTGCCTGAACCCGATATCCCGGAGCCCGCATGATGCTTCCCGTCCCGAACCGCACCTGGCCCCTGCTGCTGGCCGCCGTGTCCGTGCCGATGCTTGCCGCCTGCAGCAACGACAAGCCCACCACCTGGCAGGGCTATGTGGAAGGCGAATTCGTTGCCGTGGCATCGCCGTTCGCGGGCCGGCTCGAAACGCTGTCGGTCGATCGCGGTCAGCAGGTTGGCGCCGGCGCACCGTTGTTCGTGCTGGAGTCCGACGACGAGCGCGCCGCGCGCCAGCAGGCCGCCGAACAGGTGCGCGTTGCCGAGGCCCAGCTGGCCGACATCCAGACCGGCAAGCGCCCTGTGGAAGTGGCCGTCAACCAGGCGCAGCTGGTGCAGGCCCAGGCCCAGGCCGGACGCAGCGCTGCCCAGCGCAGGCGCGACGAAGCGCAGTTCGAGATCGGCGGTATCTCGAAGGCACAGCTGGACGAAAGCCGTGCCACCGCCGATGCCGACGCCGCCCGCGTGCGCGAACTGCAGCGCGATATCGACGTGGCCCGCCTGCCCGGCCGCAAGGACCAGCTGGCCGCGCAAGGCGCCCAGGTAGATGCCGCACGCGCCGCGCTGGCGCAGGCCGAGTGGAAGCTGTCGCGCAAGTCGGTCAATGCCACGGTGCCCGGACTGGTCTACGACGTGCCGTTCCGCCCCGGCGAATGGGTGCCGGCGGGCAGCGCCGTGGTGCGCATGCTGCCACCCGGCAACGTCAAGGTGCGCTTCTACGTGCCCGAGGCCGTGGTCGGATCGCTGAAGAACGGACAGGCCATCACCATTCATTGCGATGGCTGCGCGGCGCCCGTGGCCGCCAGGGTCACCTATGTATCGAACGAGGCCGAGTACACGCCGCCCGTCATCTACAGCAACGAGACCCGCCGCAAGCTCGTGTTCCTGATCGAGGCCCGCCCCAGCGCCGCCGACGCCCCGAAGCTGCGCCCGGGCCAGCCGGTGGAGGTGACGCAATCATGACCACGCAGTCCACCACCGGCACCGGCAACGGCAACGGCAATGGCAACGGCAACCACCGCCGCAACGGCGAGCTGGTCATCGACGTTCATGACCTGAACAAGCATTTCGGCGACAAGCACGTGGTCAATAACCTGACCATGCAGGTGGCGCGCGGCGAGATCTTCGGCTTCCTGGGGCCGAACGGCAGCGGCAAGACCACCTCGATCCGCATGATGTGCGGCCTGCTGACGCCCGACTCAGGCTCCGGTACCTGCCTGGGCTACGACATCCTCAAGCAGGCCGCCGACATCAAGCGCAACGTCGGCTACATGACGCAGCGTTTCTCGTACTGGGAAGACCTGTCGATCCGCGAGAACCTCGACTTCGTCGCCCGCGTCTACGGCATGCCCAACCGCAAGGATGTGGTGGAGCGTGCGCTGGAAGACCTGGGCCTGCAGTCGCGCGCCGAACAGCTGGCCGGCTCGCTGTCCGGCGGCTGGAAGCAGCGGCTGGCGCTGGCCGCGTGCCTGCTGCACGAACCGCAACTGCTGCTGCTCGACGAACCGACCGCTGGCGTCGATCCCAAGGCACGCCGCGACTTCTGGGAGCAGCTGCACCAGCTGGCGGCGCGCGGTATCTCGGTGCTGGTCAGCACGCACTACATGGACGAGGCCGAACGCTGCCACAAGCTCGCCTATATTGCCTATGGCACGCTGCTGGCGCAGGGCACGTCGGATGAAGTCGTCGCCAGCCAGCACCTGAGCACCTGGAGCGTCGAAGGCGACAACCTGGCCGAGCTGTCCGCGCAACTGCAGGGCAAGCCCGGCGTGGACCAGACCGTGGCATTCGGCACCGCGCTGCACGTGACCGGCAAGGACGCCGGCCAGCTGGAACAGACGCTGCGGCAATACGCGGGCGCCGGCCATCGCATCGTACAGACCGACACCAGCCTGGAGGACGTGTTCATCCACATGATGGGCGGGGCCCAGGACAATATGGCCGCGCCGCCCCGGACGAAGGCCGCGCCCAGCCGCAAGGAGGCGTCATGAGCGCCACGCCCCCGCCGTCGCCAAATCCGCCGTCCCAGCCTTCGTCCACCCCGCCGCCCCACCCGTCGCGCCAGTCTGCGCGCCCGACCCACGCGTCGTTCTCGCTGCAGCGCTGGTGGAGCATCGTGCTGAAGGAATTCCTGCAGCTGCGCCGCGACCGCATCACGTTCGGCATGATCGTCGCCCTGCCCATCGTGCAGTTGCTGCTGTTCGGCTTCGCCATCAACAGCGACCCCCGCCATATGCCCACGGCGGTGATCGTTGCCGAGCACAGCGATTTCTCGCGCACGTTTATCGCGGCGATGGAAAACACCACGTACTTCCGGATCGTGCGCACGATGCCTGACGAGGCCTCCGGCCGCGAGGCGCTGTTGCGGGGCGACGTGCAGTTCGTGGTCAACATCCCGCACGACTTCTCGCGGCGGCTGCTGCATGGCGACCGTCCCCAGATCCTGGTGGAGGCCGATGCCACCGACCCATCGGCCACGGGCCAGGCCATCGCAGCGCTGTCGCAGCTGCCGGACACCGTCGCACGCATCGACCTCAAGGGCACGCTGGCCCCGCTGGCCGGCGGCAAGTCTGCCTTCGACGTGAATGTGCATCGGCTGTACAACCCCGAAGGCATCACCCAGTACAACATCGTGCCGGGCCTGATGGGCACCATCCTGACCATGACGATGGTGATGATGACCGGCCTCGCCATGACGCGCGAACGCGAGCGCGGCACGATGGAAAACCTGCTCGCCACGCCGGTGCAGCCCATCGAGGTGATCTCCGGCAAGATCGTGCCGTATATCTTTATCGGCCTGATCCAGGCCACCATCATCGTGCTGGCCGCGCACTACGTGTTCGCGGTGCCATTCCTGGGCTCGGTGCTGGCGGTCTACCTTGCCACGCTGCTGTTTATCGCGGCCAACCTGACGGTGGGCATCACGCTGTCGTCGCTGGCGAGCAACCAGCTTCAGGCGGTGCAGCTGACGTTCTTCTACTTCCTGCCGAACATCCTGCTGTCCGGCTTCATGTTCCCGTTCGCCGGCATGCCAACGTGGGCGCAGTGGATCGGCAACGTGCTGCCGATGACGTATTTCAACCGGATGGTCCGCAGCATCATGCTCAAGGGCAGCGGCTGGACCGAACTCTGGCCCAACGTGTGGCCCGTGGCGCTGTTCACGGTCATCGTCATGGGTATCGCCGTGCGCTTCTACAAGCGCACGCTCGACTGAACACGCGGAGCACCGCCATGCGTACGTTCCCGATCCTGCCCGCCTCGCTCGCCTCGCTCGCCGCGCTTGCCGCGCTGCTGGTCGCCGGTTGCACGGTAGGCCCCGACTTCCACAGCCCCGACGCCCCCACCGACGCGCGCTACACGGCCGGCCCGCAGCCCCTGCAGATGCCGGCCGAGGGCTTCCCCACGCAAACGCTGCAGCCCGGCGACGTGCCCGCGGAATGGTGGACGCAATTCGGCAATCCGCAACTCGACGAAACCATACGCATCGCGCTCGCCAGCAGCCCCACGCTGATCCAGGCGCGCGCCCGCCTGCGCGAGGCCCAGGAAAACCTGGCCGCGCGCACCGGCGCCACGCAATTCCCGCAGGTCGATGCCAAGCTCAACGCCACGCGCCAGCAGGTGGACCTGAACTCCGTCGGCATTACGCAGTTTCCGAGCCCCGGGCCATTCACGCTCTACAACGCCAGCGTGCAGGTGTCGTACGCGCTGGACCTGTTCGGCGGACAGCGGCGCGAGCTGGAAGGCCTGCGCGCCGCGGTCGACTACCAGCGCTACGAGCTTGAGGCGGCCCGCCTGTCGCTGGCCGCGAACGTGGCGACCACGGCGATCCGCGAAGCCGGACTGCGCGCGCAACTGGCCGATACGGTGGCCATCGCCGAAGCACAGCAGCGCCAGCTTGGCATCATGCAGCAGCGGCTGAAGGTGGGGGGCGTGGCGCGCGTGGACGTGCAGCGCCAGCAATCCGAACTGGCGCAGACGCAGGCGCTGGTGCCCGGGCTGTCGCAGCAGCTCGATGCCACACGCCACCAGCTGGCCGTCTACACCGGCCAGACGCCAGCCAGCGCGCAACTGCCCGAATTTCGGCTCGAGGACCTGCACCTGCCCGAGACCCTGCCGGTCAGCCTGCCCGCCGAACTGGCACGCCGCCGGCCCGATATCCGTGCCGCCGAGGCGCTGCTGCACCAGGCATCCGCCGACATCGGCGTCGCCACGGCCAACCTCTATCCGCAGATCACGCTGACCGCCAGCGGCGGCACCCAGCAGATGCGCGCCCGCGACCTGTTCAGCAGCATGAACATCTGGAGCCTGGCCGCTGGCGTGGTACAGCCCGTGTTCCACGGCGGCGAACTGCGCGCACAGAAACGTGCCAAGGAAGCGGCATACGAGCAATCGCTGGGCGCCTACCAGCAGGCCGTGCTGCAGGGGCTGCAGAACGTGGCCGACACGCTGCGCGCGCTCGACGCCGACGCAGGCACGCTCCAGGCCCGCGCCGACAACGCCCGGCAAACGCGCGACACGTTGGCAATCGTCAACGAGCAATACCGGCTGGGCGGCGTCAGCCAGTTCACCGTCATCGACGCCGAACGCCAGGCCCGGCAAGCCACGCTGGACCTGTCCCAGGCCCGCGCGGCGAGACTGGCGGATTCGGCCGCGCTGATGCAGGCGCTGGGCGGCGGGTGGTGGGGCGAGGAGGTGGCGGCGAAGTAGATTGAGACGAATCTGAAAGCGAGCCGAGTGTATTGACGGTTGCGTTCGCGGACGCGATGATCACTCCCGTAGCGACGCAGCGGTTTAAACTGCCTCGACGGCCCAGGGCCCCTGCGACAAACGGCGTCGTCATCGTAAGCGCACTTTGAGTGCGACAGACCTGGGTACCGCACCTTTTCATAGCCTCCGCAACCCGGAGGCTATCGTCAAGACATCTCCAAAAACCCCCGCAACCGCCTCACTCCCTCGTCCAGCCGTTGCACGTCGCACGCGTAGCACCATCGGACGAAGCCTTCGCCCTCGTCGCCGAAGGCGCTGCCGGGGGCCAGTCCCAGGTGGGCCTCGCGCACCAGGCGTTTGCAGAGCGCCAGGCTGTCGGTGGCGCCTGCCAGCCGGAAGAAGACGTACATCGCGCCGTCCGGGGCATGGGCTTCCACGCCAGGCAGGGCGGAAAGCGCGCCGACCAGGTGGTCGCGCGATGTGTGCAGCCGCTGTACCAGGTCTTGCGTGAACGCCTCGCCCTGCTGCACCGCCACAATGCCGGCTTCCTGCACGAACGACGGCGCGCACGACGTGTTGTATTCGATCAGCTTGCCCAGGTCGTCCATCAGTGACGCGGGCAGCACCATCCAGCCGAGCCGCCACCCTGTCATCAGCCACGCCTTGGAGAACGAGTTCACGGCGATCACGCGCTCGTCGCGGCTGGCGATGTCGAGGAAGGACGGCGCGTTGCCGCCTTCGTTGCCGTAGTAGAGCCGTTCGTAGACTTCGTCGGCGATGATCCAGATGCCGTGGCGGCGGCAGTGGTCCAGAACGGCCTGCTGCTGGCTGCGCGGCATGACCCAGCCCGTGGGATTGTTCGGCGAGTTGATCATCACCGCGCGCGTGCCGGGGGTCAGGGCGCGCAACAGCTTGTCGATGTCGAGTGTCCAGCCTTCGTCGCCAAAATCGAGCGCGACGGTTTCCACGGTGGCGCCGAGGATGCGCGGAATTTCCACCAGGTTGGGCCAGAGCGGCGTGACGCAGATCACGCGGTCGCCGGGGCCGGCCACCAGTTGCGCGGCCAGCATCAGCGCGTTGACGCCGGCGCTGGTCACCGCGATGTTTTCGACCGCCGTGGCGCCGTGCAGCCGCGTGACATAGTCGGACAGCGCGGCGCGCAGCGGTGCGATACCAAGGTTGTGGGTGTAGAACGTGGCGCCGCCTGCCAGCGCCTGGGCGGCGGCATCGCGGATAAAGGCCGGGGTGACCTGGTCCGACTCCCCGAACCAGAACGGCATGACATCGGGCAGGCCGATGCCGGCGTTGGCCACCTCGCGGATGCGCGAGGCCCGCAGGCCGTGGACGATGTCCCGCGCCAGCGGCACGGCTTCAGGCAGAGAAGGCAGGCGAGACGGACTGGCGGACATCGGCACTCCTGGAGCGGAATTGGATGAAGCGCCTAGCGTACCGGAATCCCGCCGGCCCTGCCGGGACGAATGACTGCGGGATTACGCGAAGCGCGCGCGCAGGTCGGCGGCCGTCATCGCCGCATAGCCAAGGCTGCCCAGCGGCGTGCGTACGGCGCGCAGCAGGCCGGCGTTGTCGGGTGCCATGGCGCCATCGGGCAGCGTCATGTTGTTCTCGAAGCCGATGCGCGCATGTCCGCCCAGCATCACGGCCGCCGCCGCACAATCGGCCTCCTGCTTGCCGAATGCGCAGACCGCCCATTCGATACCGCTCTGGTCCAGACCCATCTCGTGCCACGCGGCCAGGAACGGCAGCAGGTCCGTCGGCGACGACTTCTGGCCGGCCGAATAGCGGCCCAGCACGAACAGCACCCAGTGGCGGCCTTCGGGAATCCCTCCGCTGCCCCGCAATGCGGCGTAGCGGCGCACATCGTTGGCGTCGTAGAGGATGTACTGCGCCACCACATGCTCGCGATGCATCCACTGGAAAAACGCTTCGGCAGCCGGCAGCGCGGCATCGTCGGGCACCAGTTCGCGCACCGCCACCGACGCCGCTTCCGGACGCAGCGCCTGCACCATGGCGATCTGCTGGGCCGGCTGGTAGATGCCAACCGCCTCGGTGGTCAGCTGCAACACCAGGTTCTGGCCGACGGCCTTGCGCACGGCTGCGATGGCTGGCTCGTAGTCGGCCACTTCAAGGCTGTGCGTGGCATCGGCCTTGCGCACATGCAGGTGGATCATCGCCGCGCCGGCTTCCACGCACTCGCGGGCGCACCGGGCCAGTTCGTCGGGGGTGATGGGCAGGCGGGCGTGGTCGGTGTGGGTCTTGCGCGCGCCATTGGGCGCCACGGCCAGGGCAAACGGGCGGCGCAGGGTATCGGTCGTCATGCGTCGTTCCTCAGGCCGGCAGGACCTGGTTCACCGACTGCGCGAAGCGGTCGACGATATTGTCGATATCGGCCGGCGTGCAGATGAACGGCGGCGCGAACAGCACGTGGTCACCATGGATGCCATCGACCGTGCCCCCCATCGGGTAGACCAGCAGGCCATTTTCCATGCAGGTGCGCTTGAGCACGGCGTGGGTCTTCTTCGCCGGATCGAGCGTGGCCTTGGTGGCGCGGTCGGCCACGAACTCCACGCCGACGAACAGGCCGCGGCCACGCACGTCGCCCAGGTTCGGATGGCTGCCCAGCGCCTCGCGCAGCCGTGCGCGCAGTTGCTCGCCGCGCGCCAGCACGTTGTCAAGCAGCCTGTCCCCGGCAATCGTGCGTTGCACGGCCAGCGCGGCGGCACACGCGGTGGCGTGCCCGATATACGTATGACCATGCTGGAAGAAGCCGCTGCCGCCGACAATGGCGTCGTAGATGCGCGCCGTGGACAGCATCGCGCCGATCGGCTGGTAGCCCGCACCCAGGCCCTTGGCGATGGTCACGATGTCGGGCACCACGCCGTCTTCCTCGCAGGCAAACAGGTAGCCGGTGCGGCCCATGCCGGACATCACTTCGTCCAAAATCAGCAGCACGCCGTATTTGTCGCACACGGCGCGGATGCGCTTGAGGTAATCCGCCACCGGCGGCACCGCGCCGGCCGTGGCGCCCACCACGGTCTCGGCCACGAATCCAGCCACCGAATCGGGCCCCAGTTCCAGGATCTTGGCCTCCAGCTCGTCGGCCAGGCGCTGCGCGTACTGCACGTCGGTCTCGCCCGCAGCCTGGTCGCGGTAGGCGTAGCACGGCGACACATGGTGCGCGGGCACCAGCAGCGGCAGGAACGGCTCGCGGCGCCACGCGTTGCCGCCAATCGCCAGCGCGCCCAGCGTGTTGCCGTGATAGCTCTGGCGGCGCGCGATGAAATGACGGCGCTGCGTCTGCCCGGTCTCGACGAAATACTGCCGCGCCAGCTTCAGTGCGGCTTCCACGGCCTCGGAGCCGCCCGAAACGAAATACACGTGGTTCAGGTCGCCCGGCGCGGCATCGGCCAGCGTCTGCGCCAGCGTTTCCGACACTTCGGTCGTGAAGAACGACGTGTGGGCATAGGCCAGCGTATCCACCTGCTGCTTGATGGCCTCGATCACGCGCGGATGGCCGTGCCCCAGGCACGACACCGCCGCACCGCCGGAAGCATCCAGATAGGCGCGGCCGTTGCTGTCGAACAGCTCGATACCCTTGCCGCCTACGGCGACAGGCAAGGTTTGCTTGGGATTGCGATGGAAGACGTGCGTCATGGTGGGCGTGCGAGAAAGCGCATGGGCGCGAAACAGGTAGCCAGTATAGGAACAACCAACCGCGCGCGCAACAACTGTTTCATTGATCGCAGCGAAAGAAACATACGGTTCCCACATTTCCGCGAACACCGGGCGGCGACCTATGCAACAATCGTTGCAAATCCCGCTTTTTCATCACATCGATGTCCGCCAACCAGCCCACCCCTCCCGAATCGCTCGACGCCCTGCTCGAACAACTGCGCACGGAATTTCCGAACCTTAGCGCCCAGTTCCAGGGCGGCGCGCGCTATCTGCTGGACCATCCGCGCGACATCGCCATCCAGTCGATGCGCAAGGTGGCCGCCAATGCCGGGGTGCAGCCGGCAACGCTGGTGCGGCTGTCGCAATCGCTCGGATTCGAGGGCTGGCAGGGTCTGCGTGAACTGTTCGTGACGGCCGTGCGCGAAGGCGGCAGCCAGCCGTATGCGCGCCGGGCACGCAAGGTGGTCAAGGATTCGGACAAGACCAGCGGTTCGGGCAAGATGCTGGCCGAGATGATCGAGGTCCAGCACCACAACCTCGACGCGCTGCTTGCCAACAATGCGGACACCGTGCCCCGCGCCGCCGACCTGCTGGCCGCCGCGCCCATCGTGCACGTGGCTGGCTTCCGCTCCTGCTTTCCGATTGCGTTCACGTTCCACTACATCTACGGGCTGTTCCGCAGCTCGGTGCGGCTGATCCGCGGCGACGCCGGCACCCTGGAGATGGAATTGCGCGCGCTCAACGCCAAGGACGCCGTGCTGGTGGCCGGCTTCGCGCCCTACTCGCAGGAAAGCCTGCGCGTGGCCCAGGCCGCGCGCGAGGCTGGCTGCAAGGTCATCGCCCTGACCGACAGCACGGTGGCCCCGATTGCCCTGGAAGCCGACTGCACGCTGCTGTTCGCCATCGACAGTCCATCGTTCTTCCCGTCGATCACGTCGGGCGTGACGATGGTGGAAGTGCTGGTCGAGCAGTTGCTGGCCCGCAAGGGCAAGGGGGCAATCCGGGCGCTGGAGCAGACGGAGGGGCAACTCCATCGCACCGGCGCCTACCTGCCGGAAAAGGGCCGCTGAACCACCTTACTCGAACGCCTCGTCATTGGGGTTGGCATAGGCCTTCCTGATCTGTTCGCTCTGCGGCAGGTCGAACGAGATGTTCTTGGGCGGCACCGGCTTCTGGAACCACTTGGCGTAGAGCGTGTTGATCTCGCCGCTGCGCATCAGGCCGGTCATGGCGTTATCCACCACCTGCTTGAAGCCCGGGTCGTCGCGGCGCATCATGAAGCCGTAGGCCTCGAACGATTGCGGCGTGCCCACCACGGCCCAGTCGTCGGGCTTCGGTGCCAGCGTGCGGGCGCCGGACAGCAGCACATCGTCCATCATGAATGCCGCCACGCGGCCAGACTGCAGGATCAGGAACGATTCGCCGTAGTCCTTGGCGCTCTGGATCGTCATGTTGGCGCCCTTCTCGTCGTTGAGCTTGCGCAGGATGCGCTCCGACGTCGTCCCCGCATTCGTCACCACCGTCTTGCCGGCCAGGTCCGGGAAGTCGTGGATCGGGCTGCCCTTCTTGACCAGCAGCCGCGTGCCGGCCACAAAGTACGTGGTCGAGAACGCCACCTGTTGCTGGCGCGATTTCAGGTTGGTCGTGACGCCGCATTCCAGGTCGACCGTGCCGTTCTGCACCAGCGATTGGCGATTTTGCGATGTCACCGGGACCATGCGCACCTGCAGGTTCGGCGAGCCGGTTTCTTTCTTGACCGCATCGACCACGCGATCGCAGATGTCCTGGGCAAACCCGATCACCTTCTGGTTGCCGTCGTAGTACGAGAACGGAATCGACGACGTGCGGTGCCCGATCGAGATCGCATTGGACGACTTGATCTTGCTGAGCGTCGGGCTGGCGGCCACCGCGGCCGCGTCGGCAGCCAGCGCCGAACCGGCGCCGCTCAACGTTGCCAGCAGCACGGCGGCACGGATCGGGAAGGACTGGGTCATGGAAACACTCCTGTTGAATGAAAGCGTCAGCTGTTGCAATGCTAGTCATCCAGCAACAAGTGTTCCATCATGGATTACCATGAAACAAATGGATTTTCCCCGAAGTCGGGCATGCAACGCCCGGCTTTGGGGAAATGTGGCGGTGCGGCGAAGGGGTCAGTGCGCCACCGGGGTGCGCGGAATGCCCTTCCACATCGCCAGTCCGCTCGCCAGCAGCAGGCCCGCCAGCAGATACAGCGCGTTGTCCATGCTGCCGGTGTGCGTCTTGATCTGGCCGATCACCCAAGGGCTGACGATGCCGCTGGTGATGCCGATGCTTGAAATGAACGCGATGCCGGTGGCGGCCGTCTGGGCCGGCAGATGGCTGGGCGGCAGCGACCAGAAGATCGGCAGGGCGGCAAAGATCAGCACGGCCGCCACCGACAGGATCGCCAGCGACACCCCCAGGCTCGGCACATGCAGCGTCAGCGCCGCCAGCGCCAGTGCGCCGCCTGCGGTACAGCACAGGAAGTGCCCGTGGCGCTCGCCCAGCCTGTCGGAACGGCGCGCGATCAGGATCAGGCCCACGGCGCCAATCGCGTTCGGGATCACGGAATAGAGGCTGATCGCCATCACGTCGCGGATGCCGAAGTCGCGGATCATCAGCGGCATCCAGAACGACAGCGTCAGCGAGCCGCAGGTCAGCGCGAAATAGATGAATGCGAACAGGTACAGGCGCGGATTGCGCAGCGCCTGGCCCAGCGCCTGCAGCGAATGGGCGTGGCCGCCCTTGCCCCGGGTCTCGGCCGCGTGCTGCGCCACCAGGTAGTCCTGTTCGTCCGGGGTCAACCAGCGCGCCTGGCGCGGGCCATCGACCAGGCAGAACGCCGCCACCACCCCCAGCAGCACGGCCGGCGCGCCTTCGATGGCAAACATCCATTGCCAGCCGTACATGCCCAGCACCCCGGCCATGTCTCGCATGATCCAGCCCGATACCAGCCCGCCCAGCACCCCGGCCACTGCCACGCCGGCAAAGAAGATCGCCATCACCGCCGCGCGGCGGCGTGCCGGGAACCAGTAGGTCAGGTACAGCACGATGCCCGGGAAAAAACCCGCTTCGAACACGCCCAGCAGAAAGCGCAGCAGGTAGAAGTGCGAAGGCTTCGACACCATCATCATCCCCACCGAGGCCACGCCCCACAGCACCATGATGCGCGTGAACGTGCGCCGTGCCCCGAAGCGGGCCAGCAGCATGTTGCTGGGCACCTCGCAAAGCACGTAGCCGATGTAGAACACGGCGGCGCCCAGTCCGTACATCGCATCGCTGAAGCCCAGGTCCTGCTTCATCTGCAGCTGGGCGAAGCCAATGTTGATGCGGTCCAGGAACGACACCACGTAGCAGACGAACAGGAACGGGATGATGCGCAGCCAGACCTTGCGGTACAGCGCGTCTTCCTGCCGCAGGGGCAGGCTGTGTGGCAGAACTTCGGGCAAGGCGGGGGCGGCGCCCAGGCTCTGGGTGTGCATGGTAGTCTCCGGATTCGGGGGGGCAGCAGGCGCGAGTCGCCCCCGGGGCGTCGGGTGCGCCCCTGCGGAGGTCGATCGCGGGTTGGGTGGTAGCCGGGCGCGCTAGGCTGGTGCTGGCGCTTCGGCGGCCGCACGGGCCAGGCGCATGGCTTCGGCCAGCGTGTCCTGATCGCCGATGTGGTTGGACAGCAGCAGGATCAGCCGCGCGTTGACGGCCTGGCTGGCGGCATCGTCGAGGTCGCGGTGCATATCGATCAGCGCCTCGTAGAAATCATCGGGGCGCGCGAGGTTGGGGGCGGTATTGAGCGGCATCGGGCCTGTCTCCTTCGGATGGCGGCGTTCGGGTCTTCAGGCCAGGGCCGGTGCCTGCACGGGGGCGGATGGCGCCAGGTTCGTCGATGCCGGCGCATTGCCGGTGGCACGGGCCAGCGCGGCGGCAATGCCGGCCACATCGACACCGCGCCAGCGCGCGCATACGTGCTGGTCCGGCCGGATCAGGTAGCAGGTGCCGGCGCGGGCGTCGAAGCGGTTGGCGGCCAGGCCTTCGGTGTCGCGCAGCACCGTGGCGCCGGGCCAGGCCTGGGCCGATGCCGAGATGGCCGCGTCGGTCACAAACACCACGCGCAGCGGAATGCCACCCTGCTGCAGCGTGCGCAGCGCATCGGCCTGCGCGGCATCGAGCCCGGCGGGCGGGCCGAACACCAGCGCCACGAACTCGTTGCCCAGATGCTGCAGCAGCCACGGCTTGCCAGCCGCATCGGCCACCGGGGCATCGACACACGCGGCACCCGGCGCCATGGCTCCGCCAAACGCATCGGCATCCGCCGTGTTCAGCACCGAATCGCGCAGCACGGCCGGCACCGACAGGCGGCCGCTGTTGACCAACTGCCGCGCGAACGCGTGATCGCGGGCCAGCGTCAGCACGGCATCGCGGAACACGCGGCTGACCGCGCTCTTCGGCGTGATGAAATCGGTGGAGCGCGTGGAATTGCGGATATTCTCGTCCGCCGCGTACTCGCGTTCGCTGGCATAGGTGTCCAGCAGGCTGTCGGGCGCCTTGCCCTGCAGCACGTAGGCCAGCTTCCAGGCCAGGTTCTCGGCGTCCTGCACGCCGCTGTTGGCGCCACGCGCACCGAACGGCGACACACCATGCGCGGCATCGCCGGTGAACAGCACGCGGCCATGGCGGAAGCTGTCCATGCGCACGCAGGCAAACGTGTAGACGCTGACCCACTCCAGTTCGAACTTCGCATCCGGACCCAGCAGCGCCTGCACGCGCGGAATCACGCGCTCGGGCGCACGCTCGGCCACGGGATCGGCATCCCAGCCCAGCTGGAAGTCGATGCGCCAGACGTTGTCGGGCTGGCGGTGCAGCAGCACCGACTGGTTCGGATGGAACGGCGGGTCGAACCAGAACCAGCGCTCGGCCGGGAACGGCGCTTCCATCTTTACATCGGCAATCAGGAAGCGGTCGCGGAACGTGTGTCCGTGGCTTTCCTGGCCCAGCATCCTGCGCAGCGGACTGCGCGAGCCATCGGCCGCCACCACGTAGCGGCCGCACAGCGTGTAGCAGCCGTCGGGCGTCTCGATGGTCAGCGCCACATGGTCGGGGTGCTGCGCCACGGCCACGGCGCGGCTCTTCCAGCGGATGTCGATATTCGGCATCGCCCGCGCGCAGTCGAGCAGGTAGCCCTCGACGTAGTACTGCTGCAGGTTGATGAACGCCGGCCGCTGGTGCCCGGCCTCGGGCAGCAGGTCGAACGCGTAGATCTGGCGGTCCTGCAGGAACACCTTGCCCACGTGCCAGCGCACGCCCTTGTCGACCATGCGGTCGCCGCAGCCCAGCCGGTCGAAGATGTCCAGCGTGCGCTTGGCAAAGCAGATCGCGCGCGACCCGGTGGACAGCGTGCAGTCGTCATCGACCAGCACCACGGGCACGTCGTGGCGCGCCAGGTCGATCGCGGTGGCCAGCCCCACCGGCCCCGCGCCCACCACGATCACGGGATGCGGGCCGTCGGCCCGGTGGCCGCCCTGCTGCTCGGCACAGGGCGCGTAGGCGTACGTCTGCTTCTGGTAGTCGATGTCGACTTCGGTGCTGCTCATGGTGTCTCCGTCCACTTGTGTGGTTGTGTTCTTTTTTCTCCCGGCTCACACCTGCAGCGCGGCCCACATTTCCTGATCGCGCTGTGCGGTCCAGATACGCGGATGCGTGATGCCCGACGCCTCGTCGTACGCCCGCGACACGTCGAACGGCAGGCAGTGCTCGTAGATGAACACATGGCCGAACTTGGGATCCATCGACTTGCGGGTGTGGGCCATGGCGGCCTTCAGGTCGAGCTTGTCGGCCACGGCTTCGCGGCCGGCCTGCAGCAGCGTGGACACGAAATCCTTGGTATAGGCCAGGCCCTTGGTCACCTCGGCCGGGGTGGTCAGCGCGGGGCCGCGGCCCGGTACGAGCTTTTCAGGCTGCAGCGCGGCCAGCGCGTCGAGCGTGGCGGGCCATTGTTCGAGCTGGGCATCGCCGCAGTAGCACGCGGCGTCGTACTCCACCAGGTCGCCCGAGAACAGCACCTTCTGCTGCGGCAGCCACACCACGGTGTCGCCCTTGGTGTGTCCCGCGCCCAGGTGGGCGATGCGCACTTCCAGCTTGCCCATGAACAGCGTGATCTCGCGCTCGAACACCAGCGTCGGCCAGGTCAGGCCCGGCACGGTCTCCACGCCCGCGAACAGGCGCGGAAAGCGTTCGATCTCGGACTTCATGTCGGCCTCGCCGCGCTCGACGATCATCTCGTAGGTGCCGCGGCTGGCAATGACCTGCTGCGCACCTTCGGCAAAGTAGGCCGATGCGCCCAGCACGCGCACCGCGTGGTAGTGCGACAGCACCACGTACTTGATCGGCTTGTCGGTGATTTCGCGGATGCGGGCGATCAGGTCCTGCGCCATGGCCGGCGTGGCAGTGGTGTCGACGATCATCACGCCGTCGTCGCCAATGATCACGCCCGAATTGGGGTCGCCCTCGGCCGTGTAGGCCCAGGCATTTTCGGAAAGCTGGGTGAAGGTGATCTGCTTGGCTTCCAGGTCGGCCTGGGATGCGAATGCTTTTGCCATGTCTGCCTCGTTGTCTTCTGTGTAGGAATGGGATCGGGGGGATCGGTGTAGAAGAATCTTAGGAAGACGACTATTTTTAGTCAATGGCAAATGCAATTGCTATTTGCTAAATAGGCCGCCAGGCCTTGTGACTGCGTGGGCGACCCGGGAAAACCCCGATCCGCCGGCGCCGCGCCATGCGCCTGACAGGCCGCCCGATGGCGATGCATCGCGTACCATTGGGCTCTTTCGACAGACAGGGCATCAGGCAGGCATGGCACGACCCCCAGGCGAACCCGCCGGCAAGACCCAGCGCGGCATCCAGAGCGTGGAAGTGGGCGGCCGCCTGCTGCAGGCGCTGGCCGATGCACGCCGCCCGCTGGCCCTGGCCGAGCTGGCCGCCGCCGCGCAACTGGCGCCGGCGCAGGCCCACACCTATCTGGTCAGCCTGACGCGGCTCGGGCTGATCAAGCGCGATCATCTCGACGGCAGCTACGAACCCGGGCCGCTGGCATTGCGCCTGGGCATGCTGCATCTGGATCACACGCCCGCCTATCGCGCGGCCGTCCCGCACGTGCAGGCGCTGGCCTCGGCCATCGGCTCGAACGTGGCCGTCAGCCTGCCCACGCCGCAGGGGCCAACCATCGTCCACTACGCATCGGCGGGGTCGCCGCTGCACGTCAACCTGCACGTGGGAACCGTGATGGCGCTGTCGACCACGGCCACCGGCCGCACGTATTGCGCATTCCAGCCCGAACAGCACTGGCAGCCGATCTGGCGCCAGCAGCAGGCCGGCGCATCTGCGGATGCCTTGCCTGCCTTTGCGGAACAGCTTGCCGCCGTGCGCCAGCGCGGCATGGAGCGCAGCATCGATTCGCCCAGCCCGGCCGTCAGCAGCCTGGCACTGCCGCTGGTCGGTGCCGATGGCGCGCTGCGCCTGGTGCTGACGGCCATCGGGTCCACCGGTGCCATCGATGTCGACTGGCAGGGCCCGGTGGCACACGCGCTGCGCGGGGCCATCGATGACATCGCACGGGCAATGGAACCCACATGACCGAAGCGGAAGACAACAAACCCCAGCGCGGCATCCAGTCGCTGGACAACACCGGGCAATTGCTCAATGCGCTGGCCGACGCCGGCCGCCCGCTCTCGCTGGGCGAACTGGCGCGCGCGGCCGGCATGGCGCCAGCCAAGGCGTTCCCGCATCTGGTGAGCCTGCAGAAGATCGGACTGCTGGCACGCAATGCCGATGGCGATTTCGAGGCCGGCATGCTGGCGCTGGAGATGGGACTGGTAGCCCTGCAGCGCCTGTCGCCCACGCGCGAGGCCGAGCCCGAGGTGGTCGCGTTGGCCCACGCCACCGGTCTGTCGGTGGCGATGGCGGTGTTCGGCCCGCTGGGGCCCACGGTGATCCGGCTGGAAGAAGCGTCGCGCCCGCAGCACGTCAGCTTGCGCGTGGGCACGGTGCTGTCGATGGTGAACACGGCCATCGGCCGCACCTTCGCCGCCCACCTGCCCGACGACGTCCTCACGCAGGCGCTGGCACAGGACGCGATCCGCATGGCCGGGGTGCCGGTGGATGCGGCAACGCGCCAGGCCACCACGCCACGCTGGCGCAAGATTCACGACGAAGGGATCGACAACGCGGTCAGCCGTCCGGTGCCCGGCATCGACACCCTGGCCGCCCCGGTGTTCGATCACACCGGCGCGCTGGCGCTGGTCATCGCCGTGATGGGCAGCAGCGGCAGCTTCGACAGCGCGCTGGACAGCGATGTAGCCCAGCTGGTCAGGCAGGCGGCCGGGCGGCTGTCGTGGCGATTCGGAGCGATGGGCGCCGCGGGCGGCTGACGCCCCTCCAACTGTCTACCGCCTACGGCTGCCCGGCCAGCCAGCCCGTCAGTGCTTCGGTCACGCCCTGGGCAAACGTGGCAAACACCGGCTCGCAGACAAAGCCCATGTGCGGCGTGACCACCACGTCGCGGCGGCGGCGCAGCGGGTGATCGGGCGGCACGGGCTCCGTATCGAAAACGTCGAGTGCGGCCAGCGCCGGGCGCCCCTGATCCAGCGCGCGGGGCAAGGCATCCATGTCGACCAGCGCGGCGCGCGACGTGTTGACCAGGATCGCGTCGGGCCGCATCCGCGCCATCCGTTCGGCGTTGATCAGCTGGCGCGTCTCGCCGGCCGGCACCAGATGCAGGCTGACCACGCGCGAAGTTTGCAGCAGTTCGTCCAGGCTGACGGCCGTGGCGCCTTCCGCCGCCGCGCGCTCGGGCGTCATGTGCGGACTCCACGTCACCACCTCCATGCCGAACGCCTGGCCCACCCGCGCCACCCGCTTGCCGATCTCGCCCAGCCCCACCAGGCCCAGCCGCTGGCCATGCAGCACGCCGGGCAGCGCCAGGCTGTCGGTGGATCGCCAGCCCCCGGCACGCATCGTCGCCATCTGCGCCTCAAGCTGCCGCACGGCCGCCAGGATCAGCGTCCAGGTCATCTCGCACGTGCTTTCCTTCGACGGCCCCCAGTGGGTATTGGCGACCGGAATGCCGCGCGCCCGCAGCGCTTCGGTGTCGAGCGTATTGTTGCGCGTGCCCGTATAGACCACCAGCCGCAGCCGGCTGGCGATGGCCAGCGTGGCGGCGTCCAGCGGGGTGCGGTCGCGCACCAGCACCAGGACATCGGTGCCCTGAAGCACCGCCGCCAGCGCATCGCCACGCAGCGGATCGTGATGAAAGCTGACCTCGGCCTGGGCCTGGATGGCCGACCAGTCGGCCAGGCGCGCAAGCGCGCGCTCGTAATCGCCAAGGACCGTGATGCGGGGGCGGGCTGCCATGTCTGTCTCCGGGACGGGATCTGGACAGGCATCATCGCGGGAACCGGGCCCGCTGTGAATTGCAAAATTGCTTTGGATTGATGCACGCGCCGCATCAACGGCGCGCATCACGGCAGATCCCGGAGCAACATCGCTCCATCGTCATTCCTCCAGCTTCCGGGCGCCGATACTGGTCATATAGTCGTCCACCGCGCTACCCACCGTGGGATGGAAGCAAGCGTTGGGGAAAGTCTCGGTCAGCTCGAAGCGCCGGAGCTTGTCGCGAACCGGGTCCTTCATTTCCGCGAAATGCAGTGCCACGCCGTTCTCGGCCAGGTTCTGGCTCAGTTCGCGCAGCATGTCGGCCGACGTGACGTCGACGCTGGTCACCGGCTCGGCCGCCACCACCACCCAGCGCACCGGCTTCGGCGCGGCCTCCACGGCTTCTGTCAGCCGCTGCTGGAACAGTTCGGCATTGGCGAAGAACAGCGGTGCGTCCCAGCGGAACAGCACCAGCCCGTCGATCAGCGCCGCATGCGGATAGCGCTTCAGGTCGTGATAGCCGCGCAGGCCCGGCACGCGGCCCAGCACCGCAAAGTGCGGCCGCCAGCCGTCCCACAGGAACTCGATCACGGCAAGTACCACGGCCAGGCAAATCCCCGGAATCGTGCCGAACACGGCCACCGCCGCAAAGCACAGCATCGACAGCCAGAACTCCCACTGCTGGATGCGATAGATGCGCTGCAGATCCTTGAACTCGAACAGGCCGATGGCCGCGGCGATCACCACGGCGGCCAGCGCGCTGTTGGGCAGGTAGCGCAGCAGGTTGGGCGCCACCAGCAACAAGGCCGCCACGGCAATGGCGCCCACCACGCCGGTCAGCTGCGTGCGGGCGCCGGCCGCCTCGGCCACCGGCGTGCGCGACGCGCTGCTGCTGATCGGAAACCCCTGGAACAGCCCGGCCGCCAGGTTGGCTACGCCCAGCCCCACCATCTCCTGGTTCGGATCCACGCGCGTATGGGTGCGTGCGGCATAGGTGCGCGACAGCACGCTCGTGTCGGCAAACGCAATCAGCGCCACGGCGCAGCCGCCCAGCACGATCCGGACGATATCGACGCCGCTGAACCACGGCAGCGCGAACACCGGCAGCCCCTGCGGGATCTCGCCCAGCACCTTCACCCCCTGGGTATCCAGCCGGAACACGCTGACCGCCAGGGTCGCCAGCACCACGGCGATCAGGATGCCCGGCACGCGCTCGAAGCGCTTGAGGAACAGGATCAGCACCAGGCTGACCGCGCCCACCGCGAAGCTGTACCAGTTGGTCTTGCCATCGGCAATGGCCTGCGCCAGCCACCACAACTCGCGCAGCGGCCCGGCATCGTCGATCTTGATCGCGAACAGCTTCGGCAGCTGGCTGACCAGCACTGTCAGCGCGATGCCATTCATATAGCCGTAGCGGATCGGCTTGGACAGCAGCTCGGTAATGAAGCCCAGCCGCAGCAGGCCCAGCACGATGCAGAACAGGCCCGCGACGATAGCCATCAGGCTGGCGGTGGCAACGGCGCGCATCGGGTCGCCGCCGGACATGCCCAGCACCACGGCCAGGATCGGGGCCGCCAGCGCCGAATCCGGCCCCAGCACCAGGATCCGGCTCGGCCCGAACAGCGCGTAGGCCAGCAGCGGGATGATCGTCGCATACAGCCCGTACACGCCGGGCACGCCCGACGCCTCGGCGTAGGCGATGCCCACCGGTACCAGCATGGTCGTCAGGACCAGCCCGGCAGCCAGGTCGCGAGGCAGCCAGGCGGCCTCGTAGGTGCGCAGCATCGCCAGTCCGGGCAACCAGCGCAGCCAATGCGGGGCCGGTGCGTGGGCAGGGGTGGGAGTAGGCGCGGTGGATGCCATGGGACCCTTTTTGTGGAAATGACACGCCGGAGATCGGTGTGATTCAGCATAGGTCCCGGGTGCGCCAAAGCAAGGCCGCGCCTGCGGCGAAAACAACAGTCAGTGCGGACCATCGCGCAATCGGTGTGCACTGCACAAAAATGGATGGTGCAGCACTGCCGCGACCCCTGATCCGTCGGGCGGGCGATCGACGACGCCCCGGCCTTGCCACTCTCCCCGGCCGGGGCTTGTCACTTGACGCCGGCCTGCATGAACGACTGCATGAACTGCCGCTGGAACAACAGGAAGGCCAGCACCAGCGGTCCCACACACAGCAGCGTGCCGGCGGACAGCACGCCCCAGTCGACACCGGTCTCGGGCGCGGCGAACAGTGCCATGCCCACCGTGACCGGCCGGCTGGCCTCGGTCTGCGTGACCACCAGCGGCCACAGGAAGTTGTTCCAGTGATAGCTGACCGACACCAGCGCGTACGCCAGGTAAGTCGGCCGAGCCAGCGGCACGTAGACCTTCAGCAGGATGCCCAGCCGCCCTACGCCCTCGATGCGCGCGGCGTCCTCCAGTTCCTGCGGCACCGTCATGAAGGTCTGGCGCAGCAGGAAGATGCCGAAGGCGCTGGCGATATAGGGCAGCGCCACGCCCAGCCAGGTGTCCACCTGGCCCGCACGGGCGATGGTCAGGTAGTTCTCGGTGATCAGCACTTCTGGCATCACCATCAGTTGCAGCAGCACCAGGCCGAACACCGCGCCACGGCCAGCAAACTGCATCCGCGCCAGGGCGTAGCCGGCCAGCGTACAGACCGTCAGCTGCAGCACCAGCAGCAGCGTGACGATGCAGACGGTGTTGACCAGATAGCGCGCGAACGGCGCCACGCTCCAGGCTTGCGGAAAGTTGTCCAGACCCCACGGCGTCTGCAGGCTCAGCCGCATCGCCTCGCCGCCGGGGTGAAAGGCGCCCCAGCACAGCAACAGCAACGGCGAGATCCACAGCAGGCCGGCCACGGCGCCGGCAACGGGTAGCAAGGCAGCGCGAAGGAAGGTCATCGGTAGTGGACGCGATTGCGGGACAGCCAGAACTGGATCGCCGAGCACAGCGCCAGAAGCGCCAGCAGCACGATGGTCAGCGCAGCGGCATAGTTCGCGTCCTGGAACTTGAACGCGATCTCGTACAGGTAGTACAGCAGCAGCGTGCTGGCGTTGTTGGGGCCGCCGCGCGTCAGCACGAACAGGTGGTCGACCAGCTTGAACGCATTGATCAGCGCGTTGACCACCACGAACAGCGTGGTCGGCGCCAGCAGCGGCAGCACCACATGGCGCAGCCGGTACCAGGCCGACGGCGCCTCCAGCCGCGCGGCATCGAGCTGCTCGGTGGAAATGGACTGCAGCGCGGCCAGGTAGAAGATCATGAAGAAGCCCGCCTCTTTCCAGATGGTGACCACCATCAGCGCGGGCAGCACCGTATCGACGTCGCCCAGCCAGTTGCGTCCGGCAATGCCCACCCACGCCAGCAGCCGGTTCAGCAGGCCGATATCGGGCGCGTAGAAGAACAGCCAGACATTGGCGGCGGCCACCATCGGCAGCATGGTCGGGGTGAAGAACGCCAGCCGCAGCAGGCCGCGCCCCGCGTAGCGCTGGTTGACCCACAGCGCCATCGCCAGCGCCAGCACCACCGACACCGGCACGGTCACCAGCGCATACCAGAGGTTGTTGCGCACGGCCTGGCGGAACACGGGGTCGTCCATCAGCGCCGCGAAATTGTCGAAGCCCGCGAACGCGGGCGGGATGCCGGGGGCCTGCATCTGCACGCTATGCCAGAGACTGCCCACGATCGGCCAGTAGGTGAACGCGGCCAGCAGCACCAGCGCCGGCAACAGCATCAGCCAGGCTTGCGCGGCATGGCCGGAGGAAGGGATTCTGGCTTTCATGATGTCGGCGCCGGGCCTGTCCCCAGGGATGGGCCCGGCCAGGCAGGAAATCGTGCGAAAGATCGGGGAACGGAAGAGCCGGCCGCGGGGCCGGCTCCCCGGTCATCAACGCTGGTACGGCTTCAGCACGCGGTCGGCCTGCGCCTGCGCGCCGGCCAGTGCGGCCTTGGGCTCCTGCTGCCCGGCGATGGCCGACTGCAGCGCGTCTTCCAGCAGCTTGCGCACGCGGCCAGCCTGGTGCGTCGACAGCTCGGCGGTAGCCACCCCCAGCTGGTCACGCGCCACCAGCGACTGCGGCACCTTCGCGGCGTAGTCCTTCAGCGTCGGCGTCTCATAGCTGGCCGGGCTCACGCCCATGTAGCCGGTTGCCACGCTCCACTGCGCCGAACGCTCGGGCGCGGTCAGGAACTTGATCAGGCGGAACGCGGCGCGCTGCTCGGCATCGCTGCCGCTCTTGAACAGGTAGAAGTTGCCGCCGCCCGTGGGCGAGCCCGGCTCGGTGTTGCCGGGCAGCGGCGCCACGCCGACGTCAAACCTGGCTTCCTTCAGCACGGCCGTCAGGTTGCCGGTGGAGTGCCACATCATCGCGGTCTTGCCTTCGACGAAGTTCTGGCGCAGCGTGCCCCATTCGATCAGGCCCTTCGGGCTGACGCCGTCCTTCGACAGCGACGTCCAGTACTCCAGCGCCTGCACCGCCTTGGGCGCATCGAACGTGGTGTGCGTGCCAGCCGGGTTCATCAGCGTCTGGCCGTTCTGCTTCGCCAGCGCGCCGAACATCCAGTAGGCGTAGCCCGTGGACGGGATCATCACGCCCCAGCGGCTGGTGTTGCCGCCGTCACGCTTCACCAGCCTGGCAGCGGCCTCGCGCATCTCGGTCCACGAACGCGGCGGCTGATCCGCGTTCAGGCCAGCCTGGCGGAATGCGTCCTTGTTGTAGAACATGACGATGGTCGAACGCTGGAACGGAATGCCCCAGGTCTTGCCGTCGGCGCGGCCGTTGTCCATCAGGCCCGGATAGAAGCTCTTCAGCCAGGCCTTGTCCTCGGCCGTGGTGGCGAAGTCATCGAACGGGCGGATCACGCCCAGGTCTTTCAACTCATGCAGGTCGATCGAGAACAGCACCGACGTCTGCACCGGCGTGCCGGCCTTCAGCGCAGCCAGCGCCTTGGTGCGCGCATCGTCGTAGTTGCCCGCGTAGATGGCGTTGACCTTGACGTCGGGGTTGGCCTGCTCGAACTCGCCGACCAGCTTGTCCACGACCTGCGTCAGCGGGCCGCCAACCGAGACCGGGTAGTACATCGTGACCTGCGTGGGCGCCGCACTGGCCGCCAGCGACGCGAAGCAACTAAGGGTGCCGAGCGCGACGGCCAGGCATCGGGTCTTGAACGACATGAACGCTCCTAGTGGAAAGTCAGGGTAAAGCGGTGGACAAAACGTTGGAGGCCGCCGGCGCCGCGTCCAGCGTAAAACGATGCTCGCGCGCTGCCGGCCACTGCAGCATCAGGCTGGCGCCGGGTGCCGGGGCCACGCGGCCCGTGTGGCGCACCAGCAGCGGCTGGTCATGCAGCCGCACTTCGATCAGCGTGTCGGCGCCGTGGTATTCGGAGCGGACCACCTCTGCCGCATGTCCTGCGCCCAGTTCGATGTGTTCGGGCCGCACGCCCAGCCAGTG
This sequence comes from Cupriavidus sp. D384, assembly GCF_001652915.1. GTDB lineage: Bacteria > Pseudomonadota > Gammaproteobacteria > Burkholderiales > Burkholderiaceae > Cupriavidus. The sequence continues at coordinate 203,599 of NZ_BBQI01000095.1, forward strand.
ATCGGCGCCCGGCAGCCGGATCAGGTTCATCGGCGGCTGGCCGATAAAGCGCGCCACCACCGGCGTGGCCGGTTGCTCGTACAGTTCCGTGGGCGTGCCGGTCTGGGCGATCTGTCCCTGGTGCATCAGCACGATGCGGTCGGCCATGCTCATCGCCTCGACCTGGTCATGCGTGACATAGACCACCGTCAGGCCAAGCTGCTGCTGGAGCTTGCGCAGTTCCGCACGCATTTCCGCGCGCAGCTGTGCGTCGAGGTTCGACAGCGGCTCGTCCATCAGGCAAAGCGGGTGTTGCGACACGATGGCACGCGCCAGCGCCACGCGCTGCTTCTGCCCGCCCGACAGCGCCGCGGGCTTGCGCGCCAGCAGCGCGCCCAGCCCCAGCAGGTCGGCGGCGTGCTGCAGCCGGCGCGCCTGCTCGTCGCGCGCCACCTTGCGGGCGCGCAGCCCGAACAGGATGTTGTCGGCCACGCTCAGGTGCGGAAACAGCGCGTACGACTGGAACACCATGCTCAGCATGCGCTGCGCGGGCTCCAGCGCGGTGACATCGCGCCCGTCCAGATGGATGCGGCCGGCGCTGGGCAGGTCCAGCCCGGCAATCAGGCGCAGCAGCGTGGTCTTGCCACAGCCCGACGCGCCCAGCAGCGCGATAAACTCGCCGCGTTCGATGTCCAGATCGATGCCGCGCAGCACCACGTGGTCGCCGAAGCGCTGCTGCAGCTGTTCGAGTCGCAGATAGGCCATGGGATTCAGGAAGAAAGGCGCGCGGCGCGGCGGCAGTGACGGGGGCTCAGCACAGGTGCAGCGCCACGCCGGCGCGCTCGCACAGGCCCGGCAGCGCCGGCAGCGCGTCGGTGGCCTCGGAGTCGGTGAACAGGTGATCGATCTGGTCCAGGCCGGCCACCCGGCAGGGCGCATTGCGCAGGCACTTGCTGCTGTCGGCCAGCAGCACGCGCAAATGGCTGTGCGACAGCAGCACCTGGCTCAACTCGGCCTCCTCGGGCTGGAATTCGTAGAACGTGCCATCCGCGTCGATGCCGGCCGCGCTGCAGATCGCCACATGCGCCCGAAAACGTCGTACAAAGTCCAATGTGGCACTGCCCATCACATCGAAATCACCGGCACGCAGCCGGCCGCCGGCCACCCAGGTTTCGATGCGCGGCTTGTCCGCCAGCGCATGCACGGCGCCTAGGTTGTTGGTGATCACGCGCAGCGGCAGGTCGTCCGGCAGGGCACGCGCAAAGTCGGCCACGGTGGTGCCGTAGCCCAGGAAGACCGTGGCGTCGGCCTCGACCATGCCGATCGCCACCTCGGCAATGCGCCGCTTGCGCTCGACATGCGCGGTGCTGCGTTGCAGGTAGCTGATGTTGTGCTGGCTGGCCGGCAGGCTCAGCCCACCGTGCATCCGGCGCGCCAGCCCCTGCACGCTCAGTTCATTGATATCGCGCCGGATGGTCTGGCTGCTGACGCCGAAACGGCTCGCCAGTTGTTCGGTACTGAGGTAGCCGGCATCATTCAGCCAGCCGAAGATTTCACGTTGCCGCGGGGTCAGACTCATCGACGCTCGTTCGCTCACTTTGCATGTTCGAACGAAAATGTAAGCGCGTGAGATGACGCTTCCGTGACAGTTCCCCCCTCCCCGCGAGGGGTTCGTGTCCGGTGTCGCAGCCCGCGCCTGTGGCCGCCTCAGAAGTAGAAGTTGGCCGACAGTTCCGCCGCACGCGGGCGCCCCAGCAACCATTGCTGGCCGCCGTTCGAAAACGATTCGGCGTAATCGCGGTTGAACAGGTTGTAGACGCGCAGCGTCAGTGCCGCCTGCTTCGACACGCGCCACGACAGCGCGGTATCGACCGTCGTATAGCTCGGCACGCGCACCTTGTTGGCCGTGTCGGCATAGCGGCCGCCCACGTAGCGCAGGCCCGTGGCGAACGTCCACTGCGGCATGAAGTTCCAGCTCAGCCAGGCGTTGGCGGCCTGCTGCGGCACGCTGGTCGGCACATTGCCGGCACGCGATACCGCCACGCCGCCAACCGACTCGTTGAAATCGTCGTAGCGGGCTCGCAGCACGGTGCCGTTGACGTCCAGGCGCAGGCCGCGCAGCACTTCCACGCTGGCCGATGCCTCCAGCCCGCGCGACGACTGTTCGCCCACCTGCTGGGTGATCGTCGGATTGACCGGGTCGCGCGACAGCAGGTTTTTCTTGCGGATCTCGTAGGCCGCGAACGTCCATTCACCGCGATTGCCCCAGAAGGCCTGCTTCACCCCCACTTCCACCTGCTTGCCGGTCGCCAGTTCAAAGTTGCGCTGCGCGTCGTTCGTGGTCACCAGCGCGCCAAGCGGATCGGTGGCCGTGGCGTACTGCGCATAGACCGACAGGCCGGGCGTGAACTGGTACACCGTGCCCACGCGCCACGTGGTGTTGGCGAAGGTCTTCTCCCAGCCCGTGTTGGCGACCAGATCGGTACGGTACAGCGTGGCGTGATCGAAACGCACGCCGCCAATGACCGACCACTGCGGCGTAAAGGAAATACGATGTTCCCCGAACAGCGCGTACTGCGTGGTGTTGGTGCGCAGGCGCGGCGACGTGACGATGCCCGGCGGACTGAAGAACATCCCCGGATCGAAGTCGTACGCGTTGACCGTGGACGCTCCGCCATACGGCGAGTTGTTCGAATGCGTGAAGTTGATCTTGTTGATGTCGAGCCCGACCGTCGTGGCGTTGTCCATCCCGAACACGCGGCTCTTGACCGTCATGTCGGCGCGATTGCCCACCTGTTCCTGGTCATGCAGGATTTCCAGGTAATCGGTGCGGCGCACCTGCGACGCTGCCGGCAGGAACGAGTAGGTCTCGCTGTCGCGCCAATGGCGGTGGCTGGTCAGGTAGTAGAACTGGTTGCGCACCGTGACGCGGTCGTTGGGCGTCCATTCGGCGTTCAGGCGCGTCCAGCGGTCGCGATAGCTGATCTGGGCATCGCCCACGTTGTAGTTTTTCTTGCGCAGCGACGTGTCCAGGCTGCCGTTGACAAGCGGCACGCCGAAGTACTGCTGCGGATGCTGGGTGCCGTCGTCATAGGACAGCGTCAGATTGAATTCCGGGTTGATATCCAGCCGCACCGACGCCGACACCATCAGGTTGTTCGAATCGCCGCGATCGACCCAGCCCGCCGAGCGGTTGTAGGCCGTGGCGAAGCGGTACGACAGGTTGTCGTTGACGCGGCCGCCGCTGTCGAACGCCACCCGCGCGGTTTTCTCGGTGCCGCCGGTGATCTGCAGTTCGTTCTCGATGGGTCCCCGGATCGGCTTCTTCTGCACCACATTGACCACGCCGCCGATGGCGCCTTCGCCATACATCACCGATGCCGGGCCGCGCAGCACTTCGATACGGTCCACCGACCAGGTATCGAACGGAAACGTGACGGTGCCCGACGCCACGTACATGCGCGTGCCGTCGAGCAGTTGCATGACCGAGCCCTGCCCCGAGAATCCGCGCGCCGTCAGCGACGTACCGCCGTTGCCGGGCGCCGGGTTGCCGGTGATACCGGTGGCGCGCGTCACGGCCTCGCGCACGGACTGATCGCCGCGCGCACGGATGCTCTCGCCGCCGAGCACTTCGACACTGGCCGGGGTTTCCAGCGGCGTCAGCCCCAGACGGCTACCGGTGTATTCGGGCGTCGACAGGGCCAGTCCGGGTTGGTCGACCTGAGCGGTCTCGCTGACCGTGACGGCCGGCAGCATGCCTTCCTTCCGGTCGGAATCGGCCTCCTGGGCCAGTGCATACGGGAAATTGAGGCTGGCGACGGTGCCTAGCGAGGCAGCCAGCAGATGCGGCCGGCGCGCGCGCGCCAGCTGTAAGCGAAGTTGGGCCGAGCGCGAGCGGCCTGCGGAATGCGCGGACAGGTTGTGTTTCATCGTGAAGCCGGACGACCCCGCCCGGGCAATGGAAATCGATGATGACAACAGGCCGGTATCCGGGCTTGCAGGGCGGCACATGGCGCGCCGGGGTGCCATCGCCTTCCCGCGCCGCCTGAAGCTGGCGCAGTGGCTGCCGATCCCAGGGATCGGCCTGACGGTTCCCAACCTGCTTACCGTTGCGGGGGCAGCACAGGCATTGCCGGTTCTCGTCGAAATCTGGACGAGCGGCGACGCACCTGTTTCCCGTTTAACCGGCGATGGCTTCGCCGGCACCTGCCGTCACGGACGGCACACGAGGGCCGTGTGCCGCGGGGCGCATTCTACCTGCAACAGCTTTGATACAAACGCGACAAAAGGACACGCGCTGGGGGTGTCCCCTTGCGTGTCCTCCGTGCGCGGCGTCAGAACACGCGCGTCAGGAATTCCCGTGTCCGCGCATGGACGGGGGCCCCGAACAACTGTTCCGGCGCGCCTTCCTCGACCACCTTTCCGCCATCCATGAAGACCACATGGTTAGCCACTTCGCGCGCGAAACCCATTTCGTGCGTGACCACCAGCATCGTCATATGTTCGTCCGCCAATTGGCGCATGGTCCGCAGGACTTCGCCGGTCAGTTCGGGGTCGAGCGCCGAGGTGGGCTCGTCGAACAGCATGATGTCCGGCTCCATCGCCAGCGCACGGGCAATCGCCACGCGCTGCTTCTGGCCGCCCGACAGGCGCGACGGATAGCTGTCGCGCTTGTCGAACAGGCCCACCTTGCGCAACAGGTCTTCGGCCAGCGGGATGATGCGGTCGCGCGACATGCCCTTGACCGTCATCGGTGCCTCGGCCAGGTTCTGCAGCACGGTCAGATGCGGGAACAGGTTGAACGACTGGAAGACCATGCCCATTTTGGCGCAAATACGACGCAGGTCGGCACCCTTGGCATAGCGCACGCCGTCGCCGTCGGTGGCGGCCAGCACTTCGCCTTCAATTTCCAGCGTGCCCCGGTCGATGACTTCCAGATGGTTCAGGCACCGCAGCAGCGTGCTCTTGCCCGACCCCGACGGGCCGATCACGGCGGTCACGTCGCCCTTGCGCAGCGACAGCGACACGCCCTTGAGCACTTCGAGCGGGCCAAAGGACTTGTGGATGTCCTGGGCCGACACCATCAACGGGCGCTCGCGCACGCCGGCGTTCTTATTGTTCGTATCGTGCATAGCGTTTTTCCAGACGTTGGAAGAGCCACGTCAGAACCAGCGTCATCACCAGGTAAAACAGCGCGGCGACCAGGAACGGGGTTGTCGTGAAATCACGCTGCACGATGCTGCGCGCGGTGCGCAGGATGTCGTTGAGCGCCAGCACGTAGATCAGCGAGGTGTCCTTGACCAGCGTGATGGTCTCGTTGCTCACCGGAGGCAGCACGCGGCCGATCATCTGGGGCAGCACGATCCGGCGCATGGTCTGGAAATAGCTCAGGCCCAGCGTCTTGCTGGCCTCGTACTGGCCGCGCTCCACCGACTGGATGCCGGCGCGGAAGATCTCGGCAAAGTACGCCGCGTAGTTCAGCGCGAAGGCGACCACGGCAGCGGGAAAATCGGGCAGCCGGATGCCGACATAGGGCACGAACGGCAGCGCGAAATAGATGAAGAGCATCTGCAGCATCAGCGGCGTGCCGCGCATCAGCCAGATATAGCCATTCACAAGGCCACTGACCGGCGCCCACGCCGAGATTCGCAGCAGGGCCAGCGCCAGGCCCAGCGGCACCGACAGGCCCAGCGTGATGGCGAACAGGGTCAAGGTGACCTTGGCCCCTTCCACCATCGGAGGCAGGAGAGAAAGAACGTAGTCCATGCTGAAACGTTACGCCGCAAGTGCAACAGGGCCGGTGCAAATTACTGCGTTTCCCGAACCCTGCGCTGCCTGCGAGTTGGCTGTCCTTACTTCGTGATGTCCGCGCCGAACCACTGGGTGGCGATGCGTGCGGCCGTGCCATCCTGCTTCATCGAGGCCAGCGTCTTGTTCAGCTTGTCCAGCAGTTCGGCGTCGTCCTTGCGCACGCCCACGCCGTAGTCTTCGGTACCGAAGTTCTCGGTCAGGATGCGGTATTCGCCGGCGCGCTTGCTGGCGAGGTAGCGGCCCACCACTTCGTCGACCACCACGGCGTCGAGCCGGCCGGCCGAGAGGTCCATCAGCGCCGTCACATTATCGCCAAACGACTTCAGTTCCTTCAGGCTGGCGGCCACGGTCGCCTCTTTCTTGATGGCGTCCACGGCGCTGCTGCCGTCCTGCGCGCCGACGATGCGGCCGGCCAGGTCGGCCTTGGTCTGGATCGGCGACTTTTCGGTCACCATGACGATCTGGTGGTTCGTCATGTACGGTGCCGTGAAGCCGATGTTCTTCTTGCGGTCCTCGGTGATCGTCAGGCCGTTCCACAGCACGTCAACGCGCTTGCCGTTCAGTTCCGCTTCCTTGGCGCTCCAGTCGATCGGCTTGAATTCCACGGTCATGCCAAGCCGCTGCGCCGCTTCCTTTGCCATGTCGATGTCGAAGCCAACCAGCTGGTTGCTGGCATCGCGAAAGCCCATCGGCGGGAAGTTGTCGTCCAGGCCCACCACGATGCTGGTGCTGGCGCTGGCGGGCTTTGCCGCCGGCGTCGGATCGCTCTTGCCACAGGCGGCCAGCAACGAAAGACCGGAAATCAGGAGAACGGCTGCTATTTTTTTCATGATGTCGAGGAGAGATTAAGGGCGCGGCAACATGTGCCGCCGCACCGATGGCAGGATCGCCGCCACCGGCGCCCATTGGCGCCCATCGGCGCAATTGGCCGCGCACGCCCGGGCCGCGCCCGGCGCCGCGCACAATTGCCCACCGCGCCGGGTTGTCAGCCGGCACGGTCGGGAAAGCGGGAATTGGGCGCGGAATCGGCAAGGCGATCCGCAGAGGTCGCTGAACGCGTGAGCAATCGGTCACTTGGCGTACCGTCCACCGGCTTGACCGATGGACAACGCCGGGTGACCAGCCAACAGGCCGACATTCTACAGGGACGCACAGCGCGGCAGGCCGTCAATGCCGCCACGCCCGATGTCATCCCTCACCATATTGATACCTCAAAGGCACTTGAGATGCCGGAAGCGTGCCGTCGCAGGCGAACGGCGCGGCTCGCGAGCCGGATCGGCTCAGACCGGCATGGCCGGCGGCCAGTTGTGCGTCTCGCCCTGGCAATCCTTGCACCAGGCGTACAGGGCGTCGTACATGACCATGCCCTGGCGCAGCATGTCGTGATCGTCGGCGAAGGTTTTCGACAGGCCCAGCGATATGGCATAGAGGCCGCCCGACTCGCGGGTCAGGTCCAGCCGCGATGTGTCGGCCCCCCTGACGATTGCTGCAAGGCGGCCGAGCGACGGGTCCGTGAGTTCGTACTTCTTCAGGAAGGCGTCGAAACTGCACAGCTCGCCTTCATGCGACAGTTCCACGCCGGGAATGTCGTACGGTATCGCCCCGCTGCGCTCCGCCTCGGCCAGCACGTCGCCGGCCGGCACATAGAGGAATTCGGGCGATGGGTCGATGAACCGGGCCACCAGCCAGGGACAGGCAATCCGGTCGATCTTGGGACGCTCTCGCGTAATCCATTTCATGATGGGCTCCTGAATATCCGCCAGCGCTGGCTGACATCAGCCGCGCAGCAGCGGGTAGGCGATCAGCCCGGCAATGGCCGCGCCGAGCACGATCACCGGCTCTGGCAGTTTCTTGAAACGCCAGAGCAACAGCATCGTGACCACGGCCAGCACCACGGTCGGGACATCGATCAACGAACGTCTGGCGAGCACGATCACGGCGCCCGTGATGGCGCCCACGGCCGCCGCCGTCACACCATCCACGAATGCGATGATGGCCGGCCGCTTGCCGTACTTCTTGAAATACGGCGCCGGGATGACCGTAAACAGATAGCAGGGCAGGAACGTGGCCAGCGCGGCCACGACAGCGCCGGGCAGGCCGGCCACCAGATACCCGATAAAGCCCACGGTAATCACCACGGGCCCGGGAGTGATCATGGCAACCGCCACCGCATCGACAAACTGCTTGTCGTTGAGCCAGTGATGCTCGGTCACGACGCCGCCGTACAGGAACGGCACGATCGCCAGTCCCGAGCCGAAAACGAAGGCGCCGGCCTTTGCAAAGAACACGCCGATCTGCAGGAGCAGCGGCCAGTCCAGGCTACTGGCGAACCCCCCGGCCATCGGCAGCTGCGCGGCAGCGACGGCATTGACGCCGCGCTCGCGCAGCCACTTGGGCGGTGCCCGCCAGAACCATGCGAGCACGCCCGCGGCAACGAAGAGCCACGCGATTTCCGATTCGGTGATGACCGTGACCGCCGCCAGTACCAGGTAGATGCCCCACAGCAAGGGGTCACGGCCCACGCTCTTGTTGGTCAGCTTGTACGCGCTCAGGGTGATGATGCCGATCACCGCCGCCCCCACGCCGTAGAACACCGACTGCATCCAGGTCAGCCCGCCGAACCGTGTATAAGCCCAGCCCAGCGCCAGCACCATCAGGAACGACGGCAGGACGAAGGCGATGCCAACCAGCGTCGCGCCAGCAATGCGGTAGTGGACATATCCCAGATAGATGGCAAGTTGCGCGGCCATCGGGCCCGGCGCCAGTTGCGCCAGCGCAATGCCTTCCTTGTAGTCCGCATCGGTAATCCACTGCATGCGCTCGACCAGGTCGCGATGCATGTAGCCGGCCAGCGCCACCGGCCCGCCAAAACCCAGCGTGCCCAGGCGCAGCATGTAGAACACCAGCTGCCAGAGGCTGTACCGGGGGCCATCCTGCCCGACTTCGTCGGTGGGAGTCGTGTCTTGCGGGTTCATGTCCGATGTCCTCTTGCGCTACCGCTTGCGGCGGCTTGCGCTACCGTAGTGGGTGTAAAGCGAATCCAGCACCGGGCCCATGGCCTGCAGCAAGGCGTCGTCGTCCGGCATCCGCGTGCGCGCCCCGGTCAGCACGGCCTCGAATCCGCTGGCCTCCGCGACCGGTGCGCCACCGACATCGAGCACGTGAACCAGTTGCGCCAGCTTTGACAGCCCCTTGTCCTCGTCCAGCCCGAAACTTGCCATCAGCACCTCGAACGACACGCGGTCGCCGATATGCGTGAAGGTCGCGCCATCGAAGTCGAACCCGAGGGCATCGTCCGGACACTGCCGCAAATCGTCCAGCCACAGGAACGTGGCGTGCGGATCGATAAAGCGCTGGATCAGCCAGGCGCAGGCGACGCGGTCGACCCAGAGGTGCCTGCGCGTGGCCCAGCGGCGCCCCTGGTACTGCGTCGGATCGCGCCGGGCAATGGCCCCGGCGACGCCGTGAGGCTCACCCGGAGACAGCGTTGCATCAACCGCTGCATTGAAATCGCGCCACTTTGCCTCGGCAATCGATGTTGCCTCGCCAGGAAAGAAGTCTGTCCTCCGGATGGCGTCGTAGCCGCGTCCCAGCCGGCGCGCTGCCCGCAACAACTCGGCTTCTCCAAGGCCCGTGATGGCCTGGCGGGCGGCTGCCAGCTCGGCCGTCCAGTCGGCGTATTCGGCCGACCGGTCGAACAATCGCCGATAGTCGGTCTCCTGGTCCGATGTAGCCACGACCGATAGCAACCAGACCTTGCCGTCCTGATCGGCCGCGTCATCGGCAATCGCCTGCAGCGGCTGCAGCAATTCGGCCCGATCCGGAACCAGATAGACGCCATCGCGCAGGGCCGCCCCGCCCAGCGCCTTGATCGCTCGCCAGAAGCGCATGCGGGCGGTGGCTGCCGTGGTGGGCAGGCTGATAACAAGGACCCGCCAGCCGGCGGCGATCGGGGAATGAGCGGCGTTCATGCGAGGCATCGTAGATTGCCGCAACGTGTACTTCAACCTTGTCACAAGGTCTACAGTCTCGTCGGGCCAGCGCGATGTGCCCAATACGCCGCGCGTGGATAGTGCCGACTACATGCCATGCAATCCCGATATCGACCTAAACCGGTCAGGCGGCACCGCGCAACGCAAGATTCAGTTGGTCGACCACGGATGCCCAGTCGGCGTCGTCGGTGAACTCGTCCCGCAGCAAGGCGGCTTGAGACGGCGTCCAGAAAGGTGCCTCGCACAGCTCGACGCTGCGTGGTACAGGCGAATGCGCGGCGATGAAATCGGCGATGGCGGCTTCGTCGGCGGGTAGCCCGAGCTGGGCGAACAGGTCGGCGAAGGTCGGAAACTGCTGGGTCATTTTTCGATTCTCTTTGGTACGCACACGGCGTCGTTGCTCGTCATGCCTGGGCGATCAGCGCCAGGCTTACCGTCTGCTGACGCTTGTTGAAGGCGCTGCGTGCGACCAGGGCGCAAACCGCCAGCGTTCCAGCCAATACGCCCAGGGACGACGAGGTGTGCCCGTGGGATGAAAATCCGGTCGCGAAGGCGACGGCGGCCATTTCCAGCTTGCGACCGATTTTGTGATGGGATGTCATGGTGGTGCCGCCTGTTCGCCTGTTGGCCTGTTCGCCTGCGCTTGTTCAGGGTGGCCCGGCTCTCGATGCCGCGCCACCAACCCTGGATATCAGTACTCGATCACCGGTGCATGCACCGGGGCGATCGACGGGTGCGCGGTCTGCGTGCGCTGCGCGGCCTTGTGGACCATCGTGTAGGCGTAGTCGATGCCCATGCCGTACGCGCCCGAGTGTTCCTTCGCCAGGCCCGTCACCGCGTCATACGTTTCCTTGTTCTTCCAGTCACGCTGCCATTCCAGCAGCACCTGCTGCCACGTCACCGGCACCACGCCGGCCTGGATCATCCGCTGCATGGCGTAGTCGTGCGCTTCCTTGCTGGTGCCGCCCGAGGCGTCAGCCACCATGTAGATCTCGTAGTCGCCTTCGAGCATCGCGCTCAGGGCGAACGTCGTGTTGCAGACTTCGGTCCACAGGCCCGCCACCACGATCTTCTTGCGGCCGTTGGCGGCCAGGGAATCGCGCACCTTCTGGTCGTCCCACGAATTCATCGACGTGCGTTCGAGCGTTTCCTTGCCCGGGAAGACGTCGAGCAGTTCGGGA
>NZ_BBQI01000096.1 GCF_001652915.1 Cupriavidus sp. D384
GTGTTCTCCGGAATAAAGGGTGATTCAATAAGTTTGAGGATTTATCGGGCGGCGCTGGCTTCGCTTCGTTCGTTTCGCTGCGTTGCTGCGCTGTCCATGTGCAGAACTATAGCGACCGCCACCCCGGAGAAAGTGGGCTATCGTCGTCATAGTTATTCAAAATAATTGAATAAACGAGTACCGCCCTTCGTCAGCAACGTTGATTGTCATATTTCTATTATTCGACTATATTCGAATCATGGAAACCGATAACGCTCTCGAAGCGCTTGCTGCGCTGGCCCACGCTGTTCGCCTGGCTGTCTTCCGCCTGCTAGTACAGGCCGGCCCCGAAGGCCTGCCAGCCGGGCGCATTGCCGAACAGATGGAGATGCCAGCGTCGTCGCTGTCCTTCCACCTCAAGGAATTGCACCGCGCGGGACTGCTGGGAAGCCGCCAGGAGGGCCGCTCGATCATCTATATGGCTCGCTTCGAGACCATGAACGCCCTGCTGGGCTACCTCACCGAGAACTGTTGCGGCGGCGTGCCGTGTTCGCCGGTTGCCGCCTGTTGCGCCACCACGGAGTCCTGAACCATGAAACGCTTCCACGTCCACGTGAGCGTGGCCGACCTGCCGGCCAGCATCCGCTACTACGCTGCCCTCTTCGCCGCCGAACCGACCGTCGTCCGGGACGATTACGCCAAGTGGGCGCTGGACGACCCGCGCGTGAACTTCGCGATCTCCAATCGCACCGGGAAGCTCGGCGTGGACCACCTGGGCATCCAGGTGGAGACGGACGCGGAGCTTGCAGAAATGCAGGCACGGCTGACCAGCGCCGAGTTGCCCACACAGTCACAGTCCGAAACGAACTGCTGCTACGCGACGTCGAACAAGCATTGGTCGGTGGACCCCACCGGCATCGCCTGGGAGTCGTTCCACACGCTCGGTGGCGCCCCGACCTATGGCGAATCACGCGATCGCAGCGCCGAAACCGCCGCGTGCTGCGTACCGGTCCCGGTGACCGTCACGCCGAAGCCATCCACCAAGACCACCTGCTGCACGCCGGAATCCGGCTGCTGCTGAGTTTTTCCGGCGCGCCGATGCCTGCACTCGAATGAGGTGGCACGTGCGCCTACGCATCACACATCATGTCTGAACAACTCGACATCGCATTGGCCGACACCGGGCCTCGCCCCGCCATCGGCTTCTTCGAGCGCTACCTGACCGTCTGGGTGGCGCTTTGCATCGTCGCCGGCATCCTGCTCGGCCAATGGCTGCCCCCGGTCTTTCAGGCCATTGGCACCATGGAGGTCGCACAGGTGAACCTGCCGGTCGGCGCGCTGATCTGGATCATGATCATTCCGATGCTGATCAAGATCGATTTCGGCGCCATGGGCCAGGTCGCGGGACACTGGCGCGGCATCGGTGTGACGCTCTTCGTCAACTGGCTGGTCAAGCCGTTCTCCATGGCGCTGCTGGGCTGGATCTTCATCCGTCACCTGTTCGCGGGCTGGCTGCCAGCCGAACAACTCGACAGCTACATCGCCGGCCTGATCCTGCTGGCGGCGGCGCCCTGCACGGCGATGGTGTTCGTCTGGTCGCAACTCTGCAAGGGCGATCCCTACTTCACGCTGTCGCAGGTGGCGCTCAACGACGCGATCATGGTCGTGGCCTTCGCGCCCGTCGTCGCGCTGCTGCTGGGTCTGTCGTCGATCACCGTGCCGTGGGACACGCTCATCACATCGGTCGCGCTCTACATTGTCGTGCCAGTGCTGATCGCGCAGGTCATCCGCAAGGTACTGCTGGCGCGCGGCGAAGCGACCTACCAGCGCGTGGTCGGTGCCCTTGGCCCCTACTCGATCACCGCACTGCTCGCTACGCTGGTGCTGCTGTTTGGCTTCCAGGGCAATGCCATTGTCGAACAGCCGCTGATCATCCTGCTGCTGGCCGTGCCGATCCTGATCCAGGTCTTGCTGAACTCCGGCCTGGCCTACCTGCTGAACCGCAAGCTCGGCGTGGCCCATTGCGTGGCCGGCCCGTCGGCACTCATTGGCGCGAGCAACTTCTTCGAACTGGCCGTGGCCACCGCCATCAGCCTGTTCGGCTTCCAATCTGGCGCGGCGCTCGCCACCGTCGTCGGCGTACTGATCGAAGTGCCGGTGATGCTGTTCGTCGTTGGCGTCGTCAACCGTTCGCAGCACTGGTACGAAGCGCACTGAGGAATTGCCATGACCGTCACCATCTATCACAACCCGGCCTGTGGCACGTCGCGCAACACGCTGGCGATGATCCGCAACGCGGGCATCGAGCCAACCGTCATCGAGTACCTGACCTCGCCGCCTGATCGGCAGACCTTGCAGGCAATGATTCGCGATGCCGGGCTCACCGTGCGCGAGGCGATCCGCGAGAAGGGCACGCCCTATGCCGAGCTTGGCCTGGCCGATCCAGCACTGACCGATGACCGGCTGCTGGACGCGATGCTGGCCCACCCGATCCTGATCAACCGCCCCTTCGTCGTCACCGAGCTTGGCGTGCGACTGTGCAGGCCGTCCGAAGTCGTGCTGGATATCCTGCCAGCACCGCAGCAAGGCGCCTTTGCCAAGGAAGACGGAGAGGCCGTGGTCGACCCACAAGGCCGGAGGGTCCGATGACCCGGATCTGCCAAATATCGTCCCAGCGGTGTTCGATACGCCCGACCTCCGCAAGCTGAAGCCCGCACGCAGCGGCACCCACCCGCCACGAATCCTGTTGCTTTACGGCTCGCTGCCAAAAGAAAAACCCCGCTTCCTGAACTGACCCCCAAAGGTTGGACGGGTGTCCAACTTTTGGGGTGCAGTTCATCCATGCGGGGTTTTTCTTTCTTGCGACACCTGCTTATGGGCGATCAGAACGGAATATCGTCGTCCATGTCTTCGAAGCCGTTCGACGGGGCCTGCTGCTGACGGCGCTGGCCGCCTTGCTGGCCGGCACCGCCGCCGCCACCGCCCTGGGCGCGGCCGCCGCCGTAGCCGCCGCCACCGCCACCGGCGCCGCCTTGCGATTCGCGGCTGTAACCACCACCGCCGCCGCCACCGCCGCCGTAGCCGCCTTCATCGCCACCGCCGCCGCCCTGGCGAGCGCCCAGCATCTGCATCTGGTCAGCCACGATTTCGGTGCTGTACTTGTCCTGGCCCGACTGGTCCTGCCACTTGCGGGTGCGGATGCGGCCTTCGATATAGACCGACGAGCCCTTGCGCAGGTACTGGCCGGCGATCTCGGCCAGCTTGCCAAAGAAGGCGATGCGGTGCCATTCGGTCGCTTCCTTGAACTCGCCACTCTGCTTGTCCTTGTAGCGGTCGGTCGTTGCGAGCCGGATATTGGTCACGGCGTCGCCGCTGGGCATGTAGCGGGTTTCGGGGTCGGCACCCAGGTTGCCGACGAGAATGACTTTGTTGACCGATGCCATATAGAAGTTCTCCAAGGACCGCGCCCTTTCAGCGCGGCGTTAAACGTAGTGCGAGATTCGCGAAATTGTGAGTTGAGACCGGCGGGCCGGCGACCCGCGTCCCCACCGTAAACGACATCACGCGCCGTTCGGAGGCTCCGTCGGGCGCGTGTCGAATGCTACCGCTGATACGGGGAAAAAGCGTGTCGGGCTTTTGCGGATAGGTGAAAAAGTGTGTCTAAGCCGCCACTGCCGGGGCGCCGTCCTTGCTGCGGGCCGGCGGCGCCTTCATGCTCCAGGCGATTATAAGCCAGACCAGCAGCACTGCCGCGCAGCCCACGAACACCGCCGGGCGCCCTTCGTGCTTGAGCAGCCAGCCGCCCACCACGCCGCCCAGGAACAGGCCCATCGCCTGCGTGGTGTTGTAGACGCCAAGTGCCGCACCCCGGCTGGCGGCCGCGTAGCGCGACACCAGCGACGGCTGCATGGCTTCCAGTACGTTGAACGCCACGAAGAACAGCAGCAGCACGCCGACGATCGGCCACAGCCCGTGAACGGTGGCAAACAGCAGCTGGACGGCCGTCATCAGCGCCACCGACGCCAGCAGCACCGGCCGCACCTTGCCGTAGCGCTCGGCGGCCATCATCGGCGCCAGCATCAGCAGGAACGACACCAGCACCACGGGCAGGTACACCTTCCAGTGCTGGTCCAGCGGCATGCCAGCGTCGCTTAGCATCGCCGGCACCACCATGAACATTGCCACCTGGCTGGCATGAAGCGCCAGCACGCCCACATTCAGGCGGATCAGGTCGGCATTGAGCAGTACCTTGCGGAACGGCAGTTGCACCGGATGCGGCGGTGGCGGCGTGGGCACCAGGAACAGCGTCACGCCGATGGCCAGCACGCCCAGCACGCCCATCAGCCCGAAGATACCGGACATGCCGATGCTGTGCAGCAGCGGCGAGGCAATCACCAGCGACAGCGCAAAGGTCAGGCCGATGCTGCCGCCCACCATCGCCATGGCTTTTGTACGATGCCGCTCGCGCGTCAGGTCGGCGATGCAGGCCGTAATGGCCGCCGAGATCGCGCCCATGCCCTGCAGCGCACGGCCGACGGTGATGCCGGTCAGTGTGTCTGCGTAGGCGGCGATCAGCGCACCGGCCACGAACAGCACCAGGCCGGCCACCATCACGGGCTTGCGGCCCACGCGGTCGGACAACCAGCCCAGCGGGATATGCAGGAAGGCCTGCATGAGGCCATAGATGCCCATCGCCAGGCCAACGCGCTGGGCGTCCTGCCCGTCGGGCAGCGTCCGCGCGTATTCGGCAAAGACGGGCAGGATCAGAAACAGTCCCAGCATGCGCAGGGCGAAGATGCTGGCCAGCGACAGGCTGGCGCGCAATTCACCCCGGGTCATGCGGTCGCGCACGGGTTCGGCGCGGGTGGGCTCGGTGGAAAGACTTGGAGTGGAAGGGGGGTTCGACGGCATTGCGGTCGTATGTGGAAATCTGGCTCGGTCGCTGGGTCGGTCAGCCTGGCAGCTTCGACACGCAAGGGCGCCCGCAAGTTGCCCGGACGTTGCCTTGTCTGGCATCGCAGACATCCATGCAACAGACGTTGCCGCGATGCCCGCGACCCCGCCGGCACCTCGCCGTCCAAAGCCCGTTTGGCGCCGGGCAACCCCGGAAACCGAAGTTCGGTATATTAGCAGGTTTGCTTCTCGCGCTTGTTCCATCACGTCCGGCTTCGGCCAGGCGTGAAATGTGCGTGAAGCGGCAGGCTGGCGCCCTTTGGGGGGCGCCCCAGGCGTCTGGCCAGGCACATCGAATTTCCGCGGGACCGACCTGCTCCTCCGCAGGCCGCCCACCGGGCGAATGAACGGTATATGGAAGAAATCAAGATCCGTGGGGCGCGTACCCACAACCTGAAGAACATCAACCTGGACCTGCCGCGCAACAAGCTCGTGGTGATCACGGGCCTGTCCGGCTCCGGCAAGTCCTCGCTGGCGTTCGACACGCTATACGCCGAGGGGCAGCGCCGGTACGTCGAATCGCTGTCCGCCTACGCCCGCCAGTTCCTGCAGCTGATGGAAAAGCCCGATGTCGACCTGATCGAAGGGCTCTCGCCCGCGATCTCGATCGAGCAGAAGGCCACCAGCCACAACCCGCGTTCCACGGTGGGCACGGTCACCGAGATCCACGACTACCTGCGCCTGCTCTACGCCCGCGCCGGCACGCCCTACTGCCCCGACCACCATATCGCGCTGCAGGCCCAGAGCGTGTCGCAGATGGTGGATGCCGCACTGGCGCTGCCCGAAGACACGAAGCTGATGATCCTGGCGCCCGTGGTGTCCGACCGCAAGGGCGAGCATTCCGACCTGTTCGACTCGATGCAGGCGCAGGGTTTCGTGCGCTTCCGCATCCGCTCGGGCGGCGGCACGGCCCACGAGGCCGAGGCCAGGGTCTACGAGGTGGACAGCCTGCCGAAGCTCAAGAAGACCGAGAAGCATTCGATCGACGTGGTGGTGGACCGCGTGAAGGTGCGCGCCGACATCAAGCAGCGCCTGGCCGAATCGTTCGAAACCGCGCTGCGCCTGGCCGATGGCCGCGCCATTGCGCTGGAGATGGATACCGGCCACGAGCACGTGTTCAGCTCGCGCTTTGCGTGCCCGATCTGCTCGTATTCGCTGCAGGAACTGGAACCGCGCCTGTTCTCGTTCAACAACCCGATGGGTGCCTGCCCGCACTGCGACGGCCTGGGCCAGATCACGTTCTTCGATCCAAAGCGCGTGGTGGCCTTTCCCAACCTGTCGCTGGCGTCGGGCGCCATCAAGGGCTGGGACCGCCGCAACCAGTTCTACTTCCAGATGTTGCAGAGCCTGGCGGCGTTCTACGATTTCGACACCGAGACCGCGTTCGAAGACCTGCCCGCCGAAGTGCAGCAGGTGGTGCTGCACGGCTCCGGCGAGCAGGAAATCCCGTTCACGTACATCAACGAGCGCGGCCGCACCACGGTGCGCTCGCATGCGTTCGAGGGGATCATCCCGAACCTGGAGCGCCGCTATCGCGAAACCGATTCGGTGGCCGTGCGCGAGGAACTGGCCAAGTACCAGAACAACCAGGCCTGCCCGGCCTGCCACGGCACGCGCCTGCGCACCGAGGCCCGCCATGTGAAGATCGGCGAGGACGAACAGGCGCGCGCGATCTACGAGATCAACGGCCTGCCGCTGCGCGACGCGCTGACGTGGTTCCTGACGCTGAACCTGCACGGCGCCAAGCGCGAGATTGCCGACAAGATCGTCAAGGAGATCTCGGCCCGGCTGAATTTCCTGAACAACGTGGGGCTCGACTACCTGTCGCTGGAGCGCAGCGCCGACACGCTGTCGGGCGGCGAGGCGCAGCGCATCCGGCTGGCCTCGCAGATCGGCTCGGGCCTGACCGGCGTGATGTACGTGCTGGACGAGCCGTCGATCGGGCTGCACCAGCGCGACAACGACCGCCTGATCGGCACGCTCAAGCACCTGCGCGACATCGGCAATTCCGTGCTGGTGGTGGAGCATGACGAGGACATGATCCGCGCCTGCGACTACGTGGTGGACATCGGCCCCGGGGCCGGCGTGCATGGCGGGATGATCGTGGCCGAAGGCACGCCTGCGCAGATCGAGCAGTCGCCAGCGTCGCTGACCGGCCAGTACCTGTCGGGCCAGCGCAGCATCGAGGTGCCGAAAAAGCGCGCCGCACCCGACGAAGAACGGCTGCTGCGCATCGTCAACGCCACGGGCAACAACCTGCGCAACGTGTCGGCCGAGATCCCGGTGGGCCTGCTGACCTGCGTGACCGGCGTGTCGGGCTCGGGCAAGTCCACGCTGATCAACGACACGCTCTACAACGCCGTGGCGCGCCACCTGTACGGCTCCACGGCCGAACCGGCGCCGCACGACCAGATCGAGGGGCTGGAGAACTTCGACAAGGTCATCAACGTCGACCAGAGCCCCATCGGCCGCACGCCGCGCTCGAATCCGGCCACCTACACGGGCCTGTTCACGCCGATCCGCGAACTGTTTGCCGGCGTGCCGGCGGCCAAGGAGCGCGGCTACGATCCGGGCCGGTTCTCGTTCAACGTCAAGGGCGGCCGCTGCGAGTCTTGCCAGGGCGACGGCGTCATCAAGGTGGAGATGCACTTCCTGCCGGACGTCTACGTGCCGTGCGATGTCTGCCACGGCCAGCGCTACAACCGCGAGACGCTCGAAGTGCTGTACAAGGGCAAGAACATCTCCGAGGTGCTGGATCTGACCGTGGAGCAGGCGCACGAATTCTTCAGCGCCGTGCCCGTGGTGCGCCGCAAGCTGCAGACGCTGCTGGACGTGGGCCTGGGCTATATCCGGCTTGGACAATCGGCTACGACGCTATCGGGCGGCGAGGCGCAGCGGGTGAAGCTGTCGCTGGAACTGTCCAAGCGCGACACGGGCCGTACGCTTTACATCCTCGACGAGCCGACCACCGGGCTGCATTTCCATGACATCGAACTGCTGCTGGCCGTCATCCAGAAGCTGCGCGACCATGGCAATACGGTGGTGATCATCGAGCACAACCTCGACGTCATCAAGACGGCCGACTGGCTGATCGACATGGGACCGGAAGGCGGCGCGGGCGGCGGCCAGGTGATTGCCAAGGGCACGCCCGAGACCGTGGCGGCCAGCAAGGCGAGCTTTACCGGCAGGTACCTGGCACCGCTGCTGAAGCGGAAATAAGGAAAGACAGGGCCGCAGCCGTCCAGGCGGACGGCGCGGCGGGCACGGCAGGCGCGGCGGGCACGGCAGATACTGCTAGCTGCTAGCGCGCCTCCGCCACATCGCCAATCTTGTCCGGCGTGTCTTCCTTCATGCGGCTGCGGTTCATCAGCCCGGCCTGCTCCAGCACCGGATAGGCGGTGGCGCAGAACAGCGAGTTGAGCCGCTTCAATTCGCTGATCACGTCCAGGTGCAGCGAACTCGTTTCAATGCTTTCGACGGTCTGCACGGCCACGCGCTGCAGGTGCGAGCGCGCGTACTTGCGTTCCAGGTCGCGGAAATTGGCCTTCTCGGCCATCAACTGCTGCGCGCTGCGGATGTCGCCGGTCAGGAACACCGACAGGCCCAGCCGCAGGTTGCCCACCACGCGCGCGTGCATCTCGGCGATTTCCTGCATGCCGGCCTCGGAGAACGACAGGTTGTGCGCGATCTTCCTCTCGCGGGCATCGACGATGACACGCTCGATCAGATCCCCCGCATGCTCCAGGTTGATGGTCAGCGAGATGATCTCGGTCCAGCGCTGGCCGTCGCGCTCGTCCAGCGCCTCGGTGCTGATCTGGGTCAGGTAGAGCTTGATCGCGGTGTACAGGTCGTCCACCTCGTTGTCGATCCGGCACGTGGCGTTGGCCAGCTTCAGGTCGTTGGTGCGCAGCACGCGCAGCAGGTTTTCCAGCATCTGCTCCACGCGGTCGCCGATGCGCAGCACCTCGCGGGCGGCGTTGGACAGCGCCAGCGTGGGCGTGGACAGCGCAGCGGGGTCCAGGTGGCGCGGCGTCACCTGGCTGTCGCCGGTGTTGCGGCCGGGCAGGATGGATTCGCACAGGCGGGCCAATGGCGCCGTGGCGCCCAGCAAGACCACGGCCAGCGCCACGTTGAACAGCAGGTGGAAATTGACGATCAGCCGCTGGGGGTCGGCATCGAAATGGGCCAGCAGGTCCTCGGCCTGGGTCAGCAGCGGCAGCGCGATCACGCAGCCAAGCAGCCGCGACAGCAGGTTGCCCAGCGTCACGCGCTTGCCGGGCTGGTTGTTGCCCGACGTGGTCAGCAAGGCCGAGATGCCCGATCCCAGGTTGGCGCCCAGCACCAGCGCCATCGCCACGTGGATCGACACCACGCCGGCCGACGCCAGCGCGCCGCAGAACAGCACCACGGCCAGGCTCGAATAGCAGAGGATGGTCAGGAAGGCGCCAATCAGCATGTCCAGCGCGGCATCGCCGGTCAGCGTGCTGAACAGCACCTTGACGCCGGCAGCCTGCACCACCGGGCGCGTGGCGATCGAGATCAGCTCCAGCGCCAGCGTGATCAAACCCAGCCCGATCAGCACCCGGCCCACATGGCCGGCCTTGCTGCCCTTCCAGCTCAGGTGCAGGATCACGCCGACGAAGATCAGCAGCGGCGACAGCCATGACAGGTCGAGAGAGAACACCTGCACCATCACGGCCGTGCCCACGTTGGCGCCCAGCATGATGGCCAGCGCCGGGGCCACGGCAATCAGGCCCTGGCCCACGAACGAACTGACGATGACGGCAGTGGCATTGCTGCTCTGCACGAGCCCGGTCACACCCAGGCCCGCGACAAATGCCTTGAAGCGGTTCGACACGCTGGCGGAGAGCACGTGGCGCAGATTGGCCCCGTACACGCGCAGGATGCCGACCTTGACGATGTTGGTGCCCCAGACAAGGAGCGCCACGCCGGAGAGAAGATGAAGCAGTACGCCCATTGTGCGTCCCTTGTGACCGGTGCCGGCGGGTGGCAGGAGGCGTGCCGCCCGGTCATCGCGTTGTTATCAATGGGGCATTATGCGCCCCGCTGTCACACGGGGCAATTGGACGGGGTCTGACGCCCGCTGAAGCGTTGCGCCGCCGTCAGTGCCCTTCGAACTTGCAGACCGTGAACAGCGGCAGCCCGCTGCCATGCAGCAATTTCGATCCGCCCAGCTCGGGCAGGTCGACGATGGCCGCGCCCTCCACCACGGTGGCGCCCAGGCGTTCCAGCAGCTTGCGGCCGGCCATCATGGTGCCGCCCGTGGCGATCAGGTCGTCGATCAGCAGCACGCGGTCGCCGGCCTTGCAGGCGTCGGCATGGATTTCCACGGTGGCGCTGCCATATTCAAGCTCGTATTCCTCGGCCACGGTCTGGAACGGCAGCTTGCCCTTCTTGCGGATCGGCACGAAGCCCAGGTTCAGCTCGTACGCGATGATCGAGCCCAGGATGAAGCCGCGCGCGTCGATGCCGGCCACGAGGTCCAGCTGCTGGTCCATGTAGCGGTGGACGAACACGTCGATCAGCACGCGCAGCGTCTTGGGATTCTGCAGTAGCGGCGTGATATCGCGAAACTGGACGCCGGGCTGGGGCCAGTCCGGTACGGTGCGGATGCGGTCACGCAGGTAGCCGGTGACATCGCCGAGATCGGGGGACTGGATGATGGGATCTGCCATGGGAATCTGTCTGGAATGAGTTCATGCGGTAACGGGTTACCACCCGCGCCCAGCCTTGCCGCCGCACAATGGCCCGGCTGCTTGGGCGTCCGCAACCCGTAACCATACAGGAGACAGCTATGGCAAAGAAGATTCTGATGCTGGTCGGCGATTTTGCCGAGGACTACGAGACCATGGTGCCGTTCCAGGCACTGCAGATGGTGGGCCACACGGTCCACGCGGTCTGCCCCGACAAGAAGGCCGGTGACGCCTGCGCCACCGCCATCCACGATTTCGAGGGCGACCAGACCTATACCGAGAAGCGCGGCCACAATTTCACGCTCAATGCGACGTTCGCCGACGTCAACCCTGCCAGCTACGACGCGCTGGTGATCCCGGGCGGCCGCGCGCCCGAATACCTGCGCCTGAACGACCGGGTGATCGAGATCGTGCGTCACTTCGCCCACGCCAACAAGCCCATCGCGGCGGTCTGCCACGGCGCCCAGCTGCTGGCCGCGGCCGATGTGCTGGAAGGCCGCACCTGTTCCGCCTACCCGGCCTGCGCCCCCGAAGTGCGGCTGGCCGGCGGCAAGTACGCCGATATCCCGGTGGACCAGGCCCATACGGACGGCAACCTGGTGACGGCCCCGGCGTGGCCCGCACATCCGGCCTGGCTGGCACAGTTTCTTGCCGTGCTGGGAACGCGGATCGTAGAGTAGAGGCTTCCGAACGCGGCCACCCGGCCGCGGCTCACGGGAGTTCGCATGTGTGAAATCTTTATCCGGGCCAATCCGGATTCGTACCAGACCCAGTCGCGGTCGCTGCGCCTGCACGGCGTGGCGACCAGCATCCGGCTGGAAACGCTGTTCTGGGAAGTGCTGGAAGAACTGGCGCAGCGCGACGGCATGAGCGTGAACCAGTTGCTGGCCCGGCTGCACGACGAGCTGGCCGAGCATCGCGGCGAGGCGTCGCTGTCGGCCAACTTCGCCTCGTTCCTGCGAGTGTGCTGCATGCGTTACTTGTTGCTGCAGAACGAGGGCCGTATCCCCGCCGATACCAATGTGCCGATCCGGTCACTTGATGCGCGGGCGGTGCTAAGCGACCTGCCCGCCTCGTGGGTCGATGGTGGCGGCCCGCGCCGTCCGGCAGCCCAGGACGGACGGCAAACCCGCACCGCCTGACCGCTCGCCCGGGAAATTCGGGCGGTTACTGCCGCACCAGCCGCTCTTCCGCCGATTCCAGCGCCTCCGGCGTGCCGCGCAGCACGACAATGTCGCCCGGCTCCAGCACGGTTTCGGGCTGGGGATCGAAGGCCCGGATGCCGCGCCGGCGCACCGCCGTGACTTCCACGCCGATGCGCTCCAGCCCCAGCGTGCCCAGGCGCCGCCCCACCGCCGTATGTTCGGGCCCGAGCGATACCGAATGCAGCCGCACCGTATCGCGCTCGACCATGTCTTCCTCGTCGTCGCGGCCGTGGAAGTAACCGCGCAGCAGGCTGTAGCGCGCATCGCGCGCCTGCTGCACGCCGCGCACCACGCGCCGCATCGGCACGCCCAGCAGCACCAGCGCGTGGGACGCCAGCATCAGGCTGCCCTCGATGATCTCCGGCACCACTTCGGTGGCCCCGGCCTTCTGCAGCGTATCCAGCTCCGAATCGTCCACCGTCCGCACGATCACCGGCATGGCGGGCTCCAGTTCCTGCACGTGGTGGAGCACCTTCACCGCCGACGGCGTATTGGCGTAGGTGATCACCACCAGCGCGGCCCGGTGGATACCGGCGGCGATCAGCGATTCGCGCCGCCCGGCATCGCCATAGACCACGGTATCGCCGGCCGCGGCGGCCTCGCGCACGCGGTCGGGGTCCAGATCGAGCGCCACATAGGTAATGCCCTCGCGCTCCAGCATGTGCGCCAGGTTCTGCCCGCTGCGGCCGTAGCCACAGATGATGGCGTGCTTTTCGGTCTGCAGGCTCTGGGCGGCGATACGGGTCATGTTCAGCGACTGCATCAGCCATTCGTTGGCGGCAAAGCGCAGCACGATGGCGTCGCTGTACTGGATCAGGAACGGCGCCGCCAGCATCGACAGCAGCATCGATGCCAGGATCACCTGGATCAGCACCGGGTCCACCAGCCCCATGCCGTCGATCTGGTTCAGCAGCACGAAGCCGAATTCGCCGGCCTGCGCCAGCCCCAGGCCGGTACGGATGGCCACCCCCTGGCGCGACCCGAACAGCCGCGCCAGCCCGGTGATCAGCACCAGCTTGAACAGGATCGGCACCACCAGCAGGCCCAGCACCAGCCAGATATGGTCGAACACCACGCGCACGTTCAGCAACATGCCGATGGTGACGAAGAACAGCCCCAGCAGCACGTCGCGGAACGGCTTGATGTCTTCTTCCACCTGGTGGCGGTACGGGGTCTCGGAGATCAGCATGCCGGCCATGAACGCGCCCAGCGCCATCGACAGGCCCAGCCGCTCGGTCAGCGCGGCCATGCCCAGCGTGACCAGCAGCAGGTTCAGCATGAACAGTTCCTGCGACCGGCGCGCCGCCACGATGTGGAACCAGCGGCTCATCAGCTGCTGGCCGACAAAGAAAATCAGGCCCAGGGCCACCACGATCTTGACCGTGGCCAGCCCCAGCGCCCAGGCCAGGTCGCCCGGGTCGCGCGACAGGGCGGGAATGATGATCAGCAGCGGCACCACGGCCAGATCCTGGAACAGCAGCACGCTGATGATGTTGCGGCCGTGCTCGCTTTCCAGTTCCATGCGCTCGGACAGCATCTTCACGACGATGGCCGTCGACGACATGGCCAGTGCGCCGCCCAGCGCCACCGACGCCTGCCAGGTCAGCGGAAACGCCCAGCTGAACAGCCAGCTGGCCGGCAGCACGGCCAGCAGCGACAGCACCACCTGCGAGCCGCCCAGCCCGAACACCAGCCGCTTCATGGCGCGCAGCTTGCTCAGGCTGAACTCCAGGCCGATCGAGAACATCAGGAAGACCACGCCGAATTCGGCCAGGTACTTGGTCTGGCCCGTATCGCTGGCCAGCCCCAGCGCATGGGGGCCGATCAGGATGCCAACCGCCAGGTAGCCCAGCATGGGCGGCAGTTGGAGCATGCGGAAGGCCACCACGCCAAAAACGGCGGCGGCCAGCAGCACAAGGGTCAGTTCCAGCGGAGAATGCATTCGGCAGGCTTCAAAAACGCCGGCCGGGCACGCGCCTGAGCCGGCATCTGCACCCCGCCGGCAAAAGACGGCAAGCGCGGCGGTCGTCACGGCCGCCGGGCGGATTGCCGGGCCAGACGCCATCGCATTCGTTGGTATACTCCAGCGCCATGATAGCCAATTTCGATGCGAATCGAGCACTCGAGCTCGCTCGCCACACCCTTCAGATCGAGGCCGACGCCGTTTCGGCGCTGGCCGGCCGCCTGACCCCCGCCTTTACCCGGGCCGTCGAGATGATTCTCGGCTGCACCGGACGCGTGGTGGTCTCGGGCATCGGCAAGTCCGGCCATATCGGCCGCAAGGTGGCCGCCACGCTGGCGTCCACCGGCACGCCGTCGTTCTTCGTCCATCCAGCCGAGGCCAGCCATGGCGACCTCGGCATGATCACGCGCGACGACGTGCTGATCGCCTTCTCGAATTCCGGTGAAACGGCCGAACTGCTGTCGATTGTCCCGATCGTCAAGCGCATTGGCGCCGGCCTGATCTCGATCACGGGCAACCCCGAATCGAACCTGGCCAAGCTCTCGGACGCCCACCTGGACGGCGCCGTGGCGCAGGAAGCCTGCCCGCTGAACCTGGCCCCCACCGCCAGCACCACGGCCGCGCTGGCCCTGGGCGATGCGCTGGCCGTGGCGGTGCTCGATGCGCGCGGCTTTGGCGAGGAAGACTTCGCCCGCTCGCACCCGGGCGGCGCGCTGGGCCGCAAGCTGCTGACTCACGTGCGCGACGTCATGCGCACTGGCAACGCGGTGCCGGAAGTGCGCGAAAATACGCCGCTGGCCCAGGCCCTGATGGAAATCACGCGCAAGGGCATGGCCATGACCGCCGTGGTGGACCCCGACGGCCGCGCCGTGGGCGTGTTCACCGACGGTGACCTGCGCCGCCTGCTGGAAACCCCTCGCGACTGGAAGACCGTGCCGATCGGCGAGGTCATGCACCACAATCCGCGCACGGTCCATCTGGACCAGCTTGCCGTGGAAGCCGTGCAGATCATGGAAACGAACCGCATCAACCAGCTGCTGGTCGTCGATGGCGATGGCCGCCTGGTGGGCGCGCTCCATATCCATGACCTGACGCGCGCCAAGGTCATCTGAACGATGCCGGACTTCCTGTCCAGACTCACCGGCCTGATCATGCGGCTGCTGCCGCTGCTGCTGATGGCCATCGTCGCCGGCAGCACGTTCTGGCTGGTGCAGCTGAACTCGCCGCGCGAGGCCAGCGAGCAGTCGCGCGTCAAGCGCCATGAGCCGGACTACTGGATGGAGCGCTTCTCGTCCACCGAGCTGGCCGAGGACGGCACCACCAAGCTGCGCTTCACGGGCGTGAAGATGGTGCACTTCGAGGACGACCAGACCTACGAGGTGACCACCCCGGCCATGCGCTCGTACGAGCCGGACCGCCCGCCCGTGACGGCCAACTCCGACCGCGGCACCATGAACGCCGAGGGCTCGATCATCGATCTCTACGGCAATGCGTTCGTGGTCCGTCAGGCCGGCGTCGACCCGTCCAAGGACCCGCGCATGACCGCGGCATCGCAATACTTCCAGTTGCTGGTCAACGACGACATCGTCAAGACCGACAAGGCGGTACAGCTGACGCGCGGCCCGTCGGTCATGAATGCCAACGGCATGATCTTCAACAACGTCACCCGCGAAGTACAATTGCTGGGTAACGTACGCGGCACGATCATCATGAACTCGCCGCAGGGGCAGGCCAGGACCCAGTGACCCCGGGGGACGCAAACGCTCCGGCGCATCCTGGCCGCCGTCTTTATCTCACCACTTGCCAAACATGACTGCATCCCTGACGACATCGCCCTGTCGCCGCCTCGCGCCCGCCCTGCTGGCGGCCATCGCCGCTCTCGGCCTGACGCTGGCCGCGCCGGCCATTGCCGAACGCGCCGACCAGGGCAAGCCGCTGGTGCTGGAGGCCGACAACGCCAACTACGATGACGTCAAGCAGATCTACACCCTCACGGGCAACGTGGTGCTGACCAAGGGCACGATGGTGCTGAAGTCCGACGCGGCCGAGTTGCGCACCGACCCCGAGGGCTACCAGTACGCCATCGCCACGGCCAAGCCCGGCCATCAGGCGTATATCCGCCAGAAGCGCGACGGCGTGGACGAGTACATCGATGGCTGGGGCGACCGCATCGAATACGACGGCAAGTCCGAGATCAACAAGCTGATCGGCCATGCCCGCGCGGCACGCGTGTCCGGCGTCGGCGCGAAGATCATCGACGAGATCCGTGGCGCGGTGATTACCTATGACAGCCGCAACGAGTACTACACCGCCACCGGTGGCGACACCAACACCACGGCCGGCAATACGTCGGGCCGCGTGCGCGCGGTGCTGTCGCCGCGCGCGGACGCCAGCGCCCCGGCCGCGTCCGGCGCGCCGCTGGACCTGAAGCCGTCCACTGCGCCCAAGCCTTAACGTTTTACCTCCAGCCAGTCCTGATGAACGATACCGCCACGCTCGCCGCCTCTGCCCCGTCCAACGCATCCGCCGTCCGCACCGACAGCAGCACGCTGGTCGTGCGTCACCTGAAGAAGCGCTACGGCACGCGCACGGTGGTCAAGGACGTATCGCTCGACGTGAAAAGCGGCGAGGTGGTGGGGCTGCTTGGTCCCAACGGCGCGGGCAAGACCACGTCGTTCTACATGATCGTGGGCCTGGTGGCACTGGACGAAGGCGACATCGTCCTGGACGACGAGCACATCAGCGGCCTGGCCATTCACGAGCGCGCCCGCATGGGCCTGTCCTACCTGCCGCAGGAAGCGTCGGTCTTCCGCAAGCTCAACGTGGAAGAGAACATCCGCGCGGTGCTGGAGCTGCAGCTGGAGAACGGCAAGCCGCTGCCGAAGGCCGAGATCGAACGCCGCCTGGATTCGCTGCTGGACGACCTGCAGATTGCCCACCTGCGCAACAACCCCGCGCTGTCGCTGTCGGGCGGCGAGCGCCGCCGCGTGGAAATCGCCCGCGCGCTGGCGTCGTCGCCGCGCTTCATCCTGCTCGACGAGCCGTTTGCAGGCGTGGACCCGATCGCCGTGGGCGAAATCCAGCGGATCGTGAGCTTCCTGAAGGCGCGCAATATCGGCGTGCTGATCACCGACCACAATGTGCGCGAAACGCTGGGCATCTGCGACCACGCGTACATCATCAGCGAAGGCACCGTGCTGGCCGCCGGCCAGCCTGAGGAAATCATCGCCAACGAGTCGGTGCGACGCGTCTACCTGGGCGAAAACTTCCGCATGTGAGGCCCCGGCCGCCCTTGCGGCCACTCTTCCGACGCGCCGTCCGGCGCGTCGTCGGCAGGTCATTTTTACCGCACTTGCCAACGGTTTTTCCAAAGCCGTTTCCGATCAGGAACCCGAAGCGATAGGATGTAGCAAATTCCGTTCCAACAACGGAAAGATGCGCATAGAATAGGTCGCATGAAACCTTCGCTTCAGCTCCGCCTCTCCCAGCATCTGGCCCTGACGCCGCAACTGCAGCAGTCCATTCGACTGCTGCAGCTTTCCACACTCGAACTGCAACAGGAGGTGGAACAGGCGCTGACGGAAAACCCGCTGCTTGAACGCGAGAACGACTGGATCGAAAGCCCGCTTCGCGTGGCGGCAGACGGCTCCGTCAACCTGCAGAGCGCCCCGGCGCCGGCGCCGGCCGAGCCGCAGGCCAACGGCGACGACCGCGGCGAGCACGCGGCCGGTGGCGACGACGAAGGTTTTGGCGATTCCGCGGGCGAAGACTATGGCAGCGACTGGAGCCTGGACGACTTCGCTCGCCGTCCGCAGAACGACGAAGACGAAAAGACGCCGATGCAGTTGCGCGACGCGGACCCCACGCTGCGCGAATACCTGATGGAACAGCTGACGCCGCTGAAGATTTCGGCGCGCGACAAGGGCCTGGCCATTTTTCTGATCGAATCGCTCGACGACGACGGATACCTGAGTGCGTCACTCGAGGAAATCTGCACCGAACTGCCCGAAGAGCTGGAATTCGAGATCGAGGAAGTGCAGGCCATGCTGACGCTGCTGCAGAGCTTCGATCCGCCAGGCGTGGGCGCGCGCAACGCCGCCGAATGCCTGAGCCTGCAACTGAAGCGGCTGCAGCATCCGCAACGCGAACTGGCCCTGTCCATCGTCAACCATCATCTTGAACTGCTGGCCGTCAGGGATTACACGCGTCTCAAGAAAGCGCTGCAGGTTGACGAAATTGCATTAAAGGCAGCGCACGATCTGATCCGCTCGCTGGCACCCTACCCGGGGCATGCGTACAGCCGCCCCGAAGCGGATTTCGTGGTGCCCGACGTGTTCGTGCGCAAGAGCGGCAGCGGCTGGATTGCACAGCTGAATCCGGATGTCATGCCGCGCCTGCGCATCAACGACATGTACGCGCAGATTTTGCGCGGTGCAAAAGGGGAAGCGGGTGCGGCGGGCCTGCAGCAGAAGCTGCAGGAAGCGCGGTGGCTCATCAAGAACATTCAGCAAAGATTCGACACGATCCTGCGGGTGTCGCAGGCAATTGTGGAGCGTCAGAAGAACTTCTTTTCGCACGGCGAAATAGCAATGCGCCCCTTGGTTTTGCGGGAAATAGCCGATACACTCGGTTTACATGAGTCGACCATTTCCCGGGTGACTACGAACAAATACATGGCCACGCCAATGGGTACTTTCGAGTTGAAGTACTTTTTTGGAAGCCACGTCTCCACGGAGACGGGCGGCGCGGCCTCATCCACGGCGATCCGCGCGCTGATCAAGCAACTGATAGGAGCCGAAGACCCCAGGAATCCTCTTTCCGACAGCCGCATCGCCGAATTGCTGGGCGAACAGGGCTTTGTGGTCGCACGCCGCACGGTGGCCAAATACCGCGAAGCGCTGAAGATCCCCGCAGTGAATCTCCGCAAGTCTTTGTAGCCGAGCCGCAACCGCCTGCCTGGTGCGGCTCTTTCAGAAGGAGAAGCGCTATGAACTTCAAGATCAGTGGACACCACCTCGACATCACGCCGCCGCTGCGTGAGTATGTGGAAACGAAACTGGAGCGAATTGTCAGGCATTTCGATCAGGTCATTGGCGTGAGCGTGCTGCTATCTGTCGACAACCACAAGGAAAAGGACAAGCGTCAGTACGCGGAAATCAATCTTCATCTCAAGGGCAAGGACATCTTCGTCGAAGCGCACCATGAAGACCTGTACGCGGCGATCGACTGTCTGGTCGACAAGCTCGACCGGCAGGTGATCCGCTACAAGGACCGCGTGCAAGGCCATGACCGGGAAGCGGTCAAGTACCAGATGGCTGAAGCCCAACTACAGCAACAATAGGCTGGCAACTCCTGAACTGCCCCTGGAGGTGGACTTCAGCGTCCGCCTGAAGGACTGATAGGAAGAAAGCAAAGCCGCGCATCTGCGCGGCTTTTTTGATGGGCGCACGCCGCTGGCGGGCCGAAACTCTCCGTTACCTTCGCGCCACGTCTGAAACCATTTGATTCACCGGGGGTGTTCGCATCTTGCGCCGCTCGGTGTATGCTGCGCCATACAATAACGACAGGCAGAACGGTCCCGGTGACCCGCACGGCATACCGCATGACGGAAGATCATGCAGGCGCTGGCGGCAATATCCGGGTGGGCAATCCGGCCGGCCAAACCGCGGCACCACCCGCGGCACCGGCGCTGCAGCGCACAAGCGCGCTGTGGCCCTGCTCTATAATGAGCCGGACGTTCCAATGCGGGCGTCCACCAAGCACTCGATATCCTGAATTGCCCCATCCGGCGGGACGGCATTTGTGCGCCGTATCGCCAACCTGACTTCTCGTGCATCGCCCATGAATCGTTTGGCCAAATTGCTGCCACCCGGCAACATCCACCTCGACGTCACCGTCACCAGCAAGAAGCGGGTCTTCGAGCAAGCCGGGCTCCTGTTCGAGAACAACCATGGTGTGGCCCGGGCCACCGTCACGGACAACCTTTTTGCGCGCGAATCGCTTGGCTCCACTGGCCTGGGTGCTGGCGTGGCCATCCCGCACGGCCGCATCAAGGGCCTGAAGCAGCCGCTGGCCGGCTTCATGCGCCTGGCAGAGCCGATTCCGTTCGAATCGCCCGACGGCAAGCCGGTCTCGCTGTTGATTTTCCTGCTGGTGCCCGAACAGGCCACGCAGCAGCACCTCGAAATTCTTTCGGAAATCGCACAATTGCTGTCGGATCGCGAGATGCGCGAAGGCCTGGCCACGCTGCCCACGCCCGAAGCCGTCCACCAGTTGCTGACCGAATGGCATCCGTGACGATCCGCAGGCCGGCCCGGCTGGCCGGCTGAAGCCATACCCTGCCCCCTCGTAGAAAGTCATCCCGCATGGAACTCACCGGCGTCACCTCGCAGTCGATCTTCGACGACAACGCAGCCGACATCAAACTGTCGTGGGTCGCCGGTCTGGAAGGGGCCGACCGTGCCTTCGACGTCGAATTCGCTCGCGAAGCCACTTCGGCCGCCGATCTGGTGGGCCACCTGAACCTGATCCACCCGAACCGGATCCAGGTGCTGGGCAAGCCCGAAATCCAGTATTACCAGCGGCTGGACGACGAACCGCGCAAGCGCCAGATGGGCGAACTGATCCTGCTGGAACCGCCGTTCCTGGTGGTGGCCGATGGCATGGAGCCACCGCCCGACCTGGAATTGCGTTGCACGCGCTCGTCGACGCCGCTGTTCACCACGCCAGTGTCCTCGGCGGCCGTGATCGATCACCTGCGCCTGTACCTGTCGCGCATCTCGGCACCACGCGTGACGATGCACGGGGTGTTCCTCGACATCCTGGGCATGGGCGTGCTCGTCATGGGCGAATCGGGCCTGGGCAAGAGCGAACTGGGCCTGGAACTGATCTCGCGCGGCCATGGCCTGGTGGCCGACGATGCCGTCGATTTTGTCCGGCTGGGCCCTGACTTCATCGAAGGCCGCTGCCCGCCCCTGCTGCAGAACCTGCTGGAAGTGCGCGGCCTGGGCCTGCTCGATATCAAGACGATCTTTGGCGAAACGGCGGTGCGCCGGAAGATGAAGCTCAAGCTCGTGGTGCAACTGGTACGCCGCAATGACGGCGAGTTCGAGCGGCTGCCGCTCGATTCCCAGTACCTCGATGTGCTGGGGCTGCCGATCCACATGGTGAAGATCCAGGTGGCGGCCGGCCGCAACCTGGCCGTGCTGGTGGAAGCCGCAGTGCGCAACACGATCCTGCGCCTGCGCGGCATCGACACGCTGCGCGACTTCATGGACCGCCAGCGGGCTGCCATGCAGGCCGACGTGGTCTCGCGTGGGCAGGGCCGCCTGCTCTGAGCCGCCGCCGCACCCAAATCGTGCAGACGCCCGCTTCATGCGGGCGTTTTTCATTTGCTTACAAGCCCGGCGCGGCGCCTCGTCAACGAACTGCTGACGGGCGCCGTTTTGTGCTGTAATGGGCGCCGAGCCCAGGTTCCGCCAGACGCCGGCATGGCGCGCGGCCACGATGTGTTTCCACAGCCAGGAGAGAAGCATGAAGAAGCTGATCGCGATGTGTGTGCTGGTTACCCCCCTGTTCGCCACGGGCGCGTTTGCCCAAAGCGCTTCGGCCCCGGCCGCTGCCGAGAAGTCCGGCAAGACCGCACAGCAGGAAAAGATGGCGGCCTGCTCCAAGGCCAACAAGGGCAAGAAGGGAGACGAATACAAGAAGGCACAGAGCGAGTGCCTCTCGGGCAGCGGCCCCGCACCGGCAGCCGCCGCCGAGCCGAAGACCCAGCAGGAAAAGATGGCCGCCTGCTCCAAGGCCAACAAGGGCAAGAAGGGCGACGAATACAAGAAGGCGCAGAGCGAGTGCCTGTCGGCCAAGCCGGCAACCTGATCGGCGCACGGCAGCCCGATAGGCGCCCCGCCTACGGCGATTTCCCCCTCGAAAATGGCGAATCCTCTGCGATTCGCCATTTTTGTCTGGGGCACCCTGTCATGACGCGGTTACCTTGCGGTGCTATCCTTGCGTCGCTATGCGGATCATTCTCATCACCGGAATTTCCGGCTCCGGCAAGTCTGTCGCCCTGAACGTCCTGGAAGATGCAGGCTACTACTGCGTCGACAACCTGCCGGCCCAGTTCATCCCCGAGCTTACGGCCTATCTGGCCGACCAGGGGTACTCCCATCTTGGCGTGGCCACCGACATTCGCAGCCGCGAGTCGCTGGCGCGTCTGCCGGACACCGTCCGCGAGCTTTCCGCCCATCACCAGGTGCAGGTGCTGTTCCTGACGGCGAATACCGATGCGCTGGTGCAGCGCTATTCGGAGACGCGCCGCCGCCACCCGCTGTCGACACGCGTCGGCGACGGGCCGGGGGGTATCCAGGAAGGCGCCAACGCGGCCAGCCCCGCTGCAACGGTCAGCACGTCGCTGATCGAAGCCATCGAAATGGAGCGCGAGCTGCTCAGCCCGTTGTCCGAGTCGGCCCATCGCATCGATACCAGCAATGTGCGCACCAACACGCTGCGCAGCTGGGTCAAGGAGCTGATCCGCAACGACAGCGCCAGCAGCCAGTCGCTGACGCTGCTGTTCGAATCGTTCGGCTTCAAGCACGGCGTGCCAAGCGACGCCGACATGGTGTTCGATGTGCGCTCGCTGCCAAATCCGTACTACGACCTGGCCCTGCGGCCGCTGACCGGCCGCGACGCCCCGGTGGTGGACTTCCTGCAGAGCCAGCCGATGGTGCTGGCGATGGCCGAGGACATCCGCGCCTATGTCGAGAAGTGGCTGCCGAGTTTCATTGCCGACAACCGCAGCTACCTGACAGTGGCCATCGGCTGCACGGGCGGCCAGCATCGCTCGGTGTTCATTGCCGAACGACTCGCCAACTATTTCCGGGCCCATGGTAATGTGCTGGTCAGACACCGCGAATTGGCCCCGCCCGGCTGACACGCGGGCTTGAAGGGACGGCCCCCGGCGCCGTCCCGCCACTGGAGCGGCCCATCGCATGTCGACACTTCCCCCCGGCACCGCATCCGCCGGCGCCATCATCGAGGCGCTGCCGCTGTTTCCCCTCAATACGGTACTGTTCCCCGACGGACGCCTGCCGCTGCGCGTGTTCGAGAAGCGCTACGTCGACATGGTGCGCAACTGCATGCGCGATGGCACGCCGTTCGGCGTGTGCCTGATCTCCAGTGGCGACGAAGTGGCGCGCCCGGGCCACGACACGGTGCCCGAGGAAATCGGCTGCCTGGCGCAGATCGTCGACTGCAACATGGAACAACTGGGCGTGCTGCTGATCGAGACTCGCGGCCGGCACCGTTTCCGCATCCTGTCGCACACCACGCGCGACGACGGCCTGCTGGTGGCCCAGGCCGAAGTGCTGCCCGAGGATGTCATCGACTGCAAGCTCGAACTGCTGAGCGAATGCCTGGAGGCGCTGCGCCGCATCGTGGCATCGGTGCATAGCGAACAGCCCGACAAGTCCAGGCTGCCGTTTGCCGAACCCTATCTCTGGGACGACCCTACCTGGGTGGCGAACCGGCTCTGCGAACTGCTGCCGGTGCCGCTCAAGGCCAAGCAGATGTTGATGGCTCTGCCCGACGCCGGCATGCGCATCGAGATCGTGCATCGCTACATGCGGCAGCACCACATCGTCTGATCGCCGTTCGCGCGCTTCGAGCGCCCCACGGCCATCAAGGGCCGTCAGAAATTCAGAAAAGTCCGATACGCGCCTGGTCTTCGAGCAGCCGCCGCACGGGTGCGGGCGTGCCCAGCGCGTCCAGGTCGTCCAGCGACAGCCAGCGCGTCTCGCCGTTGGCACGCAGCGTTGCCGCGTCCAGATCCACGCGGATCGCACGGATCAGCAGGCGGAAGTGCGTAAAAACGTGTGTCAGTTCACCTGTCAGATGCGCGCGTATCGGCTGGCCGAATTGCCGTGCCGTCTCCAGCGCGGCATCCTCGGCGGCTTCGGCGTCGAACGGCAGGCTGTCCACCGCGATCTCGGGCAGGCTCCACAAGCCGCCCCAGATGCCGCTGTCAGGCCGCAGGTTGACGATTACATCGCGCCCATGGCGCACGATCAGCATCACGGTGCTGCGCTCGGGTATCGCGGCACGCGGCTTGGGGGTCGGCAGCAATGCCGTCAGGCCGTCCCGGCGCGCCACGCAATCCACGGCAAGCGGACAGTTGTCCGCATCGCCCAGGCACGCCGGCTTGCCACGCGAGCAGATCGTCGCGCCCAGGTCCATCAATCCCTGCGTATAGGCCACCATGTCTTCGGCCTGATTCTGGCCGGCGGGCGGCAGCGCCTGTTCGGCCAGCGCCCACATGCGCGTCTCGATGGCGCGCTCGCCGGGATAGCCGTGGATACCGAACACCCGCGCAAAGACGCGCTTGACGTTGCCGTCCAGGATGGGCGAACGCACGCCCGCGCTGAAGGCGGCAACGGCAGCCGCCGTCGAGCGCCCGATACCCGGCAAGGTGACCAGCACCGCCGGATCGGTCGGAAACACGCCGCCGTGGTCTTCCATGACCACCTTGGCGCAGCGATGCAGGTTGCGCGCACGCGAGTAGTAGCCCAGGCCGGCCCACAATGCCATCACCTCGTCGGCGGGCGCAGCGGCCAGCGCGGCCACGGTGGGCAGTGCCGAGACGAAGCGCTGGAAGTACTCGATCACGGCCGCCACCTGCGTCTGCTGGAGCATGATCTCCGAGAGCCAGATGCGGTATGGATCGCGCGTGTTCTGCCACGGCAGGTCATGCCGCCCATGCTGGCGCTGCCAGGTGACCACACGCATGCCGAAATCGGCAGGTACGGCGGTTTCATCGGGGAGCACGGGAGCGGCGGCAGGCTTGCGGGGCATTGCGGGGTGTCTGGAAAAGAAAAAGCGCCGCTCGAAGGCGGCGCCACATGATACCAACGATGACGCAACGGCTATGCCGCGCGCACCGCGGCCTCCACCGGCACTTCGAGCAGCTTGCGCGTGAACGACTCGATCCTGGTGCTTCGTTCGTCCAGGCCGTTCAGCACATCCTCCAGCTCGGCGATGCGGCTTTCCAGCGTGTCGGTGGCTTCGTGGATGCGTTCGATCGAATCCACGCGGCGGCGCAACTGCTTCTGATGCTCGCGCACCTGCGCTTCCAGCGGGGTCATCACCGACTTGAGCCAGATCTCGATATCGCGGTTCAGGTCGCGGAAATTCTCCAGCACGCGGCTGGCCATCGTCGCAAAGGCGTTCTGCACCAGCTGCGGACGCGACCGCGTCAGCATGTTCACGGTGCCGAAATGCGCGTTGACCAGCGCCAGCGTCTCCTGCAGCTCGGCCGTGTAGCGCGATGTCACGAACTGCATCGGCGACGGCAGCGTGAAGCCATGCTCGGCATTGAAGCGGCGGTACATGCTGTCCACCAGCTGATGCAGGCCGGTGATCTTCTGGTCGGCGTCCTGGATCAGGCCGGCCAGCTGGCCGAACAGCGCCTCCATGTCCTCGCGCAGGCCGCGCGAGAAAAACCGCTCCTTCATCTGCTCGCGCTTGTCGCGCATCGTGCGGCGCACGTCGCGCAGCTGCAGGCTCTTGATGATGTCGGCGCTGTGGCGGCCGAACACCAGGCGCAGCGCCTGGAACTTGGCGATGCTCTGCTCGAACTCTTCCTTCTCGCTCTGCACGCGCATCAGCATGTGCTTGACCATCGCGTGGTTCTTGCCACGCAGGCCGCGCAGCTCGAACAGCTGCTCGACGATATCGCGACGGCGGCTCTGCAGCAGTTGCTGCGCGCCGCGCGACATGTCCTGCACCAGTCGATGCACCTGGTCGGACACGATCTCGCGCCGTTGCGGAATCAGCTGGTCGGACAGCACGTGCTCGAACTGCATCAGGTTGCTGCGCACCAGCATGGGCTGATCGTGCGTGACCTTGGCCACCAGGCCCTTCTGTGCCGACACCGGATAGACGCGGCGTTCCTCGATTCCGAGCGTCTGCGCCGTGGTGCGAACCTGGCGCGCGATCTCCCCGGCAATCTCGGGCGACGACTTCAGCGGGTCCCACAGGCCATCGATCTTGTTCAGCACGGCCAAGCAGCCGCGGCGGTGGCCGGCGCCCACATGGCTGCGCCACAGTGCCAGATCGCTCTTGGTCACGCCGGCATCGGCGGCCAGCACGAACACCACCACGTGCGCATCGGGAATCAGGCGCAGCGTCAGTTCCGGCTCGGTACCGATGGCGTTCAGGCCCGGCGTGTCCAGGATCACCAGCCCCTGGCGCAGCAGCGGATGCGGGAAGTTGATCACCGCATGACGCCAGCGCGAGATTTCGACCATGCCGTCGGCGTCTACCGAATACGCGGCATCGGGATCGTTCTCGTTGTACAGGCCCAGCGATTCGGCCATGGCCGGCGTCACGCGCGTGGTTTCCACCACGTGCTGGAAGGCGGCCAGCATGCCCTCGGGCGACGACGGGTCCAGCGGCACCGTGGTCCAGTGCGAGTTGGACGAGCCGGGCTCCATGAAGTCGGCCGTCGAGGCGTCCTGCAGGCGCGTCTCGATCGGCAGCAGCCGGATGCAGGGCTGCTCGTTTTCGTCGTAGCGCAGTTCGGTCGGACACATCGTCGTCCGTCCGGCGGACGAAGGCAGGATGCGGCGACCGTAGTCGGCAAAGAAGATGGCGTTGATCAGCTCGCTCTTGCCACGCGAAAACTCGGCAATGAACGCCACCTTGAGGCGGTCGCTCTTGAGCACGCTCTGGATGCGCTGGGCGCGGTCGTCCGCGGTAGCGTCATGCAGGTCGTACTGTTGCAGCCAGGATTGGAATTCGGCGAGTGACTGAAGGACCCCGGTTCTCCAGGCGCCATATTGTTCGAATTGATGGGCGAGGCTCGTCATGAGTGATTCGCTGTGTCGGCTCGGATTTATGGTTTTGGGCGCGTATCGCACGACTGGCGCCGGGCTTGTCCGTTGACCCGCGGACCCGAAGCCAGTCGTCCCGCCAGATGCCCTTGTCATATGGGCGAATCCGGCAGTTTTTGTAACTTTTTATGACTGCGCACACGATACAGGTTTCCGGACACATTTTGTGGAATTCGCGTCCCTTGTGGCGGTTCTGTGCCTGGAGTGTTGCGCCGACCCATCGGCAATGTATTGCAACAATATTTCCGCCATCGGATTGCCATGCCCGGCGCCGCGTCAGCCTGCACCGGCCGTTTCCGGCTCAACCGCTGCCGGAGGGCGTCCCTGGCACCGGCCTCAATGCTGGCAATGCGGGCAGTAGAACGTCGAGCGCTGCCCCTGGACGATCTGCCGGATCGGTGTGCCGCAAACGCGACATGGCTCGCCGGCGCGGTCATAGACCAGGCAATCCAGCTGGAAGTAGCCGCTGCTGCCGTCGCTGCCCACGAAGTCGCGCAGCGTGCTGCCGCCCCGGGCGATGGCTTCGGTCAGCGTTTCGCGCACGGCGGCGGCCAGCTTGTCGTAGCGCGCCAGGCTGATCCTGCCGGCAGGCGTGGTCGGACGGATACCCGCCCGGAACAGGCTTTCGGAGCAGTAGATATTGCCCACGCCGACGACGATTTCCCCGGCCAGCAGCGCCTGCTTGATCGCCACCGAGCGGCCCCGCGTGAGCCTGTGGAACCAGGCGCCGTCGAAACGCGGGTCGAATGGCTCGATGCCAAGCCGCCGCAGCAGCGGGTGTTCGGAGAGTGCCGCTTCGGCCAGCGGCGTCCAGATAATGGCGCCGAAGCGCCGCGGGTCGCGGAATCGCAGCACCATGGCGGCATGGTCCTGCGGCGCACCCGGCGCGTCGGGCGGTGCCAGCGCGATATCGAGGTGATCGTGGGCGCCGGCCGGCGGCGCGTCGGGGTACACGCGCAGCGTGCCGGTCATGCCCAGGTGGACAAGCAGCCAGCCCGGGGCGTCGTCCCCGGGGGCAGGGCTCTTCTCGCCGGCGGGTGCCGGCAGGCATTCGAGCAGCAGGTATTTGCCGCGCCGTTCGATACGGCCGATCACCCGGCCGGTCAGGTGCGCCTCGAGTTCGGGCTCCACGGGCCAGCGCAGCCCGCGATGACGCACGGTCACGTGGACGATGCGGCGGCCCACCACATGCGGCAGCAATCCGCGCCGCGTGACTTCGACTTCCGGTAGTTCTGGCATCCGCCCCGTCTCCCGGCCGGAATCCGGCCCAGCTTTCTCAACCTCGCAGAA
Source organism: Cupriavidus sp. D384 (assembly GCF_001652915.1). GTDB lineage: Bacteria > Pseudomonadota > Gammaproteobacteria > Burkholderiales > Burkholderiaceae > Cupriavidus. The sequence goes on from NZ_BBQI01000096.1 coordinate 27,992, forward strand.
CCTATGGGCAGCTTTTGCGCTCCAATGACGCAGGGAATTCCCTGCCGCCATGCCACCATTGTGCGGGTTCCCATACGTAAGCGCCCTGCGAGGCAAGCAGCGCATTGTAGCGGCAGGCTACAATGGCCCCATCCATTCCCACGCCCCGTGCGCCGGAGCTTTGATTTCATGCCGGACCAAATCTTGCCCTCTCAAGCCATGCGCCCGGAAGCCATCTCCATGAACACATTCCGTTTCCGTCGCCATGCGCGCGCCCTGGGCGTGGCCGCGTGCCTGGCATTTGCTTCGCTGGCCCATGCCGCCCCGGCAACGGTCGCGCAGGACGATGACGAAGTCATCGAAGTGCCTGCGCCGTCGAAGGCCAAGGCCGCGCGTACGCCGCTGCCGGATGTCGCGCTGACGCCGGACATCCTGTACCGCGTGCTGGCAGCCGAAATCTCGATGCAGCGCGGGCTGGTGGGACCGGCCTACCGCACCTACATGGATCTGGCCCGCGAAACCCGCGATCCGCGCCTGGCGCAACGGGCCACGGAAATCGCCTTCAATGCGCGCGTTGCGCAGCAGGCACTCGACGGGGCGCGCCTCTGGGCCGACCTGGCACCGAAATCGCCCGCGGCACGGCAGGTCCTGTCGACCCTGCTGGTCCTGAACGGACGCTGGGAGGACGCTGAACCGCTGCTGGTACAGCAACTGGCGGCGGCCCCGGCCAACCATCGCGGCGAAGCGATCCTGCTGCTGCAGCAGCAGATGGCGCGCACCAGCGATCCGGCCGGCGCGGTCGGCGTGCTCCAGCGCATCACGGCCAACGACGCAAAGCTGGCGGAAACGCACCTGGCCTTGGCGCGTGCGCGCGAGGCCGCCGGCGACAATGCCGGCGCACTGGCCGAACTGGACCAGGCGCTGCGCATCAAGCCCGACCTGGAGCCCGCCGCACTGATGGCAGCCGAACTCCAGGCCGAATCTGCCACCGACAAGTCGATCGAGTTGCTCAAGCGGTTCCTGGCCAAATCGCCATCGTCGGTCAATGGTCACATCACGCTGGCGCGCCTGTACCTGCAGAAGAACGACATGGAGGCCGCGCGTGCCGAATTCGAGGTGCTGCGCAAGGTGGCCCCGAACGACCCGCGCGTGCCGCTGGCACTGGGGCTGACCAGCCTGCAGGCCCGCAGCTATGACGACGCCGAACGCTATCTGAAGGAATACCTGCAGATGGCCGAGAAGTCGCCGGCCGCCAGCCCCGACATCGCGTACCAGTACCTGGCCCAGATCGCCGAGGAAAAGAAAGACTACGCGGCGGCCATCGGCTGGCTCGACAAGATCGAGGACGGCCGCCTCGCCACCGCCGCGCAGGCCAAGCGCGGCCAGTTGCTGGCGCGCATGGGCAAGCTCGACGATGCCCAGGCCGTGTTCGGCGACCTGCTGGCCGATGCCGAGGATATTTCCGATCCGGTGCAGCGCGCCCAGCGCATGACCGCGATCCGCCAGGCCGAAGTGGGCGCACTGCTCGAAGTCAAGGCCTACGATCGCGCGCGCAAGTTGCTGAACGAACGCGTGAAGGTTGAGCCCGACAATGCGGACTGGCTCTATGAGCTGGCGATGCTCGACGAACGCGAGAAGCGCTACGACAGCATGGAAAAGGGCCTGCGCAAGGTCATCGCCCTGCAGCCGGAGCAGAAGCAGGGCTACAACGCGCTTGGCTATTCGCTGGCCGACCGCAACGAGCGCCTGCCCGAAGCGCGCAAGCTGCTGGAACGCGCATCGGAACTGGGCCCGGACGATCCGTACATCATGGACAGCCTGGCGTGGGTGAAGTATCGCCAGGGTGAACTGCAGCCCGCCGCCGACCTGCTGAAGACCGCCTACAGCAAGGCGCCCGAAGCCGAGATCGGCGCGCACCTGGGCGAGGTGCTCTGGCAACTGGGGCAGCACGAGGAAGCGCGCAAGACGTGGACCGAGTCCGCCAGGGTAGAGCCCGAGAATCCTACGCTGATTGACACGCTGCGCCGCTACAACCAGAGCGTGTCGCTGTCCAAGTAGTCCGCATCGCGTAACATGACCAGCCGCCCGGGCCTTGCGCCCGGGCGCTGCTTTCTGGCGATCCATCGCGCGTCGCGGCCCTTCACGACAGGCCTGGCCGATGCCGTCACCATCCATCAACCGCCGCCTTGTGTCGCCAGCAAACATCCAACGCCGTTCAACTTCCGCCAACTTGCACATGCTCCGATCCCGACGCCTGGCCCTGCTCTGCGTGGCCGCCCCGCTCTGGCTTGCCGCGTGCAGCACCATCACGCCATCCCGCAGCTTCGACGCCGGCGAGTCGGCGCGCAGCGAGCACTACACCGGGCGCTTTGCCGCCAACTACACGCGCTACGGCCGCAGCGAAGGCGTGCAGGGCAGCTTCCGGTGGCAGGAACAGGGCCGCAACGTTCGGCTCGACCTGATCTCGCCGCTGGGACAGACCCTGGCCGTGGTCACCAGCACCCCGTCCGGCGCCACGCTCGACCTGCCCAACGAAAAGCCGCGCAATGCACCCGAGGTGGACAGCCTGATGGAGCAGGCGCTGGGCTTCTCGCTGCCGGTGTCCGGCATGCGCGACTGGCTCCATGCGCGGCCGGCGCCAGGCGCGCCCGCCAGCGTCACGCGCGACACGAACGGACGCCCCGACACGCTGAAGCAGAATGGCTGGACCGTGCGCTACGTGGTCTGGCAGGACACCCCGGAAGGCAACTCCGCACCATCGACCCAGCCGCGCCGCATCGACATGGCACGCGACGGCAATGAAGCGCCGCTCTCCGTACGGCTGGTGATTGACCCGACATCCGAAAAATGACGCAAGCCATGACCGCAGGCACCGCCCTGCCGCCCGCCGAACTGCGCAACTGCCCCGCGCCGGCCAAGCTCAACCTGTTCCTGCACGTGACGGGCCGCCGCCCTGACGGCTACCACACGCTGCAAACGGTGTTCCAGTTGATCGACTGGTCGGACACCCTGCACTTCCGCCGCCGCGACGACGGCGTGATCGCGCGGGTCAACGACATCCCCGGCGTGCCGGCCGACACCGACCTGGTGGTGCGTGCGGCGCGCGCGCTGCAGCAGGTCTGCGGCACGCCGTTCGGCGCCGACATCGCCATCGACAAGATCCTGCCGATGGGCGGCGGTATCGGTGGCGGATCGTCCGACGCCGCCACCACGCTGCTGGCGCTGAACCATCTCTGGGGCGCGGGCTTGCCGCGCGAAGAACTGATGCGCATCGGCCTGGCGCTGGGCGCCGACGTGCCCGTTTTCGTGTTCGGCCAGAACGCCTTTGCCGAAGGCGTGGGCGAGGAACTGACGCCCGTGGACCTGCCCGACAGCTGGTTCGTGGTTATCCATCCGCGCCAGCATGTACCGACTGCTGCAATTTTTTCGGACGAGCGCTTGACAAGGGATTCCCCGATCTCTATAGTTGCGGACTTCGCTGCTTGCACAAACAAATTCGCTTTCGGTCGCAACGACTTGCAAGCGATAGCAACAGCGAAGTTCGGCGAAGTTGCCCGAGCCCTTGAATGGCTGAGACAATACAGTCCGCATGCAAGGATGACCGGTTCCGGAGCCTGCGTATTTGCCCGTTTCGAAGACGAGCACGATGCGCAGAAGGTGATGGAAAGGTTGCCATCCGATTGGGATGGCAGGTGTGTGAAAAGCTTGTCTCACCACCCGCTCGCAACGTTCGCATAGCAGGTTTTCGTTTGGCGAAGTACTGAAGTAAAGTTCGGTTCGGCGACAGACGTTAAAGGTTGTGTAGGGGAGTCGCCAAGTTGGTCAAGGCACCGGATTTTGATTCCGGCATTCGAAGGTTCGAATCCTTCTTCCCCTGCCATTACTTCCTATAGTGTCCGGAACGGACATGCAGATATCGCTACCGGCGCTGGCCGGTGGCGCAAAGCTCCCCCAGCAGCAAGACAGGTGCCCCGAATGAGCGTCGAAGGCTTGATGGTATTTACCGGCAACGCCAACCCTAAACTCGCGGAGGCTGTCGTACAGCACCTCGGCATTCCGCTGGGCAAGGCCCTGGTTGGCCGTTTCTCCGACGGTGAAGTTCAGGTCGAAATCCAGGAAAACGTTCGCGGCAAGCACGTCATCGTGCTGCAGTCCACCTGCGCGCCGACCAACGACAACCTGATGGAACTGATGGTGATGGTCGATGCGCTCAAGCGCGCCTCGGCACGCAGCATCACCGCCGCCATGCCATATTTTGGCTATGCGCGCCAGGATCGCCGTCCGCGTTCCGCCCGCGTCGCCATCTCGGCCAAGATCGTGGCCAACATGCTCGAAGTTGCCGGTGTGGACCGCGTCCTGACGATGGACCTTCACGCCGACCAGATCCAGGGCTTCTTCGATATCCCCGTCGACAACATCTACGCTTCGCCGGTACTGCTGGGCGACCTGCGCGAAAAGAGCTACGGCGACCTGCTGGTGGTTTCGCCGGACGTCGGCGGCGTGGTGCGTGCCCGCGCACTGGCCAAGCAGCTCGACTGCGACCTGGCCATCATCGACAAGCGTCGTCCCAAGGCCAACGTGTCCGAGGTGATGAACATCATCGGTGAAGTGGCTGGCCGCAACTGCGTGATCATGGACGACATGATCGATACCGGCGGCACGCTGTGCAAGGCTGCCCAGGTGCTGAAGGAGCGTGGCGCGCTGAAGGTGTTTGCGTACTGTACGCACCCGGTGCTGTCGGGCGGTGCCGCTGCCCGTATCGCGGCTTCGGAACTGGACGAAGTGGTGGTCTGCGACACGATTCCGCTGTCCGACGAAGCCCGCCAGTCCGGCAAGATCCGCCAGGTTTCGACCGCCCCGCTGCTGGCCGAAACCTTCACCCGGATCGTCAAGGGTGACTCGATCATGTCGCTGTTTGCCGACCACTGATCGGTAAACAAGCGCAGGGCTGGTAAAAGCCTGCTAGAATTTTGGGTTTACCGCATTGGCCACCTCAGGGTGGCCAATGTGATTCATGCGGTACGATTTGAGTGTCGTATCGTTAGTCGAGGCTGTCTGGTCGCGGACAGCCTTCTTCACATCTGGAGTTGAACATGAAAGTAGTCGCTTTCGAGCGTAGCGTACAGGGAACGGGTGCGAGCCGCCGCCTGCGCAATTCGGGCAAGACCCCCGGCATCATCTACGGCGGCGCCGCCGAGCCGAAGATGATCGAACTGGATCACAACGCCCTGTGGCACGCCCTGAAGAAGGAAGCGTTCCACTCGTCGATCCTGGACCTGGAAGTGGCTGGCAAGGCTGAAAAGGCCCTGCTGCGTGCATTCCAGATGCACCCGTTCAAGCCGATGGTTCTGCACGTTGACTTCCAGCGCGTGTCGGCCACGGAAAAGATCCACGTGAAGGTGCCCCTGCACTTCATGAACCAGGAAACCGCTCCTGGCGTGAAGCTGGGCCACGGCATCGTGAACCACATCATGAACGATCTGGAAGTGTCGTGCCTGCCGGCCGACCTGCCCGAGTTCATCGAAGTGGATCTGGCTGCAGCCGAGCTGAACCAGACCATCCACCTGTCGGACCTGAAGCTGCCGAAGGGCGTGACCGCCATCACCCACGGCGACGACAACCCGGCCGTGGCCAGCATCTCGCTGCCGGCTGGTGCCCAGTCGACCGAAGCTGCTGAAGGCGAAGGCGAAACGCCGGCTGCCTAAGCTGCCTGCGCTTCACGAAAAGACCGCCGGTTCGCCGGCGGTTTTTTTTCGTACGCCGTTTTCGCGTATCCTTTCACGCCTGCTTTTTCGCTTTCTTCAGCCCATGATCAAGCTCATCGTCGGCCTCGGCAATCCCGGGGCGGAATACGAGGCCACCCGTCACAACGCCGGTTTCTGGCTGGTCGACCAGCTCGCCCGCGCGGGCGGCACCACGCTGCGCGTGGAAGGCCGCTTCCACGGCCTGGCCGGCCGTGCGCGGCTGTGGGACCAGGACATCTGGCTGCTCAAGCCGTCCACGTTCATGAACCGCTCGGGCCTGTCCGTGGTGTCGCTGGCGCGCTTCTACAAGATCCTGCCTGACGAAATCGTCGTGGCGCATGACGAGATGGACCTGCCGGCCGGCTCGGTCAAGCTCAAGCGCGGTGGCGGCTCGGGCGGCCACAACGGCCTGAAGGACATCTCGGCTCACCTGACCACCCAGGATTACTGGCGCCTGCGCCTGGGCGTAGGCCATCCGCGCAATGCCCCCGGCGGCTCCGCCGGCGGACGCGAAGATGTGGTCAACTTTGTGCTGAAGCCGCCACGCAAGGAAGAACAGCAGGCCATCGACGAAGCGATCGACCGCTGCATGGGCCCACTGGGTACCCTGGCGCGCGGCGAGAGCGAGCGCGCGATGATGGAATTGCACACGGGCCGCTGATCCGCCAAGCGGCGTCGCGCCATGAAAAAACCCCGCCGGCCTTGCGGTCGTGCGGGGTTTTTCGTTTCTGCTTGTCTGCTTTGTGGGGCCGGAACGAAGTGGCCGGATGTGCCTCCGGCTTCAGGCCGCGTGCTTGGCCGCCGTGAGCAGCCGGTAGCGTTGCATCAGCACCTCGTGCGTTTCGATGCGGTTCGGGTCCTTCGGAATGCAGGCCACAGGACAGACCTGCTGGCATTGCGGTTCATCGAAGTGGCCGACGCACTCGGTACACTTGTTGGGGTCGATCTCATAGATCTCGGGCCCCATCGAGATGGCTTCGTTCGGGCACTCGGGTTCACAAACGTCGCAATTGATGCAGTCGTCGGTGATCAGTAGCGCCATGATGGTTCCTTCCAGCGACCCGCCCGCGCCCGGACTGGCCACGTCGGCGGAATCGAAGCCCGTATTTTATTCCGGTTTGCCAATCTTCTCCTGAAGCCAGCGCTCCACGGAGGGGAAGACAAACTTGCTGACATCGCCGCCAAGCACGGCGATCTCGCGCACGAACGTGCCGGAAATGAACTGGTACTGGTCGGACGGCGTCAGGAACATCGTCTCGACATCGGGCAACAGGTAGCGGTTCATGCCGGCCATCTGGAATTCGTATTCGAAATCCGAGACCGCCCGCAGGCCCCTTACGATTACGCGCGCATTGTTCTTGCGCACGAAATCCTTGAGCAGGCCCGAAAAGCCTTCCACCCTGACGTTCGGGTAGTGGCCCAGCACTTCGCGGGCGATGCCGATACGCTCTTCGAGCGAGAAGAACGGGCGCTTGTTCGGGCTGTGCGCCACGCCGACCACGAGTTCGTCGAAGATATTCGACGCACGACGGACGAGATCCTCGTGTCCCCGGGTCATGGGATCAAAAGTACCGGGATAGACGGCGACGACCATGTTTCCTCCTTTGGGGCTGCCCGTTGCCGGCCCGCGATACCGGGGCCGCTCTCGAATACTGCCTACGTGACGGGCGTTGGACAAACAACAGCGGCGTAGTGTAACCCCAAACGCAGCTTTTGGAAGTCCGCCCGGCTGCCTTTTTGCCGCATTGCAGCAGGGCCGCAAACGCTTGCCCGGCGCGGCAAACCGCCTGGCAGTTGTCATATGACCGGCGTAATTCGAAGGTACCTGATTGGTACGCGTTCCTAGTCCGCGCCGTGGCCTGCGCGATGCTGCAGCAGGTGGAAATGCACGGCGCCGGCGCGCGCCTGGCGAATGATCTCCAGCGACGCCGGCACCGGCGCGTCGGCGCCGATCAGGGCCTTGTCCGATTCGACGTAGACCACGCCGCCTGGCCGGGTCAGGCGCGCCGCGTGCTCCAGCGCGGGCCCGATCCAGTCCTCGGCAAACGGCGGATCCAGGAACACCACGTCAAAGCCGGCAGCCGGCATCTGTGCCGCTGCGGCGAATGCATCGGCCTGGACGATCCGCACCTGCGAGGCGTCGAGCTTGTACTGGTTGTCGCGCAGCTGCTTCGCCACGCGCGGGTTGGCTTCGACCATCGTCACCGCCGCCGCGCCACGCGAGGCGGCCTCGAATCCCAGCGCCCCCGAGCCCGCGAACAGGTCCAGGCATATCAGGCCGGCCAGGTCCTGACCCAGCCAGTTGAACAACGTTTCCCGGACACGGTCAGGCGTGGGACGCAGTCCCTCGGCTTCAAGCACCGGCAGCAGCGAACGTTTCCAGCGGCCGCCGATGATGCGCACCTGGGCCGGTGTCTGGCGGGGCTGGCTGGACAGGGAAGTTCGCCCGCGCGGTGCGGGCGAAGGTCGGGATTGCGGATTCATGCCGTGATTGTAGAGCCTGCCACGCCCCGGCACAGCGCCGCGACGTGCCCTGCCCCACGATCAGGCCGGAAGATCACTTTTCCGGGCCGCCGACGATGACCGTCGCCATGGCGTCCGGATGCACGTGGCGCTGGAAGGCTGCACGCACCTGATCGCGCGTCACCTTGTTGATCTGGGCGGTCCACGTGTCCAGATAGTCGAGCGGCAGGCCGTACCAGCCGATATTGGCGACGTTGGTCAGCAGCTTGCGGTTGCTGTCGATGCGCAGCGGGAAGCCATTGACCAGGTTGTCCTTCGCCGCCTTCAGCTCGGCGTCGGTCGGGCCCTGCGCCACGTACTGGGCCAGGATCTGGCGCACCAGGCCCAGCGCCTCGTTGGTGTTTTCCTTCTTGGTCTGCAGCGTGATGCTGAACGGCCCCGGCTGCTTGGACGGCGCGAAGTAGCTGTCCACGCCGTAGGTCAGGCCCCGTTTTTCGCGCACCTGGTCGGTCAGGCGCGAGCTGAAGCCGCCGCCGCCCAGCACGTAGTTACCCACCAGCAGCGGGAAATAGTCGGGATCGCCACGGGCGATGGCCGGCGCGCCGATCGCCACGCTGGCCTGCTGCGCCGGGTGCGGAATACGCTTCTCGCTGGCCGGAATCGTCATCTGCACGTCGGGCAGTTTCGGTGCCGCCGTGCCATCGGGCAGGCCACGCGTCATGTCCTCGGCGATCTGCTCGGCCTGCTTGCGGTCGATGGCGCCGATAAGGGTCACCACGGCGCGTTTGGCCGTGTAGTTGTCGCGCCAGAACTTCAGCAGGTCATCGCGCGTGATCGACCCCACCGATTCCGGCGTGGCCGAAACGCCATACGGATGGGCAGGATAGATCGCCTTCGACAGCGTCTTGTCGGCGATCACACCGGGGCGCGTATCGCCCTCGCGAATGGCGGTGATCAGGCGCTGCTTTTCGCGCGCCACCACCGCGTCGGGATAGGCCGGCGCCTTGATCAGCTGCCCAGCCAGGCGCAGTGACTGCTCACGTTCCGACGAAGCCGTCAGCGTACGGAGGCCAATGCCGCCCCGGTCACCGCCGGCGGCGCCGCCAAAATCGGCGCCGGTATCGGCAAACGCGTCGGCAATCTGGGCCTCGTTACGGGCGGGCTGCCCGTCCTGCGCGTTCGCGCCCTTGTCGAGTAGCGCCGCGGTCAGCGTGGCCAGGCCGGACTTGCCGGGCGGGTCATAGCGGCTGCCGGCGTCGAAGTCGATATTGACGTCCAGCATCGGAATCGACGGGCTCGGCACGAAAAACACCTTGGCGCCGGTGGATGCCGTCCAGCTTTCAATGGGAATGGCGGCCTGTGCAACGGTGCCGGCCAGCAGCGCGGCGGCCCCGCAGGCGGCGCCAGCCAGGCGGCGCAACAGACGCGGAGACGCGATGGTCATGACGGACAGGGACATTCTTTCTCCTTTCCTTGGACTCTGTCCTCAGTGGCGCAGGCCTTCAGGGGCTGCGGCCTTCGGCTTGTTGGGGTCGATCGGCTGCGGCAGCAGCGTTGCCACGGTCAGGTTGTCGTCGCTGAAATACTTGGCGGCAACCGCCTGCACCTGGGCCGGCGTGACTTCCTTGACCTTGTCGAGCATGCGGTCGATCTGGCGCCACGAGATATTCGAAATCTCGGCCACGCCGATCTCCATGCCCTGCCCGAACACCGAGTCGCGCTTGTAGATCTGCCCGGCCACGACCTGCGCCTTGACGCGCTTGAGCTCTTCCTCGGACACGCCGTTCTTCGCGATGCGTTGCAGTTCCTCGCGCAGCGCCTTCTCGATTTCCTCTGTGGTGTGGCCACTGGCCGGCGTGCCGTCGAGCACGAACAGCGATTCGTTGCGGTTGATGCTGTCGTAGCCCACGTTCACGTCATCGGCCAGGCGCTGCTGGCGCACCAGTTCGCGCGTCAGGCGGGCGTTGTCGTAGCCGTTGAGCACGGCCGACAGCACCTCCAGCGCATACGGGTCGACGTCCTTTTCCACGTCGTGCAGGCGCGGCACCTTGTAGGCCAGCACGATGTACGGGTTCTCGGCCGGCGCCTTGACCCAGATCCGCTTGATGCCCTGCTGCGGCGCCTCGAGCTGCGTCTTGCGCAGCGGCAGCGGGCGTGGCTTCAGCTTGCCGTAGTAGCGCTCGGCCATTGCCCGCACCTCGTCGGCCTTGACGTCGCCGGTCACCACCAGCAGCGCGTTGTTCGGCACGTACCAGGTCTTGTACCAGTCCTGCACGTCTTCCACGCGCATGTTGACCAGGTCGTCCATCCAGCCGATCACCGGATGCCGGTACGGCATGGCCGTATATACGGTAGCCAGCAGCTGCTCGTAGACCTTGCCGCGCGGGGAATCATCGGTACGCAGGCGGCGTTCTTCCATCACCACCTTCATCTCGCGGTCGAACTCTTCCTTCTTGATGATGAGGTTGGCCATGCGGTCGGCCTCCAGCTCCATCATCCTGGGCAGGTACTGCTTGGCGATCTGCTGGTAGTAAAGCGTGAAGTCGCGGTTGGTCAGCGCGTTCTCGCGCCCGCCCAGCAGGGCGATCTGGCGCGAGAATTCGCCGATCGGCACCTTGGGCGTACCCTTGAACATCATGTGTTCGAGCATGTGGGCCACGCCCGTGGTGCCGCTGACTTCGTCGCTGCCGCCGGCCCGGTAGTAGATCTGGTGCGCCACCGTGGGCGCGCGATGGTCTTCCTTGACGATCACGCGCATGCCGTTGGACAGGCGGAATTCGGTCGTGCCGGCCTCCGTCTGTCCCACCTGGCCGGCCGTGGCCATGCCTGACGGTGGCCCCTGCGGGGTGGTCGCCCGCGCGGTTTCCCCCTTGGCCTGCGCCCAGGCGGTGCCCGCCAGCGGGCCGGCAAGCGAGGCGACGATCAGGGTGGAAAGAAGGCGCCGCGAGAATCTGGCGGCGCCGGTGGACGGCGATACGATGCGGGCAGCGCCCGATCCGGACAAGTCAGCGCAATGGTTCATGCGACCCCGTCTGCTAGAATTTTGGCGATTGATTCTACCGGGGTATTGACCCCTTTCCCAATGTTTAGTTTCTGGAAGAAGCGCAAGGCCGAGCCGGCTCCCGCGCCCGTCGAGCCGCCGGCCGCTGCGCCTTCGCCCGCTCCCTCGCCGGCACCGGCCCCTGCGCCTGTCGCGGCGCTGGTCCCCACGCCGGCCGTAGCGCCTGTCCCCGCGCCCGCACCGCTTCCCGCCCCGACACCTGCTCCGGCCTCCGTGCCGGTGCCAGTTCCCGTCCCGGTGCCGGTGCCGGTGCCGGTGCCCGTGCCGGTCCCTGTGCCGATGCCCGCCCCCGCGCCGGCGCCGGTTCCTGCCCCCGCCCCTGCGCCGGTTCCGGTTCCTGTCCCCGTGCCCGTGCCGGCACAGGTGCCGCCGCCCCCGCCCGCCCCGGTCGCCTACGAGCCGCCTGTGGTCGAGGAAATGGAACTGGTGCCGCCGCCCGTGCAGACGGCCGAGGCCAAGCGCGGCTGGATGTCGCGCCTGAAGGCCGGGCTGTCCAAGACCAGCCGCAATATCGGTGTACTGTTTGTCGGCGTGAAGGTCGACGAGGCCCTGTTCGAAGAACTGGAAACCGCGCTGCTGATGTCGGATGCAGGCGTCGAGGCCACCGAGTACCTGCTCGGCGAACTGCGCCGCCGCGTGAAGAGCGACCGGATCGAGACGGCCGACGGCGTCAAGGCCGCGCTGAAAGACCTGCTGGTCCAGCTGCTCAAGCCGCTGGAAAAGACCATGGAACTGGGCCGCGAGCAGCCGCTGGTGATGATGATCGCCGGCGTGAACGGCGCGGGCAAGACCACCAGCATCGGCAAGCTCTGCAAGCACTTCCAGAGCTACCACCAGTCGGTGCTGCTGGCCGCTGGCGACACGTTCCGTGCCGCCGCGCGCGAACAGCTGACCATCTGGGGCGAACGCAACAACGTGACCGTGGTGGCCCAGGAAAGCGGCGACCCGGCCGCCGTGATCTTCGACGCCGTGAACGCCGCGCGCGCCCGCAAGATCGACATCGTGATGGCCGACACCGCCGGCCGCCTGCCCACGCAGCTGCACCTGATGGAAGAACTCAAGAAGGTCAAGCGCGTGATCGGCAAGGCCATGCCCACGGCCCCGCACGAGTGCCTGCTGGTGATCGACGCCAACACCGGCCAGAACGCCCTGGCACAAACGCGCGCCTTCGACGACGCGCTGGGCCTGACCGGCCTGATCGTGACCAAGCTCGACGGCACGGCCAAGGGCGGCATCCTGGCCGCCATCGCCCGCCAGCGCCCGGTGCCGGTGTACTTCATCGGCGTGGGCGAGAAGGTGGAAGACCTGCAGCCGTTCAAGGCCGAGGAATTTGCGGAGGCGCTGCTGGGGTGATACCCAGCCGGCGTTCCGGCCCTACAAAGGCAAAGCCCCGCTGACGCGGGGCTTTGCCTTTGCAGATGACGCCTTGTCCTAACAGTGGACTTGCCGCGATACGCTACTCTCCGTCCTCACGAACGACTTCATGGTGCTGGAGGCCGCAGACAAGTAGTGAGATCCAGAGCGCTACCAGCGGTCCCGAATGCGCGGTTGCCAAAGCCAATTTCCATTCGTGCTGGAATCCCAGAATGGATATCGCCAGATTAATCCAAACTGGCCAAACGCCTATTCGCTATCCGGCTGCGCTCCCGGTGCCGCCTTCTGGAACGCTTCCAGTTCCATGCAGTTGGCGTGGATCTTCGCGCTGGTCGGGAACGGGGTCAGGTCCACGTTGAAGCGCTGCGAGTTGAAGACCTGCGGCACCAGGCACAGGTCCACCAGCGTCGGCGTATCGCCAAACGCGTAGCGGCCCACACGGCCCAGTTGCTGCAGGTTCACCTCCAGCGACGCGAAGCCCTGTTCGATCCAGTGCCGGTACCAGGCGTCCTTGGCTTCCTCCGACACCTTCAGCTCGTGCTTCAGGTACTTGAGCACGCGCAGGTTGTTCAGCGGATGGATCTCGCAGGCGATTTCCTGGGCCAGGCCACGCACCACGGCGCGGTCGAACGGGTCTTTCGGCAGCAGCGCCGGCTCGGGATGGGTCTCGTCGAGGTATTCGATGATCGCCATCGACTGGATCAGCGGACGGCCGTCGACTACCAGCGTGGGCACCACGCCGTCGGCATTCAGAGCGCGGTACTCGGGCTTCAGCTGCATGCCGCCTTCCTTGAGCAGATGCACGCCCTTGTAGTCGTACGGCAGGCCCTTCAGGTTCAGGGCGATGCGTACGCGAAACGAGGCCGAGCTGCGGAAGTAGCTGTGGAGCGCGAGCATGGCGTCAGACCACCTTGACGGTCAGGTCGCCCACACCGGCCACGTGGCACTGCATGATGTCGCCCTTGACCACCGGGCCCACGCCTTCGGGCGTGCCGCTGTAGATCAGGTCGCCCGGCTGCAGGTCGAACAGCTTCGACAGGTACGACACCATCTCCGGTACCGACCAGATCAGGTCCGACAGGTCGCCGCGCTGCTTCTCCACGCCGTTCACGGCCAGCGTCACGGCGCCCTTTTCGGGGTGGCCGATGGCGGACACCGGCACGATCGGGCCGATCGGCGCCGACTTGTCGAACGCCTTGCCCGTTTCCCAGGGGCGGCCGGTCTTCTTCGACTCGTTCTGCAGGTCGCGGCGCGTCATGTCCAGGCCGATGGCGTAGCCGTAGACGTGGCTGGCAGCCTGGTCCACGGGGATGTCCTTGCCACCCTTGCCGATGGCCACGACCAGTTCCACCTCGTAGTGGCAGTTGCCGGTGCCCGGCGGGTACGGGAACGTGCCTTCGGTGTTATCGGCCACGTAGCTGACCGCGTCGGACGGCTTGCAGAAGAAGAACGGCGGTTCGCGGTCGGGATCCGAGCCCATTTCACGCGCATGCGCGGCATAATTGCGGCCCACGCAATACACCCGGCGCACGGGGAAGCTTGCGCTGCTGCCACGGACCGGGACCCCCACGGGGGCCTGGGGGGCAAATACGAACTCGGTCATCCAAACTCTCCTGCTTTCTCTTTTTTGATGGAATGCCGCGCCGGTGCATTCGGCGTGCCCCGATCGAAAATCGGGGGCGCGGCAGGGGCAAAGCATACACCCGGCGTACGGTGGCATACAGTGAAAGCAAACCCGGCGCGAATCTTGCATATTGCACTGCAACCAAGCGACCGCCATGAACCGCCGCACTTCGCCTCCACCTGCCAGTCCCACGCCGGCCGCAGGCTCCCGCACCCTGAGCATCCTGCTGGTGCGGGATCCGCATGACGCCGATCCGCTCAACGTGGAGACCATCCGCGCCGGATTGGCGCAGGCCGGCTTCACGGCGGTGCAGACCGTGGATGCCGACTTGCGGCTGCCCGAGGTGATCGCGGCCACGCTGCCCGACCTGGTCATCATCGCGTCCGAATCGGCCGCCCGCGACACCATCGAGCATGTCTGCGTCTCCACCCAGCACGCGCCGCGCCCGATCGTCCTCTTCACCGACAACGACGATTCCCAGCGCATCAAGGCCGCGCTGTCGGCCGGCATTACCGCCTATATCGTCGACGGATTGCGCGCCGAACGCGTCAAGACCGTGCTGGACGTGGCCTATGCCCGGTTCGAACTCGACCAGCAACTGCGCGCGGAACTGGACGCCACCAGGCTCAAGCTGGCCGAACGCAAGACCGTGGAACGCGCCAAGGGCCTGCTGATGGAGTCGCGCGGCATCACCGAGGACGAGGCCTACAAGCGGCTGCGCTCGATGGCGATGGAACGCGGCATCAAGCTCGTGGAAGCCGCCCAGCGCGTGATCGACGTGATGGGCTGACGCCCACCCGCGCCGTTCGGTCTGCAATCTCCCTTCCGCACCCGTCCTCCGCACCGTCTCCCTCGCCAGCCCGGTGCATGCAGGGGCCTGGCGCTGCACCACTCCCGCCGGCTCGCCCCCCTTCCCGCACGATTTCGAACGGTCGCCCCGTTCCCAGACGGCAGCCCGCGGGCCGTTGCGTGCACCGTCCGCATGCCTGGCGCCTCTGGCTGGTGAAAAGCGCCGCCAGCCGCACGGATTTGTGCACCGCAATGTGCATGGCATGGCGCTTGCGTAATCGCTGGCAAGGCCAACGACGGCCGGCATCACCCTGGCAGTACCCGGCATCACCACAACATGTTTGCACGCGTGCCAAAGGCGGCACGCGCGGCAGCGGACAACGGCGTCCTGCACCGCACCTCCCGGCTTCTGGCGAATCCTGGGGCTGCGGTCAGGACGCCTTTTTTCTTCTCGGAGCCATCGCAATGCCCTCTCGCCTCAAGATTGCCAAGCCCAACGTCGCCGACAATGCCGCCGCCGACCATGCGCCCGCCAGCCACGGCCGCCGCCGTGCCCTGGCTACCATTGCCGGCGCCAGCGTGATGACGCTGGTCGACCCGCTGGTGCGCAGCGGTGCCTGGGCAGCCGGCTCCGACGCGCCCGAGAAGACCGAGGTCAAGATCGGCTTCATCCCGCTGACCGACTGCGCATCGGTGGTCATGGCGTCGACACTGGGCCTCGACAAGAAATACGGCATCAAGATCACCCCGAGCAAGGAAGCATCGTGGGCGGCCGTGCGCGACAAGCTCGTCAATGGCGAACTGGACGCCGCGCATGTGCTCTACGGCCTGATCTATGGCGTGCAGCTCGGCATCGGCGGCCCGAAGAAGGACATGGCAGTGCTGATGAACCTGAACCACAACGGCCAGGCCATCACGCTGTCGCAGAAGCTGGCGGAAAAGGGCGTCAAGGATGGCGCCACCCTGAAGGCGCTGATGACCCGCGAGAAGCGCGAGTACGTGTTCGCGCAGACCTTCCCCACGGGCACGCACGCCATGTGGCTCTACTACTGGCTGGCCGCCAACGGCATCAATCCGATGCAGGACGCCAAGGCCATCACCGTGCCGCCGCCGCAGATGGTGGCGAACATGCGCGTGGGCAACATGGATGGCTTCTGCGTGGGCGAACCCTGGGGCGCGCGCGCCATCGCCGACAAGATCGGCTTCACGGCCGAAACCACGCAGGCCATCTGGAAGGACCACCCCGAGAAGGTGCTCGGCACCACATCGGATTTCGTCCAGAAAAATCCGAACACGGCCCGGGCGATGGTGGCGGCGATCCTGGAAGCGTCGAAGTTCATCGACGCGTCGGCCTCGAACCGTCGCAAGACCGCCGAGACCATTGCGGCCAAGTCCTACGTCAACACCGACATGGACATCATCCTGGACCGCATGCTGGGCCGCTACAGCAATGGCCTGGGCAAGACCTGGGACGACCCCGATTCGATGAAGTTCTACCAGGACGGCCTTGCCAACTACCCGTTCCTGTCCGACGGCATGTGGTTCCTGACGCAGCACAAGCGCTGGGGCCTGCTGAAGGATCACCCCGACTACCTGGCCGTGGCAAAGCAGGTGAACCGCATCGACGTGTTCAAGCAGGCCGCCGCCGCCGCGCAGGTGCCGCTGCCCAAGAGCGATTTCCGCACCGCGAAGCTGATCGACGGCGTGACCTGGGACGCCACCAAGGACCCGAAGGCCTACGCCGACGGCTTCAAGATCAGGGCAGGCGCCCTCTGATCCCACACGCGTTGTTCGCGACCTGATCGCCCTCTTGGAAAGGAGCCTGCCGTGAATGCCATCGCCCCTGCCGTTACCCCCCCTTCTCCGCATGGAGCCGCCATGGATGCCGATGTCCTCGATACGGAAGCCAAGGAACAGACGCGCCGCCGCGCCCAGGAGCTTGCCGTCCAGGCCAGGCAGGCCGCGCGGCGCGACGCCGTTACCGGTCTCGTGCTCAAGTGCGTGCCGCCGCTGGCCGGTTTCGTGCTGTTCCTGCTGGTCTGGCACGGCGTCGCCACGCTGATCCCGGCGCTGCCCACGCCCGGGGCCACGTGGAATGCCGCCGTGCCGCTGTTTGCCGATCCGTTCTACCGCAACGGCCCGAACGACCAGGGCATCGGATGGAACGTGCTGGCGTCGCTGGCGCGCGTGGCGGCCGGCTTTGGCCTGGCCGCCGTGATCGGTATCCCGGCCGGCTTCCTGCTGGGGCGCTTCGCGTTCCTGAACGCGATGGCCGCGCCGGTGATCAGCCTGCTGCGGCCGGTGTCGCCGCTGGCGTGGCTGCCCATCGGCCTGCTGCTGTTCAAGGCCGCCAACCCGGCCGCGATCTGGGCCATCTTCATCTGCTCGATCTGGCCGATGGTCATCAACACGGCCGTGGGCGTGACGCGCGTGCCCCAGGACTACCTGAACGTGGCGCGCGTGCTCGATCTGTCCGAATGGAAGATCTTCCGCAGCGTACTGTTCCCGGCCGTGCTGCCGTACATGCTCACCGGCGTGCGGCTGTCGATCGGCACCGCGTGGCTGGTGATCGTGGCCGCCGAGATGCTGACCGGCGGCACCGGCATCGGCTTCTGGCTGTGGGACGAGTGGAACAACCTCAAGGTCGAACACATCGTCATCGCCATCTTCATCATCGGCGTGGTGGGCCTGGTGCTGGAGCACCTGCTGCTGGCCCTGGCGCGCCGCTTCAGCTACGGCAACGCCTGAACGGAGCCCCTGTCATGGAAAAATTCGTCAGCATCGAAAACGTCGGCCAGACGTTCAAGACGCGCAAGGGCCCGTTCGTGGCGCTGCGCGACATCAACCTGTCGATTGCCGAAGGCGAGTTCATCACGCTGATCGGGCATTCGGGCTGCGGCAAGTCCACGCTGCTGAACCTGATCGCCGGCCTGACCACGCCCACCGCCGGCGCGCTGATCTGCGCCGGGCGCGAGATCGCCGGGCCGGGGCCCGAGCGCGCGGTGGTCTTCCAGAACCATTCGCTGCTGCCGTGGCTGACCTGCTTCGAGAACGTCCACCTGGGCGTGGAGCGCGTGTTCGGCGCCACGGAGACCAAGGCGCAGCTGAAGGCCCGCACGCACGACACCCTGGCGCTGGTGGGCCTGACCCACGCGGAAGCCAGATATCCGCACGAGATCTCGGGTGGCATGAAGCAGCGCGTGGGCATTGCCCGGGCGCTGGCGATGCAGCCCAAGGTGCTGCTGATGGACGAGCCGTTCGGTGCGCTGGATGCGCTGACCCGTGCCCATCTGCAGGACGAGCTGATCAAGATCGTGGCGCGCACGAAGAGCACCGTGGTCATGGTCACGCACGACGTGGACGAGGCCGTGCTGCTGGCCGATCGCATCGTCATGATGACCAACGGCCCCGCAGCCACCATCGGCGAGATCCTGAACGTCGATATCCCGCGTCCGCGCGACCGCGTGGCGCTGGCCGACGACAGGACCTACCACGCCTGCCGCACGGCCGTGCTGGACTTCCTGTATCGCAAGCAGCGTAACCCCGCACTGCAGGAAGCAGCCTGACCCTCCGCGGGACGTTTCGCCGACGGAATCGTGGGCTATCATGAACCCCAACCCCACGATTCCGGCAGTCATCATGACCACTGCAACAGATTCGCCATTTTCGGCGGCAAAGTACATCAAGGAAATCGGCCGCGGCGTCAACGGCGCCCGCGCGCTGCCGCGTGAAGACGCCCAGGCGCTGTTCGACGCCATGCTGGCGGGCCGCGTTTCCGATATCGAATTGGGCGCCGTGCTGATGGCGTACCGCATCAAGGGCGAGGCCCCGCACGAACTGGCGGGCATGCTGGAGGCCGCGCACCAGCATTGCCAGCCGCTGGCCGCGCCGCCCGACCGGCCCGTGGTGGTCATCCCCAGCTACAACGGCGCGCGCAAGCAGCCCAACCTGGTGCCGTTGCTGGCGATGCTGCTGGCGCGCGATGGCGTGCCGGCGCTGGTGCATGGCGTGCGCGCATTCCAGGGCCGCGTCACCAGCCTGGCCCTGTTCGATGCCCTGGGTGTGCCGCTGTGCGCCACCACCCAGGCGGCCCAGGACCAGCTGCGCGCGGCTTCGAACCCGCTGGCCGTGCTGCCCATCGACGTGCTGTCGCCCGCGCTGTCCGCGCTGCTCGACAAGCGCGCCATCATCGGCCTGCGCAATTCGTCGCACACGATCGTGAAGATGCTGCAGCCGGTGGGCGCGCACACGCCGGCCGAGGCCTTGCGCCTGTACAGCTACACCCACCCCGAATACCGCGAAACGCTGACCGACTACTTCTCGCATGAACCGGCCAACGTGCTGCTGGGCCGGGGCACCGAGGGCGAGGTCGTGGCCGATGCCCGCCGCAGCACGCGCATCGACTGGCTGCACGACGGCCATCAGCGCACGATGGTAGACCCGGTGGGCGGGTCCATCGGCGAAGTGCCGGCGCTGCCGGCTGGTACCGACGTGGCCGACACGGCGGCCTGGATCCGCAAGGTGCTCGATGGCGCGGAGCCGGTGCCCGCGCCCATCGCCACCCAGGTTGCCACGATCAAGGATTGCCTGCAGCAGGCCACGCGGGTGGCCTGGGCCAGCCCGGTCTGACCGGCTGCCGGTGTGGGGCGGCCGGCATGCGTCGGCAGCCTCCGGGCTGCCTAGCGCCGTACCGGCAGCGGGATGCGCTCGGTTTCGCCGGGCACGTGCGGGAACTTGTCGTCCTGCCAGCGCTGGCTGGCTTCCTCGATGGCTTCCTTGCTGCTGGCCACGAAGTTCCAGAAGATGAAGCGGCGGCCGTCGGTCGGGTCGCCGCCCAGCAGCATCACGCGCGACGGCATGGTGGCGGTGATCGTCACCGGCTCGCCCGACGTCAGCACCACCAGGTGCTCGGCCGGCAGCGTCTCGCCATCCATTTCCAGGTTGCCGTCCACGGGATAGACGCCGCGCTGGACGTGTTCCGCCGGGATCACCAGGCTGGCGCCCGCATCCATCTCGATCGCCACGTAGAGCGTGCGGCTGTACACGCGCACCGGCGATTCGGCACCGAACGCATCGCCGGCAATCACCGTCATCCGCACCCCGGGCAGTTCCAGCTTGGGCAGCGTGGCGCCCGGATGATGGTGGAACGATGGCGGATCGTTCTCATGGGCCAGCGGCAGCGCCACCCAGGTCTGGATGCCGTGCAGGCGGGGGCCCGCCTCGCGCGCGGCGTCCGGCGAGCGTTCCGAATGGACGATGCCCGTGCCGGCCGTCATCCAGTTGACGTCACCCGGCCGGATCACCTGCTCGCTGCCCAGGCTGTCCCGATGCGTGATCTCGCCCTCGAAGAGGTACGTTACGGTAGCCAGGCCGATATGTGGATGTGGGCGCACATCCATGCCCTGCCCCGGCGTCATCTCTACCGGGCCCATATGATCGAAGAAAATAAACGGCCCCACGGTCTGGGTCGTGGCGGCGGGCAGCAGGCGGCGTACGGTGAACTCGCCGATATCCCGCACATGCGGCTTCAGCAAGTGTTCGATAGCAGACATGGAAACCTCTCCAAGGAATGGTGCAATGCGGCTGGAAAACAACTTCAGTGTAGCGAATCCCGCAATTCACCATCCCGAAATTGCAGTGAATTCGTCTGAAACCGATTGACCAGCGCCTTCTCTAATATTCCTGTCGGGAGAGAAAGCTGCCCGCCAGGCCTTGTGGATACTGGGACCGGGCCGGACACGCCCGCCGCCTCAAGCTATCGGATGACCGAAGGCGATGTGACGGAACTATCAACCCCATAGACCCTCTAACTTAGCACTCGTCCGGTTCGAGTGCTAATATGCGTTGCAATGCGGTGTCCTTCCGGGACACACCGGCAACCCACCGCCGGATGCGAAAGGAGTCATAGTGAACGCAGTCCTGTCTGCCGATCAAACCCAAGTTTCTCGCCGTCTGCCGACGGCGCCCCAGAGTGCTGCCGCGAACAGCCTTGCGCTGACGTTTCCGGGCACCCTGGGCAATCTGGAAAGCTATATCCAGGCGGTCCATCGCATTCCGATGCTCACGCCCGAGGAAGAGCTGAGCCTGGCCCGCGACCTGCGCGACAACGAATCCGTCGATGCCGCCCGCCGCATGGTGATGTCGCACCTGCGCCTGGTCGTGTCGATTGCCCGCCAGTACCTGGGCTACGGCCTGCCGCACGCCGACCTGATCCAGGAAGGCAATATCGGCCTGATGAAGGCCGTGAAGCGCTTCGACCCCGAGCAGGGCGTGCGACTGGTGTCGTATGCAATGCACTGGATCAAGGCCGAGATTCACGAATACGTGCTGAAGAACTGGCGCATGGTCAAGGTGGCCACCACCAAGGCCCAGCGCAAGCTGTTCTTCAACCTGCGCAGCCACAAGCAGGGTGCGCATACCTTCACGCCCGAGCAGATCGAGGCCGTTGCGCGCGAGCTGAACGTGAAGCCCGAGGAAGTGATGGAAATGGAAACCCGCATGTCGGGTGGCGATCTGGCGCTGGAAGGCCAGGTTGACGATGGCGAGGAAGAATTCGCCCCCATCGCGTACCTTGCGGACAACCACAACGAGCCGACCAAGGTCATCGAGGCCAAGCACAACGACCGCCTGCAGGTGGAAGGCCTGGAAGAAGCACTGGGCAAGCTCGACCCGCGCAGCCGCCGCATCATCGAAGCGCGCTGGCTGGACGTCAACGACGACGGCTCTGGCGGCTCCACGCTGCATGAGCTGGCCGACGAATTCGGCGTGTCGGCCGAGCGTATCCGCCAGATCGAGGCGGCCGCGATGAAGAAGATGAAGGGTGCGCTGGCGGCATTTGCCTGATCCACGTTCCCGCGGCAACGCGAAATGCAAAAGGCCGGTCGATTGACCGGCCTTTTTGTTTGCCAGAGACGCCCGGCATCGCCGCCAGGCGCCCGCCGGCGTCCGTCAGGACATCAGCGCCTTCAGGTCGTGGGCAATCGGCTCCGGGCCCTGGCCGTGGCGGATAAACAGCCGCAACTGGCCGCTCTGGTCGAACACATAGCTGCCGGCCGAGTGATCCATCGTGTAGTTGTTCGGCGACGAACCCGGCACCTTGGCGTAGTACACCTTGAAGTCCTTGGTCACCTGCTTGAGCGCGGCCTCGTCGGCCGGGCGCAGGCCCAGGAAGCGTGCGTCGAACGCCGGCACGTACTGACCCAGCAGCGCACCGGTATCGCGATCCGGATCCACCGTCACGAACAGCACCTGCACCTTGTCGGCATCGGGGCCCAGCTGCTCCATCACCTGCTTGAGCTCGACCATCGTGGTCGGGCAGACGTCCGGGCAATGCGTGTAGCCGAAGAACATCAGCACCACCTTGCCCTTGAAGTCGCCCAGCGTGCGGATCTTGCCCGTGGGGTCCTGCAGGGCAAAGTCCTTGCCGAAATCGCTGGCGCCCGAGATATCGACATTCTTGAACGACGGCTTCGGCTGCCCGCAGGCGGCCAGTAGCGCGGTGCAAAGGGCGAGCAGGCAAAGGCGGCGGAATGTGGCGAAAAAGCCAGGTGCGAGATTCGGCATGCGTCGAAGCGATGGGAAGCAAGATACGCCCGGAAGTATCGCCGATGATGCCGGCCGTGACCTCCGGGCGCGGCAAGATGCCGCAGGCAGACCGATCAGACCTGCGGCACGAACTTGAAGTAGTGATCCACCAGCAGTGCCGCAAACAGCAGCGACAGGTACAGGATCGAGTAGCGGAAGGTGCGTTGCGCGAGCTGGTCCGAGTAGTTGCGGAACAGCTTCCAGGCGTAGCCCAGGAACACCAGGCCCAGACCCAGCGCGGCGGCCAGGTAGATGACACCGCTCATGCCATAGACGAACGGCAGCAGCGTGGCCGCGATCATCACCAGCGTGTACAGCAGGATATGCAGCAGCGTATAGCGCTCGCCGTGGGTGATCGGCAGCATCGGCAGGCCCGACTTGGCATAGTCGGCACGGCGATACAGCGCCAGCGCCCAGAAGTGCGGCGGCGTCCACGTGAAGATGATCAGCACCAGGAACCAGGCCTCGGCCGGCACGGTACCCGCCACGGCGGCCCAGCCCAGCGCGGGCGGCATGGCGCCCGACAGCCCGCCGATCACGATGTTCTGCGGCGTGGCCGGCTTCAGCAGGATCGTGTAGACCACCGCGTAGCCCAGGAACGTGGCGAAGGTCAGCCACATCGTCAGGTCGTTGGCAAATACGTGCAGCAGCCACATGCCGGCGCCGCCCAGGATGGCGGAGAAGATCAGCGTCTGCGTGGTGGTGATCTCGCCGGTGGCCGACGGGCGCCAGGCCGTGCGGCGCATCAGCGCGTCGATCTTCTGTTCCACCAGGCAGTTGATGGCAAAGGCCGCGCCGGCCAGCAGCCAGATACCGGCGGCGCCGCCGATCAGCACTGACCAGGGCACCATGCCCGGCGTAGCCAGGAACATGCCGATGACGGAGCAGAACACGGCCAGCTGCGTCACGCGCGGCTTGGTCAGGGCGGCATATTGACGGGCCAGGTGACGAATCCGGCCCACGGAAGAGTGGGGGTGGGTAGCGGTAACCACGGGGGGCATCTTGTCCTTCATGTGGCGCGCGCCGCAATTGCGGATTGGGCGGCGGCGCCTGCGGAGCGGGTCGCGAGGCCGATATTGTAGTTGAGACGGAGCAACAGCATCAGCAACAGGGCTGCTCCGCCGTTATGTGCCACCGCCGCCACCAGCGGCCAGTCGAACACGATGTTGGACATGCCGGTGGCAAGTTGCAGCGCCAGCACGGCCAGCAGCCACTTGCCGTGGCGCGCCAGCCCTTCCAGCCTGCGCGCCCGCAGCCCGAACCACAGCAGGTAGCCCAGCACCACGAACGCAAAGCCGCGATGCACCCAGTGGATGGCCACCAGCGCGGCGTGCGGGATGTAGTCGCCATCGGCCGTCATGCCCAGCTGGCGCCACAGCGTGAAGCCGTGGCGGAAGTCCATCTCGGGCACCAGCTGGCCGTTGCAGAGCGGGAAATCGGTACAGGCCAGCACCGCGTAGTTGGTACTGACCCAGCCGCCCAGGAAAATCTGGATCACCAGCAGCACGATCGCCAGCAACCCCGCCCAGCGCAGCGATGCGGCCTGTGGTGCCACGCCATGCGGGCGGTCGTTGCGCGAGCCCAGCCAGATCAGCGACGCCAGCAGCAGCATGGCAAGCATCAGGTGCGTGACCACGATGATCGGCTGCAGCTTCATGGTGACCGTGAGCATGCCGAAGGCACCCTGCACGCAGACCAGCACGAACACCGCCGTGGCGAACCAGGGCGACTGCCTCAGTTCGCGCCGCTTTACCCACGCCAGCACCATCAGCGAGATGATCAGCACGCCCACTGCCATGGCGAAATAGCGATGGATCATCTCGATCCAGGCCTTGACCAGCGTTACCGGGCCGCTTGGCAGCGCCGTCTCGGCGGCGCGGATCGGCTCCATCGCCGCGTGCGGGTTCGAATGTCCATAGCAACCGGGCCAGTCCGGGCAGCCCAGGCCGGAGTCGGTCAGCCGCGTGAAGCTGCCGAACATGATCAGGTCCAGCGTCAGGAACGCCGTGATCCACACAAGCTTGCGATATTTGTCACGGCTGCCGCGCACCATCACATAGGACAGTGGCAGCAGGGCGATCAGGATGCCAATGATGGCGAGCTGGAGCAGCATTTCGGTACAGCCGGTAATTCAATAAAAAACGATCAGGTCAGATCGGTTGGCGCATCAGGTATGTCAGGCGCGTCAGCCGATGCGGGAATACTTGAGCAGCTTCTTGAGGTCGCTGCTCACCTTCTTGGGGTCGGGGTCCTTCGGCCAGCGCATCATCAGGTTGCCGAGCGGGTCGACCAGATAAATCATGTCCTCGACGCGGCTGCCTTCCTGGGCCGGCAGCCATTGCGCGATGGCCGCATGGTCCATGCGCAGGAAGCGCACGCCGGCATACGGCTCGTTGTAGGCGGTAGATAGCCGATCGTCCACTTTACCGGCATCCTGGATCAGCCAGACCGGCACGATCCGCTCGCGGTCCTCGCCCTGCCCCGCGCGAATCTGGCGCATCGTGAACAGCTTGCGCGCACAGGCATCGTCACAGGCGGAAGGATCGGTCATCAGCATCAGCCACTTGCCGCGCATCGACGTCAGCGGCACCGCCTCGCCGCGCTCGTTCACCAGTTGCGCCGCCGGCATCGGGCGCTGCGGGTCCACCAGCGCGCCATAGTTGGTGCTGCCGCCCGTCGGCTTGATCACGTAGTAGGTGAAATACGAGAACAGCACCGGCGATGCGCACACCAGCAGCAGCATCAGCATTTGCAGACGGCCACGGCGCGTGCGGGCGTCGATGCGGGGGTCGGGCGTGGCCGAGGGGTCTTGCTGCGGCATGGGGGATGTCTGTACGTTCATCGTTCGATCAATCTGATCTCTGTCGATCATTCGGTTACCGTGGCCTGCCCGGCATCGCGCCGGGCGCGGCGCCAGCCCATCACGGCCACCAGCACCACGGTCAGCGCGGCCAGGCCGAACCACTGCGCGGCGTAGCCATAGTGGCGGTCGGCCCCGAAATCGGCGGGCGCCCAGTCGCGCGCCAGGCCGTCGCCATTGTTGGTCGACTGTTCCAGCACCACGGGCAGGAGTGGCGCACCGGTCTCACGCGCATACGCGGCAAGGTCGATATTCTGACGTATCTTGCGCCCGGCCTCCGCGGCAGGGTCCTGGCCCAGGCTGTACACGCGCGGCACGGCGGCCAGCGCGGTGCCCTCGACGGTGACTTCGCCGGCCGGCGTCGGGAATGGCGCGATGCGCGTGCGGTCCTGCGCGTCGCGCGGCAGCCAGCCGCGCAGCACCAGCACCTGGCCGCCATCGGCCAGCTTCAGCGGCGTCAGCACCAGAAAGCCGGCACGGCTGTCGGTACCGTTGCCGTGCGGCCGGTTGTCCAGCAGCAGGGTCCGGCCATCGTCGAAACGGCCGCGCGCACGCACGTGGCGGTCTACCAGTGCCGCAGCGTCGGCCTGGCGTGCTGACAGATCCACCGGTGCCTGGGCCGCCAGCGCGGCCAGCCGCGCGGCGCGGTCGGTCTTCTCGTGGGCGCGGCCCAGTTGCCAGTTGCCCAGCGCGCAGGTCACCGCGATCACCACCAGCGCGGCAATCATCGGCACCGGGCCCGGCGCACGCCAGCGCCTGCGGGTCGTCACGGGTTTCCTCCGGCGGCGGCGGTGCCATAATGGGCGCTTGCCAAAAAGAGCCCCCACATGCGCTTTGTCATCATCGTCGCCTTCATCCTGATCATTGGCAGCCTGTCTTCCGCGCTGTTCTTCATGATGCGCGACCGTGGCCGCACGCCCAACATGATGCGCTCGCTGATGCTGCGCGTCGGCTTCTCGATCGCCCTGTTCCTGTTCATCCTGTTCTCGCACTGGATGGGCTGGATCCAGAGCACCGGCATCCACATGTCGCCCTGAGCCGCGGGGATACCAAACGAAAAGCGCCGCTGAGACTGACGTCACGCGGCGCTTTTCGTTTGTGGCTGGCGTTGCTCCCCTATCCCGCCGCGCGGCATAGGGGAGCAACCACCCGTTCCTACAACCAGTACACGACCACGTACAGGCCCAGCCAGACCACGTCCACGAAGTGCCAGTACCAGGCGGCGCCTTCGAACGCGAAGTGATGGTCCGGGGTGAAGTGGCCCTTGAGCACGCGGCCCAGCACCACCGCCAGCATGATCGCGCCCATCGTCACGTGGAAGCCGTGGAAGCCCGTCAGCAGGAAGAACGTCGAACCATAGACACCCGACGTGAGCTTCAGGTTCAGCTCATGGTACGCGTGCATGTATTCGTAGACCTGCAGGCACATGAAGATCGCGCCCAGCAGGATGGTCAGCACCAGGCCCTGGATCAGCTGGTTGCGCTTGCCGGCCAGCAGCGCGTGGTGCGCCCAGGTCAGCGTCACGCCCGAAGTCAGCAGCAGCGCCGTGTTGATCGTGGGGATCGGCCACGGACCCATGGTCTGGAAGCTCTCCACGGTGCCCGCCGGGCCCGTGTTCGGCCACACGGCCGAGAAGTCCGGCCAGATGATCTTGTTGTTCAGGTCGCCCAGCCACGGCATGGCGATGGTGCGTGCGTAGAACAGCGCGCCAAAGAATGCCGCGAAGAACATCACCTCCGAGAAGATGAACCAGCCCATCGACCAGCGGAACGACGTGTCGATGTTCTTGCCGTACAACCCGCCCTCGGATTCGCCGATGGCATCGCCGAACCAGCTCTTGAGCACGAACAGGAACCACACCAGGCCGAAGCCGCACAGGTACGGCGCCCACGGCTGCCCGTTGACCCAACCGGCGGCTCCCGCGCCGGTCATCAGCAGGCCGAACGCCGCCGTGATCGGATGGCGCGACGGGCCCGGCACGAAGTAGTACGGGGCGTTTGCGCGATTCGCACTCATTCTTCTATCTCCAGCTCAAAGTCTCGATTCATGTTATCCGCCCGTCCGGCCCCGACATCTGGCCGGCGGCGTGCTCGCTTTGTATCTGCTGCCCTGCTATGCCTGGCTGACCACGACGCGCACGATGACGATCAACACCGCCACGAACACTGCCGCCGCAATCAGCCCGGCGATGATCACATGCACCGGGTTCAGGCGCGCCATGTCGGATTCGTGCTCCGACCCCTTGCGCAGCCCGATGAACGACCACAACACCGCGCGCACCGTCTGCACGAATGACGCCTTGCGATGCACCGGATCGTCCGTCGCCATGCCCAGCCTCCTCAGCTGCCCTTCTGCGTTGCCGTCACCCCGGCTTCCGGAGCCTGTGCCACCGGCGCGCCGATCTCGAAGAACGTGTACGACAGCGTGATGTTCTTCACATCCTTCGGCAGCTTCGGATCGATCACGAAGACCACCGGCATCTCGCGCGCCTCGTTCGCCTTGAGCGTCTGCTGCTTGAAGCAGAAGCACTCCACCTTCTTGAAATACTCCGTGGCCTGCTTGGGCGCGTAGCTCGGGATCGCCTGCGCCGAGATATCGCGCGACTGGCCGTTGGCCACTTCGTAGACGATCGTCGTCAGCTCGCCCGGGTGCACTTCCATCGAATGCTTGACCGGCCGGAATGCAAACGGGCCGCGCGTATTCGAATCGAACTCCACGGTAATCGTGCGGGACGTGTCGACCTGCGTGTTCTTGACCGCCGCGCCGGCGCCATACAGGTCGCGCGTGGTCACCACGTTCAGGCCGGTGATGTCACAGATCGCCTTGTACAGCGGCACCAGCGCGTAGCCAAAACCGAACATCAGCGTCACCACCACCAGCAGCCGCATCATCATGCCGCGGTTGAAACGCTTTTCCAGGGCCTTGTCCTGCGCATCCACGCCTTGTCTCCTGCTGGTTCCGCCGATTTCCGCGACTTCCGCGAATTCCGCTAGCTCGTTTTCCTGCTTTGGTCAGCCGCCAAGAAACACCATCTTGGCAACAAACCCCAGGAAAAAGACCGCCACGATCGACAACAGGATCCATCCCAGGCGCCGGTTGGCGGCCTTCTGAGTGGCCTGGCGTTCCAGTTGCGACGGGCTTTTTGCTGAGGGCTGCATGTTTGGGATCTCGCTGGCCGGACGCCCTCGGGCATCCGGCCAATTCGTAAAATTACGACAACACTGCGCTTACTTCACAACCGGCGGTTCCTCGAAGGTGTGGAACGGAGCCGGCGACGGCACGGTCCACTCCAGGCCTTCGGCGCCATCCCACGGCTTGTCGCCGGCGGCCTGGCCGCCACGGTACGACGGCAGCACCACGGCGAAGAAGAAGTACACCTGCATCAGGCCGAAGCCCAGCGCACCCAGCGACGCCACGGCGTTGAAGTCCGTGAACTGGGTCGGGTAGTCGGCATAACGGCGCGGCATGCCGGCCAGGCCCAGGAAGTGCATCGGGAAGAAGGTCACGTTGAAGAAGATCAGCGAGCCCCAGAAATGGATCTTGCCGCGCATCTCGTCGTACATGAACCCGCTCCACTTCGGACCCCAGTAGTAGAAGCCCGCGAACAGTGCGAACAGCGAGCCCGCCACCAGCACGTAGTGGAAGTGCGCCACGATGAAGTACGTGTCCTGCAGCTGGATGTCGATCGGGGCCACAGCCGGCATCAGGCCCGTGAAGCCGCCGATCGTGAACACGAAGATAAAGCCGATCGCGAACAGCATCGGGGTCTCGAACGTCATCGAGCCGCGCCACATCGTGGCAATCCAGTTGAAGATCTTCACGGCCGTGGGCACCGCGATCAGCATCGTCGCGTACATGAAGAACAGCTGGCCCGTCACCGGCATGCCGGTCGTGAACATGTGGTGCGCCCACACGATGAACGACAGGATGGCGATCGAGGCCGTGGCGTACACCATCGAGCTGTAGCCGAACAGGCGCTTGCGCGCGAAGGCCGGCACCACGTGCGAGACGATGCCGAACGCGGGCAGGATCATGATGTACACCTCGGGGTGCCCGAAGAACCAGAAGATGTGCTGGTACATCACCGGGTCACCGCCGCCGGCGGCCGAGAAGAAGCTCGTGCCGAAGTGGCGGTCGGTCAGCACCATCGTGATGGCGCCAGCCAGCACCGGCATCACGGCGATCAGCAGGTAGGCGGTGATCAGCCACGTCCAGCAGAACATCGGCATCTTCATCAGCGTCATGCCGGGGGCGCGCATGTTGAGGATGGTCACGATGATGTTGATCGAGCCCATGATCGACGACGCGCCCATGATGTGCATGGCGAAGATCGCCATGTCCATGCCCGGGCCCATCTGCACCGACAGCGGCGCGTAGAGCGTCCAGCCGGCGGCGGTGGCGCCGCCCGGTGCAAAGAACGAGCCCACCAGCAGCAGCGCGGCCGGCGGCATCAGCCAGAAGCTGAAGTTGTTCATGCGCGCGAACGCCATGTCCGACGCGCCGATCTGCAGCGGGATCATCCAGTTCGCGAAGCCCACGAACGCGGGCATGATCGCGCCGAACACCATGATCAGGCCGTGCATCGTGGTGAACTGGTTGAACAGTTCGGGGCGGAAGAACTGCAGGCCCGGCTCGAACAGCTCCAGGCGGATCAGCAGTGCCAGCACGCCGCCCGACAGCAGCATCGTGAACGAGAACAGCAGGTACAGCGTGCCGATGTCCTTGTGGTTGGTCGCGAACAGCCAGCGGCGCCAGCCATGCGGATGATCGTGCGCGTGATCGTCATGGCCGTGACCATGGTCGTGATCGTGCGCGTGGTCGTGCGGATGGCCCAGTGTCTCCGGGGTAGCGGTACTCATCGCAATGACTCCATCAATTCCTGAATGCGGGGCTGCCGCGGGTCAGCCTGCGACGCGGTTGCCCGCGAGGCTGGCCTGCTTGTCGTTGGTCGGCGTGGCGGCCTTCTTGGGGGCCGCGTCGCCGGCTGCGGCTTGTGCACCGCCGCCTTCCGGGAACTTGCCAGCACGGGCTTGCGCGAAGTCCGCCGGCTGGATCACTTCACCGGTCTTGTTGCTCCAGCTGTTGCGCGTGTACGTCATGACCGCGGCCAGCTCGGTGTCCGAGAGCTGCTTCCACGACGGCATGCCGCCCTTGCCTTCCAGCAGGATGTGCATCTGGCCGGCCTTCGGGCCGTTCACGATCTTCGAGCCGTCCAGCGCCGGGAACGCGCCCGCGCCCTTGCCGGTTGGCTGGTGGCAGACCGCGCAGTTCGACGCGTAGACCTTCTCGCCACGGACCTTGATCTCGTCCAGCGTCCAGGTCTTGTTGGGATCGTCGGCCGCCGCCGCCATCAGCTTCTTCTTGTCGTCGACCCACTTGGCGTATTCGCCATCGGACACCACGCGCACCACGATCGGCATGAACGCGTGTTCCTTGCCGCACAGTTCCGCGCACTGGCCACGGTAGATGCCGGTCTTCTCGGCGCGGAACCACGTGTCGCGCACGAAGCCCGGGATCGCATCCTGCTTGACGCCGAACGCCGGGATCATCCAGGCGTGGATCACGTCATTGGCGGTCGTGACGATACGGATCTTCTTGTTGACGGGCACCACCAGCTCGTTGTCCACCTCCATCAGGTAGGTGTTCGACTTTTCCTGCTGGTTGTTGATCTGCTCGCGCGGCGTGGTCAGCGTGGACACGAACGAGATGCCCTCGCCCTGGCCCTTGAGGTAGTCGTACCCCCACTTCCACTGGTAGCCGGTGGCCTTGATCGTGATGTCGGAGTTCGTGGTGTCCTTCATCGCCACCACGGTCTTGGTCGCCGGCAGCGCCATGGCGATCACGATCAGGAACGGCACGATGGTCCAGACCACTTCCACGGTGATGCTCTCGTGGAACGAGGCCGACTTCGCGCCCTTGCTCTTCCGGTGCTTGAAGATGGAATAGAACATCACGCCGAACACGGCGATGAAGATCACCGTGCAGATGATCAGCATCATCCAGTTCAGCCAGTGAATCTGTTCGGCGATTTTTGTAACGGGTTCGGCCAGGTTCAGCTGTCGGACGGCGGGGCCACCCGGCATGTCACTGACCGCGGAGGCCGCCTGGCTGACAAGCAGGGACGTGCCTGCAAGACATGCTGCGGATGCCTTCTTCCACATTTTCATTGTTTATCTACCCAATTTACAGATTCAAATCTGTCCCCGCCCTGCCCCGCACCCCGTCCGGTCTGGACGTCATGCAGGGCCGCCGCGAGTTCCTGCGCGAACTTGCGCCGCCGGTGCGGGTCCAGATACGACCCCACCCGCACGGTGCGCTTGCCCGACCGCAGAATCACGAGCGCCCGGAACGATTCACCCAGTTCAATCCGCACCCACTGTGGATTGAATACTTCCCGCGTGACCCGACTGGCGCTGGCTGTCTCCACGACCAGCATGCCGTCGGTCACACTCACGCGTTCATGATCCGTCGCATGGCGCGCATACGCCAGCAGGGCAATCCCCAGCCCGGTCAGTTCCAGGCCAGCAAACGGCAGCACGAGCCAGGCCCCATGCCACACGGTCAGAAACGCCGCGATGGCAATGGAAAAACATGCGATGGAGAAGTAGAACCAGCCGACCTGGCGCGGAGAGAGAGAACAATTCCGCTTCATCAGCCAGTCGTTGACCGGCAAGGGGGTGCGTCCGTCGAGATTTCCGCCGGAGTCACCTACTGCCGTCTGGAATGCGATACCCAAGTCTTGCATCGCCAACCACTCTGCATCGGATGCACGCCCGGGACGAAATCCGTCCCCAGGAGCGCACGTGCGGAGTGCCTTCCAGGAACGTTCTTGTGCCAGGGGACCACTGCGACAAACCGGCCCATTATATGGCGCTTCGCATACCTGAACAACATAGGATTTGACCGAAGTGCTTGCCATCGGCACAAATTTGTGCATGAGCTTTTTAGCCCCGATAGGCAACACAAACGATCAGCCCCGATTGTCGGGCAACCGTACTGCTGGCGCGCTTCAGCGGCGCGTTTGCGCGCGGCCGATCTTGTCGATGGGGATGATCGCGCGGCCCTGATCGTCAGTTGCCTGTTTGCCACGCGCCGGGATTTTCCATGCATGGCCGTAGACAATCTCGAACGTCAACGGGATTACGCCATCCTGGTTGCGCATGCGATGCAGGGCGGCAATCACGGCGCGATGCCATTTGCGGCCACGCAGCCCCACCGGGCCCGGACGGCGCATGCCGCCGAAGGCGCGCACCTCGTCCAGCAGCTTCTCGGGCGATTCGTAGGTGACGGTCAACGTCTCCATGTCCATCACGGGCGTGGACCAGCCGCTATGCACGAGCATGTCGCCAATGTCGTGCATGTCGACAAAGCGCAGCGTGTGCGCGTCCAGGTCCACCTCGGCGAACGCGGCGCGCAGTTCCTTCAGCGTATCGGGGCCGAACAACGAGAACATGACAAGCCCGTCGTCGGCCGTGACCCGATGCCATTCCGGAAATACGTGGTGCGGCTCGGGATGCCAGTGCAGCGCCAGGTTCGACCACAGCAGGTCAAAGCTGGCGGCGCCAAAGGGCAGTGTGGCAAGATCGCCCTGCACCAGGTCGAACATCGGGCGCTTGCCCAGCAGGCGGCCGACCCAGCCGGGCCGGCGCTGCGGATCGCGCTCGCCGGCCTGCTGCAGCATCGCGCCGGAGATATCGATCCCGGCAATCTGCGCATCGGGAAACCGGGCGCGCAAACCCGCCAGCCCCTGACCATGGCCGCAGCCGATATCGAGCGCGCGGCCAGGCGACAGCTTGACCACTTCCATCCGCTCCTGCATGCGCTGGCCTATCTCGCCAAGCAGGAAATCGAGCTGGCCGAAGCGCGGGCTACGGCGGTCGAAGGCAAGCCGGGTCAGCCGCGCGGGCGGCAACCAGGCATCTGGGGAGTCGGAGGCATGCAGGGACACGGACAGACGGGGCAGCAAGGGTCGGATCGGCAGATGCGGCAAAGTGTCGCACCATCGGAGACCGCACGGGGCGGGCCGCCGGAAGTATACGCGCCGGGGGCCATGCGTGCCGGAAGGGGCTTTGCCCGGCAGGCCGCGCGTCTGTGGCACGCGGCGCTGCCATCGGGCTGCCTGGTCTGCGCGGCGGTACAGCGCGATGTGGTGTGCGCAGACTGCGCCGGCACGCTGATGCGGCCTGTAGCGCGCTGCCCACGGTGCGCCACGCCGGGCAGCCGCGGGTACTGCGGGCGGTGTGCCAATGTCGATCCCGTTGAGGATCCGGCCGGCGATCCGCTAGATGCCACGCTGACGCTCGGCGACTATGCCGCCCCCTTCGACAAGCTGGTGCTGCGGCTCAAGTTCGGCGCCCGGCTGCCCGCTGCCGGATGGATTGCCGCGCGCCTGGCACTTGTGTCGCGCGCCTGCCACACACAGGGCAATCTTCCTGACCTGCTGGTGCCGATTCCACTTTCACCGGCCCGCCTGGCAGAACGTGGTTTCAACCAGGCGTGGGAAATCGCGCGGCCGCTGGCGCGTCACCTGGGCGTGCGTGCATCGGCCACGTTGTTGTCGCGCCACCGCGACACCGCCAGCCAGCGCACCCTGGACCTGCCCGCGCGGCTAGCCAATCAGCGCCAGGCGTTTGTCATCCGCGACGCAGCGGCGCCACGCGAGCTACAGGGGCTGCACGTCGGCCTGATCGACGATGTAATGACCACCGGCGCCACGCTGCGCGAGGCGGCCCGCGTGCTGAAAGCGCACGGGGCCGCTCGCGTCACCGCGCTGGTGGCCCTGCGCACTCCGTGACACGATGGAGCGCTCGCGGTAAGCTGCGCTCCGTTTTTTGGCTGCCATCCCATGTTCAACGTCGTCCTTGTCGAACCCGAAATTCCGCCGAACACCGGCAATGTGATCCGCCTGTGCGCCAATACGGGCGCGCAGCTGCATCTGGTCAAACCGCTGGGATTTCCGCTGGAAGACGCGCGCATGCGCCGCGCGGGGCTGGACTACCACGAGTACGCGACGATGCGCGTACACGAAAGCTGGGACGCGCTGATGGCGGCTGAACAGCCCGACCCGGCACGCATGTTCGCGCTGACCACGCACGGCTCCACACCGTTCGGCCAGGTCAGTTTCCAGCCGGGCGACTGGTTCGTGTTCGGATCGGAAACGCGCGGCCTGGCGCCCGAGCGGCGCGAATGGTTTCCGGCCGCGCAGCGCATCCGCCTGCCCATGCGCCCCAACAACCGCAGCCTCAACCTGTCGAATACGGTGGCCGTGGTGGTGTTCGAGGCCTGGCGCCAGAACGGTTTCGCAGGCGGCGCCTGAGCCGTTGTCACCATCCGGGCGCTTCCCCCGTCCGGGCCTGTCCCGCCGCCCTGCCCGCCCTCAATCCTCGGGCTGCACGTTGGCGGCGCGGATCACCTTGTCCCAGCGCGCCTTCTCGCTGACCATCGTCTGCCGCAGCGATGCCGGCGCCGTACCGGCCGGGACGAAATACTGCGCGCGCATCTTGTCGCGCACGTCGGCGCTGCCGATGATCGTGACCAGTTCGCGATAGAGCCGGTCCACCACTGGCGCGGGCGTGCCTGCCGGCGCCAGGATCGCCTGCCACGAAATCGCCTCGAAGCCGGGAAAGCCGGATTCCGCCACCGTCGGCACCGACGGCAGCACGCCGGTACGCCCCGACGACGTCACCGCCAGCAGCCGCAGCTTGCCGGCCGTTACCAAGGGCATGGCAATCGCCGGCACCATGAACCCCGCCTGCACCTGTCCGCCGACGATCGCCGTCGTGATCTGCGGAAAGCCTGCATAGGGCACGTGCTGCAGATCGATGCCGGCCATGGCCTTGAGCTGCTCCATCGCCAGGTGTGCCGCACTGCCGTTACCCACCGATCCATAGTTCAGCACGCCCGGCTTCGACTTCGCCAGCGCCACGAATTCGCGCAGGCTATGCACCGGCAGGCGGGCATCGATGACCAGCACGTTCGGCGACGTAGCCACCAGCGTCACCGGCGCCAGCTGCTTCATCGGGTCATAGTTCAGATGGCGATACAGCGATGGCGCCGTCACCAGCGGGCCGTTGATCGTGAACAGCAGCGTGTAGCCATCGGGCGCCGCCTTGGCGACCAGCCCCGTGCCGATGTTGCCGCCCGCACCAGGCCGGTTTTCGACCACCACGGGCTGGCCCAGCACCGCAGCCAGTTTTTCGGTAACGATGCGGGCGATCAGGTCCGGCGACGAACCGGCCGGAAACGGCACGATCATGCGGATCGGCTTCGACGGCCAGGCGTCGGCCATCGCGATACGGGGCAGCGCCCCAGCGGCTGCGCAGGCAGCCAGCGCCCCGAGGGCGCGGCGTCGGGAGACCATGGTGCTTGTTCGGGTGCGAGTTCGGGTGCGTGTTGTTGTGCTTACTCGTCGCGGGCGTCGCGCTGCAGCAGCCGCTCCACCGCATCGGCCGCCGGCAAGCCCTCGAACAGCACCGCGCACACCGCGCGCGTGATCGGCATTTCCACGCCCTTGCGCGCGGCCAGGTCGGCCACCGCCTGCGCGCAGCGCACGCCTTCGGCCACATGACCCAGGTCATGCAGGATCTGCTCCAGCGTCTTGCCGCTGGCCAGTTGCTGGCCTACCTTGCGATTGCGCGACAGGTCGCCCGTGGCGGTCAGGATCAGGTCGCCCATGCCCGCCAGGCCCATGAAGGTTTCCATGCGGCCGCCCAGCGCCAACCCCAGGCGCGTCATTTCGGCCAGGCCGCGCGTCACCAGCGCGGCGCGCGCGTTGAGACCCAGTCCCAGGCCATCGCTGGCGCCCGTGGCGATCGCCAGCACGTTCTTGACCGCACCGCCGACCTCCACGCCGATCAGGTCGTCGCTGCCATAGATGCGCATCGCGTGATGATGGAATGCCGCCTGGGCCAGGTCGGTCAGCGCGTGCGTGGACCCGGCCACGGTCAGCGCGCACGGCAGGCCCTGTGCCACTTCCCTGGCGAAGCTCGGCCCGGTCAGCACACCATATTCGATCTCGCCCGGTGCCCCGCCCAGTGTATCGAGTTCCTCGCGCACCATCTGGTGCGGCAGCGCGTGGGTTCCGGCCTCGAAACCCTTGCACAGCCACAGCATGGCCAGCGGGCCGCGCCGCCGCGCCGCCAGCCTGCGCGTCATCTCGCGCAGGCCCGATACCGGCGTTGCCACCACCAGCAGGCCCTGTGCGTCGGCCAGCGCATGGTCGACGGCACGGTCGAAATCGGCCTCGCAGGCCAGCCGGGGCGACAGCGTCACGCCAGACAGATAGGTGGCGTTGGTACCGGTGGTGGCAATGGCGGCCAGCTGGTCCGCATCGCGTCCCCAGAGCACCACGTCGTGGCGGGTGTCGGCGGCAGCGTGGCTGGCCAGAGCGGTGCCCCATGCACCGGCGCCGAGGATGGTCAGTTTCATGGCAGATCGAGGATCGGGCCGCACGGTTGCGCGGTCATGCAGACAGTATGGACGTCACGGCAGGATGTCGCGGGGCTGCGAGCTGTCAGAAAACGCAAACGGGGCCGAAGCCCCGTTTTTCGTCTAATCCGGCCGCGGCGCGGATCAGTGGCGAGCCTGGCTGCCGTCCGGCAGCACGATGCCCGAGTCGCCGCCCTGGGCTTGCGCTTCTTCCATGGCAGCCTGCAGGCGTTGCTCGTACAGCGCCTGGAAGTTGATTTCCGACAGGTGGATGGCCTGGAAGCCGGCACGCGTGATCACGTCGGCAATGTTGCCGCGCAGGTACGGGTACAGGATGGTCGGGCAGGCAATGCCCAGCAGCGGGTCCAGCTGTTCGGCCGGCACGTTGCGGATGTCGAAGATACCGGCCTGGTGGGCTTCCACCAGGAACGCGACCTTGTCCTGCACCTTGGTCGTCACGGTGCCCGTCACCACCACTTCGAAAATGCCTTCCTGCAGCTGGGCCGCGCCCACGTTGACCTGCACTTCGACCGACGGGGCTTCCGATTCGAGGAAGATGGCCGGCGAGTTCGGCTGCTCGAGCGACATGTCCTTCAGGTACACGCGCTGGATGTTGAAGAAGGGCTGATCGTCCTGCTGGGTGGCTTGTTGCTGGTCGCTCATGAAAGGCTTCCGGATGGATCGGTTTGGGCGCGCTGCGCCATGCGCAGCCGGGTGCCGAAGCCCCGGCGGCTGTTTGGAAAGCGCATATGGTACATGACGCCGATGGCGAATTCACCGTACCGCGGCTTTATCAGAATTGTCGCCTGATCTGCTGCAGCGCAGCGAAACCCGGCGCACCAGGCGCCCGCAGGCAGCCTTCAGGCTGCCAGCAGCGGTACCAGGCCGCCCTGGCGATCCAGTGCCGAAAGGTCGTCGAAGCCGCCCACATGGGTCTCGTCGATATAGATCTGCGGCACGGTACGACGGCCCGTACGGGTCATCATTTCCTCACGCCGGCCAGGCTCGCGGTCGATCAGGATCTTCTCGATCGTTTCCACGCCACGCTGCTTGAGCAGGCGCTCGGCCATCTGGCAATAGGGGCACACTACCGTGCTGTACATGACGACGCGGGCCATGCGGAATCTCCTTGACTGAAAAAAACAGCGGCGCGGACCGCCCAGGGCAGTACCGCGCCGCGTGCTGCATGTTGAATGGGGCTGATTTACTTGATGACCGGCAGGCCGGCCTGCTGCCAGGCAGCCATGCCGCCTTCCAGCGCATACACCTCACTGTAACCGGCTTCCTTCAGTGCTGCTTGGGCCTTGCTCGAGCGCTGGCCGTTCTGGCACACCACGATGATGGGGATCGCCTTGTCCTTTGCAAGGCCGGCGGCGCGGTTGCCGATATCGGCAAGTGGCGCGCTCTTGGCCTGCGGCAGATGGCCCTTGGCAAATTCGGCGGCGTCGCGGATGTCCACCACCACGGCGTTGCGCTTGTTGATGAGCTGCGTGGCGGCAGCCGTATTGACGCGCTTGCCGCCCGTGCCGGCCTTGATTTGCGGCCAGGCCAGCAGGCCGCCCGAGACCACGGCGATCGCGATCAGGGCCAGGTTGTTGTAATCGGCGAAGAAATTCACGTTGGCATTCCGTTGGGTTGGGTCGGCGGCATTATAAAATACGCGGTTTCGCGCCAGCGCCGATTATTTCGGGTGGCGCCTGCCACGCCCGGGCGTGACGCGGGCGCCGCGCGCCGCAGGTTACTCACTACCCTGGAAGCTGCAATGTACAAGCTCGTCCTCATCCGCCACGGCGAATCCACGTGGAATCTCGAAAACCGCTTCACCGGCTGGGTTGACGTCGACCTGACCGATACCGGCGTGGCCCAGGCCAGGCAAGGCGGCCAACTGCTGAAGGAAGCCGGCTTCACGTTCGATGTGGCCTACACGTCGGTGCTCAAGCGCGCCATCCGCACCCTCTGGCACGTCCAGGACGAAATGGACCTGATGTGGATTCCGGTGCGCAACGAATGGCGCCTGAACGAGCGCCACTACGGCGCCCTGGCCGGCCTGAACAAGGCGGAGACGGCCAGGAAGTACGGCGACGACCAGGTGCTGGTGTGGCGCCGCAGCTACGACACCCCGCCGCCCGCGCTGGAGCCGACCGACGAACGCGCCTCGTTCAACGACCCGCGCTACGCCAATGTGCCGCGCGAGCAGGTGCCGCTGACCGAATGCCTGAAGGACACGGTGGCCCGCGTCATGCCGCTGTGGAACGAATCCATCGCTCCCGACATCAAATCCGGCAAGCGCGTGGTGATTGCCGCCCACGGCAACAGCATCCGCGCGCTCGTGAAGTATCTGGATCAGATCTCGGATGACGATATCGTCGGCCTCAACATCCCCAACGGCACCCCGCTTGTCTACGAGCTGGACGCCGACCTGCGCCCCCTGCGCCACTATTACCTGGGCGACCAGGAAGCGATCGCCGCTTCGCTGGCCGCCGTGGCCAACCAGGGCAAGTCCCGCTGACCGCCGCCGGTGCGCCCACGCGCCGGCCCGGGCGGCATCCGGGTAGGCGCGCCCAGGGCTTGTGTGGCCGCCCCCACCATGGTGTGGGGGCCCGCAGGTCTTTTTCTGCGCACCCTCTTATACTGTCGGTCAATCTGCGCCGGATGTAACCCATCCGGCCAGGAATTTCCCTTTCGCATCATCCACAAAAGTTCAGGCTGCCCTCATGCGTAAGACGCTCAAGAACATTAGCCTCGTCTCAGTCGGCGTCGTCGCCGGCGTGCTGGCCACGCTGCAAATCTCGGCCACCGCGCAGAACAGCTCGGGACCGCTGCCGCTCGACCAGTTGCGGCTGATGTCCGACATCTTCGGGCAGATCAAGCGCGAGTACGTGGAGCCGGTCGACGACAAGAAGCTGCTGACCGAAGCCATCAAGGGCATGGTCGCCAGCCTCGACCCGCACTCGGCCTATCTGGACGAGAAGGACTTCAAGGAACTGCAGGAAGGCACCCGCGGCCGCTTTGCCGGCCTGGGCATCGAGATTTCGCAGGAAGAAGGCCTGGTCAAGGTCATCAACCCCATCGAGGACACCCCCGCCTTCCGCGCCGGTATCCAGCCGGGCGACCTGATCACCCGCATCGACGACAAGCCCGTGCGCGGCCTGCCGCTGGAACAGGCGGTCAAGCGCATGCGCGGCGAGCCGGGCACCAAGGTCACGCTGACCATCTACCGCAAGAGCGAGGAACGCACGTTCCCGGTCTCGATCACGCGCGCCGAGATCCGCGTGCAGTCGGTCAAGACCAAGATGCTCGACAACAACACCATTGGCTGGGTGCGCCTGACGAGCTTCCAGGAACGCACCGTGGCCGACCTGGGCCGCCGCCTGAAGGACATGGCGGACAAGAACCCGAACCTGAAGGGCATCATCCTGGACCTGCGCAACAACGGCGGCGGCGTGCTGCAGGGCGCAGTGGGCGTGGCGGCAGCGTTCCTGCCGGACGACGCCACCGTGGTGTCGACCAACGGCCAGGTGCCGGACGCCAAGCGCGTCTACAAGGCCACGTTCAACAACTACCGCCTGTCGTCGGTCGAGGACGATCCGCTCAAGGACCTGCCCGCGCAGTTCAAGAAGCTGCCGATGATCGTGCTGACCAACGCCTACTCGGCATCGGCCTCGGAAATCGTGGCCGGCGCGCTGCAGGATCACAAGCGCGCGCTGATCATGGGCAAGACCACGTTCGGCAAGGGTTCGGTGCAGACCGTGCGTCCGCTGACCAACGACACCGGCATCAAGCTGACGATTGCGTACTACTACACGCCGTCGGGCAAGTCGATCCAGGCCAAGGGCATCCGCCCGGACATCCCGGTCGACCAGAACCCGGAAGGCGATCCGGATGACGCACTGATCACTCGCGAGATCGACACCGAGCGCCACCTGCACAACAAGCAGGAGTCGGAAGAGCCGGAAATGAACGAGCGCGAACAGCGCCGCGTTGAGGAACTTCGCCGTCTGGAAGAGGAAAACGCGAAGAAGACGCCAGAAGAGCGCGAGAAGGATCGCAAGAAGAAGCCTGTGGAATTCGGTTCGGCCGAAGATTTCATGCTGCAGCAGGCCATCGCCCAGCTCGACGGCAAGCCGGTGCAGAAGTCGAAGTCGCGACTGGAAGCCACTGGTACGGCCGGCAAGCCCGACACCAAGGAAGAAAAGACCGGCAAGGCCCCGGCCAAGCCTGCCGCCAAGCCGGCTCCGGCACCGGCCAAGCCTGCGCCAGCCAGCCAGCCGCCCGCGAGCGCGCCGATCGGCCAGCCGCTGGGCACGCCGACCGGTCAGAAGTAACGGATCCGCGCCGCCGCCCCTGGCGTGCGGCGCTATCCCCGAAATCCTGCGGCCCGCGGCATGCCACCGTCGGGCCGTTTTCATTTGTCGCCGAACCATGAATGACGATCAGCTGCTGCGCTATTCGCGCCATATCCTGCTGGATGAACTCGGCATCGAGGGCCAGGAACGCCTGCTGGCCGGGCATGCGCTGGTGATCGGTGCCGGCGGGCTCGGCGCGGCCGCACTGCCCTACCTGGCATCGGCGGGCGTGGGGCGCATCACCATCGTCGACGACGACGATGTCGACCTGACCAACCTGCAGCGCCAGATCCTTCACACCACCGCCAACGTGGGCCGCCCCAAGGTGGAGTCGGCTCGGGAAGGGCTGCTGCGCATCAACCCCGATGTCGATATCCGGCTGGTGGCGCAGCGCGTGGGCGATGCCGAACTCGATGCACTGGCGGCGCAGGCCGATGTCGTGCTCGATTGCTGCGACAACTTCGGCACGCGCCAGGCCGTCAACAGGGCCTGCCTGAAACATCGCCGGCCACTGGTCTCGGGCGCCGCGCTGCGCTTCGACGGCCAGGTCAGCGTGTACGACCTGCGCAACCCCGAAGCCCCGTGCTACGGCTGCCTGTTCCCGCCGTCGGAGCCTGCCCCGGAAGCGGCCTGCGCCACGATGGGCGTGTTCGCACCGCTGGTTGGCATGGTCGGCACGGTGCAGGCCGCCGAGGCGCTGAAGCTGCTGACCGGCGTGGGCGAGACCCTGGCCGGCCGGCTGCTGATGGTCAATGCGATGACGATGGAATGGACTACGATGCGCCTGGCGCGCACGCCCGGCTGCGAGGTCTGTGGGCAGTCACATTGACAGCGACTGCATGGAACCAAAAGGCGGGGATCAGGCAGAAAAGAAGGTTGAAACCAGCCTGAAATCGGCCTGAAACTGACCTGAAGGCAATCTGGAATTGCCCTGAAACCAGCCTGGGATAGCGCCCGGAAACCTGGCGACCCGCGGTGGAGCCCCCTCCCCGCCGGGTCGCCATTTTTTTGGCGCGATGTGACTGGATGGAGACAAGAATCCGAATGAGAAGGGTTACCAACCTGCCTCACACCGGGGCGTGGCGCCATCCTGCGCCACGCGCTTGCCCGGCCGCGCCTGCCAGTGGATCGGTCAGGCCGCGGCTGGGTCGGAAGCCAGCGCTTATTGCTCGCCCGGCTCCAGTTGCGACTGCAGGTAGTTCTGCAGGCCAACCTTGTCGATCAGGTCCAGTTGCGTCTCCAGGTACTCGATATGCTCTTCGGTGTCCGTGAGGATATCGACCAGGAGTTCGCGGCTGACGTAGTCGCCAACGGATTCGCAGTACGCAATGCCTTCCTTGACCGTCGCGTGCGCGGTCTGCTCCAGCTTCAGGTCGCACTTGAGCATTTCGGGCGTGTCTTCGCCGATCAGCAGCTTGTGCAGGTCCTGCAGGTTGGGCAGCCCGTCGAGCATCAGGATGCGGTCGATCAGGCGATCGGCGTGCTTCATTTCGCCGATCGATTCCTTGTACTCGACGTCACCGAGCTTCTTCAGGCCCCAGTGGCGGTACATGCGCGCGTGGAGGAAATACTGGTTGATCGCGGTCAGCTCGTTCCTGAGCTGGGCGTTCAGATGCTGGATGACCTTCTTGTCACCTTTCATTCGGGGCTCCTGTTACCGACAACAAACGGACCCGGCGAATGGACAAAGGCGAAGGAACGCAACGAGATACAACGGTCGGGAACGAAAAAACGCGCCGCGGACGAATCCGTGGGCGCGCTTTTCAATCCACGCGTTGTTCGGTGTGAACGCTTCCTGAATCAGGCAACCAGCGCGGTACGCTGGTCGTTCGCGACTGCCGGGTCACGAGCGTCCATTATGGCATGTGACGCAGCCGGCGAACAGGCTGAAATTTCGACGACCTGGATGGTCGAGATGGTGGAGGCCTTGATGGTCTGCA
The DNA here is from genome assembly GCF_001652915.1 of Cupriavidus sp. D384. Classification (GTDB taxonomy): domain Bacteria; phylum Pseudomonadota; class Gammaproteobacteria; order Burkholderiales; family Burkholderiaceae; genus Cupriavidus. Next base: position 71,183 of record NZ_BBQI01000096.1, read on the forward strand.
CGGCGGCAACGCCTTCGCAAAGCACCTGCCTTGCACAGTCGCGGCAACGGCCGCAGCAGGTTCCCACGCCTAGCGTTTCGGCCAGCTCGTCGAGCGTGGACACGCCAAGATGAGCGGCACCATGGATCTCATGGTCGGTAACCTGATTGCAGATGCAGACGTACACAACTTGCCTCCTGGGGGCTGGCGGCACCGGCATGCCGCACGCGATGAGAGGCAGAATAACAGAGATCGAAAATGATAACAATTCCCATTAATGCACATGGGAAGGGTCGCGCACAGTCTCTGCAAAATGATGGGAAAAGGATTCGGGAACGCCACTTTCCGCGCAGGAAAGTGGCGCCTGGACCGCTGACAACGCAGACAAAAACCCTAATGAATCAAGGGTTGTGCTATGCCGACAACAGTTTCAGGGCTGCCGCCTGCTCGTCAGGCTCGTAGCAGGTCAGGATCTGGTCCACCGCCTTGCACAGGCGCTCGCAGTCGGCGTGGATGACTTCCTGTTTTACCCGCAGCAACTGGGCCGGATGCATCGAGAACTCGCGCAGGCCCATGCCCAGCAACAGGCGGGTCATCGCCGGATCGCCAGCCATTTCGCCGCAGACCGCCACGGGCACGCCCGCGTGGTTGGCGTCACGGATCGTGCGTGCAATCAGCTGCAGCACGGCCGGATGCAGGGGGTCGTACAGGTGGGCCACGGCGTTGTCGGCACGGTCGATCGCCAGCGTGTACTGGATCAGGTCGTTGGTGCCGATCGACAGGAAGTCCATCCGCTTGAGAAACAGCGGCAGCAGCAGCACGGCCGCCGGAATCTCGATCATGGCTCCGATCTTGATGCCCGGGTCGTACGGCTGGCCGCGCTCGTCAAGCTGGCGCTTGGCCTGCTCGATCAGGTCCAGGGTCTGGTCGATCTCGCTGGCATGCGCCAGCATCGGTATCAGCAGCCGCACCGGCCCGAACGCCGACGCCCGCAGCAGCGCGCGCAACTGGGTCAGGAACATGGCCGGTTCCGACAGCGACCAGCGGATGGCCCGCAGTCCCAACGCCGGGTTCAGCGCGGTCTCGAAGTCTTCGCCCAGGCCGTCCAGCGGCTTGTCCGCGCCGACGTCGATCGTGCGGATCGTCACGGGCAGGCCGTGCATGGCCTCCACCGCGTTGCGGTAGGCCAGGAACTGCTCGTCCTCGTCGGGCATTGCCTCCCGGCGGTTCATGAACAAGAATTCCGAGCGGAACAGGCCCACGCCGACCGCACCGGCGGCCAGCGCGGCGCCGGCATCCTCGGCCAGTTCGATATTGGCCAGCAGTTCGATCTCCAGACCGTCCAGCGTGACGGCGGGCATGTGCCGCAGCCGCTGCAGGCGCTTTTTCTCCAGCGCGCGCTCGCTCTGCCGGTGGCGGTATTCCTCGAGGATGATGGCCGACGGATCGACGATCACCAGGCCGGCATCGCCGTCGATGATGATCCAGTCGTCCTGGCGGATCAGCTCGCTGGCGCTCTTGACGCCCACGGCGGCCGGGATGTCGAGGCTGCGTGCCACGATCGCCGTATGCGACGTGCGGCCGCCCAGGTCGGTCACGAACCCGTGGAACACCGTGTGCTTGAACTGGAGCATGTCGGCCGGGCCGATGTCGTGGGCCACCACGATCACGCCGGGCGCGGCCTCGCCGTCGGGAGCCAGTGCCGGCACCGGCGCCGGTGCCAGCACAGGCGCGCCGGCCAGCACCTTCAGGATCCGCTCGACCACCTGCTGGATATCGGCCTTGCGTTCGCGCAGGTATTCGTCCTCGATCTCGTCGAACTGGCGCATCAGCTCTTCGAGCCGCGTGGTCAGCGCCCACTCGGCGTTGTAGCGGCGCTGCCGGATCAGCTCCTCGGGCTCGCGCGACAACGCCTCGTCATCGAGGATCATCGCGTGCACATCCAGGAACGCGCCCATTTCCTCGGGTGCGTCGCGCGGCAGGTCGCGCTTCAGGGTCACCAGTTCCGCCCGCACGGCTGCGCGCGCCGAGCGTAATCGCTCCACCTCGGCGTCGAGACGGTCTTCGTCGACCAGGTAGTGCGAAACATCCAGCGCCGCCGGCGCGAGGATATGGGCCCGCCCGATGGCGACCCCACGAGAAACCGGAATGCCGTGCAAGGCAAAGGGCATGACCCGCTCCGTCAGGAACGTTAAGGAATTCTGGTTGTGGCGCCGGGCCTCACTCGCCTTCGCCGAAGCGGTTGGCGATCAGCGCCAGCAGCGCGTCCATCGCCTCCTGCTCGTCGGGGCCGTCGATCTCGATCGTGACCGTCGAGCCAATGCCGGCGGCCAGCATCATGACACCCATGATGCTCTTGGCATCGACCTGGCGGCCGTTCCGGGACATCTTGACCTGGCTTTTGAAATTGCCCGCCAGCTGCGTCAGCTTGGCGGATGCGCGGGCATGGAGCCCGAGCTTATTGATGATGGTGGTGTCCCTCTGCAGCATATTTGTCGGGATGATTTGCGGTTTGATTCTGGACAGCGGTCGTACCAATCTGCAGCACACCTTGCGAGCCGCCGGCCAGTGCCTTGGTAGCCAGCTGGTCGAGTTTTTCGGCGCGATAGCAGATGGCACGCACGAGCATCGGCAGGTTCACGCCTGCCAGCACCTTGACCCGGCCTGGCTCGGCCAGGCGCGCGGCAATGTTGGCGGGCGTGGCGCCAAAGATATCGGTCAGCACCAGGGCACCGTTGTCTTCGCATACCGCGGCCAGGCTGCGTTGCGCCTCGGCCAGTACCGCGGCCGGATCGGCGTCTGCGACAACGTCGATGGCTGCCAGCCGGGGCGGCTGGCCACAGTACACGTGGGCAGCGCAATCACGCAGCGCCGAAGCCAGCGGCGCATGCGCGATGATCAGAATTCCTGCCATGATGGTGAATCCGTTGGACTGCCCAAATTGTAGCAGGCAGCCTTGCGGCCTCTCCCCGTGTTTGCGCGCCCACCCGGGACTGTGGCGCCTTCGCATCAATCCCGGCGTGCCCTGCCCTGCCTGCGGCCTCAGCGGCCTCAGCGGCGGTCGCTGGCTACGGCCTCTTCCAGTGCGTCGATGAACATCGCGCCCACGTTGAAGCCGGTCTGTTGCGTGATTTCCTGGAAACAGGTCGGACTCGTCACATTTACCTCGGTGAGGTAGTCGCCGATCACGTCCAGCCCCACCAGCAGCAGGCCCTGCTTCCACAGCCCCGGTGCCAGCGTCTCGGCGATCTCGCGATCGCGCGCACTGAGTTCCTGGGCCTTGCCCACGCCGCCGGCGGCCAGGTTGCCGCGGATCTCGCTGCCCTGCGGAATACGCGCCAGCGAATACGGCACCGGCTTGCCACCGATCAGCAGGATGCGCTTGTCGCCCGCCTTGATTTCGGGAATGTAGCGCTGGACCATCAGCGTGCGGGCGCCGTTGTCGCTCAGCGTCTCGACGATCGACCCCAGGTTCATGCCATCGGCCCCCACGCGGAAGATGCCCATCCCGCCCATGCCGTCCAGCGGCTTGACGATGATGTCCTTGTGTTCGGCGTGGAAGGCGCGGATACGGCCCGCGTCGCGCGTGACCAGCGTCGGCGTGACGAACTGCGGGAACTGGGCAATCGCCAGCTTCTCGGAATGGTCCCGGATGGCCTGCGGCTTGTTGTACACCCGCGCACCCTGTTTTTCTGCCAGTTCCAGCAGCCAGGTGCTGGTGACGTATTCCATGTCGAACGGCGGATCCTTGCGCATCAGCACCGCATCGAACGTCGCCAGGGGCAGCAGCGCGGCTTCGCCCAGGCGGAACCAGTCGTGCGCATCGTCCAGCAGCGCCAGCGGACGCGCCACGGCCTCGACCACGCCGGACGACAGCGACACCTGCGACTGCAGGCAGAAGAACAACTCGTGCCCGCGCGCCGCCGCCTCGGTCATCATGGCGTAGGTGGAATCCTTGTACGTCTTGAAGGTTTCCAGCGGGTCGGTGATGAAAAGGATGCGCATGATGGCTCGTCGCGATGGCGTCAGGTGAAAAGCGTCCGGCGGGTTTCGATCAACCCTGCCGGACCGGGGGCGTGCGTGACAGGCGGCGGCAGCGCCGCCGGTCAGAGGATCGGGTTGGGATCGGTCTTCTCAAGCTCCACCGAGGCCGCCAGCAGCGCCAGGCGGGCCACCACGCCATACATGTAGAAGCGGTTCGGCACGGCCGCGCCGGGCTTGGCGTGGCTGTCCGGAATGCCGTTCGGGGCGAACGCCAGCGGCACGAAATGCATGCCCGGCGCGTTCAGGTTCTCGTCGTTGCCGCGGCCGGTATGCACGCGGTAGAAGCCGCCCACCACATAGCGGTCGATCATGTAGACCACTGGCTCGGCCACGGCCTCGTTGACCTTCTCGAACGTGTGCACGCCTTCCTGGATGATGACGTCGGAGACCTCCAGGCCTTCCTTCACGACGCTCATCTTGTTGCGTTCCTTGCGGTTCAGGCCCTTGATCTCGGACGGATCGCGCACGGTCATGATGCCCATGCCGTAGGTGCCGGCGTCGGCCTTGACCACCACGTACGGCGTTTCCTTGATGCCGTATTCGCGGTACTTCTTGGCGATCTTCTTGAGCACGCCCTCCACGGAATCGGCCAGTTCCTCCTCGCCGATACGCTCGTGGAAGTTCACGCCCGACTGGCGTGCGAAGTAGGGGTTCACCATCCACGGATCGATATCGATCAGCTTGGCAAACTTCTTGGCCACTTCGTCATAGGCGGCAAAGTGGCTACTCTTGCGGCGCGTGGACCAGCCCGCATGCAGCGGCGGCAACAGGTACTGCTCGTTGATGTTCTCCAGGATCGGCGGAATGCCGGCCGAGAGGTCGTTGTTGAGCAGGATCGAGCAGGGATCGAAGTCCTTGAGCCCCAGGCGGCGGCCCTTGGTGCCCAGCCGCGCCAGCGGCTCGACCACCAGCGTCTGGCCGTCGGGCAGCTCGATCGGGGTCGGTTCGGTGATTTCCTCGGACAGCGAGCCCAGCCGCACGTTCAGGCCGGCCTGGCGCATGATCAGCGACAGCCGCGCCACGTTCTGCAGATAGAACATGTTGCGGGTGTGGCGTTCGGGGATCAGCAGCAGGTTCTTGGCGTCCGGGCAGATCTTCTCGATCGCGGCCATCGCGGCCTGCACGGCCAGCGGCAGCATCTCGGGCGCCAGGTTGTTGAAGCCGCCCGGGAACAGGTTCGTGTCGACCGGGGCCAGCTTGAAGCCAGCGTTGCGCAGGTCGACGGAACAGTAGAACGGCGGGGTATGTTCCTGCCATTCCAGCCTGAACCAGCGCTCGATGGACGGGGTGGCGTCCAGGATCTTCTTTTCCAGTTCGAGCAGCGGACCGTTCAGCGCGGTGATGAGATGCGGGACCATATCCATCCTAAGGAATCAGCTTTATTGTCCGCCCCGATTGTAAGGGAACGGCTATCGGGCTGCAGGCTCGCCTTGTATAACCTTATACGGAGCCTGGCCGGGGATGGGCATATGGGGCTGATCGGCGGTTTTCAAACCCCGGCGGCGGCACGCGCCGTAACGCGTGGGGCAAGGGGCGGCAAGGGGCGGCAAGGGGCGGCAAAGGGCGGCAAAGGGCGGCAAAGGGCGGTCAGGGGCGGCCAGGGGCGGTCAAGGACAAAAAGGCAAAAAAAAAGCGCGGCGTGGTGCCGCGCTTTCAAATGGCCTGACAGATACGGGGAGCGTTCTGCAGGTGGAGGAAACTGCCTCAGTGGCACTCTATGCGTCCACCCCGTTAAATACAATTGAGACTTTTTAAGATCCGATTTAAGCACCCTGCGAATAAGGCCGGGAGCCCTTGTCCCACCGTGGGCGCGCCTTCCAGGCGGTTCCGCAGCGCGGAATGTTGGTCAGCAGTCACACACACATTTCACCCCACCGACAAGAAAAAAGCCCCGGCGCAAGGCCGGGGCAAAACTCCTGAGAGAAGATTCCCAATCAGCTCTCCAGCACAACTCTGTTGTGGATATCAACCTTCATAGGCCGTTTCGCCGTGCGAGGTGATATCCAGGCCTTCGCGCTCTTCCTCTTCCGGCACGCGCAGGCCAATCAGCATGTCCACCAGCTTGTAGGCCACCAGGGCCACCACGCCCGACCACACCACCGTGGTCAGCACGCCTTCGAACTGGATCCACAGTTGGCCGGCGATCGAATAGTCGTCGGCAACCTTGTTGGCCACGTAGTCGTAGATGCCCACGCCGCCCAGGCTCGGAGCCGCGAACACGCCGGTCAGCAGCGCGCCGACGATACCGCCCACGCCGTGCACGCCGAACACGTCCAGCGAATCGTCCATGCCCAGCATGCGCTTCAGGCCGGTAACGCCCCACAGGCACAGCAGGCCAGCGACCAGGCCCATCACGATCGAGCCCATCGGGCCGACGAAGCCGGCGGCCGGGGTGATCGCCACCAGGCCAGCCACGGCACCCGAGGCACCGCCCAGCATCGACGGCTTGCCCTTGCCGATCCACTCACCGAAGGTCCAGGCCAGCACGGCGGCGCAGGTGGCGAGCAGCGTGTTGACGAAGGCCAGCGCGGCACCGCCGTTGGCTTCCAGGCCCGAACCGGCGTTGAAGCCGAACCAGCCGAACCACAGCAGCGAGGCGCCCACCATCGTGAACGTCAGGCTGTGCGGACGAATCGCCTCGCGGCCGAAGCCGATGCGCTTGCCGAACATGAAGGCACCCACCAGGCCCGCCACGGCGGCGTTGATGTGCACCACCGTACCGCCGGCGTAGTCAAGCGCGCCCTTCTGGAACAGCCAGCCAGCCTTGGCCGTGGCTGCGGTTGCGGCAGCGGCGTCGGTGTAGGCGTCCGGACCCGGCCAGAACCAGACCATGTGGGCCATCGGGATATAGGCGAACGTGAACCAGAGCACCACGAACACCAGCACGGCCGAGAACTTGGCGCGCTCGGCGAAGGCGCCGATGATCAGGCCGCAGGTGATGCAGGCAAATGCGCACTGGAACGCGAAGAACACCAGTTCCGGGATCACCACGCCCTTGCTGAAGGTGGCCGTCACGGCGTCGACGTTCAGGCCCTTCATGAAGAGCCGGTCTGTGCCGCCGAAGAACGCGTTGCCTTCGGTGAACGCGAAGCTGTAGCCATAGATGGCCCACAGGATCGCCACCAGCGAGAAGATCACCAGGCACTGCATCAGCACCGACAGCATGTTCTTCGAGCGGACCAGGCCGCCGTAGAACAGCGCCAGGCCAGGCAGCGTCATCAGGATCACGAACGCCGTAGCCACCAGCAGCCAGGCGGTATCGCCCTTGTTGGGCACGGGGGCCGGGGCGGCGGCAGGCGCGGCTTCGGCCGGCGCTGCAGCTGCGGGAGCGGCTGCCGCTGCAGCCGGGGCCGCTGCGGGGGCGGTGGCCGCTGCGGGAGCCGAGGCCTCGGCGGCGGGCTTGTCCTGCGCCACGGCATGGGTGGACAGGCCGAGGCCGGCCGTGCCGAGCGCCAGCGTCATCGCGCCAGCCGTCAGGAATCGCTTGAACCAGGTTTTCATGGGTCTAACCTCTGTCTCTCGTAGTTCTGTTGTCACAGCGCGTCGCCGCCGGTCTCGCCGGTGCGGATGCGGATGACCTGTTCAACCGGGGCGACAAAGATCTTGCCGTCGCCGATCTTGCCGGTGCGGGCCGACTTCTCGATGGCCTCGATGGCGCGTTCCACCACGTCGTCCGGCACCGCCACCTCGATCTTCACCTTGGGCAGGAAGTCGACGATGTATTCGGCGCCGCGATAGAGCTCCGTATGGCCCTTCTGGCGGCCAAAGCCCTTGACCTCCGTGACCGTGATGCCCGACACGCCCACGTCCGAGAGCGCTTCGCGCACCTCGTCGAGCTTGAACGGCTTGATGACTGCAATGATCAGTTTCATTGGGATTCTCCTTGAGACAGCCCGATGGGTTCAGGCCGCCCGGCTGGGATGTGTGCTGTTTGAGTTAGAAAGTCTTGGTGATCGATGCCCAGGCGGCTGCCTTGCCCAGGTAGCGGCCACGGTTGGCGCTGGTGTAGAACGACTCCTTGGCGTTGGTGTCCACATAGGCCACCGACAGCGCAAAGCCCTTGCCCAGGTCCTTGGTCAGGCCGATCTTCCAGTCGGTGTACGACGCGTCGCTGTGATGCGTCACGCCCTGGTAGCCCACGTGCGCGTTCAGGGTCAGGTCCCAGAAATTCAGCGGCACATTGGCGGACAGGTCGACGTAGTAGCTGTTCTTGCTGTCGTCGATGCCGAACAGGTTGGTCACCGCGTGCGAGTACTTCAGGAACACCGGGCCCCAGCCGATGCCGGCATAGAGTTCGGTGGTGTACGGGCGGGTGGTCGTGTAGCCGCCCGGGTAGTAGTACTGCAGCACGCCGACGTCGTAGTTGAATTCCTCGCCGCCCACCGCGAACTTGTTCTTGAAGCCGCCGTAGAAGTCCATTTCCACGGGTGCCGAGACCGACGAGTCCGAATCCTCGAGCCAGCTGATGCTCGAGTTCCAGTTGCCGACGTAGAAACCGCTCTCGTGCGAATAGTCGAACCCGCCCTGGATGGCCGGACGCAGGTTGGTCTGGCTGATGCCGCGATAGCGGTAGTCAGACACCAGCGACACGTTGGCGCTGAACGTGTGGGGCGATGCCGGCTCGGCGGCGGGTGCGGCTGCTGCAGGCGCGGCGGCGTCCGGGGCGGTCTGCGCGAACGCCACCGGGGCTGCCAGGCTGAACAGGACCGCAGCGGCGCTGACTGCGAGGCTCGACGTCTTCATCTGGTTCTCTCCTTTTCCTTGAAATCTTCGTGGGCTCGTTTTAAGGGATCTGCTTTATTGCTTTGTGGTCTTGACGCTCCTGGCAACCAGTACTGCAACTGCCGTGCCAGCTGCCCCGCCCTGTCCCGGCGCACGCCGGCATCGGCCCCGGCGAGGCCCCGGAACCACACGAAGGGATGGCGGGCGGTACCCGCCGACACCCCCGAAAAGCGTTAAAAGATGTGACCAGCCCTTGTCAGAGCTTTCATGGCGGGCGCCGAAGCGCCATAATCCGCGTCATGAAGGGTCAAGTGCTGCGTGCTTGGCGTATAGGGGAGCAAGCGGGCCGCCCGGAGATGGCGCGGCGCGATACGCCCCAGTCAGGTGCATCGCCCTGCCAGACCGGTGTGCCGGACGCCACAGGTCATCGCCCCAATGCGGTGCATGACTGGCCGGATCGCCACAAGCCGGACGCCTGGCGGGTGCGTGCCCGGCGCGGCCTGACCCGAACGATCCAAATTGGTCACAACAGGAGCTTCACCATGAAACCGACCGATCTCTTCAACGACCTGCAGCAGAAGGTCAGCGAGGCGCTGCGCAATTCGCCGGCCAAGGACATCGAGAAAAACGTGCGCAGCATGATGACCCAGGGCTTTGCGCGCCTGGATCTGGTCACGCGCGAGGAGTTCGACGTGCAATCGCAGGTGCTGGCGCGTACCCGCGCACGGCTGGAGGAACTGGAAGCCCGCGTGGCGGCACTCGAAGCCCGTGCCGGCGTCAATCCGCCGCCATCGACCGGGGTATGACCCGCAGGCGCCAGCCGCCTACCCGCATCGCCACAAAGGCCACCGTATCCCGGTGGCCTTTTTCTTTAACAAATCCGCAAACGTATGAGCCTTGCTGTCTTGCGCAGCCGTGCCCTGAACGGCATCGACGCGCCGCCCGTGTCGGTGGAGATCCATCTTGCCAACGGCCTGCCGGCGTTCAATATCGTCGGCCTGGCCGATACCGAAGTGCGCGAAAGCCGCGAGCGCGTGCGGGCGGCGCTGCTCAACAGCGACTTCGAATTCCCGAACCGGCGCATCACCGTCAACCTGGCCCCGGCCGACCTGCCGAAGGAATCGGGGCGCTTCGACCTGGCCATCGCGCTGGGCATCCTGGCGGCCGGCGGCCAGTTGCCGGTCGACGGGCTCGATGCGTTCGAATTTGCCGGCGAGCTGTCCCTGGCCGGCGACCTGCGGCCGGTGCGCGGCGCCCTGGCAATGGCGATGGGCCTGGCGCGCGACAACCGCGCACGGCTGGCCGCCGGCCAGCCTGCGCGCGCGTTCATCGTGGCGCTGGAAAACGGCCCGGAGGCCGCTCTGGTGGAAGATCTGGCGGTGCACGCCGGCGCCACGCTGCGCGAGGTGTGCCATCACGTGGGACTGCTGCCGGAGCAGGCGCTACGGCGCGCCCGGCCGCCGCAGCGGGTGGCCGATGCGGGCGATGCGCCGGACATGCGCGATGTGCGCGGGCAACTTCAGGCACGGCGCGCCATGGAAGTGGCCGCGGCCGGCCAGCATTCCGTGCTGCTGGTGGGCCCGCCGGGCACCGGCAAGTCGATGCTCGCACAGCGCTTTCCGGGGCTGCTGCCGCCGATGACCGAGGCCGAGGCGCTCGATGCCGCCGCCGTGCTGAGCCTGACACCGGGCGGATTCCAGCCATCGCAATGGGGCCGGCGGCCGTTCCGCAGCCCCCATCACACCGCAAGCGGGCCCGCAATGGTGGGCGGCGGCGGCAACCCGCGCCCCGGGGAAATCTCGCTGGCCCACCATGGCGTTCTGTTTCTAGACGAATTGCCAGAGTTCGAACGCCGGGTGCTGGAAGTCCTGCGCGAGCCGCTGGAAACCGGCCATATCACGATCTCACGCGCGGCGGCGCAGATCGACTTCCCCGCCCGCTTCCAGTTCATCGCGGCCATGAACCCGTGCCCGTGCGGCTACCTGGGCCATCCCACCCGCATGTGCCGCTGTACGCCAGATCAGGTGCAGCGCTATCAGTCGCGCATTTCAGGCCCGCTGCTCGACCGCGTGGACCTGCAGATCGAGGTGCCGGCCCAGGGTCAGCGCGAAATCCTGGACGGCCCGCCTGGCGAACCGAGCGAAGCCGTCCGCGCCCGCGCCGTGGCAGCGCGCGACCGCCAGCTTGCGCGCCAGGGCACGCCCAACTGCGAACTGTCCGGCCGCGCCATCGACACCCACTGCCCGCTCGACCACCCCGCGCAGGCCCTGCTGCGCGGCGCGATGGACAAGCTGGGCTGGTCGGCACGTGCGTACTTCAGGGTGCTGAAAGTGGCCCGCACCATCGCTGACCTGGAAGGCACCGAGGTGCTGAACGCCACGCATGTGGCGGAAGCCATCCAGTATCGGCGGGTGTTGCGGACGGGATAGGAAAATGAACAATGACTACTCTTAGTGCATTTGAATGGTTTGCCGAACTCTGGTGGTGGATTGTCTTCGCGACCATCTTGCTCTCCGGGGTCGGCGGTGGCATTGCGCGTTTCATACAGTGGCGCGCCAAAACAGAGGAGCCCGGCTGGATAGCCAGCGCCGTCGTGGGCGTTGCCGCGGCGTTTCTTGTGCCAATGTTCCTGAATTCGATTTCGAGCGCCCTGATTGCGCAAACCAGAGAGCACCCGGAAAAGCTCTTCGTACTGATCGGCTTTTGCGTCGCAGCGGCATATTTTGCGCAACAGTTCATCGATTCAGTGGGCCGCCGGGCCCTCAGGATATCGCGTGAGGCGAAGGCCATTGCGAAGACGGCCGCGCGGACGGCACGAAGTGCAACGGATCACGCGCATCGCGCGAACAATCGCGCCGTGGCCATGTGGAAAGTCATGCAGCTGGTGGACAACAACCAGTATGCAGATGCCCTTGCGGCAGCTGACCGTGTTCTGGCCACCGACCCCGATCACGCGGGCTGCCAGGCATGGCGCGCCTACTGTCTCAAGCGCCTTCACCGGCCAGCAGAGGCGGTGGGCGCCATTGATCGCGCACTGGCGCTGGAGGGAACCGAAGTGTTTAGCTGGCTGTTCAACGCCGCCTGTTATCGCGCGCTAGTCGACACGCCATTTATCCAGATCAAACCCCTGCTGCTGCGAGCGTGGCACTGTGCCACCTCGAGCCAACGCGATTGGCTCATTGCTGCACTCGCGTCCGAGAACGATCTTGAGCGCGTGCGCAACGATCCAGAATTCTCCGCCCTTGTCTCAACGTTCGAAAGGAAAGCCTCATGAGCGACACCCCTCCGACCCACTAAGCATGCAGTGCCCAGAGAAGAAAGAAGAAAGGCCCGCGTTGAACTTGCGCGGGCCTTTGTCATTCATTTCACACTGGTGGTTCCAGCGGCGGCGGGGGCGGCTCCTCGATGGGAGGCTGGTCTGCCGGAAAGCCGGGCGGGGGCGGCTCGTCGGGAGGGGGTTCGCGGTGGGCAGTCAGGTCGACATCGTGCATCTGGGGCTCCATATACGCCGGGTCACTCCCCATTGAAGCAAACGCTGCCGCACTACGCCAGCCGTTCAGGCCGCCATCGTCGATTCAGGTGTGATGCCGGCGCACAAAAAACAGCGCCGTGCCCACTGCGACCAATACGCCGCCGAAGAACCGGTTCTGCCAGCGCACGGCGCGCGCGTTGCGGAACAGGCCCTGCATGCGCGACGCCAGCAGCGCGTAGCCGTGCATCACGATCAGGTCGACAAAGCACATCGTGGCGGCCAGGATCGCCAGCTGCACGCCCAGCGGATGGCCCGGGTCGATGAACTGCGGCAGCACCGCGACCATGAAGATGATGCCTTTGGGATTGGTGACATTGGTCAGCAGGCCGGTGGCAAAGCGTCGCCGACGGCTCATGGTGGACACGCGTACCGCGCCGGGCGGGCCGCTGGCGCCATCCTGCGGACCGGTCTCGACCTTGGCGCGCCATTGCTGGACGCCCAGGTAGATCAGGTACATCGCGCCAATCGTCTTGACGATCAGGAACGCTTCCTCGGACGCCAGCAGCAGCGCGCCCAGGCCGCCTCCGGCGACCAGCAGGATGATGACCAGGCCGGTCTGCAGGCCCAGGATCGTGGTCGACGTCTTCTTCAGGCCATAAGACAGGCCATGGCTCATCGACAGCACCGCACCCGAGCCTGGCGAAACGGCGATCACCCAGCACGCGGCAAAATAGGCCAGCCACACTTCCCAACGCATCACTGCACTCCTGGAGTTAACAACGGTTCAAAGCGGATCAAAGCTGTTTGGAGCGATCGATCCATCAAGTCAGTCACGGCGAAACACGAAATCAGAACGGGTGGAACCCGGTCAGGAACTGGTCGACCTGTTCGGCCTGGCGCGTATCGCGGGCGGCGTCGCCGGCTTCCAGCACCACAGCCTGGTACACGTGGGCGCCCGACGCCACCAGCCGCGCGGTCAGCCGGCGGGGGGCCTTGTCCTGAGGCGACACGCCGGCCACCGACAGTTCCACGCCGTCAAGCGGCACGGGCGGCTGGGCCGCCGACATCACCGTGATCTGTCGCGACCGGGCCGGCGCGTCGGGGTGCGCGCCAAGGTTGGCAATCAGCCCCGCCTGCATGGCGTCCATGGCCTCGCGGCGCAGCGCGGCATCGTCGCTGGGCAGCGTGACCACGCCCACCGCGAATAGCGTACCGTCGATGTTCGCGGCCTCCATGGTCATCGGCAGCTTGTGGCCGGCAATCGATACATCGCGCGCGGCGCTGGTCGGCTTGGCCGGATACAGTGCAGCGTACTTGCCGTCGCTCGAGACGATGGTTCGCCAGTCATAGCGCGGCGAGCAGCCCGCAAGCGACAGCCACAACATGGCAAGCAGCGGCAGCAGGCAATGACCGGGGCGAAACAGTCCGAGACGGGGCGAACTGGACGAACGGGGGCGGAGCGTGGTCGGGGGCATCGGAATGGGGGCGCATTCGTGCGCAAGCCGGTATTATCCGGGAAGCCGCGCCCCCACGCATGCCCCAAGGGTGACTTTCATCGCCGCTTTGGCTCCTGTGGCTGCCTTGCCCCCATGCGCCGGCCGTTTCCCGTGAGGTGACCATGCCCTTCCGTTCCCTGCCCCGCCTTGCCGCGCCCTGGCTTGCCAGCCTGGCCGTACTCGCCAGCTTCGGCGCCGCGGCGGCCACCGCGCACCTGCCGCCTGTCACCGATGTCGGCGCCCAATCAGCCGCCGCGGCCAAACAGGGCGAGCCGCTGGTGGTGCTGGTCAGCCTGCCCGGCTGCACGTACTGCGAGACTGTGCGCCGCAACTACCTGGGGCCCCAGGTGGCGTCCGGCGACATTACAGCGCGGGAAATCGACATGACGGCCGACACGCCGATCCGGGATGTCGACGGCACCATGACCACCGCCAAACGCTGGGCGCAGGCCCACAACATCTCGGTGGCGCCGACCGTGCTGTTCCTGGACCCCCTCGGCCGCAACCTGGCCCAGCCCCTGCGCGGTATGCAGCCCGATTTCTATGGTGCCTATCTGGAACAGGCCATCGACGAGGCCCGCGCCAGGGTGGCCGCCCGATCCGGCACATCGCGGTAAGCGAAGCATCAGGCCCAATATTGAACAAATTGCGACGAATTGCCGCAGCGGCGGCGCGCTTGTCCAGCACGGGTGCCGGCCTCCGGCGCCCGCAGTAGAATAGCCGTTGTCCGATGGCTGTCCCGGTACCGTAATCCCATGTCCAACACTGCTACTTCCGCAACTTCCCCGCGCAAGCTCTGGCCGATCGCCGTTGCGGTCGTGATCGTCGCCCTGCTCGGCTTCTTCGGCTATCGCGCCATGTCGCCGGCCAGCAAGGTGCCCGACGCCACCTTTACGCTGTTGTCGGGCCAGAAGGTCAGTACGGCCGACCTGAAGGGCAAGGTCTACCTGGTCAACTTCTGGGCCACCAGCTGCGCCACCTGCGTCAAGGAAATGCCGCAGATGATCGACACCTACAAGCAGTTCAAGGACAAGGGCCTGGAATTCGTGGCCGTCGCCATGAACTATGACCCGCCGATGTACGTGGCGAACTACGCCAAGACGCGTGAACTGCCGTTCAAGGTGGCGATGGATTCGGACGGCACGGCCGCCAAGGCGTTTGGCGATGTCCAGCTCACGCCGACGACCTTCGTGGTCGACAAGAATGGCAAGATCCTGAAGCGCTACGTGGGCGAGCCCGAGTGGGATGCGCTGCACAAGCTGCTGGACGGTGCGCTGGCAAGCGCGGCCTGATTCCACGCCCGTTCCTGCCGGAACCGCTCGAAAAGGTGCCCATGCGGCACCTTTTTTGTTGGCCGAACGCCGCGCGGCAACGTCCGGCTTGCCAGTCGAAGCTGTATGGATATACAGTGGGCGCCAGAATTTTCTCAATCCCTGCCCTCTGCCATTCCCGCTGTGCTACCGGATCTCGCCCCTGAAGCCGACGTGCCCGCCGACCTCGCCCAGGACGCGGTCGATGCGGCCGCCTACCTGTCCAAGCTGAATCCGGAGCAGCGCGCCGCCGTGGAGTACGCGGGCGCCGCGCCGCTGCTGATCATTGCCGGTGCGGGCTCGGGCAAGACCAATACGCTGGCGCACCGCGTTGCGCACCTGGTGGTGGGCGGCGCCGATCCGCGCCGCATCCTGCTCCTGACGTTCTCGCGCCGCGCGGCATCCGAGATGGGCCGCCGCGTCGAACGCATCGTCGACCAGGCGCTCGGCATCCAGTCCGGTGCCGGGCGGGCGGCGCTGCAGTGGTCGGGCACGTTCCACGCCATTGGCGCCCGCCTGCTTCGCGAGTATGCCGAGACGCTGGGCCTGGCTCCGAGCTTCACGATCAGCGACCGGGGCGATTCGGCCGACCTGATGCACGTGGTGCGGCATGACCTGGGGCTATCCGAGCAGGCGTCGCGCTTTCCGCGCAAGGAAACCTGCCTGTCCATCTATTCGCGCGTGGTCAACACCCAGTTGCCGATCGAGGTGGTGCTCAAGACGCAGTTCCCGCGCTACGCGATGTGGGCCGATGCGCTCAGGGCGCTGTTCGCCGGCTATGTGGAGGCCAAGCAGAAGCAGCAGGTGCTCGATTACGACGACCTGCTGCTCTACTGGGCGCAGGCGATGACCGAACCGGCGCTGGCGCAGGACATGGGTGCGCGCTTCGACCACGTGCTGGTCGACGAGTACCAGGACACCAATGCGCTGCAGGCGTCGATCCTGCTGGCGCTGAAGCCGCAGGGGCGCGGCCTGACCGTGGTGGGCGACGACGCGCAGTCGATCTACGCCTTCCGTGGCGCCACCGTGCGCAACATCCTCGATTTCCCGACGCAGTTCACGCCGGCGGCCGAACAGGTCACGCTGTCGCAGAACTACCGTTCCACGCAGCCGATCCTGCAGGCCGCCAACGCGGTGATCGGCCTGGCGGCCGAGCGGTTCACCAAGGACCTCTGGTCACTGCGCGAGTCGGCCGAAAAGCCCGGCGTGGTGGTGGTCAACGACGAAGCCGACCAGGCGCGCTTTGTCGTGGAACAGGTGCTGGCGCGGCGCGAATCTGGCCTGGCGCTGATGCATCAGGCGGTGTTGTTCCGCGCGGCCGACCATAGCGCGCAGGTCGAGATCGAACTGGCCCGCCGCAATATCCCGTTCGTGAAGTTCGGTGGCCTGAAATTCCTGGAATCGACGCACGTGAAGGACGTGATGGCCGTGGTGCGCTGGCTGGAAAACCCGCGCGACCGCATGGCCGGCTTCCGCACGCTGCAGTTGCTGCCCGGCATCGGCCCGAAAACCGCCGCCCGCGTACTCGAAGGGCTGGAAGCCGCCACCGAGCCGCTGGTGGCGCTCGAGGCGTTCGAAGCCCCGCCCGCCGCCGCCCCTGCATGGGACGACCTGCTGACGCTGGCGCGCACGCTGATGGCGCCCACGTCGCCGTGGCCTTCCGAGTTCGAACAGGTGGTGGCGTGGTACGTGCCGCATCTGGAACGCATGCACGACGACGCCGCCGCGCGTCAGGCCGACCTGCAGCAGATCGAGCGTATTGCCGCCACTTATGCGTCGCGCGAGCGCTTCCTGACCGAGCTGACGCTCGACCCGCCGAGCGCATCGAGCGACGAATCCGGCGTGCCGTCGCGCGACGAGGACTACCTGATCCTCTCGACCATCCATTCGGCCAAGGGCCAGGAATGGAAGGCCGTGTACGTGCTCAATGCCGTGGACGGCTGCATGCCGTCTGACCTGGCGACCGGCACCACCGAGGAAATCGAGGAGGAACGCCGCCTGCTCTACGTGGCGATGACGCGTGCGCGCGACCACCTCGACGTGATCGTCCCGCAGCGGTTCTACGTCCACAACCAGGTAGGCTTTGGCGACCGCCACGTCTACGCGTCGCGCACGCGCTTCCTGCCGAACCGCGTGATGCCGAATTTCTACAGCCGGTCTTGGCCGCCCCCGCCGATGCCGGGCGAAGGGCAACAGGCCAGGCCGGCGCTGCCGCAGGTTGATCTCGCCACCCGCATGCGCAACATGTGGAAGTAGGAGACCGGCCTCCAGATCCGCGAAGCGAGGTCGGCGCCTGAACTAGACCAGCTCCACCCCCGCCTGGCGCACCACCTCCACCAGCGCTCCATCGCGCAGCAGCGCGGCCACGCGCTCGATCTCGTCGGTCATGTAGCGGTCCATGTCCAGAAATGGCACGTGCCCGCGCACGAAGCCGAACACGGCGCGGCCGGCTGGCGACAGGTGCTCGACGGCGCCCGCCAGTTCGGCGGCCTGGCAGGCGGCCAGCAGTTCCAGCGCCAGGATGTACTGGTTGTTGTCGAGGATGCGGCGCGCGTTGCGGGCCGAGATCAGGCCCATGCTGACCACGTCCTGGTTGTCGCCGTTCGACGGCACGCTCTGGATGCTGGCCGGGCTGCAGATGGTGCGGTTCTCGGCCACCAGTGCCGTGGCCGGGTACTGGGCGCCTGCGAAGCCACAAGACAGCCCTTCGTTGGCGGCGGCCAGGAACGCCGGCAGGCGGTTGTTCAGGTGCGGGCTCAGCAGCCGGTTCAGGCGGCGCTCGGCCATCACACCCAGTTGCGTGGCGGCGATAGCCAGGAAGTCCATCGCGAATGCCACCTGCTGACCATGGAAATTGCCGCCATGGAACAACGAGTCATCGTCAAAGAACAGCGGATTGTCGTTCGATGAATTGAGTTCGCGCGTCACCACGGTGGCGCAGTGGTCCAGCGTATCGCGCACGGCGCCCAGCACCTGCGGAATGCAGCGCAGCGTGTAGGCCTTCTGGATGAATACGCCAGTGCCGGTGTTCTTTTCGTCGCCGGCGCGCTGCTTCATCTCGGCGCTGAGCGTGTCGTGGCCGGCCAGCCGCGTCGAGCCGGCCAGCAGCGCGCGCAGGTTGGCGGCGGAGCTGACCTGGCCGGGGTGCGGCTTGGCGATGTCGTGGCCGTGTGCCATGAAGGCATCGGCCGATGCCGACAGGCCTTCGAGCGCCAGCGCCGCGATGGCTTCGGCCTGCCGGACCTGCGCACGCAACGTTTCCAGCAGCAGGCACGACACTCCGGTCATGGCCGATGTGCCATTGATCAGCGCCAGCCCTTCCTTGTACGCCAGTGTGACCGGCGCAATGCCATGCGCCTGCAGCACCTCCGCGGTGGGTGCCGTGCCGCCGTCGGCAGTCAGCACCTTGCCTTCACCGATCAGCGTGATGGCAACGTGCGACAGTGGCGCGAGGTCGCCACTGGCACCGAGCGACCCCACCTGCGGCACGGCCGGCGTGATGCCGGCCGCCAGGTACTTGAGCAGTTGCTCGATCACCACGGGACGCACCGCCGAATAGCCTCGCGACAACGCGTTGGCGCGCGCCACCATCATCGCCCGCACTTCATCGCGCGTGAACAACGGCCCCACCCCGGCGCAATGGCTGCGCAGCAGGTTTTCCTGCAAGGCGCGCCCATGCTCGATATCCACCCAGTTGTGGACGAGTTCGCCAAACCCGGTGGACACACCGTAGATCGGCACGTTGGTGGCGGCCACCTGCTCGAAGCGGGCGCGGGCGTCACGCACCTTGTCGAGCACGTCGGCCGGCACTTGCGCGGTCAACTTGCCATGGGCGATGGCGGCAACAGCATCGGGGCGCAGGTGATAGCCGTCGATGGCGGCGGGATGGGCGGCGTGGGGCATGGGTCGGGACGGTAGCTGTGGAAGCGCTTGCCCTTTCCCCCGCCGCTCTCCCACGCACGGGAAAGGGGCGCAAACCACCAGCGTCTGATATGCACTTGGGTTCTCCCCTCTCCCGCATGGCGGCAGAAGGGCCTGGGAAGGGGGCCGGGCCTGAGTGTACCGAGCCCCGATTCGTCCCGCTGCAGCCGTTACAGTCCGTAGCGTTTGATCTTGTCGTAGAGCGTCGCCTTGCCCACCTGCAGCAGGTCGGCGGCCTGGCTCACGGCGCCGCCGGTGCGCGCAAGCGTATCGGCGATCACGGCGCGCTCGTAGCGCTCCATCCGCTCGCGCAGCGGGATCGATTCGTCGCCGCCTTCGGCCTTGCCGGCGTGGCCCCCTTCGGGCACGCCCAGCACTAGCCGGTCTGCCGCGTTGCGCAGTTCGCGCACGTTGCCGGGCCACGGGCGCTGCATCAGTTGCTGACGCTGCATCTCGGACAGGATCGGCGCGGGCCGCTGGTAGCGCACGGCGGCCACCAGCATGAAGTGCTCGAACAGCGGCACGATGTCCTCGCGGCGCTCGCGCAATGGCGGCAGCGGAATCGTCACCACGTTGAGCCGGTACAGCAGATCCTGCCGGAACGTGCCCTGCGCCACCAGCGACTCCATGTCGCCCTTGGCGGCGGCGACGATCCGCACGTCGATCGGCAGTGACGCGTTCGAGCCCAGCCGCTCCAGCGTGCCTTCCTGCAGCACCCGCAGCAGTTTCACCTGCAGCGCCAGCGGCATGCTCTCGATCTCGTCCAGGAACAGCGTGCCACCCGACGCATGTTCGAGCTTGCCGATGCGGCGCTTGCCCGCACCGGTGAACGCGCCGGCCTCGTGGCCGAACATCTCGCTCTCGAAGATCGATTCCGGCACCGCGCCGCAGTTCAGCGCGATAAACGGCGCGTCGCGGCGCGTGGACAGCGCGTGCAGGCTGCGCGCCACCAGTTCCTTGCCGGTGCCGGTCTCGCCGTTGATCATCACCGGCACGTCGGTTTCGGCCACGTTGGCGATCAGGTCGCGCACCTGCGCCATGGCGGGCGACCGTCCGATGATGCGCGTGCCCGCTGCCGGGCCGGCCAATTCGCGGCGCAGCGCCACGTTTTCCAGTTCCAGCGCGCGGCGTTCCAGCGCCCGGCGCACGGTGTCGGTCAGGCGGTCTGCGCCGAACGGCTTCTCGATGAAGTCGTAGGCGCCCTCGCGCATCGCCTGCACCGCCATCGTAATATCGCCATGTCCGGTCACCAGGATCACCGGCAGCCCCGGCGCCACGTTGCGGCAGTGGTGCAGCAGGTCCAGGCCCGACGCGCCGCCCAGGCGCACATCGGTCACCAGCACGCCCGGAAAGTCGGCGCTCAGGTGCGGCATCGCGGCCTCGGCCGATGGCAGCGCCAGCACCGCGAAGCCGGCCAGTTCCAGGCTCTGCGCGGTGGCCTGGCGCACCAGCGGTTCGTCTTCGACAAACAGCACGCGCAGTCCGTCTTGCATCGCAATCATTTCGCTTTTCCTCATCACGCCGCCACGGGCTGGCGCGCCCGCCGCAACGTCACCACAAACTCCGCGCCGCCGCCTTCGGCATTGCCGGCCACGAGCTGGCCGCCGAATTCGCGCACGATCGACGACGAGATAGCCAGCCCGAGCCCCAGGCCCTGGCCGATTTCCTTGGTCGTATAGAACGGCTCGAACAGGCGCGGCAATGCATCCGGCGCAATCCCGGTGCCATTGTCGCGCACCGCGATGCGCACCTGCTCCTCGGTGGCGGCGACGCCGATTTCCACCCGGCCATCGGCCTTGCCTTCGGCGGCGATGGCGTCCAGCGCATTGCCCACCAGGTTCAGCAGCACCTGTTCGAGCTTCAGTTCGTCGGCCCAGACCGCCAGATCGGCGGCCTCGCCGTCCAGCCCGCGCACGCGCAGCATCACCTGGCCCAGGCGCGGGGCGATCAGCTGCAGCACGTGGTCGATGGCCGCCCGCACGCGCACGGCGTTGCGCCGCTGGCGCGCCTTGCCGGCGAACAGCTTGAGCTGGCCCGTGATCTTGCCCATGCGCTCGGTCAGGTCGGCGATGGCCGACAGGTTGCCCGTTGCCGCATCGAGCTGGCCGCGTTCCAGCAGCACGCGGGTGTTGTCTGAAAACGTGCGCAGCGCGGCCAGCGGCTGGTTCAGTTCGTGGGTGATGCCCGCCGCCATCTGGCCCAGCGCGGCCAGCTTGCTGGCCTGCACCAGTTCGTCCTGGGTCGCGCGCAGTTCGCCCTCGGCGCGCGTGCGCTCGGCCACCTCGCCTTCCAGCTGTTCGTTGATCGCCATCAGGTCGGCGGTGCGCGCTTCGACGCGGCGCTCCAGTTCGTCGTAGGCGGCCTCCAGCAGGCGGCGGCTGTACAGCATGTCGCGGGCGCGCTGGCGGCGCTGGCGCAGGTTCACCAGCAGCAGGCAGATGCAGGCATATGCCAGCGCGGCGCCGATGGTCGCGCTGCGGGCATTGGCCAGCACCGGGTCGAGCGGCGCCATCACCTGCATGTTCCAGCCCGCCGGCCCCACGGAGCGATTGATCTCCAGATAGCGGTCGCCACTGGCGTCGGGCAGCCCGAAGTGCAGTCCGGCGCCATCCACGCCGTCTGGCGCGCCATCGCCGTCGCGCCGGTCGGTCGGCCCCACCCGCACCAGCCGTTGGCCGTCGGACAGCGTGTTGTCGGCCAGCCAGCGCATGACGGGCGATGTCAGCGAGTGCATCGGCAGCGGCGTGACGTCCACGTCATGGTACTGGCGCGTGCGGTGCAGCTCGGCCTGCAGGTCGGGCGGCAATGGCCGCAGCGTGCGGTACTGCCAGCCCGGCACCGACGACAGGAAGATCACGCCATGGTCGTCGGACACCATCAGCGGCTCGCCCCGGCCCGAGCCGGCGCGCTGGAACCATTCCAGGTTCAGCTTCACCACCGTCACGCCGATCACCTTGCCGCCCGCCTCGATCGGCTGGGCGATGTAGTAGCCCGGCTCGTCGCTGGTGACGCCAATGGCATAGAAGCGGCCCACCTCGCCACGCGAGGCCATCTGGAAGTACGGACGGAAGCGGTAGTCGGTGCCCACGAAGCTGCCCGGCTCGCCATGGTTGCTGGCGGCCAGCGCCAGGCCGTTCGCCGCGATCACGTAGGTGGCGGATGCCCGTGCGCGCCGGTTGACCTCCACCAGGTAGTCATTGACGGCGGCAATGCGTGCCGGGTCTTGCGGCGACGCCAGCAGCGCACGCACGGACGGGTGCAGCGACACCAGCGCAGGCAGGAATTCGTAGCGGTCGAGCGTGGATTCGAGCGTGCCCGCGTACCGGTCCGCACGCATGGCGGTGGACTGCTGCAACGCGACGATGCCGCGCTGCACCGACAGCAGCCAGGTCAGCGTACACAGCACCAGCAGCCCGGCCAGCAGCGCAATGGCAAAGCCCCACCAGCGCGAACTGTTCTCCGGCGCATGCACGGAGTCAGGCGGTGCGGGGTCATGCACGGCAAGGAAATCGTCGGAATGGGGCATCGGCGCGCGCGAAAGCTCTGGCGCCGATGATACCCGCTGGCCGCCCGGGGGGGCTGCGGTGCCAGCGGGGGAATACGGAGCGGTGCCCGCGACGCCGTCCAGCGGGTCGCCGGGCACCTGCCCAGCCATGTCAGGCGCTGGCGTCGGCGAGTTCGACGCTGTCATCGCCACCACCACGCAGTACGCGGTTCAGGCGGGCGCGGTCAAGCTCGCGTTCCCAGGCCGACACCACCACGGTGGCCACGCCGTTGCCGACGATGTTGGTCAGCGCGCGGCATTCGCTCATGAAGCGGTCGATACCGAGGATCAGCACCATGCCGGCCACGGGGATGGTCGGCACCACGGCCAGCGTGGCCGCCAGCGTGATGAAGCCGGAACCGGTCACGCCGCTGGCGCCCTTGGACGTCACCATTGCCACGGCCAGGATGGTCAGCTGCTGCATCAGCGTCAGTTCGATGTTCGTCGCCTGCGCGATGAAGATCACGGCCATCGTCATGTAGATGTTGGTGCCGTCCAGGTTGAACGAGTAACCGGTAGGCACCACCAGGCCAACCACCGACTTCGAGCAGCCCAGCTTTTCCATCTTCTCCATCAGGTGCGGCAGCGCGGCTTCCGACGAACTGGTGCCCAGCACGATCAGCAGCTCTTCCTTGATGTACGCGACGAAGCGGATGATCGAGAAACCGGTCAGGCGCGCCACGGTACCCAGCACCACCAGCACGAACACGATGG
Source organism: Cupriavidus sp. D384 (assembly GCF_001652915.1). Lineage (GTDB taxonomy): Bacteria > Pseudomonadota > Gammaproteobacteria > Burkholderiales > Burkholderiaceae > Cupriavidus. Next base: position 94,385 of record NZ_BBQI01000096.1, read on the forward strand.
CGGTGAAGTAGAACGTGCCGATCAGCTTCAGCAGCGGAATCAGCGAGCCCAGGCCGTACTTGCCGATCGTGAAGGCCATGGCGCCGAACGCGCCGATCGGGGCCACCTTGGTGATCACGTGCACGATGTGGAAGAACACCTTCGACACCTGGTCAACCATGTCGTGGATGATCTGTGCGCGATCGCCGATGATGGCCAGGGCCGAGCCGAAGAACAGCGATACCAGCAGGATCTGCAGGATGTCGCCATTGGCGAACGCGCTGAAGATCGTGTCCGGGATGATGTGCATGAAGAACTCGACCGTGCTCTGGCCGTGGGCCTTCGACACGTACTGCGAGATCGTCTTGGTGTCCAGCGTGGCCGGATCGATGTTGAAGCCCACGCCGGGTTTCAGCGCGTGCGACGCCAGCAGGCCGATCAGCAGCGCGAACGTGGACACGATCTCGAAGTAGAGCAGCGCCTTGCCGCCCACGCGGCCAACCTTCTTCATGTCGCGCATGCCGGCAATGCCGGACACCACGGTACAGAAGATGATCGGGCCGATGATCATCTTGATCAGCTTGATGAACGCGTCGCCCAGCGGCTTCATTTCCACGCCGGTAGCCGGCGCGAAATGACCCAGCAGGATGCCCACGGCAATCGCGAACAGGACCTGCACGTACAGGATCTTGTAAAAGGGTTTCCTCATGATGTCTTCCTCGGTGTTTTGACCGGTGCCGGGCGCTCGGTAGGCGCCCACGTTGCACGCCTGGCCCGAAACCACGGGCGGCGCGTCTGGAAGTAACTATTTGCAACAGCCGTGCCACGGGCCATGGCGACGCCAAGTCATTGATTTGCAAGGAAAGTCTCTGCGGAAGGCCTGCGGATGGCTCCGGGATTCCGGAAATCCGGAATCGGTGCCTCCGGGAATTCGGACGCCTGCCGGCGAATTTCGGCCCGAAAAGTGCCGCGATCGCCATCCGGAGGACCATTTCCGGCGGCCAGGGCACCGGCCGGCCGGCCCGGCGCATCGGGATTTCCGGAATTCCGGGCAGCGCCGCCGCGCGGAACGGGGGGCGCGACCACGTATAATTCCGAGCTTCCTAGATTCATGCCGCGCCAGCCGCCCGCATTACCGGGTCTGGCGCCACGCAGTCCAGTTCGCCGCCATGAGCAGCTTCTACAAACACCACGTTTTCTTCTGCCTGAACCAGCGCGACGACGGCAAGGCCTGCTGCGCCGACCACAATGCCAAGGCGATGCAGGAATACGCCAAGAAGCGCTGCAAGGAGCTGGGCATCTCCGGCGCCGAAGGCCGCGTGCGCATCAACAAGGCCGGCTGCCTGAACCGTTGTGAACTCGGGCCGGTGCTGGTGGTCTACCCCGAGGCCGTCTGGTACACCTTCGTCGACGAGCAGGACATCGACGAGATCATCGACAGCCATCTGATTCACGGCAAACCCGTTGAACGCCTGATGGTCGATCGCTGATCCGGTACCCGCCGGGCCGCGCCGGGCCTGATGCCCGGTTTTTTGTTGTGCTGCTTTTGACGTGCTGTTTTTGTCGCCGTATTTTCCTGCTCCCTCGCCATGAACGCGCATACCCAGGTCACCACCATCGCCGGCCCCGTCGGCGCCATCGACATCTCGATCGATCTGCCGCAGAACGAGCCGGTGCGTGGCCTGGCGCTGGTGGCACACCCCCACCCCCTGTTTGCCGGCACCAAGGACAACAAGGTGGCGCAGACGCTGGCGCGCACGTTCGTCGCGCTGGGCTACGCCACGGTGCGGCCGAACTTCCGCGGCGTGGGCGGCACGGCCGGCGAGCATGACCAGGGCATCGGAGAGCAGGACGACCTGCTGGCCGTGATCGACTGGATGCGCACGCAGACCGCGTGGTCGCCCGAGGTGGCCGCGCTGCCGCTGGCGCTGGGCGGCTTCTCGTTCGGCAGCTTCGTGCAGACGCACGTGGCGCGCCGCCTGGCCGAAGCGGGCACGCCCGCGCAGCGGCTGGTGCTGGTGGGCACGGCCACCAGCCGCTGGGAAGTGGCTGCCGTGCCGGCCGACACCATCGTGATCCATGGCGAACAGGACGACACCGTGCCGCTGTCCAGCGTGCTGGACTGGGCCCGTCCGCAGGAACTGCCGGTCATCGTCATTCCTGGCGCCGACCACTTTTTTCACCGCAAGCTGCACCTGATCAAGCAGCTTGTCGTCAACGCGTGGGAACGGTGAACCGTCCCGTCCGCGCCATCCCTTTATTGTTGGAACACTACCCATGCTGAACAGAGCCACGCCGCATTTCGCATCCGCCCTTGCTCCCGTCGCCGTAGCCGCGACGCTTGCCACCGTGCTTGCCGCCGCCCCCGCCGCCGTCCTGGCACAAGGCGTGCCGATGCCGCAGGTGGCCGCCAAGTCGTGGATGCTGTACGACGTGACCAGTGGCCAGGCCCTGGCGTCGCAAAATGCCGACCTGCGCATCGAGCCTGCGTCGCTGACCAAGCTGATGACCGCCTACCTGGTATTCGAGGCGCTCAAGGAAAAGCGCCTGACGCTGGACCAGACCATCACGCCGACCGAGATCGTGCGCAAGGTCAAAAGCGATGAGTCGCGCATGTTCATCGAGGCCGGCAAGCCGGTCAGCGTGAACGACCTGCTGATGGGCCTGATCGTGCAGTCGGGCAACGACGCCTCGCTGGCGCTGGCCGAGGCCGTGGGCGGCTCCGAAGACGGCTTCGTCGCGATGATGAACCGCGAGGCCCAGCGCATGGGCATGAAGGGCACGCATTTCACGAACACCGATGGCGTGCCCGATCCGAATCACTACACCACGGCTGTCGACCTGGCCACGCTGTCCACGCGCCTGATCAAGGACTTCCCCGAGTACTACGGAATGTACTCGCAGAAGGAGTTCACCTATAACAAGATCAGGCAGCCCAACCGCAACCGCCTGCTGTACATCGACCCGACCGTGGACGGCCTGAAGACCGGCCATACGAAGTCCGCCGGCTACTGCCTGATCTCGTCGGCCCAGCGCCCGCTGGCCAATGTGCCGAATGGCTCGCGCCGCCTGGTGTCGATCGTGATCGGCACGGCCACCGAGCAGATCCGCACCCAGGAAAGCCTGAAGATCCTGAACTACGGCTTCCAGTTCTTCGACACGCTGCGCCTGTACGACAAGGGCCAGGTCCTGGCAACGCCCGACATCTACAAGGGCAAGGCCAGCACCGTGAAGATCGGCGTCGCCAACGAGACGTTCGTGACGGTGCCCAAGGGCACGGGCGGCCGCCTGAAGCCGGTGCTGGAGCGCCAGGAACTGCTGATCGCCCCCATCGCCGCGGGCCAGCAGGTGGGCACGGTCAAGCTGATGGACGGCAACAACAAGGTGGGCGAGTTCCCGGTGGTGGCACTGGAGGAAGTGCCGGAGGCCGGCTTCTTCGGCCGCCTGTGGGATACGATCCGCCTCTGGTTCAAGCGCAAGTAAGCGCAATCAAGCGCGCACAAGGTTACGCAAGATGACGACAGATTCCAGCAACGGTCCGCTGATCCCGGGCGATATCCCGCCCGAGCAGTCGCTGATCGAGTACCCGAGCGAATTCCCGATCAAGGTCATGGGCGCCATGCAGGACGGCTTTGCCGAGGCCATCGTGACGCTGATCCAGGAGTTCGATCCCAACTTCCACGCCGGCAAGATGGAGATGCGTCCGTCGCGCAACGGCAACTACCTGGGGCTGACCGTGACCGTGTATGTCACGAGCCGCGAGCACCTGGACAACGTGTACCGTGCGCTGACGTCGCACCCGATGGTCAAGGTGGTGCTGTAACCACATGAATGTCATCACGCTGAAGCCCGGCAAGGAAAAATCCCTGCTGCGGCGCCACCCGTGGGTCTACGCCACGGGCATTGCCTCCACCGAAGGCCGCTGCGAGGCGGGCTCGACCGTGGTCATCCGCAGTGCGGACGGCCGCTTCCTGGCGCGCGGCGCCTACAGCCCCGAGTCGCAAATCCGGGCGCGCGTATGGACGTTCGACGAAAACGAGCCGGTCGACCATGCCATGTTCAAGCGCCGCGTGTCGGCCGCGCTGGCGCACCGCGAGCGCTGGGTCAGCGACACCAGCGCGGTGCGCCTGATCTTTGGCGAATCCGACCGCCTGCCGGGCCTGATCGTCGATTATTACGGCCAGGGCGAGACCGGCCAGCTGGTGTGCCAGTTCAACGCCGCGGGCGTGGAGCAGTGGAAAGATGCGCTGGTACAGGCGCTGGTCAAGGAAACCGGCTGTCCGAACGTGTACGAGCGGTCTGACGCCGCCGTGCGCCAGCGCGAAGGCCTGGAACTGGTCACTGGCGTGCTGGCCGGCGCCGAACCCGATCCGCAACTGTCGGTGACCGAACACGGCGTGCGCTACTACGTGGACGTGCGCAACGGCCACAAGACCGGCTTCTACGTCGACCAGCGCGATAACCGCAAGCTCGTGGGCGACCTGGCCGAAGGGCGCGACGTGCTGAACTGCTTCTGCTACACGGGCGGCTTCTCGCTGGCCGCGCTGCGAGGCGGTGCGAAATCGGTGACGTCGATCGATTCGTCGGGCGACGCGCTCAAGATCGCAGCCAGCAATGTGACGCTGAACGGTTTCGACCCCGAACGCGCCACCTGGCTCGACGCCGACGTATTCAAGATGCTGCGCGAATTCCGCGCCGAGGGCCGCCAGTTCGACCTGATCGTGCTGGACCCGCCCAAGTTCGCTCCGTCGGCCCAGCATATCGACCGTGCCGCGCGCGCGTACAAGGAAATCAACCTGGTGGGCATGCAGCTGCTGCGCCCGGGCGGCCTGCTGTTCACGTACTCGTGCTCGGGTGCCATCAGCATGGAGCTGTTCCAGAAGATCGTGGCCGGTGCCGCGACCGATGCACGCGCCGATGCACGCATCCTGCGCCGCCTGTCGGCAGGGACCGATCACCCGATGTCGGCGGCCTTCCCCGAGGGCGAATACCTGAAGGGCCTGCTGCTGGAAAAGATCTAGGCAGGGCCGGAAAATTCGTCAGATTACGGGTTTTCCGGAATTGCCTCGGAACTGCCTTCTGGTGGTCATATTCGTCCCCTAAGATTCGTCTCACGGTAAGGCATTGGCAGGTGTCGAACCGTCTCTTCTTATCAGTCTTCGTGGTAATCGCCCCGCTAACCCAGCGGGGCTTTTTTTTGGTTCATCGCATGCCGTGTGCGCCGCGCGAGCCAGCGATGCCACGGGTGCTGCAGCCCCGGCCGAACCCCTGAATGGGCAGCACCGAGGCCGCGCTCTACCATGGCGCCACGGCAGGCGAAACTCCCTATAATCGAACGACCGTGCATTTTGCACCGCTTGTCCGCATCATTTCATCAGACGGATCCGAGGAGACTGTTCCATGCCTGCCGCCAAACATATTCCGCCAGCCCTGCAGAACCTGGCCCTGCCCGTCATCGCGTCGCCGATGTTTATCGTCAGCTATCCGGAACTGGTGCTGGCGCAGTGCAAGGCCGGTATCGTCGGGTCGTTCCCGGCGCTCAACGCGCGCCCGGCCGAGCTACTGGATGAATGGCTGACGCAGATCCAGGAAGAACTGGCGTCGTTCCAGGCCGCCAATCCCGGCAAGCCCGTCGGCCCGCTCGCCGTGAACCAGATCGTGCACGCTTCCAACGCGCGGCTGGAACATGATGTGAAGGTCTGCGTGGAACACAAGGTGCCGATCTTCATCACGTCGCTGCGCGCGCCCCCCAAGGAAATGATCGACGCGGTGCACAGCTATGGCGGCATCGTGCTGCATGACGTCATCAACATCCGCCACGCCGAAAAGGCCATCGAGGCCGGCGTGGACGGCCTGATCCTCGTGGCGGCCGGCGCCGGCGGCCATGCCGGCACGCTTTCGCCGTTTGCGCTGGTGGGCGAAGTGCGCAAGATCTTCGACGGCCCGATCGCGCTGTCGGGATCGATCGCCACCGGCGACGCGGTGCTGGCCGCGCAGGCCATGGGCGCCGACTTTGCCTATGTGGGCACGCGCTTTATCGCATCGCAGGAAGGCCATGCCAGCGCCGAGTACAAGCAGTCGATCACCAGCTCGGCCGCGTCGGACATCATCTACACGAACCTGTTCACGGGCGTGCACGGCAACTACATCCGCGAGAGCATCGTCAATTCGGGCCTGAACCCCGAAGACCTGCCCGTGGCGGACAAGAGCAAGATGGATTTTTCGAGCGGCAGCTCGAAGACCAAGGCCTGGAAGGACATCTGGGGTGCCGGCCAGGGCGTGGGCCAGATCCACGACATTCCGACCGCCGGCGAGATCGTGGCGCGCATGAAGGCCGAGTACGACGCGGCGCGTGCCCGGCTGGGGCTGGTAGCATAAGGGCGTTTTTGCGCCCCTTGCCCTGAACCGTTGCCTGCTCCCGACCCCGAAACACCCATCGACCCGGCCGACCTGCCCGGAACGCTCACGCATCGGGAGCGCGTGATCCGCGCGTTCTGGGTGACGCTCGGCATCATCAGCCTGGTGCTGGGCTTTATCGGCATCTTCCTGCCGCTGCTGCCGACCACGCCGTTTGTGCTGCTGGCGGCAGCCTGCTTTGCGCGGGGCTCGGAGAAATTCCACCACTGGCTGATCACGCACGAGCGCTTCGGGCCGCTGGTGCGTGACTGGCAGGCCCACCGCAGCATTCCGTTTCGCGCCAAGTGCCTGGCGCTGTCGATGATGTGGACGTCGATGAGCATCACGGCGTGGCTGCTGCGCGCGCGGCCGGTGTCGTCGCTGACGCTGATCGCCATTGGCATCGCCGTCACGGTCTGGATGGTACGGCTGCCCACGCGGCCGCCCGGCGGCTATCCCGAAGCCAGCGATGGTCCTTCATCGCAGGCATAGCGCCACCGGCCCCCAGCCGTCGCCCGGCAGCAGTCAGTCGTAGCTGCGCGCGTCCTCGATCGATTTGCCATCCTGGGGCAGCGATCCTGGCGCGGCAAAGCGCACCTCTCCACGCAGCCGCATCACCTCCCGCATCGAATCGGCCACGGCACGCGCCAGGCTTTCGTCGACCCGGGTGGCATCGCAATGCAGCGTCATCACGTCCGAGCCGATCGCGCCGCTCACCACCAGCCGCGCCGCACGGATCTCGGGATGGCGCCGCACCACCTCGGCCACCTGCCCCGGATGCACGAACATGCCCTTGACCTTGGTGGTCTGGTCGGCACGCCCAAGCCAGCCCTTCAGCCGGATATTGGTGCGGCCGCACGGACTGGCGCGGTGCGGCGATTCGGCCACGATGGCCGACAGGTCGCCGGTGCCGAAGCGGATCAGCGGATAGTCGCCATTGCCCAGCACGGTGACCACCACCTCGCCGACCTCGCCTTCGGGCATCGGCTTCGTGCCGCCCGGCTCGACGATCTCGACCAGCACGCCCTCGTCGACCACCCAGCCGTCGCCCCCTTCGGTCTCGAACGCGATCAGTCCGACATCGGCCGTGCCGTACATCTGGCGCGCGGTGACGCCGTGGTCCTGCAGCCACGTGCGCAGCGCGGGCGGGCAGGCCTCGCCCGACACCAGCGCCTTGGACAGGCTTGCGCACGGCAGGCCCATCTCGTCGCCCTTCTCGATCAGCAGTTTCAGGAATGACGGCGTGCCCGCGTAGGCCGACGGCTGCAGGCTCGCCAGTGCCTGCACCTGCGATTCGGTCTGCCCGACTCCAGCCGGAAACACGCAGCAGCCCAGCTTGTGGGCGCCAGATTCCATCATCATGCCGGCCGGCGTGAAGTGATACGAGAACGTGTTGTAGACCAGCTCGCCGGCCCGGAAGCCGGCCGCGAACATCGCGCGTGCCGTGCGCCACCAGTCGGCGGCAAAGCCATCGGGCTCGTGGATCGGCCCCGGCGACTGGAATACATGGCGCAGGCCGGCCAGCGGCGTGGCATTGAGCCCGCCCAGGGGCGGAGCCATGCGCTGGCGCGCGCTCAGTTCGGACTTGCGCGTGACGGGCAGCAGCGCCAGCGCATCGCGCGAGGTGATCTCGTGTGCGTCGAAATCACACAGGATCTCGGCAAAATACGGTGAATGTGCCTGCGCATGCGCGACCTGGCGCGCCACGGCGGCAATCAGCGCGGCCTCGCGTTCCGCAGGCGCGCGCGTCTCCAGCGAATCGAAGTACTCAGCCATATCGGTGTCCAGGGCAGATTCAGGCCAGCCAGCGTTTGCGGCGGCGATAGCTTTTCACGTCTCGGAACGATGTGCGCGCGCCGCCTTCGGCATCGTTGGCGGCCACGCCCAGGTAGAACTCCTTGACGTCCTCGTTGGTGCGCAGCGATTCGGCTTCGCCGTCCATCACGACCCGGCCGTTTTCGAGGATGTAGCCGTAGTCGGCATAGCGCAGCGCCACCATCGTGTTCTGCTCGGCCAGCAGGAAGCTCACGCGCTCGCGCCCGTTGAGGTCGCGCACGATCTCGAAGATTTCTTCAACGATCTGCGGCGCCAGGCCCATCGACGGTTCGTCCAGCAGGATCATCGACGGCTTGGCCATCATCGCGCGTCCGATCGCACACATCTGCTGCTCGCCGCCCGATGTGTAGCCGGCCTGCGACTTGCGGCGCGTCTTCAGGCGCGGGAAGTAGGCGTAGATCTTCTCCAGCTCGTCGCGCGTTTCGCCACGCGACAGGCCCCGCGTGTAGGCCCCGGTCAGCAGGTTTTCCTCGATGGTCAGGTGGGCAAAGCAATGGCGCCCTTCCATCACCTGGATCACGCCGCGCTTGACCAGGTCGTTGGGCGTCAACTGGTCCACGCGCTGGCCGCGGTACTCGATCGATCCCTTGGTGACGTCGCCGCGCTCGGCGTGCAGCAGGTTCGAGATCGCCTTGAGCGTGGTGGTCTTGCCCGCGCCGTTGGCGCCCAGCAGCGCCACGATGCGGCCTTCGGGCACATCGAGCGACACGCCCTTGAGCACCAGGATCACGTGGTCGTAGATGACTTCGATGTTGTTGACGGATAGAAGCGTCATGTCCGCATCCCTGAGTGTTTTGCTCCCCTCTCCCGCCTTGTGGGAGAGGGGAGACAACCACCGGCACACTGAAGTCTCACGACTTCATGCAAGCCGGCGTGATGCCCTTTTCCTTCGCGTACTGCGCGGCCGTGGCCTTGAACAGCGGGTGGATCAGGTTCTTGTTGCCCTCGATCCAGTCCGACACCACCACCCACTTGGTGCCGTCCCACTGCTGGATCTTCACCTTGCCCGATCCCTCGTGGTTGTCGCAGCTGGTCTTGATCTCAGGCAGCAGGCCGGTGGCGCCCAGTTGCTGCAGGCGGGCGCTGGTCAGGTTGAGGTTCTCGAACGCCCAGCGCATCTCGTCGCCGGTCATCACCTTGCCCTTGCCGAACTTGCCCTGCGCCACGCGGATGGCTTCCACCGTCACCACCGCCGCCGACACGCCGCGGTTATAGAGCACCGAGCCCACCTTGTTGCGGTCCTGCATATTGCCCTTGTTGGCGCCGTACACCACCTTCTCGATATCGGCGATCAACGGCACGCCCTTGCCTGCCACGTTCCACGTCGCGCTCATGTAGCCCTTGGCGGCGTCGCCTGCCGGCGTGGTGTCTTCCTCGGACCCGGCCCACCACGACCCGATCATCTTCTCGCGCGAAAAGCCCACCTTCTGGGCGGCCTTCAGCGCGGTCTGGTTCATCACGCCCCAGCCCCAGAAGATCACGTAGTCAGGATTTTCCTGGCGGATCTTCAGCCACTGCGCGCCCTGCTCGTTGCCCGGGTGCGCCACTGGAATCTCCACCAGATTGAACTTGCCGAGCTTGGCCTCGGCCTCCAGCGCGACGATCGGCTCCTTGCCGTAGGCCGAGTCGTGATACAGGTAGACGATCTTCTTGCCGGCCAGCGACCCGCCGTTCTTCGTCGCCAGGTACTTCACGATGGCCGACACCTGCATCTGGTAGGTGGTGACCAGCGGGAACGCGTACGGGAACACCGAGCCATCGACGGCGTCGGTGCGGCCATAGCCCATCATCACCAGCGGCACCTTGTCGGCGGCGGTCTTGTCGACCAGCGCGTACGAGATGCCGGTGGACATCGTGTGATACGCGGTGCCCTTGCTCTGGCCGTTCTTGGCCTTCAGGCGCTCGTAGCACTCCACGCCCTTGGCGTTGTTGTACTCGGTCTCGCACTCTTCCCACGACAGCTTCACGCCGTTGACGCCGCCCTCCTTGAGGTTGACGTAATTCAGGTAATCGACAAAGCCGCCATAGAACGATTGTCCGTTCGAACCATAGGGGCCGACGCGGTAGCTGGGCAGCGCCACGAACTGGTCATTGGCCTGCGCCAGCGCCGGCAGGGCTGGCGCCAGCAGGGCAGCCGCGACGCTGACCACCAGGGCGGCGCGCTGCACATTGCGGAATACGGTTGTCATCACAGTCTCCTTCACCTCGAACGGGCGTTGTTATAGAAATGACGCAGCGATACCTAGTGCGGAAATGGCCAGAGGCGCAGCTTTTCCTTGGCGATCTGCCAGAGTCGGGCCAGGCCATGTGGCTCGACGATCAGGAAGAAAATGATCAGCGCGCCGAACACCATCAGCTGGATGTGCGACACCGTGGCGTTCGTGAACGGCAGGTGCAGCAGCGCAGCCAGCGCCGGCAGTACGTTATCGAGAAAGATCGGCAGCAGCAGGATGAACGCTGCGCCCAGGAACGACCCCAGGATGCTGCCCACGCCGCCGATGATGATCATGAACAGGATGCGGAACGACAGGTCCAGCGAGAAGCCGTCCGGTTCCACCGAACCCAGGTAGCAGAACGCGTACAGCGCCCCGGCCACGCCGCAATAGAACGAGCTGACGGCAAAGGCCAGCAGCTTGGTGCGCATCAGCGGGATACCGATGACTTCGGCGGCCACGTCCATGTCGCGCACGGCCATCCAGGCACGCCCCGTGGCCGAGCGCACCAGGTTCTTGGCCAGCAGCGCCAGCACCGTGACAATGGCAAGCACGAACAGGTATTTCCTTACCGGGGTATCGATCGCCACGCCGAACAGGTCCAGCCGCTGCGCCGTGATCACGCCCGACGAGCTGTTGTTCGAGAACCAGGGAAACTTGGTCAGCGCCCACACCACGAAGAACTGCGCCGCCAGCGTCGCCACGGCCAGGTAGAAGCCCTTGATGCGCAGCGACGGCAGCCCGAACGCCACGCCCACCAGCGCCGCCGACAGTCCGGCCAGGATAAAGGTCAGCAGTACCGGGATGCCTTCGATCCGTAGCTGGAAGTTATAGGCCGCGTACGCGCCCACGGCCATGAAGGCGGCCGTGCCCAGCGACAGCTGGCCGGCATAGCCCGTCAGGATATTCAGGCCCAGCGCCGCCAGCGAAAAGATCAGGAACGGCGTCAGGATGGCGTTGAACCAGTACTCGCTGCCCGTGAACGGGATGACGACAAACGCCACGGCCATCAGCAAAGCAAAGAAGATACGATCTTGCCGGATCGGGAAAATCTGACTGTCGGCAACGTAGCTGGTCTTGAACTGTCCGGATTCGCGGTAGAGCATGGTTGTTCTCCGTCAAACGCGGTCGATGTGTTTCTCTCCGAACAGCCCCTCGGGCCGAACCAGGAGAAACAACAAGGCAAACACGTAGGGGAACCACCCTTCGATCCCCCCGAAGTTGCCGCCGAACATCGACTGGAACACGGGCGGGATATAGATCTCGGCCAGCTTCTCGGATGCGCCGATGATCAGCCCGCCGACGATGGCGCCCGGCACCGATGTAAAGCCGCCCAGAATCAGCACCGGCAGCGCCTTGAGCGCAGTCAGCGTCAGCGCGAACTGCACCCCGTTGCGCGATCCCCAGAGCATGCCCGCCACCAGCGCCACAAAGCCGGCCACGCCCCAGACGATCGCCCAGATGTTCTGCAGCGGAATGCCCAGCGACAGCGCGGCCTGGTGATCGTCGGCCACCGCGCGCAGCGCACGGCCGACCTTGGTGTACTGGAAGAACAGCGCCAGCACGGCCACCAGCACGGCGGCAATCAGCGCGGCGGCCAGGTCGAACTTCGACACCACGATATTGAAGTGGGTCAGGATCGATTCGATGGGCTCGTCGACAATGCCCAGCTCGATCGGCCGTACCTCGTTGCCGAACAGCAGCGGCCCCAGGCCTTCCAGGAAGAACGACAGCCCGATGGTCGCCATGAACAGCGTGATCGGCGGCTGGTTCACCAGCTTGCGCAGCACGAAGCGCTCGGTGCTCATGCCCACGATGATCATGACGATAAAGGCGCCGATCACGGCCGCCCACATCGGCATGCCCTTGTCCATCAGCCCCACCACGGCCAGCGCGGCAAAGTAGACCATCGCGCCCTGCGCAAAATTGAACACGCCCGACGCCTTGTAGATCAGTACGAAGCCCAGCGCCACCAGCGAGTACATCAGCCCCGAGAGCAGTCCGCCGATCAGGATTTCGAAGAAGAATGTCATCGTAGTTTCCTGATTTCTTCAGTGCGAGGTGCCCAGGTAGGCCTTGATCACATCGGGGTTCGCCTTGACCTCGGCCGGCGTGCCGTCGCCGATCTTCTTGCCGTAGTCGAGCACCACCACGCGATCCGAGATGTCCATGACCACGCCCATGTCGTGCTCGATCAGCACGATGGTGGTGCCGAACTGGTGGTTCACGTCCAGGATGAAACGGCACATATCCTGCTTTTCCTCGACGTTCATGCCAGCCATTGGCTCGTCCAGCAGCAGCATCGACGGCTCGGCCGCCAGCGCGCGCGCCAGCTCCACGCGCTTCTGCAGCCCGTACGGCAGGCGCCCGACCGGGGTCTTGCGAATGGCCTGGATTTCCAGGAAGTCGATCACTTCCTCCACCTTGCGGCGATGGCGCATTTCCTCGGCGCGCGCCGGCCCCCACCACATCGCGTGCGCGAGCAGCCCGGTGCGGAACTGCGTGTTGCGGCCCGTCATGATGTTGTCGAGCACGGTCATGCCCTTGAACAGCGCGATGTTCTGGAACGTGCGCGCGATGCCCTGGCAGGCGGCCGCCGTCGGATGCATCTTGCGGCGCTCCTGGCCGCGAAACACGATGCGGCCGTGCTGCGGGTGATACACGCCGTTGATCACGTTCAGCATCGAACTCTTGCCGGCGCCGTTGGGGCCGATGATGGCGCGGATCTCGTGCTCGCAGACGTCGAACGAAATATCGGTCAGCGCCTTCACGCCGCCAAACGACAGCGAGATGTTCTGCAGGTCCAGGATCACGTCGCCACGCGTGCTGGTGCGGGCCGGGGTGTCGGGCCGATGGGCGTCGCCGGTGCGCAGGGTGTCGCCATGCACGGTGTCCGCGTGGCCCGGCGGAACGATGGTGCCGGGCGAAGCCATGGAGCCCGTGGCATCGACGCGCGCCATGCTGCCACTTCCACCACCACTTCCGCCCCCCTGCCACGCTGTCTGGGTTGCCGTCATCTGTGCGTCTCCCTGTCTCACGCCGCGCGCGCCCCGCCCACGGGCGGAAAGCGCTTGACGTCCACCAGCTTCAGCGTGGCCGACACACTGCCCTCGCGGCCATCCTCGAACTTCACGCGCGTGTCGATGAACTGCTCCGGCTTGTCCGCGTACAGCGCGTCCACCAGCACCGCGTATTTCTCGGCGATAAAGCCGCGCCGCACCTTGCGCGTGCGCGTCAGTTCGTCGTCATCGGGGTCCAGCTCCTTGTGCAGGATCAGGAAGCGCGCCACCTGCGAGCCGGTCAGCATTGCGTCGCCGGCCAGGTCGGCGTTCACCTGCTCCACGCATTCGGCGATCATGGCGATTACGTCGGGCTGGCCGGCCAGGTCCACATAGCCGGCATACGGCAGGTGCCGGCGCTCGGCCCAGTTGCCCACCGCATCGAAATCGATATTGATGAATGCGCAGACGCGGTCGCGGTCGGTGCCGAATGCCACGGCTTCCTTGATATACGGAAAGAACTTCAGCTTGTTCTCGATGTACTTGGGCGCGAACATCGAACCGTCGGCCAGCTTGCCCACGTCCTTGGCACGGTCGATGATCTTCAGGTGCCCGTCGGCATCGATCACGCCGGCGTCGCCGGTCATGAAATAGCCATCGTCATTGATGGCCTCGCGCGTGGCGTCGTCGCGCTTGTAGTAGGCCTTGAGCAGCCCCACGCCGCGCACCAGCACCTCGCCGTTGTCGGCAATGCGGATCTCCATGCCCGGCGCGGCCGGTCCCACCGAGTCGAACTTGACCTGGCCATCGGGCTGCAGGCACACATAGGCGCAGGTCTCGGTCTGGCCGTAGAACTGCTTCAGGTTGATGCCGATCGAGCGGTAGAAGCGGAACAGGTCCGGCCCGATGGCCTCGCCCGCCGTGTAGCCCACGCGGATGCGGCTCATGCCCAGCACGTTGCGCAGCGGGCCGTAGATCAGAATTTCGCCAATTCCATAGCGCAGGCGTTCCAGCACCGACACCGGACGCTTGTCGAGGATGTCCGCGCCGCAGCGGCGCGCCACGCCCATCGCCCAGTGGAACAATTTGCGCTTGAGCCAGCCCGCGTCTTCCATGCGGATCATCACCTGCGTCAGCAGCCCTTCATAGATGCGCGGCGGGGCGAAGTAGTAGGTGGGGCCGATCTCGCGCAGGTCGGTCATCACGGTTTCGCGCGATTCCGGACAGTTCACGGTGAAGCCGGCCACCATCGCCTGTGCATAGGAAAACAGGTTGTCGCCCACCCATGCCATCGGCAGGTACGACAGCACGTCGTCATCGGCGCTCAGGCCATCGAACTGGCAGCCATTGCGCGCCGCGCCGATCAGCCCCGCGTGCGCATGGCAGACGCCCTTCGGCTTGCCGGTGGTGCCGGACGTATAAAGGATGATCGCGGTGTCGTCAGGCGCGCCCGCCTGCACCTGCGCATCGTAAAAACCTGGATTTGCCTGATCGAATTCGCGGCCGATTTCCTGCACGCGCTCGTACGACAGCAGCGACGGATGGTCGTAGTCGCGCAGTCCGCGCGGGTCTTCGTAGATGACATGGCGTACCGCGCGGCCACGCGACGCCAGTTGCGATTCCACTTCGAGCAGCTTGTCCACCTGCTCCTGGTCCTCGACGATGGCGAACTCGATCTCCGCATCGTCGAGCACGTAGACCATCTCGCCCGCGATGGCGTCCTGATAGAGCGGCACGGGCACGCCGCCCAGCGCCTGCGCAGCAGTCATGGCCCAGTACAGGCGCGGACGGTTGTCGCCCACCACGGCCAGGTTCATGCCGCGGCGGAACCCCAGCGCGGCCAGCCCGCAGGCCAGCGCGCGCACCTCGGCCGCTGCCTGCTGCCAGCTGTAGGTCTGCCAGATACCGAGATCCTTCTCGCGATAGGCCGGATGGTCGGGCCGCTGCTGGGCATGCGCCAGCAGCCATCGCGGGAAGGTCGTTGCCGACGATTCCTGCATCGCTGTCTCCTCTCCCCTTGGGATGGCCTAGGGACCATGCCGGGTATCAAGCCGCCAGACCGGTCGCTATACTGGGCGCCTTGTCCGGTGCGACGATTGCCGCACCGCATCACGCCCGCCTTGCCTTGTTGGGTGAGGAATGCTGGCAGGGGCGGTTCCGGGTGATCGTAAGATAGCCGATGCCTTTCCGCCGGGTTGTCGCGCCGGCGACAATTCCGGGTTAATCCCTACGGGAGTGCAATGCCTGCCGCTGACACCTTCTCGTTCATCGACCGCTGCGCCTGGGCCGCCGACCTGAGCCCCGAGCAGCGCGACCGTGTCAAACGCGTGATGACCGTGCGCGAGTACGCACAAGGTGACTACGTCTGTCACAAAGGTGAAATGGCCGAGCACTGGCTGGGCGTGGTCGAGGGCATCGTCAAGATCACCACCGTCTCGCCATCGGGCAAGTCGGTCACCTTCACAGGCGTGCCCACCGGCGGCTGGTTCGGCGAAGGCGCCGTGCTCAAGCAGGAAATCCGCAAGTACGACGTGATGGCGCTGCGGCGCTCGCGTATCGCTTTCGTCCCACGCGAAACTTTTCAGTGGTTGCTGGATACCAGCCTGCCGTTCACGCGCTTTCTGCTGATGCAGTTCAACGAGCGTCTTGGGCAGTTCATCGCTGCGGTGGAATACGAGCGCCTGCTCGATATCGATTCGCGCGTGGCCCGCGCGGTGTCATCGCTGTTCAACGAACACCTGTATCCGGGCATCGGCTCGACGCTGGAGATTTCGCAGGAAGAGATCGGACTGCTGGCCGGCATCTCGCGCCAGCGCGCCAACCAGGCGCTCAAGGTGCTGGAACAGCAGGGCTTGGTGCGGGTGGACTACGGCGTGATCGACGTGCTCGATCTGGAGGGATTGCGGCAGTACGGGGAGTGATATCGCTGCTGTGGGGCTGTGGGGCTGTGGGGCTGTGGGGCTGTGGGGCTGTGGGGCTGTGGGGCTGTGGGGCTGTGGGGCTGTGGGGCTGTGGTGCTGTGGGGCTGT
>NZ_BBQI01000097.1 GCF_001652915.1 Cupriavidus sp. D384
TCGGCGACCGATACCTACGAGAACCACAGCACGAACAAGTCCAGCAGCGGCAGCATCGGTGTATCCCTCGGCAGCAAGGGCTGGGGCGTGTCGGCTTCGGCATCCACCAGCAAGGGCAACGGCGACACCACGGGCACCACGCAGGTCAACAGCCACGTGAAGGGCAGCGAATCGGTATCGATCGTGTCCGGCAACGACACGAACATCCTGGGCGGGGTGGTCAGGGGCGGCAAGGTAACGGCAGACGTGGGCGGCGACCTGAA
>NZ_BBQI01000098.1 GCF_001652915.1 Cupriavidus sp. D384
GCCGTAGACCTCCCACTGCGTGGTTTCCAGGATGCGGCGCGTCAGGTGGTGGCCGATGAAGCCGTTGACGCCAAGAATCAGGACCTTTTTCATCGGTTTCCTTTCAAGACTGTGCAGGGATGATGTTCTGGAATTCGGTGGCGGAGACCGGGCTCGCGTGGTCGGCACTGCTGCCTTCCAGCAGTTGCAACACGCGCAGCGCCCCGCCGTCGCCGCAGACGGCCACGATACGGCCGTCCAGCACGTGCAGGCCGGGCCGCAGCCCTGCCGGCACCGCACCGCCTTCAAGGCGGCGTGCCTGGGCCACGATAAAGCGGCGCCCGGCAATGTCAGTGAACGCGCCGGGGTAGGGCGGCGCCACGGCACGGATCAGATTGTAAACGGCAGATGCGGGCTGGCCGAAATCAATGCGGCCGTCCTCGGGCTTGCGTCCGGAGAAATAGCTGCCATCCGCCAGGCGGTTCGGCCGCTTGGGTGTCTGGCCGGCCTTCATGGCGGGCAGCGCACGCCAGAGCGTCTGCTCGGCCGCGACGGTGACCTTCTCGAAGACCTGGCCCCCCGTGTCGTCGGGCAGGATCGGCACGGCCGTCTGGTCGACGATATATCCGGCGTCGGGCCTGGCCTCCATCGCGTGCAGCGTGGCACCGGTCTCGGTCTCGCCGTGCAGCACCGCCCAGTTCACCGGGACGCGGCCACGGTACTTGGGCAGCAGCGAACCGTGCATGTTGAACGCACCGTGCGGCGCAATCGCCAGTACGTCGGCCGGGATCATGGCGCGGTAATAGAACGAGAAGATCACGTCCGGCTTTGCCGCGCGTACCGCGTCGGCCAGCGCCGGATCGGTCGGATCCTCGGCGTACAGGAAAGACAGGTTCAGTTCGGCCGCGGTGTCGGCCACGCGCTGGAACCAGATGTTCTCGTCGGGGCGGTCGCGGTGGGTCACCACCAGGGCCACGTCCACGCCCTGCGCGTGCAGCACGCGCAGGCAGCGGTCGCCAACGTTGTGGTAGGCAAAGACTACGGCGCGCACGATACCTCCGGCTTGCTGCCCTGTTTCGGGTCGCGTTCCAGCACCGCCTGGATGCGGTAGCGGGGCCGGTCGCGCACTTCCTGGTAGATCCGGCCGATGTACTCGCCCAGCAGGCCGATGCCGAACAGCATGATGCCGATCAGGAAGAACGTGAAGGCGAACAGCGTGAACACACCCTGGACTTCCGACCCGAAGATGAAGCGGCGTACCAGCAGCACCACGAACAGGCCGGCCGACGTGATCGACAGCATGGTGCCGATAGCCGAGAACCACTGCAGCGGTACGATCGAGAAGCCGGTCACCAGGTCGAAATTCAGGCGGATCAGCTGGTACAGCGAATATTTCGACTCGCCCGCATGGCGCTGCTCGTGGCCCACCTCGATCTCGACCGGATTGGACGAGAACGTATAGGCCAGCGCCGGAATGAAGGTGTTGACTTCACGGCACGCGTTGATCGTATCGATGATGTTGCGGTCGTAGGCGCGCAGCATGCAGCCCTGGTCCGTCATCTTGATCTTGGTGATCTTCTCGCGCAGGCGGTTCATGGCGCGCGACGCGTAACGGCGCCAGGCGCTGTCGTTGCGCTGGCGGCGGATGGTGCCCACGTAGTCGTGGCCCTTGCGCATCTCGGCCACCAGGCGCGGGATTTCCTCGGGCGGATTCTGCAGGTCGGCGTCCAGTGTGATCACGATCCGGCCGCGCGTGTGCTCGAAGCCGGCCAGGATGGCCATGTGCTGCCCGAAGTTGCCGTTGAACAGGATGACGCGCGTCA
Organism: Cupriavidus sp. D384; assembly: GCF_001652915.1. Classification (GTDB taxonomy): domain Bacteria; phylum Pseudomonadota; class Gammaproteobacteria; order Burkholderiales; family Burkholderiaceae; genus Cupriavidus. Next base: position 1,803 of record NZ_BBQI01000098.1, read on the forward strand.
CGTCGGGGCGCTTGTGGTACTGGGCGGCCAGCATTGCGGGCGACCGGTCCACGCTGCCATCGTTGACGAAGATGACCTCGTACGATTCGCCCATGCCGTCCAGTGCCGGATACACGCGGTCGAACAGCGCCTGCAGCCCGCCTTCCTCGTTGTAGACGGGGATGACGACCGAGACCTCGACAGGACTTAGTGAGAGAGACGTTTGCATGTTTCGCTGAGAGTTGCACAGACCCGCTCGACGTCGGCGGCCTGCATCGCGGGGAACAGCGGCAGCGTGACGATGCCACGGCCGATGCGCTCGGCATGCGGCAGCATGCCTTCGCGCCAGCCGAGCGAGCGGAAATAGGTAAACAGGTGGACGGGCGGGTAGTGGACGCCGGTGCCCACGCCTTGCTCGCGCATCGCTTCCATCACGAGCTTGCGGGCCTCGGCCGGGCCGCCGCGCAGGCGGTCGGTGGGCAGCACCACCTGGAACATGTGCCAGTTCGTGGTCGCCACGGTGGGGTCCAGCGGCACCGGCAGTTCGATGCCCAGGTCTGCCAGCCCGGTCTCGGCCGCACAACGGAAATAGGTCTCGGCCAGTTCCGCGCGGCGCGCGGTGATGGTGTCGAGCTGCTTCAGCTGCGCCAGGCCGATGGCCGCGTTGACGTCGGTCAGGTTGAACTTGCCGCCGGGCTCCTCGACGTCCATGCCGTCCATGCCGGTGCGGATTACCCCCTGCAGGCGCAGGCGCTCGGCGCGCTGGGCCTCTTCCGGCGTATTCATCACCAGGCAGCCACCTTCGATGGTGGTGATGTTCTTGTTGGCCTGGAAGCTGAAACTGACCAGGTCGCCAAACGCGCCAATGCGCTGCCCGCGCCAGCGCGAGTCGATGGCCTGCGCGGCGTCTTCGATCACGCGCAGGTTATGGCGCTTCGCGATGGCATAGAGGCGATCCATGTCGACCGGCAGCCCGGACAGGTACACCGGCATGATGGCGCGCGTGCGCGGCGTGATGGCGGCCTCGACCGCGTCCAGGTCGATATTGCGCGTGACCGGGTCGATATCGACGAACACCGGCCGGGCGCCTACCGTCAGTACCACGTTGGCGGTTGCCACCCAGGTGATCGGCGTGGTGATGACTTCGTCGCCCGGGCCGATATCGGCGATGCGCAGCGCGATTTCCATCGTGGCCGAGCCATTGGAGAACGTGCGCACGGGGCGGCCGCCGAACAGCTCGGACAGTGCGGCCTCGAAAGCCTGCACCTTGGGGCCGGACGTGATCCAGCCCGACGCAAGCACCTTGCCCACATCGGCAATGGTCGCGTCATCGATCTGGGGGCGTACGAACGGCAGGAAATCCTGCGGAGCGGAAGCGGTCATGGGCGGTCAGGAACGGGCAATCAGGAAAACACCAGCAAGGATCAGCATGATGCCGGCCACGCGCAGCGGGCCAATCATCTCGCCAAACAGCCACCACGCGGCCAGGGCATTGACCACATAGCCGAGCGACAGCATGGGATACGCAATCGATACATCCACGCGCGACAGGCCGATGATCCAGACCCCGACGCTGATGACGTAGCAGGTCAGCCCGGCGATTACCGGCCATTGCGTCAGCACCCGGAATGCGGTGGTCAGGATAGTGGCGCGCTCGATGGTGATCGCGCCCACGGCATTGGTGCCGGCCTTGAGCAGCAACTGGGCACAGGCATTGAGCAATACGCCGGTGAAGATAAAGGCAAATGTCGAAAGATTCATCGGGTATTTCCGGCTTCCTGGGCCGGCGGCGGGAAATTGCTGGCGACGACACGCCGTACATCGCGAGCCACGACGTAGATCGGCACCTGCTGCGCCACCAGGCTGTCATACGTTTCCGGCGACATGATGCCGAGCGCCGGCTGGCCGTCCTTCCACTTGGCGACGAACGCATCCATGGTCGGCAGCCACTTCTCCGGCTCCTGCTGGGTGCCAAACTCCAGTTCGTCCGGGGCGGCAACCATGGTCAGCGTGCGGCCCAGATAGAAGGGTAGTGTGTGATCCAGCATCCCCACGCCGTACAGCGGCATGTCGTCCTTGAGCACGGCCTTGATGGCGGGCAGCATGTCCACGCCCGCCGCCCGGCGGCCCATCACCTCATGGCCGAGCAGGCCGATCGTGCAGGTCAGGAACATCGACAGCGCAAACGCGGCAACGCTGGGAAACACCCCGCGGGTGCGCAGCAGCCGGCGTGCCAGCAGCATGCCGGCCAGCAGTACGGCAAACGCCACACCAATATAGACGGCAAAGGCGCGGAACACTTCATTCGGATTGGTTTCCCGCTCCAGCGTGGCAACCACGGGCGCGGCCAGCAGGCCCACCACGGCCAGTACCAGCAGCGCATTGATCTGGCGGTTCCACGACCGGTCGCTGATCTGGTCAAGTGCCACGGCGGCCAGAATGGCCAGGGCCGGGAACACCGGCACGATATAGCCTGGCAGCTTCGACCCCGACATGCTGAAGAAGACGAAGATCGCCGCGAACCAGACCAGGCTCAGCAGGGCCGGCTGGAACGGCTTGCCGCCTGCGCCGCGCCGGGCGCCGGTACGGTCGCGCACCACGTCCCACATGCGCGGCACCAGCCCCAGCCAGGGCAGCATGCCCGCCAGCAGCAGCGGTACGAAATACCAGATCGAGCCTTTGCGCGAATGCACCGTGGAGGTGTAGCGGTCCCAGTGCTCGTGGATAAAGAAAAATTGAGGAAATTCGGGGTTCTTGGTCGAAATCAGCCAGAACCAGGGCACGGTGACCACCAGCATCGCCAGGATGCCCGTTGGCAGGTGCAGGCGCCGCCACAGGCCAACATCGCGCGTCAACAGCGTATAGACCACGAGCACCAGGCCGGGCAGGGCGATACCGACCAGTCCCTTGGTCAGGATGGCGACTCCCATGAATGCCCAGCACGCCAGCATCCAGGCGCGACGGGCGCCGGGCGACGTATCGGGATGCTGGGCCAGCAGCATGCAGGCCAGCACGCAGGCCAGGGCGCCGGACAGCGTCATGTCCAGCGAATTGAAGTGGCCCGCCACGCTCCACATCGGCATGGCCAGCATGACCAGGCCGGCCAGCAGCCCGGCGCGGCAGCCGAACCAGCGCGCCGTGGCCCACATCGTCATGCCGAGGCCGACGATGCCCGACAGCGCCACGCACAGGCGCGCCTGCCAGTCGCCCACGCCAAACAGTTCGTAGGCGATGGTGGTCACCCACATGTGGAATGGCGGCTTTTCGAAGTATTTCAGGGCGTTGTAGCGGATCGTCACCCAGTCGCCCGTGACGAACATCTCGCGCGAGATCTCGGCATATCGGCCTTCGTCCGGACGCAGCAGGTGGCGGGCATCGAGCGTGCCGAACCAGACCAGCAGCACGCCGATCACGACGAGCAAAACCATGCCGACAGGCAGCCCGGCTTGGCGCGTGGGCGAAGAACTACGCATATTTCTCCTGAAGTGGCCGGGATACCGGAGGCTGTTCCTGCGTCCGCCTTGTGGCGAACACCCCACAACGCGGCACGCCCCGACATGGTGGACACGCGCGGGCGAGGCGGCTGCGTGTACGGTCTGAAAATGGCGCGTGTCCGGAGGCCAGCTTTCGGGCATGGCGACCGCTACGGGCGCGCAATGGTAGCACGAGCGCATTTCCCGCCTCGCCGTTTTGGCGTGCGCCGGGCGCCGGGCGTGGGCTTCCGGCCACCACCGCCCATTTCCGCCGCGCCGATTTCGCGTAATACTGGCGCCATTCCGGCACATTCCTGGCAGAAACTGACCCTGCCGCCGCCGGCCATTGGATACGGACGATCGCCATGAAACCGGCGCTACTGTGGTTGCTGATGGGTGTGATGAGTACGGCATTTGCGCAGGCATCGGCCCCCGATGCCGCGCCAGTGTCGGGCATGTCGCCCCCGATGCCGAACGGCGCGGCGCTGTGCGACGCACCGTGGTTCCGCTCGGGATCGCGCGTGCAGCTGGAGGGCGATGGCTCCATGCCGATGTCCATCACCATGACTTTGCGCGATGTCATGCGTACCGCCCGAGGCTGCAGCGCCCAGCTGGAAGTCCGCTCCAAGTCTGCGCTGTCGGCGCTGATGGGGCCGCCCGTCGTCATGGATCAGGTCCACGAGATCAATATCGACCGCAACGTCGCCACGGCGCGTACCCGTATCGACAGCCGCAACGCCGTGATCAATGCGCGCGCGCGCTATGCGCGGATGTTCGGCGAGGCATCGTTCAACGGCAGCGGCGTGTTCAACTACGCGGGCGTGGAAATCAAGGAAGGCGCCACCCTGGAAGGCGAGACCTTCCAGTCCAGCGTATCGCTGAAGATCTACCCGCTGGGCAAGGACGAAGTGGTTGGCACGATGCAGGCGCTGCATGCGTCGATCATCGTCGGCTCCCGCCATGTAGGCCGCAAGCAGATGATCAACACGGTCATGGGCCGCAAGGAATGCATGCCCATTACCTATGAAAAACGCACCTCGCTCGGCCCGCTAATGGTGGGCGACGAACTGCTGCAACTGGAACCGAGCGTGCTGCACGTCACCGACTGGTACTGCCCGATGGAAGCATTCGTGCTACGCACGGAAATCCGGCAGAACAACGAGGTGCAGCGCGTGGACGTGACGGCGCTGGAGATGCTGCCGGAGGAGGGGCAGTAGACCCGGCCCGGCGTTGACCGGCACGCATGCGCGGCTGGCGCGCCTTGAATCACGTTAGTGAATATTGGCGCACAAAATCAAAAAGGAGCCCGAGGGCTCCTTTTTTGTGTCCAGAACTCCCCAGACGCTCAATTGCCCTGTGCCGGCTTTTTCGTCGGGGCCTTCTTCGACTTCGACTGCTTGGGGGCGGCCGTCGACTGATCGGTCAGGTCGGCGCGGGTGCTCTTGTTCGCGCCTTGCGAATACGGGTCGAACTTGTCGCCGGACTTGGCGCCCTGGCTGTAGGTATCGAACTTCTCGCCAGCCTTGGCGCCCTGCGAATACGGGTCGAACGACTTCTTGTCCTGTGCGATGGCAGCCACGGATGCAGTGGCCAGACCTAGCGCGACGGCGGTGGCGATCAATTGCTTCATGGAAATCTCCTCTGAGTTGCCGCCCGGTGGCGTTTCACGGTGGCGGTCGCGTTGTTGCTGGTCCTACCGGGCGGTAGAACCAGGCTCAGGCCAGTGTGGACAAGGCCGTAAAGGGCGTCAACTCAGGGCTTTTCCGGGGGAGTGCCCCAAAAAATGCTTACTCCGTCACAACGTCGGAGGGGTGCTTCCAGGCGTGCAGCACTTCCGTCGACGGCGCCAGCGCCAGGTTGGTGCCACGGGTGCCAATCGGCTGCTGGAACCAGCGCTTCTGCAGGGCGGTTGCCTCGGGGCTGGCAAAGGTTTTCGCCAGCGTCTGGTCGACCAGTTGCTTCCATTCCGGATCGGCCTTGGACATCATCAGCGCGTTCTGTTCCACCGACAGGGCCGGGCCGACAATCACATACTGGGACGGATCCTTCGACTTGGCGCGCAGGCCGGCCAGCAGCACGTCGTCCATCACGAATGCCTGGGCGCGGCCAGTTTCCAGCAGCAGGAACGATTCGCCATGGTCCTTGGCGTAGACGTCGCGGAAGCCATACTCGCTCTTCAGCCGGCGCACGTGGCGGTCACCCGTGGAGCCAGCGCTGGTCACCACGGTCTTGCCGCGCAGATCGTTGAACGACTTGATACCGGAGTCGGCCCGCACCAGCATGCGCACCGTGGAAACATAGTGCGACACACTGAATGCCACCTGCTTCTGGCGCTCGAGCGTATTGGTGTTGGGTGCGCAGTCCAGATCGGCCAGGCCGTTGACCATGGCCGGAACGCGGTTCTGCGGCGTCAGCGGCAGCCAGCGCACCTTCAGGTCTTTCAGTCCCAGCTTCTGCTTGGCCGCTTCGGCCACGCGCAGGCACAGATCCACCGCATAGCCGGCCGGCTGGCCCTTGTCGTCGGCAAACGAGAACGGCAGGGCGGACTCGCGATAGCCGAGCGTGATGGTGCCGGTGTCACGGATCTTGTCCAGGACGGGGCTGGGGCTTTGCGCATGGACGGCCGGCACGATGGCGGCGGCCAGGGCAACAACCGCCGTCAGGCGGCGGAACGAGGAGAAGGCAACAGTCAGGGACATGTTCGGGGCAAGGCACGGAAAGACGCAAGGGTATACCCCCGGCCATGGCGCACGAAGAATTTGTTTCTTATTAGCTAATGCCCGAGAGTAGTGCAATGAAAGTTGCCTTTTCGCCACGTCGTACACGGATTTACAACCGTTACGGCAGCGGTTACCGGTCGTCCCAAGGCTGAATGCACCGATGCGAGTACAATTCGGCCCACTTTGCACCCCCACGAAGAACAAATGAGCCCCCGTCCTTCCCGTCTGGCGTGTGTAGACGCGCTGAAGGCGGTCAGCTCGCAGCTGATCGTATTGCACCACCTGGCGTTCTACGGGCCGATGTCCGATGCCGCCCAGTCGCTGGCGCCTGGCTTGATCGGCTGGCTGGCCGACTACGCGCGCATCGCCGTGCAGGTCTTCCTGGTCATCAGCGGCTTCCTGGCCGCGCGCAGCCTGGCCCCCGGCGGGCGCCTGACAGTCGCCAGCCCGGTGCTGACAATCTGGCGCCGCTACCAGAAGCTGGTGGTGCCGTTTGCCGCCGCCATCGTGGTGGCGATTGCCGGTGCCGCCATTGCGCGCACCTGGATGCAGCACGATTCCATTCCGGCAGCGCCGCATCTGGTGCAGTTCGTGGCCCATATCCTGCTGCTGCACAACGTTCTCGATGTGGACGCGCTGTCCGCCGGTGTCTGGTATATCGCCATCGACCTCCAACTGTTCGCGCTGATGGTGCTGGCGCTGTGGTTCGCCCGGGCTGTGGTCCGCGACGCGCTGCCGCTCGGCGTGCCGCTGGTGGGTGCGCTGGCAATGGCCTCGCTGTTCTGGTTCAACCGCGATGCGTCGTGGGATATCTGGGCCATCTATTTCTTTGGTGCCTATGGCATGGGATCGCTGGCCTACTGGGCATCGAATCCGGGCCGCTCGGTCATGCCGCTGATGGCGCTGGCCGCCGTCGGCCTGGCCGCGCTGGCGGTGGACTTCCGGCTGCGCATTGCGGTGGCGCTGGCAACGGCGCTGCTGCTGGCCGTCTCGCGTCGCGGCGGCTGGCTGGAGAGCTGGCCAGCCGGACGCCTGACCGCGTACTTCGGGCGGATTTCCTATTCGGTGTTCCTGGTGCATTTTCCGGTTTGCCTGGTGGTCAATGCCGTGGTTACCCATTTCGTTCCGGGCCGGCCGGTGCTGAACGCGCTGGGCATGGGCCTGGCCTGGGTCGCAAGCAATGCGGCCGGGGCGCTGTTCCATCGCTATGTGGAGGCCGCCAACCCTGTGCGGGCCATGGTGGCATGGCTGACCGCCGATCTGCCCCAGCGCGGGCGCGAGCGCCTGGGACATCGCGCGGAAGGCTGAGCCTCTCGCCCCTGCATCGCCGAAACGGCACGTTCGATCGAACGTGCCGTTTTTGTTGGTGCCCGCGTTATCGGGCCGGCGTCCGGGCCGGCGCCGGAATCCGGTGCGCGCTGCACCGCGATGTACCGCAGGCGCCATGCGGACGGTGCCACCCGGCACGCCGACGGTGCGTACGGGATGACACCAACCGTAACAACCCCACTTGGGCGTTGGCACGAACGTTGCCTACTATGAACATGTAAACCTGACCATCTGGTCAGGATTCGTGTTCCGGTTTCATACCGGGGAGGCGACCATGTCCGACCATATCGTCCTGACCTCGCACGCACGCCGCGACAAGCCGGCGGAGCCGATTCACTGGGGCGCGCCTACCGCGGCCGAGCGGGGGCCTGTGATCGCCAGCCTGACCGACCCGGCGCAGCGCAACGTGATCGGCACGCATGCCGGGGCCTACGCGATCTATCGCGCGCTGGCCGTGGCCTCGGGCAGCCTCCAGCGGGCGCATCGGCCCGACCTGACCGACACGGCGCCGGCCGAACCGATCGGCCCGCATGCGCAGTGGGGCGACCCCGACAAGATCGTGTCGCTCGACCCCTGGGGCCATCTGGTATCGACGGTCTTTGCCGACCGCATTGCAGCCGGCTTCGATATCCGGCCGACCATCGCCATCACACGCGCCCATATCAATATGCCGGAACTGGTGGCGGCCATCGCGGCGGGCCGCCTGGCGCCGGACGGCGACATCCTGTATGCCAATGGCGATGTGCGCGTCACCAAGGCCGCCATCGACCCGGTCTGGTACCTGCCCGGCATCGCCCGCCGGTTCAATATCAAGGAAAGCATCCTGCGGCGCAGCCTGTTCGAGCAGACCGGCGGCATGTTCCCGGAACTGGTCACACGGCCAGACCTGAAGGTCTTCCTGCCGCCCATTGGCGGCATGACGCTTTATTTCTTTGGCGATATCAGCAAGCTGGGCAAGCCCGAGACCAGGGTGGCCTGCCGCTTGCACGACGAATGCAACGGCTCCGACGTGTTCGGATCCGATATCTGCACCTGCCGGCCCTACCTGGCGCATGGCATCGAGGTCTGTATCGAGATGGCGCAGCAGGGCGGTGTTGGCCTGGTGGTCTATAACCGGAAGGAAGGGCGCGCGCTGGGCGAGGTGACCAAATTCCTGGTCTATAACGCACGCAAGCGCCAGGTGGGCGGCGACCGGGCCGAAACGTATTTCGCGCGCACCGAATGCGTGGCCGGGGTGCAGGACATGCGCTTCCAGGAGCTGATGCCAGATGTCTTCCACTGGCTGGGGATCCGGCGGATCGATCGCTGGGCCTCGATGAGCAACATGAAGCATGGCGCGCTGACGGCGCAGGGCATCGAGGTGGTGGAGCAGGTGCCCATCCCCGAGGCGCTGATCCCGGCGGATGCGCGCGTGGAAATCGATGCGAAGGTGGCGGCGGGTTACTTCACCAGCTACACGCCGCCTGATGCCAACGAACTCGCCCTGGCAAAGGGCAGGGGGTTGAACGAATGAACGAGCATCCCGCAGGAGGTACGACTGGACACGAACCCGGCACGGGCAGCGGCTGGCATAGCCCGGTGCCGCCCGATCATCCCGCTTCCGCACTGCTGAGCGGCGAGGCGGTGCGCACGCATTGCGCGGTCGTGACCGAATTCGTCGCATCCGGCGAGTCTGAACTGTTTACGTGGCATCCGGATCGGATTCACGCCATTGCGGATTACGTGGCGGCCACCATCCGGCGCCGCTACCCGGATCTCCAGGTGCCTTATCACAGCCGCTGGCGCCATTTCGAAAGCGGCGGGCCGGGGAATGAGTCGATCAACCGGTGGCAGATCCTGTGCGAGCGCGCGGGCATGTCCGGCGCCGATCATTGCGCGGAGCGCGCGCGCATCGGCATCGACGTGGTGATTCCGAGCGTGCTGCTGGACGCCGGTGCAGGCCCCGACTGGCGCTATCGCGATCCGGCCAGCGACATGATGCTGACGCGCTCCGAAGGGCTCGGCGTGGCGAGTTTCGACCTGTTTGCCCGGGGCGGCTTCTCGGCCGAATCGGGCGATCCGCTGCGCGCCGATGCCGAGCGGCTGGCGCGTATCGATGCCTCGACCATCGCCACGGCCTTCCAGGTGGCCCAGCACAACCCGCTGGTGGGCCTGGAGGGGCGCGCCGGCCTGTTGCGCCGGCTTGGCGAGGTCATGCAGGCCACGCCGGCGGTCTTCGGCACTCCGGCGCGGCTGGGCAACCTGTTCGATTACCTGGTTGCCCACGCCACGGACAACCGCATCGAGGCCGGTTTCGTGCTGCGCACCTTGCTGGTGGCGCTGGGCCCGGTCTGGCCGGGGCGGGTGCAGATGGAAGGCGTCTCGCTGGGCGACTGCTGGCGGCATCCGGCGGCGCCCGGCGGGCTGGTGCCGTTCCACAAGCTCACGCAGTGGCTGACCTATTCGCTGCTGGAACCGCTGGAGGATGGCGGCCTGGTGGTCGTGGGGCTCGACGCGCTGACCGGGCTGCCTGAATACCGGAACGGCGGCCTGCTCTACGACTTCGAGCTGACCGTGCCGCGCGACCGCGAATTCGCCGAACGGACCCATACGGTGGACGAGCCCGAGATCGTCGAGTGGCGCGCGCTGACCGTCACGGGGCTCGACCTGGTGGCCGATGCGGTGCGTCAGGCGTTGGGGCTCAAGGAAGAAGACTTTCCGCTGGCGCGCGTGCTGGAAGGCGGCACGTGGGCGGCTGGCCGCCGTATCGCGGCACAGCGCCGGCCGCCGGGCGGGCCGCCGCCGTTCGCGATCCAGAGCGACGGCACGGTGTTCTAGCAGCAACGCGGCATTGCACGGCAGTTCCTGACAGACAGGCAGCCAGAGCGTGGCGGGCCCCGGGGCCCGCTGCGCCCGGCCAGGCGAAATTCGGATGACCAAGGAGCGCAGCATGAACGACATGTCGGACGTACCCACGGCCGTGCAGGCCTTTGCCGAAACGGAAGGCACGGCGGCGCCCGCGGTAATGGTGGTCAACCACCCGCTGGTGCAGCACAAGGTCACGCTGGTGCGCAGCGAGGAAACCACCACCGACAACTTCCGCCGCCTGGTGCGCGAGATCAGCCAGTTGCTGACCTACGAAGCCACGCGCGACCTGGCAATGGAGACCATCGCCATCAAGACGCCGATTGCGCCGATGCAGTCGCCGGTGCTGTCCGGCAAGAAGCTTTGCCTGGTGTCGATCCTGCGGGCCGGCAACGGATTCCTGGACGGCATGCTCGATCTGCTGCCGGCGGCGCGCGTGGGCCACATCGGCCTGTACCGCGACCCCGAGACGCTGGAGCCGATCGAGTACTACTTCAAGATGCCCGAGGATATCCAGGAGCGCTTCGTGATCGTGGTGGATCCGATGCTGGCGACCGGCAACTCGGCCGTTGCCGCCATCAACCGGCTGAAGGAGGCCGGCGTGACCACCATGAAGTATGTCTGCCTGATCGCGTCGCGCCCAGGGCTGCGGGCGCTGCAGGCCGCGCACCCGGACGTGGCCATCGTCACCGCCGCCATCGACGAGCAGCTGAACGAGCATGGCTACATCGTGCCCGGCCTTGGCGATGCCGGCGACCGGCTGTACGGCACCAAATGATGGACGCCCTGGCGCGCACGCCATTGCCGCCACGCGGCATCGAAGCCCGGCCCGGGCCGCCGGGGGGGCGCATCCGGCAGGAGAACGAAGCGCTCATCGTGCGCGCCGCCGAGTATGTGTTCGCGCGAGCAGGCTTTGCAGGGGCCACGATGGCGGATATTGCCGCCCGCGCCGGGGTGCCGAAGTCGAACCTGCATTACTACTTCCGGACCAAGCAGGCGCTGTATCGCGCGGTGCTGGCCCATACGCTGACGTTGTGGCTGTCCGAGACCGACATCATCAGCGCCGAGCATTCGCCCCGGCTGGCGCTGGAGCAGTACATCCGCGCCAAGATGCGCCTGTCGGCCAGCCATCCCGACGCGTCGCGCGTATTCGCCAACGAACTGCTGCATGGTGCGCCCGAGATCGGCAACGTGCTTCGCCAGGCCCTGCGCGAACTGGTGGCACGCAAGGCGATGGTGATCCGGACGTGGATCGAGGGCGGCCGGATGGCGCCCGTGGATCCGTACCACCTGTTCTTCACGATCTGGGCCGCCACCCAGACCTATGCGGACTTCGAGGCGCAGGTGTGCGCCGTGCTCGGCGTAAGCCAGCTTGACGCCGACGACTTCGAGCATGCCACCGAGCACCTGGTGGCGCTGCTGCTGCGGGGCTGCGGGCTGCAGGAGCCCGAGCCCGACCCGGTTTCCGAGCCAGACCCAACGCGCGCCTGAGCCGGCGCATCCATCCATCCCAGACATCAACCACGCGTCACGGGCGCACACAACGTAAAAAAGGGGAGTGAATTCATGCACAAGGGAAGCGATCGTCGTACCTGGCTGAAAGCTGCCGCGGCGGCCACCGCGCTGGCCGCCATGGGCCTGTCGCCGGGCGCGCAGGCGCAATCGAAGGTCAAGGTGGCCGCGGTCTACACGGTGCCGGTGGAGCAGCAATGGGTGTCGCGCATCCACAAGGCGCTCAACGAGGCCAAGGCGCGCGGCGAGATCGACTATGTGTTCTCGGAAAGCGTGTCGAACGCCGACTACGAACGCGTGATGCGCCAGTACGCCGAACAGGGCTCGGGGCTGATCGTCGGCGAGTCGTTCGCTGTGGAAGGCGCGGCCCGCAAGGTCGCCAAGGACTATCCGAAGACGGCCTTCCTGATGGGGTCGTCGGGCAAGCCGCAGGCGCCGAACTTCTCGGTGTTCGATAACTACATCCAGGAGCCGTCGTACCTGACCGGCATGATCGCGGGCGGCATGACCAAGACCAACCATATCGGCATGGTGGGCGGCTACGCGATCCCAGAGGTCAACCGGCTGATGCACGCCTTCATGGAAGGTGCCCGCGAGGTGAATCCGAAGGTGAAGTTCACGGTGAGCTTTATCGGCTCGTGGTTCGACCCGCCCAAGGCCAAGGAAGCCGCGTTCGCAATGATCGACAAGGGCGCCGACGTGCTCTACGCCGAGCGCTTTGGCGTGTCGGACGCCGCCAAGGAACGCGGCAAGCTCGCCATCGGCAACGTGATCAACACCCAGCCGCAGTACCCCGCCACGGTGGTGGCGTCCGCGCTCTGGAACATGGAGCCGACGATCGCGGCCGCACTGGCGAAGGTCAAGGGCGGCCAGTTCAGGAACGAGGACTACGGCCAGTATTCGCTGATGAAATTCAAGGGCGCGGAACTGGCACCGCTGGGCACCTTCGAGGGCAAGGTGCCGGCCGACGTGATGACCAAGGTGAAGGCGAAGGAGAAGGCGATCCTCGATGGCAAGTTCACCGTCAAGGTGGTGGAGACCGAGCCCAGGTCGACGCCCTGAGCCACCGGCAGGCTCTCCGGCGCGTGCTGCGCATGGCCCCGTTCGGATGGACGGGGCCGCTTCGTTTCATTCGTTCTGATTTCTGATAATCGATGCCCCAGGAACCGCCGGTGCTCCGGCTCTCGCACATCACCAAACGGTTTGGCCCGCTGCTGGCCAACGACGATATCTCGCTCGACCTGCATCGCGGCGAAGTCCTGGCCCTGCTCGGCGAAAACGGCGCCGGCAAGAGCACGCTGGTCAATATCCTGTTCGGCCACTACATTGCCGACGCGGGCAGCGTCGAGGTGGATGGCATGACGCTGCCGCCCGGCAATCCGCGTGCGGCGCTGGCGGCGGGGGTGGGCATGGTCCACCAGCATTTCACGCTGGCCGACAACCTGTCGGTGCTCGACAATATCCTGATCGGCACCGAGCCGCTCTGGCGCTGGCGCCAGCAGCGTGGCGCCGCGCGGGCACGCATCGACGATCTGGCGCTGCGCTTTGGGCTGGCGGTGCAATCGCAGGCGCGCGTGGGATCGCTTTCCGTGGGCGAACGCCAGCGCGTGGAAATCATCAAGGCGCTCTATCGCGGCGCGCGGGTGCTGATCCTGGACGAACCCACGGCAGTGTTGACGCCGCAGGAGGCCGACAGCCTGTTTGCCACGCTGGGACAGCTGATTGCCGAAGGGTTGTCCGTCATTTTCATCAGCCACAAGCTCGACGAGGTGCTGCGTGTCTCGCATCGCGTGGCCGTGCTGCGCGGTGGCCGGCTGGTGGCGGAGCGTCGTGCCGATGCCACCGGCAAGGCCGAACTGGCCGAACTGATGGTGGGGCGTCGTGTGGAGATGCCCACGCGCGCGGCCAGATTGGCCGAGGGAGATGTCGTGGCGTCGCTCGACCGCGTCAGCGTCGCCCCGGCAGCGGGCCGTCAGGGCCTGCATGACGTGACGCTCGACCTGCGTGCCGGCGAAATCGTCGGTATCGCGGGGGTATCGGGCAATGGGCAGGTGTCACTGGCCGAGCTGATGAGCGGGGTGACGGCTGCCTCGAGCGGCCGCATCACGGTGTGCGGCGCGGCATTGCCAGCATCGCCCCGGCGCTGGATCGGGGCTGGTGTGGCGCGCATTCCGGAAGACCGGCATGCCGAAGGCGCCGTAGGCGATCTCGCCGTCTGGGAAAACATCATCATCGAGCAGCTTGGCAACCGCGCGTTCGTGCGGAGCGGGGTGATCCGTGGTGCCGCGTCGCGGCGCTTTGCCAGTGAGCTGGCAGGCCGGTTCGATGTGCGCGGCGGCGGTATCGACGTGCCGACGCGCACGCTCTCCGGCGGCAATATGCAGAAGCTGATCCTGGGTCGGGCCTTCTCGGTGCGTGGCGCGCAGGCGCCAGCACTGGTGGTCGCCAGCCAGCCTACGTGGGGGCTCGATATCGGCGCCGTCGCGTACGTGCGCGGACTGCTGCTCGATGCCGCGGCGCAGGGGGCGGCCGTGCTGCTGATTTCCGAAGACCTCGACGAACTGATGGCGCTGTCCGACCGCATCGCCGTCATGCACGCAGGGCGACTCAGCGCGGCGCGCGCCACGCCGGCATGGACGCTTGCCACGCTTGGCCTGGCGATGGCCGGTGCCGGTGGCGCGCCGGCGCACGCGGAGGTGGCCCATGCGGCTTGAAGCCCGAACCTCCGTATCGCGTAGCGCGCTGGTGATGGCGCCGATTGGCGCGATCGTCGTTACGCTGCTGATCTGCGCACTGCTGGTGGCGCTGGCCGGCGCGCCCGTCGGCAAGGCCTACCTGCTGTTGCTGGAAGGCGGATTCGGGTCGCGCTTTGCGTGGTCAGAGACGCTGACGCGCGCCACGCCATTGATCCTGACCGGCTTGGCCGTCGCCGTGGCGTTCCGCACCCGGCTGTTCAATATCGGCGCCGAGGGCCAGCTCTATCTTGGCGCGCTGGCGGCCGTGGCCGTGGGCGGGCAGGTGGACGGTGCGGCGGCGCCCTGGGCGGCATCGCTGCCCGATGGCGTGCTGTTCGGCCTGATGGTGGCGGCCGGCATGCTGGCCGGGGCGTTGCTGCTGCTGCTGCCTGCCGTGCTCAAGCTCAGGCTGGGCGTAGACGAGGTGGTGACCACGCTGCTGCTCAATTTCATCGTCCTGCTGGGTGTGTCGCTGATGCTCGATGGCCCGATGAAGGATCCGCTGGCGATGGGCTGGCCGCAGTCGGTGGCGCTGGTGCCGGAACTGGAACTGGCCCGGCTGATGGAGCGATCACGCGTGCATAGCGGCCTGCTGGCCGCCGTGGGGCTGGCCGTGCTGGTCTGGGCGGTCAACCGCTTCACGGTCTTCGGGCTGCAGATGCGCGCAGTGGGGGCCAACGCCCGTGCGGCGGCGTTCGCCGGCATGTCGGTCACGCGCGTGACGCTGCTTGCGGCGGCGCTGTCCGGGGCGCTTGCAGGCCTGGCCGGGGTGGTGGAGGTGGCCGGCCGCACCGGCTACCTGACGCTCGACATGTCCCCCGGCTACGGCTACACGGGGGTGGTGATCGCCATGCTGGCGGGCTTGCATCCGGTGGGCGTGGTGGCATCGGCCATATTCGTGGCCGGCATCCTGGTGGGGGCGGACGGCATGAGCCGGGCGGTTGGTGTGCCCAACACGATTGCCGATGTGATCGTGGCGGTGGCACTCCTCGCCATGCTGGTGGCGACGATGCTCACGCGCTATCGCATTCGTTTTGACCGGACCGGGAAGGTGGCCTGATGGAACTGTTCGATATCGTGTCCGGCGCGCCGTTCTGGATTGCCGTGCTGCGCGTGGCCACCCCGCTGATCTTCGGCACGCTCGGTGTGCTGCTGTGCGAACGCGCCGGCGTGTTGAACCTGGGCATCGAAGGCATCATGGTGGCTGGCGCGTTCTCGGGCTGGCTGGCCGTGTACCACGGCGCGCCGCTGTGGGGCGGCGTGGCAGCCGCCGCCGGGGTGGGGCTGCTGTTCGGGCTGCTGCATGGGTGGCTGACCGTGTCAATGGCACTGTCGCAGCACGTGGCGGGGCTGGGCGTGACGATGCTGGCGACCAGCGTGTCGTACTACGCCTACCGGCTGGGCTTTGCCCAGGTTTCGACACCGCCAACGATCACGCCGTTTGCGCCGATGGCGTGGTGGGCCGGCGTGCCGCTGATCGGTCCGGTCATGGCGGCGGAGACGGCGCTGACGCTGCTGGCGCTGCTGATGGCGCCGCTGCTGGCGTGGCTGTTATATCGCACGCCGCTGGGGCTGGCGCTGCGCATGGTGGGCGAGAACCCCGCCGCGGCCGAGGGGCAAGGCATCCGCGTGGGCGCGGTGCGCATCGGCGCGATCATGGCCGGATCGGCGCTGATGGCCGTGGGCGGTGCGTTCCTCACGCTGTCGGCGTTCAACGCCTTCTTCTTCAACATGATCAATGGCCGGGGCTGGATCTGCGTGGCGCTGGTGGTGTTCGCGTCGTGGCGGCCGGGCCGGGCGTTGCTGGGCGCCTTGCTGTTTGCGGCCTTCGACGCGCTGCAACTGCGGCTGCAGCAGGGTGGGGCCAGCCTGCCGGGCCTGCCGCCGCTGCCGTACCAGATCTACCTGATGCTGCCTTATATTCTGTCGATCCTGGCGCTGGTGCTGGTGGCGCGCCGCGCGGCCTATCCCCAGGCGCTGATGAAGCCGTACCGCAAGGGCGAACGCTGAACACTTCCGGAAAATTTACCCATGCTCGATACCATCCTGCGTCACTGCAACCTGCCTGACGGCCGCACCGACGTCGACATCGGCATTTCCGCCGGCCGCATTACGGCGGTCGAGCCCCGGCTGGCGGCCACGGCTGGCGAGGAGATCGACGCGGCGGGGCAGCTTGTGTCGCCGCCCTTCGTCGATGCGCATTTCCATATGGATTCCACGCTGTCGTACGGCCTGCCGCGCGTGAACCAGTCCGGCACGCTGCTGGAGGGTATCGCGCTGTGGGGCGAACTGAAGCCGCTGCTGACGCAGGACGCCATCGTCGATCGCGCGCTGGCCTATTGCGACTGGGCCGTCGCCAGGGGGCTGCTGGCGATCCGCTCTCACGTGGACGTATGCGATCCGCGCCTGCTGGCTACCGAAGCACTGCTGCACGTGCGCGAGCGTGTGAAGCCGTACCTCGATCTGCAATTGGTGGCCTTTCCGCAGGATGGCGTGCTGCGCGCGCCGGGCGCGCTCGACAACCTGCGCCGCGCGCTGGACATGGGCGTCGACGTGGTCGGCGGGATTCCGCATTTCGAACGCACGATGGCCGACGGCGCGGCATCGGTAAAGCTGCTGTGCGAGGAGGCCGCCGCGCGTGGGCTGCGCGTGGACATGCACTGCGACGAGAGCGACGACCCGATGTCGCGCCATATCGAGACGCTGGCCAGTGAGTCGGTACGGCTGGGCCTGCAGGGGCGGGTCACGGGGTCCCACCTGACGTCGATGCACTCGATGGACAACTATTACGTGTCGAAGCTGCTGCCGCTGATGCGCGAGGCTGGCGTGGCCGCCATCGCCAATCCGCTGATCAACATCACGCTGCAGGGCCGCCACGATACCTATCCGAAACGCCGTGGCATGACACGCGTGCCGGAACTGCTGGCCGCCGGCATCCCGGTGGCGTTCGGCCACGACTGCGTGATGGACCCCTGGTACAGCCTGGGGTCGGGCGACATGCTGGAGGTGGCCCACATGGGCCTGCACGTGGCCCAGATGACGGGGCAGGACGCCATGCGCGCCTGTTTCCGGGCAGTGACCGAGACCCCGGCGGCCATTCTTGGACTGGACGGCTACGGCGTGGCGCCCGGTTGCCGTGCCGACCTGGTGCTGCTGCAGGCCCGTGATCCGGTCGAGGCGATCCGGCTGCGCGCCACGCGGCTGCTGGTGATGCGCGCAGGAAAGGTGGTAGCGCGCACGGCGCCCGCCACGGCCACGCTGTCGCTACCGGGCCGGCCCACGGAAGTCGACTTCGGGCTACATCGCAACTGATCTTTTTTTGAAGTTTCTGCGAGAAGGGTGTTGACAGGGTGCGTGCTACTCAGCATAATCACGTTCTTCGCATCGCCGCAGCAATGCAGCGAAACGAAGCCCAGATGGCGGAATTGGTAGACGCACTAGGTTCAGGTCCTAGCGGTGGCAACACTGTGGAGGTTCGAGTCCTCTTCTGGGCACCAATATTTGAAAGCCCTGCTCATCGAGCAGGGCTTTTTCATTTCCGGCCCAGAAAGGGCAGTCCCTACGGACTGCCCGCGGGGACTCGAAAAGCTCGCGCTTGCAAGCGCAAGCCGGGGTCGCGCATGGGTGACCGAGTCCTCTTCTGGGCACCAATATTTGAAAGCCCTGCTCATCGAGCAGGGCTTTTTCATTTCTGCCTCACCTTTTGAATTTGGCGATTTGGCGTCCTCGTCCGACATCGTCTCTCTCATCCACGATCTCCGCCTTTTAGGGGGCGGCGTTTCCTACATTCGGCTCTAACCATCACGCGGCCTTTGACCTATGCTCAAGCTTATCGGGCATGGTTCACACAACGCCCGACGAGGTGGTCGCCATGTCCGTACAGCTGATGTACGGGAGAGAGGAGCGTGCCGGACAGCTGTCTGGCAAGGCGCATTGCGCCTGCCTGCATGCTGCGCACCCCGGTCTCCCCCTGTGTTTCGTACTTGCGCTGCTGGTCTGCGCCGTGGTGCATGCCGAGGAATCCCTGGACGGCATGTCAGGACGTGATGCACTGCAGTTCGTGCAGCATGCGCGGGCCCCCGATCCACCACCGCCCGACCAGGCCGCGCCGCCGGCCATGCCGGAAGACGCCGCGCCATCGATCGTGCCGCCGCGCATGGTGGTGGTCGACGACGACCCCGACTTGCCGATCCCCGTGCATGCATCGCGCACGTTGCCGGAATCGGCGCCCGAGTCCGAGCCCATCGCGATCAACCTCGCCAGCATCGACCGTGTCGTGGAGCGGTTCAGCAGCGCGCCGCGTGCTCCGCTTGTCCATGTGGAAGACGCAACCACCGCCACCGGCCTCATCGATAGCCGTGCGCGCAGCATGGCGGTCGCGCTCGATGCGCCGTTGTCGCGCAGCGGCATGGGGATGACGCTGCAATCTCGCGTGGAGATGGCGTATCGGCCTGGCCTGGCGCCGGTGCCGGGCAACTGGGATGCGCCGCCCGGGGAGGTCAGCGCCACGGGGCTGGCGGTGCGGCTCTACGGCTCGAAGCCGACCAGGCTGAACGGCGTCTATCCCTTCGTCGAGGCGGACTGGTGGCAGGACAATCGCGCGAAGACAATCAACATCAATGGCACGCGTATCGACACCGATCTGCTACGCGGCCTGCTCTCGTTCAACATCGGCGCACACAGTAGTTCGACATCGGGTCTGAGGCTCTGGATGAAGGCGCGCGCCGGCCGCAATGCGGGTGGCACGCTGGGCGCCAGATATCGCTGGTAACCGCAAACAGCAAGCCAGCGCGCAGCCAGTGAAATAATTTTCACAAAATGCTTGCGCACAAGGTGAATTGGGATACAATGCGTCCCTCGCGTGCGGCTGTAGCTCAGTTGGATAGAGTACTTGGCTACGAACCAAGGGGTCGTGGGTTCGAATCCTGCCAGCCGCGCCACCTATTGGAAGGGCCTCCAGCAATGGAGGCCCTTCGTCATTTCCGGTCACGAATTGGTCTGGCATCTAGGCAGCCATCCGGGCCTGTACCGCGCCCCGGCCAGTCGAACCCGCATCAAGCCCGCGCCCAGCCGTATGCATTGCGTGCGCGCCCCCTGCGTGACGCCTTCCACACAATTTCCCAAGCCCCGGCCGATGCCTTGGAGGCAGTGTTCGGTATCCCCCTGAAGCCGGCACTCTGGTCATTGACATTGGCCGAGTCGCAGGCACATCATTCGTTCGGAATAGATGCGCCTCCGGAGCTACACGCGTCCCCCCCGGACCCGTTGTGCAAACCACCCGGAAGGCCGCCACCATACTGGGAAACGGGGTCATGAACCGATCGATACGCCAACTGGCAAGCGTGGTCGCGCTTGCCGCCTTCCTGTCCGCCTGCGCGTCCGCGCCGCCGCCTGCACGGGACATTCCGGCCGCCGAGCAGCCGCCATCTGATCAGGCGATGAAGGCGCTCTCCGCCGAGGTGTTTACCTATGGCTATCCGCTCGTGCTGATGGATGTCACGCGCGAGGTGATGACCGCCAAGACACCCGTCAATACATTCAATCACAGCCGCGCCTTTCCGGATGCCACGTACACCACGGTGGTGAGCCCGAACGCGGATACGCTGTATTCGACCGCCTGGGTGGATGTTTCCAGGGAACCGGTCGTGCTCTCGGTGCCCGATACGGCGGGCCGCTACTACGTGATGCAGATGCTCGATGCCTGGACCAATGTGTTCGCGTCGCCGGGCAAGCGCACGACGGGCACGCGCCGTGGCGCTTTTGCGATTGTCGGCCCGGACTGGGAAGGCACGCTGCCCAAGGGTGTCACCGAAGTGCGCGCGCCGACCAGCATGGTCTGGCTGATTGGCCGGATCCAGACCAACAGCAAGGCGGACTACGCCAACGTTCACCGCCTGCAGGACCAGTTCCGGCTGGTGCCGCTGTCCGCCTGGCGCAAGGGCTCGCGCACCACGCCGCCCGCCACGCCGCGCGCCGGGCTGATCGATACCGAAACGCCACCGTCCGAGCAGGTGGCGGCGATGGACGCCCAGGCGTTCTTCAGCCGCATGGCCGCGTTGCTGCCAGACAATCCGCCGGGACCCGATGACGTGGCGATGCTCGAAAAGATGCAGCGCATGGGCATCAAGGCAGGCGAACCTTTCAAGACCACGGTGCTGGAGCCGTCGACGGCGCGCGCTGTGCAAGAGGGCGCCACTGCGGCGCTGGCTACCATCTCCGCCAACGCACGCAAGAGCGCGGCGGGCAGCACCGGCTGGCGACTGCAGCGCGACACCGGCGCGTACGGCGCCGATTTCGAGCGCCGTGCGGTGGTGGCGATGTTCGGGCTGGGCGCCAACCTGGCGGAAGACGCTGTCTATCCGGTTGCCCGTGCCGATGCAACGGGCCGTCCGTTCGATGGCGGCAGCCGCTATGTCCTGCATTTCGACAAGGGCCAGCTCCCGCCGGCCAAGGCGTTCTGGTCGCTGAGCGCCTACAACAACAAGCAGGCCTTCGCCAGCAATCCCCTGCAGCGCTACACCATCGGCAGCCGCGACCGGCTGCGCTATAACCGTGATGGCTCGCTCGATATCTATATCCAGTACGAGCGCCCCGCGCCCAACCAGGTAACGAACTGGCTGCCGGCACCGCCCGATGCGTTCAGCCTGATGCTGCGCGCGTACTGGCCCGAGCAGGTCGTGCTCGATGGCAAATGGATGCCACCGGCCGTGCAGCGCGTAAACTGATTCGCGTCGCCCGGCAGGCCATGAAAAAGCCCTTCCAGAGTGGAAGGGCTTTTTCGTTTCGCGCCACCGGCGGGAGACTGCGCGCGGCGGCGGACTAGAACTTGTACTTCACCCCGGCGTAGAACGCCCGGCCGACACCTGGATAGAACACTGCAGTGTTGGCCGTGCGTGCATCGGTAACGGTGCTGAAGTCGCTGATATAGCGCTTGTCGGCCAGGTTCCGGGCGTCCAGATATAGCGTCACGCCGCGCTCGAATTCGTAGCTGGCCTCGATGCCGAACAGCACGTATGACGGGACCTTGAGCGTGTTGGCGTAGTCCACATAGGCGCCGGTCGGTACCCAGTCGATCGTGCCCGCCACGCGCAGGCGGCTGTTACGGCTGTAGGCCAGCGTGGTGCGCAGCACGTGCTTCGGCACCCCCGCGATGCGATTGTTGCCGTAGACCGGATCGTTGTCGAAGCGGAAATCGCTGTAGTTCCAGATCTGCGATACGGTGACCTTGTCGCCCTTGCCCACCACGTCGCGCAGCACGTCGGCACTGGCGCCCAGTTCCACGCCCTGCAGCACTGTCTTGTTGGCGTTGAAGGTCGACGCCGGGATATCGGCGCTTACCGTGTATTGCAGCAACTGGTCGCGCAGCAGCGACCGGTATGCCGTGACGTCCCAGGCAAAGCGGTCCCACCTGCCGCGCGTGCCCAGTTCCAGCGTCCAGCCGTGCTGGGCAGCCAGCGGCACGAACTGCTGGGTGGTGCCGATGGTCTGGCTCAGGTCGGTGAAGTCCGGCACATCGGCGCTGCGCGTGATGTCGATAAAGGCCTGGATGTCGGGCTTCGGTTCCCAAAGCACCCCGAACTTCGGATTGACGCCGCTGAACGTGGCGCCATCGGACTTTGCCGCCGGATTGCCCGGCAGGCCGCCGTAGTCGGTGTATTCGCGCCGGTTGCGGTAGGCCTTGGCGCCGGCCATCAGCGCCACCGTGGGCAGCACGTACAGCCGGTCTTCCAGGTAGGCCTCGTAGTTGTAGGCGTCCTGCTTTGCGTTCAGCGTCTGGGCGCCACGGTTGCCGTTGACGTTGACGTACTGGCGCGCGTCGTTATTGCCGCCGAAGAAGCGCGCGCCGGCAATCAGCTGGTTGCGCATGCCGGCCAGCGTGAAGTTGCCCGTGTAGCGCGGCGCGAAGCCGTATGTCCAGCTGTCCTGGTCCACCACCTGGAAGATCGGGTGGTACAGGCTCTTGTGGATGCCCCAGGTGGTCAGGTCGATCTGGCCGTTATCGAGCTTGATGCTCGTGACGTTCGCCAGCCGCTCGGTGCGGGTGTTGCGCGCCTGGTCGCCCGCCAGCGCACTGGCCGACGCCATGCGCGGCGTGGTCAGCGCCTGGTTCAGTGTCAGCGCGCCGGGCAGTAGCTGATCGACGATATAGGCGCCGAAGTAGAAGCGCGTTTCGACGGCTGGACTGAAGCGATAGCCGACATTGGCGTTGATCTGCTCGTACTGGCCGCGTTCGTGATTGCGCCAGCCTTCCGAATGGCTCACCGTGGCATTGGCCAGGAAGTCCCATTGACCGATCTGGCGCGATACCTGGCCGCTGCCGCGTAGGGTGCCAAAGCTGCCGCCGTCCACACGCACCATGTTCTGTGCATCGGCCGTCAGCGCCGTTGGCGTGGTGAAATTGATCGCACCGCCGAGCGTGGTGCTGCCATAGGCCAGGCCGTTGCCGCCCTTGTAGACCTCGGCGGCGGACAGCGCCAGCGGATCGATCTGGTAGAAATCACCACTGCCGTCGGCAAAGTTGGTGGGCACGCCGTCCTGCAGGATCTCGATGCCGCGCGTATGGTAGCCGCGCGCCACGCCGGACCCGCGAATCGACAGGCGCAGTTCCTGGCCGTAGCGTTCCTGCACGTAGACACCGGGTGAGTCCTTCAGGACATCGCGCAGGTCGTACGCATAGGTATTGGTGAACGACTGCGCATCGACAAAGCCGACCGACCCGGCCGACTGGAACAGCGACTGCCGTTGCCGGGCCACGCCGGGCGCGGTCAGCGAACCGGCTGCGGCAGCCGTGGCCGTAACAGTGGGCAGGGTGGGGATGGCAGCGGCATCCGCGCCGGTGACGGATGCGGATTGGGCGAAGGCAGCGGTGGACAGTGCGGCTGCAGGCAGCGCCGCGACGCGGCGCCAAGGTGTGGCTCGTTTCATTCCTCTTGGTCGAAGATCGCGCCAGATGCCGGCGCGACCTCGCAATTTTCTTGTTTGGCTCGACCGAAAGGATACGGAGCCGCACGTCGCGCCGCCATGCGACACAGCGACGCAACGTGCGCTCCAGCGCATAAGCTCAAGCGGTTTTCAAGCGCTGGCCTGCCCGGCGCACGACGGTCCACATGCCGCGCCATGCACATGCGACGCGGGCTTCGAGGTGCGGTTTGCCGAGCCGGCCTGGCGCACCACGCGCTTCCAGTTTGCCGGCGCCTGGCCGGCAAGTTTCTGGCGCAGGGCGCGCGTCGCACTGACCATATTGGCAAGCGCCGCCTCGGTCTCGGTCCAGCCACGGGTCTTCAGGCCGCAGTCCGGATTGACCCACAGGCGTTCGGGCGGAATCACCTCGCAGGCGCGCTCCAGCAGGCGCGTCATGGCATCGACTGAAGGCACGCGTGGGGAGTGGATGTCGTAGACACCCGGGCCGATCTCGTTCGGATAGTCGAAGTCGCCAAACCCTTCCAGCAGCTCCATGGCCGAGCGCGAGGTCTCGATGGTGATCACATCGGCATCCATGGCGGCGATGGCCGGCAGGATGTCGTTGAACTCCGCATAGCACATATGGGTGTGGATCTGCGTTTCGTCGCCCACGCCCGACGCCGACAGGCGGAAGGCGTTGACGGCCCAGTCCAGGTAGGCGGCCCAGTCGTCGCGGCGCAGCGGCAGGCCTTCGCGCAGCGCGGGCTCGTCGATCTGGATCACGCGGATGCCCGCGGCCTCCAGGTCGCAGACCTCGTCGCGGATCGCCAGTGCCAGCTGGCGCGTGGTCAGCGCGCGCGGCTGGTCGTCGCGCACGAACGACCACTGCAGCATCGTCACGGGGCCGGTCAGCATGCCCTTCATCGGCTTGTCGGTCAGCGATTGCGCAAAGCGCGCGGTATCGACGGTCATCGGCTCGGGACGGTACACATCGCCAAAGATCACCGGCGGCTTCACGCAGCGCGAACCGTAGCTTTGCACCCAGCCGTTTTCGGTGAACGCATAGCCGCATAGTTGTTCGCCGAAATATTCGACCATATCGTTGCGCTCGGCTTCGCCATGAACCAGCACGTCAAGGCCAAGCGCCTCCTGCTTGCGCACGGCGAGTTCGATTTCGGTGCGCATGCGATCCAGATAGTCCAGCGCGCCGATGTCGCCGCGCTTGTAGGCTGCGCGGGTCTGGCGGATGGAGGCGGTCTGCGGGAACGAGCCGATCGTCGTGGTGGGCAGCGCGGGCAGCTTCAGCGCGTCGCGCTGGCGGGCGATACGCACGTCGAATGCGCTGTCGCGGTCGGCCATGTCGGCCGTCACGGCCGCCAGCCGCTTCTGCACCTGCTGGTTGACCACGCGGCGCGACGTGCGGCGCGCGGCCTGCGCGGCATCCGATGCGGCAAGCTGTTCCGCCACAGCCGTTTCGCCAAGGTTCAGCGCCGTGGACAGCGTATGCAGTTCGTCCAGCTTCTCCGTGGCAAACGCCAGCCAGTCCTTCAGCTCCGGATCGAGGCGGACTTCGGCATCGAGCGATACCGGCACGTGCAGCAGCGAGCAGGAAGGCGCCAGCCACAGGCGGTCGCCCAGTTCGGCGTGCAGCGGACGGACGATGTCGAGCACCTTGCGCAGGTCGGCCCGCCAGATATTGCGGCCGTCGATCACTCCCACTGACAGCACGGCGCTGCCTGGCAGCACCGCCTGCCAGGCCGGCAGTTGCTGGGGTGCACGTACCAGATCGATATGGAAGCCATGTACCGGCAGGGCGGCAATACGGGCGGCGTGATCGGCGGCGGTATCGAAATAGGTAGCCAGCAGCAGCTTCACGCCGGCGTCGGCCAGCGCCGGGTAGGCCCGATCATAGGCATCGAGCCATTGCGGCGGCAGGTCCAGGCACAGCGCGGGTTCGTCGATCTGCACCCATTCAATGCCGCGCGCCTGCAGTTGCGAAAGGAGACGCCGGTAGGCCTGCACCACCTTTGGCAGCAGGCTCAGCCTGTCGAAGCCCGCCGCGTGCGACTTGGACAGCCACAGATACGTCACCGGCCCGATCAGCACCGGACGCGTGGACAGGCCCAGCGCCAGCGCTTCATCAATTTCGTCGAAGTACCAGTTGGCGCCGCCGTCGAAGGTGCTGTCGGCGTCCAGTTCCGGCACGATGTAGTGATAGTTCGTATCGAACCACTTGGTCATCTCCATGGCCGGCTGGGCCGCATTGCCGCGCGCCAGTTCGTAGTATTGCGCCAGGGTCAGCGCGGCCGGATCAAAGCCGAAGCGCTTGGGCAGGGCACCCAGCACCGTGGTCAGGCCCAGCATCTGGTCGTACCAGGCGAAATCGCCCGCAGCCACCGTGGCCAGGCCCGCATCGGCCTGCAGTTGCCAGTGGCGACGGCGCAGCGCGGCACCCGTTTCGCGCAGCGCGCCTTCCGATGTTTCGCCGCGCCAGAACGCCTCTTGCGCGAACTTCAGTTCACGTCGTGCGCCAATGCGCGGAAATCCCAAAACGTGTGTACGTGCCATGCCGTGCTCCGGTGATGTCTGATCTGGCGCACAGTGTCGGTTCGCGGCTAGAATGAATCAAGCGACATGTTTTAAACAAATTATGAATTTCATTCAACTCACTGATCCGACTGCGGGGAGCGGCCGCGATGATTGAAGTCCGCCATTTCCGGTCACTGGTGGCGATCGCGGACGCCGGCAAGCTGGCGACGGCGGCCGAGCGCGTGCATGTGAGCCAGTCGGCGCTGTCCCATCAGATCAAGGCCATCGAGGCCCACTACGGCATGGCGTTGTTCGATCGCACGCGCCAGGGCCTGCGTTTTACCCCGGCCGGTGAGCGGCTGCTGACACTGGCACGCGATACGCTGGCAGCCATCAGCGCTGCCGAGCGCGACCTGCTACGCCTGAAAAGCGACACGCGGGGCGAACTGCGTGTGGTGCTGGAATGCCACACCTGCTTTGACTGGCTGATGCCCGTGATGGACGAATTCCGACGCCGCTGGCCGGAAGTGGAGATCGACCTCGTGGCGGGCTTTCATGCCGATCCGTTGGCGCTGCTGTCGCAGGGCAAGGCCGACATGGTGATTGGGTCGAAGCCCCCGGCCAAGCGCGGGCTGACCGTGGCGCCGCTGTTCCGCTTCGAAATTCTGGCGGTCATTGCCAACGAGCACCGCCTGCGCAACAAGCGGCGTATCGAGGCCGCGGATCTGGCGGGGGAAACGCTCATCACCTACCCGGTGCCGGAGCAACGGATCGACCTGATCCGCGAGGTGCTGGAGCCGGCCGGTATCAAGCTGGAACGGCGCACGGCCGAACTGACCGTGGCCGTGCTGCAACTGGTGGCCAGCCGGCGCGGCGTGGCGGCACTGCCGAACTGGGGCGTCAAGAACTACGTCGACCACGACTACGTGCTGTCCAAGCGTATTGGCGCCAGGGGGCTGTGGAGCGAACTCTATGCGGTGCTGCCAACCGCGATGGCGGATCGGCCCTATGTGGACGATTTCGTATCGATCGTGCGCGAGACGTGTGCGGCGGAGCTGGATGGTATCGAACTGCTCGAAGACAGCCCGCGCACAGCGTAGTCAGGCCGCCAACGCTTCGGATTCGGCCAGGGTTTCCTGGTCGTCAGTCAATTCGGCATCGACGATTTCCAGGTCTACGCCGTGGGCCACGCGCCGCACGAACAGTTCCAGCAACTCGACGGAATCGGCCTGGCACACCAGCCGTGCCACGTTGGCGCGGCCCGCATCGAACGTCATCTGCTGCAGCGACAGGCCCGTGCGGCGCGCATTGGCGAGCACCCATTCCAGGCTGCCGAAGGTGTCGCTCAGGTTGGAGCGGTCAAGTCGGAGGGCAAGATGAAGGGCGGCCATGGCAGTTTCCGGTGGTGCGTGACGGGGTGCGATGTGATTCGCAAGGGGTCCGGTAAATTTACCAGCCAGGCCGCAAAATGAGCTTCTGAAATTTCTCCAATCGGCGTCCGGATGGAGAACAATCATCCTTTATGGTGTAGATTGGCGGTGAATTCATCCTTGCCTGCGTGATTGCCGTGACAAACGTTCCCAAACTCGACGACATCGACCGCCGCATCCTGCGCGAACTGCGCCGCGACGGGCGCATCTCCAATGCCAAGCTGGCCGAGCGCGTGGGGTTGTCCGCCACGCCCTGCTGGAACCGGGTCAAGGCGCTGGAGGATGCCGGGGTAATCGGCGGGTATGCGGCATTGCTGAACCAGAAGGCGCTGGGCCTGCCCGATACGGTGCTGATCGAGGTCACGCTGGACCGTCATGACGACGATATGCTGCATCGCTTTGGCGAGGCACTGGCCGAATTGCCAGAGGTGCTGGAAGCCCATCTGCTGACGGGCGAGTACGACTACCTGATCAAGGTGGCGGTGGCGGGTACCGAAGGCTACGAGGAATTCCTGCGCCACAAGCTATACAAGCTGCCGGGGCTGCGGCACAGCCATTCCACCTTTGTCCTGCGTACCCTCAAGCGCGAGCTGTCCGTCGAACCTTGAGCAAGCGTGTCAGCGCGCCCGCAGGCGTCCGAGCCGGGGCGCCAGCGCGGTTGTCACCACGCCCAGCGCAATCAGCCCCAGGCCGATCGACAGATCCGCCGAAATCCGCTCGTGCCAGGCCACGGCCGACAGCACCAGCCCTAGCAAGGGCACGCCAAGCATGGCGATAGACGTGGCAGCCGGCGGCAGCGACTGGGTCACGTTCAGCACGACGATAAAGGTCAGCGCCGTGGCAAGGGGGCCGGTATAGACGATGGCAGGCCAGATTTCGCTCATGGCGCCCAGGTCCGGCGCGCCGTCACGCAATACGGCCAGCAGCACCAGCGGCACCGTTGCCACCGCGCATTCCCAGGGGATCATCTCGGCGCCCAGCCGCACATGCCGATGCGCGCGCAGATGGATGATGCTGACGGACCATGCCAACGATGCGCCAAGCAGCATCGTGAGGCCCAACACCGTATGCAGCTCCCAGCCGCCCAGCGCCGGCGCCACGATCACGCCAATCCCCGCGTAGCTGAAGCCTGTTGCCAGCCATTGCCAGCGCGATGGGCGCTCGCCCAGCACCAGCGATGACAGCGGAATCACCCAGATGGCCGTTGCATAGGCCACCACCGAGGCGCGCCCCGGCGCCACGTATTGCAGCGCCCAGAGTGCCAGCGCGGTAAAGGCGGCCATCTGCAGCAAGCCAACGCTGAACACCAGCGGCCATTCCTGGCGCGAAGGCAGGCGCAGCCGCTTCAGCGCGCCCAGTACGACAAGACTGATCAGGGCCGCCGAGCCGAAGCGCAAGACGGCGAACCACAAGGGGCTGACATGCGATAGCCCGAACTTCATCACGGGCCAGTTCCCGCCCCAGATGATGACGGCGCCGATCAACGGCAGAAACGACTTGAGCGTGGCAGAGCGGGCGCTGCCGGCGGAGGAGAAAACGGACATGAAAGGGCGTGGAATCGGGGCGGCCTGATGCGTCATCGAATGACTCGCCGTATGTCCAAAAGTCTACGATTCATCGCACCGCAGCATTGTCCGCATCGCCCTGTCACTGCCCACGGATACAGCATAGAATGCCGGCAAATATCATTCATGAAGCGAAACATGCTGGACATCGATCTTGACGCCACGGATATCCGGATCCTGGGGGAATTGCAGCGCGACGGCAGCCTGACCAATGTGGAACTGGCGAGCCGTATCAACCTGTCGCCGTCGCCATGCCTGGCACGCGTGAAGCGCCTGGAAAAGATCGGCGTGATTTCTCGCCGCGTGACGCTGCTTGATGCCCGGCGGCTGGGCCTGAAGGTGGTGGTGTTTATCTCCGTCTCGCTGGACAAGCAGCGCCGCGAGACGCTCGACACGTTCGAACGGAAGATCGGCGCGCTGCCGCAGGTGATGGAGTGCTACCTGATGTCGGGCGATGCCGACTACCTGCTGCGCGTGGTGGTGCCCGATGTGGAAGCGCTGGAGCGGCTGATCATCGATCAGATCACGCGGATTCCGGGGGTTGCCAGCATCCGGTCGAGCTTTGCGCTGAAGCAGGTGCTCTACAGTACCGCGCTGCCGCTGGGGTGAGGACGGGCATCGGCACTGCGGCACCTTCGCCCGTCCGCCTGCTGGCGCACGCCACGCGCGCACGACATTGGCCACAGGGGCCTCAGGCTGACAACCGTGCCCGCACGGCAGCCTGCAGCGCAGGCAATAACTCTGCTTCGAACCACGGGTGCTGGCGCATCCAGAGCACTACGCGCCACGATGGGTGGGGCAGCGGAAACACGTTTGGACCAAAACTTCGGAAATCGGCTACCAGTTCGGTCATGGACCGCTTGAGCCGTTCAGGCTGACGGGGCAGATAGGCGGCCTGGGCATAGGTGCCGACCAGCAGCGTCAGCCGGTTGGCGGGCAGGCAGTCCAGCACGCGTTGGTGCCAGAGCGGCGCACATTCGCGCCGGGGCGGCAGGTCGCCGCTCTTGCCCTTGCCCGGGTAGCAAAACCCCATTGGCATGATGGCGATGCGCGATGCATCGTAGAACGCATCCTTGGTCACTCCCATCCAGGCCCGTAGCCGGTCGCCGCTGGGGTCGTCGAACGGCACGCCGCTGGCATGAACACGCGAGCCCGGCGCCTGGCCGATGACGACGATCCGCGACGTGCCGCTGAACTGCACCACAGGGCGCGGCCCGGCAGGCAGGTCGGCGGCGCACTCGGTGCAGGCGGCGATCTCGCGCTGCAGGATCTGTATGACACCCTGTGCGCGTCGGGGAGAATTCATGGCGGTCAGCGGGTTTCGTGGGGTATGCGTATATTACGAGGCTCGATGTATTGCGATGAAAAACCACGATGACGACTCAAACCGAAACCGCGATCCTGGCCGGCGGCTGCTTCTGGGGCATGCAGGACCTGCTGCGCCGCTACCCTGGCGTGCTGACCACCCGCGTTGGCTATACCGGTGGCGACGTGCCGAATGCCACCTACCGCAATCACGGCACGCATGCCGAAGGCATCGAGATCGTGTTCGATCCGAAGCAGATCAGCTATCGCCAGATTCTGGAATTCTTCTTCCAGATCCACGATCCGACGACGAAAAACCGGCAGGGTAACGATATCGGCACCAGCTACCGCTCGGCCATCTTCTACCTCGACGACGAACAGAAGACCGTGGCCGAACAGACCGCGGCCGACGTGGACGCGTCGGGCTTGTGGCCGGGCAAGGTGGCAACGGAAATCGCCCCGGCGGGACCGTTCTGGGAGGCCGAACCCGAGCACCAGGACTACCTGGAGCGGATTCCCAACGGCTATACCTGCCACTTCATCCGCCCGGGCTGGAAGCTGTCGCAACGCGGGTAGGAGGCAGGGCACCGGCCCTCAGGCGGGCCGGTTCTCGACCAGCAGGTCCAGCGGCACGGCCAGCGCGGTTGCCAGGGCGCGCAGCACATCCACGCTGCCATCGCGCTTGCGGTTTTCGATCTGGCTCAGGTAGGGCTTGCTGACGCCGGCGGCCGTTGCCAGCGCGTCCTGGGTCAGGCGGCGATGGTCGCGCCAGGCCTTGATCGGGTGATCGCCTTCCAGCTGGGCGTCCAGCACGGCTGCGGGGATCCGGAAGCCGTCGTCGTCGGCAACGGCGGCGTCATGGATGCGGACGTCCTCCATGGCTTCGAACAGGTGCTGCACGCGTTCCCAGAGGTCGATCGGAACGATCGCATACTCACGGTTGCCTTCGCGTTGAATGAACTGTATTGCAGTCATTGATATGCACTCCCACGTGGTTTGACGGTCAACACCACGACCACCAGCTGTCCGGCTTCGATCCGGTACAAGACGCGCCAATCGCCAACGCGTAGCCGATAGGCATCCCTGCCCATCAGCTTCCGCACGTTCTGGTTTGGCCCGTAAGGGTCTGCTGCCAGCAGACCCACCTTGGCCCGGATGTTGCGGGCCACATTTCGTGGCATCGACAGCAACTGCTGTGTAGCCTGTCTGGTGAACTCGATCGCGTGTTGCATCCCGATGTTAGCGCATTGCTAATGATATGCAAACCTTGTTTGCTCAATTCGGGGGCGACTTGAACGTGGGGATGCATTCTGACCCAGGATGTGCACGCGATGACGCCCGGCTTGCGAAATCAGAATTGTCTGCTGGCTGTCAGGAGGCCTGTACGTTTATACAGTATAGTTAGGGCACTTCCGCGCCCACACCGCGCGGTTCAATGCTTCCAAAGAACATTAAGTTCTGCATCCAACTCACTGATTCGAGGCAAGAAATTGTCAGATTCCGGTACGATCCGCATTCGCGGCGCCCGTCAGCACAATCTCAAGAACGTTGATCTCGACCTGCACACGGGGCAAATGACCGTCGTGACCGGGCCGTCGGGCTCGGGCAAGTCGAGCCTGGTGTTCGACACCCTGTACGCCGAAGGCCAGCGCCGCTACGTGGAAACCTTCAGCGCCTATGCGCGCCAGTTCCTGGACCGGATGGACCGGCCCCAGGTGGACAAGGTGGACGGGGTGCCGCCGGCGATTGCCATCGATCAGACCAATCCGGTGCGCAGTTCGCGGTCGACCGTGGGCACGATGACCGAACTCAACGACCACCTGAAGCTGCTGTACGCGCGGGCGTCGGAACTGTTCGACAAGCAGTCGGCGCTGCCGGTGCGCCATGACTCGCCGGAGACGATCTACGCCGAACTGCTGGCCCGCACGGCCGCCGGCCAGCCGTTTGCCGACGCCCGGCTGGTGGTGACGTTCCCGGTCGAGCTGCCCGAATCGGCCACCGAGGACGAAGTGACGCAGTGGCTGTCGGTCAGCGGCTATACCCGCGTGCATGGGCAGCGCATCGTCGAATCGCCAACCGGCAAGCGCAAGATGCTGGACGTCGTGGCCGACCGTTTCCGTATCGGCAACGTGGAAAAGGCGCGCGCGATCGAGGCCATCGAGGCGTCGCTGAAGCGCGGCGGCGGCCGGGTCAGCGTCAATGTCGTGACCGACGACGGCGACGGCCCGGTATGGAAGTTCTCCACGGGCCTGCACAGCCCGGAGAGCGATATCCGCTATGCCGACCCGCAACCGGCGCTTTTCTCCTTCAACTCCGCCTATGGCGCCTGCGAGACCTGCCGCGGCTTTGGCCGGGTGATTGGAGTGGACCTTGGCCTGGTGATCCCGGACGGCCGCAAGTCGCTGCGCGATGGCGCGATCAAGCCGATGCAGACGCCGGCCTGGAAGGAATGCCAGGACGACCTGATGCGCTACGCGGCCAAGGCGGGCATTCCGCGCGACCTGGCGTGGAACCAGCTCACCGAGGCCGAGCAGCACTGGGTGATTCATGGCTCACCTGACTGGAACGGCCAGTGGAACAAGCAGTGGTACGGCGTGATGCGGTTCTTCAACTATCTGGAGTCGAAGGCCTACAAGATGCACATCCGCGTGCTGCTGTCGAAATACCGCAGCTACACGCCGTGCGAAACCTGCTGCGGCGCCCGCCTGAAGACCGAGGCGCTGCTGTGGCGCCTGGGCAGCAAGGACAACGCCGATGCCGTGCTGGCGCCGGCCGGCCGCTTCCTGCCCAAGGGCGTGGACTGGAACCGCGCGCAACTCGAAAGCCTGCCGGGTTTGACCGTGCATGACCTGATGCTGATGCCGATTGCGCGCATCCGCCGCTTTTTCGATGACCTGACCCTGCCGAGCGCCTTGCTGGACGATGCGCTCAAGCTGCTGCTCGCCGAAGTCCGTACCCGCCTGAAGTACCTGTGCGATGTGGGCCTGGGGTATCTCACGTTGGACCGCCAGAGCCGCACGCTGTCCGGCGGCGAGGTGCAGCGGATCAACCTGACCACCGCGCTGGGCACCTCGCTGGTCAACACGCTGTTCGTGCTGGACGAGCCCAGCATTGGCCTGCATCCGCGCGACCTGAACCGCATAGTCGAGGCCATGCACCGCCTGCGCGACGCCGGCAACACGCTGGTGGTGGTGGAGCACGACCCGTCGGTGATGCTGGCGGCCGACCGCCTGATCGACATGGGGCCGGGCCCTGGCGAGCGCGGGGGATCGATCATTTTCGACGGCACGCCCGACACCATCCGCAAGGAATCCACGCTGACGGGCGACTACCTGGGCGGCCGCCGGCGCGTGACCGATGCCACGGACTGGCGCCTGCGTCAGGTGGATGACGCCACGCCGCGCCTGAAGCTGGAAGGCGCCACGGAGCACAACCTCAAGGACGTGACGGTAGAGATCCCGCTGAACCGGCTGGTTTGCGTGACCGGCGTGTCCGGCTCGGGCAAGTCGACGCTGCTGCAGGACGTGCTGTACCCGGCCATGGCGCGCCACTTTGGCAAGGCCACCGAATCGCCGGGCGCGTTCCGCGACCTGGTGGGGGCCGAGCAGGTGGACGACGTGGTATTTGTCGACCAGTCACCCATCGGCAAGACCGCGCGTTCGAATCCCGCCAGCTACGTGGGTGCATTCGACGAAATCCGCAAGCTGTTTGCCAAGGCGCCGCTGGCGCTGCAGCGCGGCTATACGGCCGGCACGTTCAGCTTCAACTCGGGCGACGGCCGATGCCCCACCTGCGGCGGTTCGGGGTTCGAACACGTGGAGATGCAGTTCCTGTCCGATGTGTACCTGCGTTGCCCGGATTGCGACGGCACGCGCTACCGTGCCGAGGTGCTCGAAGTGAAGATCGAGCGCGCCGCGCGCGGGCAGGCGCCGCGCACGCTTAGCGTGGCCGATGCGCTGGAGCTGACCGTCAGCGAGGCTACCGCGCTGTTCGAGGGCGATGCGGCCGTGCTGCGCGTGCTGGCGCCGATTGCCGACGTAGGTCTGGAATACGTGAAACTGGGCCAGCCGGTGCCGACGCTGTCCGGCGGCGAGGCCCAGCGCCTGAAACTGGCCGGATTCCTGGCCGAGACGGCAGCCGCGCAGCCCGTGAAGAACCGCAAGGCGGTGGTGCTGCCCAAGCGCCTGTTCATGTTCGACGAACCCACCACCGGCCTGCATTTCGACGATATCGCCAAGCTGATGCGCGCGTTCGGCAAGCTGCTGGACGGCGGGCACTCGCTGATCGTGATCGAGCACAACCTTGACGTGATCCGTGCGGCTGACTGGATTGTCGACCTGGGCCCCGAAGGCGGCGACGCGGGCGGCGAGGTGCTCTGCGTGGGCACGCCCGATATGGTCAAGGGCTGCGCCGGGTCGCATACCGGCCATGCACTGCTGGCCTATGACAAGGCGCTGGGCGAATCGGGCACGCTGGCTGCCGAGCGCGAAGAACAGGAGAAGCACGGCCTGCCGCTGCAGGCCGCGGTGCAGGCCGCCCGCGCGCGCCGTGCGGTGGAAGGCGAGGGCGTGGTGCGTATCGTCAACGCGCACGAGCACAACCTCAAGGCGCTCAATGTTGACATTCCGCACGGCAAGTTCAATGTGATTACCGGCGTGTCGGGCTCGGGCAAGTCCACACTGGCCTTCGACATCCTGTTCCACGAAGGGCAGCGCCGCTATCTGGAATCGCTGAACGCCTATGCGCGCTCGATCGTGCAACCGGCGGGCCGGCCCGAGGTGGATGCGGTCTACGGCATTCCGCCCACCGTTGCCATCGAGCAGCGGCTGTCGCGCGGCGGGCGCAAGAGTACCGTGGCGACCACCTCCGAAGTCTGGCATTTCCTGCGCCTGCTCTATGTCAAGCTGGGCATCCAGCATTGCGTGCATGACGGCGCGCCGGTGACGTCGCAAAGCCCGGCATCGATCGCGGCCCAGTTGCTGCGCGACTATCGCGGCCAGCATGTGGGCCTGCTGGCGCCGCTGGTTGTGAACCGCAAGGGCGTCTATACCGACCTGGCCAAATGGGCCAAGGCACGTGGCAATACGCATTTGCGCGTGGATGGCGAATTCCTGCCGGTGGACCCGTGGCCGCGCCTGGACCGCTTCCGCGAGCACACCATCGAACTGCCGGTCGGTGACATCGTTGTTTCTCCAGATAACGAGGCTGAATTGCGCGCGTTGCTGGACCAGACGCTGGAACTGGGCAAGGGCGTGATGCATTTGCTGGCACCGCTCGATGGACTGCACGACGCCATGCACAGCGGCAAGGGATCGGGCAAGGTCGGCGAGACCAAGGTGTTTTCCACCAAGCGCGCCTGTCCGGTCTGCGGTACCAGCTATCCGGAACTGGACCCGCGCATGTTCTCTTACAACAGCAAGCACGGCTGGTGCGGCACCTGTGTCGGCACGGGCCTGGCGCTGACCGGCGAGCAACGCGCGGCGTTTGACGACACCGTACTCGGCGGGGATGACCGCGGCCGCGAGCAAAGCCTGCCATCCGAGGAACAGGAACCCGAAGGCGTGGCCGATACGCCGTGCCCGGACTGCGGGGGCACCCGCCTGAACCACGTGGCGCGGGCAGTGACCTTCGACACCAATGCGATTACAGACGTGGCGCAATGGACTGTGTCCGATACGCGCCGCTGGGTCGATGGCCTGCGCCTGAAGGGCCGCGATGCCGAGATCGCGCGCGATGTGGTGACCGAAATCGCCAGCCGCCTGCAGTTCCTGGAAGAGGTGGGGCTTGGCTACCTGAGCCTGGACCGTGCCGCGCCGAGCCTGTCGGGCGGCGAGGCGCAGCGTATCCGTCTGGCGGCGCAACTGGGCAGCAATCTGCAGGGCGTGTGCTACGTGCTCGACGAGCCGACCATCGGCCTGCATCCGCGCGACAACCAGATCCTGCTCGATGCCTTGCGCAAGCTGGGCGACAAGGGCAACACGCTGGTCGTGGTGGAGCACGACGAAGACACGATCCGCCGGGCCGACCATATCATCGACATCGGCCCCGGAGCCGGCAAGCGCGGGGGCAACCTGGTGGCGCAGGGCGGTGTGGCCGCGCTGTCCGCCGCCGCGGATTCCACCACCGGCAGGTTCCTGGCCCATCCGATGATCCATCCGCTGCAACCGCGCAGGCCGGTCAAGGCAGCGCGCGCAGGCAAGGAGGCCGAGCCGGCGCAATGGCTGATAGTCCAGGGTGCGCATCTGCATAACCTGCGTGACGTGACGGCGCGGATTCCGCTCGGCCGGCTGGTTGCCATCACGGGCGTGTCGGGCTCCGGCAAGTCCACGCTGGCGCGCGACGTGTTGATGACCAACCTGCTCGATGCCGTGGGCCGCTCGGTGATGTCGTCGCCGGCCACGCGGCGGGCCCGTGCCGCCGCCGAAAAGGCCGGCAAGCCCACGGCGACCAGGGCGCTCAGCGTGGAGCATGCCTGGCACGGTTGCGAAGGCATCAGCGGCTGGGAATCGATCGACCGCGTGCTGGAGGTGGACCAGACCCCGATTGGCAAAACGCCGCGGTCCTGCCCGGCCACCTATATCGGCGTCTGGGACGCGATCCGCAAGCTGTTCGCGGAGACGCTGGAAGCCAAGGCGCGCGGCTACAGTGCGTCGCGGTTCTCGTTCAACACCAGCGAGGGGCGCTGCCCGGCCTGCGAGGGGCAGGGCGTACGCACCATCGGCATGAGCTTCCTGCCCGATGTGAAGGTGCCGTGCGACGTCTGCCACGGTCAGCGCTTCAACCCGGAGACGCTGGCGGTGACCTGGCGCGGCAAGAACATCGGCGATGTGCTGACGATGGAGATCGACGAGGCTGTGGAGTTCTTCGCGCCCATCACGCAGATTGCCCATCCGCTGCAACTGATGAAGGACGTGGGCCTGGGCTACCTGACGCTGGGGCAGCCATCGCCGACGCTGTCGGGCGGCGAGGCGCAGCGGATCAAGCTGGTGACGGAGCTGTCGAAGGTGCGCGATGACATTACGCGGCGCGGCCAGAAGGCTCCGCATACGCTGTACGTGCTTGACGAACCGACCGTGGGCCTGCATATGGCCGACGTGGCGCGGCTGATCCGCGTGCTGCACCGGCTGACGGACGGCGGCCATAGCGTGGTGGTGATCGAGCACGACCTGGACGTGATCGCCGAGGCCGACTGGATCATCGACCTGGGGCCGGAAGGCGGCGCCCACGGGGGCACCATCGTCGGGGCGGCCGATCCTGAAGCCCTGTCGCGCATCAAGGCCAGCCATACCGGCGCCGCGCTGGTGCCGGTGCTGGCGCGCACGGCGCCGGGCGACGCGCGCGCCACGGGCTGATCAACGTGCCCGCGGGGCTTTCGGCGGCCTGGCCGGTGACGCCAGGCCCGCTGTCTGCCCCGCTATCCCCCCGGATGCCGGCGGCCTGGGACCCGCCAGGGCCGCCGCGCAGAAATCGATCAGTTCTTCCACAGGCGGCCCGCTGCGGGCCCGCTTGCTGCGTTCGCGCACCCAGTGGGCGAGCGAATACACCACCGTATCCATGAACCAGATCATGCGCAGTTTCATGACGTCGCGCGGTACATCGGGCAGCAGGGTGTAGAGATGTTCGCGCACGCGGTACAGCGCGCTCATGGCGGTCTTGTCGACCAGCCCCTTGTTGAGCAGGCCCGGGCTGAACGTGGTCTGGGCCAGTATCTGCAGGTAGTTCGTGCCCCAGTCCGTCTCGACCACCACCTCGACCAGTGGCCGGATGGTGGCTTCCACCACGCCGTGGATGTCGATGGGCCCGGCGCGGCCCTCGAGTTCGTCCAGATGCCGGTGGCGAATCTCGTTGACCTGATGCAGGCGCCGGTTCAGGAGGTGGCTGACCAGCGCTTCGCGCGATCCGAAATGGTAGTGCAGGGCGGAACGGTTGCGCTGGCCGCTTTCCACCACGATCTGGCGTAGCGGCACCTGTTCCACGCCCTGTTCGGCAAACAGGCGCTCGGCGATTTCCAGAATGCGGCGGGCGGTATCGGTCAGGCCGTCATGGGCGGCAGGGGCCGCGGTGTCGGCGCGGTTGGCCGGCTCGGCGCCTGCCGTGCCGCCGGCATCGGCAGCGGTATCGCTGCCGGTATGGCGTCGGGTGTCGTGTGCGGGCGGGCGGTGCTCATCCGCGATCATGGCGCGCGCTTGCTTGAGCTTCATGGCGGGGTGGCGTCGCTGGCGAGCTTGTCGTTATCAAAATGAAAGCCTCGCAAGGATACGGAAAAATCCGATGTCCGACATCCATCTGGCGTCGTATTCCCTTCATTTTCGTCCCGTCTCCGGGAAAGTCCTAACTAACTGAACGGGCGTAAGCCGTTAGCCTGCGGTCCATGCCAATTTAATACGAGAGATTAAATTGGCATGCGGAGGTCGGCGTCGATTGCCGACGAACGCAACCGGGCGCTGGACGGAGGAGACCACTGGCGCCATCAGCCACC
Source organism: Cupriavidus sp. D384 (assembly GCF_001652915.1). Lineage (GTDB taxonomy): Bacteria > Pseudomonadota > Gammaproteobacteria > Burkholderiales > Burkholderiaceae > Cupriavidus. Next base: position 40,604 of record NZ_BBQI01000098.1, read on the forward strand.
ACACTCGGAATCGTAAAAAGATGAAAAAGACGCTGTTCGCCGCCATTGCCGGCGCGCTGCTTGCGCCCGCCGCCTGGGCGCAATCGTCCGTGACGCTCTATGGCGTCGTGACCACGAGCATCCAGTACGTCAACCACGTGCAGAACACCAATAACGGGGTGCTGGCACCGGGCAGTGGCTCGGCCGTGTTCATGAACTCGTCGGGCATTGCGCAGTCGCGTTTCGGCCTGCGTGGCGTCGAAGAGCTGGGCGGCGGCCTGAAGAGCCTGTTCGTGCTGGAAAACCAGTTCAATGCCGATGACGGCAAGATGGGCAACGGTGGGCTGCTGTTCGGCCGCCAGGCGTTCGTGGGCCTGCAGAACCAATGGGGCAAGGTGACGTTCGGCCGCCAGTACACATCGGCGTTCCTGACGATGGGCAGCTTTACGCCGGTGGCGTATGCACCGGAATTCGAGCCGGTGGTGGGTATCGCCGGCGCGAACTTCCGCGAGAACAACATGGTGCAGTACCAGGGCACGTTCGGCCCGCTCACGGCCATGGCGCACTGGTCGTTCGGCGAACGCTCGGGCACCTTCGCGGCGGGCTCGGCCTACGGCGTGGGCCTGTCGTATTCGAGCGGCCCGTTCGGCATCGCGGCAGCCTATGACGAGGTGAAGACGCTCAACGCGGCTCAGGCCGCCGGCACATCGGGATCGAACGATTACGGCCGCGACATGCGCGCGATGCTCGGCGCCAGCTACCGGCTGGGGCAGATCAAGATGGTGGCGGGCTATCGCTGGGGCAACTCGGTGGCGCCGGCAACCGGCACCCCGACGCTGCTGCCGCACCGCGACGACATGTACTGGGTGGGCGTGAACTGGGACGCCACCGCCGCGCTGCGTCTGACACTGGCCTATTACTACGACGACATCAAGTACGCGCGCATCAACGGCGTGAGCACCAACCCGAAGAACCCGCAGCAGTACCTGGCACTGGCCGACTACAGCCTGTCCAAGCGCACCGACGTGTTCTTCGCGGTGAACTACGCGCGCAACGCATCGCTGAACTGGGACAACATTTCGTATCTGCCCAACGGCCAGTCGGTGGGTTACCTGCCGGCGACGTCGCAGGTCTACTACAAGACGCCGGACGCAAGCGGTCAGCTGGGCGTGTCGCTGGGCATTCGCCACATCTTCTGACCTGGGCCATCCCAGGGCATTGCCAGGCAAGCGAGGGGCCGGCGCGGCACTCCACGACGCGCAGGCATTGCGGCGCCGCGGCCAAAGGGTCGCGGCGCCTTTTTTCGCTGGCGCCGTCCGGGATGCCGCCCGTTCCCTTGGGGCTTTGGCCGATGGGCACCGAAAGGTGGGTATCATCGGGCCGATACACCGACAAACGGGAACGCCATGCAACGCAAGACTTTCCGAAACATGCAATGCCCGATTGCCCGCAGCCTGGAACGCGTGGGCGAGTGGTGGAGCATTCTGATCCTGCGCGATGCGTTCTACGGCACGAAACGCTTCGACGAATTCCAGCGCAATCTCGATATCGCGCCGAACATGCTGACGCGGCGGCTCAATGGCCTGGTCGAGGAAGGGCTGCTCGAAAAACGCCAGTATTCGGAACGGCCGCCCCGTTATGAATATGTGCTGACCGAATGCGGGCGCGATTTCCGGCCCGTGCTGCTGGCGCTGCTGGCCTGGGGCAATCGCAATTTCGCACCCGAAGGGGCCAGCGTGCAGATCGTCGACCGGGATACAGGCAAGGTTGTCGAGCCCCAGCTGGTGGATGCCGCCAGCGGCGAACCGCTGCAGATGGGCAAGCGCCACGTGGTGCGGGCTGGCCCGGCTGCGGACGACCGTACGCGCGAGCGCCTGTCGTCGGCCGCCTCGTACATGACCAGCCCGCTCCCAACCAAAGCCAAGGCCCCGGCAGCCTGACATCGTGGGCGCCGCCTGGCGCCTGCCGCCAGGGCGTCAGGGGCAGCATCGGCGCAGTGAACGCCGCGCCGCCAGGTTGCTCCAAAAGCATTTCTGACATAGAGTCGAAGGGATCAGCACCCCGTCCTCCGACGGTTTGTTTCGCCGACTCCGGATAGACCCGATGCCACGTTTTACGATTTCTTACCCGATTGCAACGGCCTTGCTGGCTACGATCCTGGCCGGCTGCGCCAGTTCGCCCATGCCGCCGCCCACGCCGCCGCGCATGCCTCAGCAGCCGTCGACCACGATTACCACGCCCCAGGGCGGGGTCAGCCGGGCCCAGCTTGATGCGGCCGGCAACGCCTGCGAAAAGCGGGTGGCCGACGCGGTCAAGACCCGTTATCCCCAGCCGGGCAGCGTCATGATGATGCCGGATCGCGAGCGCATCGCGCAGCAGACGACCAACCAGACGTCGATCAGCGGCGAAGGCACGTTCGAGCCCGATGCCAGCGAGGAAGCCATGGCTTTCCGCTACACCTGCCTGTACAACATGCGCACCCAGCGTGTGGACGATGTCCAGATGAAGTACGGGCCGCACTGAACGTCCCACCGGCAGCGGTGCGCCGGCCTGCCACCGATTTGAACGATATTGGCCCGTGTTCGGCGACGATCACGGGCCAATCTTCTTGGTTCGGCACAATGCCGTGCGAGCAGCGTATGACTGGGCTGATTCAGGCTCCAGCAAGCGGGCGCATTTTGGCGTATTGTCTCGACTTGCGATACTTGACGGTGCAATGATTGCCGCGTCATTTGTACCGCTGCTTCCCATCCGTTCCAGCCCGCCCCCCGGATCGATATCGTGCAGAACCACGCAAGCCCGCCCGCCGAAGACGAAACTGCGGCGTCCACCGCCGCCACCGTGCCTCCCGCCGACAGCCCGATGACCGCCCGCGAGAAGCGCGGGATGGCCGCCATCATGATCGCCGTATCGCTGGCGACGCTGGACACGGCCATTGCCAATACGGCACTGCCGAACATTGCCGCTGACCTGAACAGTACCCCGGCCGCATCGGTCTGGATCATCAATGCCTACCAGCTGGCCATGGTTGCGACGCTGCTGCCGTTCGCGGCACTGGGCGGGGTGCTCGGGCATCGCCGCATCTACCTGGGCGGCGTGGTGGTATTCATCGTGTCGTCGGTGGTCTGTGCAATGGCCTGGTCGCTGCCGTCCCTTGCGGCGGCGCGACTGCTGCAGGGGGTTGGCGCGGCCGCCATCATGAGTGTCAACACGGCGCTGATCAGTGCGATCTTTCCGATTCATCGGCTAGGCCGGGGCGTGGGCCTCAATGCACTGGTCGTGGGGGTGTCGTTTGCCGTGGGGCCGACGGTCGCCTCGGTGATCCTGTCGTTTGGCCCGTGGCCCTGGCTGTTTGCCGTCAACCTGCCAATCGGGTTGCTGGCGCTGTTCATTGCCTGGCCGTCGCTGCCGCAGACCAAGCGCAGCCAGCACGGTTTCGATCCCGTGGCCGCAGTGCTCAATGCCATCACGTTCGCCGCGCTGATCTTCGCGCTGGGCGAGGGCGTGCAACGCGAGCCGGTGGAATATGTGGTGGGCGCCGCCGCCATCTTCGTGGTGGCCTTCGGGCTGCTGCTGCGCCGCGAGCGCGGACATCCGGCGCCGATGCTGCCGGTGGATCTGCTCAGGCGGCCGATGTTCGCGTTGTCCACGGCCACCGCGGTCTGCTCGTTTGCCGCGCAGGGTCTGGCATTTGTGTCGCTGCCGTTCTATTTCGAGCATGTGCTGGGCCGCAACCCCGTGGAGACCGGCTTTCTGCTGACGCCCTGGTCGGCCGTGGTGGCAGTGATGGCGCCTATCGCGGGACGGCTGTCCGACCGCTATCCGCCGGGCCTGCTGGGCGGCATCGGCCTGGCAATCATGGCCGTGGGCATGGCATCGCTGGCGATGATGCCTGCCGATGCCAGCGTGCTCAATATCGGCATCCGCATGGCGATCTGCGGCGCCGGCTTCGGCTTTTTCCAGTCTCCGAACCTGAAGGCACTGATGGCGAGCGCGCCGCGCGAGCGCGCTGGCGGGGCCAGTGGCGTGGTGGCAACGGCGCGTCTGCTGGGGCAGGCCACCGGCGCGGCCCTGGTGGCCTTGTCGTTCGGCATTGCCGGCGAACACGGGCCAACCCTGGCGCTGAGCCTCGGCGCCGGCTTCGCGGCGGCTGCGGCGGTGGCTAGTGGGCTGCGGCTCGTGACACCCCAAAGTGCCGACAGCGCGGCAATGCAGGGCGCGCGCAAATCCTCGTAGATGGCCTGCGGCCGGTCGCGCAAGACCTGCGCGCAGGCCTTGTAGAAACTGCATGGCGCCGGTGGTCCCGGCGCCATTTTTCATGGCCGCCCGCTCCGGTACGAAACTTGCCCGCCTGTCTGTATCGGGGGCGATCTTCGCCCCGGCTTTACGGAGGCAAGGCAATGAACCGATCAGACGACTACGGCCGTCGCCACAGGCCCGACCAGCAGTACGGAGGCTATGAGGAAGGCTATGGCAACGTGCCTGGCGACGATCGACACTGGCGCCGCCGCGACCTGTCGGCAGGCCGCTACGGCAACGCCGGCGAACGTAATCCGTACGACGCCTACGACGATGGCGACGCACGCGGGGGCAACGAAGATCCCCGCAACCGTGGCGCCTGGCGTCAGGGACGCACCGCGCAGCTAAGCGGCGGATGGCGTTCACGCGGTGCCACCGTCTACTATCCGGGCCGCTCGACCTATGACGAATCGCCCGACGAAAGTTCGCCGCACAGCCCGGGCTATGTCAGCGCATACAGCAGCGGCTACGAAGACGGATACGATGCCGGCACGCGTACATCGAACTCGCCTGTGCCGGGCCGCAACGAGCGCTGGAGCGGCACACGCAGCGGCTACGAGAGTGGCTACGAGCGTGGCTACGGCAGCGGGCAGGGCAGCCGCCATGGCTCCGGCTACGAGGACTATGGCGTGGAATCAGGTCGCAATTTCCGTCAGCGCCCGCACATGGGCGATGCGGTTCATGGACGCGGCCCCGAAGCCTATGGCCGCCGCGCGACCGGTCCCAAGAACTACACGCGCTCCGACGAACGCATCCGCGAAGAAGTTTGCGAGCGCCTGACGCACGCCCCCACGCTGGACGTCAGCGACGTCATGGTGGCCGTGTCAGGCAGCGTGGTGACGCTGACCGGCACCGTGGACAACCGCCGCATGAAGTACGAGATCGAGGATCTGGCAGATGACACGTACGGTGTGTCTGACGTGGTCAACCAGATCCACGTGCGTCCATACGGCGTGCTGGCATCCGAGTAAGTCGAAATTTCTTCAAAATTCGCGGCGTATCATCCGGACCACCCGCCTGCGAGCCCCGGCCCTGCCGGGGCTTTTTGTTTTCAGGGAGAGGCCAGGAGGGATAAGTGGCCGCGGACGGACACGCTCCTACAGATCGCTGCCGCTTGGCGGGTTCTCCATTCGCTTGTCGGTCTGGTCAGCGCGATCGACCGGCGTATCGGCGGGCAATTCCTCGGCGGCGCGTCGTACTTCGTCGAAGATTTGGTCTTCCGGCAGTTCGTCGTCGTCAGGCTCGTGACGTTCTCTCGCCAAGTCGCCCAGTTCCTTCTCGATCTCGTCGGTCGCCTCGGAATCCAGGCGCGGGTCCAGCGTGCTGGGAATGCTTTCCGGATCTGCGGCTTCCTTGTTCCGGCTCTTGCTGTCGGCGTCCGGGCGGCCGTGTCGGGTGGTCTTGCTCATCTTTACTCCTGTGGTCGTATTGCATCGTCGGATATTCATCACTGGCGGCAAGTTGCATGCCAATGGCGGCGGAGCAGGCCGATTCGCATGCGGCGGGCGCGGCGCCTATAGTGGTCTCAGGGGACCGCCGCAGAACCAGTCTGCCCAATCCGCCCGCAAAGAGGCTGGAACGGCAATTGCTGAAGCAAGGCAAGCATCGTGCGAGGGAGATAACGATGAACCTGACCGGCGTCCTGGCCACCCTCAGCGTGGCGTCCTCCGTGGCCGTGTCTTCCACGCCTGTCGAAAAACAGCTGCTGGCCATCAGCCCGCACGACTTTGCCCAGCAATTCAACGTGGTGGCCCATGACGTGGGTGCCAAGCTGACGCTGCCCGATTTCCGGGCCAAGCCGGGATGGCACCGCGCCAATACCAGCGACGGCGTTTCGGTCATGGTGCGGGGTGCGCATACCGGCTATGCCATCGAAGAAGTGGTGGTGGTCTGCCGCGCAGCCGAGCAGTGCATGATGACCATCTGTACCGCCGCCCGCGCCATCGATTCCACCGTGGAGCCCAATCTTCTGCAGTACTTTGTTGCGGCGCGCATCGCCGGGCAACTGGGAGAGGTGGCCCTGGTGATGTCCGGGCTGGTCTACCTGGTGGTGAACCCTGATGACGAAGACTATGTGGCGCTGGTGATCCGGCCGTATCAGCCCCAGCGGGAACTGACGGCACGCCGTCAGGCGGCGCTGAAGGTGCCGGCGCCCCGGGCGTAACACGCGCCCAGCGCGCAGGTGCCCTCCGCCTAGTGCACCGGCGGCATCACGCGGCGAGCCCCTGCGCCTGGGGATCGCGCGGGCGTGAATTCCATCGCGCGCTGATCCAGCAGACGCTGCAGTTCCGTGGCGCCGCGATAGTAATGGGCCAGCAGCAGGCGCAGTTCCGGATCTGCAATCGGCTCCCGTAGCAGTTCGCCATAGGCGGCTGCGGCGCGGCCAGCCTGCTGGGCGGCGTGGCGCAGCAGGGGCAGTTCGCCAGACTCGGACGGTGGCGGTATATGCTGCACATCGCGTGTGCGGCCATCGGCGGCAACATTCTTGCCGCCGTCTGGTGACGCGGCACGGGTTGCCAGTTCGACCGACGCGCAGCGCTGCATGTTGGCGCGATGGGCCAGCACTGCCCGGATCTGCGGGTCCGACGCGGCCGCCGCCACGGCCGACAGCGCTTCTGCACACTGCATGGCGTGACGGCTAAGCCGCGCCAGCATGGTGTTCAGTGCATCCATGTACGTCTCCGGTTGATGCTCTAACTGTAGGTGAAGCGCGCGGGCCAGCGGCCGAATTGCGTTGCTGGCGTGGTTAATCTTTTGCAGATCGGCATTTACTGGATTCGACAAAGGCAGCGCCGTTCTTCCAAACCGGAAAAACCCATGCAAAAAACGCGCCGCACGCTGCTCCGTTTTGGGGAGCAACGTGCGGCGCGCCGCAAGCGGGCCTACGGGGCAAGCCCGTGGAAAGGCAGACCCGCCAGCGTGACCTGCGGATTACTGCTTCGTTACCGGATCGGGCGAATCGCCCTTCGGGCCCGAAGGCGCGGTCGGTGTGGCAACCGGCGAGGCGTTCTGCTCGCGAGGCTTCTTGGCATGCTGGCCGGTGTTCTTCTTTGTCTTTTGGGCCTTCGTCGCCTGCGCGTCCTTGTCCTGCTGCATGGTCGAGTCGCCCGACATCATCGCGCCGCTGCCCGAACTACCGCGCTGCGTCGACGGGCCTTCAGGTGCCGGCGGTGCGCTGGGGTTCGGTGCGCTGGGCGAAAGGGGGGCCTGCTGCGCCATCGCGGGCACACAGCAGAGCGCACTGATCGCAAGGGCGGTAGTGGTGAGCAAGCGTTTCATCGTTCGTCTCCCGAAAAATTGGTGGCGGTGACTCCACGATATGACTCCGCCACCCGTGCGCTCAGGGGGACGCGACTGAATTGGGTGTAGGCCGTTGACTACAGCATGTGAAGCCCGTTTGCAGGATTTATATGGCTATGTAAATCGAACCGGCTGCGCACCGGCTGGCGGCCGCGCGCGCGCTGCCGAAGCCGCTTGCGCAGTCGTGCATAAGGCGCTGGCGCCGATGGCCGGGTCAGCGGTATGGAATTTGCGTCGCCAGTTCCGTATTGACCTATTGACCCGCCAACCGGAGACGCTCATGAACCAGGGGAACAACAGGGGCAGTGGTTCCGACGACCGCTACAGCACCCATGGCGCGGAACGCGACGACCGCAGCGATTGGGCCGAGCGCGATGACCGCGACGACCGCCGCCAGCAGGGTGGCAGGCAGCGCCAGCAGGAGGCCTATAGCGGCGGCGACTGGCTCACGCATCGCCAACAGGGCGGCAGCGACTGGCAGGGACGCAGCCAGTCACAACCGGGGCAACCGGGCCAACCGGGCGCGGGCAGCGACTGGCAAGGCAGCGGCCAGCAGCCTGGCGGCAGCCGCTGGAGCGGGCAGGGCACCTCGTCTCAAGGCGCGACATCGGTGTCGTCATCAAGTGGCTACGGCGGGTACGAAGGCCAGAGTCGCCGCTACGACGAAGGCTATGGCGAAGGTCGCTACGGCGAGTATGGCGAAGGCCGTCAGGGCGGGCGGCAGCCGTCCGGCCGTGACACGGGCGACCGCAACACCCCGCAGCGCCACGCAGAACGCGAACGCTGGGGCGACTGGCATCAGGAAGATGCCGCGGCACGCGGCAGCGAATGGTCCAGCCAGCAGGGCAGCCAGCGCGACGAGTGGGGACAGGGCCGCGCCCGCTGGGACCAGCCAGCGCGCGGCAGCGCATCGTCGCAGCGACAGGGCGGATGGGAACAGGGACGCGGAGAACGCCAGCAAGGCTACCAGCAAGGCTACCAGCAGGGCCGCCAGCAGGGTCGCCAGATGCAAGGCCGTGATACCGGCAGTGCGTGGGGCAGCGGCTGGGAAGGCCCGACGGGGTCGGAACCCGATATGCGCACGCACTATCGTGGCGGCTATGGCGTTTCCGACTACGGTCAACAGGAATCGCCGACAAGCCAGAGCCAACAGACCTGGCAGCGCCGCGCCGCCGCCGACTGGATGGATGAGCGCGACCGGCGCGAGCGCCATGCAGCCGGCCTTGGGCCGATGGGTGACCGGGGCGGACGTGGCTACGGCGGCAGCACGGGCGCCGGCGGCTACGATCCCAACGAACACGCGTACGAGCACTTTACCGGCGCGAACGAACGCAGCGACCTGAACCGCGGCTACGGCGGGGCCGGTGGTTCGGCAGCCGCGCGGCGCGCCCAGCGCGCGGGCCCGAAGGGCTATCAGCGTTCGGACGAACGCATCCGCGAAGACCTGTGCGAACGCCTGGCGATGAGCGGACGTGTCGATGTCCGCGAGGTGGAAGTCTCCGTCGCCAGTGGCGTGGTCACGCTTGGCGGCACCGTGCAGGACCGCCAGCAGAAATACCGGATCGAGGACATGGCCGAGGAAGTGTTCGGCGTAAAGGATGTTCACAACCAGATTCGCGTCACGCGGGACACTGGCATGGGCAGTTCGGCAGGCCAGGGCCGGACAGGCGGCTCGCGCACGTCGCAGGGCATGACCCCGCAGGGCTCGGGCAGCCCGGCCAGCCAGGGCGGCACCGCGCCATCCAGCGCGGCTGGCAGCACAGGCAGCCTGGGGACAGGCATCGGTTCCGATGCCTCGGCCAGTTCCGGCTTCGGCTCCGGCACCACGTCGGGTAGTACTTCCGGCTCCACGTCGGGCAGGTCAGGCAGCTGATCGTCCGATGCATCAGGCCAGCGCCCGGCCACAGGCCCACGCGCTGGCCGCATCACCCTGCAAGCATCGATAAACCTCTCATTCGAACAAGGAGATGCCCCATGCCTTTCGCCTATGCAGGAACCCGCCGCCGCCGCAATCGCGACAGACGTCGCACCCACGAATCCCCGGAAAACAGCGCCGCGTCACAGAGCCGCGAGAACGGGCCGGACGCCAGGGAAGAGCGCGATCCACTTGTCACGCGTCGGGCGTCTGGCGAGGAAAGTCCCGCCGACCGCGAAGCGCAGCGCGCGACCACTGGGCCAGACAACCAAGCCGACAAGCCTGCCGGCATCGGCAGCCAGGACCTGCACGATCCCGGCAGCCGCGAGCCGGATGCGCCACCGGTCGACAACCGATCGTAGCTGCGCCAATTGACGACAGGAGCCACCATCATGCGATATCCGAAACTTCCGATTCGTGCCGGCCACGCGCTGTGCGCTATCGCCTGCCTTTCGCTGGGGGGCCTGGCGTGGAGCCAGACACCATCCCAGACACCGAAGGTGGACAACCGTGCTCCGGGCACGGCCGCATCCGATGTGGCGCCGGGGGCGCGGGAGTGGGGGTTGTCGAAGGGCGGCCATCGGAGCCAGGGTGGCGGGCCGGCCCTCAATCAGGGGGCTTCGTCAGCGCAAACCTATGACTATCCGGCCTCGGCGCCGAAGGTCGCGCCGTCCAAGCGCCCGTAGCATCCGCCGCTTTTTCTTGTATCGCCAGCAACCGGCGTGTATCAGCGCTGCACGTCGGCCGCGTCAAGGGACCAGTACCGTTCCGGTGCGCATACATCGGCCAGCTGTGCCGGCGAAAACAGCGCCAGCTGGCTGTCGTAGGCCTGTACCGCTCGCGCCTTCTGCGCGGTGAAAACGCTGATCGGCATGTGGACGGGCGATGCCAGCAGGCCCTCCTGCCACCAGCCTGCCATACGGCTTTGCACCGCACCCGGCATGCGCCGGTAGATCGCTTCCTCGTAGAAAATCCAGCGGAACACTGGTGCATGGGGCTCGTGTGCACCGTGCGGCACGGTTTCGGGAAAATCAGCAAACGCGGCTTCCCGTACCAGCATGCACGCGGCGTTGACCAGCATGTGATCTGCATGCCGCAGCCCCATTGGCGCCACCACGGTGCCGCCAGGCTGCAGTGCCAGCAGGCGTCCCAGGCGCAGGGCGATGCTGACGGCGTCGTAGCGCTGACCGTATTGTTGCTCCAGAAAATCGAGCCAGACCGGCTCGGCGCCCAGCGTGGAAAGTGCCCGGGCATCTTCATGGCGGCGGGCGTCCATGGCGGCTCTGGCCGATGCGAAACCGGCGGCGCTGTCCTGCGCTGGCGCGGGCAGATCCGGGCCGGGCAGACCGGCAAACACGGTGATGACCAGCGCCTCCCGACTCGCGGCCAGCAGGCTGCCGCAGCTGAACACGGCGTCTTCAATATGCGGCGAAATTATCGTCAGCGGATGTGGAATTTCCATGTTTTTGCAATGCCGACCGGTGTTGAAAAGCCCGGCCCGGCCATTGGCCGGGGTCACCCGTGGAATTGCAAGGGCCATGCCGGTCAGCCATACGTTCGTATGCAGACCGGTTGGCGGGCATGGCAGGGTATGGCGGCGCTCGAACGCCCTAGTCGGGCAGTACCGCCACCGCCTCGATTTCGAACAGCATGCCGTCCAGCGCCAGCCGCGGCACCGGGATCAGCGTGCAGGCCGGCGCGGGCCACTCGCCCAGCAGCGCCTGCCAGGCCCGGCTGAAGATCGCCAGCCGCTCCATCGAGTGGTCGACGATCAGCACGGTGATTTTTGCCACGTCGGGGATATCGGCACCCCCGGCCTGCAGCGCAACGCGCAGGTTCGCGAGCGCCTGGGTGACCTGCGCGGAAAAATCCGCGCGCAAGCCGCCGCACATGTCCTCGCCGCCCTGGCCGGCGGCGAACACGATCCGGGCAGGCCGGGTGGCAATCGCCACATGGGAATAGCCGTTCAGCCGCGGATCGTAGAGGTCAGGCGGATTCGTGAATTGCAGGTATGGCGCGCGGGGCGATTCAAGCAGCATGGCAGGGTCCTGAGTCAGAAGTCGCGCCAGTATCGAACCTCAAGCGCACTTGAGGTCAAGCACAGTTGCGATACCATCGCGCCGTACAAGGGAATTCGAATATTCTCCAAAAAAGAGGGATCACCATGCCAAAGACTGCCGCCCCCCGTCGCGCGGAACGCCCGCTGCGGGCTCGCGACCCGCTGACTGTCGGCGAAGTGGCCGAGCGCAGCGGCATCGCGGTATCGGCGCTGCATTTTTACGAATCGAAGGGCTTGATCACCAGCACGCGCAGCGCGGGCAACCAGCGCCGCTATCCGCGCGGCATCCTGCGCCGGCTGGCCGTGATCCGCGTAGCGCAGCGCATGGGGCTGCCGCTGGCCACCATCGCCGGCGCCTTCACGCATCTGCCCGCCAACAAGGCCCCCACGGTGGCCGACTGGCGCCGGCTGTCGGCAGCGTGGCGCGAGGACCTGGATGCCCGCATCCGCACGCTGACCATGCTGCGCGACCAGCTCGACGGCTGCATCGGCTGCGGGTGCCTGTCGCTGAAGGCATGCCCATTGCGCAACCCGCAGGACATGATGGCGCAGCAGGGCCCGGGGGCGCACATCGAGGAGGGCGGTTGCCAGCATCGGCAAAAATCCATCACGCGCTGAAGCTGCCACGCCTGCGCCGGATCGTGACAACCCGACAACTTCGTGCAATCTGAAAAAGCCAGTTGGACGCTGGCGTCCATGATGAATCCTGTTCGCAACCCCTGCTGACAAGGAGCAAATCATGAACACACTGAAGAAACTTCTGCTTGGCGCCGCCATCGTTGCGGCTCCCGCCATGTCATTCGCCCAGAGCGTGCAAAGCGCCCAGGCCCCGGTTACCCGGGCCTCGGTACTGGCCGACCTGATCGCCGTGGAAAAGGCGGGCTACCACCCCGGCCGCAACGACGACGACTATCCCGCCGACATTCAGGCCGCCGAGGCCAAGGTCGCGGCGGAGCAGGGCATCCAGCCCGCGCCAGTGGCAAAGCCGGTAGTCAAGGCGTCGATGCACGCGGCGAACACCGTGCCCCGCATCGACCGTCCACGGAATGCGTTTTATGATGGGGCCTGAAAGTGAACAGGGGCCAATCCGAAAGGATTGGCCCCTTTGCGTTGTCACGTTCGATCAAACCGCGTCACAACAACGCTGCTTGATGGTCCCTACTGATTCTTCATGGCCTCGGCCAGGCGCGAAATGATTTCGCCCTCGCTCTTGAATGCTTTCTGCGCGTAGGCCCCGTATTGTTCCGGGCCCATGTAGTTGGTGACCATGCCGTACTGGCGCGTCACGTTCAGGAACTTCGGGTCCTTGAGCGCGTTGCGGAAGGCTTCGTCGAGACGTTTGACGACGGCCGGTTTCATATTGGCCGGGCCGATGATGCCGAATGGCGAGTTCGACCACACCGGGTAGCCGATTTCCTTCAGCGTCGGCGCATTCGGGAAGTCGGCTGCGCGCTTTTCCGACAGCGTGGCCAGCACCCGCATTTGGCCGTTCTGCACATAGGGCAGCAGCGTGTTGGACAGCACCGCCACATCGGACGAGCCACTCAGCAACGCCGTAATGGCCTCGGCGTCGCCCTTGTACGGCACGTGCGTCCAGTTCGACTGCGACACGCGCGCCAGTTCGGAGATCGTCAGGTGCTGGCTGCCATAGATGCCGGTGGTGCCGTAGCTGATGCCTTTCTTGTTTGCTTTCGCATCGGCAATCAGTTCCTGCATGGTCTGCCACTTGGCGTCCTTCTTCACGGCCACGGCGAAGTTGTAGTCCGCGATCATCGACACGTAGGTCAGATCCTTGAGCGGGTCGTAGCGCATCTTCTGCACGTGCGGCAGGCGGAAGATCACCACGGGCGCCATGCTCAACGTGTAGCCATCGGGCTCGGTGGTCACCATCTGGGTGGCGCCCAGCGTGCCGCTGACGCCGGGCTTGTTTTCCACGACGATGGACTGACCCAGTTCGCGGCCCGCCGCGTCGGCCAGGGCGCGTGCCACCTGGTCGGTCACGCCGCCGGCGCCGTACGGCACGATAAGCCGGATCGGACGGGTGGGGAATTCATCGGCAGCCAGTGCATGAGTGCCGGGCGATGCCGCCAGCAACAGGCCCGAAGCGGCCAGCACTACGCGGAAGAAGCGACGTCGTTGCATGAGGTTGTCTCCTGATTGTCTGCCGGATCGTGCATGTCCGGTCTGCGAGGTTGTTCGCGCAGTATGACAATGCCGCCGGGCGGCGGCTATCGGGAAACGGCGGGGGTGCGGCGCATATCCACCGATTTCATCGCCCGCATGCGGTGGCTGCATGCGGGCTCTGGCAGGGTACTGCCTAGCGGTTCTCGATCACGCGCGAGCGGATGAACGCGTCGTGTTCCATCAGCTTTTCGGCCCATCCTGCTGGCGGCACCAGGCTGATATCGGTAATGACATAGCCGATGTCGCCCTCGGTCTGCAGTTGCTGGGCCTCGATATTGGCGCCGATCTCGGCCAGCGCCTGGTTCAGGTGCGACAGTGTGCCGGGGCGGTTGTAGTGGATATTCAGCACCCGCGCCGGCGAGTCCAGCGGATTGGGCTGGATCTGCGGCAGGTTCACCGCGCCAATCGTGGCGCCGGTTTCCAGGAAATTGGCGAGCTTGGTGGCCACTTCTACGCCGATATTCTCCTGGGCCTCCTCGGTGCTGCCGCCCACGTGCGGCGTAAGAATCACGTTTGGCTTACCCTGCAGCGGGGTCACAAACGGGTCGGCATTGCTACGCGGTTCTTCGGGGAATACGTCGATGGCGGCGCCGGCAATATGGCCGTCGTCCAGCAGTTTCGCCAGCGCTTCGATATCGACCACGGTGCCGCGCGACGCGTTCAGCAGGATGCTGCCCGGACGCATCGCCGCCAGGGCCTTCGCGTTCAGCAGGTTGCGGGTCTGGGGCGTGGCCGGCACGTGCAGCGTCACCACATCGGCGGCGGCCAGCGCGTCTTCCAGTGAGTGCATCGGCACCGCGCCGCCAATCGACAGACGAGGGCGGATGTCGTAGAACACCACGCGCATGCCCATGGCTTCGGCCAGGATACCCACCTGCGCGCCAATATTGCCGTAGCCGATCACCGCCATTGTCTTGCCGCGGATTTCGAACGATCCCTTGGCCGATTTCTGCCATTGGCCCTGATGGGCCGCACGGCTCTTTTCGGGTACGCGGCGCATCAGCATGATGGTCTGGCCGATCACCAGTTCCGCCACCGAACGCGTATTCGAAAACGGTGCGTTGAACACCGGGATGCCGGCATGCGCGGCGGCGCCCAGGTCTACCTGCGACGTGCCGATGCAGAAACAGCCCACGGTCAGCAGGCGCTGCGCGCTGGCAAAGTGTTCGGCGGTCAGGTGCGTGGCCGAGCGGATGCCCAGCAGGTCGTGGTCGCGTACGGCGGCCAGCAGTGCGTCGCCAGCCAGCGCCTTGCTTTGCGTGGCGATGTCGATATGGTGGCGGCCCAGCAGTTGCTGCCCGCTGGCGTGGATATTTTCGAGGAGGAGAGCGCTTGCCATGATTCGGGCGTGCTTCAGGAGAGTTGAGAAGGCATGTCAGGCGTCCTGTCCCGGACGCGCACATCCAGACCATAGCACCGAACCTTTCCCGTGCTGGCGATGTGGGCAAGGCACATCCAAATGCATGTCATCATACAAGTGCTTGCTGCGAGGCAATTTTTCTCATAGGATGTCGGACAACTATAAAAGGTCCGTCTGGACCCATTCCACCATCCGATGAGGAGACAGCATGGACAAGAACAAGACGGGCGTTGACGCGGGGCGCCGCCACCTGCTCAAGGCTGGCGCCGCGCTAGGCGCAGCGGCCGCGAGCGGCCAGGCACTGGCCCAGGCGTTCGAATTCAAGGCCGCGCAGCGCTATCCCGACCCTGCCGTCGAGATCCTGGATCCGAGCTTCGGCAAGTACCGGCTGTTCAGTTCCACCGTGGAGCAGGTGGCCACGGGGTTCCGGTGGGTGGAAGGGCCGGTCTACTTTGCCGATGGCCGCTACCTGCTGTTTTCGGATATCCCGAACAACCGCATCATCAAGTTCGATGAAACGTCGAACCAGTGGAGCGTGTTCCGTTCGCCGGCCAACTTCACCAATGGACACTGCCGTGACAAGCAGGGCCGCCTGGTCAGCTGCGAACACCTGACGCGGCGCGTCACGCGCACCGAATACGATGGCTCGATTACCGTGCTGGCCGACCGCTACCAGGGCAAGCGCTTCAATTCGCCGAACGATATCGTCTGCAAGTCGGATGGCTCGCTCTGGTTCACCGACCCGCCGTTCGGCATTGCCGGGGACTGGGAGGGCGACAAGGCGGCCTCGGAACTGCCGCACGCCGTCTATCGGATCGATCCGAAGGACAACAGCGTGACCCAGGTCATTGCCGACCTGAATGGCCCGAATGGCCTGGCCTTCTCGCCGGACGAGAAGAAGCTCTACATCATCGAATCGCGTGCCCAGCCTAACCGCGTGATGTGGGCCTATGACGTGGGCGCCGACGGCCAGCCTGGCAACAAGACCCGGCTGATCGACGCCAACGGCCCGGGCGCGCTCGATGGCTTCAAGGTCGACGTGGACGGCAATATCTGGGCCGGCTGGGGCAGCAGCGGCGCGCCGGGCGCCGATCCGTCGAAGCTCGACGGCGTGCGCGTGTTCAACGCGCAGGGCAAGGCGATTGGTCATATCCACCTGCCGGAGCGTTGCCCGAACCTGTGCTTCGGCGGCCCGAAGCGCAACCGCCTGTATATGGCCAGCAGCCATTCCGTGTACGCGCTGTATGTGGAGACGCGCGGCGCGGTCTGACCGTCGTCACGCATGGCAGGGTGGTAGCCCAGCCCCGTGTGCACGCGGGCTGGGCCAACCGGCCATTATTTCCGCACGATCAGTCCGATGGCGATGGGGCGCTGGAACCAGCTTTCGTAACTGCCCTGGGCGAGCACGAAAACGCTGCCGGTATAGCGCCCGGCGGGCAGATCGGGATTATCTGCCGCGCGATATTCCAGTTCCAGGTCGCTTTGCTTTTCATAGCCGCCGCAGGCAATTGTGTTATTCATCCTGAACTTGCCGCATGTGCCGGTTTGGCGCCGCGCGCGCACCACGACGGGATAGCGCGCCCCCGTGCCCTGATCGGCAATCGTCACCGTCAATTTCGTGTCCTGCGATACCTGGTCCACCAACATGGTCCGCGGTCCGCTGGCGTCCGACTGGGCAGGCACCAGAAAGCCAATCGTGCCACGCTGGATATGCCGATCCAGGCCGCGCACGCCGGTCAACGTTCCCGGCCTGAGTTCGCCCGAGATTCCGGTCACGAATATCCGGATATCGGCCTTGATGGTTCGGCGATACGCCACATCTTTCCAGCCGAGCGCCTCGACGGTCAGTTTGCCCTCGTAAAGCCCTTCTGGCAGCCCCCGATTATCTTCGCGGTCGAAAAACAATTCGAGCCGGCTGTTCTTGCGGTTCCGGCAGTCAACCGCCACGTTCATGGCGGCGTAGGTGCAGCCATTATGGCGGTAGCCCCGGATATTGACGGCTCGGCTGCGGCCATCGAGCCGGTTTGTCAATTCCACCGAGAACATCGACCGATCTGACAGCCCCGCCGTCCATACCATCGACGCGGGGCCGCCTGTGACGCCCGCCTGCTGGGGGACGATAAACCCAACGGTGCCTTTGTCGACCTCCCTGCCGAAGTCGATCGGGAACAGCAGGCTGCCGGTGCGTCGATTGCTGTTCCATTTGCCCAGCGTGCCGCTGACCACTGGAGACACTTCGCCATATCCTGCATCGGAGCGCCCGATCCGCATGTCGCTGACACGCACGACAATCGGCGCTTCGCTGGTGGTCGAATCCTTTCGTGCCGGCCGGTAGATACCGGTTTTCAGATAGGGCGTGCGGTCGACGGACAGGTTATAGGCGTTCTGGCCCTTTTGCTGGTAGACGAGCGTGTCATCCTTCCAGATCTCGACAATGCCGCTGCTGTCGGTTGCCCATTTCGTGTGAATGACCCAATTGGTCAACGTTCCGGGCACCACGCTGCCAGGGAGTTCGGTGCTCGAACGCTGAATATTGGCTGGCGTGCCCCACGCGCGCGCCACCACCCATTTGTCGTCTTTCTGATGAATCGCCAGGTTCGGGAAATTCCTGTTCACCTTGTCCTTGCCCATGACGGCATGCCATTGCAGGACGATATACCCGGCCTTGTCGGTAATCTGATCCACGGCGATACGCGCGCCGTACCAGCGTTCCTGCAGCCCCTCTT
Organism: Cupriavidus sp. D384; assembly: GCF_001652915.1. Taxonomy (GTDB): domain Bacteria; phylum Pseudomonadota; class Gammaproteobacteria; order Burkholderiales; family Burkholderiaceae; genus Cupriavidus. The sequence continues at coordinate 58,426 of NZ_BBQI01000098.1, forward strand.
CGGCAGGAAGCGCCAGTTCCGAGCGGAATGTGCCCGGCGTGCCCGGCAGATGGAATTTCACCGGCAGGCGGCCCGGCAATCCGGCCATGGCTTCCCTGGTGACGCGGTCGGAGGTCAGCGGACGCGCGGCGGGGTCGTACAGGGCATCGATCGAAAGCGTCCATTTCCTGAAATCGCCGCGAAAATCGTCCTGATAGATGATTTTCTTCGTGGTATCGAATACATCCGATGGTTTGAGCTGCCGGGAGGCATATTGCGCATTGGCATCGGGCAGCCATGCATGGAATATCCCGAACAGGGCAGCCGTCACAAACCAGGCCCGCCAGCATTGGCGGGCGCGGAAACTCCCATTGCTTCGCATAATGGTGAACTCCAGTACGGTGATGATGGAAGGGAGAAAACAAGACGGGACGAAAAATCCCGCGTCTGATTCCATCAGCACCGGCCGGTGTCATCGTTGTTTGCGGTCAATTCGGAAACCGTGGCCGAACGGATTTCAAGGCGATGCCACGATTCGAAAAAAACATTCAACTCGCGCACCTATAAAAGTGAATTCCAGACACGCTGGAATCTGAGAGGATGCTGCAACCCTTTTTCGTTACTGCAGCACCCTCATACGCCCGCAAGGAGACCCCATGATTCGCGCACGTTCGGCCGTCTTCGGTGTCATGACAGTGGGGAGCCTGCTGTCGCCATTGGCCGGACACGCTACCGAAGGCGCACTCGGCCGGCCGGTGGCGGGCACCAGCGTGTCGCCGAACGTTGGGGTGATTCCCGACCAGCCAGTGTGGATTGCCAACCTGCAGCAGCTCTATATGGATGGCTCGGTCGGCAGCGGCCGCGAGGTGCCGGTCGGCGGGCGAACCACCGCAGGCATCGATGCCAAGATCGCTTTCACGCTGGCAACGATGATGAAGGTCTGGGACACCGGGCCCGGTGCCTGGAATTTTGCGTCGAGCTTCACGCTGCCGTATGTCTGGACGACGGTGCATACCAGCGCCGTGTTCGCCGGCCCCGGTGGCAACACGTTCTCGCGTGGCGCCTCCGACCGTGCGTCGAACCTCTATGACATGTATTTCAGCCCGCTGATCGCCGGCTACCACTTTTCGAAGACCACCCATATGGCGTTGAGCTTCAACGTCTGGGCGCCCACGGGCCAGTACGACAAGAACGCGCTGGCGAATCCCAGCCTGAACAACTGGACCTTCGTGCCGCAGGTGGCCTTCACGCACCTGATGCCGGAATACGGGCTGGAATTCAATGCCGTGGCGGCGTTCCAGTTCTATACGCGCAATACGGCCACCGATTACCAGAATGCGCCGCTGTTCACCCTGGACGTGATGGGCGTGAAGAAGTTTGGCAATTGGGGGGCGGGTCTGGTGATGGGGACGATCCAGCAGCTCGGCGACGATACCGGCCCCACGGCAGACCGCCTGAACGGCTTCCGCGGGCACGACTTCACGATCGGCCCGATTGTCACCTATGACACCAAGCTGGGCGGCAAGGCCCCGCTGTCATTCAGCCTGCGCTGGGTGCCGACGGTGACCAGCAAGAACCGGCTCGACAGCACGGCCACCGTCATGGCCACGGCCACACTGGTGTTCTGATTCCGGCGCGCGACCCGAAAATATCACTAAAGCATCACTTTCCTGTCATGTGACATTGTCATTATCGCGCCCAAAGATGAGCCGGTCAGTGCGGCTGGACCTTTGGGCGCGCCGATCCGTTGACGTTTGACCTCAAGGCCGAAGCAGCACGGCGAATTGGGTCGAAATATCAACAGGATAACGGGGAAGTTTCATGCGTCACATGAAGTCTGCAATCAGCCTGGCGGCGGCAATGACCGTCGCTTTTGCGTTCTATGGCTGCAACGGCAGCGACGACACCAGCAGCACCAGCGGCAACAATGGCGCCACGCCGCCCACCACCACGCCAGTCACGCCTGCCACGCCTCAGGCGGAAGTCACCGGCAAGTGGACCACGGGCGACCTGCATGTCCACACGACCGAATCCGACGATGCGCAAAGCAAGCTGGTCGACGTGCTGGACCAGGCCATGATCACCAACAACCTGGACTGGACCGCCATCACGAACCACCTGCGCGTGTCCACGCGCGACCAGAACGGCACCGCCATCGTGGGCGGGCCGCTGCCGTTCTCGAAGGCCATGGCCGACTACGAAATCCCGGCCGTCCGCCAGCTTCAGGTCAATGGCAGCTATGTCAACAAGCTGATCTTCTCGGCGTTCGAATGGGATATGCCGACCCACGACCATATGAACGTGGGGATTTTCACGGGCGCGCCGCTGGCTACGGCCACCAAGGCCGCCAACCAGTTCGAGTATTACTTCACGAACCGCCCCGACACGTCGTTCGATGCGGTGGATGTCGCCAACTGGAACGCCGCCGGCACGCGTGCCTATACGACCCACGCCGATGCCGTCAAGGCGGTGGCCTGGCTGCGTGACAACTTCCCGGACTCCAGCTACGCGCTGATCAATCACCCGTCGCGCAACCCTGGCAAATACACCGCCGCCGATTATCGCGAGTTCAACGATACGGCCCCGAACATCGCATTCGCCGTGGAAGGCATGGTCGGCAACCAGATGGAGCCGGATCGCGGTGGCTACAACTCTGCCTACATCGACGCCAACCTCAAGAGCCGCGTCTACGGCGGCGTGGACTACGTGGTGGCACAGGTTGGAGGCATCTGGGACGCGATGCTGGGCGATGGCCGCCGATTCTGGAACGTGGGCGACTCCGACCACCACTTCAAGACCGTCGGTACCAACAGCAGCGGCTATTTCCCGGGCGAGTACGCCAAGACCTATGTCTGGATCGAGAACAAGAACACCGGCATCAAGGGTGTGCTGGAAGGCGTCCGGTCGGGCAAGATGTTCTCGGTCTTTGGCGACCTGATCAACGCGCTGGACTTCAACGTTGCCAGCGGTGCCAGCAAGGGCGAGATGGGTGGCGAACTCAAGGCCAGGGCCGGCGAGACGGTGACCGTGACCATCCGCTTCAAGAGCCCGGATCGCAATAACTACCAGTATCCGATCAATGGTGGCGTCAGCGTCAACATGCGGCCTGTGGTGGACCATATCGACCTGATCGCCGGCGATGTGACGCCGCGCGCCGCGTCCGGCACGCCTGGGTACAGCAAGGACACCAACGACTCGACGAAGGTGGTTGCCACGTTCACGTCGGCCGACTGGAAGCTGGACAAGGACGGCTACAACACCGTGACCTACACCTACAAGGCCGCCAAGAACCAGTACTTCCGCCTGCGCGGCACCAATCTGGGCATGAATGTGGCCGGTGAAACGACCAACGGCAATCCGCTGCCGGACAAGCAGATCTCGATCACGGACGCCAACGCGCGCTTCGATGCGATCAACGCGCGTAACTACAACGACCTGTGGTTCTATTCGAACCCGGTGTTCGTGACGGTCGGCTCGTAAGGCCGATCATTGCCGGTCCTGCCTAGTGGCCCAGCGTCTGGAGCCAGAAGGGCAGGCCGGCACCGGCCATGGCCACCGCCAGCGGGGCCAGCTGGGCCAGGCCCGCGCCAAGGCTGCGCAGGGTGGGGTAACGCGGGGACAGGAGTTTGCTGGAACGTGACATGGTGCCGGGGTTGTGGGAATCTTGAGGGCATCATGCGCCGTGGTACCTGAATGGCACCTGAGCATTCCGTTCAGGCGCCGTTCAGCTTGCCCGGCCGAGAATGCCGCAAATGACTGCCTCGCCCCCTCCCACATCCGCCGTCACGGGCTCGCCCGCTTTCCGTTCCGGCGCACGCCTTCGCGGCGCCTGCCGCATGCTGATCCTGCTGGCCGTGCTGGGCGCGGCGGGCAGTGCCGGCGTGGCGCTGGCCGATACCGACGCCGACCGCGCCCGCGCGGCCCTGCGTTCCGGCGAGATACTGCCCCTGGCGCGCATCCTGGACACCGTCTCGCGCCAGTATTCGGGCGACGTCATCGACGTGAAGCTGGATCGCGACGACGGCATCTGGCAATACGAAGTCAAGCTTCTGCTGCCCACCGGCACCGTCGCCAAGCTCGAATATGACGCACGCGATGCCAGGCTGCTCAAGGCCAAGGGCCACGATCTCGACCGCGCGCGCAAGCCCTGAACCGCCATGCGCATCCTCCTTGTCGAAGATGAAGGCACACTGGCCGCCCAGCTTGCGCAGGCACTGACCCAGGCCGGCTACGCGGTGGATCATGCCGCCGACGGCATCGACGCCGAACACCTGGGCGCCGAACATCCCTATGACACGGTCGTGCTCGACCTGGGCCTGCCCCGGCTCGACGGCCTGACCGTACTCAAGCGCTGGCGCCAGGCCGGCAACGATGTACCGGTGCTGATCCTGACCGCGCGCGACAGCTGGGTGGAGAAGGTGGAGGGTATCGACGCCGGCGCCGACGACTACCTGACCAAGCCGTTCCGCACCGAAGAACTGCTGGCGCGCATCCGCGCGCTGATCCGTCGGTCTGCCGGCCGCACTTCGCCCACGCTGGCCTGCGGCCCCGTGCTGCTGGCGCCCGGCAGCGGCCAGGTCAGCGTGCACGGCAACCCGGTCACGCTGACCGCGCACGAGTTCAAGGTGCTGGACTACCTGATGCACCACCAGGGCACCATCGTCAGCAAGACCACGCTGACCGAGCATATCTACGCGCAGGATTTCGACCGCGACAGCAATACCATCGAGGTCTTCGTGGGGCGCCTGCGCCGCAAGCTGGGCGTCGACGTTATCGAGACCGTGCGGGGCCTGGGCTACCGCATGCGGCCGCCGGCCGACGCCGCATGAAGCGCGCCTCGATCGCCCGGCGCCTGCTGGGCATTGCCACGCTGTGGATCGCGGGCACGCTGTGCACCACCGGCTGGCTGCTGGACACGCTGTTCGGCCGTCACGTCGACCGCACCTATATCGCCGAACTCGACCGCGACCTGACCAGCCTGACCGCCGCGCTCGAATGGCGCGCCGACGGCAAGCTGGAACTGACCCGCCAGCCGGCCGATCCGCGCTTCGAACTGCCCTATGCCGGGGCCTACTGGCAGGCGTCGTCGGGCACCCAGACGCTGCGCTCGCGTTCGCTCTGGGATGTCGATATCCCCGTGGCCGTGGAACGCCGGGTTGGCGAGGGCGAAGCCGATATCCGCGTGGGGCCGCGCGACCAGTCGCTGCTGGTGAAATCGCGCCGGCTGCAACTGACCGGCGCCGATGCCCCGGTCGACATCACCGTGGCGCTGGACCGCACCGAGCTGCGGCAGGCCAAGCGATCGTTCCGGCATCTGCTGTGGCTGTCGCTGGGCGTGCTGGGCCTGGGCATCCTGGGCGCGGTATGGGCGCAGATCCGCTTCGGGCTGGCACCGTTGTCGCGGCTGCGCGCGGCGGTGGCACGGCTGCAGGCGGGCCAGGCGCCGACGCTGCAGGGCGCGTGGCCGGCCGAAGTACAGCCGCTGGTGGACGAGATCCACCTGTTGCTGCGCCGCAATCATGAGGCGGTGGAGCGCTCGCGCCGCCAGGCGGCAGACCTTGCGCATGCGGTCAAGACGCCGCTCGCCATCCTGGCGAACGATGCGGCAACACTGACCGCGCCCGCTTCGCAGCGCGTGATGCTGCAGGTGGATGCCATGCGGCAGCAGGTAGACCGCCACCTGGCGCGGGCCCGGGCAGCCGGAGCGGGCGGGGCGGCCGGCGGCGCGGTGGCGGTGCGTCCTGCCGTTGACGAACTGGTGCGCGCGCTGACCCGACTGCACGCCGACAAGCCCATCGCCGTCGATATCGAAGGCCAGGCCAGCTTTGCCGGCGACCGCCAGGATCTGGTGGAAATGCTCGGCAACCTGCTGGACAACGCGTGGCAGTGGGCCCAGGCCAGGATTCGCGTCGATCTGGTGACGCAGGCCGCCGAGGTGGAAATCCGTATCGACGACGATGGCCCCGGCATGCCGGCCGCCGCGATGGCGCAGGCCGTGCAACCGTATGCGCGGCTCGACGAGTCGGCCGAAGGCAGCGGGCTGGGGCTGGCGATCGTGCGCGATGTCTGCGCGCTATACGGCGGCAGCTTCGAGCTGGCAACCTCGCCGCTGGGCGGGCTCGGGGTGCGTGTACGGCTGCCAGCGGCGCCTGCAGGCTGATCGCTTTCTCCCCGCTCCAACACGACGGGAGCGCGAGCCGCGTCTCCCGCGTCTCCCATCGGGTATCATCGCGCCCTTTGCTGTTTGCGGTTCCCGCTTTTCATCCCTTGTCTTCCGCCGTACCCCGCGCCGCGCAGGCCGTTCGCCGGCGCCAGCGCCCGCCGGTGGCCCCGGCGCGTTTGCTCGGGCCGCATCACTTTGCCTACTACCGTGGCTACCTGCAGGGTCTCGACCTTGGCCGGCTGGCCGCACGCTATCTGACGCCGGGCCTGGATCTGCGCCAGGCACGTACCACGCTGGCCTGGATCGAAGCCGAGCTGGCACGCGGCATCAAGCGGCTGGCAACGCGCCCACGCGCCGATGGCGAAGCCGCCATCCTGACCGAGAAGACCTGGCTGGCGATGATCGTGCCGCCCGCCACCGAGAGCGCCACCGCACGCCAGACACGCCAGCGCAAGCTGCTGCGGGCGCTGGATGCGCTGCAGCCACTGCTGCTGGTACGCCCCTTGCCGGGCGACGCCGTAGCCGGCTGGTTCACGCCGGCCATCGCGGCCCGGCTGGTGGCAACGGGCTGGACCACGTTGGGCGCACTCGGGGCAGCCGTCGCCGCCGATCCACGCACCTGGTATCGCCACGCGCACGGCATTGGCGAAGCCACCGCCCGCGAGGTCGAGGCATGGCTGCACGCGCAGGCGATGACGCCGCGCCGTGCGGATGTGCCGGATATGCCCGACGCTGGCCCGCCGGCGCTGGCTCCGCTCGAATCGCTGCGGCACGCGGCAGCCCAGGCCGATGTGCGGATCATCCAGACCTGGCTGGAAGAGTACGGCCCGGACGGCAGCCACACCTGGCGCGCCTATCGCACCCAGGCAGAGCGCTTCCTGCTGTGGGCCGTTTTCGTGCGGAGCAAGACGCTGGCAAGCCTGGACGCCGACGATTGCCGCGCGTACCTGGCATTCCTGGCCGATCCACAACCGGCCGCGCAATGGGTGGGGCGGCGTGGCTCTGCGCGCAATGGCCCGGACTGGCGGCCGTTCGAAGGGCCGCTATCGCCGTCGAGCATCGGCCATGCGGCAAAGATCCTGAAGGCGCTATGTGCGTGGCTGGTGCGGCAGGGACACCTGCCCGACAACCCGTTCGCATCAGCCGCGCAGCCCCAAGCGGCCGCCGCGCCGCGCATCCAGGCGGATCGCAGTCTCAGCCGCACCCAATGGCAGCACCTGAAGCAGTACGTAGGCGCGCTGCCCGCCGATGATCCGCGCACGGTGCGCCTGCAGTTCATGCTGAGGCTTGTGCACGCCACGGGGCTGCGTGTCTCGGAGCAGGGGCAGCTGACCGTGGCGCATCTGTCGCAGACCGACGGCTGGCGGCTGCGCGTGCCGGGCAATCGGGCTCGCACCAACGACCTGCCCGAAACCGTGATCGACGCCTTGCGCGATCACATGGAAGCGCGCGGGTTGGGGCGCGACGTCGAACGGTTGCCGGCCGCTACGCCACTGATCGGCCGCGTGCTGCAGGAAGCCGATGACACGCCGCTGTCTGTCGCCCAGGTTGCGGCAATCTGGAAGCGCTGCTTCACGCGGGCGGGCCAGGCGTTGGCGGACGAAGATCCCACGGCGGCCACGCACCTCGCGCAGGCCAGCGCGCACTGGCTGCGGCACACGGCCCGCGCCCACGCGCTGGCGCGCGGCGTGGGCCGCAAGGCCGTGCAGCGCCAGCTGGGTCACGCGTCGGCCAGCACCACCGCAGCCTATGCCGACTCGGATCTGCACTGAGCACCTCACTGACCACCTCACCGACCACCTCCCGGTCTGCTACACGTACTTGCCGGTCAGGCCTCCATCCACCACCAGTTCGGTGCCGGTCACATACGCGGCCGCATCCGACGCCAGGAACGCGCAGGCGTGGGCCACCTCCCATGCCGTGCCCATGCGCTGCAGCGGCACCTGCCGGCTGCGCGCCGCGCGGGCATCGTCAAGGGTGTCGGAGAACTGCTTCGCCACCGTGTGTGCAATACGCGGCGTGTCGATCAGGCCGGGCACCACGCAGTTGGCGCGGATGCCCTGGCCCGCATACTGCTGCGCGATCATGCGCGTGAACTGGATCACGGCGGCCTTCGTCACGCAATACGACAGGTGCGGATAGCCGAGGTAGCGCAGGCCGGCCACCGACGAAATCGTGACGATGGCACCGCGCCCGCGCTCGGCCATCGACGGCAGTACTTGCCGCGATGCCAGCAACAGGCTGCGCACGTTGACGTTGTGGGCCGCGTCGAAGTCGTCCAGCGCGGTGTCGAGCGGGCCGCCCGGCTTGCCGATGCCGACGTTGTGATGCAGCACGTCCACCGGCCCGAACCGCTCGCGTGCCTCGGCAAACAACCGCACGACGTCGTCTTCGACCGCCACGTCGCCAACTAAGGTTTCAGCCTGGCCGCCTTCGGCCCGGATCAGTGCCGTGGTTTCGGCGGCCGACGCCGCGTCGCGATCGGCCACACAGACGCGCGCACCCAGGCGTGCATAGGTCAGGCTGGCGGCCCGGCCGATGCTCCAGCCGGGGCCCGCCGAGCCACCGCCCGCCACGAATACGGTGCGGTCGGCCAGGCTCAGGGGCAGGGCGTTCGGGGGCATGGTCATGCGTGATCCCCATGCGGCGCGTTGCCCACGTAGGGAATTGCTTCCTCGACCACATCCCAGATATGGCGGCCCGACGGGCTCTGCTGTTCCTCGACGATATGCGCCACCAGACCTGCCGCGCGCGAAATCACCGCGAAACCGCGCATGACAGCCGTCGGCACGCCGATTTCGCCAAGCAGGGCGGCCACGGCGCCGGTGGCATTGATCGTGATCGCACGGCCATAGACCTCGTCCACGGCGGCCGACAGGCGCTTCAGCGCACCGATATGCGCGCCGGCCAGATCCGTCTCGGCTTCGCCCAGTTCCAGCAGCTTGTAGGCGCGCGGGTCCACCGGCTTGTGCAGGTGGTGGCCAAAGCCGGGCACCGGGGCCTTGCGTGCCTTGCAGTCGCGGGCGATGGCGAGCGCTTCGGCGTCGGGGTCCTGCGCGGCCAGGATGCGGTCCAGCAGCTGCGAGCAGTTTTCCATGGTGCCGACAAACGAACTGCCCACGGCCAGCAGCCCGGCCGACACCGCGCCCTGCAGGTTCTCGGGCGCGCTCATGTAGATCAGGCGCGTGGCAATCGCGCTGGGCGTCAGGCCGTGTTCCATCAATACCACCAGCACCATGTCGGCGATGCGCATATCCACGGGCCTTGGCTTGCGTCCCAGGATCTGCATCAGCATTACCTCGGTAAACGTGGTCTTGCCAAGCAGGTCTTCCACGAGGTTGGCGTCGCGATAGTGCAGGCTGGTCAGCGTATGGGTGCAGAGCCGGGTCACCGGCTTGTCTTGTTGGCTCATGCTTGTTCTCCGGAAGGTTGCGCGGCCAGGGCCTGGTCGCGCACGGTGTTCTTCAGTACCTTGCCAACGGTGGAGCGCGGCAGGCTGGTGTGGAAATGGATCTGCTTGGGCGTCTGCACCGGGCCCAGCCGTTCGCGCACGAACGCGATCAGGTCGGCGGCCGCCGCCTGGCAGCCTTCGCGCAGCTGCACCGCAGCGTGGACGGCTTCGCCCCATTTGTCGTCGGGTACGCCGAACACGGCGCATTCATGCACGGCCGGATGCTGGCCCAGCGCGTTCTCCACATCGATCGGATAGACGTTGAAGCCGCCCGTGATAACCACGTCGCGCAGGCGATCCTTCAGGAACAGGAAGCCACGCGCATCGATCAGGCCCCGGTCGCCGGTATGGAGCCAGCCATCGACGATGGTGGCGGCCGTCAGGTCGGGGCGCTTCCAGTAGCCGGTCATGACCAGGTCGCCGCGCGCCACCACTTCGCCCACCTCGCCAGCGGGCAGCAGGCGGCCGTCGGGGGCCATGATCGCCACGTCGCTGAACCAGGTGGTGCGGCCCACCGACGCCAGGTTGCGCTCGTCTTCGAAATCGTCGGGACCGATCACGGTCAGCAGCTGCGGCGCCTCGGTCTGGCCGTAGGTGGTAGCCATCACGGGGCCGAAGAACTCACGCGCCTGACGGATCTTCTCCGGCGGCATCGGCGCGCCGCCGTAGATCAGGCGGCGCAGGGCGGGATAATCGGCGCGCGACGTGCCGGGCAGTGCCATCAGCATGTAGATCAGCGTGGGCGGCATGAAGCAGACCGTGCCGCGCCGGTCGCGGAACGCGGCGCGCACCGCTTCGGCGCCGCTGCCTTCCATGATCACGTGGCAGCCGCCCTGGGCCAGGATCGGCATCACATAGGTGGACGTGCCATGCGTGATCGGCGCGGCCATCACATAGCGATCCGCCTCGGTGAATCCCCACGCATGGATCTGGTTGACGATATTGGTCAGCCAGGCGCGATACGGCTGCATCACGCCCTTGGGTGCGCCGGTGGTGCCGCCCGTGAACTTGATGGCCTGCGTGGCGTCGCGGTCCAGGTCCAGCACAGGGCGCGCCGCGCCCGCGTGCTGCGCGACGGCCGATGCAAGCGACTCGCCCGGGCCCGGCGCCTGGTCGGTGTAGATGCGCGTGCCGGGCGCACCGTCGAGCAAGGCTGCGCATGCGGCGTCCAGCACGACGATGCCTGGCGTGGTGGCGTCGACGATGCGCCGCAGTTCAGGCTGCGTGCTCTTGGGATTCAGCGGCACCCAGATCTTGCCGCTCGCCAGCACGGCCAGCAGCGCCACGATGTGCTGGGCCGAGTTGCCGGCGCAGATGCCCACACAGCTTTGCGGTGCCGGGTCGAGCTTGATGAAGTGCGCGGCCAGCGCGGCCACCTGGGCGGCCAGCTCGCGGTAGCGCAAGGCGCCGTCCGGGGCGTCGATGGCGATGTTGTCGGGCCAGCGGTCGGCGGCGCGCCAGAACAGGTCGATCGGAAACATGGGACTCTCGGACTCCTTAGTTGACGCGTGCGCCCGATTGCTGCACTACGTCGTGCCAGCGCTTGATCTCGGACATCGCAAAGTTGCGGCATTGCTCGGGCGTGCCGGGTTCCGGCGTGGCGGCCAGGTCGCGCATGCGTTCGCGCACGTCGGCATTGCCCAGCGCCTTGTTCAGCGCGGCGTTGAGGCGGTCCACCACGGGGCGGGGCGTGCCGGCCGGCGCGGAGATGGCAAACCACGACTGCACGTCGAATCCCGGATAGCCCGATTCGGCCACCGTGGGCACGTCGGGCAGCAGCGGCATGCGTTGCGCGCTGGTCACCGCAATGGCGCGCAGCTTGCCGGACTTCACATGCGGCAGCGCCGACGGCGTGTTGTCGAACATCGACTGCACCTGGCCGCCCATCAGGTCGGTCACGGCCGGGGCACTGCCCTTGTAAGGCACGTGCAGCATGTTGGCGCCGCTGCGGGTGCGGAAGATCTCGCCGGACAGATGGATCGACGACCCGCTGCCCGATGACGCGAACGTCACCCCATTGGGCGATGTCTTCGCCAGCTTCACGTAGTCGGCCACGCTCTTCACCGGCAGGGCGGGATTGACCACCAGCACGTTGGGAATGCGGGCGATCATGCCGACCAGCTCGAAATCCTTGGCCGGGTCGTAGTTGAGCTTGTCGTACAGCGTGGCGTTGATGGTGTTGGCGATGGTGTAGACGTACAGCGTGTAGCCGTCCGGCGTGGCCTTGGCGACCACCTCAGCCCCCACGTTGCTGTTGGCCCCGGCGCGGTTTTCCACCACCATCGGCTGGCCCAGCGCCTCGCCCATCTTCTGCGCCACCAGCCGGGCCAGCACGTCGGTGGCCCCCCCGGCCGCGTAGCCAACCACCAGCCGCACCGGGCGCGTGGGGAATGCGGGATCGGCGGCCAGCGCCGGGGAAGCGCCGCACACCAGCGTGGCGGCAACGGCAACGGCGCCCGCAAGGGCATGGCTGAACAGGCGCCTGCGCGCCCGGCTGCGGATGGTCATGATGGCTGTCTCCTGTTTTTGGATATCGTGGCCGGCGGACGCTTGGGCGTGGCTTCTGCGGCATACTGCGGACTGCATCCCGGCCAGCCAATTCTTTCCCATGCGTTCTCGTACTGCGAATCAGAACGTCCGCCAGGCGGACGATCAGGGCCAATCCGTCGAAGAGGGCGCACGCGCCTTGCGGCGCGGCCTGACGCTGCTGGATGCCATCCTGGCGGGCGGCAAGGACGGCTTGCGCGTGGTGGACCTGTGCCGCGCCGCAGCGCTGGAGCGGCCTACCGTCTACCGGCTGCTCGCCACGCTGATCGAGTGTGGCTATGTGGTGCAGCGCGGGCGCTTCCGGTACGTAAAGGGCCCGCGGCTTGCGGCGCTGCCGCAGCGCGGCGAGTCTGCCGACCTGGCCGAGCGGCTCCATCCGGTGCTGGCCCGCATCAGCCAGGCCTGCGGCGATGCAGCATTCGGCATCGTCCGCGACGGGGCGCTGTCACGCTGCATCGCGCGCCATGTCGGCACGCATCCGGTGCAGGTACTGGTGATCCAGGTCGGTACCCGCCAGCCGCTGGGGGTGGGCGCCGCCGGGCTGGCGCTGCTGGCGGCGCTGTCCGATGGCGCGGTGGACGACGTCATCGCCACCAATGCCGACGCGCTGGTGCAATACGGCGGCATGACGCCCGACCGCATGCGCATCCTGATCCGCGCCACGCGCGAGCGCGGCTACTCGGTCATCGGCAACCACGCCACGCGCGGCGCTCTGGCAGTGGGCATGGCCGTTGCGGATCGCGATGGCGAACCCGTGGCCGGTATCAGCGTAGCCACCACGCTGGCCCGTATGCCGCGCGAGCGGCAGCAGTTGCTGGCCCGTGTGATGCGCGATGCGGTGCGGGATCTGCTGCCGGAAGGGTTGTAGCCTAGGCGGCCGGTTACCGAAATCGCTAAATATCGGCGCCAAAAACTCTGAATTCGGATTCCGCCGGCCTCGGCGTAACCTGCCCGCATGCAGTCGGCTCGGGCCTGGTCCCGCCCGGCCTGTTCCGACGCGCCATGGGGAGGACCCGTCAGGTGAACGATCTGGCCGATATCGTCACGCCGCCCCCGCCATCCTGGTTGCCCCAGACGGCGGGCTGGCTCGTGGCCGGCATCTGCGTGCTCTGCGCCTTGCTGTGGCTGGGCTGGCGAATGTGGCGCCACTGGCGCGCCAACCGTTATCGGCGGGCCGCGCTGAGGGAACTGGGCCGCCTGCAGGCCGGGTTGGATGCCGATGGCCCTGAAGGTGCGGATCGCGCGCAGGCGCTGCTGGGGTTGGCGGAACTGCTCAAGCGCACCGCGCTGGCAGCCTGGCCGCGCGAGACCGTGGCTGCCCTGTCCGGCACGTCCTGGCGCGATTTCCTGCTGGCCCACGCCGGGCGGGCGACGGATGCCGTGCCGCCGCTGGCCGCCCTGATCGAAACCGAATACCTGAACCGCGCCGCGCTCGGACACTGGCCGGCACAGCAGACCCGTGACACGGCGGCTGCCTGCCGCCGCTGGATTGCCGAGCATCAGGCGCCGCCCGCATGATCGCGTTTGCCTATCCGTGGCTGTTCGTGCTGCTGCCCCTGCCGCTGCTGGTGTGGTGGCGGGTGCCGCCGTATCGCGAAACCAGTGCATCGGTGCGGCTGCCGTTCTTTGGCGAGGTCGCCAGCGCGGCCGGGCTGCAGCCCGCCGCCGGCGCGCATGTGCCACGGCGCAACCTGATGCAGCATCTGCTGGCGCCGCTGGCCTGGGCGCTGGTCGTGGTGGCGCTGGCGCGGCCGCAGTTCCTGGAGCCGCCGGTCTACAAGAGCGAACCCGTGCGTGACCTGCTGCTGGCCCTGGACTTGTCGCAGTCGATGGACACCCGCGACTTCAAGGACCCCACCGGCGTGGTCGAAGCGCGCGTGCAAGCCGTACGTCAGGTGGTGAGCGATTTCGTGGCCCACCGGCCCGGCGACCGCATCGGACTGATCGTGTTTGGCGATGCGCCATATCCGCTGGCGCCGTTCACGCTCGACCACGCACTGGTGCGCACGCTGATCGACGACATGGTGCCCGGCATGGCCGGCGCCAGCACGTCGCTGGGCGATGCCATCGGACTCGGCATCAAGATGTTCGACAACAGCCAGGCCGCCGAGAAGGTGCTGATCCTGCTGACCGACGGCAATGACACGGCCAGCCGCATGCCGCCAGCGCAGGCAGCGGATATCGCCCGGACGCGCGGCGTGGTGGTGCATACCGTGGGCATTGGCGATCCTGCCGCCACTGGCGAGCAGAAGGTGGATCTGCAAACGCTGCAGCGCATTGCCAGCGCCACGGGCGGCCGCTACTTCTTCGGCGCCGACCAGACCGCGCTGGCATCGATCTATGCCACGCTCGACCGCGTGACGCCACACAAGGAAAAGACGTTGAGCTGGCGCCCGCGCCGCGAACTGTTCATGTGGCCGCTAGGCGCCGCCGTGCTGCTGGTGCTGGCGTACCAGGTGGCCATGGCAGCCTATGCGTACGCGCTGGCACGCGCGCCGGAGTCGAACGTGCGCAAGGAGCCCGCTGCATGAGCGATGGCCTCCAGGCGCTGACCCAGTTCCATTTCCTGCGCCCCGCGTGGCTGCTGGTGCTGATTGCCGCCGTGTGGCTGCCGTGGGCTTTGAGCAGGCAAGCCGACGTGCGGCGCCGCTGGCGCGGGACCATCGCCCCGCATCTGCTTGACGCGCTGGTCGTGCGCGAGGGCCGCCATCGCACGGTGCGCCCGGTGCATATGACGGCGCTGGCCCTGGCACTGGGCGCGCTGGCGCTGGCCGGGCCCACGTGGGAACGCGAGCGGCCGCCGTTCCTTTCGGACAAGGCGCCGCTTGTCATTGCCGTGGACCTGACGCCCGACATGAACGCGATCGACATCACGCCAACCCGGCTGGAGCGCGCCAAGCTCAAGATCAAGGCGTTGCTGGCCCACCGCGACGGCGGCCGCACGGCGCTCTATGCCTACGCCGGTTCCACCCATCTGGTGCTGCCGCTGACCGACGACGCGGCATTGCTGCAGACCTTTGTCGATGCGCTGCAGACCGCGATCATGCCCGTGCCGGGCAAGGACACGGCACGGGCGGTCCAGACCATCGGCGCGGCATTGTCGAAGGAACCGGTGCCCGGCACCATCCTGCTGCTGACCGATGGCGTGGAGCCTGCCGCCATGGCGGCCCTGCAGCAGCGCGACAAACGCACGCAGATCGTGGTGCTTGCCATTGGCACCGCCGCAGGCGGCCCGCTGAAGGCTGGGGACGGTGCGGCGCCCGGGCTCGATGCCGCGGCGCTGCACCGCCTGCGCGACACTGGCGTACCTGTGGCAACGTTGACCACCGACAGCGACGACGACGTGGCCTGGGTACAGCGCCACGTCCAGTCGCACGTGGAGCAGGCAAGCGCCCAGGACACGCTGCGCTGGCACGATGCAGGCTGGCCGCTGACCATTCCCATCGCCGTGCTGGCGCTGCTCTGGTTCCGCAAGGGCTGGACCATCCGCTGGCTGGCGTCGCTGGCCCTGGCCGTGCTGATGGCGGCGCCCCGCGGCGATGTGCTGGCACAGGCCAGCCCGCCGGAACGCGGCTGGCACTTTGTCGATCTATGGCTGACGCACGACCAGCAAGGCCGGCGCGCGTTTGCGCGCGGCAACTACGCGGCGGCGGCCACATTGTTCGATGACCCGATGTGGCGCGGCGTGGCGTACTACCGCGCCGGAAAATTCGACGAGGCGGCCCGGGCCTTCGAGCAGATCAGCACGACCGACGCCCAGTTCAACCTTGGCAATGCACTGGCCCGGCAGAACAAGTACCCGGAAGCCGCCGCCCGCTACCGGCTGGTGCTGCAGCAGCGCCCCGGCTGGCCGCCCGCGCAGCGCAACCTGGCGCTGATGCAGCAGGCCATCGAGCGCCAGAAGCAGGCCGAGAAGAACGACAAGGGGGACGAGGAACCGCCCGACCTGAAGCCCGACCAGATCGAACTGGACCCCAGCAAGCCGCCACCGCCGCCGGGCGGCGACAAGACACAGCAGGGGCTGGTGCAGCAGAACGCCGACATGTGGATGCGCGCGATCCAGACCTCACCCACAATGCTGCTGGCGCGCAAGTTCGCGTTGCAGTCACAGGCCCAGGCCCGGCCATGACGATGCGCTGGCTGGCGGTTCTGCTGCTGTTCCTGTCCGGCGTGGTCCAGGCCGCCGCGCCCACGGTGCGGGTGCGGGTGCTGGGCCAGCAGCCCGTGGTGGCCGGGCAGTCGGTACAGATCGAGGTCACGATCCTGACACCGAATTTCTTCCTGTCGGCGCCCGCGTTTCCGGCGCTCCAGGTGCCCGGTGCCGTGGTGACGATGCCGGACGAGCGGGGGGTGAATTCCACCGAGACCATCGATGGCACCAGCTATGCGGGCATCCGCAAGATCTACGTGTTCACGCCGCAGACCGGGGGCGATTTCACGCTGCCGACGCCCGAGATTCACTTCCGGTGGTCCGGCGATGGCGGCAAGCCGCAGGATGCCACGGTGACGCTACCGGCCATCACGATCCATGCGGGCGGGCAAGGGAACGATAGCCAGGGCGCTGCGCCTTCGGCTTCGGCCCCGTCCGCCGCGCCCCTGCTGCCGGCCGCGCCCATCCACATCCAGCAGACGTTCGACCAGCCTGTCAGCGGCAAGGATGCGCACCTTCGGGCTGGCGATGCACTGGTACGGACCATCACGATCTTTGCGCCCGGCACGCCCGCGATGATGATCGAGCCGCCCCAACTGGCCGCGCCACGCGGGGTGCGGCAGTTCCGCGCCGATCCACAACTGCAGGACGGCGTTGCCGCCAGCGGCGACGAGCCGGCCGGCACAAGCGGCGGGCGGCGTGTGGAGACCATCACCTATGTGTTCGAAGGCAGCGGCCATTACACGCTGCCGGCGGTTTCCGTGGCGTGGTACGACCCGGCCACCGGCAAGCGCGCGCAGTCGTCCGCGCCAGCCGTGACCATCGACGTCGCTCGCGCCGCCCCCGGACTGGGATTGGCGCCCTCCGGTGGGACACCGCTGCAGATCCCGGACTGGCTCGACTGGCGGTGGGTGGCGCTGCTGGCAGGCGTGTTGATCGGGGCGGGCTACGCGGCATGGCGCTGGCACAAGGGCTGGCGTCCGCACGGCCGGCGCGCGCATGGGGACGGGCCGCACCGCCGCAATGCGCCCCCGCTGCCGCCACTGAATCCGTAGTTCACAAAATCATTCAGATCAAAGTTCCAAAAGTTTGCATTCCGCTCTGGCAGCGACCCCGCCCATACTGGGATGGCTGGATCAGGTGATCGAATCGTATCGTGCAAGGAGTGTCGATGGGACGGAAGCAGCAAGGCAGGGCCATTGCCACCGCCACGCCGGTCTGGCGCCAACGTGTGTGGCTGGTGGCGCTTGCGCTGGGCATGGTTGCGGCCGGTGCCGGCGGTACCTGGTGGTACCACGCGAAGAGCGCGCGCACCGATGCCCCGGCCATCCGTGCCGGCGATGGGGTAAGTGGCCCGCGCGGCATGGTCCATGTCCCCGGCGGCGATTTCCAGATGGGCAGCGACCACAAGATGGCGCAAGCCAATGAGCGCCCCGCGCACAAGGTCCACGTGAACGGCTTCTGGATGGACCAGCACCACGTGACCAATGCCGAATTCCGCAAGTTCGTTGCCGCCACCGGCTACCTGACCACGGCCGAGCGCAGGCCGGACTGGGAAACCATCAAGGTGCAGCTGCCGCCCGGTACGCCGCGACCGCCTGACAGCGCGATGGTTGCCGGCGCCATGGTCTTCGTCGGCACCAACAGCCCGGTGCCGCTGCGCGAGTACTGGCGCTGGTGGCGCTTTGTGCCCGGCGCCGACTGGAAGCATCCGAACGGCCCCGGCAGCAATATCGACGGCAAGGACAACCACCCCGTGGTGCAGGTCTCGTACGAGGACGTGCAGGCCTACGCGCGATGGGTGGGCAAGCGCCTGCCCACCGAGGCCGAATGGGAATTCGCCGCCCGCGGTGGCCTGGAACAGTCCACCTACGCCTGGGGCGACCAGTTCGCGCCCGATGGCCGCCAGATGGCCAACGTCTGGCAGGGGCAGCAGGTGCAGCCTTTTCCGGTGGTCAGCGCCAAGGCCGGTGGCGCGGCGGGCACCAGCCCGGTGGGCACCTTTCCGGCCAATGGCTACGGCCTCTACGACATGACCGGCAACGCATGGCAATGGGTTGCCGACTGGTACCGGGCCGACCAGTTCCGGCGCGAGGCCGGCGTGACCACGGCCGCGCTGCAGAACCCGGCTGGCCCGTCCGATTCGTGGGACCCGACCGAACCCGGTGTCCCGGTGTCCGCGCCCAAACGCGTGACGCGCGGCGGGTCGTTCCTGTGCAACGAGGATTTTTGCCTGAGCTACCGGCCCAGCGCCCGGCGCGGCACCGATCCATACACGAGCATGTCGCACCTGGGGTTCCGGCTGGTGATGGATGACGGCACCTGGGCCGAAGCCCGCCGGCAGCCCGCGCTTGCCGCACGTCCGTAAGCCGCTTCCCGTTTTGACGATCAAGGAGGAAAGCACGATGCCATTCGCCTGGGCAGGTAGCCATCGGCTTGTTCGCCGTGCGGTGTCCGACGTGAAGGCCGTCGCCGTCCTGGCGATGCTGCTGGCAGCACTGGGCGGCTGTGCGTCTTCGCCCGGTGCGGATGGGGCGGCCAGCGCGCAGCCAGCGGGAACGGCCACCGCGGCCAGCGCCGCAACGGCATTGCCATCGTGGCGCGACGGTGCGGCCCGACAGGCCATTGTCCGCTTCGTCGAAGCGGTCACGCGACCGGGCACGCCTGAGTACGTGCCACCTGCGGAGCGCATCGCCGTGTTCGACAACGACGGCACGCTGTGGAGCGAGCAGCCGCTGTACTTCCAGTTCTTCTTCCTGCTCGACCAGATTCGCGCCGCCGCGCCCCAGCATCCCGAATGGAAGAACAACCCTGCCTTCAAGGCGCTGATGGCCAATGACATGGCCGGGCTGATGCGCGAGGAAAAGCGCCTGCTGCCGCTGATCGCCCAGGCCAACAGCGGCATGACGGTGGACGAGTACGACCGCACGATCCGCGCGTGGCTGGATACCGCGCGCCACCCGAAATTCAACCGGCCCTATACCGACCTGGTGTTCCAGCCGCAGATCGAGCTGCTGAACTACCTGCGGGCCAACGGGTTCAAGACGTTCATCGTGTCGGGCGGCACCATCGAGTTCATGCGGCCGTGGTCGGAGCGTGTGTACGGCATCCCGCCCGAGCAGGTGGTGGGGTCCACGCAGACCGTGACGTACGAGGTGCGCAATGGCCAGCCCACGCTGCTGCGCGGCCCCAAGCTCGAATTCATCAATGACGGCGCCGGCAAGCCGGTGGGCATCTATCGGCAGATTGGCCGGCGGCCGATCCTGGCCGTGGGCAATTCCGACGGCGACCTGCAGATGCTGCAGTACACGATGGCCGGCACCGGCCAGCGCCTGGCCGTGCTGGTCCACCACGACGATGCCGAGCGCGAGTTTGCGTACGACCGCAAGTCGGGCATCGGCAAGCTCGACAAGGCGCTGGACGAGGCGCTCACGCGCGGCTGGACCGTCATCAGCATGAAGCAGGACTGGGCGCGCATCTATCCATTTGTCCGGCCCTGATCCTGGCGATTTCCTGAACGCCTGACGCCCTGACCCAAACCAGAGGGAGCTTTCGATGAGACCAGAAACGGGCACGCGTCTGACCAGGCTGGCCAAGGTCCAGCAACCGCAACAGCAGAAAAAGTGACGGCAACCCATCGCAAGCTGGAGCCCGGCATGAAGCGCCAACGCGTCTCGCGCCGGGCATCTGGCGCCGTCTCCGCGGCAGCGGGCGTGCAAGCCCAGGCACGCCACGGCCTCTTGCGGGCCGCGGCGTTGTTGTGTCTGTCCGGCGTGGCCGGACTCGTCTATCAGGTGCTGTGGATCAAGCAGCTGTCGCTGGTGGTGGGTGTGGACGTGCACGCGGTCACCATCGGCGTCAGCGCATTCTTTGGCGGGCTGGCGCTGGGCGGCTGGGCCGTGGGCAGGCTGGCCGACCGCACGGCATCTGCCTGGCGCCTTTACCTGTGGCTGGAAGCGGCGATTGCCGTGCTGGGTATCGCGGCGACTCTGGCGTTGGCCCACGCCGCAGCACCTTTCGCATGGCTTGAAGTGCGGATCGGGGCCGCTGCCTGGCTGCTGCCGCTGGCACTGGTGGCGCTGCCCGCCATCGCCATGGGCGGCACCCTGCCGGCGCTGATGCGCGCGGTTCGCGGCGATGGCGTGGCACTGGGCGGCAATGGCGGACGGCTTTACGCGGCCAATACGGCCGGCGCCATCGCCGGCACGCTGCTGGCGGCCTTTGTCCTGATTCCGATGCTGGGCGTTACCGGCAGCGCGCTGGTTGCGGCCGCATTCAACGGCCTGGCGGCGCTGGGTGCCTGGTGGTTCGGCCGTACGCTGAGCGCACCTGCCGATGCACCTTCGGCCCAGCCGGCTGACGTGCGCCCATCGGGGCAGCGCGTGCTGGCGCTGACGCTCTATGCGCTGGCCGGCGCCATTGCGCTCGGTTACGAGGTGGTCTGGTCGCAGGCCATCGTCCAGTTCCTGAGCACGCGGGCGTTTGCCTTTGCCGTGATGCTTGCCACATACCTTGCCGGCCTGATGATCGGCAGTATCTTCGTGGCCCGGCGCGTGGACCGTGCAAAAGACCCGTGGGGCGTGTTCGCGCTGCTGATCGTGGGCGCCGGACTGGCGGCGCTGGTCGAATTCGCGTGGCTGGGCGAATGGCTGCCCGCCGCGCAGCACCTGGTGTCGCAGCGCGTGCAGGGCGCCACCGGCAACCTGCTGGCGGCCACCTGCGCCAGCTTCGCGGTGGCGGCGCTATGCATCGTGTTCGTGCCCACGCTGCTGCTGGGCGCGGCCTTTCCGTACGTGGTACGTCTGACGGTAGATCCGTCGCGCACCGGGTCTGGCGTGGGCGCGGTGCTGGCGCTCAACACACTCGGTGGCATCGCGGGATCGGTGCTGGCAGGCGTCTGGCTTGTGCCGACGCTGGGTGTGATCCATACGCTCGGCGTGCTGGCGACCGCCAGCGGACTGGTAGCCATCCTGGCGGTGGCGTTTGGCGATGGCGTCGGGCGCCGCGCCCGATTTGGCATTCCGCTGCTGGCCGTCGTCGCGCTGATCGTTGCCGTGGCGACGCCTGCCGACCGGCTCGCCGCATTGCTGGCAAAGACACGCGGCGGCGACCTGGTGTTCTATGAAGAAAGCCGGGGCGCCACCGTGGCCGTGGTGGAGCAGGGCAAGGCCGCGCAGCGCTTTCATCGTCTCTATATCCAGGGCGTGTCGAATTCGGGCGATACGATGACCTCGCTGCGCTACATGCGCCTGCAGGCGCTGCTGCCGCTGATCGTCCACAACGGCACGCCGCGCGCATCGCTGGTGATCGGGCTGGGCACGGGCATCACGGCCGGTGCGACGCTGCAGTACCCGGGGCTTGAACAGCGCGTGGTGGCGGAACTATTACCCGCCGTGGTGCGCGCCGTGCCCGAGTTCCAGGGCAATTTCGACGTCAGCCGCAGCCCGCGGATGGATATCCGCCTGCGTGACGGGCGCCGCGAACTGCTGCAAAGCGCGCAGCGTTACGACCTGATCACGCTGGAGCCACCGCCGCCTTCGGCCAGCGGCGTGGTCAACCTGTATTCGCGCGAGTTCTACCAGTTGGCCGCCGCGCGGCTGCAGGCGGGCGGCATCGTGGCCCAGTGGCTGCCGCTGCCGACGCAGAACCGTGACGACACCCGTTCGCTGGTGCGCAGCTTCCTGGATGTGTTTCCGCATGCCACGCTGTGGACCACGGAATTGCACGAAATGCTGCTGGTGGGATCACTGCAGCCGATGGCGCTGGACGCAGCCACGATTGCCTCGCGTTTCGCCCAGCCGCAGGTGTCGGCGGCGCTGCGCGCGGTGGGGGTGGCGTCGCCCGCGGCGCTGCTGGCTACCTATGTCACCGATCGCACCGGGCTGGACTGGTTTGCAGGCGATGCCCCGGCCGTGACCGACGACCGGCCACGCATCGAGTACACCAGCTGGGTACGCCGGCAGGACTTTCCTCCCGTGCTGCGCGAACTGCTCGACCTGACCGGCGATCCGCCGCTGCGCGGCGCCAGCGATGCGCTGTACCAGGACATCCGCCGCGAACGGGCCACGCTGCATACGTTCTATGCGGCGGGGCTCGATGCCTACCGCGGCGACCGTGCGCAATGGATGCGCGATATCGACACGGTCATGCGCGCGGACCCGGACAACCCCTACTACAACTGGTTCACGGGCGGACGCCCGGATCGCTAGGAGACCACGATGAATGCGCGCGACGACATCCTGCAGCTTCAGGCGCGCATGGGCGAGTCCATTGTTGGGCAGGCCCGCATGATCGAGCGGCTGCTGCTGGGCCTGCTGGCGAACGGCCACCTGCTGGTGGAGGGTCTGCCGGGACTGGCAAAGACGCGGGCGATCAAGAGCCTTGCCAGACATCTGGATGCCAGGCTGTCGCGCGTGCAGTTCACGCCCGACCTGTTGCCCGCCGACATCACCGGCTCCGACATCTATGTCACCGACGGGGGCAAGGGCGACTTCCGCTTCCAGCCCGGCCCGCTGTTCGCCAACCTGGTGCTGGCCGACGAGGTGAACCGGTCTCCCGCCAAGGTGCAGGCGGCGCTGCTGGAGGCCATGGAAGAGCGGCAGGTGACCGTTGGCGGCAAGACGCATCCGCTCGAACCGCTATTCCTGGTGATGGCGACGCAGAACCCGATCGAGCAGGAAGGCACCTATCCGCTGCCCGAGGCGCAGATGGACCGCTTCCTGATGCATGTGAGTGTCGGGTATCCGCAAGCCGATGCCGAGGCCGAGATCATCCGGCTGGCCCGGGCGGAAGAGGACGACGGCGGCACGGCGAAGCCGCCAGCGGGTGGCGCGGGTGCACAGGCCAGTGAGCAGCGGCTGTCACCCGAGGCCATCTTTGCCGCCCGCCAGGCCATTCATGGCGTGACGGTCAGCGAGCCGGTGGAGCGCTACATCGTCACGCTGGTACAGGCCACGCGCGACGCGGGGCGGTTCGACGACGACCTCAAGCGCTGGATCCAGGTCGGCGTGAGTCCGCGCGGGTCGATCGGGCTCGACAAGGTGGCGCGCGCCATCGCGTGGCTGCGTGGCCGCGACCACGTGACGCCCGACGACGTGCAGGCCGTGGTGCACGATGTGTTCCGCCATCGCCTGATCCTTTCGTACGAAGCCCACGCCGCAGCCGTGGCCGCCGATGCCGTGATCGACCGGCTGCTTGAACGCGTGGCGGTGGCCTGAGACCGCCACGGCACACCCACGCGCCATGACCCGCGACATCGCCGCGCGCGCCCGCGCCCCGGCCAGCGCGAACGCCGACCGCGCGCCTGCCGCATCGCAGGTGGTGCCCGGCGTAAGCGTGGACCTGGCCGCGCTGGCCAGCCTGGAAGCCAGCGTGCGCGACTTCCATTTCCGCACGCGGCAGCCGGTGCACAGCCTGTTGTCCGGGCGGCATGGGTCGCGCGTGCATGGTCGCGGGCTGGCCTTCGAGGAACTCCGCCTCTACCTGCCCGGCGACGATGTCCGGACGATGGACTGGCGCGTCACGGCGCGCACCGGCAAGCCGCACGTGCGCCTGTACGCCGAGGAAAAGGAACGGCCGGTACTGCTGGTAGTGGACCAGCGCATGAACATGTTCTTCGGCAGCCGCCGGGCCATGAAATCGGTGACGGCGGCCGAGGCCGCGGCATTGGCCGCGTGGCGGGTGGTGGCCGATGGCGACCGCGTGGGCGGCGTGATTTTCGGGGACGCCGACCAGACCAGCATGGCGCCCCAGCGCAGCCGCCACGGCGTGCTGCATCTGCTGGGCGACCTGGCCCGGCACAACCAGCGGCTGCGCGCCGATGCGCGGGCCCAGCGCGGCGCCGCCCAGCTCAATGGCGCGCTGGAACGGGCGCTGCGGCTGGCGCACCACGACCACCTGGTCATCGTGATCAGCGATTTCGACGGCAGCGATGACCAGACCCGGCACCTGATGCTGGCCCTGCGCAGCCGTAACGACGTGCTGTCGGTACTGGTTTACGACCCATTTTTGCTGGAACTGCCGGCATCGGGGCAACTGGTGGTCAGCGACGGCGAACTTCAAGTGGAACTCGGATTCGGCCACGAAGCGCTGCGGCGCAATGTGCGCAGCTTTGCCGATGGGCACAGTGCCGCGCTGATGGACTGGCACAAGGCCATCGGCGTGCCGCTGCTGCCTTTGTCGGCAGCCGAGGACACCGCCACCCAGCTGCGCCGGCTGCTGGGACGTGCGGCGTCCGGCGCGCCCTAGCAGGAGCAGGCACGCCGTGGCCGGGACCGGCGAAGACGATCAGCCTTCGCCCATCGCCGGGTCGCTGACGGTGTGCCTGCCCGTCTCGACGCGTCCGGCAAAGCGCCGGTAGTACGCCGGGTCGCTGCTGCACGTGACCGCGAAGTCGTACCACTGGCCGCTATCCTGCAGCTTCCAGTCCAGCGTGGACGTAGCGTCGGGCGCCACGGTGGCCTGCCACGGGCCGTCCGTGCGGTAGGCCAGCGGCGTCACCGTGAACGTGCAGGGCCGGGCGCCCTTGTTGATCAGGTCCACGAAGACATTGCCGTTGGCAATGTCGTAGCAGACGCGGATCTCGGGCGACGCGGCGGCCCGGCCCAACTGCTTCAGGTCGCCCTTGAAGTGCCGGTGGTAGCCGTTCGGGCCCAGTACCCAGAGATCGTACTGGCCGGCGTTGGCGAGCGCGGCATCCCAGCTGTCGATCAGCGTCTTGCCGGCCTCCACCATGTAGCGGCGCGGGATACGGTCGATATTGGCGACATCGTAGACGTGAAACACCGCGGCCTGCGCGCCGGTGTTCGCGAAGATCAGTTCGACCTGGCCACTGTCATAGCAGCGCGCGCTGGTATGCAGTTCGTAGGGCAGGGCGCGCGACGGGCGGGTACCTGGCGCCTGCGCCGGCAACTGCATGGCGCTGGGCACCGGCACGGCTGGCAGGGCCTGCTGCGCGGCGCGCACCCGGTCAGCCGCGTCGCGGGTGGAGCGGCCCGTCAGCGTGGGCAGCGCCTCGGTGTTTGGCGTCTTGAAGTTGAAGGCGCTGGTCAGGTCGCCACAGACGGCACGGCGGAACGGACTGATGTTCGGCTCCTTGACGCCAAAACGGGCCTCCAGGAAACGCAGCACCGACGTATGGTCGAACACCTGCGAATTGACCCAGCCGCCTCGGCTCCACGGCGAGATCACGTACAGCGGCACACGCGGCCCTGGGCCGAAGACGCGGCCGTCCGGAGCCGGCTGGCTCGTGCTGCCAGCGGGCGGGCCCTGATTGAAGTATTCGGCGGCCAACGCCGTTTCGGGCAGCGTGGTCTTGCCGGCGAAGCTGTTATCTGCATTGCGCGACGGCGCGGACGGCGACGGCACGTGGTCGAAGAAGCCGTCGTTCTCGTCGAAATTGATCAGCAGGACGGTCTTGCTCCAGACGTCGGGGTTGGCGGTCAGGGCGTCGAGCACTTCCTGCAGGAACCAGGCGCCCTGGATGGGGCTGGACGGGCCGGGGTGCTCGCAGTAGATCGATGGCGCGTTCACCCACGATACCTGGGGCAGCGTGCCGTTCATGACGTCGCGCCGGAACGTATCGAGGTACTGCTCGGGCTGTGCGCCCGGCAGCGTATTGGCAATGCCCTTGTAGAGCGGATTGGCGGCGTTGTCGGTGGCGGCGTCATACGCCTTGTAGGGCACGGCCTGGGCTGGCGTGCCGTACGGGCGGCCGGGCGAGCCGCCGCTCGACACCGGAAAGC
This sequence comes from Cupriavidus sp. D384, assembly GCF_001652915.1. Classification (GTDB taxonomy): domain Bacteria; phylum Pseudomonadota; class Gammaproteobacteria; order Burkholderiales; family Burkholderiaceae; genus Cupriavidus. The sequence goes on from NZ_BBQI01000098.1 coordinate 84,459, forward strand.
CCGACGCGAGGTTGGCGCGCCGGAAGGTCTGAAATGCGCCCAGCATGTTGTCGCCCCATTCGTCGGGCATGTTCTGGTAGCTGATCCAGTTCACGCCCGCCTCTTCCAGCCGTTCGGCATAGGTCTTCCACGTATAGCCGACCGCGTTTTCGCTGGTGGCGCCGTAGATGGCATCCCACTCGTTATTCACGAAGGCGACCCCCTGCGGCGTTGCGCCGTTGGTCCCGGTCATGTGGAACGAGCGGTTGGCGTCGGTGCCGGTGTGCATGGCGCAGTGGTACGCGTCGCAGATCGTGAAGGCATTGGCAAGCGCGAACTGGAACGGCAGTTCCTGCTCCTTGTAGTAGCCCATCGACCGGTCGGTCTTGGACACGGGCCAGCGCGTCATGCGGCCGTTGTCCCAGGCGTTCTGACTGTCGTCCCATTCGTGCGGGGTGCCTGACACACGCTGGGCATTGTTGGCCGTGCTGTCCAGGTGATAAGGCGTCATCAGCGCGCCGTTGGTGCGCTGCTGTTGCCACACCTTGCGGCCATTGGGCATCGGGATCGTCATGCGGTCACCAAAGCCGCGTACACCGTTGAGCGTGCCGAAGTAGTGGTCGAACGAGCGGTTCTCCTGCATCAGGATGACCACGTGCTGGACGTCCATGATGGTGCCGGTGACGTTGCTGGCCGGGATGGCAAGCGCGCGGCGGATGCTGGGCGGGAAGGCGGCGAGCGCTGCGGCCGAGAAGGCGGCGCCTGCGCTCGCCTGCAGGAATTTGCGGCGAGAGTTCATGGTCTTGCTGTACGGGGAAGAGTCGGGCGGTACGGACGATCGGCGGAGATCACGGCGCGCATCACGGTGCGCAGCGTTTTTCGACCGGCTGGGACGGGGTGGACGGCTCGCCCGGGTTGGCAGGGTTGGACGGATTGGCGGGGCCGTCGTCGTTGCCGCCACAGGCGGACAGTGCCGCGGCCGTCAGGCAGACGGCCAGCAGCACCCTGGTCAGGCGCATCGATTGCATGGGGGAGTCCTCGGCTTTTGGGGTGATTCGGGAAATGTGCTTCCCGAGGCCCCGCAAGACTAAGGATGAAACGTGTCAGATCAGTGACGTAATGAGCGCTTTTGGCAACAAGATGTAAAAAGACGTCCTGTCACGGAAATGAAAAAAAGGCGCCACGATGGCGCCCTCTGGCGATGCTATTTACCGCGCGCAGCGGCCCGCGAAGGGGCCTGGCGGCGCTGTCCGAACCTTAGTCGGCCGTGATGTTGCCGGTCTGGATCACCTTCTTCCAGCGCGCGAACTCCGATGCCTGGAACGCCGTGAACTGCTCCGGCGTATTGGCCACGACTTCAAACCCGAGTTCCAGCAGCTTCGGCTTGTTGGCCGGATCGTTCATCGCGGCCACCACGGCGCTGTGCAGCTTGGCCTTGATATCGGCCGGCAGGCCCTTCGGCGCGGCAATGGCCTGCCACGAATACACGGTCACGCCCTTGTAGCCGAGTTCTTCCATGGTCGGTACGTCGGGCAGGATCGGCGACCGCTTGCTGCTGGTGATGGCCAGCGCGCGCAGCTTGCCGGCCTTCAGGTGCGGCACGGCGGTGTTGATGTTCATGAACGTGGCATCCACCTGGCTGCCCAGCAGGTCGTTCAGCGCCGGGGCACCGCCCTTGTAGGGCACATGTACGCCCGTGGTGTTGGTCTGCTGCCAGAACAGCTCGGCCGTCAGGTGGTCGCTGGTACCGTTGCCCGCCGACGCGAACGTCATCTTGTTCGGATTGGCCTTTTCGTAGTTGATGACGTCCTGCAGCGACTTGTGCGGCGAACTGGCCGGCACGGCCAGGACGTTGGGCGCCTGCACGGCCACGCTGATGTAGTCGAAGTCCTTCGTCGGGTCATAGCCGGCGGTCTTCGTCAGGTGCGGGCCGATCACGAACGGTCCCAGCGACGACACGAACAGTGTGTAGCCATCGGCCGGCGCGCGCTTGGCCGCTGCCGCGCCGATCATGCCGGCCGCGCCGGGACGGTTGTCCACCACGAAGCTGCCACCGAACGTCTGCTGGAACTTGGCGCTCAGGATGCGGGCGATGTTATCCGTCGATCCGCCCGGCGGGAACGGTACGATCATCGTCACCGGCTTTTCTGGCCAGGCGGCGTGGGCTGCCGCCATGGTGACCCCAAGCAGTAGCGATACCAGCGCTTTCTTCATCATCGTTTGTCTCCTTGTGTTTCCGTTTTACTGGTGTGTGCGGCGATGCTGTCCGAAGACTGCGAACGGTCGGATCAGCTGGCGCCGAAGTCGGCCTGCTCGCGCGTCCATGCGCGGGCCTGTTCGCTGACGGTGAGCCCCAGGCCCGGCCGGGTCGGGACGATGATGCGGCCGTTGGCGATGTCGAGCCGCTCGTTGAACAACGGTTCGAGCCAGTCGAAATGCTCGACCCACGGCTCGCGCGGATACGCTGCGGCCAGATGCACGTGCAGTTCCATGGCGAAGTGGGGCGCGATCATCAGCCCGGCATGCTCGGCCAGCGCGCAGACCTTCAGGAACGGCGTGATGCCGCCCACGCGCGGTGCATCGGGCATCAGGTAATCGGCGGCGCGATGGCGGATCAGGTCCCAGTGCTCGGCGGCGCTGGTCAGCATTTCGCCGGTAGCGATGGGTGTATCGAACTGCTGCGCCAGCGCGGCATGGCCTTCATGGTCGTAGGCGTCGAGCGGCTCCTCGATCCACACGAGGTTGAACGATTCGAACGTACGGCACATGCGCTGCGCGGTGGGGCGGTCCCACTGCTGGTTGGCGTCGACCATGATGGGCACGGCGTCGCCCAGCTTTTCGCGCACGGCGGACACGCGCTGGATGTCGATCTTGCCGTCGGGCTGGCCCACCTTGAGCTTGATGCCGCCAATGCCGCGCTCCACCGACGCGGCCGCATTGACCAGCAGTTGGTCCAGCGGCGTATGCAGGAAACCGCCAGACGTGTTGTAGCAGCGCACGGAATCGCGATGCGAGCCCAGCAGCTTTGCCAGCGACAGGCCGGCACGCTTTGCCTTCAGATCCCACAGCGCCACGTCGAAGGCGCCAATCGCCTGCGTCGACAGGCCGCTGCGTCCGACCGAGGCACCGGCCCAGCACAGCTTGTCCCACAGCTTGGCGATATCGCTCGGATCTTCGCCAATCAGGGTAGGGGCAATCTCCCGGGCATGCGCAAACTGGCCGGGGCCGCCCGCGCGCTTGGAATAGCTGAAACCCAGGCCCTCGTGGCCGCTGGCCGTGCGGATCTCGGCAAACAGGATCGCCACTTCGGTCATCGGCTTCTGGCGGCCGGTCAGCACCTTGGCGTCGCTGATCGGCGTAGCCAGCGGCAGGTAGCAGGACGACAGGCGAATGGAAGTGATGGCGTCAGAGGCGGGCGAGGTGGTCATGAGGCGGTGCATCCTGATAAACGTCCTAGACTTCGGACATCGTATGACATCGTTGTCAAAAAATGGCCGGATTCCGGCCGATCTGCGTTGCTATAATGCGGGCCGCCGCAATGTTGTGACGCGAAATGGCGCTCCAACGCTTGCAACGTGTCTTGAAAACTCGTCTTCCGCCGTCGCAGGGTGTCTTGACCCGGACAGCGGACGAGAAGAATGCTAACGTTGTCATTTGTCCCGGTCAACCGTTGCGGCGGCCATTGGCGTCGTCGTTTACCCGCACTGCAATTCATTTATCCCGAACAAGCATGTCCGATTCATCTGGCGGCAAATCCGTCACCCTGCACGATGTGGCGCGCGAAGCAGGGGTGTCCCTGATTACCGCGTCACGCGCGCTCGGCAATCCGGGGCTGGTCTCCGCCAAGACGATTGCCCGCGTGCAGCAGGCCGTGGAAGTCACCGGCTATATCCCGAACCTGCTGGCGGGCGGGCTGAAATCGCGCCGCAGCCTGACCGTGGCCGCACTGGTGCCCAATATTGCCGTGGCGCAGTTCATTCCCACCGTGAAGGCGCTGACCGATGCACTGGACGCGGCCGGCTACCAGCTGATCCTGGGGCAGACCGGCTATGACCACGCGCGCGAAGAAGCGCTGCTGGGCACGATGATCAGCCGCCGGCCCGATGGCATCGTGGTAACCGGCCTGGTCCATGCCCAGGCATCGCGCGACCGCCTGCGCCGCTCGGGCATCCCCGTCGTGGAGACATGGGACCTCAGCGACCGGCCCGTGGATATGGCGGTGGGCTTCTCGCACCTGAAGGTGGGCAGTGCCGTGGCCGGCTACTTCCTGGCAAAGGGATGGCGGCGTTTCGGCATCGCCACCGGCGACGACCAGCGCGCGGCCGAGCGCCGCGATGGCTTTGTCTCGACGCTGGGCCAGGACGTGCCCACCGCACGCGTGCCCGCGCCAAGCAGCCTGGGGCTGGGACGCCAGGCCCTGCGCGACCTGCTGGCCCAGGACCCCACAATCCAGGCCATCTTCTGCAGTTCCGACCAGCTTGCGCAAGGCGTGGTGGAAGAGGCCAGGGCGCGCGGCCTGCGCATTCCCGAAGACCTGGCGATCTGCGGCTTCGGCGACGCCGACTTTGCCGCGGACATGGCGCCATCGCTGACCACCGTACAGGTCGACGGCGCCGGCATCGGCACACTGGCCGCCGGCCTGCTGCTGGCACGCTGCCGGGGCGAAACCGTGGCGGAGCCGGTGGTGGATATGGGGTTCAGGATCGTGGAGCGTGGGTCGACCTGAGAGAGGCGGCAAACTGGTTGCGAGGTATCCGGGACCGATCAGGCTCGCCTGGACTCGGCCGCGACACCGATCGCGCCCGCCAGCCGCCGCGCCGCCTCCTCGATTTCCCGATCCCCAAAGCCGCCGAACCCCAGCACCAGTCCCGCGGGCCGCTTGTCTCCCGCGTAGGTTGGCGAGACGGCGCGTACCGACACGCCGGCCTGCGCGGCGCCCTTCACCACCGCCCGGTCGTCGATGCCCGGTGCCAGCCACAACACCAGGTGCATGCCCTGGTCTGATGGCTGCAGCCACGCCAGATCGGCGGGAATCTCCTTTTCGATGGTCCTGATCACGAACGCGCGCCGCTCGGCATGCACGCCGCGCACGCGGCGGATATGGCGGTCGAGATGCCCTTCGGCGATGAACGCCGCCAGTACGTGCTGGTCTGCCGTGGGCGGATGGCGGTCCATCAGCACGCGTGCACCGATAAAGGCTTCGACCAGCGCTTCCGGGACCACGGCATAGCCGAGCCGCAGCGACGGATAGAGAATCTTGCTGAACGTGCCAAGGTAGACCACGCGCTCTGGCGCCAGCCCCTGCAGCGACGGAAACGGATGGCCTGCGTAGCGCAGCTCGCTGTCGTAGTCGTCTTCCACCACCCACGCCTGCTGCCGGTCGGCCCAGGCCAGCAGGGCCTTGCGCCGGGCCATGCTCAGCGGCATACCCAGCGGATACTGGTGCGAGGGCGTGACAAACGCGGCGCGCGCCTGCGGAGCCAGCGCGATGCCCGCGTCGACGTCGATGCCTTCGTCGTCCACCGGCACACGCACGATGCGCTCGCGCGGCCCGATGCTTTCCAGGATGGCCGTGATGCCGCGATAGGCCGGGTTCTCGACCCATACGGCATCGGCCGGTTCCAGCAACACCTGGCACGACAGGAACAGGCCCTGCTGGGTGCCCGTGGTGATCACAACCTGGCTGGCGTCGCAATGCACCGAGCGCGAGCGGCGCAGGTAGTCGGCAATCGCCTCGCGCAATGGCAGCGCCCCTTGCGGTTCGCCATAGCCGGCCGGCGCGGCGCTGCCGCCAGCGCGCAACCGGTTGCCAAGCCGGCGCCAGTCTTCGTTGGGCGCGGCCGCACCAGCGGGCACCGATACCGCGAACGGCACTGGCGGCAAGGCAGTAAATTCCTTGGCGATGGCGGCGAATTTCTGCGCGGCCGGGGGCAGCACGATGCTGTCACGCACCCGCCGGCGTGCGGCTGGGGCGGGCGCCAGCGCCGCCACACGGGTACCTGCCCCGTGCTGCGCGGTGAACACGCCCTCGGCCACCAGTTGTTCGAAGGCCTCGACCACGGTGCCGCGCGATACCTTCAGCGCCTCGGCCAGCGCACGCGTGGACGGCAGCGATTCGCCGGGCTTCAGGTCGCCCCGCGCCACGGCGTCGCGCAAAGCCTGCACCAATTGGCGGCTCAGCGGCCCGGCGTCGCGATCCAATGTGCCGACAAACGGGATTTCTGGCACTTTTGCGGTTCTGGGCATGGCGGGGCAGCGGGAAAGTGGTCTGGTGAAATCGGCATAAACTGGCCCTACACTCTACTCCAGTTTGTCGCCAGAATATGGCTTCGATATCCCCCAGAACCATGCCGGAGCAGTCATGTACGTCCCCGCCCATTTCGACCTGGCCGACCAGCAGGCCATGCATGCGCTGATCGGCGCCAACCCGTTTGGCACGCTGTTCACGCACGGACGCAGCGGCATGGATGCCAACCATATCCCGTTCGAAATCGACCCCGACGTCGGCGAGTCGGGCATCCTCAAGGCCCACGTGGCCCGCGCCAATCCGGTCTGGCAGGACGTGACCAATGGCGACGAGGTGCTAGTCGTCTTCCGCGCGGGGGATGCGTATATCTCGCCGAACTGGTACCCCAGCAAGCACGAAGCCCACAAGCAGGTGCCCACCTGGAACTACCAGGTGGTACACGCCCACGGGCGCATCACGGTGCACGACGACGAACGCTACGTGCGCGGCGTGGTTGCCCGGCTGACCCGCCACCACGAGGCCAGCCAGCCACGGCCATGGAAGATGTCCGATGCGCCCACCGATTTCATCGACACGCTGCTGAAGTCCATTGTCGGCATCGAGATCGAGATCACACGCCTGCAAGGCAAGCTGAAGCTGGGCCAGCACAAGGACGCACGCGATATCCGCGGTCCCGGTGAGGCATTGATGGCCCAGGGCAGCACGGTGATAGGGCAGGCAATGCTTGAGCGGGCACAGGAGAAGGAGCGCGGCTGAGCACGCTCGCCCGGCGCCTTACCCCCGCATCACCTGCCGCACGCAATCCAGAAATTCCTGCGCCAGCGCTGGCACCGGGTGCTGCTGGTTGATCAGCACGAAGCTCTCGAACTCGATGGCGGGTGCGAAGGGCAGTGCCTTGAGGCCCGGGAAGCGCAGGCTGCGCACGACCAGCGGATTGACCACGCTGACACCCAGGCCCATCTCCACCATCGTGCAGATGGTGGCCGCGTAGGGAGTCTCCAGCGTGAGCACGCGCTGGTCGGGTACAAAGGCCGCGTCGACGATGGCTCGCGTGCCGTCGCCGCGCGTCAGCGATATGAACGGCTCGCCAGTCAGGTCCTGCGCGCGAATACGTCGCTTTTTCGCCAGATTGTGCGTGGTCGGCACGATGCAGACGCCAGCCTCGCGGTGCAGCGCGTCGCTGTGGATGCCCGCCATTTCCACCAGATAGGACACCAGCCCCACGTCGCAAAACCGCGCCGCCGTCCATTTCGCCACGGTTGGCGAATCGCTCGTATGCACGGCGATCGGCACATCGGGATGCCGGTTCCGGAAGCGGGCAATGGCCTGGGGCATCACCGTCATGGCGATCGACGGCACCGTGCCCACGCGCAGCGTGCCAACGCCCACCTCGCGGATCGAGCGCGCGGATGCCTGCAGGCTGTCCAGGCCGACAAAGGCCCGTTCCACATCGCGAAACATCGCCTCCGCTTCGACAGTAGGCGTCAGCCGGCCGGCAATCCGCGTGAAGAGCCGAAAGCCACAGGCCTTTTCCAGTTGCGCAATCACCCGGCTGATATTGGGCTGCGAGGTATGCAGCTGCGTCGCCGCGATGGTCATCGAACCCGACATCATCACGGCGCGGAACGCTTCGATCTGCTTGAAATTCATGGCGCTGGGGGCTTGGGCGCAAAGGCGCGGGGGCGGCGGAGGGCGTGCCCGATGGTATATCAAATCCGTATCCGGACGATAAAACTAGTGATTTGACGATATGACCGTGCGATTCCCATACTGGGCTCCAACAACGAGGAGAAAGTTGCATGGAATCGAAGGTCAGCCGCCGCCTGACGCAAGCCACCGCCCCCGAAGTCTGCGAGCACATCTACCTGCCGCGCCTGCATCGTGAATTCGGCCCCGGCTTTCGCTATCTCACCGACATCAACCAGGCGCACCTGCTGATGCTGCACGGCGCCGGCCTGATTCCGGCCGACGTGGCCGGCGCGCTGGCCCGCGCGCTGCGCCAGATCGAGGCAGAGGGCCCGGGCGCCGTACCGCTGGACCCCGAGCGCGAAGACGCCTATTTCAATTACGAGGCGCGGCTGATGGCCGTGGCCGGTGCCGATACCGGCGGCCGTCTTCATGTGGCGCGCAGCCGCAACGACATCCTCGCCACGCACGACAGGCTGCGCGCCCGCGATACCGTGCTGGCGCTGCTGACCGCACTGTCCGATACACGCGAGGTGGTGCTGCAGAAGGCCGCCGCCCACGCCGATGCCGTGATGCCCGGCTATACGCACCTGCAGGCCGCGCAGCCCATCACCTATGGCTATTACCTGTCCGGCGTGGCGCAGGCCATGGGCCGCGACATCGCACGGCTGCGCCATGCGCTGGACGGCCTCGACGCCTGCCCGCTGGGCGCGGGCGCACTGGCCGGCACGGCGTTCCCGATCGATCGCGCTGCCACCGCACGCTGGCTGGGCTTTGCCAGCTATGCGCCCAATTCGCTTGACGCGGTGGCCTCGCGCGACTTTGCCTGGGAGATCCTGTCCGCCATCACCATTGCCACCGTCACATGGGGCCGCGTGGCGCAGGACCTGTATATCTGGGCAACGCCGGAGTTCGGCCTGATCGACTTCCCGGACAGCGTCGCCGGCACGTCGAGCATCATGCCGCAGAAGAAAAACCCGGTCGTGCTGGAATACCTGAAGGGCAAGGGCGGGCACATGATCGGCCTGCTTACCGCCTCGCTGGCGGCGCTGAAGGGCAGCAACTTCACCCACAGCGGCGACGGCAATCGCGAAAGCATGCGCGGGTTCTGGGAAGCCCTGGACGAAGCGCTGCGCTGCGCCAGCCTGCTCAGGCTTGTGCTGGAAAACGCCACGCCCCAGCGGGCCAACATGCTGGCCCGCGCCCGGCGCGACTTTTCCTCGGCCACCGACCTCGCGGACATGCTGGTGCGCGATGCCGGCATGTCGTTCCGCGAGGCCCACCACGTGGTGGGGGCCGTGGTGCGCGAGGCGCTCGACCGGCATATCCCCGCATGCGAGATCGATATCGACATGGTGAACGGCGCGGCCGGGCGTCACACGGGCCGTGCGGTGGCGCTCGATGCTGCCGCCGTAGCGCGCTGCCTGGACCCGGAGCAGGGTGTCGCGGCGCGACTGGCTGCCGGCGGCCCCGCACCGGCCCTGGTGCGTGATCAGGTCGACGCCCAGCTTGCCACGCTGGCGCGTGACCGCCATGCCATCGATACGCTGCGCAACACCGTGGAGACGAATCGTGCCACGATGCAGCGCGCGGTCGAACAACTCGCCAGCCGGCAGCCGAAACCCATCGCCAACAGCCACTAGCCACCAGCCACCAGCCAACAAGCCGGCACGCGATTCCTTTATCGACTGACCATCGGCTAACCATCGGCGAATCCGATATCGATAGTCAAAAGTCTTCGTTGTGTGGGAGTGCGGCGCTTCGCAATACTGCGAACGGAAACTGCACTCATCACACAACAATATGGCCTCCGAACTTTCCTCTCCCGCGCCCGGCCGCCGTGGCGCGCTCAAGCAACTGGCATCGCTGGCAGTGGCCGGCAGCATGGGTCCGCTGCTGGCCGCCTGCTCGAAAGGCGATTCCGCCGCCGGGCCTGCCGCCCAGGCAGGCACGCCTGCCGCACCGGCCGCCCCAGCCGTGATCGGCAAGGCAGGCGACAAGGTCAGCTTCAAGTACCCGGACAACCCCACGTTCGACCTGGTCTACCTGGCCGACCAGCTCGGCTATTTCGAGGGCACCAATACGCGTCCCAACTACATCGGCAAGGTGGCCGCGCCGCAGATCATTCCGCTGACCGGCACGGGCGAGATCGATTTTGGCTCGCGCATGGTGCCGCTGGTGATCTCGGCCGTGGCGGCCGGGGCCGATCTCAAGATCGTGGCAGCCGGCAACAAGACGCTGCAGGACGCGCCGCACATGAAGTACTTCGTGCGCAAGGATTCGGGCATTCGCGCACCAAAGGACCTGGAAGGCAAGACCATCGGCATCAACAGCTTTGGCGCCTGCGCCGAGTTCGTGACCAAGACGTTCCTGCGCCAGAAGGGCGTGGACGTCAACAAGATCAACTTCGTGGTGATTCCGGACGACCAGGCCGAGCAGACGCTGGCCACCGGCAACACCGACCTCGCCATCATCCATGCGCCGTTCTCGGGTCGCGCCGACCATGCCGACAAGCTCACGCGGCTGTGGAGCGACTTTGACCTCGATGGCGGCCTGGGGGGCATGCAGCCGTACAGCGTGCACGGCAAGTTCCTGCGCGAGCATCCCGAAAACGTGCGCGACGTGGTGACGGCGCTGGCGAAGGCCGCCAACTGGGTCAACGCCAACCCCGAAGAGGCCCGCAAGCTGGTATCCAGGCGCATCAACCTGCAGCTTGAATACGTCGACCGCTACGCCTACGTGGACAACCTCGTGGTCACCGAGCCGCCGATCCAGTACTACATCGACGTACTGGAGGCCGAAGGCAAGCTGACCAGGGGCAAGGTGGCCGCGCGCGACATCTATACGAACGATTTCAACCCGTTCGCCAAGGCATAGGACCGCACCATGAGCCACAAGATCGTGGCGCGCGGTGTCAAGATGGACTATGCCGTGCGCAATGAAGCCGGCCGCGCCGACAACGTGGCCGTGCTGCGCGACTTCGACCTCGATATCCGCGAGGGCGAGTTTCTTTCCATCCTGGGGCCGTCCGGCTGCGGCAAGTCCACCTTCCTGAGCATCCTGGCGGGCCTGACCGAGCGCACGGGCGGCGACATCGCCATCGACGGCCAGCCGTTGCGCGGCATCCACCCCGCCCAGGGCGTGGTCTTCCAGGGTTATGCGCTGTTCCCGTGGCGCACCGTGCTGCAGAACATCGAGGTGGGCCTGGAGATTCGCGGCGTGCCGAAGGCCAGGCGCCGCGTGATTGCCGAGGAATACCTGGAACTGGTTGGCCTGACCGGTTTCGGCCAGCGCTATCCGCACGAGATTTCGGGCGGGATGAAGCAGCGCGTGGCAATCGCCCGATCGCTGGCCTACCAGCCCGAAGTGCTGCTGATGGACGAGCCGTTTGCAGCGCTGGATGCCCAGACCCGCGAAATCCTGCAGGGCGAGTTGCTGCGCATCTGGGAGCAGCGGCGCAAGACCATCGTGTTCATTACGCACAGCCTGGACGAGGCGATCTTCCTGTCCGACCGTATTGCCGTGATGACCCGGCGCCCGGGCACCATCAAGCAGATCATCGACGTGCCATTGCCACGCCCGCGCGCCGCCGAGGTGCGCAATTCCGAAGCCTTTATCCGGCTGCGCCAGCAGGCCTGGGACATCCTCAAGGACGAAGTGCAGTTTGCCAACCCGGCCGCCGTGCCGCGCCCGCTGGGCGCCACGGCCAACCCGGGCGAACGGCTGCAGGGCGAGCGCGCGCAGGTCGGGCAGCCGGTGGCGGCCGTGGAGAAAACGGCGGCCCCCGTGGCAAAGGCGGCATCATGAGCCGCGCCGCTTCGCTTTCGCGCCTGGGCGACCGGGCGCTTGGCCTGCTGGGTATCGTCGCCTTCCTGCTGATCTGGGAACTGGTGCCGCGCCTGCATATCGTCAGCGATGCCTACCTGAGCCCGCCGTCGCAGATCATCGTCACGATCTGGGATCTGGTCAGCAGCGGGGCGCTGTTCAAGCACCTGTTCGCCAGCCTGCAGCGGTCGCTGTACGGGCTGCTGTCGGCCATCGTGCTGGGCGTGGTGCTGGGCCTGCTGATGGGGTGGTTCAGCCGCTTCGAGGCCATTGTCGACCCGATCCTGCAGTTGTTCCGACAGACCTCGGCCTTTGCACTGTTCCCGGTGTTCATCCTGTTCCTGGGCATTGGCGAGACGTCCAAGGTCGCCATCATTTTCTGGGCGTCGTTCTGGCCCGTGCTGCTGAGCACGATCAGTGGCGTCAAGCAGGTAGACCGGCTGCTGATCGATTCCGCACGTTCGATGGGGGCCAACCGCCTGTTCGTGTTCCGCAAAGTGGTGTTGCCTGCGGCCTCGCCATCGATCTTTACCGGTGTGCGGCTCGCGGGCACCTATTGCATTACGGCGCTGGTGGCTGCCGAGATGATCGGCGCGCATTCCGGGCTGGGCTTCCTGACGCTGAATTCGCAGGAGGTGTTCCAGATCCCGACGATGTACGCGGGTATCCTGCTGCTGGCCTTGCTGGGCCTCGCGCTGAACTATGTGCTGGCAGTGGTGGAACGCCGGCTGACACGCTGGCGCAAGGGGTTGACGCTCAATGGCTAGGTTGCGCCAATACCGCTGGCTGGCGGCGCTGCTGGCGCTGGCCGGCATCGCTGCGTCCTATGCCGTGACGCGTCCCGTGGCCCCCGGCCCCTGGCTGCAGGCGGTGCAGCAGCGCGGCACGCTGGTGGTGGGCGTCCGGCAGTATGCGCGCCCCGCGCCACCCAAGGCGCCGACGCCGCCCGCACCCGACAACTTCGACGTCGCCATGGCGCGCTATGTGGCCGATCGGCTTGGCGTGACGCTGCAGATCACGGGGCTTCCGGGCGAGCCCGGGTCGCCGGCATGGCAGGCCGCACAACGCCATGTCGACGTGGTGCTCGCGGGCGCCAGCCCGACGGCGGGCGCCGACGCAATGGTGCCGGTCGCGTCGGCCTATGCCGTGGGCGACGGTTCGCTGCTGGTGCTGCGCGGCAGCCGCTATCAGCGTGCGGCCGACCTGCGCGGTCAGCCGGTCTGCGTGGGGCAGGGCAGTGCCTATGCCACGCGCATCGCGCAGGACGTCCACGGCGTGCCGAAGGTCTATGCGTCATCCATTCGCGCGGCCACCGGCTTTCTGGCCGGCGAATGCCAGGCGCTTGCCGACGATGCGCCGGTGGTGGCGCGCCTGCTGACGCTGCAGGAGTGGCGCTTCTATCGCAAGCTCGATGGCGACCTGCAGGCCGACACCCACGCCGCGCAGATCGGCCTGCATGCCGCCGATCCGCAATCCGCCGCCTGGTTCGACCACGCCAGCCGCGACTGGCGCCGCGACGGTGCCCTGCAGCGTGCCCGCGACCAGCGCGCGGGCGATGTGGCCTACGAGGCCAGCCAGTTGCAGGACGGCCTGGTCTGCCATTCCTGAACCAGCGGGCAGCGTGATACGTCAGGCCCTTACGTAGCGCGGAGCAGGCGTACTGTTCGACAGCACGCCAGACATCGCGCCGCGCGCCGCCTCATAGGCGTTCCAGTGCTCGATGGCGTGCAGCGACGGGATGGTGATCAGTTCGCCATTATCGAAGCCGACCAGCGCGGCATCGACCATATCGGTGGCCTGCATGACGATCGCCGGGTCCAGGTTTTCCACGGGCAGCCCGCCGACCTCCCAGAAATCGGTGGCCGTGGCGCCGGGCAGCACGGCCTGCACACGTACGCCCCGCGCGCCGACTTCATGGTGCAGCGACTGGCTGAACGCGGTCACGAACGCCTTGCTGCCGCCATAGACGCCGTTCAGCACTTCCGGCGCGATGCCCACAATCGACGAGATATTGATGATCGCGCCCTTGCCGCGCGCCACGAAGCCTGGCACGGCCGCGTAGGTCAGGCGCGTCAGCGCGGTGACGTTCAGGTCGATCATCCGGGTCATTGCGTCGACGTTGCTGTCCAGCAGCGGCGTGTGCGTGCCGACACCGGCGTTGTTGACCAGCAGCGTGATGCTGGCATCGGTGCGCAGCTTTTCCTCCACGCCGGCCAGCGACGCGCGGTCGTTGAGATCGGCCGCAAACACTTCGACGGCGCGGCCCGTGTCATCGGTGATGCGGCGCGCCAGTGCGTCGAGCTTGTCGCGGTTGCGCGCCACGAGCACAAGGTCGTAGCCGCGCCGTGCCAGGCGATCCGCGTAGATCGCGCCGATGCCCGACGACGCGCCGGTGACCAGTGCCGTGCCCAGATGTTGTTGCTGCGTCATGATGCTTCTCCATTCGTTGCGGTTGGGATTGGGTTCGGATGCGCCGCATCCATGTGAAGCATCGTAGGCCGGATCACCGTTGGCCGAAATGACGTATATAGTCCTGTTTCAGGACATCGAGCAAAAACGGGGTGGCAGCATGCACAGGGTGGGATTTCTGCTGATGGATGGCTTCCAGGTGATGGCGCTGGCGGCACAGAGCGTGTTCGAGTACGCCAATCTGGTGGCGGGAGAGCCGTTCTACCGGATTGAAAGCTACTCGGTGGCGGGCGGTGCGGTGCGCTCGTCGCTGGGCATGGCGGTTGACACGCGCACCGTCAGTTCAAGGGCCACCGTGGATACGTGGATCCTGGCCGGGGCGGCGGACCCCGTCGCCACGCCCACGCCGCAGCCGGTGCTGGATTTCGTGCGCAAGGCCGCGCCACGGGCCCGCAGGGTGGCATCGATCTGTACCGGGGCATTCATCCTGGCCGAGGCAGGGCTGCTCGATGGCCGCCGCGCCACCACGCACTGGTTCTACGCGCGGGAGATGCAGCGTGCGCACCCGCAGATCCGCGTGGAGGACGATCGCATCCATATCGTCGACGGGCCGATCTGGACGTCGGCCGGCATGACGGCCGGGCTGGACCTTGCGCTGGCGATGGTGGAGACCGATTTCGGTGCCGATGTCGCACGGTCGGTGGCCCACAAGCTTGTGATGTACCAGCGCCGCTCCGGCGGCCAGTCGCAGCATTCCGAGTTGCTGGACCTGGCCCCGAAGTCAGACCGCATCCAGAGTGCGCTCGACTACGCACGCAAGAATCTGCACCAGCCGCTGACCGTGGAAGACCTGGCCGGCGCCGTCCACCTGAGCCCCAGGCAGTTCAGCCGCGTGTTCACGGCCGAAACGGGACAATCACCCGCCAAGGCGGTGGAAAGCCTGCGCCTGGAAGCCGCACGGCTGATGATCGAGCAAAGCCGGCATCCACTGGACGTGGTGGCAAAGGAAACGGGATTCCGCGACCGCCGGCATCTGCGCGAGGCCTTTATCCGGGGCTTCGGCATGCCGCCGCAGGCGGTGCGGCGAGAGGCGAGGGGGTAGAGCGGGAAATGCCCTGACAATGCAGTCGACGGCGCACAAATGTGGCAGATTGATCGCACAGATAACAGAATGTACACACCGGATGTACATACGGCTTCAACGGTATATACTCGCCCTCAAGCAAGCATTGAGATGAGAGCCGCCATGCATCGCACCAAGCTGTTTCGTAACGGAAATTCGCAGGCCGTGAGGATACCGGCAGACCTCGCCTATCCGGACACTGACACGCCATTCGAGATTGAGCGCGTTGGAGACGAACTCCGAATCCGCCCGGCCCGACAGCGATTGACCGGGGTGCTCGAGATTTTTGCCGCATTCCCCGACGACTTCATGGCCGACGGCCGAGGTGAACAATCGCAGGCGGATCGGGAGCCGTTCTGATGCCCACCTATATGCTGGACACGAACATATGCATCTACCTGATGAAGCAACAGCCACCACAGGTTGCCGAGCGGATGGCTAATTGTTTCGAAGGAGAGGTCGTGCTGTCGGCCATCACGCTCGCGGAGCTTGAGTACGGCGTATCGGTATCCAGCGAGCCCGAAGCGGCGCGTCGGGCCCTGGATGCTCTGGTGAGCCGCCTTCCCGTCATGCCGTATACGGCCAGCGCTGCACATGCCTACGGCCCGATTCGCGCCGCCACGCGCCAACGCAAAGCGGATGCGCTCGACAAGCTGATTGCATCGCATGCGCGCTCGATTGGCGCCATCGTTGTGACCAGCAATGTGCGCGACTTCGAAGCCTATCCCGGAATCCAGATCGAAGACTGGACGAAGCCTGCCGTCATCGGCAACTAGACCCCACTAGATTCCAGCGCCGCAGGCGGTGCGGCGAGGGGGTAGCTTGCGGCACCGTCCCGCTGCCGCGCACGCGAAAGCGCGGCGACAGGGGACTTCACTGCTTGCCAGTTCAGCCGTCGATGCGGATCTGTACGCCGTTCGCAGAGTAGACCGGCGTGGCCTTGTAGCCATCCACGGCAACCGTGGCGAACTGGCCCTTGACGCTGCTGCCGGTGATCACGGCAATCGTGTCGCCTGCCTTGGGCGCAAAGCCGTCGACGAAAGCGATACGCAGCGTGCCGCCGGCAATGGTCGTCAGGCCCGCCACGGTCATGCGGCCCTGCCCATTGGGGCCAACGCGCAGATCGAGCGTGGTGTCGGCCAGCTGCGTGTACTTGCCGGCAATCGCCACGCTTTGCGGCGCATTGATGATGACGGAGCCCGCGCCCAGGTAGACATCGCCCGTGCCGAAGGCCTTGGCCGAGACGGCCTCGAGCGCGCCGCCTGCCACCTGCGTGCCGCCGGAATACGTATTGGCGCCGCCGAGCTTCAGGTTGCCGGTGCCGGACAGCGTGAACTTGCCGGCGCCCGCGATATCGTTGCGCCAGATGTCGTTGGCGCTGAAGCCGCCCTTGGCGGCATCCATCGACACCACGACGTTGCCGTTGAACGCGCCATAGCCGTCACCGGCGGCGAACAGGTTCAGGCGGCCCCAGCCTTCCGCATCGTCCATGACCGGATAGCCCGAGGCAATCTCGGTGGTCTTCAGCACCACGCGACGCTGGTCTGCGCTCAGGTACGGGAAGCGCGTTTCCAGCATCACCTCGGCGCCCTTGGGCACCACGGCGTCAGCCGTCGCCGAGCCGATCTGCGCAAAGCCGAACGTCATGCGGCGCAGGAAGTTGGCCTTGTTGGCGGCGTAATCGGCAAAGCGGTCGTTGCTGGCGGTGCCCGACTGCGCGAAGGTGCGGAACGTGGCCGGCGTGGTGCCGGTGGCGGCCATCAGCGTGGTATGGGCCTGGGTATAGGCCGAGGCCTTCAGCGTGGCATTGGCCGGTGCATAGAGGTTGGCTGCGGCAGAGGCAATGCCGAGCATGCGGCCGCCGATCACGTCGAACGGCGAATGCATGCCGGCGAGGATACGGTTTTCGCCCAGCTCCATGCCACGGCTCAGCATTTCCTGGAACCGTTCGGGAACCAGGTAGGCCATCACCACGGCGTTGCGCAGCGCTTCGGCGGTGTGGCCGCTGATGAAGCCGCCGTCGGTGGGGGGATCGGTACTGATGGCCGGCACCAGCGTCGGTGCCAGGACCACGCTTGAGCTCCAGCGGTACGGGCGGGCGTACTTGTAGAAGCGCTTGGTCGGCTCGGTCGATGCGTTGTCGCCCACCTTGTTGACCATCGTGATCACGTCACCGAACGCCGCATTGGTGGCGCCCGCCACGCCGGTGTTGTTGCCGCCGTCGTCGTACTTGACCGTGGTGGCGTCGGCCGGGATGCTGGTGATCGTGGTGGTCTGCTGGGCGGCGGCGCGCCATGCCGCCGTCAGCGGGCCCATGCCGTCCGTCACGCTGTAGTTCTTGCCACGACGGTCGTCGTAGTACGCGGCTTCGGCTTGCGCAGCCGTGCGCTGCGTGGTGGCGTTGATGACGTACTGGATGTTCGCATTGTGCGCGGCGGCATTGGTCACCGAACCACCGGCCGTGCCGTCGTTCGGCAATCCGGTCCACGCCGACGCGGCGACGGCCGGGAAGGTTCCGTTGGCCGCGGCCGGTGCGCCAGCGTCAACCAGGCGCGTCAACGGTTCCCAGACATCGAGGAAGCCCTTGGCCAGACGCACGCCGGCATTGGTCTCGACCGTTACATAGCGTGCGTCACCGCGCTGGTTCGTGGCGATGTTGTCGACAAACGGCAGCACCGACGCCTGTACGGGTGCACTGTCGACGAACCCGGGGTCGGCTGGCGCCGCCGGCACGGCCAGCGGCGTGGCGGTGGAGGCGTTCTGATTGTTGTTGTCGTCGCCGCCGCCGCAGGCACTGAGCAGGAGGGCAAGGCAGGCGACCGCAATGGCCGATGGAATCCCGGGCTGGGAAAGAGACATGAGAGGGTCCTCTGAAGAAAGACGGCGGGCAGGCCGTCAAAAGAGGACGCAGTCTAGAGACGTCTCATGTCATATATGTGAAGCATTAACCGCTGATGTCGACGAATCACTCGGTTTCCGTGCAACACCGTGTCACATCCGCCGGGCATCGCCCTGTGCGGGCGGCCGGGCCGGGCCGGTTCGCGCCTACCCCCAGTGCCGCACGCGGCCCGTGTCGACGTGGACGAAGTTCTCGGATTTGTAGAAGCCGACCCCGCCCACCTGGAGCGATTGCGCTGCGTCGCGCAGATCGGCCAGCCCTACGCCGGGCAGCCTGACATCGATGGCCATGCCGTCCATATGCAGGCTGTGCCTGGCCACGCCGCCGCCGCGCGTCTTGCGCAGGCGCTCGTTCGTGATCGGGCAGCGGTAGCCAGAGATCACCTGAAACGGTGCATCGCTGCCCACCTCACGGCGCAGTGCGAACAGCAGGCCAAACAGCTTCGGATCGATTTCCCCGACCGTGCCCGAGTAGTGATCGCGCAGAAAGTGATTGAGCGACGTCTGCGCCTGCGGCAGCACCTGGTCGCCCATGGCGTAGACCAGCGACAGATGTTCGCCGGTATGGGTGTGCTCGAACGACAGGGATCGGGCGTCGGGGCCCAGCGCCGCCAGGGCAGCGCGGGGCGCCAGCGTCGACAGGCCTGCGCCTACCGCAATGGCACCTGCACGATGAAAAAAACGGCGACGCGGGTTGGAGCTGGATTCAGACATGGAAACTTTTACAACGGCGCGGCATTCAGGAAGGCCGTACGGCAGGCCTGGCACCGGTGCGCTGCCGCAGCGCCTGGTCCAGCAATTTGTCCTGTCCGTAAATGTCAGGCACGAAGTATACCCGTCCGTCGGCGCGCGCAATGGCTGTCCCATAGGCCAGCACCACGGGCACCGGCTGCTGTAGCGCAACGGTCTTCGACTTGCCCGCCGTCATTGCCTCACGGATACGCGCCGGGGTCCATTCGGGCATGCCCTGAAGCGTGAATTGGGCCAGCGCCACGGGATCTTCCACGCGGATGCAGCCATGGCTGAAATCGCGCCGGCCGCGCTTGAACAGTTCGGGCGCGGGGGTGTGGTGCAGGTAGATGGCCTGGTTGTTCGGGAAGATGAACTTGATGTCGCCGAGCGCATTGAGCGGGCCGGGCCGCTGGCGAATGCGCGCCTGCCCGTTCAGCACCGCATCGACATTGGCCTGGCTGAACGTGGCATTGGCCTGGTTGCCATAGACGAACTCGAAGCCCTGCCGCGTGAAATAGCCCGGGTCGCGCTGGGATTTGGGGATGACCTCCTTGCGCGCAATCGACGACGGCACGTTCCAGTACGGGCTGAACTCGATATAACGCATGTCTTCCTTGAACAGCGGCGTGCGCGTGTCGAGCGCCTTGCCCACGATGACCTTCATCTCCAGCTTGATGTCGAGCTTGCCTTCGTCGTAGTCGTAGGCCCGCAGCACGAACTCGGGCACGTTGACGACGATCATGCGCGGGCCCTCCGCCAGCGGCGTCCAGCGCAGGCGCTCCATCGTCAGCACGATCTGGTCGACGCGCGCGGCGGGCGTCACATTGAGCTGCGCCAGCGTACCCGCGCCGATCACGCCATCGGCATCCAGGGCATGACGCGCCTGAAATGCCTTGACCGCATCCACCAACGCGCCTTCATAGCGTTGCGGCACCGGCGTGCCCGCCGGCAGGTCGCCCAGCGCTGCCAGCCGTTGGGCCAGCTGCGGCAGGCCGCTGTAGGACTGCCCCGGCGTCAGTTTGCCACCGGCGATGGCGGGCAGGGGGCTCTTCCAGTATGGCTCGGCGGCGAGCTTGCGGTATTTCGCCAGCGCGTCGCGCAGGGTGCCGTAGAGCGGGAACGACGGCGCGGCTTCGCGCATCGCATCGGTCAGCCGGTTGGCGGCCATGGCGTTGCGCAGATAGCTTTCGGGATCGAACGGCGGCAGATTGCTGACCGAGAAATTGGCGTGGACCTTGCGCGGATCGACGCGTCCCCGGTGCAGATCGGACAGGTAGCGCTTCATCGCGCCCGTCAGCGCGCTGTCAAAGCGCTGCGCCGCGTCTGAAGGGGACGCCGGGTTGTCAACCAGTTGCGAAAGCGAGCGCTGCAGGCCATCGGCGTCGTAGTCGCGCGGGTCCAGGCCATCGGCGCCGGCGCCACCCAGAGCCTTGACGGCGGCCTGCGCCGCCTGCGACGGGCGCCCATCGGCAAACCACAGCAGATCCTGCGGCGGCTGGGCCCACGCTGCCGTGGCACTGCACAGCAGCCAGGCCGCACCTGCACTGGCAAGGAAAGCGAGGGGGGACCGGGACCGGACACGCCTGGAAATCGGCGCGGGACCAGGTGAAAGGCGAGGCGAACGCAAGACCGAGGCGTTCGTCGTGGTGGCTGGCATGGCTGCGGGGGCAACTGTCATCGTATGAAGGTCGATAGCGTTTGTCCTTTGCGTATCGTATCCGAACATCGTGACGTATCCATCCCTTCATACAACTGAAAACAAAGTTTCTGCTATTGATGAGCGTTTGATGCAGGTCAATTAACAAGCCATGCCGCGAACTATGCTGTCTACAGCGACAACGTCAATGCGGAGGTGGATCGATGTACGAACGGATTCTCGTGGCGATAGACGGTGGCCCGTCTTCGGAGTTGGCCATTTCACAGGCAGTGGGGTTGGCCAAGCATCTGGCGGCCGAAGTCAAGGTGCTGTTCGTGGTGGACGACAGCGAACTGTTCTTCGAGTACGCCCATATCGACCCCAGCCAGATCGTGGGCGGCATGATCGATGTGGGTCAAAAGGCCCTGGCTTCCGCCGCGCGGCGCTTCGAGAACGCCAACGTGCGCTGCCTGACCGAACTGGCCGAAAAACCAGTGTCCCCTGGGAATATCTCCGGAACCATCGTCAAATGCGCCGACCATTGGCCAGCCGACCTGATCATCATGGGCACCCATGGCCGGCGCGGCATGCGGCGCGTCATCATGGGCAGTGTGTCGGAGGGCGTGATCTCGAAGTCCAACAAGCCGGTCCTGCTGATTCGCGGCGAGACCGTGCATTGAGAGCGGGTGGCAGCAAGCTTGCCATCCTTGTCCGATTCTGCGTTGATAAACACAGACGGCGTGGCTAGCGTTTCAACGATTCCTGCACGCTGAGCAGGTTCTGCGGCATCACCCGGATCAGCCCGCCACGCGGGCTGTCGATATCGGCGATCAGGGCCAGCGACAACGATACGGTCAGCGGCACCACCAGCAGCAGCACGATCTTCGTGCTTTCGGTACGCGCACCGTAGCCCTGCATCAGACTGCTGCAGAAGGCGATGATGATCATCAGCCCCCAGGCCGCCAGCGGTATGTGGTTGCGCCAGGCAGCTTCCGTGTAGCCCTGGGAGTTGATCACATCGTTCATGCCCGCCACCACCAGCGCCGTGATCGGATTCGGCGCCTCGCGGGCCGCGCCGCGCACCAGTTTCCACATCTCGTCTTCGATCTGCGACGTCTCGGCCTCGATGCGGTCGAGTTGCCGATGATCGCGGGTCTGGTAGTAGCGGATGCGCTGCTCCAGATAGCGCGCGAGCAACGCCTTGATCGCGTCCGAATTCCGCTCGAGCAGTTCCGCGCGCAGGTATTCGGTGCCGACGGCGTTGGCTTCCTCTTCCTCCAGGTTCTTGCGCTGGTCGTACCGGCCAACCGCCATCGACAGCGTGAAACCGATCAGCAGCGCCAGCAGCGTCAGGGTGGCCCCCTGGATGATGTTGAAGTCGTCCCGGCCGTCGCTGGCCAGTGGACGCATGCGGCGCATCACGAGCGCGCCAATGGCGGTGGCAACGCCCATCAACACCAACAGCAAGACAAACAGCAGGCCTGGATGGCCGACGAGCGGTCGCATGGCACCTCCCTGATGGTGGTAGGCAAATGCTGCCCAAGCCCGCTCGGCGGATCAAGTGAAAGCTTCTTTTGGTTACTTAAACAGATTCGTCGGCCATGCCCGCCATCCATTTTCCGCGACCAGGTTCTGGCGCCACGACAATGCCATCGTGATAACTTTTCTTATCGCAATATGTGTATGGCGATGCTAAACTTCGACGCATGAAAAACCGCCAGTCCCAGCCCTTTGACTTTCCCGATGCCGACTCGCTTGCCGCGCTGCGTGCGTGGCACGCCGGCATGTCGACCCGGGTGGCCGTCACGCAGTACCTGGACGCCGACCGGGCGCACGGCCAGTCGTCGCGCGGCATCCTGGGCGGCATTCGGCGGCAGCTGGCCGCCTACGCGCGCTACCGGCGTCGCGAGGATCTGGCGGTGCTGTTCGAATTCGCGGCGGCGGATCGCCCGCAGCAGGGCAGGGTGGCCGATCAGGCCATCGAGACACTGCGCAAGATGCCGCCGCCCGCACCGGCCATTGCCGACGACATCGGCATGTGGCTGGCGCCGTCCGCCGTGGCCGCGCTGCGGGCGCAAGACATCCACACGCTGGCCGACCTGACCGTACGCATTCCTCGCCGCCGCCAGTGGTGGGCCACGATTCCCGGCCTGGGCGTCAATGGCGCGCGTCGGATCGAGGCGTTTTTTGCGGCATGGCCGGAGCTGACGGCCCGCGCTCGCGCGCTGATCGCCACCGAACCGCGCGGCGCCATCGTGCCGTGGGAGCAGATGGGGCGCCTGCCGCATGAGGTGGATGGCTCGCTGGGCCAGTTCCGTGCCCCGCGCGAAACCTGTTCGCTCAATGCCGACAACGACTACGCCGCCATTCAGGCCTGGCTGGGCCTGCACGAATCGCCGTCCACGCAGCGCGCCTATCGCAAGGAGGCCGAGCGGCTGATCCTCTGGGCGATCATCGAAAAGGGCAGGCCGCTGTCGTCGCTGACCACCGAGGATGCCACCGCGTACCGCAATTTCCTGCGCCAGCCCACGCCGCGCGAGCGCTGGGTGGGCCCGGCGCGGCCTCGCACCGCGCCCGACTGGAAGCCGTTCACCGACGCACTGTCGCCGCGCTCGGCCGCTTACACGCTGCAGGTGCTGGGGGCGCTGTTCCGCTGGCTGGTCCAGCAGCGCTATGTGCTGGCGAACCCGTTTGCGGGTCTGAAGGTGCGGGGCGGCGCCAAGACGGCTGCGCTTGATGTATCGCACGCGTTTTCGGAAGGCGAATGGATGCTGACGCGCAGCATCGCGGATGGGCTGGAATGGTCGTATGGCTGGGAAGCCCCGGCCGCGCAGCGGCTGCGCTTCATCCTTGACTTCACCTATGCCACCGGGCTGCGGGCCAGCGAACTGGTAGGGGCGACGCTACGCAATATCGAGACCGATATCCATGGCGACCACTGGCTGCACCTGGTGGGCAAGGGCGCCAAGGCCGGCCGGGTGGCGCTGCCGCCGTTGGCCCGCAATGCACTGGATCGCTACCTGGTGGAGCGGGGCCTGCCGGTGACGCGCGCGCAATGGGATCCGTCCACGCTGATCGTCGGCAACCTGGGCCCGGACGAAAGCGGCGGCATTACCGGCGCGCGGCTCTGGATGATCATCAAGCGATTCTTTGGTACCGCCGCCGACCAGCTGGACGCGGAGCGCCCGGCCACCGCCGAAAAGCTGCGCCGCGCCAGCCCGCACTGGCTGCGCCACACCCATGCCACCCATGCGCTGGCCCGCGGCGCGGAGCTGACCACGGTGCGCGACAACCTGCGCCATGCGTCGGTGTCGACCACGTCGCTGTACCTGCACGGCGACAGCGTCAAGCGCGCGCGGCAGATGGAGGATGCGTTCGGCGGATAGCGGAAACGGCGAGCGCCCAGCAGGGCGCGCGATGGCTACTGCGTCTTGCCGATGTCGCCCGCAGCCAGCGCCAGCGTGGCGGCCGCGGCAAGCGCGGCGCTATAGGCATCGGCCGACGCATTGCGCGCCAGCAGCAGCTGGTTCTGCGCCAGGTTGGCCTCGGTCACCGTCCCCACGCCCTTGCGATAGGCGGCGAACGCGGCGTCATATGTGGTCTGCGCGGCATCGGCCAGGGCCCGGGCGGCGTCGTAGGCAGCCAGGCTCGATTCCAGCGCGCTCTGGCTGACCACCACCTGACGCACCGATTCCTCCTTGGCCCGGGTCAGTTTGGCCGACGCGCTATCCACGTCGTTACGCGCCTGCGCCAGCACGGCGGAGCGCATGCCGCCGTCGTAGATCGGCAAGGTTACCCCCAGGAATACGCTGTTGCCGTACCGATAGCCGTTGAGGTTGACCGTCGGCGGCTGCTGGCCGACCGGCGGAATGGCCGTGATGGCGGAGCCGCCCGACGCATACGATGCAAACGCCGACATGAAGACCTTGGGCAGGAACGCCGCCTCGGCCGCCTTCACACGGGCCTGGTTGGCGCGTTCCAGCGCATAGGCGCCCAGCACGTCGGGCCGCTGGGCAATCGCGCGTTCCACGATCTGCTCGACCGAACTGCGCAATGCCGGCGACAACGGGCGTACCGGCATCTCGGCAATCAGGGGCTTCGACAGCGGCGAGATGCCGATGGCCGTCACCAGCCCCAGGTAGGCATCGGTCTCCGCGCCCTGCGCCTGCACCATGGCAAGGTTGGTCTGGGCGCGGTTCTGGGTGGCCTGCGCCACCTCCACCACCGTCCCGACGCCGCGCGCAAAGCGCGCCTTGGCCGCTGTCAGCACCGCGTCGGCGTTCGTCATGGCCTGATCCACCGTGGCGCGCCGCGAGCGCGCGGCCTGATAGCGGTAGAACGCCACGCTGACATCGTGAATGATGCGCTGATGCATGGCCGTAAAGGCGATATTCGCGGCCACCGTGGCCTGTTCGGCCGCTTCGACCAGGCCCGCCCGCTCACCAAAATCGAACAGCAGCCATTGCAGAGACACCACCGAGATTGCCCCGTGATGCGACGCGTCCACGCCCGCCGTGCCCAGCGCCGTGTTGCTTGATAGGCGGCCGTTTTGCCAGCCGCCCATCGCCGCCACCGAGATCTGCGGCAGATACGTGCTGCGGGCAATGCCGGTAGCCAGCGCCGCATTGCGGGCATCGTTCCAGGCCACGCGCGTAAGCGGGTTCGACGATTCGGCCAGGTCGATCAGCTCGGCCAGCGTATACGGATGCATGGCGTCGAGCTGGGCTGGCGGGGCGATGGTCGCCAGCGCCGAGTTGGCCGGCAGCGTGTAGTCGGACGGCCGGTTCTGTGGCGCGGGCCGGCTGGGCGCACCGGCCACGATCTCGCCCGTGCCGGTGGTCTGCGGCTGCCAGGGCCGGTCGGCCTGCGGCGGGGCCAGGTCCAGCGCCGACGTGGCGCAGCCGGACACCACCAGCGCGAACACAGCCAGCGCGGGACCTATCGGCAGGCGTGCCAGCGGATCAGGTTTGTGCATGCGATGCAGGTGGATGGGCGGGCCCGGACGGCGAGTCGGCCAGCTGTTTGTCGACGATGGCCAGCAGGGCATCGCGGGTTCGGGTATCGGCGTCGGTCGCGGGCGGCACCGACGGGGCGGGCGATGCCGGCGGCTGCGCAGTCCTCACAGCATGGAGCCGCGCAGCCACGGCGGGATCGCCCGGAAACCGCTCCGCCAGCAGGAATAGCGGGCCTGCCACGGCATCCAGCACGCCAAGCCGGCGCCGGTGCTGGTCGATCCACACCAGCCCCGGGCCGACTCTGGCCGGCTCGTAGCGGGCCAGCGCCAGATCCTGCGCGATCGCCCCTTGCAGACCCAGCGCCGTGGCCGCGTGCTGGCGCCGCTGTTCCGATTGACCGGCCGCCACCAGTTCCTGCCACTGGCTTACCAGGGCATTCAGGGCGCTCTCGATTCGGCCGGCGATGCTGACCGGCCAGATACGCGTGAACACCAGATAGACCACGAGGTTGCCGATCAGGATACCGATCACGCGGTCGCGGACAATGGTCAGGTCGAATCCCGGTGACGGCCCCTGGATCACGCAGAGATAGAACGCGAACGCGATCTGAAAGCCCGCGTACGCGATGCGCGGCGACCCCATGGCAACCCACGCCGACAGCCAGGTGCCCGCGAACACCAGTGCCAGCAGGCCACCCACCGAATCGAGCATCGGCACGACATAGACGATGGCCGCCGTACCCAGCGCCGCGCCGATCAGGCAGCCCGCCAGCCGCAGCACGAGCTTTTCCACCGATTCCGCCGCCGTGCCCAGCGACACCAGATAGACAGTGATAAAGCAGGTATGGATGCCCGGCCAGTTGAGCTGCTGGTAGAGCAGGTAGCAGAACATGGCCGCGCCCGTGGTTTTCAGGGCGTAGTGGATGTGCGACCGGTTGGTGAAGGCATCGGCATCCAGAAAGCCGCCTGGCTTCTTGCCGGTTGCCTGGGGCTCAGGGCTGACCGGTGCAGCGGCTTCAGCTGGGGCGACAGCGGCAGCTTCAGGCTCGGCATAGCGCGCGATGGCATGGCGCAGTTCCGCCAGGACTGACTGCTGCAGCGGGGACAAGCCCGTCGCGTCAGGCTGCGTCACCCCGGTATCCACCGCGATATCCACTGGATAGCCACCGGCGTCAAGCATCCGCGCCATCTCGTCGAGCGTATCGGCGATGGGGTCGGCAAACGCGGCCGGCAATCTGGCGCCATCCTGCCGGCCGATGACGTCCGCCGCCATCAGGATCGCCATGGTCGACGCCATCGCCTGCCGCAATGCTGCGACATCGGCCGTATTCGCGCTACCTTCGAACTTCGCCAGCTTCAGCCAGCCTGCCACGGGCTGCACGCCGTCGCGCAGTGCTTCGGCAACAGCCGTGCCGCCCGCTTCGGGATACCGCAGGCCCTGCGCCGCCACCCGCACGCAGTGCGCCAGGCGAGCCCCGGCCAGCCGGCGCGGCGACGGGCCGATCAGCAGGTTCACCACCACATTGGCGCCGATCGGGATTGCCACCATCAGCCATGCGTAGAGCAGCGCCCGGGTAGCCACCTCGCCGCCGGGCACCAGGCCCAGTTCGTCGAGTCCGAAGCCGATGATCATGGCTACGATGGCCCCCACCGGCCGCAGCTTGCTGGCCGAGGTCAGGAACAGCAGCCCGGCGGACATGACGGCCATGCACGCCACGCGCAGCAGGTCGCTGTCGAGCGTGAACCTGGCGAGCACGATCACCAGCCCCACGATGATGCTGACCAGCACCAGCATGCCCACGCTCATCACGATGCTGCTGGTACGGTCGGCGCGATTGATAAAGAAGATCACATAGGCCGAAATGGCCGCTTCGGGGGTGCCGTAGATGGCCGCGACGAGCGCCGTCAGCGTGCTGGCCGCTGCAATGCGCGTGGTGGCGGCGGCGCGCCCCGGGAACGGGGCCAGCAGGGCGCCGATATCGGCCAGGCCCAGTCGGGATCGCTCAGCGGCAGGCTGCGCCATGCCGCACCTCGACCGTTGCGCTGGCGCCTACGCGGGCCAGCGTTTCCGGCGGTTCTTCGAGCTTGATCCGCACCGGAAAGCGGTGCGCGACGCGCACCCAGTTCACCGACGGCTGCACATAGGGCAAGGCGCGCGGCAGGTTGAGCCGGTCGGTATCGGTAATGCCCACGCCGATGCCCTGTATCGTGCCGCGCAGCGCGTGGCGCCGGTCGATCATCGAATACACGGTGGCACAGTCGCCCACATGGATACCGGCCAGCTCGGTTTCGCGGAAGTTGGCTACCGCAAACCATTCTCCGGTATCGACCAGCAGGAACAGCGACTGGTTCGGGATCACGACCTCGCCCGCCAACGACCGCAGGCTGCTGACCCGGCCGGCGTGCGGGGCACGGACCACGGTGTCGTCCAGCGCGCGCTGGGCAATGGCCAGCGCCGCCTGGCGCGCCTGCACGGTGGCCTGGGCATCGTCCTCGCTGCCCACGGCCTGCGACGTGGTAGCGCGCTGCAACTGGGCCTGTTTCAGGGTCACCGCCGCGTCGCGCCAGGCCACTTCGGCCTGATCGAGCTGCTGCTTCGGTACATAGCCCTCGGCGGCCAGCGGACGCAGGCGCTCCACGGTGCGTGCCGTCAGCGCGTAGTTCTGCTCGGCACGTGCAATCTGTTCCGAAGCCACCGATGCCGTGCCGCGCTCGGTGCCGATGGCACGGCGGCGCGTGCCCAGCATGGCTTTTGCCAGTTCCAGGTCTGCCTGCGCCTGGGCCAGCGCCAGACGGTAGGGCACGGGATCGATCTCGAACAGGACCTGGTCCCTGGCAACCTGCTGGTTCTCGGTGACCAGGATGCGCGCGATGCGTCCGCCGACCGGAGAGGCCACATGCACGAAGTCGGCATCGAGCGCGGCATCGTCGGTGGAGGGATAGCGAACCGTGCGCTGCCATGCGTAGACGGAAAGCAGCACGGCCAGCAGGACAATTGCAAAGGCAATCAATTTGCCGCGCAGCGGTGCCCGGTTGATACCTGCCATTTTCATGGAAAATGCCCCGTGCCGATTAACCAGACGATTTCGGCAATCATCAGTCCGATTGCCGTATTGACCAGCAGTTGCCACCGGACGGTTTCCGCCCAGCCGGTTGTCACGAATATCCGCCAGGCTACCAGCGCGCCCGCGATGCCGACCAGCGCGCTCAGGAGCCAGAGCGGAAAATAGGCACCGAACAGAGGCACGGACGGCGCGCCCGCGCAGCCATATAGCGGGGCAATCAATGCAGCGAGCAATAGCAGGCGTGGCAGGCGTGCCATGGGCAGGATGGCATGGACGGGCCGGAAAATGGTCACGCCAATATAGCAGCGCCGAATCGGGATTGTCCAAGGGACAAAGAAAATTTAAAGTGGCGGCTGAAAATGCCAAACCAGAAAGGGCAACCAATGCGCAGGGAAGTACAGGCTGGCGATATCGAGCTGGGCAACCCGCTCAAATCGGCCCTGGTCGACGAACTTGGTTTTCCCGTAGCTGACGAGGGAACCGTCTTCAACACGGCCGAGGAACGCATGCTTGCGCTGCAGGGAGGCCGCTGCTTCTGGGCCGACGACCTGGCGCCACTGCGGGCCGATACCCCCAATGCCGCCTGGCACGACCGCTATGGCCTGCTGGTTGGCACGCTGCTGCACGTGAAGCGGCCCGGCGATGCCCACCGGGCGGCGGTGAGCCGCCTGATCGGCTTCAACGACGGCGCGGCATTCATCGGCTGGCCTGGCCTGGCCGGCGTTCCCGCCGAGATCGACGACGGCGAAACCGTGCTGTTTCGCGGGTTTTCCGGCACCAATATCCACAGCTTCTCGGCGCGGGTCCAGGCCACGTCGCGCACGCCATTCCCGTACTGGATGCTCGATGACATCCGGCATCTTGAGGCCCGCGAATTGCGCGGCAGCATCCGGGTGCCCGTGCGGCTGGTGGCGTCGCTGTCGCTGGCCGATGGCCCGGCGGCGCCGCAGACCGTGCTGATTACCGACCTGAGCACCGGCGGCGCGTCGATTTCCACCGCATCGAGCCAATTTGACACGCCGGGCCAGCAGGTGCTGCTGGAATTCACACTGCGCGCGGCGGGCCTGAAGAAAAAGCTGTCGATCGAGGGCTGGACGCGCGAAGACCCCGACGTCGATGCCACCGAGCCGTTCCGCCATGTGGGGGTGTCCTTCGACACCTATGGCGAGCGCGAATCGCTGCTGCTGTATTCATTCATCCACGAACAGCTGCTTGAGAGCGCAACCATGCGGCCGGGAGGCAAGGGCAGCGAGGGGTAGGCCGCGGGGGGCGCCCGTGCGGCCCCCATGCTCCGTTATTTGCGCGTCGCCACGCCAGCGCAGACAAAGCTGGACCGGTAGGGATGCTGGAAAGCATCCACCACCTGGCCGTGATCGCCATCATTCGCGACCATTTCGTGCGCAAGCACAGCATATAGAGCCAGGCAGGGCGGGCCGCCCGGAAGCTGACGCGAAGTCAGCCCTGTTCTTCGAACGGCTTGCTGCCCAGCACGCTGACCACGTGGTCGACAAAGCAGGTAATGCGCGAGGCGAGGGCGGTATTGCGGTAGTAGACGGCGTTGATCGATTGGCGCACGTCGAGCGTCTGCCGGGCCAGCAGTGGCACCAGCCGCCCCGCCTGACGGTCGGCGCGGGTCATGAAATCGGACAGGCAGACGATGCCCTGGCCCGCCAGCGCCAGGCTGCGCAGCGTTTCGCCGCTCGACGACGCAATGGTCGGCTTGATATGGACGGTATCGCCATCGCCGTCGCGCAGCGGCCAGTCGTTGAGCGAATCGGGCTGCGTAAAGCCCAGCAGCGCATGCCCGGCCAGTTGCTCCACCCTGGTCGGCGTACCGTGACGCTTCAGGTAGCCGGGGCTCGCCAGGACGCGGATACGGCTGGTGCCGATGGGGCGGGCATGGAGGGTGGAGTCTTTCAGCGGGCCAATCCGGAAGGCCACATCGGTGCGTTTTTCGAGCAGGTCGATAATGCCTTCGTTCGAATTCAGCTCCAGTTCCACCTCGGGATAGCGCTCCCGAAAGCCTTCCACCAGCGGCACGATCACGTGAAGCATGAAGGGCGTGGCGGCGTCGACACGCAACCGTCCGAACGGCCGCATGCGGCGGGCCGCCATCTGTTCTTCGGCCTCGTCCATCATCGACAGGATGGCGCGCGCATGCTGCAGGAAGGCTGCACCCTCCTCGGTCAGTTCAAGGCGGCGCGTGGTCCGGCGCAGCAAGGTGGTCTGGAGCTTCTCTTCCAGCCTGCTCAGCGTCCGGCTGGTGGCCGAAACGGTCAGCCCCAGTTGCTCGGCAGCGGCGGTGATCGATCCCGTATCCACGACGGCCGCGAAGGCCAGCAGTTCGTCGATGGTCGTCTTCATTCTTGATTCCGCGTCAAATGAAGACGACTTATACACGGCCTTTGGCGCAAAGGTAAGCCTGAAGGCTGTTTGCGCCGGACAGGAAGACAGAGTTGCCACAAAGGCCAATGCCGCGATGTCCGCCTTGCCTGCCTTGCCCGTACTGCCCGCGTTCCCCGTAGTAGCCATGCCAACCCCTTGTTCAAGCCATCCGGACGGCCCGATAACGGCTTGCGCGCCCCATGTGCCGAACTATAGTGATGTGCCGGCCCACGCGAGCAGGCCGGTGCTGTCAGAGTCATTCCAATTCACTGAAGCAGGGGAAGGCATGAAAAAGGGTTACTGGGTGGCTGCCGTCGACATTGCCGATGCCACCGGCTATCAGGGCTACATCACTGGCAACAAGCCAGTCTTCGAAAAGTACGGAGCCCGGTTCCTGGTCCGAAACGGCGAAAAATCGGTGGTCGAAGGCGCACCGCGCTCACGCATCGTCGTCATCGAATTCGAAAGCTACGCCCGGGCGCTGGAATGCTACCGGTCCCCGGAATACCAGGCGCTGATTGCACTGCGCGCACCACACTCACAGGCAGATATCGTGGTGATCGAGGGATATGAGGACATGGGCGGCTGATGGCGGGGGCTTTTGCCTCCTGAACCGTTGGCCGCCGGGGCCGGGGTAGCGTGCCGGCAAGCCGGGCATGCCTTATTTCGGCACGATAATCAGATTAATCCGTCTTCGCACAGCGACGACGTGACACGCAGCAACGTGGGATAGCGCAACGAAAGTGCAAATGAAAAACGCCTTCGATTTTGCACAGTCCAAAATGAGGTACGAGCACCGGCTGGAGGGGTGGGCGAGCCAGGATTGGCCGACACCGATGCACCCGGTATTTTACATATTATGTATTATTGCTCCGACAGATTGTAGGGGCCAAATCAGAATGTCCGCATCTCCGATCCAGAAAGTCCGTTCCTTCAAAAACAGCCTTGGCGATCTCCCTTGGCAATAACCTTCCCTGTGCTAAGGTTTATATGACCTATTCGATGGCCCGCTCGGAGTGACGGCGGCACCGCAAAATGGGAGGGTGCGCGAAGCATGGTACGTCTGAACATAGAAGGACGGGAAATCGGGGCGCCGGCCAACTGCTCCATCCTGCAGGCGTTCATCCACGCGGGCGAGACGCTCGTCGAAGGGGTTGGCTGCATGGGCCAGGGCGTATGCGGGTCCTGCCGGGTCATGGTCCGGCGCCATGGCGAACCGGAGGTGACCACGGCGCTGGCCTGCGAGACGATGGTCGAGGACGGCATGCAGGTCGCCTTTCTCGATTACTTCACCTCTTCGTCGCGCCATGTCTATCGGATCGAGGACATCGGCGACAGCTGGCAGATCCTGCGCACGATTGCCGAGACCTTTCCGGAGGCCGCCCACTGCCGGCACTGTAGTGGCTGCGACCGGGCCTGCCCCAAGCACCTTGACGTCCAGCGCGGCGTCAATCTGGCCGTGGCGGGCGAATTGACCGAGTCGGCGGCGGTCTTCGACGAATGTGTCATGTGCAACCTGTGCACGCTGGCCTGTCCCGAACTGATCCAGCCGAACCACCTTGGCCTGTTCGTGCGACGGATGATCGCCGCCCTTTCCCTGCGTCCGGCAAACCTGATGCAGCGGCTGCAGCAGATCGAGCGTGGCGAGATGACGATCGACCTGGACGCGCCAGGCGCGCATCCCCCACAACAAGGTTGAGGCACGACAAACCATGCCGGCCAGCATTCCCTACGAGGTGGCATGCCAGCGCTACAAGCGCGGCGTGACGCCCCCCATGCGCGACGATGCAACGTCCGTCGACGCCCTTCTGAAGGCCTATCACCCCGATCACGGCCCCAATGCCAGAGTCGCCCTGTCTGTCGGCCCAAACCGTGGCGATCCCTGCCAGCCAGATCTCGCACGCTGCCTGCAGGCCAATGCCCTGATCGACGACGTCGATATCGCCGGCGCGCAGCTCGTCACGACGGACGTCCTTGTCATTGGCGGCGGCGGTGGGGGTTGTGCCGCGGCGCTGACCGCTGCCGCGCAAGGTGCGCAGGTCATCCTCGCCACCAAGCTGCGGCTGGGCGACAGCAACACCGTGATGGCCGAAGGCGGCATCCAGGCGGCAATCGGCGAGGACGACAGCCTGCAGATGCATTTCGAGGACACCCTGCGCGCAGGCCATTTCTGTGCCGACCGCGAACTCGTCGCGCAAATGGTCTCGGATGGCCCCGACGTGATCCGTTGGCTGATTCGGCTCGGCATGATGTTCGACCAGACGGAAGACCGGCCAATCGGCGGCAACCTGCTGCGCAAGAAGCCCGGCGGCGCCTCTGCGGCGCGCATCCTGTCCTATCGGGACTACACCGGGCTGGAAATGATGCGCGTACTGCGCGAAGCGGTAGACCTGGACCCCGGCGTCGCCGTGTGGAACCGCTGCCCGGTGGTGGAATTGCTGTCTGACGAGCGCGGGCGCTGCGCCGGCGCCGTGATCTACAACCTCGAATGGGGTGCCTTCGTGCTGGTGCGTGCCCGGGCAGTGATCCTCGCCACAGGCGGCGCGGGCCGGCTGCATCTGAACGCGTTCCCGACGTCCAACCACTATGGCGCAACGGCCGATGGGCTGGTGCTGGCCTATCGCATGGGTGCCCGGCTGCGCGAGCTTGACTCGTTCCAGTACCATCCCACCGGCATCGCCTTTCCGCCCCATCTGGCCGGCGGCCTGATCTCGGAAGCCGCACGCTCCGCCGGGGCAAAGCTGATCAATGGCGTGGGCGAGCGATTCGTGGACGAACTCAAGCCGCGCGACGTGGTGGCTTCGGCGATTCTGCGCGAGTGCGCGGAGGGCCGCGGCATCAGCCGCGACGGACAGGTCGGCGTGTTTCTCGACACCCCCACACTTGAACTGGAACATCCCGGCATCCTCGCCAAACGCCTTGTCACCCTGACCCATCTTGCGCACAAGTGCGGGCACGATGCCGCGCAGGAGCCCTTCCTGGTCTACCCGACGCTGCACTACCAGAACGGCGGCGTAGCCATCGACAAGGACGGCGCCACCAACGTGGCGGGCCTCTACGGCGTTGGCGAAGTCACCGGGGGCATCCACGGGCGCAACCGGCTGATGGGCAATGCCCTGCTCGATATCCTGAGCATGGGGCGCCGGGCTGGCGCAAAGGCTGCGGAATCGGTACGCGGCGGGCTGCCCAGCCGCGCCGGCATCGGCCACGTGCATGCATGGCAGCGCGAATTGACGCTGGCGGGCCTGCCGTTGCATCTCCAGGCGCCACAGCTGTTTCCCGGTTACGCGCATTTCGATCTTCGTGTCGACGCCGGCCTGCGCGCCGGGACCCGAGGCCGTACGGTAGGCAGCCTGCGATGAGCGACGCCATGGAACACCCGAACAAGGTGCTGCTGAATAAAGACATCCAGGTCGGGGCCGACCTGGCCGCGTGGCTCGCACATGGCGGCGGCGAGGGGCTGGCCAGGGCGCTTGCCAACCCGGCCGCGATCATCGGCGAAATCGCCCAGGCGGAACTGCGCGGCATGGGTGGCGCCGGCTTCCTGACGCATCGGAAATGGGCGCCGGTCGCGGCAGCGCCCGCCGGCGACAAATACGTGATTTGCAACGGCAACGAGGATGAGCCGGGCACGTTCAAGGATCGTGTCCTGCTGGAGCACACGCCACACCAGGTGATCGAGGGAGCGCTGATCGCCGCAGCCGCGACCCGGGCCAACCATGTTGTCCTGTACGTCAACCCGCACCAGGCGCAATCCCTTGCGGTCACGCGCCTGGCGGTCCAGCAGTGGCAGGCACATCCATTATTCGACCAATTGGCAAGCGTGGTCGGTGGTGCCGTATCGCTGTGCGTCATGCCAAGCTCGGGACTGTATATCGGTGGCGAGGAAACGGCGGTGATCGCCAGCGTCGAGGGCGGATTTCCGTTTCCTCGCCGCAAGCCACCCTACCCGGCCGAACGCGGCGTCCATGGCGCGCCAACCATCGTGAACAACACCGAGACGCTGGCCCATGTGCCAGGCATCCTGCGCCACGGCGCGCAGTGGTACCGCGATCTGGGCCTCGGCAAGGCCGTGGGCACGAAGCTCTATTCGCTTTCGGGTGACGTGCTGCGCCCGGGCCTCTACGAATTGCCCATGGGCACCAGTCTGGAATCGCTGGTATTCGGGCACGGCGGCGGCATGCTTCAGGGCAAGGAGTTCAAGGCCGTCTTTACGGGGGGGCCGTCCAACACCCTGCTGACCAAGCGCGATCTCGACGTGGCGCTGGACTTTGATTCGGTGCGCCAACGTCGTTCCAGCCTGGGCACCGGGGCGATGATCGTTGTCTCGGAAGGCACCAGCATCGTGCGCAAGGTTGCCGAGTATGTGAGCTTTTTCGCCCAGGGTTCATGCGGGCAATGCCCATCCTGCAAGGGTGGCACCTTCCAGTTGATGCGGCTGCTCAACCGGATCGACACTGGCCGCGGGGTGCGGGCGGACCTGGATGCGTTGGCAAACCTGTGCCGCATCCTCCCGGGGAGCGGCCGCTGCGGACTGATCGACGGCGCCGTGACCGTGGTGGAAAGCTCCATGCACCAGTTCCGCGAAGAGTACGAAAGCCTGTTGACGGCCTGACGCGGCCGCCGGCATCGCCCCAACCATGGAGCCATGGGGCCTCACCAGAAGCCCAGCACCTTCCACCAGAGGCCGCCGACCACGGCGAAGACCAGTAATTCGAACACGCACATCACCGCGCCCGCCCGCCACCACTGACCCAGCGTGACATAGCCGCTGCCGAAGATGATCGGCGAGGTGCCGGTCGCGTAGTGAGTCAACGTCATCATGATCGCCGATCCGGCCGTCATCATCAGCATGAACGGCGGAATGTACTCCGGCGGTATCAGATGCGCACCCACCGTCAGAAACGCCAGCATCATGGCGCTGATATGGGCGGTGGTACTGGCAAACAGGTAGTGCGAGAACACGAAAGCCAGCACCAGCACGGCGGCAATCCCTTTCCATTCCATGCCGCTGGCGGCGATGGCGTCGCGCATGTCAGCCGAGAACCAGGCGATCACGCCCAGCTTGTTGAGTTGCTCTGCCAGCATGACCAGGGCGCCGAACCAGATCAGCGTGTCCCAGGCGCTTTTTTCGGACAGCACATCATCCCAGTCGATGGTCCCCGTGATGATCAGCGCAAACAGGCCCAGAAACGCCACCACGGTTGGATCAAGCGTGTAGGCGGGCCCGAAGATCATCGCAGGCAGGTTGGCCCACAAGACCAGCATCATGGCGAACACGCCCATCATCACGCGCTCCTTGCCGCTCAGCGGCCCCATGCGGGCAAGCTCGCCGCGCGCGTAGTCGACGGCGTTGGGCGTGACCTTCAGCTCCGGCGGAGACAGCAGATAGATGATCAGCGGCATCACGAACAGGCATAGCAGGCCGGGCAGCAGCATGCAGAGCGCCCAGGTGGTCCAGGTCAGGTGCAGCGCCTGCCCGCTGGCCTTGGCCACGTAGTCGACCACCAGCGGGTTCGGCGCCGTGGCGGTCAGGAACATGGCAGAGGTGATCGGATTGGCGTGGTAGTTCACCAGCGCCAGGTATGTCCCCACCTTGCCTTGCGTGCCCTTGGCCGGATCGGAGTCGAAGGCGCCGGCGATCGATCGCATGATCGGATGGACGATGCCCCCGCCGCGCGCCGTGTTGCTGGGCGTGAACGGTGCCAGCACCAGTTCGCAGATCGCCAGGCCGTACCCGATGCCCACGGTGCGCTTGCCCAGCGCCGCGATGAACATCAGCCCGATGCGGTTGCCCAGCCCCGTCTTCTTCAACCCGCGCGAGATCAGGATCGCCACAACGATCAGCCAGATCAGCGGATTCGAGAAGCTGCTCAGCGCATCGGCTATGGCGCCCTTCGAGGTGGGCGATGTCACCTGCGCGAGCGACACGATCACGATCGCCATCATCGCCATGACGCCAATCGGCATCACCTTGAGGATGATGGCAACAATCGTCGTCAGGAAGATGGCAACCAGATGCCAGGCTTCGGGCTTGAGCCCTTCTGGTGCCGGAAGCAGCAACAGGGTTACCAGGACAACCGTGGCAATGATGGCGGGAGTCAGCCGGAACGGCACGACTGACACGAAGTAGCGGTACATCGCTATCAGCTTGGACAGCATTGCTCTGGACCTCCCTCGCTCGGGATGCGGCGAATACCAGTTTCCGGATGACCGATTTTTCGGCTTTTTACCCGCTGAAATATGCCGCGTCAAGCGTTTTCAGACAAGATCGTTTCTGAGGGTTGCCGCTTCTAGGCCTTTGGGTCCATACCCAAGCCCGACTGCAGGGCACTAAGCTCGCCTTAGCGAATACGCGGAACCCGCAGTGGAGACGACCATGGAAAAAGCCGAACACGCAAAAAAGCCGCTTTATAGGTCTCTGTACTTCCAGGTCATCACCGCCATTATTCTCGGCGTCCTGCTGGGCCATTTCTATCCGCAGACCGGCGAGGCGATGAAACCGCTGGGCGATGGCTTTATCAAGCTGATCAAGATGATCATTGCCCCGATTATCTTCTGCACTGTCGTGGTGGGCATTGCCGGCATGGAGGATATGAAAAAGGTCGGCAAGACTGGCGGGCTGGCGCTGCTGTATTTCGAGATTGTCAGCAGCATTGCACTGCTGGTCGGCTTGCTGATTATCAATATCGTCAAGCCGGGGGCAGGCATGAACGTCGATCCGTCCACGCTCGACACAAAGGGAATCGCCGCCTATACCGGCCCGGGAAAGATGCAGGGAACGGTCGAATTCCTGATGAACGTGATTCCGAACACCGTCGTCGACGCGTTCGCCAAAGGCGAAATCCTGCAGGTCCTGCTATTTGCCGTCATGTTCGGCTTTGCGCTGCACAGGTTCGGCGGGCGCGGCACGCTGGTTTTCGACTTTATCGAGAAATTCTCGCACGTACTGTTCACGATCGTCGGCTACATCATGAAGGTCGCGCCGATTGGCGCCTTCGGTGCCATGGCATTCACCATCGGCAAATACGGCGTCAGCTCCCTGCTCCAGCTTGGCCAGTTAATGGCCACCTTCTACGCCACCTGCCTGCTTTTCATCTTTGTCGTGCTCGGTTCCATCGCACGGTTCCATGGGTTTTCGATCTGGAAGTTCATCAAGTACATCAAGGAGGAACTCCTGATCGTGCTGGGCACATCGTCGTCGGAATCGGTACTGCCGCGCATGATGGCGAAGCTTGAGAATCTCGGTGCCCGCAAATCGGTGGTCGGCCTGGTCATCCCGACCGGATATTCGTTCAATCTGGACGGCACCTCGATTTACCTGACCATGGCCGCGGTGTTCATTGCCCAGGCCACCAATACCGACATGACCCTGACCCAGCAACTCACCTTGCTCGCGGTGCTGCTGCTGACCTCGAAGGGCGCAGCCGGCGTTACCGGCAGCGGCTTTATCGTGCTGGCAGCCACGCTTTCGGCGGTGGGGCATGTGCCGGTGGCGGGTCTGGCCCTGATTCTGGGCATCGACCGGTTCATGTCCGAGGCCCGTGCCTTGACCAACCTGATCGGCAACGGCGTTGCCACGGTCGTCGTGGCGAAGTGGACCGGCGATCTGGACATGGAACGGATGCACAGCAGGCTGAACGGCGAGACCGACATCGAGGCGGACGAGCCGGAAGTGGTACTCGATCAGGTTGCGTCGCATATGCCGGTCGCCGGCACCAGCGAGAAGCAATAGGCCGGACTTCGCGCTGCACGGCGGCAATCCGTCATGGGTGCCGCCAGCGTACTGTCATGTCCGGCCGCGCGGCGCCCCGCCGCTCCGGATCATTCCTGAGGATTCGGCTTTCGCAACGCGCGGGTGCGCTCCACCACCTCGAAGACGGTCATGCCGACCAGCATGGCCGCGACGAATCCCGCTGCCTTGGGATAGCCTGCGCCCAGCGCCACCAGTGCCGGGCCCGGACAAAAGCCTGCCAGCCCCCATCCCACACCAAAACACGCACTGCCCAGCACCAGCCGCGCCGTGACGCCGGTATTGGCCGGCCATTGAAGCGGCAATCCCAGAACCGACCGCCCGCGACGCCGGGCAATGAAAACCCCGGGCACCGTCAGCGCAATCGCCCCGATCATGACAAAGGCCAGCGAAGGGTCCCAGGCACCTGCCAGATCGAGAAAGCCGAGCACTTTGGATGGATTGGCCATCCCGGACACGATCAGCCCAACGCCGAACACCAGGCCGGCCAGCAACGCAAACACGAATGGCATGCTCAGGCTCCCAGGATGTGCCGCTGCACGAAGACGGTCAGGAACCCGGCCGCCATGAAAGTCAGGGTCGCCACGATGGATCTGACCGCGCCGCGCGACATCCCGCAGACGCCGTGGCCGCTGGTGCAGCCACTGGCATAGCGGGTGCCAAGCCCCACCAGAAAGCCGGCCACCAGGATTTCGGGCCAGCCTGCCTCGATCCTGGATATCGCGGGAAAGCCAAATGCCGCCATCACGACCGGGGCGCCAATCAGGCCGGCGACAAAGGCGATTCGCCATGCCACATCGTTGCGTGGCAAGGCGAGCAGTCCACCCAATATCCCGCTGATGCCGGCAATCCGGCCGTTGAAGAGCAACAGCACCGTTGCCGCAACACCGATAAGGATTCCGCCAGCCAGCGAAGCCCACGGCGTAAAGCTGGAGAAGTCGACCAGCATTATCGTAATTCCTCCAAGAAAACCGTGATCATGCCACGCGCCATACCCGGTGCCGGAATCGTGCTCAAAAGTGGATCGTTGCCATGCGCAGATGATGAAGCAGCGCCACGCTGTGTTGCCCATAGAACCAGAGATCGTCGGACACGAAGAAGGCAATCAGCCATGAGGCCGCGACGACAAACAGGTCGCAGCGTCCGCTCTTCCACAAGTTCAGGGAATGACGCCCGGCAATCCACGGTACACCTAACGGATTGGGCCAGTCGGCCAACAGGTGCATCACGCCCCCGCAGGCGAAGCCGAATGCCGGTGCCGCCAGCACGTTGGTGCCAAGGGCGTAATAGGCCCACACCAGCAGGCCGACCCACGCAACGCCCCAATGCGTCCAGGATCGATGGGTAATCCAGAGGCGTCGCGACCTGGACCACCATGCCACTTCCAGCCAGTCTGG
Organism: Cupriavidus sp. D384; assembly: GCF_001652915.1. Taxonomy (GTDB): domain Bacteria; phylum Pseudomonadota; class Gammaproteobacteria; order Burkholderiales; family Burkholderiaceae; genus Cupriavidus. Next base: position 124,548 of record NZ_BBQI01000098.1, read on the forward strand.
CGCGGTGCTGCCGAACAACGCCGCCACGAATCCGAGCACGCCTTCCCAATACCAGCCGTTGCCCGCATGCCTGGCGATAACGGCAACGGCGATAACGGCCGCCGCCCATCCGGTGGCGTGATGTGCCTTGTTTGAAGCCATGGTGACGCGATGCTGGTTCGGCTGCGGTAATCGAGGGGGCGCAATCTTGGCAGATGTGCACGCGAAATGCCAGCGATGCAGGCAAGGCCCGCATTGATTGTCTGGTCCAACGTGCAATGCGGGCACCGCAACCGTTGGCCCTTGGTCCAATGGAACACGCGAGATGATCGGACTACCGTGAGCGGACCTCACTCTGGAGCGAAAGCATGAAGCCCATCGTCATTCTGGCCAGCGCCGTACTTGCCTTGTCTGCCCTGCCCGCCATGGGTCAATCGGCAAGCGGCGCAAAGGCCCAGCCACCCAGCGACGAGATTGTCCATATGCGACAGGAAATCGCGGCGGCACGGAAGACATACGACACCAAGGTCGCCGAAGCAAAGAAGGTCTACAACGACGCGAAGGCCGCGGCGGCCAAGGAACGTGATGCGGCGATTGCCACCGCGCGCGCCAACGCGAATCAGAAAAAGTCGTAGCAGCCAGGCACCCACGGTGACGCGCCAGCCCTGCGGCGGCGCGCCCGACACCACCGCATGGCCGTCGCCATTGACGGCCATGCCGATCCACGGCGATCCGGGCCGCAGCCCGCCCCAGACCTGACCAGGCCTGACCGGCCTGCCGCCGGAATCACCCCCAGCCGCCCCGACCGCCAACCAGAGTGCCGCCAACCGGTACAATCCGCCAGCGGTCATCGCAGTACAACTCCCCGTCAACGAGATCCACCCCTGCCCCGCTGGCTACTACAGGGCCAGCATCGTGCCGGCGCGCCGGTATTTCCATGAAAACAACCCGCATCGATGCCACCACGCTGTTCCTGCTGACGTTTCCGCCGCTGGCCTGGGCCGGGAATGCGATCGTGGGACGTCTGGCAGCCGGCAGCGTGCCGCCGATCACGCTGAATCTCGTACGCTGGCTCATTGCCGGACTGCTGCTGGTGCCCTACGCGTGGCCAGGCGTGGTTGCCCATCGGGCGGCATTGTGGCGGCACGCGGGCATGCTGGTTGCCATGGGCGTATTGTCGATCGCCAGCTATAACGCGTTCCAGTACCTGGCGCTGACCACCTCCACGCCGATCAATGTCACCCTGATTGGCGCCTCGACGCCCCTGTTCCTGCTGGTCATCGGCGCCTGCTTCTTCCGCGAACGGCTGCGCACGTGGCACTTGGCCGGCGCCCTGCTGTGCCTGGTGGGCGTGTCATTCGTATTGATGCGTGGCGAACCGGCCCGGCTGGCCCAGCTTGAGTTTGTCGCGGGCGACCTGTTCATGCTGGCGGCAACCATTGCCTGGAGCATCTACACCTGGCTGCTTCGCAAGCACCGGCCCGACCTGCCGCTGCAGGTGCTGCTGTTTGCGCAGATCGTGACCGGCGTGATCGCCAGCCTGCCGATTGCGGCCTGGGAAATCGGCACGCTGGCCCAGCCGCTGCACTGGAGCGGCAAGGTCGCGTGGATCCTGCTCTATGTGGGCACCGTGCCGTCGCTGCTGGCGTATTTCGCCTGGGATCGCGCCATCGCCCGTGCCGGCGCCCAGTTGCCGGTGTTCTTTATTACGCTGACGCCGCTGTTTGCTGCCGTGTTGTCGACCGTGCTGCTGGGCGACGCGCCACACTGGTACCACGCCGCCGGTCTGGTCTGCATCGGCGCAGGCATCTGGCTGGCCCAGCGCCGCTAGGCCCGCGCCAGACAAAAAAGCCCAGCCATGCGGCTGGGCCAAAAAGCGGGTCAAGTCCGGCGCAGGATCGCGTTACCGCACCGATTTGAACGCCGCACGGAGTTCCTCCGCAAACAGCTGAGGCTGTTCCCACGCCGCGAAATGCCCGCCCTTTGCCACCGCATGGTAGTAGTACAGCGACGGGTACGCCTGCTTGCTCCAGCTTTCCGGTGCCTGGTAGATCTCGTGCGGGAACACGCTGATAGCCACCGGCACCTTGATATCGCGCGTCTTCTGGGTCTCGGCACTGAAGTTGTTATTGTTGTTCTCCCAGTAAAAGCGCGATGACGAAGCCCCCGTGTTGGTTAGCCAGTAGAGCGTGATGTCGTTCAGGATGGCATCGCGCGACAGCACCCGCTCGGGCGCGCCGCCGCTGTCGCTCCACTCGGCAATCTTCTCGTAGGTGAACGACGCCAGGCCCACCGGCGAATCCGACAGCGAATAGCCGATGGTCTGCGGACGCGTGACCATCATCGCGCCATAGGCGGCATTGCGCCCGAAAAAGCTGCTCAATGACTGATAGGCCTTGCGCTCCGGATCGGTCAGTTCCGAAGGCGCCGTATCGCCGGCCAGGATCGACTTCATCAGCGGCCCCGGCACCGTGGCCGGCATGTTCAGGTGGATGGCCTTGAGCCCCGGCGGTGCCTGGCGGGCCAGCGCATCGGAAATGACCGACCCATGGTCCCCACCCTGCGACACGTAGTGCGTATAGCCGAGCCGCTTCATGAGGGTGTCCCACGCGCGCGCCGTGCGATCAGGGCCCCAGCCCAGTTCCGTCGGGCGGCCAGAGAACCCATATCCGGGAATCGATGGAATGATCACGTCGAACGCATCCTCTGCGCGGCCGCCATACGCGGTGGGATCAGTGAGCGGGCCGATGGTCCTGGTGAACTCGAACACCGAGCCCGGCCAGCCGTGCGTCAGGATCAGCGGCAACGCGTTGGGATGGCGCGACTTCACGTGGATGAAATGGATGTCCAGCCCGTCGATCTTCGTCACGAACTGCGGCAGCGCGTTGAGCTGGGCCTCGGCCTTGCGCCAGTCGTACTGCGTGCCCCAGTACTTGACCAGTTCCTGCACGCGGGCGGTCTGGATGCCCTGGGATTCGTCGCTGACGGTCTCCTTGTCGGGCCAGCGCGTGGCAGCAATGCGGCGGCGCAGGTCATCGAGCTGGGCCTGCGGCACATGCACGCGGAACGGCCGGATGCTTTCGTCGGCGTTGACCTGCGTGCCGGCGGCCTTTGCCTTGGGGGCGGCGTCCACAGCCACGGCAGGCTGGAGGTAGCCGGCAAAGGCGATGGCCGCCAAGGTGGCAGCGGCGGCAACCGTCCGGCGCGCCGCCGGGAAATCTCGGTTCAAAGCATGGGACATGATGGTTCTCCTGGTTGGCTCCGGCCCATGCCATGCGGCAATGACCGGGAGCGGGCGTGAATGAACCATCGCAGTCTAGAAATCGAATGCACGCGTGAAATGTCGGCCCGGCCACGTTTTTGGATCGCCATGTATCACCTTGCCCGGGCGATACAGCGTGATACAGAGCGCGCCGCCATCCGGCGATCCGTAACACCTTGTACCAACGGGCGCCACAGATACATTGCGACACATAACGCGATAGATTGCCGGCCGGCGTACTGCTATAAGTTGCAGCGAAAGCCTGGGCCGGACATTCCCCTTGTCCTCCCTCGCCAGAGCAAGCCTATCCAGGCAATCCCAAGAAAAGCGCCCTGATGAAATTCGAGTCCTTCGCCACCCCCGCCTTCTTTGAAAATCCGTACCCGCTGTACGAGCAGGTCCGCAGCGCCGGCCCGCTGTTGCCGCTGGGCCCGAACATCTTTGTCACGGGCCGCTTCCACGTGATCGACGCCCTGCTGCGTGACCGCCGCATGGGCAAGACCTACCTCCAGAGCGTGCAGGCCCGCTACGGCGAGGCCGCCACGCAAGACCCGGTGTTCCAGGCGCTGAGCCGCACCTTCCTGATGATGAATCCGCCGGCCCACACCCGGCTGCGGGCCCTGCTGATGCAGGCGTTCAACCGCCGGCAGGTCGACGCGCTGGCGCAGATCGTCGAGACCACCACGCGCAGCCTGCTCGACAGGATCGGCAACAAGACCGAATTCGATCTGATTGCCGATTTCGCCTTGCCGCTGCCCGTAGAGATCATCTGCCGCCTGCTCGATATCCCGGTCGAAGACGGCGTGAAGCTTGGCACGGCGGCCAGCCGGCTGGCCAGCGCACTCGATCTGGCGCCGCTCGATGCTGGCCAGCTGACAGAGGCCAACGAGGCAGCGCTGACGCTGGAAGCCCATTTCCGCAACGTGGTGGCCCAACGGCGCACACAACCGGGCGATGACCTGATTTCGAGCCTGCTGGCGGTCGAGGCGGACGGCGCGACGCTGACCGAGGCCGAGATCATCTCGAACGTGATCCTGCTGTTCGTGGCCGGCCACGAGACCACGTCGAACATGATCGGCAACACGATGATCGCGCTGTTCCGCGCGCCGGCCGAACTGCAGCGCCTGAAGGCGGGTCTGTCGGATCGGTCGCTGGTTGCCAGCGCCGTGGCGGAGTGCCTGCGCCACGACGGCGCCGTGCAGATGGTGGTGCGCACGGCCTTCGAAGACGTGGCGCTGGACGATGTGAGCGTGCCGCGCGGCAGCATCGTCTTCATGCTGATCGGTGCCGCCAACCGCGATCCGGCCGTGTTCAGCAACCCCGACTGCCTGGACCTGTCCCGCGACGGCGCGCCGTCCTTGTCGTTCGGCGGCGGCATTCACTATTGCCTGGGGGCGCGGCTGGCTACGCTGGAACTGGAATCGGCGATTGCCGGGGTGCTTGGGCGCTTTCCCGCGTTGCAGCCGGTCGATCTGGCGCAGCTGTCATGGCACCGGCGCAATAACCTGCGCGGGGTGCAATCCCTGCGCGTCAGCACGCGCTGAAGTTGCCGGTCTGGCGGGCACAGCCAACCCGCCAGCAGGTCAGACGACGCCCTCGCCCGCCAAAGCCTGCATCATCCGGACCACCTCCACCACGGATCGCGCGTTCATCTTGCGCATGGCGTGGCCGCGATAGATCTTCGCGGTGATCTCGGCCACGCCCATGGCGGCGGCAATCTGCTTGTTCATCAGGCCGGTCACCAGGTGACGCAGCACTTCGCGCTCGCGCACCGTCAGCGTCTCCCAGCTGGCGCGCAGGCCGCGCAGCGCGTGCTCGGCCTCCAGCCGCTTCATGTCACGTTCCAGCGCGGCAATCACCGCATCGATCATTTCCTGGTCCCGGAACGGCTTCGCCAGGAAGTCGACCGCCCCGGCCTTCATGGCGGTGACGGTCATGCGGATATCGCCGTGGCCGCTCATGAATATGATGGGCATGTGCGGCAGGCCCTTTTCCACAACCGAGCGCTGGAATGCCAGGCCGCTCTGGCCGCGCAGCCGGACGTCCAGTACCAGACACGCCGGGCCTTCCGTTTCGGGCGCGCGCAGGAATTCCTCGACGGAGGTGAAGGACCGGACCTGCAGGTCGATCGATTCGAACAAGCCAACCAGCGCGCCGCGCACCAGTTCATCGTCGTCCACGATATGGACCGTGCCTTGCACGAAGTCCAGTACGTCCGGCTGGGGGCTGAGGTCAACGATGGACATGATCGGAACCCATGGCGCGTACGCCGTCAGTCATGCATCCGGCCAGCGCGTGACGCACCACGTCAGGCGTGGCGGGCGCCTGCCATATGCGTACGCCTGTGGCGTCGTGGATGGCGTTCAGGATTGCGGCTGCCGTCGGCA
>NZ_BBQI01000099.1 GCF_001652915.1 Cupriavidus sp. D384
CAGGTTCGCCGATGCCCTTGGCACCGTACGGCCCCAGCGCCGTGGGCGCCTCGATAAAGATCGCCCGCACCTCGGGCATGTCGTGCACGGTCGGAATCAGGTAGTCATGCAGGTTGTTGTGCTTGCCGGGATGGTATTTCTCCATCAGCGCCAGGCCCACACCCTGCGCCACCGCACCTTCGACCTGGCCTTCCAGCAGCGTGGGATTGACCATGCGGCCCACGTCATGCGCGGCCACCACCTTCAACACCCGCACACGGCCGGTCTCGCAATCGACCAGCACTTCCGCGATCTGCGCGCCGAAGGCATAGGTGGCATAGGGCTTGCCCTGGCCTGCGCCGTCCAGCGCCGTAATCGGCGGGTCGAAGCTTTCCTCGGCTGCCACGGCGTAGCCGTGAGCGTCGACCGGCAGTGCCCGCAGGTCCAGCGGCCGGCCGTCGACGCGCAAGCCGTCAGCGTGGCCGGAAATCGTGGCATCTGCCGGCGCGTCCGCCAGCCGCAGCAACTGCTGCCGCAGCGCCGTGCCCGCCAGGAATGCGGCGCGGCCAGTGATAAATGTCTGCCGCGATGCCGAAGTGCGGCCGCAGTCCGGCGTCAGGTGCGTGTCCGGGCCCACGATCTGCAGACGGTCGACCGGCACGCCCAGCGCATCGGCCGCGATCTGCGGAATCACGGTGTTGGCGCCCTGCCCGGCATCCACCGCGCCCTGGTGCAGCACGATCACGCCGTCAGGCCGCACCCCGAATCGCACCGTCGACGGATTCGGCAATGCCGTGTTGCCACAGCCATAGAAGAACGCGGCAATGCCCACGCCATGGCGCAGCGGCCCCGGTGAGGCCGCATTGAGCGTGGCGATACGGTCGCGGGCCTCGCGCCATACCGGGCGCAGCGCATCCAGGCATTCGATCAGCCCGACGCTCTGGTCCAGCACCTGGCCCGTTGGCAACGAATCACCGGGGCGCAGCGCGTTCATCGCGCGGAACTCCAGCGGATCGATGCCGGCCCGGTGCGCCAGATCGTCGATCAACTGTTCCTGCGACATCATGGTCTGCGGTACGCCAAAGCCGCGAAACGCGCCGGCCGGCGTGATATGCGTATGCACCGCCCGTGAATGTGCGTGGTAGTGCGGCACGACATAGGGGCCGCCAGCATGCACCGGCACCCGGTTCGCCACGGCGGTACCCCACGACGCAAATGCGCCGGTGTTGTAGTCGCCCTCGAATTCCACCGCGCACAGGCGCCCGTCGGCATCGGCAGCCATGGTCGACACGATCCGGGCCGGATGGCGCTTGGTGGAAGTCGCCATCGACTCCTCGCGCGAGAACACCATGCCGACCGGCCCGTCCACATGCCACGCAGCAAGCGCCAGCCAGGGCTGGACGGTCATGTCCAGCTTGCCGCCGAACCCACCGCCCACGGCAGTGGCCACCACGCGCACGCGTTCGGGCGCAACGCCGAGGATGCGTGCCAGATCCCCGCGATGCGGGTGCGGTGCCTGCGTGGAAGAATGGATTTCCACGATGTCGCCTACGCGCCGGGCCCAGCCGGCCTCCGGCTCCAGATAGGCATGCTCGACAAAGCTGGACGTGAACGTGGCGCTGGCAACGTAGCGCGCATCCCGCCGCGCGGCCGCCGGGTCGCCCCGGCGTACCAGCCCTTCGATCAGGATATTGCCGGGTCGTCCGGCGTGTAGTTGCGGGCAGTCGTCCTGCGTGGCCTCATCCACGGTCAGCACTGGCGTCAGCGGCTGCCACGTCACCGGGAAACCCTGCAGGTCCAACGCAGTCACGGCCTCGCGCTCGCCCACGATCAAGGCGACGGCCTCAAGATAGTGGCGCGTTTCGTCAACCGCCAGCACGGGCTGGTCGGCGTAAGGCGTCGCCACGCCATGGAGATTCAGGCCCGGCACATCGGCATGCGTCAGCACGCGTTTCACGCCCGGGTGCGCCGCGAGCCAGGCATCGAGATCGCCAAAGGCAAAGCGCGCCCGGTGATGCGGACTGCGAACGGCCCGCAGCACCAGGCTGCCCGCCGGCCAGCCGTCTGCGCCAAAACACTGGCTGCCATCCGCCTTTTCCGGACCATCGAGCCGGGTCAGCGGCACGCCCACCGCAGGCCCCTGGCCTGGCGGCAAGGTACAGGGCCGGGCGGCGCCGCCGCACCCCACCTCGGTCACCGCGTCGACGATCTTCTGATAGCCCGTGCAACGGCACAGCACGCCGTCAATGGCGGCACGCGCGCTGGCGCGATCCGTGACGCGGCCGGCGTCGATGGCGGCGGCGGATGCCAGCAGCATGCCCGGCGTGCAGAAGCCGCATTGCACGGCCTGGTGCGCAAGAAACGCCTGCTGAAGGCGCCCGCCGCATTGCGTGCCCCCGGCGATGCCCTCCACGGTCACCACGCTGCGGCCTGCCACCTGCCCCATCGGAACCAGGCACGCGTAGCGCGCTTCGCCATCCACCAGCACGGTACAGCTGCCGCAATCGCCCTGGCGGCAGCCTTCCTTGGTGCCGAATTGCCGCAGGTCGGCGCGCAGATGGTCGAGCAGCCGCATCGACGGGTCGGCCGGCAATGCATGCCATGCGCCGTTGAGCGCGAACCCGTTGTCGTCTGCCGGAACGGCAGCCGCATCGGCGGCGACTGCATCGGCGCAGTTGTCCTCAAATACCGGAATCGTCATGCCCTGACTCCTCGATGCAATGGCCGACCGCCCGCGCAATGGCAAGACGGGCGAGATCGATGCGATGCGCAGCCGTGGCGCGGCAGTCGTCGATCGGTGACAACACCGCCAGCGATGCGTCTGCCACCACGGCCGCAAGCTCGCACCGCGGCCGGCCGGCCAGCGAGGCCTCCAGCGACGCCATGCGCAGCGGCACCGCCGACGCCCCGCCGACAACGATGGCGGCGCTTGCCAGCGTGCCGTCATCGGCCATGCGCAGACGCACCGCTGCCGAGACCACGGCCAGCGCCATCCCATCGCGATTGGTGTATTTCACGAACGCCGTGCGCTCCGTCACTGCCGGGAGCGCGAACGCAACCGCCACCAGCAGTTCATCGGCCGCGAGCACGGTACGGTGGCCGCCCAGCACAAAGTCGCGCAGCGGCAGGCGGCGCACGCCCCGTACGCTAGCCAGTTCGACTTCGGCATCCAGCGCCAGCAGCGGCGGCACGCCATCGGCCACCGGAGATCCATGGCACAGATTGCCGCCGACGGTGCCCTGCACGCGGATCTGCCGGGAACCGATGCTCGCCGCGGCATCGCGCAGGGCCACCGGCAGCCACGTTGCCTGCACGATGGCTTCCCAGGTTGTGGCCGCACCCATACGCACACCGCCGCCGTGCCGCGCAATGCCGCGCAGCGCGTCGATGCCGCTGATATCCACCCATTCGTGCCGGCCGGGCACCAGCGCCGGCGCCGCAAAGCAGTCCGTGGCGCCGCACAGCACGCGCCGCGGCCGCTCTGCGAGCCTGGTCAGCGCGGCATCGATGGTATGGGGGCGAAGGTAATGCATGGTCAGGCGGGCTGGCGGCTATCTCGCGCGTCCGCACGTACGGTGCGCAACACGCTGTCAATCACAAACGACTCCCAGTGTTGCACGGCCTCGGGAGTATCAAGTTCCTCGCCCAGAAACGCGGACAGCGTGTATCGGTTCGACGTATAGAAATACGCCGGCGAGGCGATCAGCAAAAAAACGTCGCGCGCATTGAGGTCCGGGCGAAACAGGCCTTTGGCAACGCCGCTGGCCAGGATCTGCTCGATGATCTGCATGGCATGGGACGAGTACTCGCCCCGACGCCCGGACTTGGATACGTGCCGGCCCTTGTGCAGATTTTCCGTATTGAGCAGATTGACGAAATCGGGATTGCGCCGGTAGTAGTCCATCTTGAAACGGATCACGGTCTTCAGCGCTTCCACGGGATCCGACGCATCTGGCGCCACCTTCGCCTCGGCCTCGTCCATCCGCCGGTAGATGCCTTCCAGCACGGCGATGAACAGGCCCTCCTTGCTGCCGTAGTAATAGTAGATCATCCGGTCATAGGACTTCGCCAGACTGGAGATCTTTTCCACGCTGCCGCCCTCGTAACCGTAGCGCGCGAAAATCTTGGTCGCCGCGCGAAGAATCTTGTCACGGGTGGCCTGCGCCGCGGCCTCCCGGACGCCGGTGCCACGTACGGCCTTTTTTGCTGCTTGTGTCATATCGCTCCTAGGACAGCGACCCGTCGCCGCTGACTCATGAATCCGCACCGATGGATTCGCTCCGCGTCATTTCATACAGGGAACACTACATGAGTGAACGGATGATACCCGGCGCGCGGTCCAGTCGCAAGATGAATCAATAAATCCTTATGATTCAATACCTTGTTCAGATCTTTGCACGACAGGAGGGCAGCTTTTCGGCACCCGCGCAACGCTTTCGAATTTGTCATTTCCGAAAACAATGTGCTAAGGTTGATTTATGGAGCGTTCACTACATGAGGGGCGATTCGAAAGGGCCTGGCCGGATCGAACGGAACGCACGATCAGCGGGCGGAGGTAAAAGAACATGAACCATGAACTCGACGATTTCCGCTGCACCGTTTCGGCGCATGCCACGCGGCCACCGGGCCACGACTTCGGCGCAGCAGAGATTGCGCCGCCCGACATGCAGGCCCTGCGCCAGATCTCGCACAGCCTTTCCACCGAAGTCATGCCTGCCAGGCGCATCGAAACGCTGTTGCAGGCGGCCTTGCAAAGCACCGACGCCTCCTGGGGCTGCCTGGCCGTGCTGCACGATGGCGGGTGGGACATCGCGGCCAGCGCCGTCGCCGCCGACCCGTTGCTGACACTTGCCGACCCGGACGCCTTCCTGCTGCCGGTCGCCATGGGCGTGCTGCCCATCGGCATCCTCGATGCGGCCGTGCGCCTGCGCAACGGGCTGGTGCTGCGCGATGCCCTGGATGCCCGCGATGCCCCCGCCTGGCAGGCCGACGACTATGTACGCCGCTTCCGGCCCCGCTCTGTGATCTGCGTGCCGATGCGCTGCAATGGCGGACTGGTCGGCGCCCTTTACCTGGAACACCTGCATACGCCGGGCGTCTTCACGCCGACCCGGACTGCCGTGGTGGAAATCATCGCGCTGCAGGCCGGGTTTGCGCTGGAGAATGCGCGGCTGCACGACGCGCTATCGGAACAGTGCGCGCGTCTGAGCAGCACCGAGGAGAAGATGCGCGACACGCTATCGGAACTGGCCCGCGCGAGCCGCTTCCAGGCGTATGGCGAACTGGTCGCGTCAATCGTGCACGAGGTGGCGCAGCCGGTCACGGCGCTGGACTCGTCGGCGCGGGCGGGACTGCGCTGGCTTGACCGCAGCAGCCCGAATATCGATGGCGCCCGCGAAATGCTCGCGCATATCTCGGCATGCGCGCTGCGTGCGCGCACCATCATCAACGGCCTGCGCGCCAAGGCCCGGCAGGCGCCCCCTGCGTTCGCCGTCTTCGATCTCGATGACGCCCTGCAGGAAGTGGCCGGCATGGTTTCCTGCACGCTCGATGCCATGCAGGTGGAACTTCGCGTGGATGGCCCGCCTGCCGCAACACCCTTGCGCGGCGACCGCGTGCCGCTGCAGCAGGCCATCATCAACCTGCTGATGAACGGCGCCGACTCGATGCTGGGCATTCCCACGGACAAGCGGTTGCTGACGCTGGCCTGCGAGCCCGCGCAGGACGTGTTGCATATCCATATCGACGACCATGGCGAAGGCGTCGCGCCCGAACTGGCCGACCGCATCTTCGAACCACTGTTCACCACCAAGCCCAATGGCATGGGCATGGGCCTGGGAATCTGCCGATCGATCGTCGACGCCCATCACGGCCGGCTCGACCTGACGCGGCGCGCCACGGGCGGCACACGGGCCACCATCACGTTGCCGCGCCTTGCCAGCTAGGCCAGCCGCTTGGCAACCGGCTATTTCCCACCGGCCGTCTCCATTGGCCCGCAGCACGTTTTCAAGTCGATCTTCCGGTCGCGGCATGCCGGAAGCGCTGGCGGGTTCCTGCATAGCAGCGAGGACGCTGGCCGTGCAAAGCGGAATTGCCGGTCGATCATGCACAACTGCGCCGCTGCAATGTCGTTCAGCTTCATGAAGTCGGCAGGTTGGATCAGCGTGGTATATCCACACGCCGTCATGGCCTGCCTGACACCTGCGATATCGGTGCCAGGCCGGCTCCATTGCGTGTAGGCCGGGGGCAGCCTGGGACGCTGGTCGAGCAAGGCGGGATCGAAATCGGCATCGGTGCCGAAGGTCTTGCCACGCGGCACGTCGGCGCAGGCGGGCAGTTCCGGCGCGTGGGCGCACACAATGCTTCGGTCGGTATAGGTGAAGCCATGATCGAGCATGCACAGTTGGGCACGGGCATAGTCGTTGCGCGCCATCTCCACCGGCGTGACATGCGCCGCATCGGGAAAGCCGCATTCGAGCAGCGCGCTGCGCACCACCTGCTGGCTTGCGCCCGGCTTGGCCCACGTCTCGAACAGCGGCGGTGGCGGCTGCATCGGCCGTGTCGTGCAGGCGCCAAGGCCGACGCAAAGCAGCAAGGGAATCAGTCTGGCAGGACGGAAAAGCATATTGATTTTCTTTTTGGCATTTTTGCCGACATTCTATGGCATGCCCCGATGCCGGCGCGCCGGCCTGCCACCGGGCGCGCGCCGTGCCGGACGTCGCCGACTACTTGCCCTCGACGTGCCGCCTGAAGTTGTCGAGGATGCTCTGCCAGCCCTGCTGCTGTTGCTCCACCGGGTATTCCGATTCCGGGTCGAAGGTCACGCGCACCGTCACGCCCTGGGGCGTCTCCGCAAAATCGACTTCCGCGTGCCGGTCGCCGAAGGCGTACACGATGCGCCGGTTCGGCACGATCTCTGTGTAGGTGCCCGCAAAGTCGAAACCCATGCTGCCGTCCTTGGCTTCCATCCGCGACGAGAACGCCCCGCCCACACGCAGATCGACTGACGCGGCCGTGGTGTGCCAGTCGTCGGACGCGGCATTCCATTGCTTGATGTCCTCGGGCGTCGTGTAGGCGCGCCACACATTGGCGATCGGGGCGGCAACCGTGGTGTGTACGGTGATCTTCATCGTGGCGTCTCCTTGATAGTTAGCCGGATGGATAACTATATGTCGCAAGGAGGCCAAACGCAATCTCAATCTTCCCGGGCATCCCGCACCCTGGCGGCCTGACCTGCCACATTTCCGAACGACAGCCGATTCTTTGGCAATGAGCAATATTGGCAGCACAACATGCTGCTACACCGCACTTCTGCCGCGTAATCCGAAACGTTCTGTTTCGGTTCGACACCTAGAATCGATGACACCACAAGGGCATTCGTATCAGGAGACAGGTCATGGGCCGCGCCGAACCGCTTCAGCCGTTGCAGATCGATGGCGATATCGATCCACTGGAAACCCGGGAATGGATGGATGCCCTGAGCGGCATCGTGGCGGCGGCGGGGCCGCAGCGCGCGGGGTTCCTGCTGGATCGGCTCGGCGAGCATGCCAGCCATCTGGGCCTGGACAAGCGCACGCATCCCTACTCCGCCTACCAGAACACGATTGCGCCGCAGGCGCAGCCACCCTACCCCGGCAACCTGGCGATCGAGCAACGGCTGACGGCCATCCTGCGCTGGAATGCGCTGGCGATGGTGGTCCGCGCCAACAAGGCCTACGGCGAACTGGGCGGCCACCTTGCCAGCTACGCGTCGGCCGCCGAGATCTTCGAGGTCGGGTTCCAGCATTTCTTCCGCGCCGACACGCCGGAGCGCAAGGGCGACCTGGTCTTCTTCCAGCCGCATTCGGCGCCGGGCGTCTATGCGCGCGCCTTCCTGGAGGGGCGTCTTTCCGAGACACAGCTGGGCCGCTACCGGCAGGAAGTCGATGGCGGCGGCCTGTGCTCGTACCCGCATCCATGGCTGATGCCCGATTTCTGGCAGTTCCCGACCGGCTCGATGGGCATTGGCCCCATCAGCGCCATCTACCAGGCGCGTTTCCTGCGCTATCTCGAGCATCGCGGCATCGCCACCACGGCTGGCCGGCGCGTCTGGGGCGTGTTCGGCGATGGCGAGATGGACGAGCCCGAATCGCTGGCTGCCCTGTCACTGGCCGCCCGCGAGGGCCTGGACAACCTGACGTTCGTGATCAACTGCAACCTGCAACGGCTTGATGGTCCGGTGCGCGGCAACGGTCAGGTCATCAACGAGCTTGAGGCGCTGTTCAGCGGCGCGGGCTGGAACGTCATCAAGGTGATCTGGGGTTCCGAATGGGACGCGCTGTTCGCGCGCGATACCCAGCACGCCCTGCTGAAGCGCTTTGCGGCCATGGTCGACGGCGAGTACCAGAACCTGGGCGCCAAGGACGGCGACTACAACCTGCTGCACTTCTTCCACCAGGACCCCGAGCTGAAGGCGCTGGTGGCGGGGATGAGCGCGGCCGATATCGACGGCCTGCGCCGTGGCGGCCACGACCTGCGCAAGCTCCATGCGGCCTACCTTGCCGCCGCCCGGCACCCTGGCCAGCCCACCGTGATCCTGGCCAAGACCAAGAAGGGCTACGGCATGGGCAATGCGGGCGAGTCGCGCATGACCGCCCATCAGCAGAAAAAGCTCGACCTCGATGCGCTGCACGCATTTCGCCAGCGCTTTGCGCTGCCCATCGACGATGCTGCGCTGGAATCGATGCAGTTCTACAAGCCGGCCGACAACAGCCCCGAGATGACCTACCTGCGCGAGCGCCGTGCCGCGCTGGGCGGGCACCTGCCGCGCCGCACCGACGCCGCACCGGTCTTGCCCGTGCCGCCGCTCGACAGCTATGCCAGCTTCGCGCTGGCACCCGACGGGCGCGAGGTGTCGACCACCACGGGTGTGGTGCGCCTGTTTACGAACCTGATCAAGGACCGCACGCTGGGCCGGCGCATCGTGCCGATCGTGGCCGACGAGGCGCGCACGTTCGGCATGGCCAACCTGTTCCGCCAGATCGGCATCTATGCGCCGCAGGGGCAGCTCTACGAGCCCGAGGATGCCGGCTCGATGCTCTATTACAAGGAAAGCCGCGACGGCCAGCTGCTGGAAGAGGGCATCACCGAGGCCGGCGCGATGGCGTCCTGGACTGCAGCTGCCACGTCCTACAGCGTCAGCGGCGAACCGATGCTGCCGTTCTATATCTATTACTCGATGTTCGGCTTCCAGCGCGTGGGCGACATGATCTGGGCCGCCGCGGACCAGCGCGCCCGCGGCTTCCTGATTGGCGCCACTGCCGGCCGTACCACGCTCTCCGGCGAGGGCCTGCAGCACCAGGACGGCAGCAGCCAGCTGGTGGCGGCCACGGTGCCCAACTGCCGCGCCTACGATCCGGCCTTCATCGGCGAGGCCGCCGTCATCATCGACCATGGCGCCCGCGCAATGCTGGAACAGCAGCGCGACGAGTTCTACTACATCACGGTCAACAACGAGAACTACGCGCATCCGCCCTTGCCGTCCTCGGCGCATGCCGACGTGGTGCGTGGGATGTACCGCTTCGGTACGCGCGGCGACGGCGCAGCCCGGGTGCGGCTGCTGGGATCGGGCCCGATCCTGCGCGAAGTGATTGCCGCCGCCGACCTGCTGGCGCAGGACTGGAATATCGCCAGCGAAATCTGGAGCGTGACGAGCTTTCCGGAACTGGCCCGCGAGGCGCGCGAGTGCGAGCGGCAGCAAATGTTCGGCGCCCATGCGACCAACGCCGATACCACCAGCCATGTCGCGCGCTGCCTGGCCGGCACGGCCCCGGTGATCGCCGCCACCGACTACGTCCGCGCCTACGCCCAGCTGATCGCGCCCTATGTTCCGGCGCGCTATATCGCCCTGGGTACCGACGGCTTCGGCCGCAGCGATACGCGGGGCGCGCTGCGGCGCTTCTTCGAAATCGACCGCCACCATATTGTCACCAGCGCGCTGCATGCGATCGACGCCACGCTGCATGCGCAGGCACTGGCGCGTTACGGGCTCGCTACGGGCGCCGCGCCCTGGGACCGCTGATCGGCAGAAAATCTCCGCAAACCTGACCGACGACACATCGATTTGTGGCGAACGCGGCACGGCGACACTGGACGCCGCGTCGTCGTTTGCCTAAAATGCTGCATCGCAGCGATCCACGCGTCTGCGCGCGCTGACATCGCGCAATACCCCAAGCCCCCGCACCGAGATCCCGATGTAACGCCACCGCGCAACCTCCCCTCGTTACCGACCCATCGACAGAAGCCGATGGTCCCAACCGAACGGAGGTTCGTGGAGCACGTTTACCCAGCGCATCGCAGTGCGCCGGACCATCGTGGCATCGCAGCATCGCCAATCCCCTCTTTTTCCGTCGTCGCCCGGCCTGGCCGAAGTCGACGTCCCAGCAGGTTTTTCTCATGCATTCGCGTACCTTCGCGCAAGCCTTCCGCGAGGAATGGTTCTCCAACGTCCGGGGCGACATGCTCGCCGGCATCGTCGTGGCGCTCGCACTGATTCCCGAAGCGCTCGCCTTTTCCATCATTGCCGGCGTCGATCCGAAAGTGGGCCTGTATGCCGCCTTCAGCATCGCGGTTGTCTCGGCCATCGCGGGCGGCCGCCCCGGCATGATCTCGGCCGCCACCGGCGCCGTGGCGCTGGTCATCGCGTCGCTGGTCAAGGCGCACGGCGTGGAGTACGTGCTGGCGGCGGGCATCCTGGCCGGCCTGCTCCAGATCGGCGCCGGCTACCTGCGGCTTGGTGCGCTGATGCGCTTTGTCTCGCGGTCGGTTGTCACCGGCTTTGTCAATGCACTGGCGATCCTGATCTTCCTGGCCCAGCTGCCGCAGCTGCAGGGCGGTGCCTGGTACGCATATGCGATGGTCGCGGGCGGCCTGGGCATCATCTACCTGCTGCCGCGCCTGACCCGCGCCGTGCCCTCCCCGCTGGTCTGCATCGTGGTGATGACGGCGATCTCGATGGCCCTGCAGCTCGACCTGCGCACTGTGGGCGACATGGGATCGTTCCCGGACGAACTGCCGGGCTTTGCGCTGCCGCAGGTGCCGCTGTCGCTGGACACGCTGCGCATCATCTTCCCGTACTCGGTCAGCATTGCCGTGGTGGGCCTGCTGGAATCGCTGATGACGGCCAGCATCGTCGATGACTTCACCGATACCGCCAGCGACAAGAACCGCGAATGCCGCGGCCAGGGCTGCGCCAATATCGTGGCGGGCTTCCTGGGCGGCATGCCTGGCTGCGCCATGATCGGCCAGACCGTCATCAACCTGAAGTCCGGCGGGCGCGGCCGCCTGTCTACCTTCGTTGCAGGGGCCTTCCTGCTGGTGCTGGTGGTGTTCCTGGCGCCATGGGTGCGGCAGATCCCGATGGCGGCACTGGTGGCCGTGATGGTGATGGTGTCGATCAGCACGTTCGACTGGCGTTCGGTCGCCAGGCTCCGGACGAACCCGAAAAGCTCGTCCGTGGTCATGGTCGCGACAGTCATCGCCGTGGTGTCGACCCACAACCTTGCCATCGGCGTCGGCCTGGGCGTGCTGCTGAGCGCGGTCTTCTTCACGGAAAAGGCGCGCCGCGTCCTGACCGTGTCTTCGACGCTCGATGCCGCCACGCAGGCCCGCCACTACGTGGTGCGCGGCCAGGTGTTCTTTGCGTCGTCGGAAGCATTCGTCGCCGAATTCGATTTCCGGGAGCCGATCCAGGCGGTCAGGCTCGACCTGTCACACGCCCATTTCTGGGACATCACCGCCATCGAGGCGCTGGACCGCATCGTCCACAAGTTCCGCCGCAACGGCATCGCCGTCGATATCGCGGGCCTGAACCGCGCCAGCGCGACGATGATCGAGAAGTACGCCACGCACGACAAGGCGGCCGGGGGAGCCGGAGCGGCCGGCGCCGAACTCTCGCACTAACCGCACCAAACCACATTAAATCGCGCGCCGGGGCGCCCGCAGGCACCCGACCCGCTGCCCACGTCAGGTCATCTGCTGGATACGAAGCATGTTGCCCGCGGGGTCGCGCACGCCCATGTCGCGCACGCCATAGGGCTGGTCGGCAGGCTCCTGGACGATCTCGGCGTCACAGTCCTGCAGCCGCTGGAACGTGGCATGCAGATCCTTCGCGCCCAGCAGCAGCATCGCGAACGTGCCCTTGGCCATCATTTCGGCGATCGTGCGCTTTTCGTCGTCGGTGACGCCGGGCGTGGCGTTGGGCGGATACAGGACGATCGATGTCTCCGGCCGGCCCTTCGGTCCAATGGTGATCCAGCGGTTGCCGCCGAACTCCACGTCCTTGCGGACCTCGAAATCCAGCGCGTCGCGGTAGAACGCCAGCGAGACTTCCGGGTCGCTGTGCGGCAGGAAGGTCGAATGAATGGTGATGTCCAAGATCGGTCTCCGTGTTGGGAATTGTCAGCAGCAGGCCCGGCCGGAGGCGCTGGCCGCTATGGCTGCTCCCGTGTCCGGACCCTGGAAGCCAGTCTAGCCGGGCGGCTACTCCTGCGCTTCTCGATTCCTGATCGGTCGTGTGACCTGCTTGGCGACGCAGGACGGCAGCCCCTCGGTCTGAAGCGCGCACGCGCGCCGGTAGGCACTGGGCGACATCCCGACCAGCTCGGCAAATCGCGTACTGAAGGTACCCAGCGATGCGCAGCCCACCTCGAAACAGACCTCTGTCACGCTCAGGTCGCCGCGGCGCAGCAACGCCATGGCGCGCTCGATGCGCCGCGTCATCAGGTACGCATACACGGACTCGCCGTAGGCCAGCCGGAACTGGCGGCTGAGGTGACCGGCCGACATATGGACACCCCGGGCCAGCGCCTCGACGTCGAGCGGCTGGGCATATTCGCGGTCGATGCGATCCCGCACGCGGCGCAGGCGGGCAAGATCGCGCAAGGTGGTGTCAGGGGCGGTGGCGGACATCGGCCTATTCTGTCATCGGCATCCGCCATCGATCAAGACGCTGCCCCGTACCGCCGGTCCGGCATCATCAGGCCTGGATGGCCCGCTGCGCCTGGCAGCATTCTCGCGGCAGCGTCACCGTGAATACCGTGGTGCGTTGCTCGGGGGACGATTCGGCCACCACGGTGCCACCGTGGAGCATAGCCAGTTCCCGGGCGATGTAGAGACCCAGTCCCAGCCCTTCGGAACTGCTGGCGCCAGTTGCAGCGGCCGTCGCGCCCATGCCCGAATGGAAGGCATCGAAGATATGCGGCAGCATGCGGGCATCGATCGCACCGCCGTTCGATATCGTCACCGTCACGCTGTCCCGGGCCGTGCCGTCCACGCGCACGGTCACCGGCGCACCGCCATCCCCATGCTGCAACGCATTGCCCACCAGGTTCTGCACGACCTGGGCGACCAGGTCCGGATCGATCGTCACGCGGGTATCGCCCACTTGCTCCAGCACCAGTTCCAGCGCCCCCCGCGACACCTGGCATTCATCCACGATGGCCGCGCAGATGGCGCCCAGGTCCGCCGGCTGCGGCATCAGGCTGACGCGCCCGCCATGCAGCCGGGCCACGTGCAGCAGCTGGTCCACCATGCGCGCCATGCGCTGGCTGCTGCGGGCAATCCGGTCGGTGGCGGGCCTGAGCTTTTCCTCTCCGCCAAAGCGGCCCAGGAACGACGCCGAGGCGATGATGGCCGACAGCGGCGTGCGCAGATCATGCGCCAGCACGGCCATCAGCATTTCGTTGGTCTTCAACAGTTGCTGGGCGGTTTCCAGCTGCTCGGCCAGCAGCTGCTTCTGTTGGGCCAGTTGCACGAACACATCGACCTTGGCCGACAGCACGCGCGCGTCCACAGGCTTGAACAGGAAATCGACCGCGCCCGACGCATAGCCGCGAAACGCGCGCTGGCTGTCCTGCCCCGCTGCCGTCAGGAACAGGATCGGGATCTGGCTGGTGCGCTTGCTGCCGCGCATCAGTTCGGCCAGTTCGAAGCCGTCCATCTCGGGCATGTGCACGTCCAGGATGGCCAGGCCGAAATCATGGTCCAGCAGCAGTTCCAGCGCCTGGGCGCCGGAGTTGGCGTGGACGATCTCCACGCCCGGCCTTGCCAGCACGGCATCGAGCGCGGTCAGGTTCGCGGCAATGTCGTCGACGGCGAGGATTTTCACGGGAGCTTGCATGGTAGGCATCATTCAATCAGGCGGGCCAGCCCGTGGCCAATCGCTTCCAGGTTCAATATGCGGTCGGCCGCGCCACGCGCGATGGCTTCTTGCGGCATGGTCTCCACCGTGGCGGATTCGGGCGACTGCACCCACGCCTGGCCGCCCGCCGCGCGAATCACGGCCAGGCCGCGCGCGCCGTCGTCGTTTGCGCCCGACAGCAGCACGCCCAGCACGCCTGCCCGCCAGGCCACGGCCGCCGATTCGAACAGCACATCGATCGACGGCCGCGAAAACCGCACGGGCGGCGCCACCGACAGGGCCAGCCGCGCGCCTGCCGGCGCTTCGGGGTCCTGTTCGAGCAGCAGGTGGTAATCCGGCGGCGCCAGGTAGAGATGGCCCGGCTGCACGGGCAGCTTGTCTTCGGCCTCGTGCACTGGCATCGCACAACGCAGGGCAAACAGTCCCGGCAGCAGGCTCGGGCCCGAAGACAGCTGGTGCATGACGACGATCACTGGCGGCATGAAACGCGCCGGCAGCATGGGCAGCACGGCGTTCAGCGCTTCCAGCGCGCCGGCCGACCCGCCGATCACCACCCCGCTGCACGGTTGCGTCATGGCTTTCATGATCGCGCCTCAGAGCTTGCGGTACAGCCGCTCGCGCGACGACACCGCCTCGAAATCCTGCACATGGGCACTGAAATGCAGGCTTTCCTTGCTACCCAGCCCCAGGAAACCGCGCCGCGCCAGTGCATCGCGAAACAGGCCGATGGCACGGTCCTGCAGCGGCCGGTCGAAGTAGATCAGCACATTGCGGCACGAGATCAGCTGGGCCTCCTGGAACACGCTGTCGGTTGCCAGGCTGTGATCCGCAAACACCGATTGCCGGATCAGCTGCCCGTTGAACTTGGCCTTGCCGTAGGCAGCGTGATAGTAATCCGACAACGACGCCCGCCCGCCGGCGGCCAGGTAGTTGTCACCGAAGCCGCGCAGGCGCCCGGCATCGTACACGCCCGCGCGTGCGGCTGCCAGCGCTTCCGGGTTGATATCGGTGGCATAGAACACGGTGCGCGACGCAAGCCCCTCTTCCTCGAACAGGATAGCCAGCGACCATAGTTCCTCGCCGCTGCTGCAGCCTGCCACCCAGACATTGACCGACGGATAGGTCTGCAGCACCGGCACCACATGCTCGCGGATGGCCCGATAGTACGAAGGATCGCGGAACATCTCGCTGACCTGCACCGTCAGGTATTGCAGCAACCGGCCAAACAGCACGGCGTCGCGCAGCATGCGGTCCTGCAACTGGGACAGCGTGACCAGGCCCAGGTCCCGCAATGCCTGTTCCAGCCTCCGCCGCAGCGACGCCCGCGAATAGCGCCGGAAATCGTGCTGGTACTTGCGGAAGATGGCCTCCAGCAACAGTTCCAGTTCGATGTCGAAATTGACGTCGAGCAGCACCGTGTCGTCGTCCGTCCGTGCGTCGACCAGGGGCTCCCCGCTCCTGGGTTTCAGTTTGCGTGTAGCCATACGCGACACAGCGAAAGCAGTTTGTCCACATCGATCGGCTTGGCGATGTAGTCGTTGGCGCCGGCCTGCAGGCAGGCCTCGCGGTCGGACTGCATGGCCTTGGCCGTCAGCGCAATGATCGGCAGCCGCGCATACTGGGGCATCTGACGGATATGCCGCATGGCCGTAATGCCATCCATCTCGGGCATCATGATGTCCATCAGCACCAGGTGGATGTCGTCCACCCGGTTCAGCAGATCCAGCGCCTCGCGCCCGCTGCGGGCAATTTCCACCGTGGCGCCCAGCGGCTCGATGACCTTGGACAGCGCGAAGATATTGCGCGCGTCGTCCTCCACCAGCAGCAGTTTGCGGCCGTCGAACGTGTCGTCGCGGCTGCGGGCGGCGCGCAGCATGCGCTGGTGTTCGGGCGGCAGCGACGACTCCACGCTGTGCAGGAACAGCGTCACCTCGTCGAGCAGCCGGTCTGGCGAGCGCGCGCCCTTGATGATGATCGACTTGGAATAGCGGCGCAGCTTCTGTTCGTCCTCGGCCGACAACTGCCGGCCGGTATAGATGATCACGGGCGGCATCGCGCCGGCATTGGCCTGCGCCCGCTGCGCCATATGGGCCAGCAGCTCGTGACCGGAGCCGTCGGGCAGCACCATGTCCATCACCACGCAGTCGAACGGCGTGCCGTCCAGCGCCGCCGTGGCCCCCGCCACGCTGTCGGCGGTCACGATCTCGGCCTCCAGCGACCTCAGCAGCGCGCGAATGCTCTCGCGCAGCGCCGGGTCATCCTCGATCACCAGCACCCGGCGCTGGCCGGCCGCCATGCGCGCCTCCAGGCCGCGGATTGCCGCAGCCAGCTTGTCGCGCTCGCTGGGCTTGAACGTGTAGCCCACCGCGCCCAGGTGCAACGCCGCTTCGGCATGGTCGCTGACCGATACCAGGTGCGTGGGGATATGGCGCGTGGCGGGGTCGCGCTTGAGCCAGTCCAGCAGCGTCAGCCCAGACTGGTCGGGCAGCGCCACGTCCAGCAGGATGCCGCACGGCTGGTGCTGGCGCGCCAGTTCCAGGCCCTGTGCCGACGTGGTGGCGTGGATGCAGTCGAAATCGAGTTCGTGGGCCAGGTCGTAGAGAATGCCCGCGAAGTCGATATCGTCCTCGACCACCAGGATCAGCCGGTTGCCACGCGTGCGGTGGTCGCGGTCGTCGGGAATCGGTGCCGGATAGCCCGGCTGCACCCGTTCCAGCGGCTCCTGCGCCGGTGCGGGTGCCGGAGCAGGCGGCACGGCGCGGGGTGGCGGCGCCATCACCAGTTGTGCCGGCGCGCCGGCCTGCTGCGTCATCAGGCCGGCCTGCGTGGCCGGGTCGCCCGCCAGCAGGCGTGGCACCGTAAAGGCAAACACGCTGCCCTGGCCTGGCTCGCTGGCGACCGAGATCACGCCGCCCAGCAGGCGGCCCAGTTCGCGCGAGATCGACAGGCCCAGCCCCGTGCCGCCATAGCGGCGGCTGGTGGTGCCGTCGGCCTGCTGGAACGCATCGAAGATCACCTGCTGCTTGTCCTTCGGGATGCCGATGCCCGTATCGCGCACCTCGAAGCGCACCGCGTCGTCGCCCTGCGCGGCCAGCGCCAGCGTGACCGCGCCCGACTCCGTGAACTTGAACGCATTGGACAGCAGGTTCTTGAGCACCTGCTGCAGACGCTGGTTGTCCGACACGATGGCGTCGGGCACGCCGGGCAGGAATTCGACCCGGAACGGCACGCCCTTCTGCCCCGCAATCGGCCCGAACATGCCCTGCAGCGTTTCGGCCAGCGCCTTCAGTTCGACCGTTTCGTGCTCGATCACCAGATGGCCGGCCTCGATCTTGGACAGGTCGAGGATGTCATTGATCAGGTTCAGCAGGTCGGTGTTGGCCGCGTGGATGGTGGCGGCGTAACGCACCTGCTCCGTGGTCAGCGTGCCTTCCTTGTTCTCCTGCAGCAACTTGGCAAGGATCAGCGCACTGTTCAGCGGCGTGCGCAGTTCGTGCGACATATTTGCCAGGAATTCGCTCTTGTACTGGTTGGAACGCTCCAGCGCGCGGGCGTTGGCGGCCAGTTCGGCCTGGAAGGTCAGCATCTCGCGCTTCTGGCCTTCCAGCCGTTGCGAGTGTTCTTCCAGCTGGACATTGGTCTGTTCCAGCTCGGCCTGCTGGGCTTCGAGCCGCGCCTGCGAATCCATCAGGGCGCGGCCACGCTCTTCGAGCTCCTCGTTCGATACGCGCAGCTCTTCCTGCTGGACCTGCAGTTCCTCGCTCTGGCGCTGGGTTTCGCCCAGCAGCTTTTCCAGGCGGCCCCGGTAGGCGGCGGCCCGCAGCGTCATGCCGATCGAGTCGCCGATGCGCTCCAGCAGTTCCACGATGTCGGCGGTATCGCGCTGCATGGCGACGAAGCCCAGTTCCACCACGCCCACCACCTCGCCCTCGGCCGTCAGCGGCGCGGCCACGATCTCGTTGGGCGACGTGCGGCCCAGCGCCGACGACACCTGCAGGTAGTTGGCCGGCAGGCCGCCGACCGCGATCACGCGGTTCTCGGCTGCCGCCTGACCGGCCAGCGTCTGGCCCGACGCCAGCGTCTGCGGCAGGTCGTCGTCATTGGCCAGCGCCCAGGTGGCTACGCGGCGCATCTGGTCGCCATCCACCTGATACACCACGCCCACGTGCGCCTGGAAGGCCTGCGCCAGCACGCGCACCAGCGCATCGGCCACGTTGCCGGCCGACTGCGGATTGCGTACCGCCTGATGCACCCGCACCTGCGCCTGCTGTAGCCACGCCGCGCGCTGCATGGCCACCTGCGACACGATATAGCGATAGACCACCGCCGCCAGGAACCACAGCATCACCACGCCCGCGCCACGATTGATGATGGCGTAGATCGGCCGGACGGTGCTGGCCGGCGACACCGCGTAGCCAACGCCGATCAGCACCGTACCGACGGCCGCAGTCATCAGCGGCAGCTTCGGGTCATTGCCGTACAGGGTCAGGCAGACCGGCACCAGGTAGAACAGCCACGCCGCCAGGCCCAGGGGTGTCAATGCATCGATGCCAAACACCACGGCCATCGAGACCGGAACAAGGATCGCGCCAAACAGGAAGCGTTGCAGGGAAGACGGTTGCATACCGGCCGGGTAGAAGGAAGTCGCGGCTGCACGCGCCGAACGACCGCACGGCGCGCAACAACAAGCCAAAGCGACTTATGCTACCCCGCGGCAGCCGAAATGGATGTCAGTGTCGCGCCGACATCGGGCGGGCCCCCGCCGGGCCCGGTAACCCTTCCGGATCAGGCCTTGGCCTTGGCTTTCGGCTTGCCGGCCGACTGGTTCAGCGCCACCGCCGCGCGGATCAGCGCCTTCAGGGCGGTCTTGTTGATGGCCTCGCCTTCGCGGAAGTCGATGGCACGGCGCACGTTACCGTCCAGGCTCGAATTGAACAGCCCCTTGGGATCTTCCAGCGACGCGCCCTTGGCGAACGTCATCTTGACGGCGGCCTTGTAGACCTCGCCGGTACAGAGGATGCCGTCGTGCGACCACACCGGCACGCTCCATTTCCATTCCTCGACCACATCGGCATCGGCTTCCCTGACGATGGCCCGCAGTTGGGCAAGCATCTCGCCGCGCCAGTCGCCAAGCTCCGCAATCCTCGCATCGATCAACTCGGCGGCCGGCACGCCAGCCTGCGGTTCTGCCTTCTTCATATCACTGTCTCCGGTGAGTTGTTATCGCCATGCAGCTTCCCCTGGCGGTAGGGCTCCGAGCCAGCCCGATGCCCGCCATGCGTTAGGGTGCCGCTGGCCGGGCATCACTATAAATCACAGGTCAGAGGTTAGGCCGGCAGCTGTGACCGTGGCGATCCTGGCCGCCGCCCGGTCCTTCCCGCCTTGACAAAACATTCTCCAATCACAATACTAATTACACTTTCATTCTCAATTGGAGAACGACACCATTGTGTCGTGACACAGCTTGGAACTGGCAGAACTGGAGATTTTTCGCGCGGTAGCGCGCGAACAGAGCATCACACGCGCCGCCAAATCGCTGGATCGCGTGCAATCGAACGTCACCACGCGCGTGAAACAGCTGGAAGAAAGCCTTGGCGTGGACCTGTTCCTGCGCGCAAACAAGCAGATGATCCTGACCCCTGCCGGGCAGCGCCTGCTGGGCTATGCCGACCAGTTGCTGGCCCTGGCCGAAGAGGCGCGCCAGTCTATGCGTGCCGATGCCCCGAGCGGCCGGCTGCGCGTGGGATCGATGGAAAGCACGGCGGCCACATTGCTGCCCCGGCCGCTGGGCCGCTTCCATGCCGCGTGGCCCGATGTCGAACTGGACCTGACCACCGGCACCTCGCAGGCACTGGCCGGTGCCGTGCTGGAACGCCGGCTCGACTGCGCGATCGTGGCCCACCCCGGCACAGGCAGCCCCCACGACATCGCCGTATCGGATATGGGCGACGGCCTGGAAGGCGTCTATCTGACCACCGAGGAGCTGGTGCTGGTGCTGCCGGCGACCCATCCGAAGGTACGGCGCCCCGAAGACGTAACGCTGCGCCAGCTGGCCGCCTTCTCGCGCGGCTGCACCTATCGCCGCTGCGCCGAAGACTGGCTCGAACAGGCCGGCGACGATGTGCGCCGCCATCTCACCGTGCTGGAACTCCCCTCGTACCACGCCATCCTGGCCCAGGTCACGGCAGGCTCGGCGGTAGCCATCGTGCCGCGCTCGCTGCTTGCCATGCAGGGCGATGCGGGCGCGCTGCAGACCGTTCCTGTCCGGAAAGTGCATACGTACCTGATTCGCCGTTCCGGCTTCACGACTTCCGCCTACGACGCGTTCGAACAGGAACTGCGCCGTAGCCAGCCCGCATGACAAGGATCTTCGCCATGGAACCCACCCGTCAGAACCCGTCCCGCAACCTGTTGTCGCGCCTGGGCATTCGCCTGCCCATCATCCAGGCCCCGATGGCGGGCGTCAGCACCCCCGCCATGGCTGCCGCCGTATCCAATGCCGGCGGCCTGGGCTCGCTCGGCGTAGGCGCCATGGATGCGGACGGCGCGCGCAAGGTGATTCGCGAAACCCGCGCGCTGACCGCCCGGCCGTTCAACATCAACCTGTTCTGCCATGTGCCGGCCACACCCGACGCCGAACGCGAATCCGCATGGCTGGGATACCTGGCATCGGCGTTCGCCGAGTTCGGTGCCACGCCGCCTGCTGCGCTGCGCGAGATCTACAAGAGCTTTGTGGTCGACGACGCGATGTACCAGATGCTGCTGGAAGAAAAGCCGGCCGTGGTGAGCTTTCATTTCGGCCTGCCGGCACAGGAATGGATCGATGCGCTGAAGGCAGCCGGCATCGTGCTGCTGGCCAGCGCCACGTCGCTGCAGGAAGCGCGGCGGATCGAAGCCGCAGGTGTCGACGCCATCGTCGCGCAAGGCATCGAGGCAGGCGGCCATCGCGGCGCCTTTGACACCGAAGCCGAGGACGAAGGCCTGGGCACGTTCGCCCTGACGCGCGTACTGGTGGCCCGCACCCGCCTGCCCGTGATCGCCGCCGGCGGCATCATGGACGGCGCCGGCATTGCCGCCGTGCTGGCACTGGGCGCCGCCGCCGCACAGCTTGGTACGGCCTTTGTCGCCACCGACGAATCGGCCGCCGACGCCGCCTATCGCACCGCGCTGACCGCCGCCGAAACCCGCCCGACCACACTGACCCGCGCCATCTCGGGCCGAGCCGCACGCGGCTTCACCAGCCGCTTCACGCGCCTGGGCACCGACGCAGGCGCACCCGCCATCCCCGACTATCCCGTGACGTACGACGCCGGCAAGGCCCTGCACGCCGCCGCCAAGGCCAAGGGCGTCAGCGAATTCGCCGCCCAGTGGGCCGGCCAGGCCGTGCCGCTGGCCCGCTCGATGCCTTCGGCCGCGCTTGTTGCCGTGCTGGAGCAGGAGTTGCGCGATGCGCTGGACCAGTTGAGCGGCGTGCGGGCAGCGCTGGGCTGACCCCCCAGGTTGGCACCCCGGCCCCTCTCCCGCATTGCGGGCGAGGGGCACAAACCGGTCTGGAGAGATTGTGGTGGGGGCGAAGCGAGCGAAGCTCCGGCGGTTTGATTCCCTCCCCATCTCATGGGCGACGGGAGCACATTGCGCCGGAGGCACTATCTCGCCAGATGCCCCTTCAACAGCCCGTTCACCTCCCCGGCCTTTTCCATCTGGCTCATATGGCCGGCGTCGTCGAACACCGTCACGGTGGCGCCTGCCGGGGCGTTTTCCGCGTGGGCGGGCGGGACGACCTGGTCCCTGGCACCCCAGATCACCAGCGTGCGCTTGCCGGACCCGGCCAGGCGGCGGCCCGGCTGTTCGCGCTGGCGGCCTTCGGCGAACAGGCTGGCGCCCAATGCGGCCAGCGCTTCGGGCACGCCATCAAGCCGCTTGTAGCGCAGCAGGTCGTCCAGCATCTGCCGGCTGACCAGATCGGGGTTGGCGAACAGCAGTTCGATGACCGGCTTCAGTTCGCGGCGCGACTGCGCGTTGACAAAGCCTTCCGTGTAGCCGTTGTTGATCTCGTCGCCAAAGCCCACCGGCGACACCAGCGCCACGGACAGCACGCGCTGCGGCGCGTCCACGGCCAGTTGCGCGGCGATGCCGCCGCCCATCGAATGACCCACCACGTGCGCCTGCCCGATGTCCACGGCATCGAGAAAGCGCGTCACGAACCCGGCCATCTCCGCCAGCGTCGTGCCAGCCAGGCGGGGCGTGGTCTGTCCGTGCCCGGGCAGATCCAGCGCCACCACGGTGTACGTGTCCGCCAGCGGGTCGAGGTTGAACAGCCAGTTGTCCAGATCGCCGCCAAAGCCGTGGAGGAAGAGCACCGCTTCGGCGCCGTGGCCCCGGCGGGCGTAGCGGACGCGGAGCCCGTCGACCTCCACGAACTGGTAGGCGGGGCCGGCTTCGTCTTCGTCCTCGTCATCGGCCGGCGCCTCATAGCCGGCGACATACGCGTCGATTTCCGCATCGCTGACCTCATCGGGCGCCAAGACGCCAAGCAGCGCCTTCACGGGCAGCACGTCGCCCGCTTCGGCCACCTTGCGCCGCAGCGTGCCGGCGTCGGGCGCCTCCACGGCGTTGGCAATCTTGTCGGTTTCCACATCAAGGATCGGCATGCCCACCGAAATCTCTGCGCCGGTGTCGACCAGCCAGGCATTGATGGTGCCTTCCTTCATCGACAGGCCCCATTTGGGCATCACGATCGGGGTGATTGCTGCGGCCATCAGTGCTTGCCTCCCTTCATGGTCTTGCGCACGGCTTCCACGATGCGGGCCGCGCTGGGGATATACAGGTCTTCGAGCGTGGGCGAGAACGGTACCGGCGTATGCGGCGGGCAGACCATCTCGATGCCCGCCTTGAGCGCGCCAAAGGCCTGCTGCGCGGTCTGGGCGGCGATGTCGGTGGCGATATTGCAGCGCGGGCTGGCTTCGTCCACCACCACCAGGCGTCCGGTGTTCTCCACCGATTCGAGCACGGTGTCCATGTCCAGCGGCGACAGCGTGCGCAGGTCGATCACCTCGGCCTCGATGCCGTCCTTTGCCAGCGTGGCCGCTGCCTCCAGCGCGCGATGCACCATCAGGCCGTAGGCAACGATGGTCACGTCCTTGCCGTCGCGCGCGATATTGGCCTCGCCGAACGGGATCGCGTAGGCGCCCTCGGGCACGTCGCCCTCCAGTCCGTACAGGTTCTTGTGCTCGCAGAAGATCACCGGGTCGTTGTCGCGGATGGCCTGGATCAGCAGGCCCTTGGTGTCATACGGCGTGGATGGGCACACCACCTTGAGCCCTGGGATATGCGTGAAGATCGGCGTCAGCATCTGGCTGTGCTGGGCGGCCGCACGGAAGCCGGCGCCGACCATGGCGCGGATCACCACCGGCGTTTCGGCCTTGCCGCCAAACATGTAGCGGAACTTGGCGGCCTGATTGAAGATCTGGTCGAAGCAGACGCCCATGAAATCGATGAACATCAGTTCGGCGATCGGGCGCATGCCGCACGCGGCGGCGCCGATGGCAGCCCCCACGTAGGCCGATTCGGACAGCGGCGTGTCCAGCAGCCGGTCGCCGTGCTTGGCATAGAGCCCCTTGGTCACGCCGAGCACACCGCCCCAGGCGTCTTTCTCTCCATCGGCGCCTGCGCCGCCGACGATATCCTCGCCGAGCATGATCACGCTCGGATCGCGGGTCATTTCCTGGTCGATCGCTTCATTGATCGCCAGCTTGATGCTGAGTTTGCGGGCCATGTTGATGTCTCCTTTTATCGGGATGGCTTGGATGCCTGGACGCTTGCGTCCGGCCGCTCAATCAGTAGCTCACATAGACATCGGTCAGCAGGTCTTCGGGCCCCGGCAGCGGGGCGGCCTTGGCTTCCTGCACGGCGTGGTCGATCAGCGCGGCCACCTCGCGGTCGATGGCATCGAACTCGTCGCGCGTCACCACGCCTGCCTGGGTCACGGCACGCGTGAACAGCTTCAGGCAGTCCTTGTTGGCGCGGATATCGTCCAGTTCGCCGGCGCCCCGATAGGTCTGGGCATCGCCCTCGAAGTGCCCGTAGAAGCGAACCATCTTGCATTCCAGCAGTGACGGGCCGCCGCCCTCGCGCGCACGCCGGATGACCTCGCCCGCTGCCTCATGCACGGCGAAGAAGTCGGTACCGTCCACGGTCACGCCCGGGATGCCGAAGCCTGCTGCGCGGTCGACATAGCTGTCGACGGCGGTGCCATAGTCGCGCGAAGTGGATTCCGCATAGCCGTTGTTCTCGATGACGAAGATCACCGGCAGGTTCCACACGGCCGCCAGGTTCAGGCTTTCCAGAAAGGTGCCCTGGTTGGACGCCCCGTCGCCGCAGAACGTGATGCCGACCTCGCCCTTGCCACGGAACTTGGCCGCCAGCGCTGCGCCGCAGACCAGCGGTGCCCCGGCGCCCAGGATGCCGTTGGCGCCCATCATCCCCCTGGACAGGTCGGCGATATGCATCGACCCGCCCTTGCCATTGCACGAGCCGCCCTTCTTGCCGTAGATCTCCTTCATCATCGCCACCGGGTCCACCCCCTTGGCAATGCAGTGGCCATGGCCCCGGTGCGTGCTGGCAATGCGGTCGCCATCGTGCAGATGGTGCAGGATGCCCACGCCCGCCGCCTCCTCGCCGGCGTAGAGGTGCACGAAGCCGGGAATGTCCCCCCGGCCAAAATCCACATGCAGGCGTTCCTCGAAATCGCGGATCGTCCGCATCTTGCGGTACACGGTCAGCAATGTCTCCTTGTCGAGGGGCATCTGCGCTGACTGCGAAGTGCTGGCGCTCATGGTCGTCTCCTTTGGTGGTGGTACTGCCTTGTAATGGGTGGGATAAAGGATTCAGGTCAGCGCCGGCACGCTGCGCATCAGGTGTTCGCACGCGGCATGGCGCATGCAGGCGGCCACGTCGATGCTGCGAAACGCGTGGTCGTGCAGCGTGACGGTGACTTCGTCGCGCGGCCCGAACGCCAGCTCGCGTTCGCCGTCCAGTGCAACGATGCCGGCGCGCTGGCGCACGCGATGGGGCCGCGCATGGGCGATGCGGTGCCAGCCCGCAATCGGCACGTTGCAGAGCAGCCCCGGGGCAATCGGTGCCAGCAGGTCGAAGGCGCCCTCGCCGGCCGGTGCCAGCTCGATCGCCAGGCCGCCCGGCTCGCGCCGGCCTACCGGTTCCAGCAGCCCGGCGATGGCGGACAGGCCAATCGCCTGGGGATCGGCATAGGCTACGTAGACGGCGGCCAGCGTGTCGGCGCGCCATAGCGCGCGGGCACCGATGAACTGCTCGTGCGCGATCACGGCGTCGACCAGCGCAATATCGCGGCGGAAGCCGCCATCGGCATCGCGAATCACGATATCGAGCCGCTTGTTCGATGCCAGCGCCCGGCTGGCCGGGATTTGCCCGGTGGCATAGAGGCCTGCGGCCAGCCCGGTGATGGTGGGCTCGCGCATTTCGGGAAAGGCGTTGTTGGTGCCGGTGGAGAGCCCGGCAATGGGCACCGCGCCGCATTCGCGCACCACCGCGCGGTGCGTGCCGTCGCCCCCCAGCACGATGATGACGGACACGCCGGCGTCGGCCATATGGCGGGCGGCATGCAGCGTATCGTCGACGCGCGCCGTCACCGGCATGTCGATGAACTCCACGGCCGGCAGACCGGCATCGGGGCCCTGATGACGATCCAGATGGCGGGTCAGCATGACGCGCAGGCCCTCGCGGTCGGGCATCATCATCACGCGGCCGATGCCGCAGGCGGACAGCGCCGCCAGCAGCCGCAGCACGATATTGACGCGATCAGCCAGCTGCAGGCTGTTGGCGTTGGCGATCACGCGGCGAATATCGCGCGCCGATACGGGATTGGCGATGATGCCGACCAGCGGTACCCCCATGGCCTGTCTCCTGTCGCTCTTGTCGTGACAGGGTCATTGCAATGGGTGTGCCAAGGGATTGCGGACGGCGCCAGCCGTCAAATCGGTGGAAAACCGGGTCCGATCCGCGGGATAACCCGCAGACGGCACGCCGTTCAGGCGTGCCAGGGTGTGACAGGTGTCACAGTACAGCTGTCCAGCGGTGGACAGTCGTCACGGCTCGCCGCCATCGCGCCGGTTGGGCGACGCGATGCCATACCGCTCCATGCGCCGGTACAGGGTCATGCGGCTGATTCCGATCTGCCTCGCCACGGCGCTCAGGTTCCAGCCCGATGCGCGCAGGTACTGCATCAGCAGCATGGCATCGGGAGATAGCGCCTGGGGCCAGTTGCCGGCATCGGCATCGGCAGCGGCGTCCGGCCCGACCTGGGCCGCAGCAAGGGCCCGCGCCGCGGTGGCGCCGGCGCCAAGACCGTCGGGCAGGTCGTCAGGCGTCACCACGCCACCATGACAGATCGCGCAAGCGTATTCGATGACGTTGCGCAGTTCGCGCAGGTTGCCCGGCCAGCGGTGGGCATGCAGCCGTTGGCGGGCCGTGTCGGCCAGCGTCACGCTGCGCTGACCACCATCGCCATCGGCCAGCATCTTGTCGATCAGCCAGTCCAGGTCCTGCCGCTCGCGCAGCGGGGGCAGTTCGAAGCGCGCCCCGTTCAGGCGGTAGTAGAGGTCCTCGCGGAACTGCCCGGCCTCCACAAGCTTGTCCAGCCGGTGATGGGTGGCCGAAATCACGCGCACATTGACCGGCACCGGCCGCGTGGCGCCGATGGGCAGCACCTCGCCCTCGGCCAGCACGCGCAGCAGCCGCGACTGCAGGTCGCGCGGCATGTCGCCGATCTCGTCCAGAAACAGCGTGCCGCCATCGGCCTCCTGGATCAGGCCGCGCTTGCCGCGCGCCCCGGCCCCGGAGAAGCTGTTGGGCAGGTGCCCGAACAGTTCGCTTTCGATCAGCGTCTCGGGAATTGCCGCGCAGTTGAACGCCACGAAAGGCTGCGCGCGCCGGCCGCTGGCCTGGTGCAGCGCCTTGGCAAAGTACTCCTTGCCGCTGCCGGTTTCGCCGTGGATCAGCAGATGGATGCGCGCATCCACCAGCCTTGCCGCGCGCAGCAGCTGCTGCTGCATGGCGGCGTCGCCACCGCTCAACGCCGCCAGCGCGGCCGGCAGCGGCGCTGCGGGCTGGGCCTGGGTACGGGACTGCCAGCGCAGCGCTGGCGGCATCACGCTCAGGTACAGCAGGCCGCCGCTACGGTGCAGGGCCACCAGCCGCTGTTCGCTGGGCCGGGAATACACAAAGCGCCCCAGATCGTTGATCCGGGCGTCGAACAGTGCCTCGAACGACTGCCCCAGCACAGGCGTGCCCGGGATTTCGCCCTCCAGCATCCGCCGCGCGCGGTTGTTGCAGCCGACGATGCGGCCGCCTTCATCCAGCGCCAGCAGGTATTCGGGGCTGACGTCGACGAACTCGGGCGCCACATTCAGCTTCAGGATCCAGTCCCGATGGTGGACGCGCAGGAAATTGGCGTTTTCGATATGGGCCGCGTAGATGCGCACCATCTGCAGGGCCAGGCCCTGGCTGGCCTTGGCGTCGGGCGACGTCAGCGCGGAGATGTCCAGGATCGCGTTGAGCCGGCCCTGCGTATCGAACAGCGGCGCGGCGGTACAGGTCAGCGGGATATGCGTGGCATCGAAATGGTCGGCCTGATGCACGGTCAGCGCCTCGCCCGTGACCAGGGCCGTGCCGACGGCACAGGTGCCCGCCCCGGCCTCGCTCCATTCCGATCCCAGGTACAGGCCGGCATGGCGCAATGCGGCGTCGGTGTTGGCATCGCCGATATAGTCGACAGTCACGCCCTGGGCATCGGTCAGCAGGACGACGTATCCAAGACCGGCCACGTGGCCATACAGCGATTCCAGGCCGTGCCGGGCGATGCGCGCAAAGTCGTCGATGCGCTGCTGGTGCTCGCGCAGGCAGGACTGTTCCACGATCCGCGCCTCCTGCATGCGCGATGGGTCCAGGCCGTATTGATGGACGCAACGCCGCCACGAATTCTGGATCATGGCGTCGTGCCCGATCGGCGTGGCGGATTCGGCAGGCAGGGGCAGCCAGGTGGTGGCATGCACCACGGTCTCGATGTGCTCGCGCTGCCGCAGATCCATCGCTGTCTCCTTATCGGTCTGCGGGGTACTGTATCCCACCGCCTTGCTGGCGCAAACGCGGCGCTGCAGCAAAGCGCCGCGCAATGCCTATGGCAGCGCGTCTTGGCGGTTAATCGCATTTTTAAATGCAGACCTGCCTGCCAAGGCCAGGCGACCGGAGTGGCGACAACGCCAACTGCCAGGGCCCTGGCCTGCTGTTTTGGCCCCTGGCTGGCAGTTAATGGCATTTTGTTGTCCGATCATCAAAACAGCGTTTCCAGTGCCGATACTTCACTTGCCTCCCCGTACGCGCCATCATCTGGGGTTGCCCATAAACCGAAAGAGTCCCTTATATGTTCGAGCGTCGTTATGGCGCCGTGGCCCTGTCGGCCTGCGGCCTGATCGTCCTGACCGCGCTGGCGGCCACGCGTGCCGTGTCGTGGTGGTGGGTGGTGCTGCCGCTGGCGCTATGCCTGGTGGGTGTCCACGACCTGCTCCAGCGGCGCCACGCCATCCTGCGTAACTATCCGATCTGGGGCCACGCGCGCTTCTTCCTGGAGTTCATCCGGCCGGAGATCCGCCAATACTTCATCGAGGACGACACGTCCGAGGCGCCCTTCTCGCGCGCCCAGCGCAGTCTGGTGTACCAGCGCGCCAAGAACGAGGTGGACAGCCGCCCGTTCGGCACGGAATCCGACGTCAAGCGCCCTGGCTACGAATGGATCAGCCATTCGCTGGCTCCGACAAGGATCGCATCGGCCGATTTCCGCATGACGGTGGGTGCCGACCGCGCCCAGCCCTACGACATCTCGGTCTTCAACGTGTCGGCCATGAGCTTCGGCGCGCTGTCGGCCAATGCCATCCGCGCGCTCAATCGTGGCGCGAAAATCGGCGGGTTCGCGCACGACACCGGCGAGGGTTCGATCTCGCCCTATCACCGCGCCGAAGGCGGCGACCTGATCTGGGAACTCGGCTCGGGCTACTTCGGCTGCCGCCGCCCCGATGGCGGTTTCGATCCCGACCTGTTCGCCAAACAGGCGGCGGACCCGCAAGTGAAGATGATCGAGGTCAAGCTGTCGCAAGGCGCCAAGCCGGGCCATGGCGGGGTGCTGCCGGCGGCGAAAATCACGCCGGAAATCGCGGCCACGCGCGGGGTGCCGATGGGTATCGATTGCGTGTCGCCCGCCGCCCATAGCGAATTCTCCACGCCGCTGGAGCTGCTCCAATTCGTCGATCGGCTACGCAACCTGTCAGGCGGCAAGCCCACCGGCTTCAAGCTGTGCATTGGTCATCCGTGGGATTTCTTTGGCGTGGTCAAGGCGATGCTGGAATCGGGCATCCTGCCGGACTTTATCGTGGTCGATGGCGCCGAAGGCGGCACCGGTGCGGCACCGCTGGAATTTGTCGACCATATCGGCGTGCCGCTGCAGGAAGGGCTGCTGCTGGTACACAACACGCTGGTCGGCGCCAACCTGCGCGACAAGATCCGCGTGGGCGCCAGCGGCAAGCTGATCAGTGCCTTCGATATCGCGCGCACGCTGGCGATGGGCGCCGACTGGTGCAATGCCGCCCGGGGCTTCATGTTCGCGCTGGGTTGCGTGCAGGCGCAGAAATGCCATACCGACCGTTGCCCGGTGGGCGTCGCCACGCAGGACCCGGTGCGCCAGCGCGCCATCGTGGTGCCGGACAAGGCCGAGCGCGTGGCCAACTTCCATCGTCATACCGTGCATGCGCTGCAGGAGCTGCTGCAGGCCGCCGGGCTGCATTCGCCTGCCGAACTGACGCCGCACCATATCGTGCGGCGCCTGTCCCCCAGCGAGGTCAAGCCGATGTCCGAGCTGTTCGATTTCCTCCAGCCGGGCGATCTGGTCAACGGCAACCTGCGCTTCAGCCTGTGGGAGAAATACTGGCCGATGGCCCGCGCGGACCATTTCGGCATGCCGGGCTGATCAGTACTCGCCGAGCATCCATCCGCTGATATAGGCGAAGTACTCGCGCAGCCAGGCGTTGTAGCGCACGTAGAGCGGCGTGGGCGCGGCCACACCCGACACGGCGCCGAATCCGGCCTTGCGCGCGATGCGCCCGGCGCGCGGCAGGTGGAAGTCGCTGGTGACCATGACCAGTGCCGCGTCCGCGCCGATGCCATGCTGTTCCAGCACCCGGCGCGAGAACCGCATGTTCTCGTCGGTGCTGGTGCTGCGGTCCTCGCGCAGAACGCGCTGCGGCGGCAGGCCCTGGCTGGTCAGGTAGTCAGCCATCAGCCCGGCTTCGGTGCAATCGAGCCCCCCGAAATCACGTCCACCGCTCACCACGACCGGCGCCGCCGGCCACTGGCGAGCCAGCGCAAGCCCCACGTCGAGGCGAGCTTTCAGCGTGGGCGAGACTTCGCAATTGGGGGATCCGGACCCCAGCACCAGAATGGCCGCCGGCGGCTGCGTGGCCGCTTCGGGCGTGATGGGCGCGTGTGCGCCCTGACTCAGAAAGCGGAAGAAGATGGCAACGCTGATCAGCCAGACGATCAGCAACGCCCAGCCGGCGCACCACAGCCAGGCCACGCCGGGATGCGTACGGCGCCAGCGCGCGACGGTGTCCCAGCGTGCCGCCAGGGCAAGCGCGGCCAGTCCGAGCACGCCCGGCACGACCACGCCAAAGTTCATCACGCCGCGTATCGCCAGCATCAGGGCATCGCCAAGCAGCAAGCTGCCCGGCAACGCCATTGCGATACGCCAACCCTTCGATTTGTTCGCCATCCTGATCCCGCAATCTTTACCAGGCGGCGATGCTACATCCGAATGGCGGCCCCTCGATTGTCAGCCGGCAAGAAACTTGACCACTGCCTCGGTGAACCCATCCACCTGCTGCAGGTTGGAAAGGTGCGCGGCGTACAGTTCGACGTACTGCGCGCCGGGGATGGTCTCGGCCAGGTAGCGGCCATCGGCGGGCGGCGTCGGGATATCGCCCGAACCGGCGATAACCAGCGTGGGCGTCGTAATACGGCCGATTTCGGCACGCAGGTCCGAATCGCGCACGGCCAGGCAATTGGCGGCGTAGCCACGCGCATCGGTGGCGCCCAGCATGGCGCGCAGCTGCTGCACCAGTTCCGGCTGCTGAGCCGCGAAATCGGGCGTCAGCCATTTGTCGACCACGGCGGCGGCAATCGATGCCACGCCATCGCGCTCCACGGCGGCAGCGCGATTGGTCCAGTTCTCGGGCGGGCCGATATAGGCGGCCGTATTGCAGAGCACCAGCTTCTGCAGGCGGTCAGCGTGGTTCAGCGCCAGCCACATGCCCGTGATGCCGCCCATCGACAGGCCGCAGAAATGCACGCGCTGCAGGCCCAGGTGATCGAGCAGCGCGATCACGTCGCCGCCCAGCTGGGCAATGCGGTACGGGCCCTCGGTCACGGCCGACTGGCCATGGCCACGCGTGTCGTAGCGCAGCACCCGGAAGTGCTTCGTCAGTGCAGCCACCTGCGGCTGCCACATGTCGAAGTTCGTACCCAGCGAGTTGGACAGCACCAGCACCGGCAGACTGGCATCGCCATCCAGCTGGTAATGGATCTTCACATCGGACGGCGCGGACAGTTCGGCGAACGGCATGATCGGGCTCCCGCTCAGTTCTGGGCGATGGCCGAACCGTGCTGCGCCAGCGCGGTGACCTTCATTTCCATGTACGGATACAGCGGCAGCGCCGTCAGCATCGTGTGCAGCTCGTCGGCATCCTTGACGTCGAAGATGCTCACGTTGGCGTATTGGCCAGCCACGCGCCACAGATGGCGCCACTTGCCGTCGCGCTGCAGTTGCTGCGAGTACGCCTTCTCTTCAGCCTTGATCTTGTCCGCCACCTGCGGATCGAGCGAATGGGGGATACGGACAGTCATTTCGACCATGAACAGCATGGTGGCTCCTTTGGATTGAACGGGGTGACAGGATCAGACAGTGGCAACGGGCGTCACTGGCGAGCCCATGGCGCCGGGCAGCCGCAGCGGCGGCGCCGACAGGAAAAAACGATGGCGGCCTTCGGCACGCAGACAGGCGGCCAGGTCGCGCAGGAGCCACAGTTCGCCCAGGGGCAAACCCAGCTTGAACAGGCAATGGTGATGCAGCGGCAGCATCGGCACCGGGCCGGCGCTGTCGGGTACCGGCCGCGCCGGATAGCGCTCCACCGCATAGTTGTCGGCGGCAATCGCGGCAATGCCGGAGTCGGTGATCCACTGCAGCAGGCGGTCGTCGCGCCCGTCGAGCGCGCAGCAGCTACGGTGCAGCAGGTCGGCGTCGGGCTGGCCGGCCATCTCGACCAGCATCTCGGCAAACCCGGTGCGCAGCACCAGGATGTCGCCGCTGCCCACTTCGACGCGGTCGGCGTCGATCACGCGCATCAGGTCATCGTAGCCCACCGTGCGGCATTCGCGGCCGTAATGATGGGCCAGGTCGACCAGCACGCCGCGCGCCTGGATGCCATGGGCGGCAAACGTTTCGATGCCAAGCGCTTCGGCGTGGCTGTGGTCGTGACCGCAGGCGTGCGCCGCGAAATGGTCGGCTTCGGCGTAGTCCACCGGGCCGACGATATCGGTATTGGGCCGGAACCCGTTGTAGTAGACCCGCTCGGCCACGCCGTCGCCGTCGGCATCGAACAGCGCGCCCACGTGCGCCAGCGAATCCCATTGGGTGGAGTACTGCATCGACAGCAGCACCTGGTCGTCGCTGAGCACGTCCAGCGCGCGCGGGTCGACCTTCGCCAGCGGAAAGTTGACGTAGGCCACGTCGTCGCGGAACGTGGGACGCAGCACCGGCGGATGCCGCCGCGGGTTCAGCACGTTGCCGCCGGGCAGGTCCAGCGGCAGCGACAGGCAGAACGTGCGGCCGGTGCGGATTTCCTGGGCGGCGGCCCGCACGCAGGCCGGGGTGATCAGGTTCAGGCGGCCAAGCTGGTCGTCATCGCCGAAGTCGCCCCAGTTGGCACCTTCGGGCCGTTGCTTCCATCGTTTCATGTGGACTGCTCGGATATCTGCTCAGATATGGCGGACGCCATCCAGGTACGCCTTGCGCCAGCGCACGATCTTGACTTCGGCAAACAGGTCCGCCTGGTGGAACGGGTCGGCCTCGATAAAGGCCTGGGCCGCCTCGCGCGTGTCGACGTCGAGGATGTAGATCCCGCCGCCGCCATCGCTGCCGTCGTCATTGAGCTTCGCGCCACAAGCCAGCAGCAGTTGCTTGTTGGCTTCCAGGTAGTCCAGGTGCGTGGGCCGGTTGGCCTGGCGCACGTGCTGGTGGTTGGGCTTGTCGAAGGTTTCGATCAGGTACGGCATGCGAGGTCTCCTGTTTGTACTGCGTTGTACTGCGCAATGACTTCAGTGGGTGGCCATGCCCCAGGCCAGCAGCGCCACGATGTAGATCGCGCCGACCCAGAACATCATGATCACGGTGTAGCCCATCACGTCCTTGAGCTTGAGCTTCGAGAGCGCCAGCGCCGGCAGGATCCAGAACGGCTGCACCAGGTCGTTCCACGCGTTGCCCAGCATCACCGACATCGACGTCTGTGCCACCGAGCTGCCGATGGCCTTGGCCGCATCGATCATGAACGGACCCTGGATCACCCAGTGGCCGCCACCCGACGGGGCAAAGAAGTTGATGACGAAGCTGCTGACCAGGCCCCAGAACGGCAGGGTCTGCGGCGTGGCGATATCGACGAACACGCGCGAGATGGTATCCACCAGCCCCGAGCCCGCCATCACCGCCATGATGCCTGCGTAGAACGGATACTGCAGGATGATGCCTGAAATCGTCTTGATGCCTTCGTTCAGCTTGGCGACGTAGTTGGCCGGGGTGCCCAGCAGCAGCACGCCGATAAACAGGATCAGGAAGTTGATCAGGTTCAGGTCCAGCGTGCCGCCCTGCACGAAGTACAGCGCCGCATAGGCCAGGCCGCACAGGCCGATCAGCAGGCTCAGCAGGCGGCTGTTGTTCATGCGCGCGGCCAGCGTGTTCTCGATGCCCATGCTGTGGCCGCCGGCCGCAGATTCCTTCGTCTCCGGTTCTTCCTTGATCTCGGCCACGTCCTTGGCGTCACGCGGATGCAGCATCGCGTTGAGCAGCGGCAGCGTGACGATCACGGCCAGGCTGGTCAGGAGCATCGGCACCGAGAAGATGGTGTCCTTGAGCGCGATCACGCCCATCAGCTTTTCCATCGGGTGTCCCGGCGTGGAGATCAGCACCGGGATGCTGGCGGACAGGCCCAGGCCGTACATCGTGAAGCCGCTGTAGGCCGAGGCAATGATCAGGGGGTAGTGCACGCCCTTGACCTTCACGGCCAGCTTGCGGGCGATGATGCCGCCGATCACCAGACCGAAGCCCCAGTTCAGGTAGCTGCCGATGCCGCCAACCAGCGTCGCCACAATGATGGCGCCACGCGGCGTTGCCACGCGCGCCACGATGCTGTTCAGGAAGCGGTCGACCAGCGGGGCGGTAGCCAGCACATAGCCCATGGCCAGGATCACGGCCATCTGCGTGGTGAACGAGAGCAGGTTCCAGAAACCCTTGCCCCAGTTCATGATGATGGCGTTGGCGCCCTGCCCCTCCACCACCATCGCCATCACCATGCTGAGCAGCGTCAGGCCGATGGCAAATACGAAGGGGTCCGGCAAGTACCGGCGCATCAGTTCGGTAAAGAACCCGGCAACCTTGTTCAAGGCTTGTCTCCTGAGAGTCGAAATGACCGCATATCGAACCAGCGTTCTATATGCGAACGTCTTTTGTACATGGCCGGGAGCGTAAGACTTTGGATCACGCAAAGTCAAGGCAATGAATTGCCTGATTCATTCTGCAGGGCACAACAATTCGATGTTGCAGCGCAGCGCAACATGACCCCGGCCGAATGGCAGGAAGTCTGGTCTGATTCAGGGGGAAATGGGGATTTTGCGCTGCAGCATCAACCTTTCAGGCCAGAAAGGCTGGTGACCGGTATCCGCACAGAACGCGCGGCCCGAAATGCGGGTATCAGGGCCCGATTCGCCAGCCAGGAAGGCCCGGGGCGCGGCCGGGCCCTCGACATCAACCGCCGTGGAGGATCGATCAACCGATTCGCCGATCCTTCGTATCAACGAATGCGCAGTTCGTTGTGGACGTCCTTCACGCCCATGACATGGTCGGCAATGTCCTCGATGCGATGCTTGTCACTGCGGTCGTGGGCCGCGCCTCGCAGGGTGACCACACCGTCGGCAACATCGACCTCTACTTCGCGCAGATCGACATGGCCGTCGTGGGCCAGGCGCATGCAGACATCGTCGCGAATGCGCGCGTCCGAGCGGACGTAGCCCTTGGGCCAGACTGGCTCGGATCGATGAACCGGCTCGCCATAGCCTCCGCCGTACCCTCCGCCATGGCCGTCACCGTACCCGCGCTCTGCCTCGCGTGGCACACCGGCGACGCGCCCCCCTGCCCCGGCCCGATGGCGCAGCGCGCCGTCCTCGTGCCGGTCCTGCCAGTTCACGTCGGCTGCGCGGTGCCAGCGGGCGCGGCCGGGCGCCGTGCGCAGGCCGTCGTCGTCGGCAATGCCATAGGCGGCCGGGTCGACATGCGATGTTTCGTAGGCGCTTGCGTCGGGGCGCGGCCCTCGTGCCCATGGCCGCGGATACGAATCCGGTCCACCGAAATCCTCGGTCTGGTCGTGCACGGCCCAGTCGCTGCCTTCACCGGGCACACCGGGGCGGAACCAGGGGTTTTTCTGCTGCGTCTTCTGTGTCATCTGGGTCTCCTTAGCGCGTCTGCCGCAATCTTCGGAATCCACGCAAGTTCTGTACCGCTGCGAATGGGCCGGAACTACCGCTGAAATCCCGCCATATTGGGGATACGCGAGGGCCACCCGTGTAGACCTGCCCCCCGCGATGGAAGATTTACCGCACGGTGCCTCAGTCCGTATCCAGCCTTGCGCGCAGGAAATCCACAAAGGCACGCACCTTGGGCGATGCCACGGCACCGCGCGGGAATACCGCGTTGAAGTCCTGCGCCGGGCCGGTCCAGTCGGGTAGCACGCGCCGCAGCCGGCCGGCCTTGACGTCGGCGGCCATGCTCCGGTGCATCGCCAGTGAAATCCCCTGCCCGGCGCACAGCGCATCGTGCAGCAACGCCGGATCGCTGGCGACGATGACCGGATCCACGCTGAAGTACTGGGTTCGCCCCCCTTCCTTGCGCAGCGGCCACGCATAGCCTCGCTCGCGGCGCGCCTGGTGCAGCGTCAGCGTGGCATGGCCTTCGAGTTCGGATGGGTGCGCCGGCGTGCCCGCGCGCTTCAGATAGGCAGGGCTGGCATAAACGCCCGTGGCAAAGCTGCCAAGCCGGCGCGCCAACAGGTCGGAATCGGGCAATACGCCCAGGCGCAGCGCGACGTCGATGTCATCGGCCACCAGATCCAGCGGCACGTGCGACGCCAGGATTTCGAGCCTGACGTCGGGGCAGGCCGTGCGGAAATCGGCCAGCAGCGGCGCAATCCACGCCGCGCCGAACGAATACGGCAGCGTGACACGCAGCCAGCCACGCGGGCCGGCCTGCAACTGCTGGACAGCCGCTTCGGCGTCGTCGATCTGGCGTACCAGATCGCGTGCATGCGCGTAGTACAGCCCGCCCGCCTCGGTCAGCCCGAGCCGGCGCGTGGTCCGATGCAGCAGTTGGGCGCCCAGTTGCGCCTCCAGTGCCATCACGCGGCGGCTGACGGTGGTCTTCGGCATCTTCAGCAGCCGTGCACCAGCCGTGAAGCTGCCCGCCTGCACCACGCGTACAAAGATCAGTGTGTCGTTGAGATCCGCAGCCATGGCGGTTCACTCCAGAATCGAAAGTGCGCCGATTGTCCCACCAATGGGCCAATGATGCCCATCTCGGACGGCTAATCAGCAGCCCGGGCCATCCGTACGATGAGCGCATTCCCACTGCATACCGGAGCAAACATGAAACTGAACGAATACGTCGGCCATGACGCGCTGGGCCTTGCCGCCCTGGTCGCCCGCAAGGAAGTCACGCCTCGGGAACTGGCCGAACTGGCGCGCCAGGCCATCGTCGCCGTCAACCCTGCCATCGGCGCGGTGGTCGAGCACTGGCCCTTGGCCGATGCCGGGCACGCTTCGCCCGATGGCCCCTTTGCGGGCGTACCGTTCCTGATCAAGGACCTGGCGATTGCCATGGCCGGCAAGCGGCTGGAACTGGGGTCGCGGATTGCGGCCAGGCTGGTGGCACGGGCCGATTCGACCCTGATGCAGCGGCTGCGCGCCGCCGGGCTGGTGACGCTGGGCCGCACGACAACGCCCGAAATGGCGTTCAGCACGGCCACCGAATCGGTCCAGCAGGGCCAGACCCGCAATCCGTGGGACACGCAGCGCAGCGCGGGCGGATCGAGCGGCGGCGCTGCCGCAGCCGTGGCGGCCGGCATCGTGCCGATGGCGCACGCCACCGATGCGGCGGGGTCGATCCGCGTGCCGGCATCCTTTACAGGCCTGTTCGGCCTCAAATCCACGCGCGGGCGGGTCTCGAACGGCCCCGCGCTCGATGAGGTATTCGCCGGGCTCGGCGTGCAGGGTGGCCTGAGCCGCACCGTGCGCGACAGCGCCGCGCTGCTCGATGCCATCCATGGCACCGCAGCGGGCGAGCCGTATCACACCGCGGCCCCCGCG
This sequence comes from Cupriavidus sp. D384, assembly GCF_001652915.1. Classification (GTDB taxonomy): domain Bacteria; phylum Pseudomonadota; class Gammaproteobacteria; order Burkholderiales; family Burkholderiaceae; genus Cupriavidus. Next base: position 37,919 of record NZ_BBQI01000099.1, read on the forward strand.
CAGCCATTCCTGGCCGAAGTGGGCCGCGACCCGGGACGCCTGCGTATCGGGCTGATGCTGGCGCCCTGGAACCATGGCACCGTGTCACAAGTTGTGACGGACGCCACCAGCGATGCCGCCCGCAAGCTCGAGGCGCTGGGCCACCACGTCGATCTGCTGCAACCGGGCCTGGGCGTGTCATGGGAAGCCTTTGTCCATGCCAATGCGCAAATCTGGTGTGCCACGCTGGTGAACTGGACCGACGCCATCGCTGCCCAGACTGGCCGCCGCGTGGATGCCGATACGCTGGAGCCCGCCACGCTGGCCGCCTACCGCTACGGCCAGCGCGTTACCGGCCCGGCCTTCGCCGCGGCGCTGGACGTGCGAAATGCCGTCACGCGCGCCACGGCCGGCTGGTTCGAGAACGCCGATATCATCATGACGCCCACTATGCCGGACCTGCCCGAACCGGTGGGCACCTACGCCGTGGGCGCCGGTCAGATGGATGGGTTGGCGTGGACCGACCGCGTGTTCCGGCACTCGCCCTTCACCCCGGCCTTCAACGTGGCCGGCCTGCCCGCGATGTCCGTGCCGATGGCCGCCGCGCCGGCCGGGCCGCATGCCGGCCTGCCGATCGGGATCCAGTTCGGCGCCGCCTTTGCGCAGGAAGCCACGCTGCTGCGCCTGGCCGGACAGATCGAACAGGCCCACCCGTGGGCGAACCGGCGGCCGGCGGTATGGGCAGGGGCTGCCAACGCATTAGAATGATGCGCCGGTCCTGGCCCTGTCCTAGTCATCTCTGCACCCATGATTCCGTCCGTCTCCGCCCTGCACAACCGCCTGAAGATGCAGCACCTGCGCCTGCTGGTGGCCATCGAGGAACGCGGATCGCTGCGCCAGGCGGCCGAGGCGCTGACACTCTCGCAGCCGGCCGTCAGCAAGATGCTGCAGGACATGGAAGACCTGCTGGGCGTGGCGCTGTTCGAACGGCACGCGCGCGGCCTGCGGCCCACGCGCTTTGGCGGCGCGGCCACGCGTTACGCCAAGCTCGTGTTTGCCGACATGGCCGGGTTGCGCGATGAACTGGTGGCGCTGGAGTCGGGCAAGATCGGCCGGGTACGCGTTGGCGCGGTGATGGCCCCCACGCCGGGGCTGCTCGCCAGCGCGATCCGGCAGCTCAACCGCGATCATCCGCAGCTTGAGATCGCCGTGCAGGTAGACACCAGTGATGTGCTGATGCCCCAACTGGAGCGCGACCAGCTGGATGTGGTACTGGGCCGCGTGCCCGAGGGCTGGGACAGCGGCGCGCTGGATTTCGAGCAGCTTGGCGACGAAGGCCTGGCCATCGTGGTGGGGCCGCAGCATCCGCTGGCGCGCCAGCGCACCCCGGCCTTTGCCGAGCTGACCCGCTATCCGTGGATCATGCAGCCCCGCCCCAGCCCGATGCGGGCGCTGCTCGACCGTTCATTCGAGGACGCCGGCGTGCCCGCGCCACCGTCGACCATCGAGACGGCCGCCGTGCTGATGACCACTTCGCTGCTGATCGACAGCGAACTTGTCGCCGTGCTGCCCGAATCGGTGGCCGCGTACTACGCACAGCTGGGCGCGCTGGCCGTGCTGCCGCTGCCCCTGCCGATCAAGCTCGGGCCCTACGGCATCGTTACCCGGCGCGGCCGCCCGGTATCGGCGTCGATGAGCCTGCTGATCGATACGCTGCGCGCCCACGCCGCCTAGCCCCGCTGGCCGGCTCAGCGTCCCCAGCGCAGCACCAGCGGATCGAGCCGGCGGGCCACCTTCAGCAAACCCTCGCGCGTGGCCGGATGCATGGGCTGCAGCGGATGACGCACGGCATCCGAACGGATCACGCCGCCCTCCTGCATCAGCACCTTGGCCGTGGCCAGCCAGCCCTGGCGGTTTTCGTAGTTGATCAGTGGCAGCCATTGCTGGTAACGGTCTGCCGCCGCTTCGGCGTCGCCGGCCTGCCAGGCGTCCAGGATCTGGCGGATGCCGTCCGGATAGCCAGCACCGGTCATGGCGCCCGTGGCCCCGGCCTCCAGGTCGGCCATCAGCGTAATGGCCTCCTCGCCGTCCCAGGGCCCCACGATGGCATCGCCGCCCAGCGCGATCAGTTCACGCAGCTTGGCGGCCGCCTGGGGCACCTCGATCTTGAAATACGACACATTGGCAAGTTCGCGGGCCATGCGCGCCAGGAACGGCGCCGACAGCGTGGTGCCGCTGACCGGCGCATCCTGGATCATGATCGGGATGTCGATGGCTGCCGATACCGTGGCAAAGAACTCGTAGATGCTGCGTTCCGGCACACGGATCGTGGCGCCGTGGTAAGGCGGCATGACCATCACCATGGCGGCGCCGGCGTCCTGCGCGGCACGGCTGCGCTCGGCACAGATGCGCGAGCTGAAATGCGTGGTGGTGACGATCACGGGCACGCGGCCGGCCACGTGGTCGAGCACGGTCGTCATCAGCAGCTGGCGCTCGTCGTCGGTCAGCACGAACTGCTCCGAGAAATTCGCCAGGATGCAGATGCCGTGCGACCCGGCATCGATCATGAAGTCGATGCAGCGGCGCTGGCCGTCCAGATCCAGCCCGCCCTGGGCATCGAAAATGGTCGGTGCCACCGGAAACACGCCACGATACTGGGCCGGGGTGGGCACCGGGGCCGGGGTCACGGTCATGCTGGTCTCCTTGTTGTCATGTGCGGCCAACTATACGGGCCGCCGGGGCGGCCTGCCTATTGAATCCTGCGCATACGGTGATCGCCTGTGGTGATCGCTCGCCGGCATGGCCGTCCGGGCCGCATGCCGGCCGTGCCGCGTTAACCCGGATATCAGCGCCACTTATCGCCGCTTCAGAAATGCTCAGTTTTCGGAGGGTACTCATCTCCGTATAGTGGACGTCACGCAGCGCAGACTGCCTACGACGGAGACAGACATGAAGACATGGATGGCCGGCACCCTGGCCGGCATCGCGGTGTTTGGCATGGCGGCGCCATGCGCCTGGGCCGACGACGCCCGCCCGATCCGCATGATGGTGGGGGCGGCCCCCGGCGGCGGCACCGACATCATGGCGCGCATCGTTTCAGACAAGCTGTCCGCCATCCTGAAGCAGCCCGTGGTGGTGGACAACCGCCCCGGCGCCTCGAACACCATCGCCGCCGACATCACGGCCAAGGCGCAGCCCGATGGCAACACGCTGCTGATGGGCGTATCGACATCGCAGGCCATTGCGCCGCACCTGCTCAAGCTGCAGTTCAACCCGTTGAAAGACCTGGTGCCCGTGGCGCTGGTGGCCCAGGTGCCCAACGTACTGGTGGTGAACACCCAGTTGCCGATCCAGGACGCGAAGACGCTGGTGGCGCAGATCCAGGCCAACCCTGACAAGTATCGCTACAGCTCGTCCGGCGTCGGCAGCACGCAGCACCTTGCGGCGGCGGCCTTTGTACACCAGATCCACGGCAAGATGCTCCACGTTCCCTACAAGAGCAGCGCCAGCGGTCTGGTGGACCTGATGGGCGGCCAGGTGGACATGAGCTTCGAGACCATGCCGTCGGTCATCAACCATATCAAGGCCGGCAAGCTGCGCGCACTGGCGGTGACCTCCGACAAGCGCTCGGCGCTGCTGCCCAACGTGCCCACGCTCAAGGAAGCCGGCGTGCCCGATATCCAGGCCAACACCTGGTACGGTGTCTACGCCACCGGCGGCACGCCGCCGGCCACGTTGCAGAAGATCAGCGCAGCCATGGCCCAGGTCATGAAGGACCCCGACACGATCCGCCGCCTGGCCGACGTGGGTGCCGTGCCCGGCGCGATGGACCCCGCCCAATTCGACGCCTTCTCGCGCAGCGAATACGCGCGCTACGGCAAGCTGATCGCCGAACTCGGCGTGAAACTCGACTGAATGGACCAAGACATGCCCCAACGTCCCCGTATTGCCATGGTGCTCGGCGATCCCGCCGGCATCGGCCCCGAACTGATTGCCCGGTTGCTGGCCGACCCCGTTGCCGCGCAGGCGCGCATCCTGCTGATCGCCGACCGCGACGAATGGCGGCGCGGCATGGAAGTGGCCGGTGTGAGCCTGTCGCTGCCCGAAGTCGATCGGCCCGACTTCCAGGGCACCGAGCAGGGCCCGCGCCTGTATCACTGGAATCTGGACGACAAACCCGCCTACCCGCGTGGCGAGGCCAGCGCGGCCGGTGGCCGCTACTGCCTGGGTACGCTGCAGCTGGCCGTGACGCTGGCCCAGGCGGGCCAGGCCGATGCCATCCTGTTCGGCCCGCTCAACAAGAGTTCGATGCACGCGGCCGGCATGGGCCACAACGACGAACTGCACTGGTTTGCCGAGAAGCTGGGCTACCGTGGCCCGTTCTGCGAATTCAATGTGCTGGACGGCCTGTGGACATCGCGCGTGACGTCGCACGTCGCCATCAAGGAAGTGCCTGCGCTGATTACCCCGGCCCGCGTGCGCGACGCCATCGACCTGATCGACAACGCGCTGCGCCGCGCCGGCGTGACCACCCCGCGCATTGCCGTATGCGGCCTGAACCCGCATAACGGCGACAACGGCGCCTTCGGCCGCGAGGAAATCGACGTGATCGGCCCGGCCGTGGCCGAGGCGCAGTCGCGCGGTGTGGCGGCGCAAGGCCCATTCCCGGCCGACACGATTTTCCTGAAGGTACAGGGCGGCCCGGACCAGCGCCAGTTCGACGCCATCGTCACGATGTACCACGACCAGGGCCAGATCGGCATCAAGCTGATGGGCTTCTCGCGCGGCGTGACGGTTCAGGGCGGCCTGCCCGTGCCGATCACCACGCCGGCCCACGGCACCGCATTCGACATCACGCAGCAGGGCCGCGCCAATCCGGGCGCCACGCTGCAAGCCTTCCACCTGGCCTGCCAGATGGGTGCCCGCCGGCTGGCGGACGCCCGCGCCGCCTGACTCCAACGCCACCAGGACTCCACCATGAAAATCACCAGCGTCCGCGCCCGCGTCTTCGAATGGAAAGGCAAGACGGTGCCGCCACAGGCGCATTTCTGCACCAACGCCACCGACATCCTGTACGACCGCGGCGACGCCATGGGGTCGTTCCGCTTCCACGGCTGGCTTGTCGTCGAGGTGGAAACCGACGACGGCCATGTGGGCATCGGCAACTGCGCGCTGGCGCCGCGCGTGGCCAAGCAGATCGTGGACCAGTACCTGGCGCCGATCCTGATCGGGCAGGACCCGTTCGACAACGAATACCTGTGGCAGAAGATGTATCGGCGCACCCATGCCTGGGGCCGCAAGGGCATCGGCATGGCGGCCATCTCCGCCGTCGATATCGCGCTGTGGGACCTGATGGGCAAGGCCACCGGCCGCCCCGTGTTCAAGCTGCTGGGCGGACGCACCAAGGAAAAGATCTGGTGCTACGCGTCGAAGCTCTACAACAACGACGACCGCGATGCCTTCCTGGGCGAGGCCCAGCGCTACCTGGACCAGGGTTTCACGGCCATGAAGATGCGCTTCGGCTACGGCCCCAAGGACGGCCCGGCCGGCATGCTGAAGAACCTGGAACAGGTGCGCCTGCTGCGCGAACTGGTGGGCGACGGCGTGGACATCATGCTCGAATGCTATATGGGCTGGACGCTCGAATACGCGCGCCGCATGGTCCCGCGCCTGGCCGAATTCAACCCGCGCTGGCTGGAGGAACCGGTCATTGCCGACGATATCGAGGGCTATGCCGAGTTGAAGAAGATGAGCCCGTTCCCGATCTCGGGCGGCGAACACGAATTCACGTCATACGGCTTCAAGGACCTGCTGGAGCGCCGCGCCGTGGACGTGATCCAGTACGACACCAACCGCGTGGGCGGCATTACCGCCGCGCAGAAGATCAACGCGATGGCCGAGGCGTGGTCGGTGCCAGTGATCCCCCACGCCGGCCAGATGCATAACTACCACCTGACCATGGCGTCCACGGCGTCGCCGATGTCGGAATTCTTCCCGGTCCACGACGTGGAGGTGGGCAACGAGCTGTTCTACTACATCTTCAAGGGCGAACCGGCGCCGGACAACGGCTACCTTCAGCTGGACGACAACCTGCCGGGCCTGGGCCTGACGCTCAACGAGGCCTATTTCGACCAGTTCGACATTATCGAGTGATTGCCGGGAGGCCCCACACCATCGTCACCTGTCGCCATAGTGATAGCGGCAGCTGACGATGGACACCGCCGCGTCGTCGGCCTTGTAGACAAGGCGGTTTGTGTCATCAATGCGCCGTGACCAAAAGCCTGTCAGGTTTCCTTTCAGGGGTTCGGGCTTGCCGATGCCTTCAAATGGAGACCGCCGCGCGTCTTCGACCAGTTGATTGATCCGTTTCAACGTCTTGCGGTCCTGGCCCTGCCAGAACAGGTACTGGTCCCACGCATCGGCCGTGAACAGGATGTTGCGCGTCATTCGGCCGCATCGTCCGGGTCGACGAGTTTCCGCTGCTGCATCTCGCCTGCGCGCAACTGTTCCATGGAACGGGCAAGGTGAGCGGCGTTCGCCGGAGAGTTCAGCAGGTAGATCGTTTCCGCCCAACTATCGTATTGCTCCTGCGACATGATCACTGCGTTCGGCGCATCCCGGCGCGTGATCAGCACGGCGTCGTGGTCTTCAATCGCCTGATCGATGACTGCCTTGAGATTGTTGCGGGCGTCTGAAAAATGAACTGTGCGCATTTCATCACTCCGAATACATGTCCAATTAGCTGTACAAGTATAGCGGCATTGGCCCGGTCCAACAGTCAACCTTGCTGAAGTTGCACTGCACAACAAATAATAGAGCGGCTTGTACCTCACGTGAGTCACCTTCGGGAGTGCTGGATGAACGAGGAAGGCAAGACCGCCGCGGCGCGCGAGCCGCTGCTGATCGACCTGGCGCTGCAGGGCGGTGGGGCCCATGGCGCCTTTACCTGGGGGGTGCTGGACCGGCTGCTGGAAGAACCGTGGCTTGATATCGACGGGATATCGGGTACGCCGGCCGCGCAGTTCCTGGCGATGCACGGCGATGCGCTGGGCAACTGCTCCTCGTTCGATCTCGACGAACTGCTGCAGGAGGTCTGACCCATGGGCTTGCTCGGCATCGTCATCGCCCTGGCGGCGATGATCTGGATGGCATTCCGTGGCTGGAGCATCCTTCTTATTGCCCCGGCCGCCGCCCTGCTGGCTGCCGCCACGGCGGGCGAGCCTCTGCTGGCACACTGGACGCAAACCTTCATGGGCACGGCGGCGGGCTTCGTGGCCCAGTTCTTTCCGCTGTTCCTGCTTGGCGCGCTGTTTGGCAAGCTGATGGACGACAGTGGATCGGTGAGCGCGATTGCCGACTGGATGACACGCACGCTGGGCCCGCGGCGCGCGATGCTGGCCGTGGTGCTGGCCGGCGCACTGCTCACCTATGGCGGGGTCAGCCTGTTCGTGGCGTTCTTCGTGCTGGCGCCGATGGCCCATGCGCTGTTTCGCGCGGCCGACATCCCGCACCGGCTGATGCCGGCGGCCATCGTGCTGGGCACTTCGACCTTCACGATGTCGGCGCTGCCCGGCACGCCGGCCATCCAGAATGCGATCCCGATGCCGTTCTTCAGCACCACGCCGTTCGCGGCGCCAGGGCTGGGCATCATCGCCAGCCTGCTGATGCTGGCGTTCGGCATGTGGTGGCTGACGCGTTGCGAAGGCGCCGCGCGGCGCAAGGGCGAAGGCTATGGCGACGGGGTGTCTGCCGGCGTGGACGGGGCGGCGGAAGTGGCCGAGGTAGCCGAACGGCCGCTGATCCGCGAGCGCGCCAGCACCGCGCACGAATTCGATCCGGCCGAAGCGCGTCACGGCCAGCGCAGTGCCGAGCCGCCCGGCGCGCTGGTGGCGCTGCTGCCGCTGATCGTGGTGATTGCCGTGAACCTGACCATGAGCCTGGTCGTGTTGCCGCGCCTTGACGCGGACTATCTGGCCCTGCCCGAATGGGGCGCCACCACCTTGCAGGCCGTGGGCGGCGTGTGGTCGGTGATCGTGGCGTTGGCGGCGGCCATCCTCTGCCTGGTGCTGCTGAACTGGCGGCGCCTGACCGCGCTGCGCGAAACCATGGGCGCAGGCGCGCACGCGGCAGCCTTGCCGGTGCTCAGCGTTGCCAGCCTGGTCGGATTTGGCGCCGTGGTGGCCGCGCTGCCGGGCTTTGCCGTGGTACGGGACTGGGTATTGTCGATCGAGGGCGGCCCGCTGGTATCGCTGGCCGTCGCCACGAACGTGCTATCGGCGCTGACCGGCTCGGCATCGGGCGGGCTGACCATCGCGCTCGACGCGCTGGGCGGCACCTATCTGACACGTGCGCTCGAAATCGGGCTCGATCCGGCTGTACTGCACCGCGTGGCCGTGATGAGCGCCGGTACGCTTGACACGCTGCCGCACAACGGCGCCGTGGTCACGCTGCTGGCCGTCTGCGGCACCACGCACAAGCAAAGCTACGGCGGCATCGTGATGGTCGGCATCGTCGGGCCGCTGCTGGCGCTGGTGGCCGTGATCGTGCTGGGTACGCTGGTCGGGTCGTTCTGACCCGGCCAGCGCTGGCTCAGGCTCAGGCCGACTGCACGCGGTAGCGTTCCAGCCAGTGGGCGTACGGCGCGGGCAGCACCCACGACGGACGCTCCACGCCCAGCTTCATCGCGGTCTGGTACGGCCAGTGCGGGTTGCCCAGCAGCGCGCGCCCCACCATCACCAGGTCCATCTGGCCTTCCTCGACCACGCGGTTTGCCACCACGGGGTCGTCGATGCCCCACGACGATGCCACCGGCAGGCCGGCCTCGCGGTGCACGCGCTCGGCGATCGGCGCCAGGAAGGCCGGACCCCAGGGAATCTTCGCATCGGGCGTCGAGAAGCCGACGCTGACGTTGAGCATGTCCAGGCCGCCTTCACGCATGGCGCGCACCAGTTCGATCGATTCCTTGAGCGTCTGCTCGTCGTTGCCGTCGTACTCGATCACCCCGAAACGGGCGGTCAGCGGCAGGTTCTGCGGCCAGACCTCGCGCACGGCGGCCAGCGTTTCCAGCAGGAAGCGGCCCCGGCCGATGGCGTCCTTGCCATATTCGTCGGTGCGTTCGTTGCCGTGGACCGAGAAGAAGCTCTGCGCCAGGTAGCCGTGCGCGAAGTGCAGCTCCAGCCATTGGAATCCGGCGTCCAGGGCGCGCTTGGCGGCGGCCACGAAATCGGCCTGCACGCGGGCGATGTCGTCGTGCGTCATCGCTTCGGGCATCTTCGACAGATTCGCGCCAAACGGCTTGGCCGACGGCGAGATCGTTTTCCAGCCACGGGCGTCGCCTTCGGGAATATGGTCGTCACCTTCCCACGGGCGGTTGGCGCTGGCCTTGCGTCCGGCGTGGGCGATCTGGATGCCGGGAACCGCACCGCCGGCCTTGATGGCCTCGGCAATGCGCGCCATGCCGACGGCCTGCTCGTCATTCCACAAACCCGTGCATCCCGGGGAGATGCGGCCTTCCGGCGACACCGCCGTGGCCTCGACGATCACCAGTCCCGCGCCGCCACGGGCCAGGCCGGCGTAATGGGACAGGTGCCAGTCGTTGGTGAAGCCATCGATGGCGCTGTACTGGCACATCGGCGGCACCGCGATGCGGTTGCGCAGCGTAACGTCTTTCAGCGTGAACGGGGTGAAAAGTGCAGGCGTAGTCATGTGTGGTCTCTGCATGTTGCAATGCAGCGATCTTAGCGATCCGTCGCTATAATGAAAACCGTCTCCGCGTTATCGCTTCAATAAGAGTTCATTATGCTTAACCCCCAATGGCTGCGCTCGTTCGCGATGCTGGCGCAAACCGGCAGCTTTACCAGCGCGGCCGACGAGCTTGGCCTGACACAGGCGGCCGTCAGCCAGCACATCCGCCATCTGGAAGACGCGCTGGGTCCGCTGCTGATCCGGCGCCCGCGCGCCCTGGAACTGACGCCGGCCGGCCGCGCGCTGCTGGAATACTGCGCCGACATGGAACTGGCGAACGACCGCCTGCGCGCCCGGCTGGTCGACGATGGCGAAAGCGGCGTGGTCGGGCTGATCACGCCCGGCAGCATTGGCCTGTTCCTGTATCCGCGCCTGCTCGACCTGCAAGCCAAGACGCCGGGCCTGATCATCCGCCACCGCTTTGCCCCCGACGCCGAAGTGCTGGAAGGCGTGCTGCAGAACCGCTTTGATGTGGGACTGGTATCGCTCAAGCCCGATGACCCCCGGGTGACCGCGACCCCGTTCAGCGAAGAGCCGCTGGAGCTGGTCTATCCGGCGGCGGAACAGGTGCAGGGCTGGGACGATCTGCAGCGCATCGGCTTTGTCGACCATCCCGACGGCAAGACCATGGCAAACCGCCTGCTAAGCCGCCATTACCCGGGCAATCCGGGCGTGCATACGCTGCCGTGCCGGGGCTTCAGCAACCAGGTGAGCCTGATGCTGGAACCGGTGGCGCGCGGCTTTGGCTTTACTGTGATCCCGCGCTATGCGCGCCAGGCTTTTGTCCAGAAGGACCAGATCCGCGTGCTGGACTGTCATGCCCCGGTGATCGACAAGCTCTGGCTGATCCACCGCTCTGAGTGGTCGCTGGCGCCGCGCGTGGGGCGTGTGGTGGACTACCTGCGCACGCAGGTGAAAGTCGCGCCGTAGGGGGCTGGGGAGGCTGACTCGCAGCGGCTCAGCCCTGGCGCGGCAGGCAGCCCAGCCGGCCAATCACATCGGCATGGGCCGGGTGCGACGCCGCCAGTGGCACGGGGTCGGCCAGCTCGAATTCGCTGAACTCGAACCCCGGCGCCACGGTGCAACCAGCCAGTGCATAGCCTGCGGGGCTTGCATCGGCCGTCCCGGCGGGCGGCACGCGCTCGGCGGCGAACCAGCAGCCAGCCGGCACCACGGCCTGGAACACGGTGCCGGGATGCACCAGGGGATTGCCGAGCCGATGCGTGACCAGCGCACCCTCGGGCGTCAGCCAGTGCACGTGGATCGGGTCTCCGGCATGGAAGTGCCAGGCCTCGTCGGCGCGAATCCGGTGCCAGGCGGAAAACGCGGTATCGCACAGCAGGTAGTAGATGGCCGTCGATGCCGAGCGCTCGGCGCCGTCGGGCACGCGCCTCACGCGGGCTGCGTCGCGGAACGTCTCGCGGTAGTAGCCGCCCTCGGGGTGCGGAATCAGGCCAAGATCGTCGATCAGGCGTTGCTGGGGCGTATCGGGCATGGCGGAACGTTGGCGCGGCAGGCGGGCCGCCACCATACCATGGGCGCCCCCCCACCCCTCGCCCGTACCCCCTCGCCCGCCATCCCCCCGATGCAGGATTTGCCAAGACATCCCCGGCGCGCTGCGCTAGTCTGCCGGGCAACTTCCGGAAATCCGCCCGCGATCCGCCAACTGGTGACGATCCGGGCCTGCAATCTGCCCACTACCCACACGATGTCGCGCCCCATTCCCGCCTGGCTGCCCGCCATGGCCTTTGTCCTGATCTGGTCCACCGGTTTTATCGTCGGCAAGGCCGTGGTGCCGGTGGCCGACACCAGCCTGTTCCTGCTGGCGCGCTTTGCGCTGGCCGCGCTGATGTTCGCCCTGGTGGCTGCCGCCGGGCGCGCCGCGTGGCCGCCGCTGGCCCAGGTGCCGCGTCATCTGCTGGCTGGTGCGCTGATGCAGGGCATCTACCTGTGCGCTGGCTATGGCGCGGTGGCGCACGGCCTGTCGCCGTCGATCATGGCGCTGCTGGGCGCCCTGCAGCCGTTGCTGACCGCCCTGCTTGCCATCCCGCTGCTGGGCGAGCAACCGTCCGCGCGCACCTGGCGCGGACTGGCTCTGGGCGCGCTGGGCGTGGGTCTGGTAGTCTTGCCAGCCATGCAGGCTGGCGCGCCGCACGCGGTTTCCCCGTGGATCGTGCTGGTCGGCGTGCTTGCGATAGTGTCGATCACGATGGGAACCCTCCTCCAGAAAACCTCGATCCGCCGCGCGGATATCCGCGCCAGCTCGGCCTGGCAGAACGCCGGGGCGCTGCTGGTGGCCGGCGTGGTCGTGAGTGCTTCCGGCGGCATCGGCGCCTTGCGCTGGGAAGGCGGCTCCACGCTGTGGATGTCGCTGGCCTGGGCCGCCGTGGTGCTGTCCGGCCTTGGCACGTGGCTTTTGCTGGGTCTGGTCCGGCGCGGCCAGGCCGCCAATGCCGCCGCGCTGATGTTCCTGGCGCCGCCGCTGGCCGCGGTGCAGGCCGCGCTGCTGTTTGGCGACCGTCTTGGTCCCGTGCAGTGGCTAGGCATGGCCATCGCCGGGGTTGGCGTCTGGCTCTGCCAGACGCAGGGCAAGCCGCGTCATGCCGAAGCTCGTTGAGCATGCCTCACCCCTGGTCGAACCGCGCCGGTATCAGCCCCGGCCGTTCGGTCACGCGCATGATTATCACCAGCTGCTGTTTGGCGTAGACGGCCAGACCGAACTGGAAATCGACGGACATGCGTACCGGGTGGATGGCACGCACGGCCTGGTCATTCCAGCCGGCATGCACCACCTGTGCAGCGGCCTGACCGACAACCTGCAACTGGTGGCCGACTTCCCGTCCAGCTCCGTGGCCCTGCCCGCGCGGCTGATGGCAACGCCACGCATGTTCGCCATGGATGCCGCGTTCGCCACCCGGGTCCGCAGGCTCGCCACCGCACAGCAGGCATCGGACAATGTTCCGGCCCAGCACGCCTGGCAACAGGCGGCGGCGCTGGCGGGCGGCCTGTCCGCCATGCTCGGTCTCGACGACCGGCAGGCCGATGCGGCGCGGTTTCCTGTCGGCGCCATCGATCACTACCTGCGCGCGCATCTGTCCACGCCGTTACGGGTTGACCAGCTCGCCGCGCGCATCGGCTGGGGACCGAGGCGCTTTCACACGCTGTTCTGCGAGGCGTTCGGTGACACCCCCCACGGCTACCAGACACGCCTGCGGCTGGACCAGGCCGTGCAGTGGCTGATGGCCGGCGCGATGCCGCTGGCCGATATCGCGTCCGGTGTCGGCTATCCCGACCAGACCACGTTCACGCGCGCGTTCGCGCGCCGCTTTGGCATGCCGCCGGCCGCCTGGCGCATGGCCGCAGCGGCCTGACGCGCAAGTTTTACAAAGCCGGGCAAGCGGCACACGAGACGCATCGACCCGATCGGCCCCAGCCCTTGAAAGCCACGGGCTTACGCGACCGGTACGGAACTTGCGAAGCGTATCGTTCGCCATGACGATCGATGCCGAACCCTCCCTGCTACGCCCGGGCCACAATTGCTGGCGCGTGGCCCCCTGCACGCGACTGGCCATGCTTGTCGATGGCGATGCGTACTTCCCGGCGCTGCGCCAGGCACTGACGCGCGCAGAGCACAGCATCTTTATCCTCGGCTGGGACATCGACAGCCGCATGCGGCTGCAGCCGGACAACCCGGACGACCCAACGCCATCCGACGGCCTGCCCGCCGAACTGCGCGACTTCCTCAATGCCCTGTGCCGCCGCCGAAGGGGCCTGCGCGTCTACGTGCTGAGCTGGGACTACGCGATGGTGTTCGCGCTGGAGCGCGAATTCCTGCCGGCCGCCAAAGAGCACTGGCAAACGCACCGGCGACTGTCTTTCTGCCTGGACGGCAACCATCCGGTGGGCGCCTCGCATCACCAGAAGGTGGTGGTCGTCGATCATCGGCTGGCGTTTGTGGGCGGACTGGACCTGACCATCCGGCGCTGGGATACCCGCCACCACCTGCCCGACGATCCGCGCCGCGTGGACCCGGATGGCAAGCCCTATGCGCCCTTTCACGACGTGCAGTGCATGGTGGACGGCGCGGCCGCCCAGGCGCTGGGCGAACTGGCCGCCGAGCGATGGCTGCGTGCGACCGGCCGGCATCCGCGCGTGCCGACTGCGGCCAGTGTATCGGCCTCCACCGACCCATGGCCCGAACAGATCGCGCCCGATATCACCAACGTGCCGGTGGGCATCAGCCGCACCTTTCCCGCGCGCGACGACGAACCGGGCATCGGCGAGATCCGCACGCTGTACACCGATGCGATTGCCGCCGCCCGCGACAGCATCTATCTCGAAAACCAGTACTTCAGTTCCGGGCTGATCGCCGACGCGTTTGCCGGCCGGTTGCGCGAGCCCGACGGGCCCGATATCGCACTGGTGTCGCGCCGAACCGAAAGCGGCTGGCTCGAAGAAGCCAGCATGGGCGTGCTGCGCGCGCGCCTGTATCGTGGGCTGCGCCAGGCTGACCCGGATGGGCGCTTCCAGTTGTATTGTCCGCACATACCGGGGCTGGGCGATGCCTGCGTCAACGTGCATAGCAAGGTCATGGCCGTGGACGACCGCCTGCTGACCATCGGCTCCGCCAACTTGAGCAACCGGTCTTTCGGGCTCGATACCGAGTGCAACCTGGTGATCGAATCCCGGGGCGACCCACGCGCTGCCGCAGCCATCCGCGCCATGCGCGACCGCCTGCTGTGCGAACACCTGGCCGTGACGCCTGCAGCGCTGCACCAGGCCATGTCCGCGCACCCGCGTCTGAACGCCGCGCTGGCTGCGCTGCATCGGCCCGATGGGCGCACGCTGCAGCCGTTTGCGCCGGCCGTGCCCGACGACTTGGATGCCGCGCTGCCCGATGCCACCCTGCTCGATCCGATGGAACCCATCGACGCCGAACAGGTGATGACCGAATTCGTCAGCCACGAGGCCCGCCCTCATGTCGCCAGCCGCGTGGCGCTGCTGGTGGCCTTCGTGCTGGTGCTGGCCGGCGTGGTCTTTGCCTGGCGCTATACGCCGCTGCGCGAATGGGCCGACTTCCGGCATGTGCTGGCGCTGATGCACCGCGTGGACGACATGCCGCTGGCGCCGCTGGCGATGATGGGCGCATTCGTGGCTGGCGGGCTGGCGCTGTTCCCGGTCACCGTGCTGATCGTGGTGACCGTGGTGGTATTCGGCCCCCTGCACGGAGGCGCGATCGCGCTGGCGGGCACCGTACTGAGCACGGCGGCCGGCTACACCGTGGGACGCCTGCTGGGACGCAACGCCGTGCAGCGTTTTGGCGGCAGGCGCCTGAATCGCCTGAGCCAGCAGGTAAGCCAGCACGGGCTGCTGGCCATGGTGGTGCTGCGGCTGGTGCCCGTGGCGCCGTTTACGCTGGTCAACCTGGTGGTGGGCGCGTCGCGCATCCGCTTGCGCGATTGCCTGCTGGGCACGGCCATCGGCATGTCGCCGGGCATCATCGTCTCTGCGTCGCTGGTGGATCGCATCGCCGCCTTCGCCCGCAATCCCGACCCCATGACGTTTGCGCTGCTTGCGCTTGTACTGCTGATTCCCGCCGCACTATGGTGGGTGTTGCGGCGCCGGCGCCAGCGGCGCGGCCGGGCGGCGCATGGGCATGGGCGTGCTGGCGCCGGTTCGCAATCGCCGCATTGCTGCCGTCCGCCGTCAGGCGAGGGAGCCCGATGACTGCCCGCGATCCAGACCACGCGCCGCCAGCCGCGCTGCAGGCCGATATCGCGGTGGCAAGCTACAACATCCATGGCGGCGTTGGCACCGACGGGCACTTCGTGCCCAAGCGCATCTGCGAGGTCATCCACGAACTGCGGGCCGACATGATCGCCCTGCAGGAAGTGGAGACGCGTGGCACGGGCTTCGACATGCTGCGCTTCCTGTCCCAGCACACCGGCCTGCACGCGATTCCCGGGCCGACGCTGGTGCGCGACGATGGCGACTACGGCAACGCGCTGCTGACGCGCTATGCGCCGATGCGGGTGCGCCAGATCGACCTGAGCGTAAAGGGGTGCGAACCGCGTGGCGCCATCGACGCACTGCTGGAATGCAATGCCATCGGGTCCGGCACGTTCCTGCTGCGCGTGATCGCCACGCACCTGGGCCTGCGGCCCGGCGAACGCCGCTGGCAGGTACGGCGCCTGCTGACCGCGCTGGCCGAGGCCCCGGCGCAGCCGACCATCCTGCTTGGCGACGTCAACGAGTGGTTCCTGTGGGGGCGCCCGCTGCGCTGGCTGCACGCGTACTTCGAGCGCACGCCGCATGTGTCGACATTTCCGTCGCGGCTGCCGTTCCTGGCGCTGGATCGCATCTGGACCTCGCCACGCGCGCACCTGGTGGCGGTGTCCAGCCATCGCACGCCGCTGGCGCGGCTGGCGTCCGATCACCTGCCGCTGCTGGCGCAGATGCGGCTCACTTCAGGATAGCAACCGTTGCAGTATGATCGCCCGTGCTCATACAACACCAAGGGAGACAACGATGCACGAGAAGGCAGCAACGGCCATGAAGATGCTGGCCGCCACGGCGGCGCTGGGATGGAGCCTGGCCTACGCACAACCCGCGCAACCCACGCAACCCACGCAGCCGCTGCAGGCGAAAGAAGGCGATGTGGAAGTGCGCGACTTCCGCTTCCAGAACGGCCAGACGCTGCCGGCCGTGAAGCTGCACTACGCCACACTGGGCACGCCCACGCGCGGGGCCGACGGCAAGGTCAACAATGCGGTACTGCTGCTGCACGGCACCACCGGCACCGGGCGCGCCTTCCTGACGCCGCTGATGCAGAAGGAACTGTTCGCGCCGGGCCAGCCGCTGGACGCGTCGCGCTACTACATCATCATGCCGGACGGCCTGGGCCGTGGCGGATCGAGCAAACCCAGCGACGGCCAGCGCACCGGTTTTCCGCGCTATGGCTACACCGACGTGGTGGAAGGCCACTACCGGCTGCTGACCGAAGGCCTGAAGGTTGACCACCTGCGGCTGGTGCTGGGCACGTCGATGGGCGGCATGCAGACCTGGATCTGGGGCGAGCGCCATCCCGACATGATGGACGCGCTGATGCCCGTTGCCAGCCAGCCCGTCGCCATGTCCGGCCGCAACTGGCTGTGGCGCCGCACGCTGATCGAGGCCATCCGCAACGACCCCGACTGGAACGGCGGCAACTACACCCGCCAGCCCACCCGCTGGACCACCGCGGTGCCGGTCTTCGCACTGATGACGCAAAGCGCCGCCACGCTGCAGAAGGCCGCGCCCACCCGCGACCAGGTGAACCAGTACTTCGACAAGGCTGTGGCCGATAGCCGCAGCTTCGATGCCAACGACTACCTGTACTGGTTCGAGTCGTCATGGGACTACAACCCCGAGCCCGACCTGGGCAAGATCCGCGCGCCGCTGTACGCCGTGAACTTTGCCGACGACATGATCAACGCGGTGGACCTTGGCGTCATGCAGCGCACCGTGCCCAGGGTGCCGCGCGGCCGCTTCGTCGAGATGCCAGAAAGTGAACATACGTTCGGCCACCAGACGCTGCAGCACCCCGAGGTATGGAAGCCTTACCTGGTGGAACTGCTGCAGGGATTACCCGCAGCGAAGTAACGGGGCAACGCAGCGGACGAACAGAAGTCACCCGCTGCACTGCAATGCCGGCACGCGCGTCAGGGCGCGTCCGGCATGGCGTGCATCCGTTGCCGCAGGGCCGCAATACGGGTATTTCGCTAGGCAGGCGCGCTAGATTGGGGCCATGCCGGTGCCTATACTGACTTGCACACCGTGCATGTCATGGAGCGTGGACGTGTGCTTCCGATAATTACGGGCGGGTGAATGGTGGCCCCGGGAGGACGCCGCCGAAGGTCATGTCGATACGGCCTGCCCATGAACAGGAAAAGTGGAGATGGGCATGCCCAGCGAACAGTTCCTTGCAACCCAGGAAACCCGCCGCTCGGGGCTGCGTGCCTTGCGGGCGGCATTGCTCCAGGTCCACAAGGAGGTCATCGGCTATGACCGCGGCCAGTATGAAAGATTGCATGGCCCGATTCCCGCAGGACAGTTCGTGCAGCTGGTGACGGAAGAATCGTTCTTCCGCTGGCTCGATCCGTTGTCGCGCCTGATCATCGAGATCGATGAGGAACTCGACGGCGACGAGCACCATGACGAAACGTGCCGCGCCGTGGCGGGCGCCACGCAGAAGCTGTTCAGCGAGCACGGCGACCAGGCATTCCGCCGGCGCTACCAGGAAGCCCTGCAGGACGAGGCTTCCGTCACGGTGGCACACGGGCGGCTGATGTCTGTGATCGGCCAGTTGCGCCAGTTGCCATAACTTCACGCATTGCCCCACGCGTTGCCCCGCACATTGCC
Organism: Cupriavidus sp. D384; assembly: GCF_001652915.1. Classification (GTDB taxonomy): domain Bacteria; phylum Pseudomonadota; class Gammaproteobacteria; order Burkholderiales; family Burkholderiaceae; genus Cupriavidus. The sequence goes on from NZ_BBQI01000099.1 coordinate 56,042, forward strand.
CGGACGGGCCGCCAGCTAGCGGCCCCTGCCGCCACCGCGGTAGCCACCCCGGTAACCGCCGCCATACCCGCCCCTGTATCCGCCGCCGTAGCCTCCGCCGTAGCCGTGGTATCCACCGTAGTAGCCACCGCGGTATCCACCGTGGTAGCCGCCGTGGTAGCCATACCCGCCACGGTAGCCATAGCCCCTGTATCCGTAGTAACCCCGATATCCGCAGCAGCCATAGCCGAACCAGACGCTGCCATACACGGGCCAGCCCGCGTAGCCATATGGATATCCGTAGGGATAGCCGGCGTAATAGCCCCCGTAGCCTCCGTAATAGTTGCCGTAGTAATACGGATAGGCGGGGTACCCGCTGTAGAACGTGCCGTAGGCGTTGACCGGATAGCTGCCCGAATCGCCCGTGCCGGAATAGCTGCTGTAGCTGCCGGCATAGCTGCCGTAGCCGCCATAGCCGCCATAGGCCGGGTCATAGCCCGGATAGGCCACGCACCCACCCAGCACCAGGGCAACTCCAGCCACGATTCCCGCCAGCTTGCCGCGTTTGGCAACCATTTCCCGTCTCCCGACTGCCCTTCGGGGCGCGCCCGCCTGCGCGTGCGCCCAGCTACTTGATTCTATTGCTTATTCGTCGGCAGACAAGGTTGCCCCGGGCCGGGCGCTCAGGCCCCCGATTGCCCCAGGGCGCCGCCAAAGCGGTAGCGCTTTCCCGGATGCCATAGCACCACCACCGATGCCACCGCGCCGCGCGAGAAGGTGCGCCGGCGCAGCACCAGCGCGGGCTCGGCGGTCTCGATCAGCAGCATCTCCGCCACATCGGCACCGGGCAGCAGCGCTTCGATCTGGTACTCGGCGCGCTGCAGCGGCGCCACACGCATCAGGTGTTCGTTCGGTGTGATGGCGCTGAAATCGGCGTCCATGTAGTCCGGCGCCACGGCGGGGTTGACCCAGCGATCCTCGACCTGGATCGGCGCATCGTTCTCGAAGTGAAGGATGACCGAGTGGAACAGCGTGCTGCGCTCCGCCACGCCGAACTGGCTCGCCAGGCTGCGCGTGGCGCGTTGCCGTTCCAGCCGGTACAGGCTGCTGCGGTGGCGGTGCCCCCGGGCGCGAATTTCCTCGGCGATGCTGCGGATCTCCACCACCGTGGCCTGGTAGCGCTGCTCCGCGACGAACGTACCCGCGCCCTTGCGCCGCACCAGGATCTGCTCGGCCTCCAGTTCGTTGAGCGCCCGGTTGACCGTCATGCGCGATACCGCGAAGGTTTCCGCCAGCCGCAGTTCCGGCGGTATGGCCTCGCCCTCGCGCCATACCCCGGCGGCAATCTGTTCCTGCACGTAGTCCTTGATGCGCTGGAATGCCGGCGTGGCCGCATCGCTGGGTCGGACGTTCGGACTGGTTGGCATGAGGCTCCCCTGCGCTCGACACAGGCGTTGGTGAATGGGGTGACGCGACGCGGGCGGCGTGACCCGCAACAGTGAAATGTGCCGCGCGTCTCACGCACGGCCCGCGCGCTCGCGCACAGCCCCGGTGCCACCGGCACCAGGCGCGTGCGGTTTCGCATCTTATGAGAAATCCGCTTTCCCATATGCGAAAAGTTGTCTATACAGTATCAGACAGCTTCGCTACGATCAGTCTATACAAGTCGATCCACAGTACAAGGGTCGCGACAGGATCGGCAGGGTCAAAATTGCAATCGAACTGGAAATACGGGGAGTCTCGCGTGAACCGTTACGTACTCAGGCCGGCATCGTGGCGGCTGCCGCTGCTGGCCGTCACCGCCATCCCGGCACTCATCTCCGCGCTCGCGGTCATGCCACGGACAGCGCAGGCACAGCCCGACGACTACCCGACACGCCCGGTGCGAATCGTGGTGCCGTTCGCCGCTGGCGGCGTGGCCGACGCACTGCCCCGGCTGGTGGGACAGAAGCTGTCCGAGCAATGGGGCAAGCCCGTGCTGGTGGACAACAAGCCCGGCGCGGCCGGCAACATCGGCATGGAGACCGTCGCCCGTGCCGCGCCTGACGGATATACGCTGGGCCTGGCGCCGGCGGGCAACCTGACCGTCAATCCGATCCTGTTCCGCAAGCTCGGCTTCGAGACCCGCGACTTCGTACCCGTGACGATGCTGGCCGCATCGCCCAATGTGCTGGTGGTCAACCCATCCGTGCCGGCGCGCTCGCTCAAGGAGCTTGTCACGTATGCGAAAGCCCATCCGGGGCAGTTGAACTTTGCATCGCCGGGCAATGGCAGCGGCGCGCATCTGGCTGGCGAACTGCTCAACCTCGAAGCGGGCGTGAAGACCGTCCACGTGCCCTACAACGGCATGGCGACGGCGCTGAACGACGTGCTGGGCGGACAGGTGCAGATGATGTTCGGCGGCATATCCACCGTCCTCCAGCATGTACGCACCGGCAAGCTTGTGGCCCTGGCCGTAGCGGGCCCACACCGGCTGCCGCAGTTGCCCAACGTGCCGACCGTGGCGGAATCGGGCTATCCGGGCTTTGACGTGACGTCCTGGTACGGCCTGGTGGCCCCCAAGGGCACGCCCGACAGCGTGGTCCGCAAATGGCAGAAGGATGTCGCCGCCGTGCTGCGCGACCCCGACGTGAAGCAGAAGCTGGACGGCCTGGGGCTGGAACCCGTGGGCAGCACCAGCCAGGCCTTCGGCGAGACCATCGCCACCGAAACCACGAAATGGCGCGCCATCGTCCATCGCGCGAACATTCCCCCGCTGCAGTAAGGAGACCCCCGTGAACGAGTTGTACCTGACCTACCTGAACGGCCCCGACGTGGCCGAACTGGCGCTGACCGACGCCGAGATCCTTGCCGCAGTGGAGGCCGCGCTGGCCGCGCAGGGCCGTGGCGAGACAGTGATCGAGCCGCGCGTGCATCTGGTACCGGAATCGTCGGACAAGGGGCACTTCAACGTGCTGCGCGGCTTTATCAAACCGCTGCACGTGGCGGGCGTGAAGGTCGTCTCCGACTACGTCGACAACTACAGGCAGGGGCTGCCGTCCGAGATGGCCCTGCTGAACCTGTTCGATCCCGACAATGGCACCCCGCTGGCCGTGATCGACGCCACCGCCATCACCGACATGCGCACCGGTGCCGTGACCGCGCTGGGCGCCAGGCACCTTGCGCGCAAGGACAGCAAGGTGCTGGGCCACATTGGCGCACGGGGCACGTCGTACTGGAACGTGCGGCTGCTTGATTCGCTGTTCGACTTCGACGAGATCCGCGTGCATTCGCGCCGGCCCGAAAGCCGCGATGCCTTTGCCGCCCGGCTGACGCGCGACCTGGGCAAGCCGGTGATCGTGACCGATGACTGGGAATCTTGCGTGCGCGACGCCGATATCGTGGTGGAAGCCTCGCGGCTGCCCGAGCCCACGCCGATGCTGCTGACCGAATGGATCAAGCCGGGCGCGCTGGTGATTCCCTACGGCACCATGAGCGCGGTGGAACTGTCGCTGACCGACATCATGAGCAAGATGGTGGTGGACGACTGGGGCCAGTGCCGCAAGGGCCTGCCATTCGGCGCGCTGCGCCAGCACGTGGACAGCGGCCGGCTGAACGAGGAAAACCTGCACGCCGAACTGGGCCAGATCGTGGCCGGCCTGAAGCCGGGCCGCGAGCGCGACGACGAGACGATCCTGTTCTGGCATCGCGGCCTGTCCACCACCGACATCGCACTCGGCCATGCCATGCTGACCAAGGCCCGCGCCATGGGCCTGGGGCAGACGCTGCGCTTTGCCTGAGATGGCCGCCGGCATTGCCTCGTTCCGCATGTACAACGCCACGCCGGCCGTCACCGGGGCGTGGCACGCGCTGTTCTCGCGCGTGTTCGCCGACCTGTCGTGGCCGGTGGACGTGGTGCCATTCGCCTGGCCCGCGCCGCTGCCATCACTGTGGCAACGGCCCGATCTGGTCTGCGGCTTCATGTGCGGACTGCCGTTCGCGCAGGGCATGGCACCGGTGGTGCCGCTGGTGGTGCCGGTGCCCTCTCCCCCCGCCTATGACGGCCTGCCGCGCTATCGCAGCGAACTGCTGGTGCGCGCCGGCAGCGGCTGGCAAACGGTGGAAGACACCTTCGGCCACCGCTTCGGCTGGATGGCCCGGCACTCCCAGTCGGGCTACCACGCCGCCCGGCAACTGCTGGCGCCGTTTGCCAGCGAGCGAGGTGCACTGTTTTCAGAATCGATCGGCCCGCTGGACACGCCCATGCGCGCACTGACCGCCCTGCGCGAGCGGCAAATCGATATCACGGCGCTGGACAGCTATTTTCTGGATCTGGTCCGGCGGCATGAGCCGGGGCTGCTCGACGGACTCCAGACCATCGCGTGGACGCCCTGGACGCCGAATCCGTTGCTGGTGGCGTCTGGTCATCTGGCGGCGACCGCGCGGGAACAACTGATCGCACGGTTGTGTGGGTTGCATGAGGACGACATCTACGCGCCGCTGCTTGATGCGGTGCTGGTGGGGCGATTTGTGCGGCCGGTGGTGAAAGCGTACGAGGCGCTGGCGGATAGGGCCAGCGGCGCCGGCGAGGATCTGGAGATTCGGTAAACGCGCGCAAGTTCGGGCATCAATGCACACCGGACTGAACCTATAATCCGCAACCACCGGCACCGCCCTCGACGGCGAAGCCGAAGCCCAACAAACACTCACCTGCCCACTCGCCCTGCCATGCGCCCCATTCGCCAGCGTACCGCCCGCGCCGTTCTCTCGTTCGCACTGACCACCAGCCTTGCCGTCGCAGTGCCCGCGCTGATTGCGCCCATCGCCCTTGCGCAACCGGCGCCGGTAGCGTGGCAGATGGCTACCGAGTATCCGGCCACGTCGATGCCTGGCGAGGGATTGAGCACGTTTGCACAGGAGGTAGCCGCCCGCACGCAGGGCGCGCTGGCTCCGCATGCAACCTTTGATGCGGCGGCGGGATACAAATCGGCGCAGATGCCGGCCGCGATTCGCGATGGCAAGCTGCAGGTCGGCGACGCATTCGGCGGGGCCCTGGGTGAAGTCGATCCGATCTTCCTGCTGTCGTCGCTGCCGTTTGTCGCCACGTCAGTCGACCAGGCCCATCGACTGGCCGATCTGGCGCGCGCCGATTACGCCAGGGCCTTCGAAAAGCAGGGGCAGCGCCTGCTCTACATCACGCCGTGGCCGCCCACCGGGCTTTGGTCGCGCAATGCAGTGGGGTCGCTCGACGCGCTACTCGCCTTGTCGGTGCGTGCCTACGACGAGACGTCGGCCGAAGTCATGCGCGCAGCTGGCGCCAAGGCGCAGAGCCTGTCGTTTGCCGATGCCATGCCGCGCCTGAAGGACGGCTCGGTCAATGCCGTGCTGTCGTCGGGCGATGGTGGCGCGGGCCGCAAGCTTTGGGATTACCTGCCCCACTTCACGGCCATCGGCTATGCCATGCCGCTATCGTTCACGACGATCAACCTCGCTGCGTGGCAGGCCCTGACGCCCGCCCAGCGCGACGCCGTCGCGGCGGCGGGCAAGGCGACCGAAGACCGCCAGTGGGCCAGGCTGAACACGCGACTGGCGGAGAACACCGCCCGCATGCATGCCAATGGCGTCACGATCGAAGACCATCCGGCACCGGCCGTGCAGCAGGCCCTGCGCGACGCCGGCACGAGCGCGATCGGGCTCTGGCAATCCCGCGTCGGTGAACGCGGCGCGGCCTTGCTGAAAACGTACCTCAGTACCGAGGCTGGCTTGCGCTAGTTCGGTCTGGGTATCCCCGGCACGGTATCGCACGCAACGGCCGCCGTCTCCTCAGATGGCGGGACGCACCGCCACCCACCCTTCCACTTCGCTGGCGGCGGCAACTTGCTGGCCGATCGAATCGCCCAGGCGCGTGGCATCGGCATGGATCGAGTCGTGCCTGACTTCAGATACGCCATGCACGCCCGATCCCGCTGCGGCGGCTACCGCCACGTGTCCGGCCACGGCGCCGGCACCGGCCGTTTCGGCAACACCGGGCATATGGCCGCTATCGGCATCGGCGTTGAAAGTCTGCAGCGGCACGGCCACGCCGTTGGCCGGCTTGTACGAAATCCGCACCTGCGTCACCACCTGGCTCTTGCCGGCACCCAGGCCAATCAGCAGGCGGCGACGGCCGCTGCCTTCGTCGATCTTGCGAAAATCGCCGTCGACGATCACGGCGTTGACGCCGGCCGGTGCCGGTGCGTCGGACCGCACCGCGTTCAGTCCCTTGGCCCGCAGCGTACGAACGATCTCGTCAGCCACCTGCTCGCGCGCCTCGGCTGCAGCCTCCGACTGTTCGCTGGCAGCCGAACCACCGGTAGCCATCGTCTTCACCTTCTGCATCATGCCGCCGTCAAGCTGCACCTGGCCGGCGTCGGCATGGAAAGCGTGTACGTAGATCACGTCCGCCTGCACCGATTCCATCAGGCCAGGCTGGTTGAGGCCGGTCACGCCGGCGTTGGCGTAGCCGGCAGCCAGCATCGCGCCGGTGGCGAATGCTGCGATGGTCAGGCGCTTGGTCTGGGCGGCGATGGTCTGGAAAGTGGTTTGCATCTCGACATCCTTCGTGGGGTTGGTCATCGCGCCTGACTTCTGCGGGTGTGCATGGCGGCGCGGTGACCAGAGTATGGAAAACACGCGCGCCAATCGCCAGGCAGCAATTATTTCGCCGGATGTCACGGGAGATGCGTACCGGCATGGCATGGGACAGACAGCGGGCAGGCAAGTGGCGGACCTTTCCGCGCCGCCACGAAAATGTGCCGCATACGCCGCGCAAACTTATGTCGCCCGGGCCAGCCGGCAGCCTTCGAAATTGCCCGCAAACCGTTGCCCGGCGCGGATCTCCGGACCATGACATGGGGCGACATACTTCCCACATGGCGTGCTGTCCGATCGCCCCCTACAGTTGGCTCACCGACGCCGCGACTGCCAAGCCAGGCGTCACCGCCAAACCGAAAGGACGATCATGCAACTCCATAAAATCACCCTCCTGGTCACCGGCTTTGTCGTGGCCGCGTCGATGGTCGAGGCCGCGTTCCTGGCCCGCAAGGCCCGCCAGCAAGGCAAGACCTATCCGTGGCACGAAATGGGCCTATCGCTGGTCGACATGATCGGCCGCAAGCTGATGGCATTCCTGCCGCTGTCACTGGCCACGCCGATCTTCGCGCTGGCCTGGCAGCACCGCATCTTCACCGTGGAGATCAACAGCGCGCTGGCCGTGCTGCTGCTCTTCCTCGGCCAGGAATTCTGCTACTACTGGTACCACCGCGCGTCGCACCGCATCCGCTTCTTCTGGGCCACGCACGCCGTGCACCACTCGCCCAATGAACTGACGCTGGGCACCGCCTATCGTCTGGGCTGGACCGGCAAGATCACCGGCACCGCCATCTTCTTCGCCCCGCTGGTGTTCCTGGGCGTGCGCCCCGAAGTGGTACTCGCCACGCTGAGCCTGAACCTGCTCTACCAGTTCTGGCTGCACACCACCTGGATTCCCAAGCTCGGCTGGCTCGAATACGTGTTCAACACCCCCTCGGCCCACCGTGTGCACCATGCCTCGAATGTTGACTATCTCGATGCCAACTACGGCGGCGTGCTGATCATCTTCGACCGCCTGTTCGGTACCTACGTGGCAGAGCGCGATGACGAACCGTGCCGCTTCGGCCTGGTACACCCGACCACCACGCACAACCCGCTGGTCAACCAATTCGAACACTGGATCAGCCTGGGCAAGGACATGCTGGCATCGGGCAACGTGCTGAACGCCTTGGGCTACCTGCTGATGCCTCCGGGCTGGGCACCGAACGGCCAGGGCACCACGACCGAAGCACTGCGCCAGCAGCAGAAGCTGCAACAGAGGCAGCAAGGACAGCAGATCGACACGGCAATGGAGGGCAAGGTGGCAGTTGCGCAGTAACGGGGAGGCGCAGCGGCGGGAAAACGGGCAGCGAGTGCTGCCCGTTCTGCTTTTCGCAGGCCACCAATGCCCGCAGACTGGCGGCCGTACACCGCTTGCCGGATACCTCCTACCGCGCCGCCCAATACTCCCGGAACGCCCGGCGCGGATCGTCCTGCGCGCGCGTGGCCGACGCATCGCCGTCGAACACCAGCGTGGTGCGGCGCGCCGCCGTATAGGCGGGCCATGCCGGGGTACGCGGATTGGTGGGGTCGCCCGTCGCCGCGAAGCTGATCCAGGCACTGGCCAGCTGGTCGGCCAGTCGCAGGCTGGCATCGCTGGGCCCGTTGAGCCCCAGGCGGACATCGTGCAGGCTCGGCCCGATATCCACGCCATGCGGCGCGCCGTAGCGGCCGCCATATGCCGGGCTGGGTGTCTTCCACAGGTACGTCCAGACCGGCGCCCCCTTGCCGGTGGCGTGCGCGGCCGCCTTGCGGTCACTCTGCAACTGGGCGCCGCGCCGGAACGTCATGTCGGTATCGATGCGGGCCTGCAGCACGAATGGCGTGGCGCGCGGGTCTTCGTCGCGATACATCGCCACCAGCTTCGCGGCATCGTCTCCGACACGGTCCTGGGCAAAACGCAGCAGCCCCGCTTCATCGAGATCGAAATTCACCTGGCGATACGCGCGCTCGTCGAGCGTGGTACTGACAATCATCGGCACCTGGGCCGACATGGGCGGGGCATCGGGATCAAATGGATGGCGCGGAATCGCCACACCGTCCACCACCGGCGCAAACGCGCGCGGCGCCTCGCCCTTTACGCGGTCGGCGTATTCGAACCGCATCTGCACCGCCAGCAACTGCTCGAACGGCATCGTGTGCAGGCGGTCGAGCGAACCCTTGCCGGCTTGCAGCGCCGCCAGGTACTTGCCGGTCACCTCGGTGGACTGCGCCGCCGTCATGACACGGATACCCGACCCGCTCATCACACCGGCACGATGAAACAGCCCCTGTGCCGATGGCATTGCCATCAGCGTGCTGGTCTTCAGCCCGCCGCCGGACTGGCCGAAGACCAGCACGCGCGACGGATCGCCGCCAAACGACTCCGCGTTCTCGCGCACCCAGCGCAGCGCCGCCACGATATCGAGCATGCCCACCGCCCCCGACTGCGCATAGCGCTCGCCGCCAATTTCGGCCAGGTTGAGGTAGCCGAACGCGCCCAGCCGATGGTTGATGGTGATGAACACGACATCGCCGAAGCGCGCCATCATCTCGCCGTCGAACTGCGGCGAGTTGCCCGATCCCGCATAGAACCCGCCGCCGTGCAGGTGCACCAGCACCGGACGCTTCGCCCCTTTGGCGGGCGACGGCGTCCACAAATTCAACACCAGGCAGTCTTCGCCCATGCCGCCGGGCTGCAGGTCGTAGGCGATCAGGTCGGCATACGCACGCCGCCGGTCTGCCGGCAGCTGGGGCGCATAGTTGCCGTAGGCGGTGGCATCGCGCACGCCGCTCCACTTCTGCACGGGTTGCGGCGGCAGGAACCGATTGGCGCCACTGGTATCGGCACCGTAGCGCAGGCCCTTGAACACGTGCACGCCGCCCGATTTGAGTCCGCGCACCTTGCCGTTGGCCGTCTCGACCACCGAGAACACCGGATCTTCGGTCATCGCCCGCGCCCCATCCGCCACCGTGCTGCCCGCCGCCAGCGCGGCCGCCGACTTCAGCCACTGCCGCCGCGACATTCCCCTCTGTCCCATTGCTGCCCCCTTTGTGGTTTCGCTCTGTCTTTTTGTCGTGAGTTGTCCTGCTCCAGCCTGTGCCGCTGTCAGCGGCCGGTGAATGCCGGGCGGCGCTTCTCCTTCCAGGCCAGCGCCCCTTCCCGGATATCGTCCGACTGCGTGGCGCGGCGAATGTCGTCGGCCAGCGCTTGCGCATCCAGGTCCCCTCGCGCAATGGCATTCAGGTGCTGCTTCATGCCTTGCACGGCGATCGGTGCCAGGCCCGCGACCGTCTCGGCCAGCTGGCTGCTGCGCTCGCGTAGCCGGTCGGCTGGCAGCAGTTCGGTCAGGAAGCCGCACGACAGCATCTCGGGCGCCTGGATCTTCTCTGCCGTCAGGAACAGGCGCTTGGCCTGGTTCAGGCCCAGCCGCGTGACGTAGCGGCGCATGCCGCGTTCATAGAAATGCAGGCCCAGCCGCGCGGCCGGCATGAACATCTCCACGGCATCGGTGCCCAGCCTGAAGTCGCAGGCCAGCGACAGGTCGGTGCCGCCTCCGTAGACCCCGCCCTGGATCTCGGCGATGGTCACGGCACGGCAATCCTCCAGCGCATTGACCAGCGGCTCGAACCCCGCGCCGCGCTGGCCGGCGGCCAGCTTGCCGATATCGAAGCCACTGCAGAAGTACTTGCCCGTGCTGCGCAGGATCACCGCGCGGACGCCACTGGCATTGATGGTGTCGATGTGCTGCAGCAATGCCTGCAGGTCGTCGGGGCCCAGCCGGTTGGCCACGTCGGGACGCTGCAGCGTCAGCGTGGCGACATGGGCGGAAATATCAAGGGTGGGAAGCGAACCTTCGGATGCCATGCGTGGGGTCTCCAGTATGAAATGCGTATCAGGTGTCAGGTGTCAGGCAGCAGGCGTGGCCGCCCCGTGGGTCTGCCGGATCGACCGCCGGTGCCTCAGCGCGTCATCGAAGCGTTCGATGCGGGCCTGGGCGAATGCCGGGCGTTGCTGCACACGTTGCCACCAATCCGCCACCGCCGGCGCAACTTCGCCAGCCAAGGCCTCGGGTGCCAGTTCGGCGAGCCGGGCAATAAAGGGGATGGCCGCGATATCGGCCAGCGTATAGCACGCACCCAGCAGCCACGGGCCCGTGCCGAGCATCGCTTCCATCCTGGGTATCAATGCGAGCAGCGCGCGGAGCGCCTCGGCCTTTTCCTGGTCCGAGTAAGGCTGCCGCGCGATACGGCGCCACGCCTCGCGCCGTTCCGCCGTGGGAACGCGTGCGAGCCGCGCAGCCAGATCGGCGTCGTTCCATTGCGCCGCCACCGGTTGCAACGCGATGCTCCAGTTCAGCACCAGCAGGTTCGGCAGCAGCCTTTCGTCCGTCCAGCGAATGAAGTTGCGCATCGAGGCCCGCGCGTACGGATCGTCCGGACGCAGTGGCGGCGCTGGCGCGATGTCGTCCAGGTATTCGCAGATGGTGGCGCTTTCGTGCAGGAAGCGGCCATCGTCGAGCACCAGCGCGGGCACCACGCCGTTCGGGTTCATCGCCAGGAATGCCGGGGAATGGTGCTCCTGCGCAGCCATGTCGACGGGCACGCTCTCGTAGCCGAGAGCCTTTTCGGCCAGGCACAGGCGTACCCGGCGCGACGCGCTCGACAGCCAGCCGTGGAACAGTTTCATGGGCCGGGACTCCGGTCAGGGAATCAGTACGGTGGCGCCCGTCGTCGCGCGCCCTTCGAGCATGCGATGGGCGTGGCGCACGTCCGCCAGCGCAAAGGTCTGCCCCACTTCCAGTTTCAGCTGACCGGCCGCCACCGCCGCGAATAGCACGCTTGCGGCACCGCGCAGCGACGCGGCATCGGCAATGAATGTGCGCAGCGTGGGACGCGAAACGATCAGCGACCGTGCATGCAACAGTTGCAGATCGAATGCCTCCACGTCGCCTGACGCCGTACCGTAGTTGATCGCCATGCCGCATGGCTTCAGGCATTGCAGCGACGGCACGAACACGTCCTTGCCGACGGCGTCGTAGACCACGGACACGCCCTTGCCCTGCGTAAGCGCCATGACCTCCGACACGAAGTCGGTCTCGCGATAGTCGATCACGTGGTGGCAACCGTTGTGCAGGGCCACGGCGCGCTTGGCTTCGCTGCCCACCGTGCCGATCACCGTTGCGCCCAGCGCGCGCGCCCATTGCGACAGCAGCACTCCCATGCCGCCGGCGGCCGCGTGCACAAGCACCACGTCCGCGGGCTGCACCACATAGAGCCGTCGCAACAGGTACTCGGCGGTCAGGCCGCGCAACAGCGTTGCGCCGGCCACCTGCTCGGAAATGGTTGCCGGTAACGGCACGACGCGATCGGCCGGCACGTTGCGCGTGACCTGATAGGCGCCGGGGTGCATGCAGGCCACGCGCTGGCCCACGGCGATACCCGCCACGTCGGGCCCCGTGGCCGTGACCACACCCGCGCCCACCGATCCCGGCGTGATGGGAAATGGCGCGGCCCCATGCGGGCCATGGGCGCCCTTGCGCTGGTAGATGTCCGCGAAGTTCAAGCCAATGGCCGACTGCCGGATCTGCACTTCCGAGCCAGAAGGTGCACCGACAGGCACTTCATCGAGATCGAGCACGTCGGCGTCGCCGTGGCTCTTTATACGGACTGAGATCGTATGCATACGGTCAGATATCTCCGGGCGGGCGGGATCGCAATCCCCAGCGATTCCCGCTAATTCTTCGCGGCGTCGTTGCCACTTCTGCCTTGGCAGGCCACAACGGGCCGGTGAAGCGTAGCGCATGCAGGACGCCGCCGCATCATGGTAAATCCGTATACGTATATTTATGAATGCTATCCGTATACTTTTGCACCCATACCCTGCACGCCAACGAAGTCCGGAAAAGCACCCATGACCCAAGACGCATCACTCCCACTGGCCGGCTATACCGTCCTGGACCTTTCGATTGCCCGGGCCGGGCCCGTTGCCGTGCGGCTGCTGGCTGACTGGGGTGCCGACGTCATCCGTATCGAGCCGCCGCCGCCACGCGACCGCGGATCGGTCACCGGGCGCCGGCGCGGATCGGACGAACAGAACCTGCATCGCAACAAGCGCAGCCTCTGCCTGGATCTCAAGACGCCGGAGGGCGCCGACATTTTGGCCACGCTGGTGCGCAAGGCCGACGTCGTGGTCGAGAATTTCCGCTCCGTCGTGAAAGAGCGGCTGGGCCTGACGTACAAGCGGCTGAGTAGCCTGAACCCCCGCATCGTGCTTGCCAGCATCTCGGGCTTTGGTCAGGACGGCCCCTATTGCGAGCGCCCCGGGCTCGACCAGATCGTGCAAGGCATGTGCGGGCTCAGTTCGGTGACCGGCATGCCGGGCGACGGCCCGCTGCGCGTCGGCATTGCCATCTCGGACACCACCGCCGGCATGTTCCTTGGGCAGGGCATCCTGCTGGCGCTGCTGCAGCGCGAACGCACGGGGCGCGGCCAATGGGTGCACACGTCGCTGATCGAGGCGATGCTCAACAAGCTCGATTTCCAGGGCGCACGCTATACAGTGGACGGCGTGGTGCCCACGCAGCAGGGCAATGCCCACCCCACGCTTGCGCCGATGGGCACCTACCGGTGCCGTGATGGCGTGGTCAACATCGCCGCCAGCACCGACCGCATGTGGATGAACTTCTGTCAGGCGCTGGGGGCCGACGCGCTGGGCGCCGATACGTCCCTGCACAGTGCGGCCGGCCGCAACAGCCAGCGCGAGCGCCTCGAAGCGGCCATCAATGCCTGTACCGAAGCGTTCACCGCCGCCGAACTGACCGAGCGGCTCAACGCCGTTGGCGTGCCATGCGGCCCGGTCTTCGATATCGGCCAGGCCTTCGAGGACGCACAGGTCCGGCATCTGCGCATGACGCGCCCTGCCGAGCATCCTGTGCTGGGCTCGCTGGCGTTGCTGCGTTCGCCGATCAACCTGTCGGCGGCGCCACACCCGGAGCGGTTTGACAGTGCCGCCCCCGATCCCGGCGCCCATACCGACGCCATCCTGCGCGATCTGGGCTATGACGACGCCCGCATCGCGGCACTGCGGGACGCCCACATCGCGGCCTAGCGGACAGCGCAGCCACCCGGGGCCACACGATGCCCCACACCAGAACGACAACACGGAGACAACCGATGAACCCTCGACGCCCGCGCGCCTGGTGCGCGTTTGCCGCCGCTGGCCTGGCGGTATCGTTCGCACAGCCGGCGCTCGCCGCCGACGACTATCCCAGCCGCCCCATCCGCATACTGGTCGGCTATACGCCTGCGGGCGCCGCCGATTACGTGGCGCGCATCTTTGGCGAAGCGCTGTCCAGGCAACTGGGCCAGACGGTCGTGATCGACAACAAGCCTGGCGCGGGCAGCACGCTCGCCTCGGCAGCACTGTCCAGCGCCCCGCCCGACGGATATACGCTGGCGCTCGCCACGGCCACGCTGTATGGCATCGACCAGCGTCTCTACAAGGCGCGCTACAAGGGCGAAGACTTCACCCCCATCACACGGCTGACGGTGTCGCCGCTGATTCTGGCCGTCAACAAGAACCTTGGCGTGTCCGATGTCAAGGCGCTCGTGACCAAGGCCAAGGCCGATCCGGGCAAGTTCAACTACTCGTCGTCAGGTGTTGGCGGTTCGCCGCATGTGGCCGGGCTGCTGTTCGAGAAAGCCACCGGCGTGCGCATGACCCACGTGCCCTACAAGGGTGGCGCGCCGGCCCTGCAGGCCGTGGCCGCCGGCGAGGTGCAGATGTCGTTTGGCACGGCAGCGTCCGTATTGCCGATGGGCTCGCAGGGGATTGTCAGGATGATCGGGGTGACCACGCCCAAGCCGTCGGAAGTGGCGCCGGGCCTGCCTTCGCTGGCCGAAACGGGGTTGCCGGGATTCAACTTCACGTTCTGGTTCGGCCTGTATGGCCCGGCGGGACTGCCGCCGGAAATCCGCGACCGGATCTTAGCCGCCGCAAGCAAGGCGATGGCGGACCCGCAGATCCGCGCCAGGCTGGCCTCGAATGGCAGCGAAGTGTCGCTGTCGGAATCGCCCGCGGCATTTGGGGCATGGGCCCAGGCCGATGGCCGCAACGCTCTCGACCGTATCGTCCAGGCAGGTGTGAAGATCGACTGAGCCCCGACCGGCAGGGGTCGGCCGGGGGATGCGTCGCCCCCGGCGCGGTTCAGCGGAGCGGTTCAGCGGCGCGCCCGGGTGCGCCCGGCGCCATCGCCGGGCATCGACGCAATCATGTCCGCATAGACATCGCCGCCGGTGGCGATATGCCGCACCATGGCGGCGGCGGCATCGTCCTCGCTGCCGCGCAGGATCGCCTCCAGCACCTGCTCGTGCTCGGCCAGCGAGGCGAGGATGCGGGCCGGTTTCTCGAAGCGCAGGTCGCGCATGCCGCGCATCCGCGCACGCATCGTCCGGATCTGGCGCGACAGGATGTCGTTGCAGCTGGCTTCGTAGATCAGATGGTGGAAGGCGTCGTTGGCCCGGCGATAGGCATCGCCATCGGCCTGCTCCGCCGCTGCCCGGCACGCATCCAGCGCGGCCTCCATCGCCTTGCGCTGGGGCGGCGAGATACGCCGGGCCGCCAGCCGCGCCGACAGCGACTCCAGTTGCACGAGGATTTCGCTCATGGCCACGTACTCGCGCAGCGAGATCGACGCCACGATGGCCCCCTGGCGCGGCACGAGATCCACCAGCCCGGCGGACTCCAGCTGGATCAGCGCTTCACGCACCGGCGTGCGCGACACATTGAAGCGTGCCAGCAACTGCTGCTCCTCCAGCTGCGTGCCACTGGGCAGCTTGCCGCTCAGAATGTCTTGCTCGATCGCAGCGCGGATCGTATCGGACAAGCTCTTCTTATCTTCGGGCATGAAAACAGGGCGAATGCGGAGTGGAGATGGCGCGATTCTACCCCCGCCGGGACGTTCGTATGCACAATCCCGCGCTATGTGCACAAATGCGCCCCCGCCGTGTTGTTCCGGGTGCCACTTCGGACCATCGACTTGATGCGCCCTGCCTTCTTCGGCAAGCAATCAGGTCCTGCTCCACGCGCAGAACCTGATCGTCACGCTACTTCTGGTCGGTCTCCGAATACCAGTAGATGCGCTTGCGCTTGCCCACGCCGGTCAGCGCCACCTTCTGCACGCCCAGCGCCGACTTGTCGTCGCCCCCGGCGCTGCTGGTCTGGTTGCCCACGCCGAACACCACCGGCACCACCACGCGTTGTCCATCCTTGTCGACGCTGATCACGCCGAACACCGGCGACGGCGGGAACCCGCCGCCATCCAGGATGATGGAGCGATCGGGATTCTGCCCCGCGCTGGTCAGGAAGCTGTATGCATAGCTGCGCGCCGTGCCAAGATTGGGGTAGCACACGCCGGCCTTGGGCATCGAAGGCGTATTCGTCCCGATGTTGGTCGTGCCGGCGACGGTCAGCGGCGCGTTCACGGCCTTTTCGCCCGGATTCACCAGTGTGATGTAGAAGCCCGAGCGCGAGCCGTCGTAGCCGGCCGTGGTGGCATCGACCAGGCTGGCTTCCGTCAACGGCGTCCAGAGCGCCGGCATGCGCGACGTGTTCGTATCGCGGATCATGTAGAGCCGGTTGACCACGTTGTAGGCCGTGCCCGGCGTGGAGGACGCCGAGTAAAGCGGATGTTCGCGATCGCCCGAGCCCAGCGACACCGCATCGTAGCCCCGCGTGGAAATCACGTCGGGCGCATAGAAGAACTTGCGCGCATTGTTGGTGTTCGCCGCGCCGCCCAGTGCCGCGAGCTTGTTCATCGCCCAGTTGGCCGGGGCATTGCCGCCAGCGGTCTCGAAATCGGCGCGCCAGACGTTGCCGCCCAGGTCGCCGACGTAGATCCGCTCCACATAGCCATCGCTGTCGCGGTCAACCGTGGTCACGTCCGACGGAATGGCGCGGGTCAGCCCCGGCACCGCCGTGCAGGCCCCGGAGACACCCGCGCACGACGGCTGGGCGGCCCACACCAGGTTGCCCGTATAGGCATCCAGGACCAGTAGGCCACGGCCCATGGTGTCGACGCCCGGCGCCGGGTCGCTGTCCTCGGCCGGATCGTAGCCCGCGCCCATGATGATGACCGGATTCGTATTGCCGCGCACACGCGCCACCTTCGGCTGCGACCACGTCTGCCCCAGTTCCGGGATATCCGCATTGGTGCGCTTCCACACAAAACGCGGGCTCGTCGGGTTGGTGACGTCGATCGCATAGACCAGGCGGCCGCCGCGCCGCGCGGTCAGGTACAGCAGCACACGCGGGTTGGCCGGATCACGCTGGTCCTGCATCACCGTGGTGCTGCCGTCAAAGAAATAATCGCGCGGCTTGGGCTCCGGCGAAATGCCGGCCGGCGTGGTCGACAGCTTGACCTCGGGCGTGTTCGTGTAGAGCCGGCTCAGCCTGTCCAGGAATTCCGGTGCGACAAAGCCCCACAACTCGCCGCCGGGCCGTACCGTGCCGATGCCCTGCGTCTGGTTGCCGTTCACCGCATGGAACACGCCGTCGTTGGTGCCGTAGAACACGACGACGCCCGTGGTACCGCCGTAGTTGACCACCGCCGGGCGCGAATGCAGCACATCGGCGTGGATCGACGAGCGTACCGTGACGGGCGACCCCGGACCAGCCTCGGATTCGATGCCCGCGATGCTCTTGTTGTCGACCGCTGCCTCGTCCTGGCCGCGCATCCAGGCGATCAGCTTTGGCAATTCGGTCGCCGTAATCGTGGCGCCGCCGTTGGTGCCGCCGTTGAACGCCGCCAGCCCCGACGATCCAGTCAGCCAGCTGTTCGACGTATCGAAGCTCGGGAATGCGGCCGACGCCGAACAATTGCCCACGCCATTGCACGTCAGCAGCGTGCGCGAATCCTGGCTGGTCAGCCATTGCACGCGCATCATCTCGCCAGCCCCGCCCTTTTCGACGATTTGTCCATCGGGCGAGTCGAGCTTCCATCCGGTGCCCGACGGGCTGTTTTGCCAATAGCCTGAACCCGGCCAGTTCTTGACGGTACCGCCATAGGCGCCGCCCGAGAACGACAGCGGCGCGTCGGCGGTCCAGAAACTCACCGCGTTGGCAGAAAGGAACCCCGTCTGGGCGTTGCTGATGGCCGCAGCGCCAAGCGAATCCTGCATCACGAGCTTGCCGGTCGGGTCGTAGCCCACCTTGTACTGCTTGAGGTTGCCCATCCAGCGCGGGGCGGCCGATGCGTCCGGCCGGAACATGCCGATATACACCTGGTTCAGGAACTGCCCCTGCGCATTGACCGAAGCCGGCAGGCTGACCGACGCAAACACGCTGTTCACGGCCTGCACTTCGTTGAAGATGGACAGCAGATCGGCCGCCAGGGTATTGGTGTCACCCAGCTGGACCGTATACGACTTGCCGCCGCCGTTCGTGCCCATGCTTTGCGCCAGTTGCACGTAGTCGGGGTTCTTGCCATCGGTCACCGCAATCGTGTACGTCGTCACGTTCTGGCGGTTGTCCATGTTGCCCAGCACATCGGTCTGGTTCAGGAAGCGCGCCCATTCGTCGCCCCAGCTGCTCTGGTACTTGGCATTCGTCGCCAGCACGATTTCCTGCTGCTGCGCCTTGGTGGCGCCGGCGCTGACCAGCGAATCGAAGGCGTTCTGTCCGGTGTCCTGCGGCTTGCCGTTATTGACCGCGTTGCCGATGTAGATGATGAAGTTGTGCTGGCACGCGTTGTCGACCGTCGACGTGTACTTGGTGCCGGACAGGCCGGTGTTGCCCGAAAAGAAGGCCCAGGCCTCCTGCATGGCGCCACCTACCTGCGAATTGTTCGAGTTGTCGGCCTGGCGGTCGATCGTTTTCAGGTAGTCCAGGAATGCGTCGATGCCATTGCCGTCCATCACCGGCAGCTTGTACGGCGCGGCCGCCGGATAGCGCATCTTGCCGCCCACATTGTTGCCGGTGCCGAACATCATCAACCCGACGTTGATATTGCCGTAGAGCGTGGGAGACGTCTTGATCGAGTTGATCGCGTTATAGATGGCGCACTGCAGCGCCCCGACGTCCTTGCCCGCGTTGTTGCTGCTGACCACCCCGCCCGTGGAGCAGGTGAAGCTGGCCGAAGCATCCCATGTCGACGCGTTGTCGAGGATGATCAGCACGTTTGGCTTGCCCGATTCCGGCTGCAGGCCCGTGTAGAGATCGATGTCCTCCGCCAGGCTCGGAGACGCCGCGGTGGCCAGGCTCAGGGCAAGGGCGATACAAAGCGAAGAGATGCGCATAGGTGCTGATGTCGGAAAAGCGGCGCGCTTGCACGCGGAGTGGCGATCGGCCAGGTAACCCCTCAGCCGATCGGCCCAGGTCTTGGTTCAGGACGGACACGCAGTGCCATACGGCACGCGTACGGCAACCCCCTGATGCAGGGCCGCACGGGTGGCGGTGCCGGCGGTGTCGCTGACCGTCGCGGACACATCCCATTGCGTACCGTTGCACAGCGAATTGCCGCCCCCGCCGGTGGTGGAAACGATGCCCGTGTTGTTGTTGCCGTTACCCACGAAGCACGACACGTCGTCGGCATTGCTGGTGTCGAGTTCCACGTTCTTGACCGGCTTGCTGGTTGTACAAACCGGGGCGGCCACCTGCGCCGTGTAGTCGGCATTGCCGTCGCCGGTCACGTCGACCGGCACGGTCCTGGCCACCGGCGCCGCCGTGAAGTCCTGGCTGATGACCTGCTCGATCGCCTGTTGCCCGGCGTGGCGAGCCTCCACCGTGTACTGCTGGTTGGCGGCCACCTTGGTATTGACCACGCCGGATCCCACCAGCGAGATGGTCAGCATCAGGAACACGACCAGGAAAACCAGCGTGATCAGCAGCGTGACCCCTTTCTGGCGTTTATGGATCGGACTCATTGGGACTCCCGGGGACCCGCCACGTTGGCAACGCGGGCCAGCTGCGCATAGACGTGGCGCTTGTATCCGTCACGGAACGGGCCACTTGCCTGCGCCCGGCCCAGATCGTAGGTGCGCTGGTCGGTCCAGCCATCGGTCACCTTGGCGGTGCGGGCCAGCAGTTGCACCCTCACTGCGGTGACGTTGTGCCAGTTGGTCAGCGCCACGGACCAGTCGTAGGCCGCCACGCCGGTGCAAATGGCCGAATTGTCGGTTCCGGGATCAGCGATGTAGCAGTCCGGCGCGCCGTTGCCATCGAGATCGATGCCATACGACAGGTGCATGTCCTCGATGCCTTCCGCCACGGCCTGCACGCGGAAGCCGCCATTGAACAGCTCCGCCATCTTCAACGTCGGCTTGCCGTCGCCAGTGCCGTTGCACTGGTCGCAGCCGGCCAGGTAGAAGATGCGTACCACCGCGGCACGCAGCTCTGCCGGCACCGTGCTGTCGCACGTCTTGGTGCGCAGCTTGAACGCTGGCGCGCTGGCATCGAAAACCAGCGGCACGGTGTCGTCCGCACAGCGCGAAGTCTGCAGGTACGGCGTGCCGACCGCCGCCGCGGACACCGGCGTGGTGCTCACGCGCCGCACGGCCAGGATCTCGGACCCGGGAAGCAGGTTGGGCAGGCATGGCGCCACGGTGCCCGGCGCAAAACCCTGCACGGCAAGCGGCACGGTGGCGGGCGATCCCGAAAAGCCGAGCGACGCGGGGTCGGTGGCGCAAAGGTCGGGCGCCGAAACCACTGCACTGCTTTCCAGGTTGGAGAGACCGAAGAAGCCGGCCAGCTCCACCTCGCGACTCATGATGTCGAGCGAATACCGGCCGTTCTCGATCTGCTCGCCGCTGTTCGCAAAGGCATTGCGCGCACGGCTGGTATTGAAATACAGCGTCGCCAGCGCCGTGAGCAGCAAAAGGCTCAGGGTCATCGACACCATCAGCTCCACCAGCGACAGACCTTGCTGGTGGCGCAAGGACCTGACATGCCGCACAGGAATTCGCCGCATCATGACAGCATCCCGATGCGTACCTGTACGCTGACGGCACGGCGGTTCGCATCATTGCCGAACTGGTTCTGGCCGCACGGCAAGGCCGGCGCCGCGGTCTTGGCCAGGCCTTGCCAGGCCACCGTGACACGATACGTCTGCGTGGCCGGGTCGATCGCCTCGATACAGCCCAGCGCCCCGATCATCGCCCCCACCTTGTTGGACCCATCGGCCTCCGCACTGCCCTGCAGGGCGGCGCCCCACGACGCCAGGTCGGCGGCGGCCACCGCGCGTTGCGCGTCGGTCCCCGCAGTGCATGCGGCCGGCGGCACCGTCGTGCTGCCTGCCACGGTGGCGTTCGCCCCGTTTGCGTAGCAGCCGATGACCTGCCGGTTGGCATTGAGCCGCGCCACCATGTCCTGCAGCAGCGTCAGCGCCTGGCCGCGCTGGTACGACTCCATTTCAGTCTGGCCCGAGCGCGCGATCATCCCGGCCGTGCCGAGCAGCGCCACCAGCACGATCACGACCGAGACCAGCACCTCGATCAGCGTTGCGCCGCGCTGCGACGCACGCGTGCCGCTGCCGGGACGTGGACGGCAGCGAGGACGGACAGATGCGCTCATGAGCAGGCTCCGCTGACGGTGGCCACGCGGCCGGTGCCATTGATCTGGACGCAGACGACGTTCGATGTGCCGGTGTTCGTCATCGACACCTGGAATGTCTGGCTGCCGTTCCCAGGCCGGCCATCGTTGCCGACCCACAGCGAATTGCCGCCACTGGTGCTGACGGTGATATCCGTGTAGGGGCCATAGCCGCGCACGCGTTCGGTGCCTGAGGTGACCACCCAGCCGGCCGACCATGTTCCATCGGCGGACAGCGTCGTGATGCCATTGCGCTTGACCGCCTCGCTGCGCATCAGCGTGAACGCAGACGCCAGGTCGCTCGCGGCATTGCGCACGCGCTGCCCGGCGATGAACTGCGAGAACGAAGGCGCTGCCATGGTGGCCATGACGGCCAGCACCAGCATCGTGACAACCAGTTCGGTCAGCGTGAAGCCTCTTGCCGCCGCCTTCGCGGCCGCCCGGCGGCGCGGCCGGGACGTCGTCATGTTTAGCGTCGTCCGCATGCGCTTATTTCCAGCAGCCGGCTTGCGCCGACCCGGTGGCAGTCTTGTCGCCCGCCTGATTGAGACTCAGCGTGCCACAGCTTGTATCGCGCGAAGCCTGGTTACCAGTGGGCGTGGCAGTGATCGTGTAGGCAGGCGGCGTGGCGGCAGCGATCGCGGTCAGCGTGACCTGGTAGTTCGCCGACACGCTGGCCGGCGTGGCCGGGGCGTTCAGCGCGCCCAGGTTGGCGGCATACGCGCGGTTGTCCACCATGAACCGTTCCTGCAGGCTCGCCAGTTCCAGCATGTAGGACTCGGCGGCCGCGCGGTTACCGCGGACGACATAGCTTGTGTAGGATGGAAAAACGAATGCGGCGATGATGCCGATGATGGCAACCGTCACCATCAGTTCGACCAGCGTGAAGCCGCAAGACGATGCACGGGCGCGCGAGATGCCGCCCAAGCCAGACCCGATGATCCCGTTTGGCGCAGGCGCGGACATGCATCCGCAAACCGGCTGCCTTGTGGGGCTATGTTTGCCCATTTTTTTTGCTCCCGTTCTTTCCGGCCGACCCTTAGCCGCGAGGAACTCTTGCCGGCGAGTGTAGAAGGAGCCCTCTAAATGAGTCAACGCCTTTTGAGTATCTTTTATGTACGGCGTTGCCGATTTGCAAATCGGCGTGAATTGCGCAGCCAGACACGCCGGCTGCCGCGCGGCTTAATGCGCGATTAATGTTCGGCCGGTAGCGTGATCCGGCCATGACTTTCCGTTCCGGCACATGAGGCTGCTTCCTTCCCCATTAGGAAGCGGCCTGTTTTTTTGGTCAGGCAGGTCCTGTCTGCACCGGCTGCATTGCCGGCCGGTCGCCATCCCCCTCGATCCGCAGCCTCGGCAGGAATTGCGGATACTCGCGCTGCATGAAGTCGATCAGCGCTTCGCGCACTGCGCAGCGCAAATCCCAGGCCAGTCCAGACGACGACGCCGTGCAAAGCACGCGCAACTGCATCGTCTTGTCGGTGGTATCGCTGACCACGAGATTAAAGAATCTGCCATCCCACTCGGGACGCGCATGCACGATGCGTGTCAGCGCTTCGCGCAACGGCGCCAGCGGCATGCCGTAGTCCACATGGAAAAAGACCGAACCCATGATCTGCGCACTGTTGCGGGTCCAGTTCTGGAATGGCTTCTCGATGAAATACTGCAGCGGAATGATCAGACGGCGTTCGTCCCAGATCTGCAGTACCACGTAGGTGCTGGTGATTTCCTCCACGCGCCCCCATTCGCCCTCGACGATCAGCACATCGTCAAGCCGCAAGGGCTGCGTCAGCGCCAACTGCAACCCGGCGATCATGTTGCTGAACACGGGCTTGGCCGCAAAGCCGGCGATCAGGCCCACCACGCCGGCCGACGCCAGCAGGCTCGCGCCCACCTGCCGGGCGCCCGGGAAGGTCATCAGCAGCATCGCCGCACCCACCACGATGACCAGCGTCATGGCGATGCGCGAGATGACGCGCGTCTGGGTATGGATGCGGCGCGCGCCCATGTTGTCGGCCACATTGACCGGATGCTGGTCCAGGATGCCCTGCGCAAACCCGGCGATGATGCGCACGAGCAGCCAGGTCATCGACACGATCATCAGCAGTCCGTTCAGGTGCCGGATGCTGTTGATCCAGACCAGGTCGTCGGGCGCCGCCTGCCATGTGGTCTGCAGCAGGAACAGCGGCACCACGAACCTGGCCGGCACACGCGCCTTGACCACCATTGCGTTGAGCACGGGCGTGTGCCGGGTCATCCGCAGCAGCAGCAGGCCGCCCAGCCGATGGACAAGCAGCCCGAGAAGAATGGCGGCAACGGCACCCATTGCCGTGCCGAACCAGGGATGACCCACCACGATTGCCATATTCATGTATCGGAGCCTCTGCGCTGTGGCATCAGGAATATGCAGATAGCGACGCCTGAGACGCCCGAAAGTTTCCCGGAAGGCAGTTTTCGATATCAGACAAATGCCGACACGTCGAGATGGCGCATCGGGCATAGGCGTATCGGGCAT
The DNA here is from genome assembly GCF_001652915.1 of Cupriavidus sp. D384. Taxonomy (GTDB): domain Bacteria; phylum Pseudomonadota; class Gammaproteobacteria; order Burkholderiales; family Burkholderiaceae; genus Cupriavidus. Next base: position 79,750 of record NZ_BBQI01000099.1, read on the forward strand.
CTGGCGCCTAGACTCGTATCTGGTACGACGTGGAGTATCGCCTACGTACCGTGCATCTCAGACGCACCAGCAGGCGCTCATCCCGTGAGCAGGCCTTTGGTGCATTCCACGATCGGATATGGAGTCAATAATATGAAGTATCCCTTCATCGTCGTACTGGCGGCGGCCACGCTTGCAGGCTGCGCCGTCCCCTCTCCCTACACCCCGCCACCTACCCCCGCTACGCGCGCCGTTGGCGAAAGCAAGCTCGCGCCGAAGGACGCGGCGCAATGCATCGGGCAGAAATGGGCGGATGCCACGAAACAGCAGGTGTGGATGCAATACATGCTTGCCAATAACCAGGCATTCGACGTCTACGTGCCCGGCCAGCAGCCGCCTGCCGGTTCCGCAGCCGTCGTGCGCAAATCTGCCAACGGACCTGGCTCGTGGCTTGGCTTCCGAGGCGACGACAGCAACGCGGCCGGCGCGCTCAGCCAGTGCCAGTAAGGGCACGGCTGGCCTGAATGGCGTGTGGCACGCCTTGCCGGCGTGCCTGGTTCACGTCCTGGTTTGCGACGCAGCCGGCGCCCGCGCGCCGCGACCTCGCGTCGCAAGCCAGCACAGGATCGACCCGGCACACACCATGGCCGCACCCTTCCAGAACGCAAGGGAAAGCGGCGCGTGCAGCAGCACGGCGGCCACCGCGGCCGAAATCACGGGAATAAAGTACGACGCGCCCGCCAGCACGGTGACGTTGCCGTGCAGAATGCCCACGTTCCAGGCGGCATAACCAAAACCCATTGCGCAGGCGGCCAGCACCAGATAGGTGATGCCCTTGAGGCCGAACACCATCGTTTCGCCATCGGTGAACTGGTATTTGCCCCACAGCGCCAGCGCCGTCAGCATGAAGAACAACGTGACGGCGTTCTTGCCCTGGGCAATGCGGCTCGTCACGGTGCAATACGCAGCCCAGATCAGGGCGCCCGCAAACGCCAGGCCGTAGCTGAGCGGATTGTCCCGCACGTTGCCCGCCATACCGGCCAGATCCAGCCCCTGATCGCCGCCCAGCACCGAGGCAATCCCGAGGATGGCCACCAGGAAACCCGGCACCACCAGCCAGTTGGCCCGCTGCCCGTTGAAGGCGATGGCCGCCAGCATCGTGAAGCTCGGCCACAGGTAATTGACCATGCCCACCTCGATGGCCTGCCTGCCGGTGTTTGCATAGCCAATGGACAGCGACAGGCACAGTTCGTAGGTCACGAACAGCACGCTGCCCCAGATCAGATAGGCGCGCGGCAACGCACGCGTACGGGGCGGGCCCACCGTCAGCCAGAGTAGCGCGGCAGCCACCGTATACATCAGCGCTGCGCCACCCGTGGCGCCAAAGCTCTCGCTGACGCCCCGGATCAACCCGATGATCGAACTCCACAGGAGAACGGCGGCAAGCCCGATCAGCGTTGCCTGCCTTTTACTGCGCGTGACTGCCATTTTCGTGAGAAATACGATGGATGCGGGAGGACCGGCATTCTACCCGCTACCCGGCTCGCCCAGCCGCCAGGCCCCGCCAGAGGCCACTGGCCGGGTAGAATGCCGGCGATTGACAGACAACCTCCTCCGGGATGTACCGCCTCAAAACCATCCAGATAATGCTGGCCACCGCCCTGGCCACACTTCTGCTAGCGGGATGCTCGCGCGAAGCGCAGGCCCCTGCTGCACCATCTTCACAGGCCGACGTGCGCAGCGAACTTGAAGTGTCCGCCGGGCTGGTGCCCCTGATGGACGAAGCCGTGCTGCACAACACGGTGGAGTTCTGCATCGAACATGCGCCCCAGGCGCGCAAGACCGTCGAAGCGGCATGGTCGCTCTGGCATGACCGCAACGCGGGGCGGCTGGCCGTGGCCCAAAATTATCGCCAGCGCCTGGAAGATTCGGCCGCGAACGCCCCGACCGAGAGCGAGCGGCAGGCCAGCCAGGCGCTGCTGGACCAGAATGCGACGCTGATCGAGAGCTTTACCAACCAGCAACTCGACGTGATGCGCGTGGCCCTGGATCACGAGCAACCCGAAGCAGTGGAGCAGCTTTGCACCGAGCAGTTCGCGAAGGTCAACGCCGGCGAATGGGACATCGGGCAGCGCGACCCCGAGATCGCCGCATTGCTTGACGCCGGGCCGCCGAAGCCGCACGTGCCGGCATCCGCCCCGGTGCCAGCGGAATCCAGCCAGCGCTGATCACCTGCGCTTCACCCTTGCCCTTTGCCCGTCGGGACGGCCGGCGGGACGGCGCTATCGGCACAAAGCCTTGCCAGATAGTTGAATCTTTAGGTTCAAACGTCTTCACTTTGATCAAAGACAAATTGACGCACTTCAGGCTCTTGCAAACTTGCAGTTATGAATTCGAACTCTACTTCGTCCCCACTGGCTTCATCGCCTTCGTCTTCGCCCTCATCGTCCACTGCATCCAAGCCAATCGAAGAGCCCGGCCGGCCCCGGCCCAATGCCAGGCCGCGCCGCATGGCATGGCTGACCGGCCTGCTTAGCGCCACGCTGCTGGCACTCAACACGCTGGCATGCTTCGTACCGATCCTGCCGCTTGCGCTGCTCAAGCTGGCCGTGCCAACACCGGGGGTGCGCCGCCGCGTGGATCCCTGGCTGAACGCCATTGCAACGGGCTGGATATCGCGCAATTCCCGCTGGATCACACGGCTCCAGCCGGAAATCTGGGATGTCCAGGTCAATTCCGATCTGCGCCTGGACGACTGGTACCTGGTCAATTGCAACCATCAGTCGTGGGTGGACATTTTCGTGCTCCAGCGGGTGCTGAACAAACGCATTCCATTGCTGAAGTTCTTCCTGAAGCAGCAATTGCTCTATGTGCCCGTGATCGGACTGGCCTGGTGGGCGCTCGATTTTCCGTTCATGAAGCGCTACAGCAAAGCCCAGCTGCGCCGCAATCCGGCGCTGGGGCGCAAGGACCAGGAGACCGCACGACGCGCCTGCGAGAAATTCAAGCTGGTACCGACCAGCGTGATGGTGTTTGCCGAAGGCACGCGCTTCTCGCCCGCGCGGCGGCAGACGCAGTCGTCGCCGTACCGCAACCTGCTCAAGCCCCGCGCCGGCGCGCTCGCCACCACGCTGAACGCCATGGGCACGCAGTTCCGCTCGATGATCGATGCCACGATCATCTACCCTGACGGCGTGCCGAGCTTCTGGCACCTGGCCTCGGGCCGCGCGGGACGGATCGTCGTCAGAATTCGGCAAATTACGATCCCCGACAACTTCTGTGGCGCCGACTACGCCAGCGACAAGGCATTCCGGTCGGCGTTTCATCACTGGCTGGCCGATCAATGGAAAGCCAAGGACGATGAAATCGATGCGGTGATGCAGGACCAACGGCCCTGAGCGCTGCCGCCACTGAGACAAATTCGACGGGCATTTCGGAAGATTCCGATTTTCGTATGAGAAACGTCTCCATACACTGCAGTCGCCCGTGCAATGCGGGTGACCCAACGGAGTTCAGGGTTGACCCCTCCCCTGCTCTCTTCACTTCAGATGCCACGCGGTTCCCCGCCGCGTGGCATTTTTTTCGTCCTTTGCCGATGGCAACAGGCGCGTCGGCAGCCGGCTAATCCGGCATCCGCAACGACTGCAGCAGGGTCGGCACCAGTTCGGACACCGTGGGATGGATATGCATGGCACGGCTGACTGTCGTATAGGGTGCCTTGGCGTACATGATGTCGAGCAGTGTGTGCACGACCTCGTCCCCGGCCAGGCCGAGTATCGCGGCCCCAAGGATCATCTGTGTGTCGGCATCGACCACCACCTTCATGAAGCCCAGGCTTTCGCCTTTCTCGACAGCGCGCCCGACCCGGTTCATTGGCCGGGTGCCGATCAGCACCCTGTGTCCCGATTGCCGCGCCTCGCGCTCGGTCATGCCCACGCGCCCAAGCGGCGGATCGATAAACAGCGCATAGGCCGGAATGCGATCCGCCACCGAGCGCGGATCGTTGTCGAACAGGTTGGCAGCAACAATCTCATAGTCGTTGTACGAGGTATGCGTGAAGGCGCCACGGCCGTTGCAGTCGCCCAGCGCCCAGATGCCCGGGACACTGGTACGTAGCTGTTCGTCCACCTTGATATAGCCCCGCGCATCGGTATCGACGCCCGCCCTGTCGAGTCCCAGGTCGTCGGTATTGGGCACCCGCCCAACCGCCATCAGCAGGTGCGAGCCCAGGACCTGGGGCGACCCCGCTGCACAATCGAGGCCCACAGCCACCCCATCTCCCTCCATGCGCGCGCTCAGGCAGTTGGCATCGACACGGATATCGATGTCCTCGGCCTCCAGTATTTCCTGCACGGCTCGCGACACGTCCTCGTCTTCATGCTGGATCAGGCGCAGCCCTTTCTCGACGATGGTCACCTTTGCGCCAAAGCGCCGGTACATCTGACCAAACTCCAGACCGATATAGCTGCCGCCGACGATGACCAGGTGTTCGGGCAGGAAGTCGACGTCCATCATCCCCGCGTTGGTCAGGAACGGCACTTGGTCCAACCCGGGCATCGGTGGAACCAGGGCCCGGCCGCCGACGTTCACGAAAATCCGCTCGGCCTCCAGCAGTTCGCCGCCGACCCGCACCGTCCGCGCGCTTTCGAAGCGGGCGTGCCCCGCGAAGACCGTGGCGCTCTCCAGGCCGCGCATCCACTGCTCCACCCCGCTTTCGGACTGGCCCGAGATATGGTCCTTGCGCGCCTTGACCTGCTTCATGTCGACCGTGACAGGCCCGCCGATCGTCACTCCGAACCCGGCCGCGCGCCGGGCCAGATGCGCGGCATAGGCGCTGGCGATCAGGGTCTTGGTGGGAATGCAGCCGGTATTGACACAAGTGCCACCAAAGCGCCCCCGCTCGACCACGGCCACCGTCATACCCTCGCCCGCGAGCCGCGCGGCCAGCGCGGGCCCGGCTTGCCCGGTGCCGATGATGATTGCGTCAAACCGTCGCGTCTTCCCGCCTTGAGTCATCGCAGCTCCCTGACTTGAAATGGCCTCGCCTGCCCCCACACCAGAATATGTCATCGGCGCCAGCGTCATCTGCCCGTTACTTGTGTTGTAATGCGTCTTAAACAGCATATTTACAACGAAAAACGGGCCGCCGGTTATTGCACCGCACAACCTCGTGAAGTATGATGTGCGGTTCCTCATTTTGCGCACACTGGATTCTGCGGGAGGCCTCAGCCTCGACGTTCCGTGCGCCATTCCACGATTTCGTTCGCGCCCGCAGGCTTGACCAACAGTCATGTCCGCGACGATCGTCGGCCACCAGTCCAGGAGAATGTATTGGCAAATACGGTTCGTGACGATTCCGCATCCCGCATGACGACGGCTATTTCGAAGACCGCCCGCCGCAAGCCGGCCGGCAAGGCTCAGGCAGCGGCCACGCCACTGGACCTCACGTCCCTGGCGCGCCAGGACGAAGAGCGCCAGCGTCAGATGCGCGCGCTGATTGCGCTTGGCCGGGAGCGTGGCTACCTCACCCACGCGGACATCAACGATCACCTTCCCGACAATGTGACGCAGACGGCTGCGATGGAAACCATCGTCAGCACGTTCAACGACATGGGGGTGTCCGTCTACGAGCAGGCGCCGGACGCCGAAACGCTGCTGTTGAGCGATGCCGCCCCGGCTGCCACCTCGGACGAACAGGCGTATGAGGAAGCCGAAGCCGCGCTGTCGACCGTCGACTCCGAATTCGGCCGCACGACCGATCCTGTGCGCCTGTACATGCGCGAAATGGGCGCCAGCGAACTGCTGACCCGTGCCGGCGAGATCGAAATCGCCAAGCGCATCGAAAGCGGCCTGCAGGACATGATCCAGACCGTGGCCGCGTGCCCGTCCATCGTCTCGGCACTGCTGGCCGACGTCGACCGCATCGTCGCCGGCGAACTGCGCATCGACGAACTGGTCGACGGCATCAACGATGGCGCGGAAGACGTCGACATGGCCGCTGCGGCCGATGACGCATCCGCGGACGTGGACGCCGATGAAGACAACGCAGACTCCGATGACGAATCGGAAGATGACGACGACGGCGACACCCCGAACCCCGAAAAAGCGAATGCCGCCCGCCTGGAGCAGCTGACTGCCGACAGTCTGGCGATTTTCGCGCGCGTGCGCGCCCTGTACGAACAGCTGCCCGGCACTCCGGTGACGGGCAAGGCTCGCGCGGCGGCCGTGGCACGGCTGCTTGCCGAAATCCAGCGTGAACTGGCCCCGATCCGCTTCGCAGCCAAGATGATTGATCGCCTGTGCGCCAGCATGCGCGAACAGGTCGACGCCGTGCGCGCCATCGAGCGCAGCATCCTGGAGATCGCCGTCGACCGCTGCGGCATGCCGCGCGAGGCATTCGTGGCGTCGTTCCCGGGCCGCGAAACCGACCTCGGCTGGACCAGCCAGATGGCCGCCACGTCCCAGAAGTTCGGCCCGGCGCTGGAGCGTCACCTGCCGGCCATCCAGGCCTGCCAGCGCAAGCTCGTCGATATCGAGACCGCCGTCTCGGTGCCGCTGCAGCAGCTCAAGCAGATCAACCGCCAGATGAGCGCCGCCGAGCAGAAGATGCGCCAGGCCAAGCGCGAACTGACCGAGGCCAACCTGCGTCTGGTGATTTCGATCGCCAAGAAGTACGTGAACCGCGGCATGCAGTTCCTGGACCTGATCCAGGAAGGCAACATCGGCCTGATGAAGGCGGTGGACAAGTTCGAATACCGGCGCGGCTGGAAGTTTTCGACGTACGCCACGTGGTGGGTGCGTCAGGCCGTCACGCGTGCGTTGGCCGATCAGGCCCGCACCATCCGCGTGCCGGTGCACATGATCGAGACGATCAACAAGCTGAATCGCATTTCACGCGAAATCCTGCAGCAGACCGGCCAGGAGGCCCATCCTGCGGTGCTGGCAGAGCGCATGGAAATGACCGAGGAAAAGGTACGCGGCATCCTGCGCATCGCGCGGCAGCCGGTTTCGCTGGAAACGCCGGTGGGTGACGATGCCGATGCAACGCTGGGCGACATGATCGAGGACGTTTCGGCAAGTTCGCCGGCCGAAGCCGCGATTCAGGCCAACCTGCGCGCCGCGATCGATGAAGCGCTCGACGCGCTCACGCCGCGCGAGGCCAAGGTGTTGCGCATGCGATTCGGCCTGGACATGGTGTCCGATCACACGCTGGAAGAGGTCGGCAAGCAGTTCGACGTGACCCGCGAGCGGATCCGCCAGATCGAGACCAAGGCGATGCGCAAGCTGCAGCATCCCAGCCGCGCCGACAAGCTGAAGCTGTTCCTGGAGCGGTAAGCGGGATTCGAGCGGCAGAAATGATACGGCGCCCCGTTTTAAGGCGGGGCGCCGCAGATCACGCAATCAATGCGCGATAATTTACAGCGGCTTGATTGCGCCTGCCTGCTTGCCCTTCGGGCCTTGCTTCACTTCGAAGCTGACCTTCTGGCCTTCTTGCAGAGACTTGAAGCCGTTGCCTTGAATTTCGGAGAAGTGCGCGAACAGGTCTTCACCGCCATCATCCGGCGAGATGAAACCAAAACCCTTCGCATCGTTAAACCACTTCACGGTACCAGTTGCCATTTTCTGAATATTCCAACAAAAACGAGATAAAGACGACGCCGCCGGAACGGCGAGCGTGCAGCTACCTTGTATCACACCCCGGGCCTTGACCACAATCCGGATTGTTCTGATGTCCGCCGTTTATCCCCTGTCCGGCATCACACCGACATAGCGGCCCCTCGGGCGGATCACCTGCCCAACCCCCAGCTGTTCCAGACTGTGCGCCAAAAGGCCGATGCTGCGCGCCGTGGCGAACATCGCGAATGCCGAGTCTTCGGGAAGTCCGCAATCGATCATCAGTGCCGCCAGCGCCACATCGATATTGGGCTGCAGCCCGGTCAGGCGCGTGGCCTGCTCGATAAACCGGGCGATTCCCGGGGGTGGCGCGAACCGGCTCAGCAGCGCCACCGCGCGGGGGTCGCCGTCGGGGTACAGGTGATGGCCGAAGCCGGGCAGCGGCTGCCCCGTCGACAGGTAGTGCGTGATGACCTGGTCTTCGCCCTGCCGCTCCACTTCGTTGAACAGCGCCTTGACCCGCCCCGAGGCGTCGCCGTGCAGCGGCCCCGACAGCGTGGACAGTCCCGAGAGCAGGCACGCCGGCAAAGACGCCCCGTTTGACGCCGCGATACGGGCCGCAAACGCCGAACTGGTCAGCTCGTGATCGACCAGCAGCACCATCGCCACGCGCAGCAGTTCGGCCACTTTCGGCCCTTGCCCCCATCCCTGCGCAAACCGGATATGCAGCGGCTGCCCGCCCGGCTGCGCGCCGAACGCATTCGCCAGCTGCCCCACCAGACCCTGCCCCTCCCCGTGCAGCACGCGCGTCATGCGGCCGTGCGTGGAATGCCCGCGGGCGGCCAGTTCGGCCAGCGCCATGAAGGCCGCCACGCGCCCCGGCTTGTCCACCTGTACCGCTGAGGACAGATCCACCGTCTGCGCCGAATCCCACAGCAATTGCGCGGCCTCTTCCAGCGTGGCCGTCTCGGCCAGGGCCACCGCATCGCGGCCGCGGTAGTAGAGCCGCTCGCGGACAAAGGTCGAGATCGATGTCGGAATGCTGGGCTCGGCGCCAAACAGCGTGTTGGCGGCCAGCGTCTCGTGCTTGCGGCCCGCCTGCTTGCGCCGGGCCAGCGCCGCCACATCCTCGGCCCGATACAGGCTGCGGCGCGTATCGGCCGGGTCGGACGTCACTTCGATCTTGCCCCGGCTCACGTACGCATAGACCGTCTGCGGCCGCACGCCAAGGCGCGAGCACGCCTCGTCCATCGATATCCAGGCTCCCATCTGCAACTCCCGCACACGCTGCGAAATTTATTTATGTTGATTTTATATATCAATATTGCGCATCGAATCAACATTTAACTACCATGGGTTCCACCTTCCAGCCGACAACGACAGCCCATGAAGCCCCAGATCCTGCAACTGAATCCCATCCTGATTCCCGCCGCCAATGACGAACTGGCTTCGTTGTACCAAGTACACAAGCTGTTCGAGATCGAGGACCAGGACGCCTGGTTTGCGCAGCACGGCGCGTCGATCCAGGCCGTCATCACGGGCGGCCACACCGGCATTTCGCGCGCCATGCTCGACCGCCTGCCGGCCCTGAAGGTGGTGGCCGTGAACGGCGTGGGCACCGACGCGGTCGACCTGGCCTACTGCCGCGAGCGCAAGTTGCCCGTCACCGCCACGATCGGGGCGCTGACCGAAGACGTGGCCGACCTGGCGATCGGGCTGCTGATTGCCGCCTGCCGCAATATCGCCGCCGGCGACCGCTTTGTCCGCGATGGCCAGTGGGAACGCTTTCCGCAGCCGTCGGCCATCCCGCTGGCGCGCCGTTTCAGCGGCATGCGCGTGGGCATTGTCGGCATGGGCCGCGTGGGCCGCGCGGTCGCCACGCGCGCTGCGGCGTTTGGCTGCCCGATCCGCTATACGGACCTGCGCGCCATGGACGACCTGCCGCATGAATTCGTGCCCGACCTGGTCGATCTGGCACGCAACAGCGACGCGCTGGTGCTGTGTGCCGCCGCCGACAAGGCCGAAGGCATCGTCAATGCCGCCGTGCTCGATGCCCTGGGCCCGCGCGGTTTCCTCGTCAACGTGGCACGCGGGCGCCTGGTCAACGAAGACGACCTGACGCAGGCCATCGAGGCAGGCCGCATCGCCGGCGCGGGCCTGGATGTCTTCGTGGACGAACCGCGCGTGCCGCTGGCGCTGCGCCAGTCCGACCGCACCACGCTGCAGGCGCATCGCGCCAGCGCCACATGGGAAACGCGTGCCGCGATGATCCGCATGGTGCTCGACAGCGTGGCCGACGGCGTGGCCGGCAAGCGCCCCGCCATGAGCCTGACCACCTGATACGGCCAACGAACCCCGAACTGGAACTGGAACGTCGAGATGGAATTCGTCCTGCCCGCACCGGCGCCATGCGCGCTACCCGTGGCTCACAGCAATGCGCATTTTCCGGTTGGCAGGGTCTTCTGCATCGGACGCAACTACCGCTGGAGCGCGAACGAACCGGCACCGGCCGACATGCCCGCATGGTTCATGAAGCCGGCCACCGCCGTGGCACCGGCCAGCGGCACGCTGCCCTACCCTCCCGGCACCGAGGATTTCTGCCACGAAGTGGAACTGGTGGTCGCCATCGGCCGCGACGGGCGCGATATCGCCCCCGCGCAGGCGCACGCGCATATCTGGGGCTACGCCGTGGGCCTCGATATGACGCGCCGCGACCTGCAGCAGCAGGCCAAGCGCGCCGGTGGCCCCTGGGAGCCGGCCAAGGCCTTCGATCATTCGGCGCCGTGCAGCCCGATCGTTCCGGCGGCCACGATCGATCATCCGCGCGATGGCGAGATCCGGCTGGCAGTCAACGGCACCGTGCGCCAGCGCGCCACGCTTGCCGACCTGATCTGGCCCGTGGCCGACCTGATCGCCATGCTGTCGCGCTCGGTGACACTGCGGGCCGGCGACCTGGTCTTTACCGGCACGCCCGCTGGCGTTGGCCCGCTGCAGCGCGGCGATGTCGTCGACTCCAGCGTGGCCGGCATCGGCGCCATCTCGCTGACCGTTACCTGATGCCCGGCGACGGCTACCCGCCCGTCCGCCACGAACAAAACACCGAACAGACATCCTGGAGACCGCAATGAGCACTTCCAAAAAAATCGCGCTTGTCACGGGTGCCGGCAGCGGCGTCGGCCGGCTGACCGCATTGGCCCTTCTGGACGATGGTTGGACCGTCGTGCTGGCCGGTCGCCGTGCCGACCCGCTGCAAACGCTGGCGGCAGAAGCCGCGGCGCGCGGCCAGTCCGCCCTGGCCGTGCCGACCGACGTCACCGATCCGGCCAGCGTGCAGGCCCTGTTCGACACCATCGAACAGGAATTCGGCCGGCTCGACATGCTGTTCAACAACGCCGGCGTCAACGCGCCTGCCGTGCCAATGGACGAACTGCCATTGGAGAAGTGGTTCAACGCGATCAACACCAACGTGACCGGCGTATTCCTGTGCGCCCGGGCCGCATTCGGCCTGATGCGCCGGCAGTCGCCACAGGGCGGCCGGATCATCAACAACGGCTCGGTGTCGTCGCAAACCCCGCGCCCATTCACCGCGCCCTACACGGCCAGCAAGCATGCCGTCAGCGGACTGACCAAGGCGCTGGCGCTCGATGGCCGCGCGTTCAACATCGCCGCAGGCCAGATCGACATCGGCAACGCGCTGACCGAACTGTCCGAACGCATGACGCGGGGCGTGTTGCAGGCCAATGGCACGACGGCCCCGGAGCCGATGATGGACGCCCGCCACGTCGCCAATGCCGTGCGTCATATGGCATCGCTGCCGCTCGACGCCAACGTGCTGAACATGACGGTCATGGCCAGCGCCATGCCGTTCGTCGGCCGCGGCTGACAACCGATCGAGCGCCCCGGGGCCTCGCATCCCCGGCGGTGCCACCCAGAGTTGACTCAAGTTAACCAGCATCCCAAAGGAGACCCCTCATGCAATTCACCTCACGGAAGTTCACCGCTCTTGTCGGCACCCTGGCTGGCTGCGCCACGCTGCTGGCGGCGCCAGGCGTCGCCTCGGCACAGAATTACCCGACCCGCCCGGTCACGATCATCGTCCCCGCGCCGGCCGGCGGCGGCATCGACCTGATTGCACGCGTGGTTGGCGAAAAGCTGTCGGTCAAGCTCGGCCAGCCGTTTATCGTCGAGAATCGCCCGGGCGCCTCGAACAATCTCGGCACGGCCGTGCTGGCAAACGCCAAGCCCGACGGCTATACGATCGGCATCGTCGGCGGCAGCCATAACATCAACAAGTTCCTGTTCAAGAACCTGGGTTGGGACCCGGAAAAGAGCTTCGAGCCGATCGTGTACACGCATGAGATCCCGCTGGTGTTCGCGGCCTATCCCAAGCTGCCGGTCAAGACCGTGCCCGAACTCGTAACGTGGATGAAGGCCAACCCGGCCGAGGCCAAGGTAGCCACCTCTGGCCGCGGCAGTGCCCAGGAGATGGCTGCCGAGATGTTCCGCATGGTCAGCGGCGCGCCGGTGCTGCTGGTGCCCTACAAGGGCTCGTCCGCGGCACATCCCGACCTGATTGCCGGCCGCACCGCCCTGTACATCGACACGATCAGCGCCATCCAGGAACAGGTGAAGTCCGGCAATGTCCGTGCGCTGGCGGTATCCACCCGCAAGCGTTCGAAAGCGCTGCCCAACGTGCCGACCGCCGATGAGCAAGGCCTGAAGGGCTACGACGCCAGCACCAACGGCGGCTTCCTGGCCCCGGCCGGTACGCCCAAGGACATCGTCGCGAAGCTGAATACCGAGATCAACGCCGCGCTGAAGCTGCCGGAAGTGCGCGCCAAGCTGGAGACCGCGGGCATCGAGATCCAGGGCGGTACGCCGCAGGAGTACGCCGCCGTGATCAAGTCGGACCTGGTCAAGTGGGGCAAGGTCGTCAAGGAGGCCAATATCCAGGCCGAATAATTCCAGGCCGGGCAATAACAGGACGTGCCCGGGTGGCATGGGGCTGGCTGGCGACTCGGCTAGAATGCCAGCCTTTCGGCCCCACCCGCTCCCGGGCGCGATTGCAGCGGTGGCGGTGGCCGTCCCCGTGCACCGTTTTTCCGCGTTATGCCTCAGTCCCACACCGACACCACCGCTTCCGAAAGCGATTTCGACCCGATTCACGAGCCGCGGCTCTGGCGGGACAAGGGCTGGACTGCACGGGTCATCAAGAACGAGGATGGCGACGGCTGGGCCGTCGAGATGATTCGCGAGGGCAGTGTCGAACCCGCGCTGGTCGGCCCGTGGACCATGGGCAGAAACAAGGTCGATCCCAAGCCGCTCGATGCCACCGCGCACCAGACCCTGGTGAAGACCGCCTCCGAGGTGATCCGCCGCCACGAGCAGCAGTTGCACGCGCAACTTAACAAGCAGATTACGATTGAAGTCGACGATCAGGTGATCAGCGTCAGGCTGGCCATCACGCCGGACGAATTCGAGCCCTTTGGCACGCTGACGGCCACCAGCCCGTTCGGTGACCTGCTTGCAAGCACCCATGTGCGGCCCGATTTCCGACTGAACCGCGACAGCGCGTCGCGCTGGGCCGCCGACGGATTCGGCAAGATCCGCTGACAGAATTCCACGCCCCCTGGTGACGCCGGGGCGGCAATTTCCGACGCACATCCGGCCTTGCCGGTATCCACGCTATAATCCCGCGTCGTTTGACTGAGCTAGAGCAATGGGTTTCGAACAACTGGCAGGACTGAGGGCAAAACTGGCCGAGCAGGCAAAGAAAGAGGCGCGCGAGAAAGCCCCGCGCCGCCCTGCGCCTGCCGCCAAGCCGGGAGCGCCGTCCGCAAAGCCGGCCAAACCGGCTAATCCGGCTAAACAGGCCAGGCCGGCAAAATCGGGCAAACCGGCCAGGCCGGATGCTCCGGCCGCCCGGCAGCAGACCGCGCCTGTCGATCCGGTGGTGCGCAATATCGGCAAGCTGCAAAAGAAATTCCCGCTGGCGTTCCCCAAGAACCCGGCGCCCAAGGTACCGCTCAAGATCGGCGTCTTCGACGATTTGCTGACGCACGCCACCGAGCTGGGCCTGTCCGAAGCCGAATTGCGCGAGGCGATCCGCACCTGGTGTCGCGGTGCCCGCTACTGGGCCTGCCTGACCCAGGGCGCTGCGCGACTGGACCTGGCCGGGCAGCCTGCCGGTGAGGTGACCGAGGCCGATGCGGCCCGTGGCCGTCAACTGCGCTCCGCCCGTCCGAAGCAGAAGTCCGCGCAGCAAAAGCCGGCCGGGCAAGGGGCACAGCAAGCGGCCCAACCGGCGGCACCTCAAGCCGGGGCGCAAGCGGCTCCCCAGCAGGAGGCCGCACCGGCCGACACGCCTGCGATTGCCGGGACACCCGCCGGGACACCCACCGAGACGCCAGCCGCCACGCCCGCCGCACCCGACACGCCTGCCCAGCCCGAATAAGGCGCACAGGCACACCAGCAGCCCGTCGCACGCATCCGCGTACGAACGGGCTGTTTTTCTGGACGAATCGCCGTCCCATGGAGTTTTCGCCGCCGCATACTGCCGCAGTCATGCAGCCGGAGATCCCCCACCATGAGCGAAATTCGTCCACAGCCCGCACCCGCCTGGGCCGTCCAGCAGTGGTTCAACACTGACCGCCCCCTGTCGATCGAGTCCTTGCGCGGCAAGGTCATCGTGCTGGAAGCCTTCCAGATGCTGTGCCCGGGCTGCGTCTCGCACGGCCTGCCCCAGGCGCTGCGGGTGCACCAGACCTTTCCGTCGTCCGAAGTGGCCGTCATCGGCCTGCATACCGTATTCGAGCACCACGACGCCATGACGCCCACGGCGCTGCGCGCGTTCCTGCACGAGTACCGGATTCCGTTTCCGGTGGGCGTGGACACGCCCGATGGACACGGTGGCGTTCCGCTGACGATGCATGCCTATGCCATGCGCGGCACGCCGACGCTGATCGTGATCGACGCTCGCGGCCGGCTGCGCCGACAGTACTTCGGCTCGGTCAGCGATCTGACGCTGGGTGCCGTGATCGGCGAGCTGATCCTGGAAGCCCGTGCGGAAAATGGGGCCGCTGCCGCGCTATCCCCGGGCATAGCAGCCGACATATTGACCAACGATTGCGCGTCGGGCGCCTGTCCGGCCGATACGAAATAACCCTGCGAAACCTTATGGCAGACACCGGGCCCGGCCCTCATGTTGACGATACCGAGCGCGCCGCGCTCTACCGCATCCTGGCGCTGCGGCGCGATTGCCGGCACTTCACGCCGGGGCCCCGCCTGCCCGATGACCAGCTGGAACGCCTGCTGCACGCCGCCCATCAGGCGCCCTCGGTTGGCCTGATGCAGCCGTGGCGGTTCATGCGCCTGAGCACCCCTGACTGGCGCGCGCGCCTGGCGCCGCTGGTGGAAGCGGAGCGACAGGCCACGGCCCATGAACTGGGCGAACGCGGCGCGGAATTCCTGCGGCTCAAGGTGGAGGGCATTCGCGACTGCGCCGAATTGCTGGCAGTCATCCTGGCGCCCGACGACGGCACGGTCTTCGGACGCCGCAGCATGCCGGCCGAAATGGCCTGGGCTTCGGCCGCGTGTGCGGTACAAAACCTGTGGCTGGCCGCGCGCGCGGAGAATCTCGGGCTGGGCTGGGTATCGATGTTCGATCCCGCGGCCCTGGCCAGCGAACTGGGCCTGCCAACCGGTGCAAAGCCGTTCGGACTGCTATGCCTTGGGCCGGTGCCCGCGTTCTACGAGGCGCCCATGCTCGAACAGGAAGGCTGGCGCAAGCGCGCCCCATTGCAGGACATTCTCTGGGAGCCTTCGGCGCCACCCGAGCCGCCTGCCGGCTAGCGACCCATACCGCAAGATCGGATTCCAGGGGTCGGGCATACGGATTTGCTATACCATCTGCGCAGCTATCCCCCAGAGGCCCCTGGCATGAAGTTCAAGGAAATCCACGCGTTCCAGGCCGTGATGCGTTCCGGCTCGATGACCGCGGCAGCCACCGAGCTCTATACGTCACAGCCGAACGTCAGCCGGCTCATCGCGCAACTCGAATACTCCACCGGCCTGACGCTGTTCACGCGCACCGCTGGCCGCCTGCATCCCACCGAGGAAGGGCTGGCCTTCGTGCGCGAGGTGGAACGCGCTTTCGTGGGCCTTGACGCGCTCAAGGACGCCGCGCGCAATATCCGCCAGTTCGGCAAGGGGCGGCTGCGCATTGCCACGGTGCCGTCGCTGGCGATGACCGTGCTGCCGCTGGTGCTGCAGCGGTTCCATGCCGAGTACCCCGACGTCAATGTCGCCATGGAAACGGGCAGCACCCAGCTGGTGGCGGACCAGGTCGGCAGCCGTTATTGCGACCTGGGGCTGGTTTCTTTCCTGCCGCCCGCCGCCGTGACCGAGGCCCAGCCCGTGGCCGAACTCGCAGGTTGTTGCGTGCTGCCGCCCGGGCACCGGCTTGCCGGGCTTGACGCCATCACGCCCGCCGACCTGGCCGGCGAATCCTTTATTTCGATGAGCCATGGCG
This sequence comes from Cupriavidus sp. D384, assembly GCF_001652915.1. Classification (GTDB taxonomy): domain Bacteria; phylum Pseudomonadota; class Gammaproteobacteria; order Burkholderiales; family Burkholderiaceae; genus Cupriavidus. Next base: position 95,873 of record NZ_BBQI01000099.1, read on the forward strand.
ACGGCCTGCGCGCGGCCGTGGATGCCGCCTTTGCCGGCGACGACCGGCGCGTGATGCATTTCGAAACCCCCTACGGCGCCACCATCTGCAAGATGGTCGGCCTGGGCCTGGGGGTTGGCATCGTCAATCCGCTGGTCGCCCGCATGCATGCCGCCGAAGTGGTGATCCGGCCATTCCGGCCGCAAATTCCGTTTGTCAGCTACCTGCTGCTGGCCCGCAACCGGCCCGCCAATGTGCTGGTGGATCGATTTACCGAACGGATGATCGAGGTTATCGCTACCGAAACCGCATCGCTACCAGCCGCCCTATCAGGTTTTGGTATGGACGCCTGACAGACTCGTATTTGCGCGCGGGGTGCTGGCTCCGCAATACTCGACCGGACAGACACATCGGCCAGATCGCGCCAGACGGGCCGATGTTGTCACGATTCTTGCGAGTACCCGACATGATTTCCAGCAGGGCCCAAGGCCCGCACATCCCCCACGGGAGGCCCCGCTGATGGTGGCCTCCAGCTCCCGATTCCCCGTGTTCGACGTTGCCGTGGTCGGCGGCGGCCTGGTCGGCTCTGCCGTGGCCTATGGCCTGCGCAATGGCGTCGCCTCCATCGCCGTGCTGGACGAAGGCGATATCGCGCTGCGCGCCTCGCGTGGCAATTTCGGCCTGGTCTGGCTGCAGAGCAAGGGCTACGGCATGGGCGCCTACAGCCGCTGGACGCTGAACTCCACGCGCCTGTGGCCGCAACTGGCGGCCGACCTGCTCAAGGAAACCGGCATCGACGTGGCGCTGGAGCAGCAAGGCGGCCTGACGCCGCTGATGGGCGACTACGAGGTGGAAGCGCGCCTGGCCTGGGTCAATACGCTGATGTCCCAACCCGGCGTGGAACCCTATGAGTGGAAGCTGCTCGATCACCACCAGGCCGCCTCGCTGGTGCCCGGCCTGGGCCCGGACGTAACGGGCGCGATCTGGACTCCGCACGACGGCATCGTCAATCCGCTCAAGCTGCTGCGCGCATTCCATACCGCGTTCAGCACCAGCGGCGTCGAATACCTGCCGCACCACGGCGTGACCAATATCGTGCAGCAACCCGGCGGCGAGTTCTTGCTGACCACGGGCAATGGCCAGGTGCGGGCGCGCAAGATCGTGCTGGCCGGCGGCCTGCGCAATGGCGATTTGGGCGCGATGGTGGGCATCGACATGCCGATGGCGCCGCAGCGCGGCCAGATCCTGGTGCTCGAGCGCACGCGCCGGCTGCTGGACACGCCCATGGTCACGCTGCGCCAGAACGACGAAGGCAGCTGGCTCGTTGGCGATTCGCAGGAAGACGCCGGGTATGCCGACCAGGTGACCACGCTGCCCGTGCTGGCGACGCTGGCCGACCGCGCCGTGCGTACGCTGCCCGCGCTGCGCGACGTGCGCGCCGTGCGCGCGTGGTCTGCCCTGCGCGTGCGCGCCAAGGACGGTTTTCCGGTCTACGAGCAATCGGCCACCCATCCGGGCGCATTCATCGTGACCTGCCATAGCGGCGTGACGCTGGCCGCCACGCACGCGATGCACCTGGCCCCGATGATTGCCGCGGGCGCACTGCCGCCCGAACTGGACACCTTTTCGACCCGGAGATTCCATGTTCAGAAGAATTGATGCGGCTGTCCTGCAAGGGACGGCGCGCAGCGTGCGGGTCACCGTGGATGGCACCGCCCTGGAATGCCGCGAGGGCGACAGCGTCGCCGCGGCGCTGTTTGCCGCAGGCGTGCTTGCATGCCGCGACACCGCCGTATCGGGCGCCGCTCGGGGGCCGTACTGCATGATGGGCGTCTGCTACGACTGCCTGGTCAGCATCGACGGCCGCCCCAACCAGCAGGCCTGCATGACCCGCGTGCAGGACGGCATGAAAGTGGAGCGCCAGCTTGGCGCGCGCGAGGTGGCAGCATGACGGCCGATATCACGACGTGCGACCTGCTGGTGATCGGCGCAGGCCCGGCCGGGCTGGCCGCCGCCACCCAGGCAGCCCAACTGGGCCTGTCGACGGTGCTGATCGACGAGCAGCCCGCGCCGGGCGGCCAGATCTACCGCGCCATCGGCAATACGCCGGTACAGAACCGCGCCATCCTGGGCCAGGACTACTGGCATGGCCTGAGCCTGCTCGAACCGTTCGCCCGCAGCGGCGCACGCCATCTTCCGGCCGCCACCGTCTGGTCGATCAATGCGCGCGAAGCCCAGCCCGGTGTCGCCGATAACGGCCAGTCCGCCGGCTACGAGGTGGCCTACTCGGTGGCCCGCGCCGGTCAGGACCCGCAGGCCGCACTGCTGCACTGCCGCCATATCATCCTGGCAACCGGTGCCCAGGAACGGCCCTTCCCGATCCCCGGCTGGACCCTGCCGGGCGTGATCACGGCCGGTGCCGCGCAGATCCTGCTGAAGACTTCGGGCGTGGTGCCCGAGGGCCGTACCGTGCTGGCTGGCGGCGGCCCGCTGCTGTACCTGCTGGCCTGGCAATACCTGAATGCCGGCGTGAAGCTGGAGGCCATCCTGGAAACCACGGCCAGCGGCCAATGGCGCCAGGCGCTGCCGCATGCATGGGGCTTCCTGCGTTCGCCCTATGTGGGCAAGGGCCTGAAGCTGCTGCGCGCGGTGCGCAGGGCCGTCCCCATCATCAGCGGCGTAACCGCGCTGGAGGCCGTGGCAGGAGCCAGTGGCGAGGTTGCAGAACTGCACTACGAGGCAGCCGGCCAGCGCCGCACCATTGCCATCGACCAGTTGCTGCTGCATCAGGGCGTGGTGCCCAACACCAACCTGTCGCGCGCCGTGGGCGCCGAGCATGTCTGGAACGAACGCCAGGACTGCTGGGAACCGCAGGTCGATGACTGGGGGGCCACGTCGGTGCCAAACATCAGCATTGCCGGCGACGGGGCCGGCATCGCGGGCGCCGTGGCAGCCGAGCATCGGGGCCGGATTGCCGCCGCGCATGCCGCCGCCGCCCTGGGCCGCATCAGCACCGCCACGCGCGACCGCACCGCGTCCCAGCCACGCGCCGAACTGGCCCGTGCCACGCGCGGCCGCGAGTTTTTCGAGGTGCTTTACCGCCCGCTGCCGCAGTTCCGCCGCCCTGTGGGCGACACCATCGTCTGCCGCTGCGAGGAGGCCACCGCCGAACAGGTGCGCCATGCCGCGCGCATCGGGTGCCAGGGTCCGAACCAGCTCAAGGCGTTCCTGCGCTGCGGCATGGGCCCCTGCCAGGGCCGCTTCTGCGGGCTGACCGTGACCGAACTGATCGCCGACGAGCAGCAACGCCATCCCCGCGACGTGGGCTATTACCGTCTGCGATTCCCCACCAAGCCCGTAACGCTTGGCGAAATTGCCACGCTGCCGCAGACCCAGGCATCGCGCGAAGCGGTGGTGCGATTCAAGAAGTAAGCCACGACATGGCCGAGCGCGTGGCCGGATTGCAGTGCAGGCCGGCCACGCAGCAGTCCAGAACACGAACACACAAAATGAGCGGGAGCCGGGATACACCGCGCCTCGCCAGTTGGACCAGCACAGCGAGTTCATCCTGAGAGCACTTATCAATCCATCTATTCGAGAATCAACCATGGTGTTTTCCAAGATCGTCCCCGCTCTCGCGCTCGCCCTGGCGGCCACCTCGGCCGCCACCCCTGCCCTGGCCCAGGAACTGCCCCCGGGCCCGCTCCGCATGCTGGTCGGCTTTGCCCCGGGCGGCGGCAACGACGTCATTGCCCGCACGGTTGCCACGCAATTCCAGCTGAACACCAAGACGACGATCGTGGTGGAAAACAAGCCTGGCGGCGGCAGCACGCTGGCAACGGCCGAGATGGCGCGCTCGAAGCCCGATGGCTCAGTGCTGCTGCTGGGTTCCGTTGGCGGCCAGGCCATCGCGCCGTCGATCTACAGCAAGCTGCCCTACGATCCGGTCAAGGGCGTGCAGCCGGTGTCGCTGGTGGCAAAGTCGGCCAACGCACTGGTGGTGAACAACGACCTGCCGGTCAGGAACGTGCAGGAGCTGCTGGCCTATGCCAAGGCCCATCCGGGCAAGCTCAACGTGACGTCGCCCGGCAATGGCACGATCTCGCACCTGTCGGCCGAACTGTTCAAGAGCATGGCCGGCGTATCGATCACGCATATTCCGTATCGCGGCGACGCACCGGCCATGCAGGATGTGATGGCCGGACAGGCCCAGATGACGTTTGCAAGCCTGCCGTCGGCCAAGGCCGGCGCCGATTCGGGCAAGGTCCGCATCCTGGCCGTGACCAGCACCCGGCGCGTGGAAACGATGCCGAACGTGCCGACCATCGCCGAATCGGGCGTGCCGGGCTATGAAGTGGTGTCCTGGTATGGCGTTTTCACGACCGGCGGCACGCCGATGCCGACGGTCAACCGCCTGGCCCAGGAAATCGCCGCCGTGGTGGCCCAGCCTTCGATCCGCGAATCGATTGCCAAGCAGGGCATGGAGCCCAGCGCGCTGGGCCCGGTCGAGTTCACGCAACTGGTGAACCGCGACACCCAGAAGTGGGACAAGGTGGTGAAGAGCGTTGGCATCAAGCTGGACTGACCGCGCCCCGATCCCGCTGGTCCGCCTCCTGCCCCTCTCCCATTTGCCGGAGCATCGCAGACACTGAGGATAAAATCCGCGGCTGAGTCACCTTTGGCGCAACACTGACACAGGAAATGGCACACTCAAGCCGCGCTCTGCACTGGTCCGCCCTCATCGTCGGTACGCTCGGGCTGAGCTATCTGCTGCAACCCGTGATATCGACGGCCAGCGTGCTGGTGGCCGCGATGGCGTGCGCCATGGTGGCCGGCTTCCTGGACGTAAAACTGCGCATCCGCCCCCCGCTGACGGCATTCGCGCAAGCCATGACCGGAACGGCCATCGCCAGCACGCTGCATCTTGCCGAATTGCTCGAAGCCGCGTCGGACGGGCTGGTGGTGCTCGGCGTGGCCCTGACCATCGGCAGCGCCGTGGCGGTGGGCTGGCTGCTGATGCGTTTTTCGTCATTGCCTGGCACAACGGGCGCCTGGGGCAGCCTGCCCGGCGCGGCATCGATCATGGGCGCGCTGGCAACCGAGAACGGCGGCGACGGCATCCTGGTTTCGCTGATGCAGTACCTGCGCGTCGTGCTGGTCGTCGTTACCGGGCCGCTGGTGGCCCATGCCATCGTGGATGCCCAGATGGCAACTGCCCCGGCATCGGCGGCGGTCGGCCAGGCCTTGAAGCACTTCTCGCCAGTCGGCACGCCGGTTGCCATTGGCATCGCCGCGCTGGGCTGCTGGATCGGCGTACGCTTCCGCATCCTGGCCGGTGCATTCCTGGTGCCGCTGGCGCTGGGCGCCGTGTGGGTGACGGTGGTGCCGGTCCCGGTGGCGGTGCCCACGCCGCTGCTGGCCTGCGGCTTCGCGGTGCTGGGCTGGACCATCGGCCTGCAGTTCCGGCGCGACCTGCTGGGGCCGCTGGTGGCATCGTTGCCGATCATGCTGGCCGCCATCGTGGCGATGATCGCGATGTGTGCGGCCTCTGCCTGGCTGATCTCGGCCAGCCGCAAGGTCAGCTTCCTGACCGCCTATCTGGCAACGTCGCCGGGTGGCGTGGAATCGATCGTCGCCATTGCGCTGGGCACCAACGCGGACATGAATTTCGTGGTGGCCACCCAGACGCTGCGGCTGTTTTCGGTCGTGCTGATCGGGCCGTGGCTGGCAAAACGGATCAGCCGGTTGCCCGGCTAGCGCGCCGATCGTCCAGACATTGCGCCTTCCGGGCCGTCAGGCCTGCAGATACGCGGCGGCACCCGCACCGGCCACGCGACCGCTGGCAAAGCACGCCGTCAGCAGATAACCGCCGGTCGGCGCCTCCCAGTCAAGCATCTCGCCGGCGCAGAACACGCCCGGCATCGCGTTCAGCATCAGCTGGGCGTCCATCGCCTCGAAACGGACGCCGCCAGCCGTGCTGATGACTTCATCGATGGGCCGCGCGCGCACCAGCCGCAGCGGCAGCGCCTTGATGGCCGCAGCCAGCGCCACGGGGTCGTGCATCGTTTCCCTGGGCAGGACTTCGCGCAACAGCCGCGCCTTGACGCCGGTAATGCCCAGCCGGCTCTGCAGATGGCTGGACACCGAACGCGAACCGCGCGGACGCCCGACTTCTGCGGCAACGTGCTCGGCGGAGCGCCCCGGCGCCAGGTCCAGCGTGATGGTGGCGCTTCCGTGCGCATCGATCAGATCGCGAATCGGCGCGGACAGCGCGTAGACCAGACTGCCCTCGATACCTGACTCGCTGATCACGAACTCGCCTTGCCGGTAGAGCGCCGTGCCATCCGCCGTGGTCACGCCGATGGCGACCGATTTCACGGGCTCGCCAGCGTGCTGGGACCGGAAGACATCGCTCCAGTCGATATCGAAGCCACAGTTGGCAGGCCGCAGCGGTGCCACATCGACACCGCGCGCTGCCAGCATCGGCAGCCACGCGCCATCGGACCCCAGGCGCGCCCAGCTGCCACCGCCCAGCGCCAGCACCACGGCGCGCGCCGCGACGTCGACCTCGACTTCCTTGTCGCCCTGGCGGGTCGCAAAGCGCAACACATGCCAGCCGTCGACAGGTTGCCCGAAACCAATCCAGCGATGCCGGACATGCAGCTGCATCCCGGCCTCGCGCAGCCGATGGAGCCAGGCGCGCAGCAGCGGCGCAGCCTTCATGTCGGTGGGAAACACCCGGCCGGAACTGCCGACGAACGTATCGATGCCCAGCGCATGTACCCAGGCACGCAGCCGGGGGGCGTCGAAGGTGTCGAGCAGCGGGCCGATCCGCTCTGCACGCGCCCCGTAGCGGCCCAGGAAGGCGTCGGCTGGCTCCGAATGCGTGATATTCATGCCACCCTTGCCGGCCATCAGGAACTTGCGCCCGACCGACGGCATGGCGTCGTAGACATCCACCGGCACACCCTGCGCGGCGAGCATCTCGGCCGCCATCAGGCCAGCCGGCCCCCCGCCAACAACAATGGCGCCGGCGTGGCGGACGGGTTCGGCGGCAGTAACGGCGGGCATGGAATCGATAATGGGGCGATGGCGGAAAGCCGGCGAATTATAAGGGTAGCCAACGGGCAGCCATGGCGAGCGACCGGGGCGGGTCATTCGGGAATACCGTTGCCACGGCGTTGGTGACTTCGTCGGCAAAGGCGTTCTCCTCGATGGCTGGCGGGCCCGTCAACGCTGTCTGGTGACCATTGCCGTCCGGCCTGCCTTAGAATCCCTCACCATCGACATCCTCCGGATGCCGCCGCGCGGGCCCGGCTGGCCGCTGCGGCAGGCGCCCGGCAGGTGTCCTTTTCCAGATTCGCAGGAGTTCGCCATGCAAGACCCACAGAAATCGCCGCCCAACGTTGCCGAGGGCTGGCAGGCCCCGCCCGATCGCACGAGCGTGACCGATGACGCGCATGTGGACGACATCATCCCCCTGCCCCCGCCGGAACACCTGATCCGCTTCTTCCCGATCCGTGGCACGCCGGTCGAATCGCTGGTCACCCAGACGCGCCACCGCATCTCGCGCATCCTGCACGGCCAGGACGACCGCCTGCTGGTGATCATGGGCCCCTGCTCGATTCACGACCCGCAGGCCGCCCTCGAATATGCGCGCCGGCTGCTGGCGCAGCGCGAGCACTACGCGGATTCGCTGGAAATCGTCATGCGGGTGTATTTCGAGAAGCCGCGCACCACGGTGGGCTGGAAGGGCCTGATCAACGACCCGTACCTGGACGAGAGCTACCGCATCGACGAAGGCCTGCGCATCGCGCGCAGCCTGCTGCTGGACATCAACCGGCTGGGCCTGCCGGCCGCCGGCGAATTCCTGGATGTGATTTCGCCGCAGTACATCGGCGACCTGATCAGCTGGGGGGCGATTGGCGCGCGTACCACCGAAAGCCAGGTCCACCGGGAACTGGCGTCGGGCATCTCTGCGCCGATCGGTTTCAAGAACGGCACCGACGGCAATATCAAGATCGCCATCGACGCCATTCAGGCCGCATCGCGCCCGCATCACTTCCTGGGGGTGCACAAGAACGGCCAGGTGGCCACGGTCCATACCAAGGGCAACCCGGACTGCCACGTCATCCTGCGCGGCGGCAAGGTGCCCAATTACGATGCCGATTCCGTGGCGACCGCGTGCCGCGAACTGGAAGCGGCCGGGCTGCGCAATTCCCTGATGGTCGATTGCAGCCACGCCAACAGCAGCAAGCAGCACCAGCGGCAGATCGACGTGGCGGCCGACCTGGCAAAGCAGGTCAGCGGCGGCAGCGGCGCGATCTTCGGCGTCATGGTGGAGAGCCACCTGCTGCCTGGGGCCCAGAAATTCACGCCGGGCGAACACCAGACTTGCAACCTGACCTACGGCCAGAGCATCACGGATGCGTGCATCGGGTGGGACGATTCGGTGGCCGTGCTGGAAACGCTAAGCCAGGCGGTGCAGGCGCGCCGCGGGCTGTCGAAGCCGTAGCGCGCGGCGACACCAGCGACTCCGCCAGCGCCTACTGAAACCCATCTCCCAAAACACACCAAGGCATTCCACAGGGCCACACGGGACCGGCGTGAGGCCGACGTGAGCCCGGCATGAGACCGGCATGAGGCCGGGTAGAATCCCGCCTCATGTCGAGTCTCATTCATTACCTTCGCGGCGCAGTGGTCGCCGTTGCCGCCATCGTTGCCTGCGCGGCCCATGCCAGCGATATCGCCTGCGAGGCGCCCGCCACGCGTGCCAGCCAGATCATCTGCGAGACCGCGCTGTTCTCGATGGGGTACCAGCGCATCTATGCCGACCAGCAGCGGCTGCTCAAGGCCGGCGTGATTTCGCAGGCGGACATCGACGCCTTCCGGCGCCAGCGCGACGCCTGCGATTCAGCCAGTTGCCTGGATACCGTGTTTTCCGCCTGGCGGCAGCATCTGACGGATATCGGCGCACCGCGATCGCGCCAGGGCAGATAACGGACTCCTACCCGGCCCGCTACCTGCCCGTTACCCGGCTAGGCAGCGGTGCCGCTCCGCAACCGGCCCAGCACCTCGGGGTTGGCCAGGTTTGCCGGCGCGCCTGCAAGGAAACTGTTGATATTGTCGAACGCGCCCCCGAAATACGCCTCGTAGTTGTCTTTCTCGACAAAGCCGATATGGGGCGTGCATAGCGCGTTGTCGAGCCGCAGCAGCGGGTCGTCGGCACCCAGCACCGGCTCGCGCTCATAGGCGTCCACGGCAGCAAACCCGGGCCGGCCGGCCCGCAGTGCATCGACCAGTGCTCCCGGCGCAATCAGTTTGGCCCGGCTTGTATTCACGAGCAACGCCGTGGGCTTCATGCAGGCCAGATCGGCAGCCGTGACGATGCCTTCGGTGGCCGGGCCAAGCCGGACATGCAGGCTGACCACATCGCTCTGCGCAAAAAACGCTTCGCGCGACGGCGCCACCTCGAATCCATCGTTGCGGGCATCGGCGGTGGAACCCTCCCGCCCCCAGACCCATACCTTCATGCCGAACGCCTGGCCGAAGCCTGCCACCTGCCGGCCAATGCGGCCATAGCTCCAGACGCCAAGCCGCTGGCCGCGCAACTGCTGCCCCAGATGGCCCTGCCACTGTCCCGCTCGCAGCCGGTTGGCCTCGGCCACCAGATGGCGCCGGCTGGCAAGCATCAGCGCCCAGGTCAGTTCGGCCGTCGCCGCGCCGGAGCCGCTGCCTTCGGTCACCGCAATCCCGCGTGCCGTGCAGGCAGCCAGGTCGATATGCCCCGCCACCTTGCCGGTCTGGCTGATCAGCCGCAGCCGGGGCAGGCGGTCGAGCAACGCAGCCGTGATGACCGTGCGCTCGCGCGTCAGCACGATGGCGTCGGCATCGGCCAGGCGCGCCGCCAGCGCGTCGATGTCCTTCACGTTGTCGTGGAAGACGGTCACGTCGTGGCCAGCCAGCCGGCCGAAACAGTGGAGGCAGCGCACGCAGTCCTGGTAGTCGTCGGGAATCGCAATTCGCATGGGAAATCGGGCAGAGACGGCGCCGGCGGGTAGTGGAGTGCCAAAAGTGTAGGAAGAAAACCACGACGGGGAAGCATCCATTTCCATTCACCAGAAACAGACTGCCTGCAACGCTGTTCGGCGCGGGCTGGCTGGCCTAGATTTGAGGCTGCGTCCCGACAGCGCCGCCCCGGATCCGCCGGTCGGCGACGGACGCATCCCACGATAACAACGACAAGCAAGACAAAGGAGCGCCCCATGCCCACCTACCAGTTGCAGGTCAACGGCAAACAGCATGCCGTCGACGTCGATAGCGATACGCCCCTGCTCTACGTGCTGCGCGACAACCTGGCCCTGCACGGCCCCAAGTTCGGCTGCGGGCTAGGGCAGTGCGGCGCCTGCACGGTGCTGTTCAACGGGGCGGCCACGCGATCCTGCGTTCTGCCGGTGGCGTCGGTCGGCGATGCGCGCATCACCACGCTGGAGGGGCTTGGCACCGCCGACAAGCCCCATCCCGTGCAACAGGCCTTTATCGACGAGCAGGCCGCGCAGTGCGGCTACTGCATCAATGGCATGGTGATGACCTCGGTCGGCCTGCTCGCGCAGACGCCGAAGCCGTCGGAAGACCAGATCCGCAACACGCTGGCCGGCAACCTGTGCCGCTGCGGCACGCACACCCGCATCATCAAGGCCGTGCAGCGCGCGGCCCAAACCACCGCGACGGAGGCCTGACATGGATCGTCGCGCATTCCTCAAGGGCAGCGGCGGGCTGCTGGTCTCGTTCACGCTGCCGGGGCTGCTGCCGGCCGCCCACGCGCAGGCCGCAGCGGGTGTCGACGCCGCGGGACAGAGCGTCAGGAAGGCCTCGACAGCCAAAGGAGACGTCGATGCCTGGCTGGCCATCGCGCCGGACGGCCGCGTCACGGTGTACAGCGGCAAGGTGGACCTGGGCACCGGCGCGCGTACCGCGCTGGCGCAGATGGTGGCCGACGAACTCGATGTCGGCTTCCAGCAGGTGGACCTGATCATGGGCGACACGCTGCTGACGCTGGACCAGGGCCAGACCGCCGGCAGCCTGACCATCCAGGACGGCGGCGGCACGCTGCGCCGCGCGGCCGCCTGTGCGCGCCGCGCGCTGGTGACCCGGGCGGCTGCGCAATGGTCGGTCGACGCCGCCACGCTCGCCGTGACTGACGGCGTGATTGCCACCCCGGGCGGCGAGCGCAGGATCGGTTACGGCGAACTGGTTGCAGGCAAGCCGCTGCAGGTGGCGCTCGATCCCAATGTCCCGCTGAAAGCCCCGGCGCAGCACAAGCTCGTCGGCAAGAACGTTCCGCGCGTGGACATCCCGGCCAAGGTCACCGGCCGGTTCACGTTCATGCAGGATTTCCGCCTGCCGGGCATGCTGCACGCCCGCGTGATCCGCCCGGCCGGCCCCGGCGCCAGGCTGGTCAGCATCGACGAGGCGTCGATCCGCGACCTGCCCGGGGTACGCATCGTCCGCAAGCAGGACTTCCTGGCGGTGCTGAGCCCGAGCGAATGGGGCGCCGTCAAGGCCGCGCGCCTGCTGCAGGTGAAATGGGACGATCCGCCCCACTTCCCGGACCAGGCCGAGCTTTACGCCTGGTGGCGCAAATTGCCGGTCAGCAACGTCGAAACACCTGCCAGCAAGGGCGACGCCGCCACCGCGCTGGCCGGCGCGGCCCGTCGCATCGAAGCCACCTACGAGTTTCCGCCGCATACGCATGGCTCCATCGGCCCGGCCTGTGCCGTGGCCGACTTCCGCGACGGCCAGTGCACGATCTGGTCGGCCGCGCAGTCCACGCATTCGCTGCAGGGCGAGATCGCGCTGACCCTGGGCGTCGACAAATCGAAGGTGCGCCTGATCTACCTGGACGGCGCCGGCTGCTACGGCCGCAACGGTCACGAGGATTGCTCGGCCGACGCGGCGCTGGTGTCGCAGCTCGCGGGTGCCCCCGTGCGCGTGCAGTGGATGCGTGCCGACGAGCACGGCTGGGACCCGAAAAGCCCGCCCACGGCCATCGACCTCAAGGGCGGCCTGGACGCGCAGAAGCGCCCCGTCGCCTGGCAATCGGAGTTCTACGTGGCCGCCCAGAAGGGCTCCATCGCCGAATTTCCGCTGCTGGCGACCGTCACCTCCGGCATCAAGCGGCCGGCCTATGTCACCGGCAATATCTCGAAGAATGCCGACGTGCTGTACGCGCTGCCGAACGTCAGCACCAAGGTCTACCGGCTGACCGACAGCGCCTTCCGCACCGCGCACCTGCGCTCGCCGGGCCGGCTGCAGAACGCGTTTGCCAACGAGGCGTTTTTCGATGAACTGGCGATGGCCGCCGGCGCCGACCCGCTGCAATGGCGGCTGGATTACCTGCCCGATCCGCGTGCGCGTGCCGTGCTGGAGGACGTGGCAAAGCTCTCGGGCTGGAATCACAAAACCGCCAGGTCGATCCGACGCAAGGGCGATCCGCGCGACGTGGTCCGCGGCCGGGGCCTGGCCTTCGTGCGCTACGACAACGACCGCACCTACGTCGCCACCGTGCTCGAAGTGGCAGTCAACCGCAACGACGGCCATATCCGCGTGACCGATGTCTGGTGCAGCCACGACTGCGGCCAGATCATCAGCCCGGACGGCACGCGCAACCAGATCGAAGGGGGCATCGTGCAGACCATCAGCCGTGTGTTGATGGAGGAACTACGATTCGATGCGCATCGCATCACGTCGGTGGACTGGGCCAGCTATCCGATCCTGCGCTTCCCCGATGTGCCCAACATCCATATCAGCCTGATCGACCGGCCTGAAGCACCGCCCTGGGGTGCCGGCGAAATGGCGCCTGCCACCGTTCCGGCTGCGATTTCGAATGCGGTATTTGCGGCAACGGGCGTGCGGCTGCGGTCGGCGCCGTTCCTGCCCGGGAAAATGCTGGCGGGGCTGAAAGGCGCGGCGGGCGGGAAAGCGAAAGCCGGGAAGGTGACGATGGAGAAACCGGCCACGGAAAAAGCCGTCGCCTGACAGCCTGCGGCGGATGGCTCAATGAACAAGGCCCCCGATGGCGAAACGTCGGGGGCCTTTGGCCTCTGGCCTTTGGGTCCTTTGATCCCGGTCTTGCAATGCTCAGCCGCCAGTCTGCAGCCCGCGCTCCACCATCTCCAGCAGGCGCTGGCCGATCACCGCAGCCTGCTCCCTGGCCCGGCTGCGCAGCGGCCCATCGATCAGCAGGACCGCCAGGCCATGCACGGCAGACCACGCGATGTATTCGGCGCCAGGCCGCCGATCCGCCGCCAGCAGGCCGGCTTCGACCCAACGATCCAGTGCGGCACCGAGCAACTCGAACGGGTTCAGGCCGCTGTTGCCCGCCTTGGCCGGATCGGTGTCCTGCTCCACATCGTCAGGCACCGAAAACGCCGTGCGGAACAGACCGGTCTCGGCCAGCGCGAATTGCAGGTACCCCATGCCGACCGCACGCAGACTGCCGCGCGCGCGCTCGGCGGGCGATGCATCGGGTGGAATCGCCGCCATTTCGGCCTCCATCGCCATCGCCAGGCTCGACAGCGCCCAGGCACGCACGGCCTGCAACAAATCCTGCCGACTGGCGAAATGGCGATACGCGGCGTTGGGCACCACCCCCGCGCGACGCGTGGCCTCGCGCAGCACGATGGCATCCGGGCCGCCATCGCGGGCCAGGTCGATCCCCGCCTCCAGCAGCGCGCGGCGCAGGTCGCCATGTCGATAGGTCGTGCGCGTGGGAGGCGTTGCAGCAACGGCACGGTTCATGTCATCTCCCATGTGGACGGTGTCCACGCCATGTTGTTTCATAGTAGACAGTGTACACAAATACTGCCAGTGCCTGACACGTCAGCGGCCCCGATGCGGACAATACGGCACAGCGGGAAACGATGACTACAGGATCGGCGCAAACAGCTTTGCCACGTGCATGGCCACCCGCAGGATGGCGGGCGAGCCAAGGAAATCATTCGGACCGATCTGCCGCGCCTGCGCGAAATCGGCTTCGAGCATGCGCGCCACATCGGCCGCGAATGCGGGGTGGGCGGTCATCACCATCAACTCGAAATTGAGGCGGAAGGACCGGTTGTCCAGGTTGGCGGTGCCCACGGCTGCGGCCTCGTCGTCGATCAGGATCACCTTCTGGTGCAGAAAGCCGGGCTGGTAGCGATAGATCTTCACGCCCGCGCGAATCGCCTGGTATGCGTAGATGGTGGAGGCGCCGTAAACCACGCGGTGATCGGGGCGTGACGGGATCAGGATGCGCACGTCCACGCCGCGCAGCACCGCAAGCCGCAACATCGCGAACACGGCTTCGTCGGGCACGAAGTACGGCGACGTCATCCATAGCCGGCGCGTGGCGGACTGGATCGCCTCGACAAAGAACAGCGAGCAGGTCTCCTGCGCATCGGCCGGCCCCGACGGCACGACCTGGCACACCATGTCGCCCACGTAGCCCGACGGCGGCGTCATCAGGTACGGCACTTCCCGCGCGGCCCAGTACCAGTCCTCGGCAAACGCCATCTGCAGGTCAAGCACGGCCGCGCCCCGGATGGCGATATGCGTATCGCGCCACGGCGCCAGCGGCGGACGGCGCCCCAGGTACTCGTTGCCGACGTTGTGCCCGCCCACGAAGGCCTGCGCGCCATCGACGACGACAAGCTTGCGATGATTTCGGAAATTGAGCTGGAAGCGATTGACAAAGCCGGGATGCGTGGAAAACGGTCGCACTTCCACGCCCGCCTGGTGCAACACGCGCACATAGCCGCGCCCCAGTGCATGGCATCCGATACTGTCGTAGAGGAAATAGACCCTGACCCCGGCGCGCGCCCGATCGCACAGACGCTTTTGCAGCGCGCGCCCGACTTCGTCGTCATGCACGATGAAGAACTGCACCAGCACTTGCTGGGTGGCCGCGTCGATGGCGGCGAAGATGGCATCGAACGTGGCATCGCCGTTGACCAGCAGCCGCACATCGTTGTTCATCAGGCATGGCACGCCGGTCAGGCTGGGCAGCGCCCGCATGCAGGCCTGCTCGGGCTGCAGCACCACGCTGGCAGCCAGCGCCTCGCGATCCTGAGCCGTCATGCCGTGGCGGATCTCTCGCAGCCGGTCGTTGTTGAACCGGCGCGCATTGACATAGCCGGCAAACCGGCTACGCCCGAAGATCAGGTACGGAATGATCGTGAAGTACGGCATCATCACCAGCGACCCCGCCCACGCGATGGCGCCTGGCGCCGTGCGCACCGTCATCACGGCATGCAGCGCCGCGATGATTCCGACGATGTGGAACGCGAGGACAACCGTGGCAATCACGCTGGGACTGAGCATAGGCACTGGCACCATGAGCGGCCCGGATTCGATGAACCGTATTCTGGCATAGCGGGTCACTTTGGCGCAGCCCGATATCGCACCCACCCGATCCTGCAGTTCGGCCCGGCGGCCCGGAACCCGGATACGGCGCCCCATTGCCTAATTTTTAATCACGCCGACCGGCCACCCGTCCTGCCGCACCACACCGCGCACGCCTGCCCCGGTTATCCACAAAATCTGTGGATAACGATGGCAGCACGCAACAACCGGTTGGCACACAACCGGACGTCACGCCCCCATTTAAAGAAACGCTGATTGTTGGACCTTCCCCTGGCCGATACGCTGCATCGTGTTTGCCCGATTCAATGCATTTTGCCCGTTCGATAGTGTCCGATAGTGTCGTATGAATGCCCAATTTAATATTGCGCTGCTCGCCAGCCGCAACTCCCCTCTCCACCCGATGCAGGAGTTGCTCTCCATCGCCGGGTTCCAATGCAACGTCTTCCAGACTGGCCGCGAGTTGATCCACGGCCTGGGTCACGACAGCTACGACATGCTGCTGATTGACCGCGACCTGCCAGATATTTCCGCCATTGACGTCATCCGCGCCGTGCGCGCGGTACGCAATCGCGACGTGCCCATCGTGATGTTCTCGGGCGAAAGCGACGACGACGACATGGTGGAAGCGCTGGACGCCGGCGCGGACGACTACATCGTGCGCCCGCTCAACGCCCGCGTGCTGCTGGCCCGCATCGCCGCATTGCGCCGGCGCATGTCCGGCACCCGGCTCAACGCCAGCATGCCGCTGCGTGCCGGGCCGTACGAGCTCAACAATCCCGGCCGCTTCGCCACGCTGCATGGGCAACGCATTCCGATGACGCCCAAGGAATTCGACCTCGCCATGCTGATGTTCGCCAACGCGGGCCGCATCCTGGCCACGCAGCGGATCGAAAACACCATCTGGGGACACACGCTGCCGCACTCGTCGCGTGCGCTGGCCGGGCTGGTCTCGCGAATGCGCCGCACGCTCGATCTCTGCGCCGAGAACGGCGTGACGATCACCGTGGTATACGCGCAAGGGTACCGGCTCGACATCCTGGACAGTGCCGCGCGCGCCGAACTGACGGCGCACCGCCGGCCCGGATTGGCCGGCAACGGTGCGCTGGCCGACTACTAGCGCGCTAGCTGTCCAGTTCTCCGCGTGCGGCCAGGTCGGCAATGTCGATACACACCACGCCCCGCGCCACACCTTTTGCCCTGCGCTTGGCAACGGCGGCAGCCGCCCCGACATGCTGGCTGCCAAGCCGCCAGGCGGCCATGGCATCGGCGCCCACGCGCACCGCGCCAACCGCCATCGTCACGGGCGGAAAGAACATCGGATGTCCGTGCCGGTCTTCCGAGCGGATGCCCCCGGCCACGCGGTCAGACGCCGCGTACATGGCGAGCGCGCCGTCGTTGAAGCGCGCCATGGCGTCATGGATGCGCGATTCCCAGTCGTCGCCCTGAAACAGCACCAGGTAGTCGTCGCCGCCGATATGACCCAGGAAATCGCGGGCTGGATCGCAGGCCTGCGCCAGGATGGCCGCGGCCCCCTTTAACAGTTCGTCGCCCTTCCAGTAGCCGTAGTGGTCGTTGAAAGACTTGAAGTGATTCAGGTCGGCATAACAGGCATGGAACGGACTGCGCGCCTCGATCAGGCGGTCGATATGCTGGTTCAGCAGGATATTGCCGGGCAGGAAGGTCAGCGGATTGGCATAGCGCGCGGCCTCCATACGCACATCGGTAATCGCGCGTAGCAGGTCGGCACCGGTGCCCAGACCCACATAGCGGCCTTCGTCGGTGATGACGAAACCATCCGCCAGCGCGCGGGTCGGCTCTCCGGCCACATGCTGGGCCATTTCCTCCAGCGTGGTACGCCGGTCGAAACAGACCGGCTGCGGATCGGCCAGCGTAATGCAGGCCTTGCGGCCATACAGTTCGCGGTGGAACGGCGTGGCATAGCGATCCAGCAGCGTCTGCCGGTTGATCAGGCCGATCGGCCGCCGTTTGCCGTCGACCACGGCCATCGCGTGCAGATCGCTCTGCTCGTGAAACCGCGCCAGCACGTCGTTGTTCGATGTCTCGGCATTGACGGCGGGCATCGGGCGCAGCAGCTTGCCCGCCGTCGTGCCCGACCAGCCCGTTCGCAGCGTTTCCGGAAATACGGCAATCTGCCGCGATGCCAGCAGTGAACGCACCTCTGGCGCGATCTCGCCGGGCGGGTTGGCGGCCGGCCGCCCCAGGAAGTAGCCCTGCCCCGCGGCCACGCCCAGATCCCTGACCAGCGCCAGTTCCTCGGCGGTCTCGATGCCCTCGGCAATCACCCGGCCACCCAACGCATGCATCAGGCCAAGAATCGCGCGCAGCACCTCCAGCCTGCGGGAACTGGCGTGGATGCCACGCACCAGCGACTTGTCGATCTTGATGAACTGCGGCGTCAGTTCGGCCAGGCGGTCCAGATTGGCATGGCCGGTACCAAAGTCGTCGAGCGCGTACTGTACGCCCAGTTCCGTGAGCACCCCCACCACATGCGCAAAGCTGGCGGCATCGCCCACCGCCGTCTGTTCCGTGACCTCGATGACCACGCGCGACGGCGCGATGCGGGCCCCGGGGCCCTGCGCGCCGTCCAGCCCCAGCAGCGCCGCCATGGCGCGGCCGCGATGATCAAGCAGATGGCGCAGCGTCAGCGGACTGAAGTTCAGGAACAGCTTGCCGGACAGGTCCAGGGCCGCCCAGGACGCCAGCGCGGTACGCGCCGCCGTCATTTCCAGCCCGATCGTGGTGCCCGTCTCCTGAGCCATGCGGAACAGCGCATCGGGGGATGCGTGCATCGAGCCGGCAGGCCCGCGAATCAGCGCTTCGTAGCCAAGGATCTCACCGCTTGCCAGCGTCACGATAGGCTGAAACACCGCGTGCAGCGGTGGGGGTCTTGCGGCCTCGCGGGCCGCAGCCAGATCGGGGGCAACGGTAAACATGAAACGGATTCGGACGTATGGCAGGCCACCTGCTTGTTGACGGCCGGCCACAAGCAAACTTGAGCACGACGTTGCAATTCAGGCACATATGCAGCGCGCGCCATTGCATGACAGTCATATGTCACCCGTATGACAAAGTCGCCACATGCGTTTTGTCACGCAGCCGTCACAAACTTGCCCGACGATCACGCCGCACCGCAACAAGACCGGCCCCGCGACGGATAGCAAGGTTGCCGACGCCGAGAGGCCGGAGTGCGGCAGTGCAAGGGTCATCGTATGGCGGGGCATCGCCCCGAAGGAGTTCGTAGTGTTGCAAGCCATCAAGCTGGGATTGCCGGGACGGCGCGGCCAATCCGCATGGCAAGGACTGGCGAAGTTGCCCCTGGTCGTGCGTCTGTCGGCGGCGTTCGTCCTGATCTACGCGTTCGGCGCAATTGTCGGGCTCACCGGGATCTTCAATCTCATCGACCTCAAGCGCGACACCGACAGGCTGTACCAGCGCGACATGCGCGGCGCCATTGCCGCCGAACGCGCGCAGGCGTCGCTGGCCATGCTGGGCCGCGCGCAACTGGCCCTCACGCTCGCCACCAGTTCCGCTGAACGGGACACGGCCGCCAACGACATCGCACAGGCTTCGCAACAGCTCGACGCAGCGGTCGATGGCGTCCGCCAGGCCGCCCCTGCGCAGGCCCGTGCATTGCTCGCCGAGCGTGCGGCAGCCGGCGATCTGATGACGAAGTATGTCGACCTGATTCGCAAGCAGCCGCTCGACTCGCTGCAGTTCGATGCGTCCGTTTCGATCGACGGTCACTTTCTCGGCGAACAGCTACAGAAGCTTGGCGCGCTGGTGGAGACCACGCGTACGATGCTGGCACAGCAGGCTGCCGACACGGTAGCGGGCGTAGCGTCGGCGCAGGTTGCCGCGCAAACGGTGATGAGCGCGATGCTGGTAGCCAGCCTGGCTGCGGCCGGATTGCTGGCCTGGATCGCCGCGCGCAGCCTGACGCGCGAACTCGGTGGCGAGCCGCGTGACGCGGCGGCCATCGCCACACGCATTGCTGGCGGCGACCTGACCGCGCGCATTGCCTTGCGCGAGCGCGATGAAGGCAGCCTGCTGTGCAGCCTGGCGGGCATGCGCGACCAGCTGGCCGGCGTGCTGGCGCGAATCCAGCAGTGCGCGCACGAGATTTCAACTGCCAGCGACGGCATTGCGCGCGGCAACCAGGAACTGGCGACCCGCACCGGCATGCAGGCCTCCGCGCTGGGCGAGGCCACGGCAAATGTCTCGCGGCTGACCACGCTGGTCCGGCAGGCCCACGCGCAGGCACAGGAATCGAGCGACATGGCGAGCCGCGCGCGCGAAGCCACCGGCGCCGGCATGGCTGCCGTGCGCGACATGAGCGGTGCGATGGCCAACGTCCACGCCCAATCGCGCAACATCTCGGAGATTGTCTCCGTCATCGAGAGCATCGCCTTCCAGACCAATATCCTTGCGCTCAATGCCGCCGTGGAAGCGGCCCGCGCTGGCGAAGCCGGTCGCGGCTTTGCCGTGGTGGCGCAGGAAGTGCGGGCCCTGGCCCAGCGCAGCGCCACGGCTGCCCGCGAGATCGGCGGCATCATCGGCGACGCCGCCAACGAGATGGCACGGGGCGCGGACCTGAGCGGCCGTGTTGAATCGGCCATGTCAGGTATTGACGCCGCAGTGCAGCACAGCCATACGCTGGCCGCCGAACTGCGCATGCTGGCCGACGAGCAGGCCAGCGGCATCCGCACCGTAGGCGACGCCCTGAGCCGCCTGGAACAGACCAGCGCCGACAACGCCAAGCTGGTCGATGTAGTCAGCGATCAGGCGGCGCGGCTCGACAGCCAGGCCGCCGCGCTGGAAACCGACGTCGCGCGCTTCCAGTTCTGAACCGCTACCGCACCGCCGCAAACATTGGTCTGTGAACCGCGAATCGGGCATCCGGCCTTCCGGATGCCCGCGCCCGCTTCAGCTTCGTTCCGCACCGCCGTAATTCAAGAAGATCCGATTCGCCGAAAAGCTTTTCGCCGCCAGTATCGCGATACGCCGGTAGGACATCGATCAACGCTGAGGCGGACAGAGAACGGAGAACACACATGCTACGCAAGGCAGTGCATGACGATGCGTCGTTCCACGAGGATTTCGAGGCAGCCGGACGCGACTGGGCGCCCCGGCTCAAGCCCTGTGGCACCTGCCACGCGTGCGAGAAGGAGGTCGGCCAGGCAGACCTGTTCTGCAGCATCACCTGCCAATACGCCTTCGAGCATTTCGAAATGCGTTTATTGCGCAAGGAATAACCACTGCAGACAATTGCAGACAACTGCGGCGACAACCGCACCGACATACGCACGGAAAAACACGAGGGTCCGGCAGGCTCCAAACGCCCTGCCGCCGATGATTCGGGCCCTGCGGCGGTTCCCGTCGCGGCCCTCGCCTGCTTTGTGTCAAAGCGACGAACATTTCCTTTCAAATTCCTGTCAACCACCCTCGCCTACCGCCCGTTGAGGCGTGCATTACGGCGATATCCGCAACGCGGAGCAGGCCGGAAATCAAGGCCTGGCGCGGCAGGTGTGTCCGCGAGAAACACTTGGACTTACGCAGTAACCGGCATTAACGAGTCACGCGTAAAAGTTACACAACTGTTGCACTTACGCACACTTTGTGTCGACTTTCCCACGCGAAAGCCGGATACGCTTGATTCATCCCATCACCGATTGACCACGAGAAATCATGACTGAACGCCTCATCATGCTGGACGTACCCGGCGTCCTGTATTCGGACCGCTCCGCTGCCCGCCTGGGCGGTACGCCAAACACGGGGACCCTGCGTGACGTCAGGTTTTTCGATCCCATCGCGCTGGGCTTCCTGCGCCGCCTGTTCGGTATCGCCGGCGCCCGCGTGGTGGTTTCCGATGCATGGCGCCGCGGCACGCCGGCAGCCATCTTCCAGCAGCTCGACCTGCAGGTGGAAGGCATGACGCCGCCCGTGGCGGGCGGCCACGGCGCGGAGATCGACGCCTGGTTCGGCCAGCACGCGGCCCCGGGCGCCTGGGTCATCCTGTCGACTGCCCCGGCATCGTCGTTCACGGAAGCGCAACGCGCTCGCCTGGTAAAGGTGGATCCGGCCGAAGGCCTGACCGTGGACAACTTCCGTCAGGCGCTGGATATCCTTGGCGTGGCCTGCCCGTCGACCGTGACGCCCGATTCGCGCGTGGAGCCGGGCCTGAAAGCCAAGCTGCGCCACCTGCAACGCCTGGCCCGTGACGAACCCGAGCGCTTCATGCCGGCACCGGCCGCTGCCGAAGCCCGCGAACAGGCGATGGCCGTTGCCGTCGCCAGCCTGACTGGCAAGCACCTGGAAACTGCCGCCATTCACGCCTGATCCACGAGTGATCCCGCGCATCGCCGTAAATATCGCGGCGTGATGCAATAAGGAAGGCCGCCAGTCATGGCGGCCTTTTTCATGCACCCTCCGTCACGGGCGCCACGAAGCGCGCCACGTCAGCGCGCGGTAAGCTTCACCGCCGGGAAATCCACGGGCACGGCAAATGCCACGTTGATGTAGTTGGTGAACAGGTTCAGCGCCACGTGGGCAACGATCTCGACGATTTCTCCATCGTTGAAGCCCGCTTCACGCAGACCTGCCACGTCGGCACCGGACACCTGGCCGCGCGCTTCCACCAGCTTCAGCGCAAACGCCAGCGCCGCCGCTGTTTTGGGATCGTCGGCGTGCCCCGACTGCGCGGCCGCCATCTCGGCAGCCGACGCGCCAGCCTTGCGGCCCAGCGCCGTATGCGCGGCCAGGCAATAGTCGCAGCGATTGCGGTCGGCCACCGCCACGGCGATCTGCTCGCCAAGCTTTGCCGGAATGACGCCAGCGCCAAGCGCGCCAAACGCGGCCCACATCGACTGCAGCGCCGCCGGCGAATTCGACACGGCGCGGAACATCTGGGGCACACCGCCAAAAGCGGCCTGGATCTGAGCCAGTGCGGCCTGGCTGCCAGTCGGGGCGGCCTGGGGTTCGGGTACGGAAATACGTGCGGTCATGATGGAATCTCCTGTCGACATGATCGAGAAAGTGATCGAAATCAGGACGTCGCCGTCCATGGGTTTCACTATGGTCGCGCAGGGCGTACGATGGGATACCATCCGTCCCGCAAACGTACCAATTCATCCCGCCTTGACCGCAGCCCATCCCCCGCTCACCGTTGATCGCCTGTCCGCATTGCTTGAGCGGTTCCGGATCCAGGCGCACCTGTTCCATACCGGCCCGCTATGCGGGGTTTCGCGTTTTGACGAGCCCCATCGCGGCTTCCTGCACGTGATGCGCGAAGGCAGCATGACGGTCACGCATCAGGCCAGGGGCCTGCCGCGCCGGCTGGAGATCAACGAGCCATCGCTGCTGTTCTATCCGCGTCCCGCGATCCACACCTTCCACAATCCGCCGGCGGAAGGATCGCAGTTTTCCTGCGCCACGCTGGAATTCGCCGGCGGCGCCAGGAATCCGCTGGCACGCGCCCTGCCTCCGTTGATCGTGCTGCCGCTGGCGGACGTGCCGGGGCTGGCGCCGGCGCTTGCGCTGCTGTTTGCCGAAACCGAGCGCGTGCGATGCGGTCAGCGCCTGCTGGCGGATCGGCTATTCGAAGTGGTGGTGATCCAGCTGTTGCGCTGGATGCTCGATCATCCCCGGGAGGTCGGGGTCCAGCCCGGACTTATCACGGGGCTATCCGATCCGCGGCTGGCGCGGGTGCTGGTGGCCCTGCACGAAGCACCGGGAGACAACTGGAATCTGGAAAGGATGGCGGCTTGCGCGGGCATGTCGCGCAGCGCCTTCGCGGCGGCGTTCCGCGATATTGTCGGCCAGCCCCCGGCCGACTACCTGACGGACTGGCGCATCAGCCTGGCCCAGGCGCGGTTGCGCGACGGCGCACAGCTCAAGCTGCTGGCCGACGAACTGGGCTATGCCAATCCGTCGGCCTTGTCGCGGGTGTTCCTGGCCAGGGTGGGCCAGTCTCCGCGCGACTGGTTGCGCGCGGAGAAGATGGCAGCAGCGAATTAATAGTCGACCGTCATCGATACCTTGAACGTACGCGGATTGCCGATATACAGCGTGCTGGCCGACGTCGACACGCCAGCCCAGTAATCCTTGTTCGCCACGTTCTCGACGGCGGCGCGCAGCGTGTAACGCATCTGCGACGCCTTGAAGGTATAGCGCGCCCCCAGGTCGAAGCGGTTCCACGACGGCAGGGCAATCGTGTTGGTGTTGTTCGCGTACTGGCGGCCGGTCTGGATGAAGCGGCCCGATACGGTGGCACCCGCCAGGAACGGCAGGTCGTACTCGCCGCTAAGCGTCATGGTGTAGTTCGGAATGCCAATGCCCTTCTTGCCTTCGGTCTGCGGGTTGCCGGTGTTCAGGTACTTCGAGTCGATATACGACACGCCGCCCAGCAGGCGCACGCCCCGCACCGGTTCGCCAAACACGCTGAACTCCACGCCACGGTTGCGCAGGTCCTGCAGGCCAAACACGTTGCCCTGCATGGTGGTGCCCTGCGGCTGCTCGATCTGGAAGAACGCCAGCGTCGTACCGAACGATCCCGCGTCGTATTTCACGCCGGCCTCGTGCTGCTTCGACTTGACCGGCGCGAAGACCTCGCCACGGTTGACCGCGGTGTTGCCCGCAGTCGGGCCCTGGGCCAGGCCTTCGATGAAGTTGTAGTAGACCGACACGTTCTGCAGCGGCTTGACCACCAGGCCGAACATCGGCGAAGTGGCCGAATCACTATAGGTCGATGTCTGGGCACCCGATGCCGTGGCGTAGCCGCGCACGTTGATCACCTGCTGGCGCACGCCGGCGGTCAGCAGCACGCGATCGTTCAGGAAGCCCAGCGTATCGGACACCGACACGCCATTGAGGTTGGTCCGCTGCGTCACGTACGGATCGGACATATTGCCCGTGGCCGGTGCCGAGGGATAGGCAACGATCGGCGCGTTATAGAGATTGGTTGCAAACGAGCCCGAGAATTCGAAAGCCGTGGCCCTCTTCTGCTCCAGCCCTGACCAGCTCAGGTTGACCGTATGCTTGACCGGGCCGGTCACGAACCGGCCGCGTACGCCGACCTCGCCCGAGAACGTATCCTGCTCGAACGGCACGGTCAGGCGCGTTGCCGTGCCAACGCCGTTGTTGCCGACGCTCGCCCCGCTATAGCTGCCGAACTCGTTGGTGTGATGGCCGCCGAAAGCGGCATAGGCCGTCCAGTCTTTCGTGATGTCGTACTCGGCGCGGATCGTGCCGTAGATGTCTTCCAGCGAAGAATTGGTCCATGGCTGCGCGAAGTTCGTGCTGGCGGACGGCACCGGCGGCAGCGCTGTGCCGCTCAGGGTGACCGTGCTGCGGCCCTGGTAGATGCGTTGCTTCTGGTAGCCGAAATCGGCGTTCACGCGCAGGTTGTCGCCCTGGTAGTCCAGGCCCAGCGTGAACAGGCGCTGCTGGCGGCTTTCGTTGTCGATGGCCGTATCGCCACCGCGCGCCATGGCGTTCACGCGCACGCCGAATTCCTTCTTGTCGCCG
This sequence comes from Cupriavidus sp. D384, assembly GCF_001652915.1. Classification (GTDB taxonomy): domain Bacteria; phylum Pseudomonadota; class Gammaproteobacteria; order Burkholderiales; family Burkholderiaceae; genus Cupriavidus. Next base: position 120,797 of record NZ_BBQI01000099.1, read on the forward strand.
AAGCGGCGGCCCACGTCGATATGGCCGCCGGCCTGGCCGTCGCTGGTGTAGTCCAGCGTGCCCTGCGTGATCGGCGCGGCCGTGGCGTACTTGGGCACCAGGTTGATCGAGCCGCCCACGGCGGTGCCTGCGGCCGATACGCCGGTCAGGAAAGCGTTGGCGCCGCGGAACACTTCCACGCGTTCGAGCCCTTCGGTCGACGCCAGCTGGCGCGGCGCAATGCCGTAAAGGCCGTTGTAACCGAGGTCATCCGAGCTGAGCGTGAAGCCACGCACCACGAAGGTTTCGGAAAAGTTGCCGAAGCCCGAACTGACGCGAACAGCCGGATCGTCGGCCAGCACCTGTCCCACCGTGTGTGCCTGCTGGTTCTGGATCTGCTCGGCCGTGTACGACGTGACGCTGAACGGCACGTCCATGAAATCCTGGTTGCCCAGAATGCCGATGCGGCCACCGCGTGCCACCTGGCCGCCCGCATACGGCGCGGGCAGCTGGTCCGGCGAAGCCTCGCCCTTGACGGTCACCGTGGGCAGCGTCTGCTGCGCGGCGGCCGGTGCGGCTTCCTGCGCAAAGGCCAGGGATGGCAGCACCCCGGCGGCAGCCAGCGACGCGGCCAGGAAACTGAGTCGTACAGAACGGCACGAACGGGAAGAACGGGAAAAACGGGCAGCGCGTGCGGTCTGTGCAACGGCGCAAGGTACGGCATAAGACAAGATGACACTCCCTAAAATAAATCGATGACTCCTGCACCGCGTTTCCCACGCGGCGGACAGGCGTGACCCGTGTCCGTGAATGACGGCATCGCTCTGCCGGCGATGCTCATGGGTGTGGCTGGCGGCGCATTGGCGCCCTACGACGGCATGAGCCAGGGCGAAGCCACGGTCGCCGCCATGCCCACGGCGATGGACATCCGCGCCAGCCGCGGCGTGGCATGCGGCGCCCAGGAAAACGCGCCGACCACGGCCAGCGCGCCAAGGGTCAGCAAGCCGGCCCAGTAGACAATGCCAAAGGCCCAGCCTTCGGCCAGTACGCACGCGGCCAGGGCCAGCACCAGGGCAATCGAGCCCTGCCAGCGCAGCCGCGCGACCACGGCCGGTGCCGGTACGCTGCCGCGCCCGAACATGTCGGCGTGGTGGCGATCCATGGCCTGCGCAAGCCACATGAATCCGCCAATTGCGAATCCCAGGCCCGCCACGCAGGCCGGCCCGAGCGGCATCGATGCCGCCGCGTTCATCGGGACAGTCATTGCGACACCTCCCGCGACATCTCGCCCACGCTGGCCACCGCACGCGGTGCGGCCGCCTTGCGCGGCGCGGCGCCACGCTTGCCAAGCATCCTGGCCGCCGCACCCAGGCCGATGCCGAGCACCAGCACGGTCAGGTCAAAACCCGCGACCACGACAGGCCCATGGAACAGCGTCACGCCAAGATGGGTGGAGGTGGTCAGCGCGTTCAGCACGGGCAGCCCGGCGAACAGCGTCGCGGCCACCCACAACTGCACGCGCCACATGGCCCGCGTGGGGCGCCATTGCGCCAGCAGCGCGGCCACGGCCCAGGCGCCGAAGAATGCCTGGATCTCGGTGGCCTGACGTTGCGCCAGATCGACCGGCAGCAAACGATTGGCCCAGAAATACGCGCCGAACGCGATCGGCAGGCCCGCAATCACGCCCAGGTTGAGCGCCTCGACCAGCCGGAGGCCAAATGGCGTGCGCCCCGTCGCGGCAATGCGTTTGGCATGGCTCTGCCGCGTCTTGACCGCCCACAGCAACGCGCCGGTCGCCACCATCAGGCAACCGGCAAGGCCGGACGCGAAGAACAGCGCGCGCAGCAGTGGCGGCGCGAAGTGCGCCACATGCAGGCCCAGCATCGTCCAGCGCGTGGCGCTGGCCGGCGCCACCTCATCGCCCAGCGTTGTCTTCCACTCACCGGTGGGACCCTCGAAGACCACCGTGGGGGTGGCCGTGCGGAACTGGCGGCCCTCCTCGCGTGCCACGGCAACGGTGGCATTGGCCTTGTTGGGCGCCTCCACGGTCAGGCGGCGCGGTGCGGCGCCATGCCAGTGCGCCGACGCCTGCGCCAGCATCGGCCCGATCGGCGCCAGCGGCGCGGTCTCGGTGGTCGGCTTCACGCGCGGCGCGCGGGCCGCCAGTTCGGCATTGAACGCCTGCTCGTTGCCCTTGTACACGGCCTGGATGCCCCACGGCATGTACATGAACAGCAGCGTCACCAGCCCCGTGTAGGTGATCATCAGGTGGAACGGCAGCGCCAGCACGGCCACGGCGTTGTGCGCGTCCAGCCATGAGCGCTGTCCCTTGCGGGCGCGGAACGTGAAGAAGTCCGCGAAGATGCGCCGGTGCGTGATAACGCCGCTGATGATCGCCACCAGCATGAACATCGAGCAGAAGCCAACGATCCAGCGCGCCCAGATCGCGGGCATGTAGTGCAGGTCGAAGTGGAGCCGGTACAGGAATTCGCCGCCGCGCGTCTGGCGTGCGCCGGGAATCGGTTCGCCGGATGCCGCGTCGAGCGTGCGGCTTTCCAGCCGTGCGCGATTGGGCTTGCCAGCGTCCTCGGGCGTGGCCGGACGCAGCCAGAACATCGAGATGGTGGGATTGCGGTCGTCCGGCAGCGTGATAAACCAGCGCTCGGCAGCGGGTGCCTCGCGCTGCAGGTAGGCAAAGGCACGCTGGGCGGCATCGGCAGGCGGCACTTTCTGGTTCAGCGAAGCGTGGAGCTCCGGCTTCATCCAGATGGTGATCTCGTCCTTGAAATAGCTGGCGGTACCGCCGCAGAACACCAGGAACAGCACCCAGCACACCAGCAGGCCCGACCACGTATGCAGCCACGCCATCGACTGGCGCAGCCCCTGGCCGTTCTTGAGTTCGGCCATCAGGCGCTCCGCAGGGCCAGCCAGCCAACGGCCAGCACGGCGGCGGGCACGGCCAGGCCGATCCATGCGCGCCAGGCCGTATCGGCGGCAAATACCCAGATCACGGCCAGCGCAAACCACAGGAAAGACAGCAGCGTCGACGTGATGACCGCTTCGATCCGCGCCATGCCGGCCCAGTGCGCGAGCACCAGCGCCAGGCATCCCGTCGCCAATGCGGCAACGGCGTAACCGCCCAGGATGGCGGCCACTGCCCGCGAGGCAATCGCCATGCGATAGCCGATCGGAACGCCCTGCTTCATGTTTGTACTATGCCGGAAAAAATGTAACGCACATGATAAGCGTTCTCATCTTCATTGTCTTTAAAGACGTACGACAAGCCATGTTTCTGGCACAAGACATTGGCATACATGTCGCAAACGCGACAAATCCGGGCCCCTGAGCGCAGCCCCGTCCGGCCGATATTCGCACAGAGATTTCCTTCTTAATTCTGCATTGCAGAACCATCGTTCCACCGTGCGGTTGACACTCGTCGGAAAACGATGGGACGATGACTCACATCGAATACCGGCGATCCAAGAGTTCAACGCCGGAGCCTTACCCGGAGACATCATGCGCAGTACCGCTGCACCGGCCACCCGTTCAGGGGCCGAACCCGCCTTGGCGCCGTCCGGCGCAAACACGCCCGAATCCACCACCTCCTTCGAACCCGCATTCGCCCGACTGCACCAGACCATGGCGCCCTGGGTAGCCAGCGAGCCAGACCGGATCGCGGTGATGGATGCGCACCGGGCCCTGCGCTACACGGAACTCGACGTGGCCGTTCGCGAAACAGCGACGACGCTGTCTGAACTGGGGGTGCGCGGCGGCGACCGCGTGGTGCTGGTGACCGAAAACAGCGTGGGCTGCGCGGTGCTGCTGCTGGCGCTGAGCGCCATCGATGCCTGGTCGGTGCCGGTCAACGCGCGGCTGTCGCAGCGCGAGATTGCCAACATCGTCGAGCACGCCGGTGCGCGCGTGACGCTGTATCTGGACAACGATTTCCCCGAAGCGCGCGAGCATGGGCTGGCGCGCGGCGCGCAGTGGGCCGACTGGACCCACGTGGGCAAGCTGCTGGTCAGCGCCATCGACGAAAGCGTGACGCCCGAACCCGTGGCAGCCGACCCGCGCCAGCAGGTGGCGGCGATGATCTACACGACGGGCACCACCGGCGCATCGAAGGCCGTGATGCTGACGCACGCCAACCTGATGTTCATCGGCCATTCCAACCGCATGCAGTCGCGCGTGAAGCCGGGCGACCGCGTCTACGGCGTGCTGCCGATCTCGCATGTGTACGGCCTGTCGGTGCTGCTGGTGGGCCCGGTGTCCAACGGCGCCACGGTGTTCTACGAACCGCGTTTCCGCCCCGACAAGCTCGTGCGCACGCTGATCGACGATCAACTGACGGTGCTGCACGGCGTGCCGGCCATGTACGCCAAGATCATCGAATGGGGCCGCGCGAACAACCAGTCGCTGCGCACGCCGTCGCTGCGCATGGCGCAGTCGGGCGGCGCGCCGCTGACCGCATCGCTGAAGGCCGCGTTCGAAGACGCGTTCGGTATCGTGCTGAACAATGGCTATGGCATGACCGAGACGTCGCCAACGGTCTGCCAGACGCGCGTGGAACAGCCACGCAGCGACTGCTCGGTGGGTCCGGCCGTGCCTGACGTGGAAATCCGCCTGGGCAATCCGCTGCCCGATGGCAGTGGCGAACTGCTGGTGCGCGGGCCCAACGTGATGAAGGGCTACTACCGGCGCCCCGACCTGACCGCGCAGACCATCGACACCGATGGCTGGCTGCATACCGGCGATCTGGCGCGCATCGATGCCGACGGCGCCGTGTCGATCGTCGGCCGGTCAAAGGAAATCATCATCCATTCGGGCTTCAACGTGTACCCGGAGGAAGTGGAGCAGTCGCTCAATGCCTTCCCGGCGGTGCTGCAGTCGGCCGTGGTTGGGCGCGCGGTGGAAGGCAACGAGGAAGTGATCGCGTTTGTGGAAGTCCGCGGCGGCATGACGCTGGACGAAGCCGCACTGCGGGCCTTCCTGCGCGAGCAGCTGTCGCCCTACAAGATTCCCGCCGAAATCCGCACGGTGTCGCAGCTGCCTGCCGCACCGTCTGGCAAGATCCTCAAGGCCCGCCTGCGCGAGCAGCTGGCGGCCGGCAACGTGTGAGCAGCCTCATGGAAGATACCCTGACCGACCTCGTGGACGCCCCGGACACCGGCACGGCGCCGGCACGAAAGGACAATCGCAAGGAAGACCGCCATTTCGTCACCGCGCTGGCGCGTGGGCTCGACGTGCTGGCCTGCTTCCGCGCGTTCGACGCCGAACTCGGCAATGCCGAACTGGCGCAGCGTTGCGGCCTGCCCAAGTCGACCATTTCGCGGTTGACCCACACGCTGACCGAACTCGGCTACCTGCAGGCACTGACCGACCCCGTGCGCTATCGCCTGGGCAGCTCGGCACTGGCACTGGCGCCTGCCGGGCAGGAAGGCGCCGACGTGCTGTCGGTGGCCAAGCCATTCATGCGCGAGCTGGCCGAATTGTCGCAGGGCGTGGCGTCGCTGATCGTGCGCGACCGCGGCCGCATGCTGATCTACGAAAACTGCCAGTCCGAGAGCTACCTGACGCTGCGGGTGCCGGTGGGCAGCCGGGTTTCGGGCCTGACCACCGCGGCGGGCCGCGCGTATCTGCTGGCCCTGTCGCCCGCCGAACAGCGCCAGGCACTGACCGCATTCCGCGCCGACGACAAGGTCAGCGCCACGCAGGCCGAAGGCATCCTGTCGATCTGCCGCGACGAACAGCGCCGGCTGGGCTGCACGACATCGTTCGGAGAATGGCTGCCCGATATCAACTCGATTGCGCTGGCGTTCCGTCCGGGCTCGTCGCTGCCGCCGATGACGCTGAGCTGCAGCGGCCCCAACGCCCTGGTGCCGCCCGCCCACCTGCTGGAAAAGGTCCGGCCGCTGCTGCAGCAGCACATCCGGGGCATCGAGGCGGCGCTGGGCGTGGCCGCCTGACGCCTGAATACCTGAAAGGCCAAAACGACGGCATTGCCGCCGCGCGTTCAGCGTGACGGCGGGTCGCCGTCGTCATCACGCTGTTCCGGCGGCAGCTTCCTGGTCAGCCTGCCGTCGAAGCGTGCGTGCAGGCTGTTCTCCAGCCTGCCGCCGAGCCGCAGCAACAGCATGCCCAGCGTGAGCGCCATCACCACGATCGCGTAATAGCCGGCACCCGATGCCGCGCCCAGGATGGCCGCCAGCCAGATGCCCGCCGCCGTGGTCAGCCCCTGCGGCCGGTCATGTACGCCGTGCCGGGCAATCACGCCTACGCCCAGGAAACCCACCCCGGTCAGCAGACCCTGCAGCACGCGCGACATGGCATCGGCCGGGTGCCCGTTGAGTGTCACCACGCAGACGGCCGTGGCGGCGCCCAACGCCACCAGCCCCAGCGTGCGCATGCCGGCCGCCTTGCCGTGCAGGTTGCGGTCCAGGCCGATGATGGCGCCCGCGGCAAGCCCGCCCGACAGGCGCCAGAAGAGTTCCAGGGAGAATTGGTCCATGTCGGCTAGCTTAGCGCGTGACGCGTCGACATGACAGCCGGGATTGCCGTACGATGCGAGTTCACCCGCCCTCGTCCCACGGAACCGTTTCCATGCCCCATCTGATTGTTGAAATCACCGAAAACACGCGCCTGACCTGCTCTCCCGAGGAATTGCTGGACGAAGCGAATGCCGCGTTGCTGTCGAGCGGCCAGTTCCAGGAGCCCGACATCAAGTCGCGCTGCGTCACGCTGTCGACGTTCCGCCAGGGCACGGAACCAGCCGATCGCGCCTTCGTCCATGCCACGCTGCAGATCCTGGACGGCCGCGAACAGGCCGTGCGCAAGCAATTGGGCGAACTGGTGGTGAATGCGATTTCGGAAATGGTGCGTCCAGGCGCGCCGGGGCAGACCGTGCAGGTCACGGTAAACGTCGTGGAAATGGAGCGGGCGACGTTCTCGAAACAGATTATCGGGGGCTGAATATCCGGCGCGATTGCCGGTTGAAGTGGGGATGGCCGATGTCACGCACGCCGATCCTGACCTAAGCTGAAACCTCTGGCAGGCCACGCCGGCCGCCGGTCACCGAGAGACATCGCCATGGACACCCCCTTCCACCAGTTTTCCGACCTCTTCGCACAGCTTGGCCTGCCGTCCGACGAGGCCAGCATCCGGGCCTTTATCGGCAAGCATTCGCCGCTTCCGGAAAATGTCGATCTCTGGGACGCACCCTTCTGGACGCCCGCACAGGCCACGCTGCTGCGCGACGAGATCGTCGAGGATGCCGACTGGGCCGAGGCCGTCGACCAGCTCAACCTGGCCCTGCGCGCGCCCGCCTGAGCCGTGCCGCGCGCGAGCGGCACGTAGAGCCTTGGTCCGATGGACGGGAGCGCGGGATCGGCGCTACCATGGGCTCATCCACCATCCAGGTGATTGCGACCTGCCACCCGCCGCCTTGCGGCGGGCGTGCCAGTACGCCACGGAGATATCCATGCTGCTGCGCCGTCAAGCAAGCCAACTCGCATTGCTCGCCGTGTTGTTCGCCGGCCTGACGCCCGCATTCCACGGGCATGCGCAGACGCCGCAGGCGTCGCCAGGCGACGCCGCCATCAACGACGCCATTTCCGACGCGGTACGTCAGGGCTCGATCCGCTTCCAGCCCACCCCGTCGCACCCCCCGACACTCGAAGAACAATGCGACCAGCTGGCCCTGCAGATCGGCGAAACCCCGAACCGCACCTACCGGCCGTCGACCGCGCCGGTTGAAAACAGCCAGGGCAACGAGGTCTCGACGGTCCAGCGCGACCGCACCCGGCGGCAGCTGCAGAAGGTCTATCAGGAAAAATGCATGCAGTAGCGGACCATTGATCCGCTACTGCCAGGCAGGGCAGCCCTTGGTGACTGGAAGCACGCAGGAAAGCGCCTTATTACACACTTCCGTCATCGGCAGCTAGCTGACTGCTGCTGCTGCCCAGGCCGCCCGCTCTGACTGCTCAGGTCACCGGGGCCGGATTGAACAGCGCCAGCGAGTTGTGCAGGCCGTGGTGCTCCGCCCAGGTCTTCTTGCGGCCGCTGGCGACGTCGATCATCAGGCGGAACAGTTCCCAACCCACATCCTCGATGGTGGCCTCGCCCGTGGCGATACGGCCGGCATTGACGTCCATCAAGTCGTGCCAGCGGCGCGCCAGGTCGCTGCGCGTAGCCACCTTGATCACCGGCACTTCGGCCAGGCCATAAGGCGTGCCCCGGCCCGTGGTGAACACGTGCAGGTTCATGCCGGCGGCCAGCTGCAGCGTGCCGCAGATAAAGTCGCTGGCCGGCGTGGCGGCGTAGATCAGGCCCTTGGTCTTGACCTTGTCGCCGGGCGACACCACGCCAGAGATCGGCGCGCTGCCCGATTTCACGATCGAACCCATGGCCTTTTCGACGATATTCGACAGCCCGCCCTTCTTGTTGCCCGGCGTGGTGTTGGCGCTGCGGTCCACGCGGCCACGGTCCAGGTATTTGTCGTACCAGTCCATCTCGCGGATCATCGCCTCGGCCACTTCCGGCGTGGCGGCGCGCGAGGTCAGCTGGTCGATGCCGTCGCGGACTTCGGTCACTTCCGAGAACATTACCGTGGCGCCGGCACGCACCAGCAGGTCCGTGGCAAAGCCGACAGCCGGGTTGGCCGTGACGCCCGAGAACGCATCGCTGCCGCCGCACTGCACGCCCACCACCAGTTCGGAGACAGGCACCGTCTCGCGCTTGCGGGCATTGAGCGCCTCCAGGTGCGGAATCGCCATCTGCACGATCGAATCGATCATCGACCCAAAGCCCACGTGCTTGTCGTCCTGCAGGCAGACCACGCCCACCTGCACCTCGCCGGCACCGGTCTGGATCGGGATCGTGCCCGGCGGCATCAGGCGCTCGGGCTGCAGCTTCTCGCAGCCCAGGCTCACCATCATGGCTGTTCCGCCAAAATTCGGGTTCAGCGCGATATTGCGCAGCGTGCGGATCGGCACCACGGCGTCGGGCGCATCGATCGCCACGCCGCAGCCGTAGGTGTGTTCCAGCCCGATCACGTCATCGACGTTCGGATACTTCGGCAGCAGTTCGGCCTTGATGCGCTTGACCGCGTGGTCCACCACGCCCGCCACGCACTGCACGGTCTGGGTGATCGCCAGGATGTTGCGGGTACCCACCGAGCCGTCCGGATTGCGGAAGCCTTCGAACGTGTAGCCTTCCAGCGGCGGCAGCGGCTCGGGCAGGCGCGTGCCGATCGGCAGGTCGGTCAGGCCGGGCGCCACGGGCATCTCGATCACGCGCTCGTTGACCCAGCTGCCGCGCGGCAGATCCTGCAGCGCATAGCCGATGGTCACGTTGTAGCGCGTCACCGCGTCGCCCTTCTTCAGGTCGACCAGTGCCACCTTGTGGCCCTGTGGCACGCGTTCCACCAGGGTCAGGCCGCACGGAAACACCGTGCCGGCGGGCAGGCCGCCGTCATTGGCGACGATCGCCACGTTGTCATTGGCGTGGATGCGGATGTACAGCGGCGGACGTTGCTCCGCGGCCTGGGCGTTCTGTACCGACAGGTCCGACATGGTGGGGATTCCTTCTTTATTGGGGGTGCTTCAGTTCGACGCGGCGAATGTCCTTGACGATCACCAGGTAGCTCAGCACGGTCACCAGGGCGTTGATGCCCACGAAGACCAGCGCGCCGTTGAACGAGCCCGTGGCGCTCAGGATATAGCCGATCACGATCGGCGTCACGATGCCCGCGATATTGCCAAACGTGTTGAAAATGCTGCCGGCCAGGCCAATCACTTCCTTGGGCGCCGTATCGGCCACCACGGCCCAGCCCAGCGCGCCGATGCCCTTGCCGAAGAACGCCAGCGCCATGATGCCCACGACCAGCCATTCGGCATCGACGTAGTTGCAGGCAATCATCGATACCGACAGCAGCATGCCCGCGACGATCGGCACCTTGCGGGCCAGCGTCAGCGAATGGCCGCGGCGCAGCAGTGTGTCGGAAATCACGCCGCCCAGCACGCCGCCCAGGAAGCCGCAGATTGCCGGCAGCGAGGCCACGAAACCGGCCTTCAGGATCGACATGCCGCGCGCCTGCACCAGGTACACCGGGAACCACGTCAGGAAGAAGTACGTCAGCACGTTGATGCAGTACTGGCCCAGGTAGACACCGGCCAGCATGCGGTTGGTCAGCAGTTGCCGGGCGTAGAACCAGCCGGCCGGACTGGCCGCCTTGCCACCCTTCTTCGCTTCATCGCCTTCGCCCATGTGGATCAGGCCACCGCCCTGCGAGATATGGTCCAGTTCGGCCTGGTTCACGCCGGTGTGGGTGGCCGGGCTGCGCATGACCTTGAGCCAGACCAGCGCCAGCAGCATGCCCATGATGCCCATCCACAGGTACACGTGGTGCCAGCCCCAGCTATGGACGATCCACGCCATCAGCGGCGTGAACACCACGGCGGCAAAGTACTGTGCCGCGTTGAAGATGGCCGACGCGGTGCCGCGCTCGGCGGTCGGGAACCAGCTCGCCACCACCTTGGCATTGGCCGGGAAAGCTGGCGATTCCGCCAGGCCCACGGCAAAGCGCAGCGCAAACAGCACGGTGATGGCCTGGCCGATCGTGGCAAAGACGCCAATCCAGCCTTGCAGCAGCGTGAAGAACGACCATAGGAAAATACTGAAGGCATAGATGCGGCGCGCACCGAAACGGTCGAGCAGCCAGCCGCCCGGAATCTGCGCCATCACGTAGGCCCAGCTGAAGGCCGAGAAGATATAGCCCATCTGCACGGCCGAGAAGCCAAACTCCTCGCGCATGGCGGGGCCAGTGATGGACAGCGTGGCACGATCGGCGTAATTGATCGTGGTCACGATAAAGATCAGGGCAAGGATCCAGTAGCGGACGTTGGTGCGGCGGGCACCGGATTCGGCGGCCGCGCTGGAAGTGGGTGTTGCGTTCATCTGGGTCTCCTCACAGCCGGTGGATCTGGATGCGGGAATGCGTCTGGACCGGCTTGTGATATGTCGTCGTACGACCAGAATTATAGAGACGGGGTTCCTTCCGCCGCAGTGCGCGTTTACCCTGACCTGGTGCATTTAGCTGCGTTGCAGTGCATCGGCCGATGTCGCGCGAGATGGCTGTCTTTCAATTGGCTTGCGGCTTTGCGGGGAATCATGCGGTGCCCGCCGCTCTGCCGCGGCAGGCCATGAAACTGCCCCGGCGGCCCCTTCGCCACCCGTTTATCTGCCCTTTGCACAGGGGTTTTCCCTTGGTTTCATCCATACCGCTTGCATGGTCAAGTTGTTAGTTGTACGATGACTTATCTCGCAGCATTCACAACGATGGACCAAGGTACCAACCGGCCTTGATCCACACCTAAACCACCATTCGCCATGTGGCGATCAGGAAGAGCGACATGACTACACCGCAAGAACTGAAGCAGATTATCTCGGAAGGCCTGCTCTCGTTCCCCGTTACCGATTTCGACGCACAGGGCAACTTCCGCGCCGACACCTATATCGAGCGCCTGGAATGGCTGGCGCCGTACGGTGCCTCGGCCCTGTTCGCAGCGGGCGGCACCGGTGAGTTCTTCTCGCTGACGCAACAGGACTACTCGAACGTGATCCGCACCGCGGTGGAAACCTGCCGTGGCAAGGTGCCCATCCTGGCCGGCGCCGGCGGCCCGACCCGCGTGGCGATCGAGTACGCCAAGGAAGCCGAGCGCCTGGGCGCCCACGGCATCCTGCTGATGCCGCACTACCTGACCGAAGCCAGCGAAGACGGCATTGCCAACCACATCGAAGAGGTCTGCAAGGCAACCAAGTGTGGCGTGATCGTCTACAACCGCGCCAATTCGCGTATCGGTGCCGATCTGCTGGCCAAGGTCGTGGACAAGTGCCCGAACCTGATCGGTTTCAAGGACGGCGTGGGTGACATCGAGGCCATGGTGCGCGTGCGCCGCAAGCTGGGCGACCGCCTGGCCTACCTGGGTGGCCTGCCCACCGCCGAAGTCTACGCCGCTGCCTACAAGGCGCTGGGCGTGCCCGTGTACTCGTCGGCGGTGTTCAACTTCATCCCGAAGACCGCGATGGACTTCTACCGTGCCGTGGCCGCCGACGACCACGCCACCATCGGCCGCCTGATCGACGACTTCTTCCTGCCGTACCTGGACATCCGCAACCGCAAGCATGGCTACGCCGTGTCGATCGTGAAGGCCGGCGCCAAGCTGGTGGGTCACGACGCAGGCCCGGTGCGCGCACCGCTGACCGACCTGACGGAAGAAGAAGTGGCACAGCTGGACGCCCTGATCAAGAAACTGGGTTCGCAGTAAGTCATACCGTATTGAGTTGAAGCGTTGAGAGCCGACACTAGTCGGCTCTTTTTTTGTCCGTCCCCCGCATCCGTATTCACCCTGATTCCGCACCCACGTCCGCCGAAACGCGCGATCATTGCCGCATCGACCGATGACGGAGGCCCGACATGGCAGCGCAGTCAGACGACAAGGCAACCGAGCCGCTGGTGCTGCACGACAGCAGCGATGGCGTGGTGACGCTGCGGCTGAACCGCCCGCAGCAGTTCAACGCCCTTTCCGAAGCCATGCTGGCCGCGTTGCACGGTGCGCTGCAGGGCATTGCCGTCGATGACAGCGTGCGTTGCGTGATCCTGGCCGCCGAAGGCAAGGCGTTCTGCGCCGGCCACGATCTGCGGGAAATGCGCGGCCAGCCAGACCTTTCCTACTACCAGACCCTGTTCGCCCAGTGCAGCGTGGTGATGCAGGCCATCCAGGCGCTGCCGGTGCCGGTCATTGCACGCGTCCATGGCATTGCCACCGCCGCCGGTTGCCAGCTGGTGGCAAGTTGCGACCTGGCGATAGCGTCCACGCGGGCGCAATTTGCGGTGTCGGGCATCAATGTCGGACTGTTCTGCTCCACGCCATCGGTGGCGCTGTCGCGCAACGTGTCGACGAAGCGGGCTTTTGACCTGCTGGTGACGGGCCGCTTTATCGACGCCGAAACGGCAGCCGACTGGGGCCTGATCAACGAAGCCGTGCCCGAGGACGATCTCGATGCCGCCATCGCGCGCAAGGTGGCGCTGATCCGCGCGAAGAGCCCGACGGCCGTACGGTATGGCAAGGCCATGTTCTACCGCCAGCAGCCGATGCCGCTGGCCGACGCCTACGCGTACGCAGGCGACGTCATGGCCCGCAACATGATGGAAGAGGATGCCGGCGAAGGCATCGACGCATTCCTGCAGAAGCGCGCACCGCACTGGAAGCAGCGATAACCGGCGGCCACGGACACCCTGCTGCCCCTACCCTGCCCCCTACCCTGCCCCCTGCCCTGGGCGCCCTGCCACGCCCGCCACTTCGCTTGACGGCTTGCACCATCCCCGCCCCGGCACCTGCCCGCACGCACCACAACCGACCCCGGCATGCGCCGTGACGGTGAAAAATACCCATAATTCGTCCAATTTTCGTTGGCCCGAAACCTGCGATGGTTGTGGTCGAAGAGTAGAAGCGTTCAACCGCCTGTTCCCTGACCGACCTATCGGCGCAGGCAGGCGGCAGGAAATTGCTCTTGATGTCCGCGCCGCCGCGGAACTCGAGAGCCAGAGATTTCCTGTTTTCCCAGGCATCCAGCGTTCCCGGTCGGCCGGACCCGTTCAACTTTTCCTGAACCCGGAACGACATGACCGAAACCACCCTCTCCCTGCACGAACTGGCGCGCGAGTCGCGCATGGGCGCCCATGGCACCGAGACCGATGCGCGCGAGATCCGCCGCATCGACCTGTCGGATTTTGACCAACGCAAATCCGAGATTGCCGACCAACTCTGGCAGGCTGGCGTCGAAATCGGCTTCTTCCAACTGGAAAACCACGGCATCGACCTGACAGCCGTGCGTGAAGCGTTTGCCATGACCGAACAGTTCTTCGCGCTGCCTGACACGGTCAAGGGCCAGTATCCGCTGGAGAAAGCCAACAACGCGGGCTGGGAAACGCGCGCGCAGGTGCGGCCATCCACCGGCACGCCCGACCAGAAGGAGTCGTACCAGATCACGCGCCCGCATATGGCAACGCTCTGGCCCACCGACGCCGAACTGCCCGGCTTCAAGGCCACGATGCTTGCATTCGAACGGCAATGCTGGGATGTCGGCATGAAGGTGTTGTCGTGCTTTGCCGACAAGCTCGGATTCGACGCGGACTTCTTCGCGCGCGCGCACGACCCCGCTGCCCCCGACTACCAGAGCACACTGCGCCTGCTGCACTACTACGCGATTCCTCCCGAGGCGCAGGACAAGCTCGATCTCTGGCGTGCCGGCGCGCATACCGATTTCGACTGCCTGACGCTGCTGTTCCAGCGCCAGGGTCAGGGCGGCCTGCAGGTATGCCCGGGCAAGGAGATGGAAGCCCAGGCATGGACGCCGATTCCGCCGGACGAGGACGTCATCACCTGCAACATCGGCGACATGCTGATGCGCTGGAGCGATGACCGCCTGCCGTCGAACTTCCACCGCGTACGCAACCCGCTGCCGGGCGAGTACATGGGGCCGCGCTACAGCCTGGCGTTCTTCTGCCAGGCCAACCGCAATGCCATGATCGAAGGGCCGGCGAAGCAGCATCCGGCCATCACGGCGGGGGATTTCCTGCGTCAGCGCGTGGCGGCGAACTTCAAGGCGTATTGATGCCCGGGCGCCAGCCAGGCGCCCGAAAATCAAAAAACCCCGTGCTCTTGCGAGACACGGGGTCTTAAGCCGCCCGGCACCTGCACTGGGCAGGCATCGGGCTGGCGACTACCAAAGGGATCGGCTATCAGGCCGCAGCGTCCTTCAGCTTCTTCAGCGGACGGACCTTGACCTTGACGCTGGCCGGCTTGGCCGGGAACCAACGCTCTTCACCCGTGAACGGGTCCTTGCCGAAGCGCTTCTTCTTGGCCGGCACTTGCTGTGCGGTCACCTTCAGCAGGCCCGGCAGCGTGAATTCGCCAGCGCCCTTCTTGTTCAGCGCGCTAACGATGGTGTTTTCGAGGTGAGCCAGCACCGTCTTCACGGCCTTGGCTTCGAGCTGGGTTTGTGCCACCAGGTGAGCGACCAGGCTCGACTTGTTGAAGGTGTCCTTCAGCGGCTTCACGGCCGGAGCAGCAGCGGGAGCAGCCTTCTTGGCCGGAGCGGCGGCCTTCTTTGCGGCAGCCTTCACGGGTGCCTTGGTTGCTGCGGCCTTCTTGGCAGCAGGCTTGGTTGCAGTCTTCGCGGTCGGTTTCGCTTTGGTCGCCATGTCGATATACGAGAGTTGAAGATTGATGTCCCGGCCCCTTGCATCCACCGCAGCATAGCGCTTGGCATCGCATGCGAATCGTGCTGGCCGGCACGCACTGAATCATAGCGGAAACAACCAGAAGTAAAGGGGTTTTCTCACATGCGACAGGTCAAACCAAGTGAAAACCCCGGGTTTTGTCGCTGGTTTGCGTCAGCAAACACGCTGCGGAGCACTACGTCCCCCCACTTTCGCGTGTGACAGACGCCGCGAATGCAGAAAAGTTTCCGCGAATCAGTGCGCGTGCGCAGCCATGGCGTCGCGCGTTTCGCGCGCCAGGCCCAGCGCAAAAGCGGTTTCGGCCACCAGGAACAGCGGCCCCACCAGCAGGCCGACAAGGTCGTCGACGAAGGCCGGCTTGCGTCCCTCGAAGTAGTGACCGACGAACTGGATGACCCAGCCCGCCACGAACAGGCCAATGCCCGTCGTCAGCCACGCCATGGTGGAAAGCGCGGCAATCCACGCACCCGCCCACACGAAAACCGCAAGGATTGCAGCCATCGCCACGCCAAAACCGAACGACAGCCGCAGGTAGAACAGGCACGCCAGCACGTAGACCACGATGGCCGGCGTCACGAACAGCGCGCCGTCGCCGAGCGGCATAACGGGCCTGCCCAGCAGCGCGGTCACCGCCAGCACGATCATCGGAATGCCGACGAAATGGGTGCCGACGTTACGACTGTCTCGGTGGTAGGCTGCGTAGCTGGACAGATGATCGATCAGGGTTTTCACGGGGCGTCTCCTCTTATCTGGCTGGTTTTCAGGCGCTTCTGGCCGCGCTGGTTCACGCCGTGGCGGCGCGCCGGCACCGTCGGCGCCCACGCCCGTCAGACCACGTTGCGCGTCGGGTTTTGATGTGGATTTATATTAGTGACGCGCCGCGTGCTCCGGAAGAGGGACTACCCGCCGTTCGAGCCGCCCTACT
This sequence comes from Cupriavidus sp. D384, assembly GCF_001652915.1. Classification (GTDB taxonomy): domain Bacteria; phylum Pseudomonadota; class Gammaproteobacteria; order Burkholderiales; family Burkholderiaceae; genus Cupriavidus. Next base: position 137,002 of record NZ_BBQI01000099.1, read on the forward strand.
AATTCCTGAAGCCCCCCTCGATATGCGCCCCGTAGACGAGATTCCCGCCCTCACGATCGACCAGCGCGATGCCTGGCTCGGACGGATCGGCATCGACACCGCCCCGCCGCCCACACTGGACACGCTGAACACCCTGATTGCCGCCCACCTGCGGCATATCCCGTTCGAGAACCTGACACCACTGGTAGGCCGGCGCGTGCAGATCGATCTGCCAGCGGTATTCGACAAGCTCGTCGCCCAGCGGCGCGGCGGCTACTGTTTCGAGATGAACACGCTGTTCTGCGCAGGCCTCAAGGCACTGGGATTCGCGGTGACGCCACTGGCCGCCCGCGTGCGCTGGAACGTGCCCGACGCGCGTCCCACCGGGCTGTCGCACATGCTGCTGCGCGTGGAAGTGGCGCACGAAAGCCATGTGGCGGACGTCGGCTTTGGTGGCCCTACACCGGATCGCGCGCTGGCGCTGTCACTGCCGGCAGATGCCGCATCGCCCTACCGGCTGCTGCCCTCCCCGGCCGCCGCAGCGGGCACGAGCTTCCATGCCTATGACCTGGCCGTCCGCAATCCGGATGCGGGGGCCAGCAGGAATGCTGACGATGCAGACGATTGGCGCGTGCTGTACCGCTTCGACCTGACGCCGCAGCCGCAGATCGACTACGTGGCGCGCAACTGGTACGTGTCGACACATCCCGACAGCCACTTCACGCAGATGCTGATCGCCGCCCGTACGGACGCCGACGGCACGCGACTGTCGCTTGGCAACGGCAGCCTGACCGAGCGCATGCCCGACGGCACGGTGCGCAAGACCGAACTGGCGACGGCCAGCGACGTTATCGACGTGCTGGCGAACCGCTTCGGCATCCGTATCGACGACGACCTGCGCGCGGCGCTGGCCGCACGGTTGCCGGCCGTGCTGGCGGCACGCTAGCGTGTGCGCACGCCGGCCCGCCCGCACCCAGGGGGTTCCGCGCTGCGGCACGGTTCATGCATCGCGTGAATTGCCCGCAGAAAGTTTGCTGATATCTGCCCTGCCGTGCGGGTCGGGCTGTGGACTGAGGGGGGACGCCTGCCCATAATGTCCCGGCCCATTCACGATTCAGGCGGCGGCCACGACCGCTGCCTTTCCATATCAGGAGACACCATGTCATTGTTCGATCTGTCGGGCAAGGTTGCCATCATCACCGGGTCCTCGCGCGGCATTGGCCGGGCCATTGCGGAGCAAATGGCCGTCCAGGGCGCCAAGGTCGTCATCTCTTCGCGCAAGACCGAGGCCTGCCAGGAAGTGGCCGATGCCATCAATGCGCAACACGGCGCCGGCACCGCGCTGGCCGTGGCGGCCAATATCTCGTCGAAGGAAGCGCTGCAGAACCTGGTCGACGAAACCAACCGCACCTTCGGCAAGGTGGATATCCTGGTCTGCAACGCCGCCTCGAACCCCTACTACGGGCCGATGAGCGGCGTGTCGGACGACCAGTTCCGCAAGGTGCTGGACAACAACGTGATCTCGAACCACTGGCTGATCCAGATGGTGGCGCCGCAGATGATCGAGCGCAAGGAAGGCTCGATCATCATCGTGTCGTCGATTGGCGGCCTGCGCGGATCGCCCACCATCGGCGTCTACAACGTGTCGAAGGCGGCCGATTTCCAGCTGGCGCGCAACCTGGCCGTGGAGTTCGGGCCGCACAATGTACGCGTGAACTGCATCGCCCCGGGCCTGATCAAGACCGATTTCGCCAAGGCGCTGTGGGACGATCCGGTACGCTACAAGCAGTCCACCGAGAACGCGCCGCTGCGCCGCATCGGCGAGCCGGTGGAAATCGCCGGCGCGGCGTGTTTCCTGGCGTCGGCGGCCAGCACGTTCATGACCGGCCAGGCCATGGTGGTGGACGGGGGCGTCACGATCTGATCTGATTTGCGCGGGAGGCAACGCATGTCGCAACATCCGCAACATCCGCAGCAACCCTCGCAGGCCGGCCCGCATTGGCCGGTCATGTCGATTGCCGAGGCGCACGCCCGGCTGACGGCGTCCGGCGCGCCGTTCGAAACCGGGACGCGAGTGATCCGGGGCATTCCCACCACGGTCTGGAAGAACGCGCCGCCCACGCTGCGCGACCTGTTCCTGGTTGCCGCGGCGTGGGGCGAGAAGACGTTCGTGGTCTACGAGGAAGAACGCGTCAGCTATCGCGCGTTTGCCCTGGCGGCCACCGCGCTCGCGCACCAGCTGGTGCGCGACGGCGTGCGCAAGGGCGACCGCGTGGCCGTAGCCATGCGCAACCTGCCCGAGTGGCCCGTGGCCTTCTATGCCGGGCTGCTGACCGGCGCCATCGTCACGCCGCTTAACGCGTGGTGGACCGGCCCGGAACTTGAATACGGGCTGTCGGATTCAGGCAGCCGCATCGCCATCGTCGACCACGAGCGGCTCGACCGCATCCTGGAACACCTGCCCAACTGCCCTGCGCTGGAACGCATCTACGTGTCCCGCGTGCCGGCCGGCACCACGTTCGACGACGCGCGCATCGTGCCGCTGGCCTCGGTGATCGGCGAGTCCGACGCCTGGCCGACGCTGCCGTCGCAGTCGCTGCCGCTGGTGCCGCTCGACCCCGAAGACGACGCCACGATCTTCTACACGTCGGGCACCACGGGCAAACCCAAGGGTGCCGTCGGCACCCACCGCAATGCCTGCTCGGTGGCGGTCTGTGCGCAGTTCAGCCCGCTGCGCAACCTGCTGCGGCGCGGCGAGCCGGTGCCGGAGGCAAATCCCGATGCCCCGCAGAAGGCCGCGCTGCTGGCCGTGCCGTTCTTCCACGTCACGGGCTGCATGTCGGTGCTGAACGGCGCGCTGGCAAGCGGAGGCAAGATCGTGCTGATGTATCGCTGGGACACCCTGCGCGCGATGGAACTGATCGAGCGCGAACGCTGCACTTCGGCTGGCGGCGTGCCCACCATCGCGTGGCAGATCATCGAGCATCCAAGGCGCGACGAATTCGACCTGTCGTCGCTGGAAAACGTCCACTACGGCGGTGCGCCGGCGTCGCCCGAGCTGGTCCGCCGCATCAAGGAAGCGTTTCCGAACGCTGCGCCGGGCATCGGCTGGGGCATGACGGAAACATCCGCCACCTTTACGAGCCACAGCGCCGACGAGTACATCCACCGGCCGGATGCCAGCGGGCCAACGCTGCCCATCGGCGAAATGAAGATCGACGACGGCTTCGGCAATGCCCTGCCGACGGGCGAGATCGGCGAACTGATGGTGCGCGGCGCCAACGTCGTACGCGGCTACTGGAACAAGCCCGAGGCCACGGCCAAGACCTTTGTCGACGGATGGCTGCACACCGGCGACGTGGCGCGGCTGGACGAGGAAGGCTTCCTCTATATCGTCGACCGCATGAAGGACATGCTGATCCGCGGCGGCGAGAACATCTACTGCATCGAGGTGGAAAGCGCGCTGTATGCGCATCCGGCCGTCATGGATGCGGCGGTTGTCGGCATTGCGCACCGCACGCTGGGCGAGGAACCGGGGGCCGTGGTGAGCCTGAAGCCGGGCGCACAGGCCACCGAAGCCGAGCTGCAGGATTTCGTGCGCCAGCAGCTGGCCGCGTTCAAGGTGCCGGTGCGGATCATCGTCCGCGACGACATGCTGCCCCGCAACCCGAACGGCAAGATCCTGAAGTCGAACCTGCGCAAGCTGTTCGAATAGGAAGGCGCGGCGTCGCGAGACTGGCGACGCCGCGAGGCCCTTACTTCACCGGAATCGGCGTCCCGGCAGGCACCGGGACGGCCGTCACCGCGTTCTGCGGGCTGCCGCTGACAATCCTGTCCGAATAGGTCAGGTAGACCAGCGTATTGCGCTTGCGATCAACCGCGCGCACCACGTGCAGCGTCTTGAACAGGATCGACATGCGCTCCGAGAACACGTCCTCCTGCGCCTTGAGCGGCCCCTTGAACGCGATCGTACCCACCTGGCGGCAGGCAATCGACGCCTCGGGCGGGTCCTCGGCCATGCCGAACGTGCCCTTGATGCCGCCGGTGCGGGCGCGCGACACGTAGCACGTCACGCCGTCGACCTGCGGATCGTCGTAAGCCTCGATCACGACCTTGTCCGACCCCGTCACGCGGAAATTCGTAGAAACGCTACCGATTTCCTCGGCATGGGCGGCGGCCAGCAGCGTGGCCAGGCCACAGGCCAGCCCGACTGCCATGAAAATGCGCAACGGCCTGGGCGTCATTCGGTCGTCGCCCCCTTGATCTCGTCGTGGCGGCGCTCCATTTCCTGGCGCAGCGCGCGGCGCTGCCTGGCGGCTTCGAAACGTTGGCGCTCCACCTCGTCGCGTGGCTGCAGCGGCGGCACCTCGGCCGGCGTGCCGTTGTCGTCCACGGCCACCATCGTGAAATAGCAGCTGTTGGTATGGCGAACCACCTTGCTGCGGATGTTCTCGGTCACCACCTTGATGCCGATTTCCATCGAGCTGCGGCCCGTGAAGTTCACCGCTGCCAGGAACGTCACCAGTTCCCCGACATGGATCGGCTGGCGGAACACCACCTGGTCGACCGACAGCGTCACGACATACCGCCCGGCATAGCGGCTCGCGCAGGCGTAGGCCACCATATCCAGGTACTTGAGGATCGTGCCGCCGTGGACATTGCCGGAGAAATTGGCCATGTCCGGCGTCATCAGCACGGTCATGGACAGCTGGTGGGACAAATCATTCATCGCAGAAAATCCAGAAATCGAGCCTGAGGCGCGGGCAGTGTAACCCGGTGCGCCGCGTCATGGCATACCGGACGGCGCGTTTTTCCGCTGCCAGGCACCAGACAGTCTGAATAATCCGAGGGACAAAATAGAAAAGCGGCCCTGCAGGCCGCTTTCTGTACTTCCTGGAACGCGATGCGCTTACTTCTTCTTGTTCACGGCGTCCTTGAAACCTTGGCCGGCCGAGAACTTCACCGTCTTGGCGGCCGGGATCTTGATCGTTTCGCCGGTGCGCGGATTGCGACCGGTACGTGCAGCACGCTTGCCCGAGCTGAAGCTGCCAAAACCCACCAGCGTGACCGAGTCACCCTTCGCGACTGCCTTCTTGATACTGTCCAGCGCAGCGTTCAGCGCGCGCTCGGCGGCGGCGTTGCTGAGTTCTGCTTCCGCGGCGATGGCCGATACCAGTTCACCTTTATTCATGGCTGATTTCCCTTGTTTGGTCGTCGTCACCGGACTTTTCCCAAGTGGCAAAAGTCCGATCGGCGCAGTCTAATCTGCCCTTTGCGGCTTGAGCAATCCCCAGTGGCACCGATGCAACGAAAACTGCCGGAAATCGTTCCCTGACAAGACTTAGCGGGGTTTTTACCCCTCTGTTTTCCGAATCGGCACATCACATTTCGGAGACTGGACGTATCGGACGACGCACTTTGTGAAACCGACAGAAAGTTGCCGTTTGTCCACCGGAATGCGCAATTTATACCCCGGTTTGCCACCGCCCCGGTAACAGGCAACCCGCCCGATTCCGGTGCATGAACGCGTCATGCACCATTCACGTTCCATTCCGCCCTGCGGCGCGCGTCATTTTGGCGCATCCATGCCCCAGGATCGACCCGTCGCGCTTCCGCGACGGCCCGATTTCCGGATGCAGTCATCGCCAGTTGTGTGCGTAACGCCCTGATTTGGCGCTGCAATCCCTGTTTTGCGGCCAAAACTGGAACGCTAATTGCTTATCCGTGCTCCCATTTTGAGCATGAGGTAACGATGGACAACCTGAAGACAGGCACGGATGCCTTGTTCATCCTGCTGGGCGCGATCATGGTGCTGGCAATGCACGCCGGGTTCGCCTTTCTGGAACTTGGCACGGTTCGCAAGAAGAATCAGGTCAATGCACTGGTAAAGATTCTGGTCGATTTCGCGGTGTCGACGCTCGCCTACTTCTTCATCGGCTACACGATTGCCTACGGGGTGCAGTTCTTTGCCGGCGCCGAGACGCTGGCCGAGAAAAATGGTCACGAACTGGTTAAGTTCTTCTTCCTGGCAACGTTCGCCGCGGCCATCCCGGCGATTATCTCGGGCGGCATTGCGGAGCGTTCGCGGTTCAACCCGCAGCTGATGGCAACTTTCGTGCTGGTGGGCTTTGTCTATCCGTTCTTCGAGGGCATCGTCTGGAATAACCGCCTGGGCGTGCAGGACTGGCTGGCCTCGGTGACCGGGGCGCCGTTCCACGACTTCGCCGGTTCGGTGGTGGTGCATGCCGTGGGTGGCTGGATCGCCCTGCCCGCCGTGCTGCTGCTGGGGGCGCGCCGTGGCCGTTACCAGAAGGATGGCCGCATCAGCGCGCATCCGCCGTCGAACATCCCGTTCCTGGCGCTGGGCGCCTGGGTGCTGGCAGTGGGCTGGTTCGGCTTCAATGTGATGAGCGCGCAGACCATCGACAAGATCAGCGGCCTGGTGGCCATCAACTCGCTGATGGCGATGGTCGGCGGCACGCTGGCGGCATGGGCGGCCGGCCGCAACGACCCGGGTTTCTCGTACAACGGCCCGCTGGCCGGGCTGGTGGCGGTCTGTGCCGGGTCCGACATCATGCATCCGCTGGGCGCGCTGGTAACCGGCGTCGTGGCTGGCTTGCTGTTCGTTCATATGTTCACGCTGGCCCAGAACAAATGGCATATCGACGATGTGCTGGGTGTCTGGCCGCTGCACGGCCTCTGCGGTGCCTGGGGCGGCATTGCCGCGGGCATTTTCGGCAGCCACCTGCTGGGTGGTATGGGCGGCGTGTCGCTGGTGTCCCAGGTGGCCGGCACGCTGATGGGTATCGTGGTCGCGCTGATCGGTGGCACGGTGGTCTACGGCACGCTGAAGAAGCTGGTGGGCATCCGCCTGGACCCGGAAGAGGAATTCAACGGCGCGGACCTGACGCTGCACCGGATCTCGGCCACGCCGGAGCGTGAAACGAACTGGTAACCCACGGATTTGTAAAGCATTGCGTGAAAAAACGGCCGGGGCATTTACCCGGCCGTTTTTACTTGGCGCGCAAAAAAGATTGACTTGAACTTTCGCCGGCGGGCGCCCAATAATGCCCTTGCCGTTTCCGTAAACGCCGACACAGGCGTGCCTTGTGATCCTGACATTATCGACAGCACCCTCCGTTTTGCTGTCCCCGGTTTTTCCTGCCCATAAATCACAGGAGCATGTTCATGGATACCAATTCGCTGCAAAGCATCCGCGACGTCATTTACAGCTATGCCACCATATTCGGCGTGAAAATCCTGGCCGCGCTGGCATTCTGGGTAGTGGGCCGCTGGCTGATCCATTTCGTGGTGCGCCTGGTGCAGAACTCGCTGTCCAAGCAAAGCGTCGACCCCACCCTGCTGCGCTATGTCGGATCGATTGTCACCGTCACACTGAATGTGGTGCTGGTGATCGGCATCCTCGGCTATTTCGGCATCCAGACCACCACGTTCGCGGCGCTGATCGCCGCGGCCGGCGTAGCCATCGGGATGGCCTGGTCCGGGCTGATGTCGAACTTCGCCGCCGGCGCCTTCCTGGTCGTCCTGCGTCCGTTCAAGGTGGGCGATTTCGTGACCGTGGGCGGCGTGACCGGTACGGTGCGCGAGATTGGTCTTTTTGCGACGTCACTCGACACCCCGGACAACGTCCTGACCGTCATCGGCAACAACAAGATCTTCAGCGACACGATCCAGAATTTCACGGCCAATCCGTTCCGGCGCGTGGAACTGAAGGCGCAACTGGCCGGCACCACCGACGCGACGGCAGCCATCGCGCTGCTCAAGGAAAAACTGGCCGCCATCCCGAACGTGCTGGCCGACCCGCCGGTCGACGTCGAGATCCTGGAATTCACGCTGGTGGGCCCGGTGCTGGCGGTACGTCCGTACTGCCATAACGACAATTACTGGCAGGTGTATTTCGATACCAACCGCACCATCCGCGACAGCTTCGGCGCGGCCGGATTCGCCGCCCCGATGCCCGCACAGATGGTGGTCATGCAGAATGCACCGGCCGTGCCGTTGACCCAGCCGGCCAACCAGGCCGCCTGAGCCGGCAAGCGGCAGCGATCAGCCGGGCTGGCGCATGCCGGCCCGCCCATACAGACGCAGCAGCACGGCGCCGCTGCCGCAGACCGCCATCACCACGGCCAGCGGCAGCGCCGTACCGTCGTGCCAGACGCTGACCGCCGCACCGGCCAGCGTGCCGAAGCCGAACTGGAGCGTGCCCATCAAGGCCGACGCCGTGCCGGCGCGATGGCTCTGATGCGCCAGCGCCAGTGCCGACGCATTGGGCGTGATGCAGCCCAGCCCGGCCAGGAATACGAAGAAGCAGCACAGCAGCACCGGCAGCGAGGCCAAGCCCAGCAGCGTGGCGGCTGCCAGCGTCAGGCCCGCCACGCATGGCGCGATCAGCGCGACGCGTAGCACATCGTCCAGCGCCCGGGCGCGCACCAGCTTCGCGTTGACCTGCGACATCGCGATCAGGCCAAATGCGTTGGCCCCGAAAACAAAGCCGTAGTGGGAGGGATCGATGCCATGCAGTTCGATCAGCACGAACGGCGAGCCTGCGATATAGGCGAACATGCCCCCCTGCACGCACCCGGCGGACAGCGAATAGCCCAGGAATTCACGGTCGCGCAACAGCTCCCAGTAACCGCGCAGCACGGTACCGGGATGCAGCGTGCGGCGGCGTTGCGGGTCCAGCGATTCCTCCATCCGCGTATGGATCAGCCACAGCAGCAGCACGGCCGCGCCGCAGTGGATCCAGAAGATCGCGCGCCAGCCCGTGGCCGCCAGCACCGCGCCGCCGATCAGCGGCGCCAGGATCGGCGCCAGGCCCATCACCAGCATCAGCGACGAAAAGGCCCGCGCGGACTCGCGCGCCTCGAGCCGGTCGCGAATCACCGCACGCGAAACCACCAGCCCGGTGCAGCCACCCAGCGCCTGCAGGAAACGCCAGACCATCAGCGACTCCACGCTAGACGCCAGCGCGCAACCAGCGGCGGCCACGCCATAGATCGTCAGGCCCGCATAGAGCGGCGCCTTGCGGCCGAACCGGTCGCTGACCGGCCCGTAGAACGCCTGTCCGATGGCCAACCCCACCAGGAACGTACCCAGCGTCAGCTGTACCCTGCCGATATCGGTATGCAGATCGGCCGCCAGCGCCGGAAAGCTGGGCAGGTACATGTCAATGGAAAGCGGTGCGATGGCGGTGAGCGACGCGCAGATCAGCAGCCAGAGCGGAAAGCGCGCGTCGGTGCGCGCGCTTGTGGAGGACGTCATGAAAGGGTTCCGGTAGGACAAGCCGCAATTGTTGCATAGCGTGCAAGCGCTTGGCGGAGCGGGCGTCAAGTCACCAGAAGTACCGTGGAAAATCTGCCGCAAACCGGCTGCCGGTGCGGCACCACGGGTGGCGCTGCTTTCACGTGTGGCGGGGTGGAGGGTACAATGCCTGCCTGTCGGGACGGATGTACCCCAGACCACGCAGTCAGACGCATCGCGGGAGACGGATCACGGGACCCGTCCCCGGCAACGTTATCCTGCATGACCATACGACATACGCCGTTTATTGCTTCGCTGAGCCTGGTTGCACTGGCAGCCTTGCCGCCGTTGCCCGCATGGGCAGCGCCTGGCAGGCCGCCCGCCATGGCACCGGCATCGTCGTCCGCGCCCGTGGCGGTCGACGAAGCCGAGGCCCTGTCACGCATGCTCAAGGGCGCGGCCACCGGACAGAACACCGGTGCGGCCGGCGTCCCCGAACTGCTGCGCAGTACCAATCGCCCGGACAGTGTGCTGGCGCGCGCCTGCCGCCAGCTCAACGATATCCTGCCCATCGAGATCGATGGCGAGACGCGCCTGCGCCGCTGCCAGTCGATACCGGGCAAGCACGTGCTGTTTCAGCTGGAACTGACCAACTACCGCGGCCCGATGCTTGACCTGGCCAGCTTCGAGGTGAACTACGCCGCGCCGCTCCAGCGCAACATCTGCGCCAACCGCGACGTGGAAATCCTGACCAAGCTCGGCGTCAGCATGATGTTCCGCTACATGACGCGCAACGACCGCGGCGAGCGCCGCGTGGGCGACGTCTATATCAACGCACCGATCTGCGTATCTGCGCTGCGCTGAAACGCATCCGTTTGAAACGGGCAATGAAAACGGCAGGCCTTGAGCCTGCCGTTTTCATTGCGGGTACCGTCAGTTCATGCCGCCCGTGGCCGCAAGGGCAGCACGTTCGGCGCGCGGCGCAGCAGCACCCGCGTTTCCTTCCACGCGGCGTCCGCCAGCGGCGATCCCCAGACCAGTTCGTGCAGCTTCGACAATGCGAACGGGTCGCCCAGCAGCACATGCTTCTGCGCCGGCGACAACGAACCCGGGCCATGGGTCAGCGCGTGCTGCACCAGCGATGCATGCTGCAGCCTGGCCGGCTCCGGCTGTACCGTGCGCGGCGTGGCCGTGGCGCACATCAGCGCGTTGGTCACGGGATCGACCACGGCATCGACGAAGCGCGGCGTTTCCTGGGCGCTTTCCACATGCTGCTGCGTTTCGACGATCTCGCGCGGCACGTAGGTTTCCTCGGGGATCATGAACAAACCGGCACGGCGCGCGGCGCGGCCCAGCGACACACGCGACAGCATTACCGACAGCGGAATCGACATCGCCAGCGAGCCCACGATCGGCAGCAGCCACCAGATGAAGCCCGGGCTCAGCCAGTACACGCCCGCACCCCATACCAGGCCCAGCACCGTGTGCCACCCGTGGCGGCGGAAGGCTTCGCCCCACGTGGTCTCGGCGTCCTCGCGCGGGGGCGACTTCCAAGAAATGCCCCAGCCGCTGTATGCCGCGATCACGAACTTCGTATGGAACAGCATGCGCGTCGGGGCCAGCAGCGCCGAGAGCGCCATTTCGATCAGCATGCTCAGGAACAGGCGCACCACGCCCCCGTACTGCTTCGCGTCCTTGAGCAGCAGGATCACGCTTGCCAGCTTCGGCAGGAACAGCAGCGTGGCGGTGGCGGAGAACAGCATCAGCGCCTTTTCCGGATGCCATTCGGGCCAGGTCGGAAACAGCTGGTACGGCTTGGTGAAGTACTCGGGCGGCACCAGCGCGTGCTTGGCCAGCGCGGCCGTGGACAGCAGCAGGAACAGGAACCACAGCGGCGCCGACACGTAGGCCATGATGCCGGTCAGGAACACGGCCCGGTGCACGGCATGGAAGCCCTGCTTCATCCACAGCCTGAAGTTCATCAGGTTGCCCTGGCACCAGCGGCGGTCGCGCTTGACCTCGTCCAGCAGGTTCGGCGGCAGTTCCTCGAACGAGCCCGGCAGGTCGTAGGCAATCCACACGCCCCACCCTGCCCGCCGCATCATCGCGGCCTCGACAAAGTCGTGCGACAGGATTTCGCCGGACAGCGGCCCCTTGCCTGGCAGCGGCGCCAGCCCGCAGTGTTCCATGAACGGCTTGATGCGGATGATGGCGTTGTGGCCCCAGTAATGCGACTCGCCAAGCTGCCAGTAATGCAATCCCGCCGTAAACAGCGGACCATAGACGCGCGTGGAAAACTGCTGCACCCGCGCATACAGCGTGTCGCGGCCCACGGCCAGCGGCGCGGTCTGGATGATGCCCGCGCCCGGGTTGGCTTCCATCAGGCGAGCCAGCGTCGCCAGGCAGTCGCCGCTCATCACGCTGTCGGCGTCCAGCACGATCATGTAGCGGTACTTGCTGCCCCAGCGGCGGCAAAAGTCGGCCACATTGCCGGTCTTGCGCTTCACGCGGTGGCGGCGCCAGCGATAGAAAATGCGGCCAAAACCGCCCACGGCACGGCACAGCTCGATCCACGCATCGTGCTCGGCGGTGCGCAGGTCAGGATTGCCGCTATCGGACAGCACGAAGAAATCGAAGTGTTGCAGCTCGCCCGCGCGTTCCAGCGATTCGTACGTGGCACGCAGGCCCGCGAAGACGCGCGTCACGTCTTCGTTGCAGATCGGCATGATGATTGCCGTCCGCGCAGACGGGTCGAGCGGCGCATCGCTGGCCGCGCTGCGCGAGATCAGGTGCTTGTCGCCCCCCTTGAACAGCACCAGGAAGCCCATCATCGCCGTCCAGAAACCCGCCGAGACCCACGAGAACAGGATCGCGAACAGCGTCAGGATAGCCACTTCGAGCGGATCGGCGCCGTGGTACGGCAGCACGCGCGACATGAAGTACGTGGCCATGATGGTCTGCCCGACCACCAGCGCCAGCAGGAACCAGCGGCGGTGCGAGCCGGCCGGGTGCCACTTGCCTTCGGCGTCGGGGCCGTCGTGCAGGGTGTCCCAGGTCTCGGGCACGGGCGGGCGGCCCAGCATCCGGCGCCAGGCGTTGCGGATGCCGCCCCAGACGATATGCGGCGGCCATTGGCGCGGCACCATCGAGGCGCGCTCGGGGTCCGGCCCCGTATTCACGCGCACGGTGCCGTCGTCGTTTCGCTGCAGCAGCGGTTCGCCGTCCACCTGCGGGTTGCCATAGGCCATCGCAAAGCGACGACCCACCGATGCGTAGGTTGCCCCACCCGGGGCGCTGCCGTCATTCAAATCGGAAGCTTCCTTGTCCTTCGGATCGCGACCGGCCAGACGCGTCTGCAATTCAATCATGGCCGACGGCACTTCGATACCCTCGGCCGGCACGCTGGACATCAGCGATTTCGGGGTATCGGCCAGCAGTTCGCTACGCAGTTCGGGCGAAGCCGGCAGGCGGTCGACATAGCGCTCGCATGCTGCCGCCGCCTGGGCCGGGCGCTGCTTTAGCCTGGGGGTAAGATGTAGCTCCATGTCTCGGATTGGGTTGTATTGCCGTTGCGAAGATAGCCGCGCAACTCAACCGGCTTGTTCTCGTCCTTGCGTCGCAAGAACATCGTCATGCGCCAGCCACCCGTGGCCTCGTTGCGCTGGACGGTTGTCTTCAGCAGTTCGCCGTTGGCGTCTGCCGATACCACCGGGTCCAGGCGTGCCTCCTCGGGCAGCTTCTTGAACGCGGGGCCTTCGAAATCCACCACCAGCGAGAAACTGGTGTCGTCCTGCTTGCGCGTCAGGCCCTGCCCGCGGCGCGTCTGCGTGACCCACGACAGCGGCGGCAGGTTTTCGCCATCCTTCTGCCACTTCAGCCGGTACTCGTAGTCGAACGCCTGCTTCGGCTTGGGCGGGTTATCCGGCACCCAGAACGCCACGATGTTGTCGTTGGTCTCGTCCGGCGTCGGAATCTGCACCAGCTCCACGCGGCCCGAACCCCAGTTGCCCTTGGGCTCGACCCAGCCGCTCGGACGGCGCTCGTACCAGGAACCGATCTCCTGGTAGTTGTCGAAATTGCGGTCGCGCTGCATCAGGCCGTAGCCCTGCGGATTGTTCGCGGCGAACGACGTCACCAGCAGGCGCTTGGGATTGACCAGCGGACGCCAGATCCATTCGCCGGTGCCAAGCTGCACCGACAGGCCGTCGGAGTCATGCACCTCGGGGCGGAAATCGGTGGTGGGCGATGGCTGGTTCTCGCCAAACAGGTACATGCTGGTCAGCGGCGCCAGGCCAAGCTTGGTCACGTGCTCACGCAGGAACAGGCGCGACTTGACCTCCATCACCGTCTCGTTGCCGGGCTTGATGATGAAGCGGTAGGCGCCGCTCATGCGGCGCGAGTCCATCAGCGCATAGATCGTCAGCTGCTTGTCGTTGGCCGACGGCCGCTCGATCCAGAATTCGGTAAAGCGCGGAAATTCCTCGCCCGAGTTCAGCGCCGTATCGACTGCCAGGCCGCGGGCCGACAAGCCATACCACTGGTCCTTGCCCAGCGCGCGGAAGTAGCTGGCCCCCAGGAACGACGCCAGTTCGTCCTTGCGCTTGCCCTGGTTCAGCGGATACATCAGCCGGAAACCGGCAAATCCCAGCCCCTTGAGCTTGGCGGGGTCCACCTTGTGCGGCCCGTAGTTGAACGCTGCCGGGTCGAAGCGGAATTCACGTACGCTGTTGTTGACCACCTCGTTGATCCGCACGGGCTGGTCGAACACCATGCCCTCATGGAAAAAAGAGATCTCGAACGGCAGCCGGGCCCCGCGCCAGGCAAAGCGCTCGGGCTTGTATTCGATCTCGCGATAGCGGTCGTACGTCAGCTCTTTCAGCTCGCGCGGCAGTTCCTGCGCCTTGGGCGGCTTGTACGGCGACGCCGACAGCTGGCGCGCGCGCGCCGCCACGGTTTCGAAATCGAATGCGTGGGCGGTCAGGGCCAGCACGGCCAGCATGCCGCCGCCAATCCAGCGCCCCAGCCCTGACATCCTGCCGGCTAAGCGGCGCGCGGGCGCGGCGGTCGGGCGTTGGACAGGGCGGAACGACGTCGGATATGCGGACATGAAGGCCGTAGACAGGGTTGGCAGGGAAGCAGGCGGCCGGACGAAGCGACCGCACCGGAATACGTCAGGAAACTTCAACGAGTGGCTACAGCAAAAGACGGACCAGCGTGCGGCGCATCAGACGCGGCAATAGTACGCAGGCCCGATACAGTCGGGATGCGCGCAACGTACGCTTGTCGGGATTGTTGCAATGCGATGCGAAACCTTAACAATTCGAGCCTTAAAAGTCACGTTTCGTCACCGCAACCTTTGCAACAAAATGTCTCGCCTGTGGGCTGGAAGGCGCCTCGCGCGTGCGCTCAAAGGCTGAAGTCAAGCATAGATCATGCGCGGGAAGGCGCCATGAAGGGGCGCTGATGTCCGGGGGGTGGACCATCAATCGGGCAGATGCATGCGCGATTGTGCATTGAGATGCACCGAATCCGGGGCACGGCGCTTACAATCGCCCCGTTCACCCACCGGTTTTTTCAGCCACGAGGAATCGACATGCACGTACGGCGCCTAACCCGTCCGGCCCTGGCCGCCAGCCTGGGCTGCGCCCTGCTCCTGGGCACCACGCAACCCGCGTTCGCGTATTTCCAGACCTATCTGTCCGGCAGCATCATCGGCACGCTGACCAAGAAGGAAGCGGCCTCGCTGCAGCAATCCGTTGGCAAGGCGCTCAATGAAACGGAGGATAACCAGGCCGTGGAATGGCACTACCCGGCCGAAAACCGCCGCCAGGCCGTCGATGGAACGATCACCCCGATCGCCACGAAGACCGACCAGGGTCAGAAGTGCCGCCGGCTCAAGTCTGATCTCAAGCGTGGCAGCGCCACCGAGGCCTGGTCGGGCTGGTTCTGCAAGCAGTCGAACGGCACGTGGAAGGCGCGGCACGTCGAAGACTGAAGCCGCGGCACCGTAGCAATGCGGCCGCTGCCCGGCAGCGGCCTGCTCAATGGCAGAGGCGCGTCACCAGTTCGCCGGCCAGGGTACCGGACACCGCCTGTTGCGGCATGCCGGCCTGCGGGCCACGGATCGTATAGAGCGAGTCGCCACGGGCGTAGCGCTTGGGATATAGCGTCTGCTCGATCACCGCGTACATCGACGTGGCACAGTTGAGCACCATCCGCTTCAGCGACGACCGGATCGTGTCGCCGCTGGCGGTCTTGATCACTCCTGGCGGCGCATTGTGCACCAGCACCACGCCCACCTCGGGCCCGCGCCGGCGAATCGACGTCTGGTCCAGATAGGAAATCACGCCATTGGCGCCCATTAGCGGCAGCCAACGCTGGGGGTCAGGCGCACCCGGATCGGGCGACGCCACCTGCGTACACCCTTCGCGCGGCGAACCGCGGAAGATGGTGCCGCCATTGGGCCCCTGGCACTGGTAGAGACCGCTTGCCGCGGCGGCACGTGCGGGAGGATTGCTGAAGGACGGCGCGCCGTTGGACTCGGCCTGCGCCGCCACACTGAAACACGCGCCGGCGAGCAGGGCCGTGCGTGCGAGCATGCGGAAAAACATCGGGGGGTACCCTCGTAAGGACGGGAAGAAGCCCCGGATTTTCGCACAGCCCGCGGCCCACGCGACAACTCGCGACGAACGAAGTGGCCGGAATACGCCTCCCACGCGTCATTCCTGCGCGATATTCGCGCGTCGTTTGCGCAGGATCAGTCCACCCTTATCGCTGCGATGATCAGCCTTGCTGCTCGCGCCACGCCACCAGGTCGGCGATGGTCAGCACCGGCAACTGGTACATCTGCGCAAAGGCCAGCGCC
The DNA here is from genome assembly GCF_001652915.1 of Cupriavidus sp. D384. Taxonomy (GTDB): domain Bacteria; phylum Pseudomonadota; class Gammaproteobacteria; order Burkholderiales; family Burkholderiaceae; genus Cupriavidus. Next base: position 153,107 of record NZ_BBQI01000099.1, read on the forward strand.
TCGGGCCGACGCGCCATCGTGCCGTCCGGATTCATCAGTTCGCACAGTACCGCCGCCGGCGACAGGCCGGCCATGCGGGCCAGTTCCACCGAGCCTTCGGTGTGGCCACGTCGCTGCAACACGCCGCCGTCCACGGCCACCAGGGGAAACACATGCCCCGGGCTGACCACCGCATCGGTGCCGGCATCATCGGCAATGGCGGCGCGGATGGTCGTGATGCGATCGGCCGCGCTGACGCCGGTGGTCACGCCCTCGCGCGCCTCGATGGACACCGTGAAGGCCGTGCCGTACTGGCTGCGATTGTTTTCGACCATCGGACGCAGACCGAGCTGGCGCACCTTGCCGGCGGTCAGGCACAGGCAGACGATGCCGCTGCATTCGCGGATCATCATCGCCATGTTGGCGTTGGTCAGGCGTTCGGCGGCCAGGATCAGGTCGGCCTCGTTCTCGCGGTCGTCGTCGTCGAGCAGCACGACGGGACGCCCTTCGCGCATGGCGTCCAGCGCCTGGGCGATGCGCTCCGCAAGCGGGCGCGGGTCGGCTTCGGCCGTGGCAAGATCGCCAGCGGCCAGGTCGGAAAGATGGCTTTGGTTGAGAGTCAGCATTGGTGAAACGCTCCGTGCAATGAAGTTTCCATGGGCGTTTCAGGGGAACGATCAGCGCAACCGCGCACAACGCTCCGCCCGCGCGCACGGGCAATGCCGTTCGCGCGTGGGAATGCCATGCGGATTCCGCCCATCTTCTTTCATCCGGACTATGACCGTCGGCCCTGGCCTCTCACCAGGTCTGCTGACCCCGCACGGGAATGCGGGCGCTCGCGGGCTCGTGGCAACCCTGCCTTTCGACAGTGACCACATACCGCCGGTGGGGACTTTCACCCCGCCCTGAAGACGTAACGATGCCGCCGCAGCCTGCATGCCACGACGGCGGGGCGATGTTAGCACGACTGTGCTTTTTTGGCCGAACTGCTACCTGGAAAGAGTTTCCCAGTAGCAATGCACCGGCTACGACGACTTCACCGCAGTGGCCGCCATCGCCTCGAACAGTTCGCGGGTCGCGTCGTCTGCGGGATAGAAGCACTCGATCCGCAGTTCCTGCAGCGTGACGTCCTGCGGGTTGCCGAGCGTGGTCAGCGTGGAAAACAGCGACGCGCGGAAGCGCCCGGCGTGCACCACCACTGGCAATACCGGCGGCAACGGCCCCTCGGCGGGATCGTCCTCCACCAGCAGCACGCCGCCGGGACCCACCATGTCCGGATGCCATTCGGCTATGCGGCGAAAGATCTCACGTGCGGTCTGGTCGTGTGCCTGCACCTGCAACGCCTGTGAGACGCGACGCAGCAGATAGCGGCCCACCTGGCGCGCATTCTCCAGCACCGGCCACAACCCGTTGGGATCGAACACCGCCAGCATCAGGTTCAGGCGCCCGCCCTGGCCGTCCAGCACCGCCGGCTGGCGCTTGCCCAGCAGTTGCGCCAGCATGCGCCGGTACGCGTCGTTGGCATCGACCAGATGCCAGAAGCGGTCCAGCACCACCGCCGGATACGGCTCCTGCTTGGACAGGATCAGCGAAATCGCGTGACGCACCATCTGCATGGTCGGCGCGCCCAGCGTGTTCTCGCTGTAGGCCGGGGCATAGCCGCTTGCCAGCAGCAGCCGGTTGCGCTGGCGCAGCGGCACGCCAAGCCGGTCGGCCAGCGCCAGCACCATCTCGCGGCTGGGCCGGGCGCGACCCGATTCGAGAAAGCTGATATGGCGCTGTGACACCCCGGCCGCCAGCGACAGCGCCAGTTGGCTGTAGCCGCGCTTGCCGCGCCAGTAGCGCAGGAGTCCGGGAAAGTCGAGAGCGGCTTCGGAGCCAGGCGTGAGCGTTTCCATGCAACGCATTACAGCACATGGCCGGATGCTGTACGACTACCTGCCAGGTAATCGCCGTCATTCACGCCCGTGCCGGATCGGGCCCAGATTAGACCCATAAAGCCGGCGTCTTTCAGATTCGTCGCATTTCGCTGGCGCGCGGCGCCCCCTAGCATGTCCGCTTTCCCTCTATCTCGATGCGGGCCAACCACATGATCTGTTCCCTTGCCGACAAGTCCACGGCCGCGCTGTTCTGCGGCCATCACGTGCATACCCTGCCCCCGGCCATCCAGTCCGGCGCCATGCGCAAGCTGGCAATGCTGGACGCCGCAGTGTCGCCACCGGACCTGGCCGCCGCCCCGGCCAACGAACTGGAACCGATGCGCGGGCGGCGGCGCGGCCAGTGGCGGGTGCGCATCGAGGGCGACTGGCATCTGTGCTTCCGCTTCCTCAATGGCGAAGCCTGGGATGTGGAGGTTGCGCAATGCCCCGCGGACGAGGAGCAAGCATGAGCCTCAGGCGAGACGACCTGCCCCGGACGGATTTCAGCAGCCATGTCACTGGCGAGCCGGCGCCGCCCATCCCGCCTGGCGATATCCTGCTGCACGAGTTCATGGTGCCCAATGCGCTGTCCGCCGGCGCCCTTGCCGTGGCGCTGCGCGTGCCGGTGACACGTATCGAAGGCATCCTCTGGCGCGAACGCGCCATTTCGCCCGAAACCGCATTGCGGCTGGCCCGCTTTTTCTGCACGTCGGCGGAGTTCTGGGTCCGGCTCGAAGCCAACTACGCGCTGCGGGTGGCCCGGGCCTATGCAGGCGCGGCGATCGACCGGGACGTCGAGCCGATCACGGCATGAATCCTGCACACCCATTTGGGTGATGTTCGCGCCACAGCAGCGATGCGGCGTCACATGCGGATGGTATGCTTTGACTTTTCAATTCCCGCGCGCACAGGGCGCGCACCCTGATGGAAATAGCCATACTGCTGGCGCTGATCTTGCTGAACGGCTTGTTCGCCATGTCCGAAATCGCGCTGGTGACAGCCCGCAAGGCCCGTTTGCAACGCCAGATCGAGGACGGGGACCGTGGCGCCATTGCGGCGGTCAAGCTGGGCGAGGACCCGACCCGCTTCCTGTCCACGGTGCAGATCGGCATCACGTCGATTGGCGTGCTTAACGGCGTGGTCGGCGAATCGACGCTGGCATCGCCGCTCGCCGTATGGCTGCAAGGCTTCGGCATATCGTCCACCACGGCGGGCTACATGGCGACTGCCATCGTCGTGGCGGGCCTGACCTATTTCTCGATCGTGCTCGGCGAACTGGTGCCGAAGCGCCTGGGCCAGATGGCACCCGAAACCATCGCCCGCCTGGCCGCGCGCCCGATCTCGTTCCTGGCCGTCGCCTCCACGCCGTTCGTCAAGCTGCTGTCCGGCTCCACGCAGCTGGTGCTGCGCATGCTGGGCGTGAAGTCCGATCGTGGCCCCGCCGTGACCGAGGAAGAAATCCACGCGCTGCTGGTGGAAGGCTCCGAAGCGGGCGTGATCGAACGCCACGAGCACACGATGGTGCGTAACGTGTTCCGGCTGGACGACCGCCAGCTGGCTTCGTTGATGGTGCCCCGTGGCGATGTGGTCTATCTCGACGTCGAGTCGACCGAGGAAGAAAACCTGCGCCGCATCGAGGAGTCGGACCATTCGCGCTTCCCCGTGGTGCGCGGTGGCATGCATGACATCCTTGGCGTGGTCAGCGCGCGTCAGCTGCTGGCCCGCCGCCTGCGCGGCGAGAAGGCCGACCTGACCGCAGTGCTGCAGGCCGCGGTGTTCGTGCCGGAAAGCGTGACCGGCATGGAACTGCTGGAGAACTTCCGCTCCTCTGGCGGCCAGATCGCGTTCGTGATCGACGAGTATGGCGAAGTCCTGGGCCTGGTCACGCTGCAGGACCTGATCGAGGCAATCACCGGCGAGTTCAAGACCGAAACGGCCGGCGAGGAATGGGCCATCCAGCGCGAGGATGGATCATGGCTGCTCGATGGCCTGATCCCGATCCCGGAACTCAAGGACCGCACGGGTCTGCGCGCGGTACCGGAGGAAGACAAGGAGCGCTATCACACGCTGTCGGGCATGCTGCTGCTGTTGCTGGGCCGCCTGCCGCAAACGGCCGATACGGTCCAGTGGGAAGACTGGAAGTTCGAGATCATCGACATGGATGGCAAGCGCATCGACAAGGTGCTGGCCTCGCGGGTGCCGCCGGAAGATGGTCCGGAATCCGACACCACGGGTTGAGATCCGCAGGCAGTGTGAAACAACAACGGGCGCACACCATGCGCCCGTTTTTCTTTGGTGCAACGGCAGATCGCGGCTGGAATCAGGGCTGATTTGCGTGCGCGCCCTTTATCGTCAATCGCCCTGGATGGTCAAGATAACAAACGTGGCGACAATGCAGAGCGTTGTTTGAAATCAAAACGCGTGCGACGCACGCGCCACGTCGACATCGTCGTTCTCCGAAATTGTCTTCGCTGCCGTATGATCTGATTTATGCGGTCGGACAACTAAGTAGTACTACCGAGATGACTGGTCGCATCGTTATCAAAATAATAAATAGCATGCGCGCGATCGAAAGCGGAAAGCGCGCCATTTTTACGCATGAACGGGAATGCAGTCCGGAGTATCGCGGGCGGCCAATGCACAAATGAACTCGCTGCCAGCACGGGTAATTGATGGATCCTGACACCAAAGACACGCCGTCTCCAGGCGTCGGTGGCAGTGGGTCACCTGCCGACACACCAGCCATCCAGCCGGTTGCCTTCCTGGCCGCGCTGGAAGAACATCGCGCGCATTTCAGTCCGGCCCATCTGCTGGCCGTGCTGGTGATCCGGCTCGACCGCTTTGCGCACGCCTGTGAAAACATCGGGCCGAAGCGCGCGCACGAACTGCGTGCCCAGGTCAAATTCCGCGTCACCGCAGTCGCCAGCATGCCGGTGGCCATGCAGTGGCTGGGGCCGGCCGACCTCGGGGTGGCCTGCGTGCTGCCCGACGGCGCCGAAAACGCCCAAGCGTTGAGCCAGGCCATGGCCGCCGAACTCGGCAGGCCTTTCCAGGTTGGCGGCTTCGAGGCCTTCCTGTCATGCAGTATTGGCAGCGCCGTCGATGGACACGATACGGGCACCGAACGGCTGCTGCAGCAGGCTTTCGACGCCATGCTGCAGATCAACCGGCGAGGCGGCGCAGGCATCGGCACGGCCAGCCGGCCTGCCACGCCGCGCATGGCAACCCTGCTCGCGGCGTTGCCCAGCGCGATCGAGCGCAGCGAACTGAGCCTGCAGTTGCAGCCCCGTGCGTCGCTGACCACGTCCGCGATCACCGCTTACACGGTGCGCCTGCGATGGCAGCACCCGCTGCTCGGGCGCGTGGCGCCACAAGACTTCCTGCCCGCCGCAGACGCACTCGGGCTGATGAATGTGATCGGCGGCTGGACGCTGCAGCAACTGCTGCAGTTATTGCGTGATACCGCCGCGCTTGGCCCCATGCAATTCACACTGCTGGCGACCAGCTCGCAACTGCAGGCCGACGACTCGATCGGCATGCTGCGCCGGGCCATCGACTCCAATCAGATCAGGCCCGGACAGATCTGCGTAGAGGTGCCGGTCGATATCGTTCCTGATTCCGGCGAGGCCACGGACAAGGCCCGGCGCTTGCGCGATGGCGGTGTGCGCATCGCCCTGGCTGACTTTACCGATTCGGAAGCCAGCCTGCGGGCGTTGGCGCGGGTGCAGCCGGACATGGTCACGCTTGACGCGCGCCATCTCGGGCATGCGAGCCAGAGGCCGGACATGGCAGCCAGCCTGCGCCGCGCGTGCGAATGGGCCAAGGCACGTGGTGTGGCGGTCTGCGCCAAGGGCGTGGAAACACAGGCACAACTGGACGTGGTGCGCAGCTGGGGGTGCGACACCATGCAGGGCTTCCTGCTGGCACAGCCGTTTCCGGCACCGTGGCTGATGCAGACCCACGCCGCCATCACGGAACGCGCACGCCTGCTGCTCAAGACCTGAGCCCGCTGCAACGCCGCTGTCTGTCAGACATTTTCGTAATTACAAATTGGCACACATCCTGCATCGACGGAGACCGGGGCGACGTTAAAATGTGCCCACTTCTTACTATCCCTGAAAGGAGCCTCTGATGAAAAAAGGATGGATCTGGTGCGTACTGGTTGCCACGCTGCTCGCAGGCTGCAATACGATGTCCGGCCTGGGTCAGGATGTCCAGAAGGGCGGACAGAAGCTTGAAAACTCCGCCGAGAAATCGAAGTAATTCCGTCATCGCCGATACCTGACGATGCGAACAAGGGCGCCAGTGGCGCCCTTGTTGCTTTGAAGCGTTCTCTCGCGTCATGGTGCCGGCGTTGTAATTATTACCGCCAGCACGACCATGCCGCGTTCAGGGCTTGCGCAATTGCGCAGCCTCTTCCGCAAGCTTGCGAATGCGCCCCCAGTCCTTCGCCGCCACGGCGTCCTTCGGCACCACCCACGAACCGCCAACGCACACCACATTGGGCAGCGCCAGATAGGTAGGCGCCTTGGCGAGGTCGATGCCGCCGGTCGGGCAGAATTTCAGTTGCGACAGCGGGCCATGCAGCGACTTCAGCATCGGCACGCCCCCGGCAGCCTCCGCCGGGAAGAACTTCAGGAACGAAAAGCCGCATTCCAGCGCGAACATCGCTTCGCTGGCCGTGGCAACGCCGGGCAGCAGCGAGATGCCGGCGCCCTGCGCGCCATCGGCAAGTTTCTGCGTGAGCCCCGGCGACACGGCGAACTGCGCCCCGACATCACGCACCGCACGCAATTGCTCGATGGTCAGCACCGTACCGGCGCCCACCACGGCCTGCGGCAGCGCGCGGGCCACGGCTTCCATCGCCTGCAGCGCCACGGGCGTGCGCAGCGTGATTTCCAGCATCGGCAGGCCGCCCTCGACCAGGGCTTCGCTGATGCGCAGCGCGTCGTCCACCGAGTGGTATTCGAGCACCGGAATCACCGGCACGTTGGTCAGGCGTTCGATCAGCGGAGAAGGTTGGATTTGCATGACAGTATTCACAATGTTCATTGTCCTGAGCCGTCAGACCCGGTGAGACCGGGCCGGTTCAGGCGATGACCGAAACGCCGCGCTCCAGGCGGGCCAGCACGGTTTCGGCCGTGGGGATGGGCGCCACCGCGCCGTAGCCGGTGGTCGACAGGGCCGCCGCCACATTGGCGTAGCGCGCCGCCTCGAACGGATCGGCGCCGGCGGCCAGGCGCGCCACGAAACTGCCGCCGAAGCAGTCGCCCGCGCCCGTGGCATCGAGCGGCCGCACCGGATACGGCGCCACCAGCGTGCGCGCGTCGCGCGTCGCCACATAGCTGCCCTCCTCGCCCAGCTTCAGCGCCACCACGCTCACGCCGCATTCAAGCAGATGGTCGACGATCGCATCGCGGTCGTCCAGGCCGGTCAGCACGGTGATGTCGTCCCAGCTCGGCAGGCAGATATCGGTCAGCGAGAACGCCTCGCGCATGATGCCGCGCGCCCGCGCCAGCGACCACAGGCGCAGCCGCAGATTGGTGTCCAGCGACACCTGCACGCCGGCCTTGCGGGCATGCTCCATTGCCGCCAGGCCCGCATCGCAGGCCGACGTGCTGATTGCCAGGCTGATGCCGGACAGATGCAGGTAGCGCGCCTGCGCGATGGCCGCCAGCGGCAGCTGTTCGTGGTGATACCGGCTGGCCGCCGACCCTTCGCGCAGGTAGTCGAAGCGGTGGCCGTGATTGTCGTGGGAAACGAAATAGACCCCGGTGGGAGCCGCGGCATTGATGCTCACGTGGCGCGTGTCCACGCGCTCGTGCGTCCACAGGGCCAGCAACCGTTCGCCAAAGCTGTCGGCGCCCACCGCGCTGATGAAACCGGTGCTCGCGCCCTGACGTGCGGCCGCAATCGCAAAGTTGGAGGTGTCGCCGCCAAAACCCTGCAGGTAGCGGGCCGGATCGTCGGGCTGCTGGTTGAACTCCACCAGCGGTTCGCCGTAGGCAAGGATGTCGATACTCATGAACGCGCGCCTCTCTTTCAGAAGAACGTCTGCACGATGTCGATAACGCGCAACTGCCCATCCAGCACGGGGATGTGGCGCCACTTGTCAAACGTCAGGCAAGGATGCGAGATATCAAAGGCAATCATATCGCCGACACGAATGTCGTCGCCAGCATCGATTTCCAGGTACGCGTGCTGGTCCATCATGCCGGTCACCGTCCATCCGGCCGGCACCGCCACGGGCGCCGCGCTGCCCGGACGATAGATCTGCGCCGGGATCGGCATGCCGGCATCGAAGGCGGCATCGCGCTTGCCCATGCCGATGATCGCGCGCCGGGGCTCGGGAATCGACTGTACATAGGCCCACAGCTGCAGCGCGGGCAGCAGGCCCTCGCGCATCTTCTGCGCCACTGGATTGCTGGCAAGGATACGCTCCTGCGCCGCCCGGTAGACGCCCACATCGTGGGTCAGGTAGCAGCCGGGACGCAGCACGATGTCGATTGGCGCGCCAATATCGGTCCGGGCAAATTCCTCGGCCACCACGTCGTACCACGCCGAGCCTGCCCCCGACATCACCACGGGACTCCGGCCGAAGCGGCCGGCGGCGGCCAGTTCGCGCGTGACGGCCACGGTGCGCTGCAGGAAGCGCCGGATATCGGCCTCCTGCTGCAGCACCCCTTCATAGATCTCGACGCCAGCCAGCGTCAGCGCGTCGGGCCAGCGCGACAGCGCTTCCAGCACCCCGGCCTGTTGCGCGGCGTCGCGCACGCCAGTCCGGCCGCCTTCCACGCCCAGTTCCAGCAGCACCTGCAGCGTCTGCCCGCGCGCCTGGAAGAACGCGCCAAGTTGATCGACCAGCGCGGCCGAATCCACCAGCGTGAAGAACTCGAAGCCGGGATCGCGCAGCAGATCGGCCACGATTTCCATATTGCGGCGTCCCACCAGCTGGTTGGCCATCAGCACGCGCCTTACGCCGTGCGCGGCGGCCGCAGCGGTCTGCTGTGCCGTAGCCAGCGTGATACCCCACGCCCCCTCCGCCAGTTGCCGGGCGAACAGCTTCGGCGCCATCGTTGTCTTGCCATGCGGCGCCAGCTGCACACCGTATGCACCCATGAACTTCCGCATCCACTGCAGGTTGTGGACGAGCTTGTCCTCATACAGTACGGCGGCCGGCAGGCTCAGTTCCTCGCGCAGCAGATGCCAGCCCGGCTGGCCGGCCTCGGCGGGCGCCAGCGGGGCGTCCAGACGGCCTAGCGCCTTGTTCAGCGGATCGATCATGCCGGTCTGGTACTTTGTTTCACGCATGGCTGACATCACCCTGTCAAAATTCGATTGACGTAATCATAGCCTTGAAATTACGATATTTCATCCTTGTTATAAAGTAACACGCTGTGCCGGGCGAGTGCCCGCCAGCTTCCGCCGCCCACCCATGACCGCATCGTTCGACATCCTGACCCGCATCGCCGAGCGCGGCCCGTCGCTGCGGCTTGCCGAGCAAAAGGTGGCGCAAGTGATTCTTGAGGATCTTGCCGGCGCAGCGGCCACCAGCATCAACGAACTGGCGCGCAAGGCAGCCGTCAGCGAGGCCAGCGTGACGCGCTTTGCCAAGGCCATTGGCTGCCGCGACGTGCGCGACCTGAAGCTGCGGCTGGCCCAGGCCACGGCGGTGGGCACGCGCTTCCTGCAGCCCGCCCCCACCGTTGCCGATGACGCCTCGCCGGCCACGCTGGCCGAGCGCATCCACGCCGACGTGCTCACGACGCTGGAAGTCAACCGCAAGCTGATCGATCCCGAACGGATTGCCGAGGCCGCGCGGCTGTTGCTCGATGCACGCATGGTCTACGCTTTCGGCATGGGTGGCGGCTCCACGTTCATGGCCGACGAGGCGCGCTACCGGCTGGCGCGGCTGGGCCAGCCCGTGGCGACCTACCACGACGCGCTGCTGCAGAAGATGGTGGCGGCGACGTTGTCGCGAGACGACGTGGTGCTGGCATTTTCCGCCAGCGGCAACGTGCCCGAGATGCTTGTCAGCTGCGATATCGCGCGCGAGTACGGCGCGCGGCTGATTGCCGTGACCGCGCTGGGTTCGCCGCTGGCGGCCCGCGCCGACGTGCTGTTGCCCGTGCGGACGCTGGAAACCGATTTCATCTTCAAGCCGTCGGCGTCGCGCTACGCGATGTTGCTGGTGGTGGACGTGCTGGCGACCCAGTGCGCGATGCTCCAGCAGGAGCAGAGCAAGGAAAAGCTGCGCCGGCTGAAATACGTGCTCGACGCCCATCGCGGCGTCAGCCATGACAGCGACGGGCCAGACAGCCGCCAGCCGCTGGGAGACTGACCATGCCACACCTGTTCGATACCCTGATTCGCTGCGTCATGCTGCTGGACGGCTCGGGCGGCGCGGCGCGCATGGCCGATATCGGCATCCGCGACGGGCGCATCGCGCGCATCGACGAAGCCGGCACCATCGACCCGGACACGGCGTCGCATGTGGTGGAGGGCCACGGCCTGGTGCTGTCGCCCGGCTTCATCGACGTGCATACGCACGACGACACCAATGTCGTGCGCGATCCGGCCATGACGCCGAAGATTTCCCAGGGCGTGACCACCGTCATCGTCGGCAACTGCGGCATCAGCGCCGCGCCCGTGACGCTGGCCGGCGACCCGCCCGACCCGATGAACCTGCTCGGCCGCGCCGACGCGTTCCGCTACCCCGATTTCAAGACCTACGTCGATGCCGTCAACGCGGCCCAGCCGTCGGTCAACGTGGCCGCCCTGGTGGGCCACACGGCGCTGCGCAGCAACCATATGGACCGTTTCGACCGCGCCGCCACGGCCGCCGAAATCGGGGCCATGCGCGCGCAGCTTGAAGACGCGCTGGCGCACGGTGCGCTGGGCCTGTCCACCGGGCTGGCCTATGCCAACGCGTTCAGCGCCCCGACCGAAGAAGTCCTGGCGCTGGCCGAACCGCTGGCGAATGCGGGCGCCCTGTACGCCACGCACCTGCGCAGCGAATTCGCCGAGATTCTCGATGCGATGGACGAGGCGTACCGCATCGGCCGCCATGCGCGCGTGCCGGTCGTGATCTCGCACCTGAAATGCGCGGGCGTGCCGAACTGGGGACGCAGCGCCGAGGTGCTGCAATCGCTGGAGGCCGCGCAGCGCTGGCAGCCGGTGGGCTGCGACTGCTACCCGTACACCGCCAGTTCGTCGACGCTGGACCTGAAGCAGGTCACCAGCGATTTCGATATCCAGGTGACCTGGTCCGAGTCCCATCCCCAGATGGGCGGCCGCCTGCTGGCCGATATCGCCACGGAATGGCAGGTGGACCTGACCGAAGCCGCGCGCCGCCTGCAGCCGGCCGGCGCCGTCTACCACTGCATGGAAGACGCCGACGTGGACCGCATCCTGAGCCATCCGGCCACTGTGGTCGGTTCCGACGGCCTGCCCAACGATCCCCTGCCCCACCCGCGCCTGTGGGGCGCCTTTCCGCGTGTGCTGGGCCACTACGCCCGCGACCGCGAACTGTTTCCGCTGGCCGTGGCCGTCAACAAGATGACCGGCCTGTCCGCCGGGCGCTTCGGCCTGAAGGACCGCGGCTTCGTGCGCGAAGGCTACTGGGCCGACCTGGTGCTGTTCGATTCAGCCACCATTCGCGACGCCGCCAGCTTCACCGATCCGATGCAGCCAGCCGAAGGCATCGCGGCGGTCTGGGTCAATGGCGAGCTGACCTGGCAGCACCGCGCAGCCACCGGCGTGCGCGCCGGCCGCTTCCTGCCGCGTGATCCGCGCCCGGCCGACCAGCGCTGAGCCCCACCCGGCACAACCCCATACCAAGCACAACAGGAGTTCCCATGGATATCAAACGATTCGGCGTCGAAGGCGGCACGGGCCAGGGCGGCTCGCACATGCCGTTCGCGCGCGCAGTGCAGGCCGACGGCTGGCTCTACGTGTCGGGCCAGGTGCCGATGGTCGACGGCGAAGTGGTCGAGGGCAATATCGTCACGCAGACTCACCAGGCCATCAGGAACGTGCTGGCCATCCTGGCCGAGGCCGGTTACGGCCCCGAGCACGTGGTGCGCTGCGGCGTCTGGCTGGACGATGCGCGCGACTTCCCGTCGTTCAACAAGATCTTCAAGGAATACTTCGGCGCCAATCCCCCCGCGCGTGCCTGTGTGCAGTCGAGCATGGTGGTGGACTGCAAGGTCGAGGTGGACTGCATCGCCTACAGGAAAACCGCGGCCTGAGCCGCATCCCACGCCCGCCGCCACCGGTGAGCCAACCGATGGCGGGCGGGCCTTGCCAACCAGCCGCTACGTACCGGAGACCCCGGGCCAGGCGGCATTTTCATAGCGGAAGCGGACACCGTCCAACCGGACGGCCGCCGCAACAAGGAGACGAGACATGGGTGCCGTTACCGGAACCACGCTCTTGATTTATGCGCTGATCGCCGTGATCGCGCTGGTGATTCTGATCGCCAAGTTCAAACTGAACCCGTTCATCACGCTGGTGGTGGTATCGGTGGCCCTGGGCTTTGCCGTGGGCATGCCGATGGGTGACATCGTCAAGTCGTTCGAAGCCGGCGTCGGCGGCACGCTGGGCCATATCGCGCTGGTGATCGGGCTTGGCACCATGCTGGGCAAGATGATGGCCGAATCGGGCGGCGCCGAGCGCATTGCCCTGACGCTTATCAATTTCTTCGGCGAGAAGAACGTGCATTGGGCCATGGTGGTCATCGCGTTCATCGTCGGCCTGCCGGTGTTCTTCGAAGTGGGCTTCGTGCTGCTGATCCCGATCGCGTTCAACGTCGCCAAGCGCACGAACACGTCGATGATCCTGGTCGGCATCCCGATGGTCTGCGGCCTGTCCGTGGTCCACGGCCTGATCCCGCCGCACCCGGCCGCGCTGCTGGCCGTGCAGGCCTATGGCGCCGACATGGGCCGCACCATCCTGTACGCGCTGATCGTCGGCGTGCCCACCGCCATCATCGCCGGCCCGCTGTTTGCCAAGCTGATCGACAAGCACGTGAAGCTGCCCGCCGTGAACCCGTTGGCCGAGCAGCTGACCGAGGAAGCCTCGTCGGCCAAGGGCAACCTGCCGGGCTTCGGCATCACGGTGCTGACCATCCTGCTGCCGGTATTCCTGATGCTGATCGGCAGCTGGGCCGACCTGATCGCCACGCCGAAGACGTTTGCCAACGACTTCCTCAAACTGATCGGCAACTCGGTGATGGCCCTGCTGATCGCCACGCTGTTCAGCTTCTACACGTTTGGCAAGGCACGCGGTTTCACGCGCGACATGATCCTGAAGTTCACCAACGAGTGCGTGGCCCCCACGGCCATCATCACGCTGGTGGTGGGCGCCGGCGGCGGCTTTGGCCGCGTCCTGCGCGACTCGGGCATCTCGACGGCCATCGTCGACGTCGCCACGCACGCCCATGTGTCGGTGCTGGTGCTGGGCTGGCTTGTCGCCGTGATGATCCGTATCGCCACGGGCTCCGCCACGGTTGCCATGACCACGGCGGCCGGCATCGTGGCGCCGATCGCGGCCAGCGTGCCCGGCACGCGCCCGGAACTGCTGGTGCTGACCACCGGCGCCGGTTCGCTGATCCTGTCGCACGTGAACGACGGCGGCTTCTGGCTGGTCAAGGAGTACTTCAACATGACCGTGGCCCAGACCTTCAAGACCTGGTCGGTGGCCGAAACGCTCATCTCGGTGGTGGCACTGCTGTTCACGCTGGCGCTGGCAACGGTGGTCTAAGCCGGTCCTGCCTCCCTCTTCCGCCCCTGGGAGAGGGGGCAACCGAGAGCCAACCGAGGGCAAACCCGATTGCCCGGCGGCCCTCGCCCCTCCTACACTCCCTGATCGATGCAGCCGTCCGATGCTGCACTTTCGGGAGACCTCCATGACGTTCAGTCCGCTGCGGCGCGCCATGATGGCGTGCGGCGCCCTTGCCGTCCTCGCGCATTCCCCGCTGTCCCACGCTGCCGAACCGGTAAGGATCGGCCTGATCGCGCCGTTCTCGGGCAGCTTTGCCGACTATGGCAAACAGATGGAAGGCGGGATCAAGGCCTGGCAGAAGCTGAACGGCGACACCGTGGCGGGACGCAAGGTCCAGATCATCGTCAAGGACACCACGGGCCCGGCACCCGACGTAGCCAAGCGGCTGGCGCAGGAACTGGTGGTGCGCGACAAGGTGGACATCCTGGCCGGCTTCGGCCTGACACCCGAGGCGCTGGCCGTGGCACCCATCGCCGAGCAGGCCAGAAAGCCCATGGTGATCTTCAACGCGGCCTCGTCGATCATTACCACCAAGTCGAACTACATCGCCCGGGTGTCGATGACGCTGCCGCAGATTTCCGCACCCATGGCAACGTGGGCGGTGCGCAACAACATCAGGAAGGTGGTGACGCTGGTGGCCGACTACGCGCCGGGCATCGACGCCGAGACCGCGTTCAAGACCAATTTCCTGGGCGGCGGCGGCCAGATCGTGGAATCGATCCGCGTGCCGCTGCGCAACCCCGAATTCGCGCCATTCATCCAGCGCATCAAAGACGCCCGTCCAGAAGCGGTGTTTCTGTTCCTGCCGGCCGGCGAACAGGGCGTGGCGTTCATGAAGGGCTTCCGCGAGCGCGGGCTGGGCGACGCCGGCATCCGCGTGATCGCCACAGGCGACCTGACCGACGACCACGTGCTGCCCGCCATGGGCGACGCCACGCTTGGCGTCATCACGTCGTTCCACTATTCCGCAGCGCACGATTCGAAGGAAAACAAGGCCTTCCTGAAGGCCTTTGCCGATGCCAACCCGGGCGCCGGCCGCCCGAACTTCATGGCCGTGGCGGCCTACGACGGCATGGCCGCCATCTACGACGCGCTGAAGAAGACCGGCGGCGGCACCGACGGCGACAAGTTCCTGGCGGCCCTGAAGGGCATGAAGATCCAGAGCCCGCGCGGCGCGATCACGATCGACCCGGCCACGCGCGACGTGGTCCAGACCGTCTATATCCGCAAGGTGGAAAAGGTGGGCGGCGAACTCTACAACGTCGAATTCGACAAGTTCGAGGGGGTCAAGGACTCGGGCAAGTAGGCGGGCGGCACGGGCCGGGGGCGGCCGCCGGCCAGGGCAACGGCTGAGCTCTTCATCGGGATGTCTCCGGAGTTCTTGTCATGTGGCGGCGCAGGCAGGCGCCGCCAGACAAGGTTAGGTCACCTTTCCGGACAAGGGAATTGCACAATCCTGACTTCGCGATGAAAGATTCGGCTTCCCCTGGTATGGCGGCGGCAAGGTGCGCACCGTGGAGTACAAGGACCAGCAACCGCCCAAGGACGTCGTATTCCCGCTGGTGGAATATGCACCCCATGCCGCCGATCTGGGCATGTCGTTCTACACCGGCAAGATGTTCCCGGCCAAGTACCAGGGCGGCGTCTTCGCGGCCGAGCATGGCTCGTGGAACCGCACCAAGCCGATCGGCGCGCGGATCGTCTACACCCCGGTGAAATCGGACGGCACCGTTGGCGAGACGGAAATTTTCGCCGAAGGCTGGCTCACGCCGCATGGCGAGTACATGGGCCGCCCGGTAGACGTCCAGCCACTGCAGGACGGCTCGCTGCTGGTCTCGGACGACTTTGCCGGTGCGATCTACCGGATCTCGTACTCGGGCGCGAAATGACCTGGCGACTCCGTATCGGCGGCCTGGTGCTGCTGTCGGGCTGGATCCTGGTGTCGGCCAGCGCCCCCGCGCTGGCCGCCGACGCCCAGGCCGGCCGGACCAAGGCCATGCAATGCCAGACCTGCCATGGGCTCGACGGCAAGTCCAAGCTGCCCGAGGCCCCCAACCTGGCGGGCCAGGTCGAGCAGTACCTGGTGAAGGCACTCAAGGACTACAGGACCGGCGCCCGCAAGGACGAGATGATGACCATGATGGCGAAGCCGCTCAGCGACGCCGACATCGCCAATCTCGCGGCCTTCTACAGCAGTCTCAAGCCGTAGCAGTCTCAGAGCAGCCTTCACCGCGCTCGCCCCTCCGCTGCCCTCAGGCACCTTCGGGCGCCTTCAGCTACCTGAAGGCGTTCTCCCGGCTGGCGGCGGTGGCACCGGCTCGGCGATAAGCTTCGACATCTCCGAGGTCGGCCGCCAGCCTTCCTGCTGATACAGCGGCCGCCCCGCCTCGGTGGCATGCAGGATCGTGAAGGTGGCGCCACGCCGCGCCAGTTCGTCCTCGCCCCGCGCCATCAGTTGCCTTGCCAGGCCGCGCCTGCGGTGGGTCGGCTCGACATAGACATTCAGGACATAGCCACGCTTGTCCTGCTCCGGATGCGCCGGATGGGGCGGCCAGTCGATCAGCATCAGGCCGACCCCGGCCACCGGCTTGCCGCCGTCCAGCGCCAGCAGGCCAAAGTAAGTGTCATCGGCAAGCCTCGGCCGCAGCCAGTCACGAAAATGCAGCGTCATCGTGCGCAGCGTGTCGGGGGCAAAGCCGGCCTCCTGGAACATGGCCTCGCGATGGCGGCAAATCAGTTCCAGGTCGTCCGGTTCGATCGGGCGTATTTCCATGGCTGGGGTCTGGTGGTGGTTCGGGACGGCAATCCGGACGAGCGGTTCGAAGCGGCCATTCTGCACGGCGCCGCGCTCCCCTGAAATAAGACGAATCCGAATGAAATCGGGCTGCTCCTAGGGTGACCCATATTCCTGGCGCACGGTCACCAGGCGATCGAGCAGCGCGCCGTCGGCCAGCAGGCTGGCACTGTCCGACCGATGCGCGACCCGGCCACGATCCAGCACCATTGCCTTGCCGGTCATCGCCAGCGCCAGCCGCGCATGCTGCTCCACCACGATCACGGCCATGCCGCTTTCGGCAATCAGTCCCGCAATCACGCGCTGCAGCGCCTGCACGATGACCGGCGCCAGGCCTTCCATCGGCTCGTCCAGCAACAGCAGCGCGGGGTTCACCATCAACGCCCGGGCGATGGCCAGCATCTGCTGCTCGCCTCCCGACAGCTGGTTGCCCAGGTTGCGGCGCCGCTCTTCCAGTCTCGGAAAAATCCGATAGATACCGGCGATGTCCCACGGCCCGGGACGCGCCACGGCCGTCAGGTGTTCTTCCACGGTCAGCGACGGGAAGATCCAGCGCTCCTGAGGCACCCAGCCGATACCGGCCAGGGCGCGCCGATGCGATGGCATTTTCGCCAGATCGCTGCCCTGCCAGAACAGCCTGCCGCCACGCACGCGCGTCATGCCCATCAGCGTTGCCAGCAGCGTGGTCTTGCCCACGCCGTTGCGGCCCAGCAGCGCCAGGCTCTCGCCGGCGCCCAGCGTCAGGTCGATCTGATCCAGCACGATGGCGTCGCCGTAACCGGCGCTGATGCCTTCCACGCGCAGCAGCTCAGTCATGGGCAGCCTCCCCAAGATAGACCTCCTTCACGCGCGCGTCGGCGGCGATCTCGGCCGGCGTGCCTTCCGTCAGCACCCGCCCGCCCACCAGCACCGAAATGCGCTCGGCAAAGCGGAACACCAGGCCCATGTCGTGCTCGATAAAGACGATCGTGATGTCGCGCGGCAGGCCGGCGATGACCGCGAACAATTCGGCACTCTCGCCGGCGGGAATGCCGGCCGCCGGCTCGTCCAGCAGCAGGATCGACGGCCGCGTAGCCAGCGCCAGCGCCATTTCCAGCAGCCGCTGCTTGCCGTATGGCAGTTGCCGCGTCTCGGTGTCGGCATCGCGCTCGAGTCGCAGCAGCGCCAGCACCGACATGGCCTCGTCCGCCAGCGCCGCCTGCGATGCCACCGTGCGCGACCAGATCCGCGATGCGCCGGTGCGCTCGGCCACGGCCAGCACCACAGACTCCAGCACCGTCAGCCCCGGAAACAGCGTATTGATCTGGAACGTGCGCGTCATGCCCAGTTTCACGCGCGCGTGCTGCGGCAGCGACGTGATATCGCGCTCGCCCAGCCAGATGCGCCCCGCCGACGGCGGCAAGGCGCCGGTCAGCAGATTGATGAACGTGGTCTTGCCCGCGCCGTTGGGCCCGATCAGGGCGTGGCGCGCGCCGGGCGCGAATGTCAGCGAGATATCGCTATTGGCGGCAAATGCGCCCCATGACTTGCCCAGTCCTTCCGTGCGCAGCGTGGCGGTCATGCGTCGGCTCCGTGTTCGCGCGGGGCAACCGCGCGGCGGCGCGCCATCCAGGCGCTGACCGCCCCCATCACCCCGCCGCGCGCATACAGCACCATCAACACCAGCAGCAGACCGATCCAGAACTGCCAGTACACGGGATTGATGCCGGCCAGCACGTCCTGCGCAATCATGAACAGCGCCGCGCCGATCAGCGCGCCATAGAGCCGCCCCGTGCCGCCCAGCACCAGCATGACCAGCAATTCCGCCGAACGCGGAAAGCCCAGCACATCCATGCCCACAAACTGCGTGGTCTGGGCCAGCAGTCCGCCGGCCACGCCGGCAATGGCCGCCGCCACGGTAAAGGCCACGCGCAGGCGCCGGGGCACGTTGGCACCCAGCGCCGGCATGCGGCGCGCGCCCTCGCGCACGCCGCGCAGCGACAACCCGAACGGCGACGCCACGATGCGCCGCACCAGCACGAACATCGCAAACAACACCACCAGGCTGTAGAGATAGGCGGTCTTGCCGTACAGGTCGAATTCGAACATGCCCAGCAGCGGACGCATGGTCACGCCAGACAGCCCGTCAACGCCGCCGGTCAGGAAGGCCGCCTTGTTGGCGGCCTCGAACAGCATCAGGCCGATGCCAAGCGTGACCATCAGCCGGGTGAGATCGCCGCCCCGCACCACCAGGAAGCTGCAGAGCCAGCCGGCAAACGCAGCCACCGCCGCCGCGGCCAGCAGGCCCGAAATTGGCTCGCCCCAGCCATGCGCACCCAGCAGGCCGGCCGTGTAGGCGCCCAGCCCGAAGAACGCGGCATGGCCCAGCGACACAACACCCGCATAGCCCAGGATCAGGTCCAGCGACAGCGCGAAAAGCCCCGTGATCAGAATCTGACTACCCAGGATCAGATAGTCGGGCAGCAGGAAGAAGACCGCCACCGGCATCAGCCAGAAGACGATTTCGGCCGGGTGCCAGCGGCCATCGGCAAGGCGATGACGCATCATGCGGCGCGCCTCCCGTAAAGGCCGGCCGGAAACGCCACCAGCAACAGCACCATCATCGCGTAGATGACGAACGCGCCCACCGCGGGCACGTAGTACTTGCCGGCCACGTCCGCCACGCCCAGCACCATCGCCGCCACCAGCGACCCGCGAATACTGCCCGCACCGCCTACCGCCACCACCAGCAGGAAATAGACCATGTATTTGAGCGGAAAGGCCGGGTCGAGCCCGAGCACGTCGATCCCCAGGCCTCCGCCCAGGCCCGCCAGCCCGGAACCGAGCGCAAACGTCAGGCTGAACACGCGCCCCACGTCGATGCCCAGTCCGCTGGCGGCCTGCTGGTTGTCCACCGCCGCGCGCACCTGCGCGCCAAAGCGGGTGCGCGCCACCAGCCAGCCCAACGCCAGCGTGATCACGATCACCACTGCCAGCAGGAACAGGCGATAGGCGCCCAGGTCCAGCCCGGCCACCCTGACCTGCCCGATCAGGAATGCCGGCAGCACCACCGGCTGCTGGCCGGGGCCGAACCACCATGTGGCGCCGGCCATCGCCATGAAGGTCAACCCGATCGAAAACAGCACCTGGTCCAGATGGCTGGCCCGATACAGCCGCCGATACAGCGTGCGCTCCAGTAGCCAGCCCGCCAGCGCGGCGCCCGCGAAGGCGGCCGGCAATGCGGCCAGGAACGGCACGCCCAGCCGGTTCATCAGCACCACGGCCACGTAGCCGCCCAGCATCGCAAATGCGCCGTGCGCCAGGTTGACGAAGTTCATCAGGCCCATGGTCACGGACAGGCCAATGCTGATCAGGAACAGCAGGCTGCCATATGTCACGCCGTCGAACAGCACGCCGGGCAAGCTCGAAATCACGATCCGGTCCTCTGCATGGGTGGATGGGGGTGGATGATCGCTGCTGGCTGGGAAAATACCGCGCCGATTGTTCAGTGGGCGCCGCTTTTTTGCAATCGGGCCCGACCCGGGCAACCCCGGCTGGCGCGGCGGATGTTGCAACGGTTGCCGAAGGCGTTGTCGGCTTTACTTCGACTGCCGCACGCGCTAAGGTCATTCGGACCGCCGCCAAGGGATGAAACGTCATGCCAATGGACCGCCGCACCTTTCTGGAGATGACTGCCGGGCTGGCCGTGCTGCCGGCCGGACCTGCACTGGCCGCCGCGCAGGCCGCCACCGTTGAAGCACCGATGCGCCGCAGGGTGCCAACCACGGGCGAGCAGTTGCCGGTGATCGGCATGGGCACGGCCGACACCTTCAACGTGGGCCGGGGCAGCGACGACCGCGCGGCGCTGACCGAAGTCCTGGCCGCGCTGCTGCAGCGCATTCCGAAGGCCGTGATCGACACCGCGCCCAGCTACGGCAGCGCCGAGGCCGTCACCGGCGACCTGCTGCAGGATGCCGGCGCACGCGGCAAGGTGTTCGTGGCGACCAAGATTTCCACCAGCGCGGCCAACGCCATGGCACAGTTCACGCGGTCACGCGCGGAACTGCATTCGGACAGCGTCGACCTGCTGCAGGTACACAACCTGATCGACTGGCGCGACAACCTGAAGCTGCTGCGGCAATGGAAGGAACAGGGCAAGGCGCGCTATATCGGCATCACCCACTACCGCGAGGACGCCCGCGAGGAACTGGCACATATCCTGCGCAACGAAAAGCTCGACTTCCTGCAGGTCAACTACTCGCTGGGCGAGCGCAACGCCGAAAAGGCACTGCTGCCGCTATGCGAACAACGCGGCGTGGCGGTGCTGATCAACCGTCCGTTCCAGGACGGCCGGCTGTTTTCGGCCGTACGCGGCAAGCCGGTGCCCGACTGGGCCGGCGAGATCGACTGCACGTCGTGGGCCCAGCTGTTCCTGAAGTTCATCGTCAGCCATCCCGCCGTGACGGCCGCCATTCCGGCCACCTCCAAGCCGAAGAACATGGCCGACAACCTGGGCGCAGCCTTCGGACGCATGCCCGACACCCGCGAGCGTGCGCGCATCGCCGCGACGCTGGCCTGATCCCACACGCCTGGCCGCGACCGGCGCATGCACGCACCCGACCTGCCCCCCAACGCCGAACCCGGCGGCCCATCGCAAGACCCCCTGCAGGGCCGCCTGCTGGGCCTGCGCGCCGGCGAGCGCGCCGCCGTGGTGGCCGGCTTCCTGTTTTTCTTCTGCCTGTTTGCCAGCTACTTCATGCTGCGGCCGGTGCGCGAGACGATGGGCATCGCGGGCGGCGTGCAGAACCTGCAATGGCTGTTCACGGCTACCTTCGTGGTAATGCTGGTGGCGATCCCGTTCTACGGCGCCTGCTGCAAATGGCTGCCGCGCCGGCGCTTCGTGCCGTGGGTCTACGCGTTCTTCATCGCCAACCTGCTGGCGTTTGCCGGCGTTACGCGCGCGCTGCCGGACAGCGTCTGGCTGGCGCGTGTGTTCTACGTGTGGCTGTCGGTGTTCAACCTGTTCGTGGTATCGGTGGCCTGGAGCCTGATGGCCGACGTGTTCCGCCCCGAGCAGGCACGGCGGCTGTTCGCGCTGATCGCTGCGGGCGCCAGTGCCGGTGGCCTGGCCGGGCCGGTGATGGGTGGCTGGCTGGTGGGCCGCATCGGCCTGACCGGGCTGATGCTGCTGTCGGCGGCGCTGCTGGCCGCCACACTGCCAGTGGTGGGCTACCTCTTTGCATGGCGTCAGCGGCTCGGGGCCGGCGTGATCGACGGCACGGCGCCGGGCGGCCTGGCGGCACAGGACCCAGCCCAGCCGGTTGGCGGCGGACTATGGGCAGGGCTGTCGATGGTCATGCGCTCGCGCTACCTGCTTGGCATCAGCCTGTTCGTGATCCTGCTCGCCACGTCCAGCACCTTCCTGTACTTCGAGCAGGCACGCCTGGTGGCGGCGGCCTTTCCCACGCGGGCGCAGCAGACGCAGGTGTTCAGCGCGCTCGATGCAACGGTGCAGGCCCTGACCATCCTCCTGCAGATCTTCTTCTCGGGCCGCCTTGCAAGGCGCTACGGCGTGACGGCGCTGCTGACGGCGGTGCCGCTGGCCGTGACCGGTGGCTTCCTGCTGCTTGCCATGTGGCCCACGTTCGGGGTGCTGGCCGCAGCGATGATCGTACGGCGCGTGGGCGAATACGCGATGCTGCGGCCGGGCCGCGAGATGCTGTTTACGGTGGTCGACCCCGAGACCAAGTACAAGGCCAAGAACGTGATCGACACTGCGATCTACCGCGCCGGCGATGCGGTCAGCGCGTGGGTGCGCACCGCCATCGACGCGTTGTCGGGTCACCCCGCCACCGTGGCACTGGCTGGTGCCGTGCTCGCCATCGGCTGGGCGGGGCTTGGGCTGTGGCTTGGACGGCGGCACGAAGGCCAGGTGACCGTGGCGGAAGCCGGCGCCGCGCCGCCGGTTCTGGCACGCCCGGCAAAGCACAGCCGATGACAACCACCCGACAAGGCCAGCCGATAATCGCGCGCCGGTCTGGCCGCACTGCGCCGATGCCCGTATAGTTCTTGCCGTGTTGGCGGCACATGCCGCCCTACCCCATTTGCACAGGAGTTGCCTCATGAAGACCAAAGCCGCCATCGCCTGGAAAGCCGGCGCCCCGCTCACCGTCGAGGAAGTGGATCTCGACGGCCCGCGTGCTGGTGAAGTCCTCGTCGAAATCAAGGCCACTGGCATCTGCCACACCGACTACTACACGCTGTCCGGCGCCGACCCCGAAGGCATCTTCCCGGCCATCCTGGGCCACGAAGGCGCGGGCATCGTTACCGACGTGGGCCCGGGGGTCACGTCGCTGAAGCCCGGCGACCACGTGATTCCCCTCTACACGCCGGAATGCCGCCAGTGCAAGTTCTGCCTGTCGCGCAAGACCAACCTGTGCCAGGCCATCCGCTCGACGCAGGGCAAGGGCCTGATGCCGGACGGCACGTCGCGCTTCTCGATCGACGGCAAGCCGATCTTCCACTACATGGGCACGTCCACGTTCGCCAACCACATCGTGGTGCCGGAAATCGCGCTGGCCAAGATCCGTCCGGACGCGCCGTTCGACAAGGTCTGCTACATCGGCTGCGGCGTGACCACGGGCGTGGGCGCGGTGCTGTTCACGGCCAAGGTGGAAGCCGGTGCCAACGTGGTGGTGTTCGGCCTGGGCGGCATCGGCCTGAACGTGATCCAGGCGGCCAGGATGGTGGGCGCCGACAAGATCATCGGCGTGGACCTGAACCCGGGCCGCGAAGCCATGGCACGCAAGTTCGGCATGACCCACTTCATCAATCCGAAGGACGTCGAGAACGTGGTG
>NZ_BBQI01000100.1 GCF_001652915.1 Cupriavidus sp. D384
AGCCGGCGCGGAGATCTCGACGCGGCCGTTCCAACTGGTGACGGGCCGCGAGTGGAAGGGTTCGGCATTCGGCGGCGCACGCGGCCGCACCGACGTGCCCAAGATCGTCGACTGGTACATGGAAGGCAAGCTCAACATCGACGACCTGATCACCCACACGCTGCCGCTCGACCGCATCAACGAGGGCTTCGACCTGATGAAGCGCGGCGAGTCGATCCGCTCCGTGGTCCTGTACTGAGGCAACGGCACATGGAACTGCTGTCTGAACACGGCTGCCACGGCGGCGTCCAGCGCTTCTACCAGCACCAGTCGGCGGCCATCGGGCTGCCGATGCGGTTCTCGGTCTTCCTGCCCCGGCAGGCCCTGGCCCCTGACGCCAAACCGCTGCCCACGCTGTTCTACCTTGCTGGCCTGACCTGCACCGAGGAAACCTTCATGATCAAGGCCGGCGCCCAGCAATACGCGGCGCAGCATGGCCTGATCCTGGTGGCGCCGGACACCAGCCCGCGCGGCGCGCATGTGCCGGGCGAGGCCGATGCCTGGGACTTCGGCGTCGGCGCCGGTTTCTATGTCGATGCCATCGAGGCGCCGTGGCGCATGCACTGGCGCATGGAAAGCTACGTGGCCGACGAGTTGTTCCACCTGGTCACCGGCGAATTGCCCGCCGATGCCTCGCGCGTCGGCATCTTCGGTCATTCAATGGGCGGCCACGGCGCACTGGTGCTGGCGCAACGCTATCCGCAGCGCTTCCGCTCGGTATCGGCGTTCGCGCCTATCGCCGCGCCGTCGCAGTGTCCGTGGGGCGTGAAGGCGTTCACGGGCTACCTGGGCGAGGACCGCGCCCGCTGGGCCCAGCACGACGCCAGCGCGCTGATGGCCGGGCAGGCATCGGCCCCGTTCCCCGCCGGCATCCTCGTGGACCAGGGCCTGGCCGACAAATTCCTGACCGAGCAACTGCAGCCCGAAGCGTTCGAGGCCGCCTGCGCCAGGGTCGGCCAGCCGCTGACGCTACGCCGGCACGCGGGCTACGACCACGGCTACTACTTCATCTCGACGTTCATTGCCGACCATATCCGGCATCACGCAGAACGGCTTTGAAGAGGTCCCGCGCCGTACCGCTGTACCCACGGCGGTACAGCTTCTTTGCGATGATTTCCGCCGAAGGGTTGCAAGCGACCCATTCTGCTCATGCATTGCCGGGCGTATGATTTGCGTTTCGCCCTCCGCATCGCACATCCATGTCCGCTCTCCCCTACCGCCCCCACCCCATCGTCATGCTGTCCGCCCGGCAGCTTTCCGAAGCGATTCATGCGAAGCAGGTATCGAGCCGCGAAGTCATGGCGGCCTATCTGGCGCATATCGCGGCCGTGAATCCGGGAAGCAACGCCATCGTGGCGCAGCAGGACGATGCCGCGTTGATGGCGCAGGCGCAGGCGGCCGACGACGCGCTGGCGCGTGGGGAGTCGAAAGGCTGGATGCACGGCATGCCGCAGGCGCCGAAGGATCTGGCGATGACGCGCGGCATCCGTACCACGTATGGCTCGCCGATTTTCAAGGACAACGTGCCGGCCAGCGATTCGGTCATCGTGGAGCGCATGCGCCAGGCCGGGGCCATCCTGATCGGCAAGACCAACACACCCGAATTCGGGCTGGGCTCGCATACGTTCAACCCGGTCTACGGCGCCACGCGCAACCCTTACGATCCCGCGCGGTCAGCGGGTGGCAGCAGCGGCGGTGCCGCAGCGGCGCTGGCGCTGCGCATGCTGCCTGTTGCCGATGGCAGCGACTTTGGCGGCTCGCTGCGCAATCCGGCCGCGTACTGCAATGTCTTCGGCTTCCGACCATCGGCGGGACGCGTGCCCTATGGCCCGGCGCCCGAGCTGTTCCTGCCGCAACTGGGCTGCGAAGGCCCGATGGCACGCAACGTGGCCGACCTGACGCTGCTGCTGGCAACCCAGTCCGGCCCCGACGCCCGCACCCCCCAGGCGCTGCCGCAAGACCCGACGCTCGCCACGCTGACGCCGCAGAACGTCGAAGGTGTGCTTGAGGCCGATCTCTCCGGCAAGCGCGTGGCGTGGCTGGGCGACTGGGGTGGTTATCTGCCGATAGAAGATGGCATCCTGTCGCTGTGCGAACAGGCCCTGCGCTTCTTCCCCGATTTTGGCGTGGCGGTGGACGCGATCCAGCCGCCCTACCCGCCCGAGAAAATCTGGCAGACGTGGCTCGTGCACCGGCATTTCCTGACCGGCAACGCGCGGCTGGCGCTCTACAACAACCCGTCCACCCGCGCGCAGCTCAAGCCCGAGGCCATCTGGGAAATCGAGGGTTCGCTCGACCTCAGGGCCAGCGACCTCTATGCCGCCAGCACCCAGCGCAGTGCCTGGTATCAGGCGCTGCTGCGCACGTTCGAGACGTTCGACTATATCGCCGTGCCAACCGCGCAGGTGTTTCCGTTCGACGTCGATCAGCATTGGCCGAAGTCCATCGCCGGCCGGCAGATGGACACCTATCACCGCTGGATGGAGGTGGTGGTGGCGTGGACGCTGTCGGGCTGCCCCGTGATCAGCGTGCCGGTTGGTTTCAATGCGGAGGGCCTGCCGATGGGCATGCAACTGATCGGCCGTCCGCGCGACGACCTCAGCGTGCTGCGCCTGGCAGCGGCCTACGAGCGCGCCCGCGACTGGGTTGGCGACCGGCTGCCGCCGGCCATCGACGGCTAAGGGAGCAACGCGTCAGGCCACGCGCCGCAGTTGCCGCGCCGAAGCACCGAACAGCGGTGCGGCGCGGTCGGCGGCCAGCTTGATGCGATCGGCCAGCGCGCCGCTGCCCACCTGATAGCCGTCGAAATCGGCCGTCGACGCGTACACGCCAATTGGCAGCGTCAGCGCCTGCAGGAAGCTGAACAGCGGCCGCAGCTGGTGCTCCAGCACCAGCGCGTGGCGATCGCTGCCGCCGGTGGCCGCCAGCAGCACCGGCTTGTCGACCAGGGCATCCATGCCGACCAGGTCGAACAGATGCTTGAAATGCCCAGGGAACGAGCCGCGATACACGGGCGCCGCGGCAATCACCAGATCGGCCGATTCGATGGCCGCAACCTGCGCCTCGATCTCCGCCGGCAGTTCCTGGCGCGTGAGCGCCGCACCCAGCGGCCGGGCGATCTCGCTCAGGTCAACGATCTGCGTGTCGAGCACGAGCCGCTGATCCAGTTCGGCCAGCAGCGCCTGGATCAGTACCAGCGTGCGGGACGGTTGATGGGCGCTGCCATTGACGGCAACAACTTTCAGCGGCGTGGACACAATCTATCTCCGGGGCGAAAAGGCTTGACCCGTACCTTAGCGCCGTCGTCCGGCGATGCGAACGAACCAATTCAAATATGCATAGATGCGAAAACGGCAGCCCGGGCGTGACCCCGGGCTGCCGTTTCGGTTATCGCAGCAATCCCGCTCGCTATTGTGCGAAGCGGCTTAGAACGACGGCACCATCGCACCCTTGAACTGCGTCTTCATGTACTGGCGCACTTCTTCGGACTGATACGCGGCCACCAGCTTCTTCACCCACGGCTTGTCCTTGTCCTGCGTACGGACCACGATGATGTTCGCGTACGGGCTGTGGATGTCTTCCAGCGCGATGGCGTTCGTGGTCGGCTGCAGGCGGGCGGCCAGCGCGTAGTTCGTGTTGATCACGGCGGCGGCCACGTCAGGCAGCGCACGGGCCAGCTGGGCGGCGTCCAGTTCCACGATCTTGAGCTTCTTCGGGTTCTCGGCGATGTCCAGCGGCGTGGCGTTCACACCGTTGGTGCCCACACCGGGCTTCAGCTTGATCGCACCCTGGGCGGCCAGCAGCAGCAGCGCGCGGTTTTCATTCGACGGATCGTTGGGCAC
The DNA here is from genome assembly GCF_001652915.1 of Cupriavidus sp. D384. Classification (GTDB taxonomy): domain Bacteria; phylum Pseudomonadota; class Gammaproteobacteria; order Burkholderiales; family Burkholderiaceae; genus Cupriavidus. The sequence goes on from NZ_BBQI01000100.1 coordinate 3,882, forward strand.
GGCCACCTTGGCGCCTTGCGGCAGGTCCTTCGGCGACTTCAGGTTCTTCGAGTAGATGCCCAGCGGCGAGATGTACGTGTAGCCCACGCTGACCATCTTGTAGCCACGCTGCTTGATCTGGCTGTCCAGATACGGCTGGTGCTGGAAGCTGTTGGCGTCCAGGTCGCCAGCGTCGAGCGCGGCATTCGGCTGCACGTAGTCGTTGAATTCCACGACCTTCACGTTCAGGCCGTTCTTCTTCGCCACTTTCTGCACCACCTGCCAGACTTCGGAATCCGGGCCGCTGACGGTACCCACGCGAACCGTCTGTTCCTGTGCCGCCGCGTTGCCGGCAGCTACCATGCCCAGTGCCACGGTAGCGGCAGCCAGGCTCTTCGTGATCGAGAGCATCTTCATAGGTATTGTTATCCTGGGAATCGAGGAGCAGCCGCACCGGATAGGCGCAGCCGAGGCGCAAGCTTACCTCAATGCGCTTCCGGTTGATTCCCGGCCTTTGCGCCGGCTTCCTTGCCCACCGGATGGCTGGCGATGGCCGGCGCATTCTGCCAGCCGCCACCGAGCGCCAGGAACAGGTTGACCTGATCCATCGCGACCTGCGCGTCCGATGCGGCCAGCGCGGCATCGGTGTTGGCGAGCGTGCGATCGGCATCCAGGCTCTGCAGGTATGGCGAGCGTCCCGCCTGCCACAGCAGGCGATTCTGGCGCGCGGCCTCGTCGGCCTTGTCACGCGCCGCGCGCAGCGACTGGTTGCGCTCCAGTTCGTGCGTGTAGGCCGACAACGCTGTCTGCGTTTCGCGCAGCGCCTTCAGCACCACACCATCGAAATGCGCCAGCGCACCCTCGGCACCGAACTCCGTATTGTGGATACGCGCACGGGTGCCGCTGGTCGGAATGGTCCACGAGAGCGCCGGACCCCAGCCCCAGTGCGCGGTCGGCGCCTGTCCAAGGTGATCGAGGATACCGGTGAAGCCGGCCGATGCGCCAATGCGGATCTGCGGGAACAGGTCGGCCGTGGCCACGCCGATCTTGGCCGTGGCCGACGCCAGTTCGCGCTCGGCCTGCCGCACATCGGGGCGGCGCTTGAGCAGCGCCGTGCCGTCGCCAACGGGCAGCGGCTGCTTCAGCGCCGGCACGTGTTCGCAGGACACGCTCTTCACATCCAGCGCCATGGGCGGCTTGCCCAGCATCACGGCCAGGCGGTACGCCGCGCCTTCCTGCTCGGCACGATACTTCGGCAATACGGCGCGCAGCGTGTCTGCCTGGGCCTGGGCACGCAGCACGTCGGTTGGCTGGCCACGGCCGGCATCGACCAGCTTTTGCGCCAGCTGCGCGCCGCGTTCCTGCAGGTCAAGCTGGTGCTGGGCGACATGCAGTTCATGCGTGGCCGTGCAGCCCTGCACATAGGCGCGCACGGTCTCGGCCACCACGCCCACGCGGGCCTGGTCCAGCGCGGCATGGCTGGCCTGGGCGGCCGCCAGCGCGGCTTCGTCGGCGCGCTTGAGCTTGCCCCAGAAATCGATCAGGTACGACACCTGGAACCCGATGTCGCCGAAATTCATTGCAGGGATCTTTTCTTCGTGCAGCAGCGGCTCGCCGGCAATCTGGCCGCGTTCCGCGCTGGCGCGGAATTTTGCTTCGGGCAGGTTCTCGGCTTCCACCTCGTGGTAGACCGCGATCGACCGCTTCAGGTTGGCCGCCGCCACGCGCAGATCGGTATTGGCAACCAGCGCCTGCTGCACGAGGTCGTCGATATGCGGATCGTCATACAGGCGCCACCAGTCGTTCGGCACATCGGCGATGGACACGGCATCGCTGTCGCCATGAGCGAACGGGCCATTGGCCGCCGAAGACTTCACGGCCGCGTCGTCGGGCACCTTGTGGTCGGGGCCGACGGTCATGCAGGCGGCCAGCGCCAGCGGCAACATCGCCGCCAGCGTGGCACGGGCAAAGCGTTTCACTGCAGCACTCCGGTTGTGGACGCACCCTTGCCGGCCAGCGCGACCTTGTCATGCGAGGCACTCTTGTCAGCCGCCGCCGGCGTGGCAGGCTTGTCATTCGTCTGTCCATCCGCCTTCACGGACACCGTGGCGGTACGGCCAGCCACCAGGCGCACGTCCTCGGGCATCTGGTCGAACTGGATACGCACCGGCACGCGCTGGGCCAGGCGCACCCAGTTGAACGTCGGGTTCACGTTCGGCAGCAGGTTCGAGCCATTGGTGCGGTCGCGGTCCTCGATACCGGCCGCGATACTCTGCACATGGCCCTGCAGCACGCGCTTCTCGCCCATGATGCGGATATCGACCGTGCTGCCGATGTGGATGCCCTGCAGCTTGGTTTCCTCGAAATACCCTTCCACGTGGAACGAGTTCGAGTCCACCATCGACAGCACCGGCTTGCCGGTCACCACGTAGTCGCCCAGGCGCGGCAGGCGGTCGTTGACGTAGCCTTCCACCGGGCTCAGCACCCTGGTGCGTTCCAGGTTCAGCTTCGCCACGCCGATGGCCGCGTCGGCCTGGGCCAGCTGGGCTTCGCCCTGCTGTACCTTGGACAGGCCTTCCTCAATGATTTCCTTCGACACCACATCGGACAGCTTCTGGCTGCGCGATGCCTCGCGACGTGCCTGGCCCAGGTTGGCACGCACCGCCGCGGCGGTGGCTTCGGCCTGGCGCAGCGCCAGCGCATAGCGCTCGTGGTCGATCTCGAACAGGACGTCGCCGGCCTTCACGTGCTGGTTGTCCTTCACGGCGATGCGCGTGACCAGCCCAGAAACATCAGGCGCCACCTGCACCACGTCGGCACGGATGTGCCCGTCGCGGGTCCACGGGGCCACCGTGTAGTAGTCCCACAGGTGTTTGACAACGACCGCGCCAACGGCGGTGACGGCCAGCGTCAACACGACCGGCCCGAGCGAAGAGAGTCTGAGTTTCATGATTGCAGCCACGGCACCATGGCAACCACCCCACCGAGGATGATCGCGTACAGCGCCAGATTGAAGAGGGATCGGTGCCACACGAGCCGGTAGAAGCCTACCCGCGACAACACAGCGCGTGCGGCACTCGTGATAAGAAAGGCCGCGAGCATCCACACCAGCAGGCTGGGGATGAACACGCCATAGATACTGATTTCACCGGGCATCATGCTTTTCCGGAAACGGGTGCCGGCAGCGCCGGCGGAAACAGGGCCACCTGCATGTCGACCAGCGCGGCCAGCGCCACGCGCGAGCGCACCTTTTCCTGTGCGTTTGCCAGGCGTGTGCGCAGCGCGGCGGGCGGCGCATCGGCCGAGCCGTCCAGGCGCGACTTGAAGTAGGTGGAAATGCTGCGCAGCACACGGCGCACGGCATGTTGTTCGTCGGCCGGCATTTCGGCCATCTCTCGTTGCAGGGCCAGCGCGGTCAGTTCCACGCGCACCTCGCTGAAGCCATCGGTCGAGACCTCGCTGTCGCTGGCGGCCAGCCGCGGCACCAGTTGCGCCAGGCGGTCGAGCATGCGGGCACGCAGCACGGTATGCGAATCGGGGTGCTTGCCCAGCGCGTTGTCGGCGATATCGCTCCATCCGGCCCGCACCAGCCGGCGCGTGGCGGCCCGCGTGCCGAACGGCCGCACCACCAGCGTCCACACCAGCGCGAATGCGATGCCCGCGATGCCGGCCACATTGCTGTTGAAGAACGACTGGAAGTTGGCGCTGTACGCGCCCTGGATACCGATGTCGTTGGCCGTGACCACTGCCAGAGGCATGCCGATCATCGCCAGGCGCGGCTGGGCCACCAGCAGGCCGATGATCAGGTACGGCACGGCGAACATCAGCACCAGCATTTCGAAGTCATGCGCGACGGGCAGCACTGCAAACAGCATCACCAGCGAAATCAGCAGGCAGACCACGTTCCAGTTGAAGAACGAACGGATCATCGGCGCCGGTTCGTCCAGCGCGGCAAAGAAACAGCAGGAAATCGCGCCCAGCGCCACCGCGCCGGCCCCGTCGGCCCAGCCGGTGTGGATCCACACCATGCCCATCGCGTAGATCGCCATGGCGACGGTCACTACCGAGAACAGCAGCATGCCGTGATCGTAGTGGCGCGCACGGCCCACTTCCCAGCGCAGGAATTCGGGCACCCACTGGCCTTCGATATGCTTTTCGCCCAGGCGGCGGCACAGCGTCACGCAGTCATGCCAGAGCGCCAGCATCTGCTGGAGCCGGTCTTCCGCCGCCGTGACCAGCGCGGCATCCCAGCCGTCCTGCAGCGGCGTGGCAGTCAGCTCGGGCCGCGCATCGGCGGCAGCGCCGCCCTGGATCCAGGCCTTGACCGCCTGCATCTGCGCCGCCAGCGGAGCGGGCAAGCCACCCGCAGCCTGCAGCGATTCGACGATGGTCGCGAACGATGCCATCACCGGCAGCAGCATGGTCATGCGCCCGCGCAGTTCGCGTGCGGCACGCACCCGGGCAGTGCTTTCGGCGTCGTAGCTCAGTTGGCTGATCAGTTGGTCCAGCGCCAGGATATCGGCTGCCAGACGGTGGCGGCTGTGGTGGCGCGACACCGACGCGCCAGGCGCCGGCGACAGCATGTCCGAAGCCCACAGCGTCGCGTCGGCCATCCACTGGCGCGACTTGTCGCGCAGCACGTTCGCCACACTGGCCGGCATGATGACCGCGCCGACCACGGCCGCGCACAGGATGCCCAGGCAGATTTCCTCGGAACGGGCCACCGCAAGATCGAAGATGCCAACCGGGTTGTCGACCGACGGCAGCGCCACCAGCGGCAGCGTGTAGGCGGCCAGCATGAACACATAGCTGCGCGGCGTGCGGTGCATCAGCGCCACGTAGAGCAGGCAGGCCACCCAGATGGCGACCGCGCCCATCAGCAGCGGCGGCGAATTCACGAGCGGCGGCACCATGGCGATGCCGGCAGCGGCACCGAGCAGCGTGCCCAGCACGCGATACAGGGCCTTCGAACGCGTGGCACCCGTGAGCGGGTGCGCCACGATATAGACGGAGCCCATCGCCCAATACGGACGGGGCAGCCCCAGGTACATCGCTATGTAGAGCGCCAGCATCGCGGCGATGAAGGCCTTGAAGGAAAACACCCAGTCCCTGGCGGACGGCCAACTCATCATGGCGCTCAGGACTCCTGCTTGCCCGATGCCGAAGCGGCCGCCGCGGCGCGCGACAGCGCGTCGAGCACCCGCAGCGAGGCAGCCATGTCGGCTTCGCTGATATCCGCGAACACCTCGGCACGCAACTGCTTGAGTTCCACCTCGATACGCTCGGCCATGCGTTCGCCGGTCTCGGTCAGCGACAGCACGTTGGCGCGCCGGTCGCTCGGGTCCACCTCGCGGCGCACCAGGTCGGCCGCGCAAAGCTGATCCACCAGCCGCACCAGGGTGGCGCCTTCCACTCCCACATAGTCGGCCAGCGTGACCTGGCGTACACCGCCGCCAAGGCGACGGATAAACAGCAAAGGCGCGGCGGCCGCGGCGGAAATGCCGTGGGCGGTGACAGCGGCCTGGCTGATCTGTCGCCATTGTCGACCGGACAGCATCAGCTGGCCGGTGAAGGCGAATCGGAGGGCGTCGATCTGTGGCATGGGCCGAATGATAGACGTGAATTAATTAGGATGCAAATGATTTCTTTGCGAATTAGTTCACGTCTTATATTCGGCACTTATGATCTGGACGCCGAAATCCCTTGCGCAGGGTTTCGAGATGGACCTTACGTCACAACGAGCGGCGCGGTGGTGCGCAGGTTTTCCAGCATGTCGTCCACCATCTCCTGCAGCCCGTACCGCGGCTGCCAGCCCCAGTCCTGGCACGCGGCGCTGTCATCGATCGAATCGGGCCAGCCCTGCGCAATGGCCTGCCGGTAGTCGGCCTCGTAGCGGATTTCGAAGCCCGGCTCGCGCTTGCGAATGGCATCGGCAATCTCGGCCGGCGTGAAGCTCATGCCGGCCAGGTTGTAGCTGCCACGCTCGCGCACCGCATCGCGCGGGGCTTCCATCAGTTCCAGCGTGGCGCGAATGGCGTCGGGCATATACATCATCGGCAGGCGCTCGTCGGCATGCAAAAAGCACGTATAGGGCTCGCCACGCACCGCGTAATGAAAAATGTCGACCGCGTAGTCCGTGGTACCGCCGCCCGGCGGCGTCTTGTGCGAGATCAGCCCCGGATAGCGCACGCTGCGCACGTCCACGCCATGGTTCTCGAAATACCAGCGGCACCACCCTTCGCCGGCCTGCTTGGAGATGCCGTAGACCGTGGTGGGCTCCATCACGGTCTTTTGCGGGGTATCCACGCGCGGCGTGGTCGGGCCGAACGCGGCAATCGAACTGGGCCAGAACACGCGCTGGATGCCGTGATGGCGCGCTGCCTCCAGCACGTTCAGCAGCCCGGTCATGTTCAGGTTCCACGCCCATTGCGGCGCCTTCTCGCCGGTGGCGGACAACGCCGCCGCCAGCAGGTAGATCTGCGTGATGCCATGCCGCTCGATCACCGTGGTCAGTTCGCCCCGGTCGGTGACATTGAGCATCTCGTGCGCGATGTGCACATGGCGCCCGGTCGGCACCACGTCCGATGTCACGACCTGCTCGCGGCCGAAGCGCTCGGCCAGCGCCAATGCCAGCTCCGACCCCAGTTGCCCGTTGGCGCCGATGATCAGGATCTTTGGCACCGCATTGTTTGCCGCGTCAGTCATGGAATCAGTTCCAGCTCGCGCCCGGCCTGGGCAAACGCGTCCAGTGCGGTACGCAACGTGCTTTCATCGTGGATCGCGCTCATCTGCACGCGGATGCGCGCCTGGCCCTTCGGCACCACGGGATAGAAGAAGCCCACCACGTAGACGCCCAGTTCCAGCAGCCGGTCGGCCAGCTTCTGGGCGCGCTCGGCGTCGTACACCATGATTGGCACGATCGGATGGTCGCCGGGCTTGATGTCGTAGCCCAGCTTCACGATGCCGTCGCGGAAGAACCTCGTGTTCTGCTCCAGCCTGTCGCGCAGTTCCGTGCTGCCTTCCAGAAGATCCAGCACCGCGATGCTGCCGCCCACGATGGCTGGCGCCACCGTATTCGAGAACAGGTAAGGCCGCGACCGCTGGCGCAGCAGCTCGATCACCTCCTTGCGGCCGGAAGTAAACCCGCCCGATGCTCCGCCCAGCGCCTTGCCCAGCGTGCCGGTGATGATGTCGATCTTGCCGAACACGCCGCGCGCCTCATGCGTGCCGCGGCCGCGCTGGCCCATGAAGCCTGTGGCATGGCATTCGTCGATGCCCAGCAGTGCCCCGTGCTCGTCGCAGATCTTGCGCATCTCGTCCAGGCGCGCCACCGTGCCATCCATCGAAAACACGCCATCGCTGAACACCAGCTTGAAGCGGGCGCCCTCGGCGTCGGCCTGCTTCAACTGCGCACGCAGGTCGTCGAGGTCGTTGTGCCTGTAGCGATAGCGGCGTGCCTTCGACAGGCGGATGCCGTCAATGATCGACGCATGGTTCAGTTCGTCGCTGATCACGGCGTCTTCGGGCCCCAGCAGCGTTTCGAACAGGCCGCCATTGGCGTCGAAGGCCGAGCCATAGAGGATGGTGTCTTCGGTGCCCAGGAAGCGGGCCAGCCGGCCTTCCAGTTCCTTGTGCAGGTCCTGCGTGCCGCAGATGAAGCGCACCGACGACAGGCCGTAGCCATGCGTGCGCAGCGCTTCATGGGCGGCGTCCATCACCCTGGGGTGCGACGACAGGCCAAGATAGTTGTTGGCGCACAGGTTGATGACCTCGCGGCCGTCCGCGGTGCGGATGGTGGCGCCCTGCGGCGTGGCGATGATGCGCTCGCGCTTGTACAGCCCCGCTTCGCGGATGGCATCGACTTCGGCGCGGATCGATGCATAAAAAGCCTCGGCACTCGACATGGCCAGACTCCCGGTGGTAGTGTCTCGGATCGTTCGATCGATAAATCGAACGTGTTCTGTATAACGAACGTGTCGTGCACTATAACGAACGAATGTCGATGACGCAACCCTCACCCGCCAAACCGCCCGCAGCCGTCGACGGCCCGCCGGCGGTAGGCAGCGCCCTGCAGGCGCTGCGACAAAGCCAGCAGTTGTCGCTGGACGACCTGTCGCGCCGCGCCGGTGTCTCCAAGTCTATGCTGTCGCAGATCGAACGGAACCTCGCCAATCCCACCGTGGCGGTACTTTGGCGGCTGGCAAACGCGCTCGGGGTGAGCCTGACGGACTTTCTGGCCCAGGGGTCGGCATCCGCCCCGGCACCGGCCGTGATGGTGGTGCAGGCGCATGCGGTACCGGCGCTGAAGAGCCCGGACGGGCGCTGCGAACTGCGCATCCTGGGGCCGATCGACCTGGCGGGGCGCTTTGAATGGTATGAACTGACGATCCAGCCCGGGGGCGTGCTGGCGTCGGAGCCGCACGAGGCGGGCACGCAAGAGCACTTGTCGGTGCTGGGCGGATCGATGACCGTGCGGTCAGCCGGGGATGAAAAGAAACTCAAGCATGGCGAAACCGCCCGCTATGGCGCGGACGTGACCCATGCGATTGCCAATCCGGGCAAAAGTGTCGCGACGGCGCTGCTGGTCGTCGTGCATCCGGGCTAAGGCGAAAAGGTTTGGGGGGATAGCCGGGGGCATCGAGGCCGCCCGGCCTCGCCCGCCGGCCTCGACTCGTCCACCCGCCCCACTCCCTCAATCCTCTTCCTTCATCCGCTCGCTGGCCAGCAGGTTGCGCTTGGTCTCGAGGATGTGCTCCTCCAGCAATTTCGCCACTTCTTCCGCATCGCGTGCCTTGCACGCTTCCAGGATGCGGTAGTGGTCGGTCTGCGGCCCTTCCTTGCCGGTGGCCAGCGACATCTGCTCGTGCGTGTAGCGATCCGTATTGAGGCAGAACTCCTCGATCAGCCGCCGCAGCTTGCGGTTGTTGGCCGGCGCGCACAGCGCCAGGTGAAAGCGCCTGTTGTATTCGGCCCACTCCACCAGCGATTCAGATTGCGAGTACGCATCCAGGATTTCCTGCATCTGCTGGAAGTCCTGCTGAACCATGTTTGGCACGCCCAGCCGCGCCGCATGGCATTCCAGCGCCACGCGGATATCGAGCAGCTCGCAGATCTGCGTCACGTCCATGCCGGACACCACCGCGCCACGGTTGCGCTGGTAGGTCACCAACCCTTCCGTTTCAAGCTGGCGCAGCGCCTCGCGCACCGGAATCCGGCTCGCGTTGAAGCGCTCGGCCAGTGCGTCCTGGCGCAACTGGGCGCCCGCCGGCAGCGTGCCTTTGAGAATGTCGTAGCGAAGCTGGTCGCGAATGATCTGGGGTAAACCCTTGGTAGGGGCGCTTGCGCGGCCCGTTTGCGTGGACATGGGAGGTGCTGGAGATCGGTGTGCGATTCGAGTGAGGTCCCTATTGTGCCTGAATATTTGCGCTGCTATATTGGATCCAATTTCTAACACACGTATCCAATAGACTAACAGTCGTATATGTCTGCAAACAATCTATATCCAAAAGCCATCAATGAAACCGTTCTGTCGTATGCGCCGGGCAGCGCCGAACGCCAGGCCCTGATCGCCGAACTGGGCGTGCAGCAGGCACGCGTCCAGGAAATTCCCGCCGTCGTGGGCGGCGAGCGCATTGCCAGCGGCAACACCACCGACGTGTGCGCCCCGCATGCCCACGCGCAGCGCCTGGGCCGTATCCACAATGCCGACCAGGCCACCATCGACGCGGCCATCGGCGCCGCAGTCTCGGCGCAGCGCGACTGGAGCCGGGCCACGCTGGCCGATCGCTCGGCCGTTTTCCTCAAGGCCGCAGACCTGCTGGCCGGCCCGTGGCGCGCCCGCCTGAACGCCGCGACCATGCTCGGCCAGGGCAAGACCGCCTACCAGGCAGAAATCGACTCGGCCTGCGAGCTGATCGACTTCCTGCGTTTCAACGTGCAGTTCGCCCACGAACTGGCGGCTGGCCAGCCAATCTCGTCGCCAGGCCTGCGCAACCACCTGGAATATCGCCCGCTGGAAGGCTTCGTCTACGCCGTGACGCCGTTCAACTTCACGGCCATCGGCGGCAACCTGGCCATCGCCCCGGCGCTGATGGGCAACACCGTGCTGTGGAAGCCGGCCGCCACGGCGTCGCTGTCGAACTACCTGTTCATGGAACTGCTGGAGGCCGCGGGCCTGCCCAAGGGCGTCATCAACTTCGTGCCGGGCGACCCGGTGGCGGTCAGCAACGCCGTGCTGGCGCGGCCGGAACTGGCCGGCATCCACTTCACGGGATCGACTGCCGTGTTCGACACGCTGTGGGGCGAAGTCGGACGCAATGTGTCGCGCTACCGCGGCTATCCGCGCCTGGTGGGCGAAACCGGCGGCAAGGACTTTGTGCTGGCGCACCCGTCCGCCGACGTGGAAACGCTGGCCGTGGCGCTGCTGCGCGGGGCCTTTGAATACCAGGGCCAGAAGTGCAGCGCGGCATCGCGTGCGTACATCCCCGCTTCGTTGTGGCCGAAGGTGCGCGAGCGCCTGGTGGCACTGGTCGAGACGATCCGCATGGGCGATGTGACCGACTTCACCAACTTCATGGGCGCCGTGATCGACCGTCGCGCCTTCGACCGCATCGCCGGCCACCTGCAACGCGCGGCGGGCGACAGCGGCGTCAAGGTCGTGACCGGCGGCAAGGCCGACGACAGCGTGGGCTTCTTCATCGACCCGACCGTGCTCGAAGTCGACGATCCGCGCCACACGCTGATGGAAACCGAACTGTTCGGCCCGGTGCTGAGCGTCTATGTGTACGCCGACAAGCAGTGGCCCGAAGTGCTGGCGCTGGTGGACGGCACCAGCCCGTATGCCCTGACTGGTGCGATTTTCGCCAACGACCGCGCTGCCGTCGCGCAGGCGTCCGATGCGCTGCGCTTCGCCGCCGGCAATTTCTATATCAACGACAAGCCCACCGGGGCCGTGGTGGGCCAGCAGCCGTTTGGCGGCGCACGCCGCAGCGGCACCAACGACAAGGCCGGCTCGCCACTGAACCTGCTGCGCTGGGTGTCGCCGCGCACGGTCAAGGAGACGTTCGTGCCGCCGGCCGACTACCGCTACCCGCACATGGCGGCCTGACCCGCCCCGCAACGCTTTCAAGCCACACCACCACGGAGATAAGAAGATGAAGCGAGCCACCCTGTTGTCCGCCGCCCTGGCGTGCAGCCTGTCCGTCCTTGCCGGCGCCGCCAGCGCGGCCATTTCGGGCGATGTCGTCAAGATCGGCGTGATGACCGACCTGTCCGGCGTCTACCTGGACTACGCCGGCAAGGGTTCCGTCGAAGCGGCCAAGATGGCGATCGAGGACTTTGGCAACGGCCTGCCCGGCAAGAAGATCGAACTGGTCACTGCCGACCACCAGAACAAGGCCGACATCGGCAGCGCCCGCGCGCGGGAGTGGATCGACCGTGACGGCGTGGACGCCATCGTCGATCTGCCCAACTCGTCGGTCGCCCTGGCCGTATCGCGCATCGCCTCGGAAAAGAAGCGCATCTCGCTGATCACCGGCGGTGCCAACCTGCGCCACACCAACGAGGAATGCTCGCCGTACATCGTGCATTACGTGTACGACACCTACGCACTGGCCAACGTGGCCGGCAAGGCCATGGTCAGGCAGGGCCTGAAGAGCTGGTACTTCCTGACCGCCGACTACGCGTTCGGCGCGTCGCTGGAAACGGCCACGGCCGACGTGGTGAAGGCGTCGGGCGGCAGCGTGGTGGGACAGGTCAAGCACCCGCTGAACGCGTCGGACTTCTCGTCGTTCGTGCTGCAGGCGCAGTCGTCCAAGGCACAGGTCGTGGCGCTGGCAAACGGCGGTGGCGACACCATCAACGCGATCAAGGCGGCCAACGACTTCGGCCTGCCCAAGAACCAGACGCTGGTGGGCCTGCTGATGACGATCAGCGACGTGCACAGCCTGGGGCTGAAGCTGACGCAGGGCATGAAGATGACCGACGCCTGGTACTGGGACCTGAACCCGCAGACGCGCGAGTTTGGCAGCCGCTTCTTCGCGCGCATGAAGCGCATGCCGAACATGGTCCACGCCGGCACCTACTCGGCCGTGCTGCAGTACCTGAAGGCCGTGCAGGCCACCGGCAGCGACGATTCGGACACCGTGATGGCCGCGCTGAAGAAGGCGAAGATCAATGACGCCTTTGCCAAGAACGGCTACATCCGCGCCGACGGCCGGATGATGCACGACATGTACCTGATGGAAGTGAAGAAGCCCGCCGACTCCAGGTCGCCGTGGGACTACCTGAAGCTCGTGGCCACCGTGCCGGCCGAGGAAGCCTTCCAGCCGCTGTCGCAATCGCGCTGCCCGCTGGTCAAGAAGTAAGCCCACGGTTTTTTTCCTCCCCTCTCCCGCACGGCGGGAAAGGGGCTGGGGGGACCGGACGCGGCAGCGCAAGTATCCGCTTGCGCACCTTGAGAAGCCCGTCCTCTCCCCCACCCCTCTCCCGCTCGCGGGAGAGGGGAGAAGACCCACGTCCCTATCTCCTGAACGAATGACTACCAACGTACTGGAAGTCCGCAACCTGACCAAGTCCTTCAAGGGTTTTACGGCGGTCAGCGGTGTGGACCTGCAGGTGCGTCGCGGCTCGATCCATGCCTTGATCGGACCGAACGGCGCGGGCAAGACCACCTGCTTCAACCTGCTCACCAAATTCCTGGAGCCCACCACGGGCACCATCCTTTTCAACGGCATCGACATCACGCGCGAGAAGCCCGCACAGATTGCGCGGCGCGGCGTGATCCGGTCGTTCCAGATTTCCGCCGTGTTCCCGCACCTGAGCGTGCGCGAGAACGTGCGCATCGGCCTGCAGCGCCAGCTGGGCACAGCGTTCCAGTTCTGGCGCAGCGAGCGGTCGCTCGACGTGCTCGACGCACGCGCCATGGCGCTGCTGGACGAGGTGGGCCTGACCGAGTTTGCCGAGACCACCACCGTCAACCTGCCGTATGGCCGCAAGCGCGCGCTGGAGATCGCCACCACGCTGGCGATGGAGCCCGAGCTGATGCTGCTGGACGAACCCACGCAGGGCATGGGCCACGAGGACGTGGACCGCGTGACGCAGCTGATCAAGAAGGTCTCTGCCGGCCGCACCATCCTGATGGTCGAGCACAACATGAACGTGGTGTCGTCGATCGCCGACAAGATCACGGTGCTGCAGCGCGGCGCCATCCTGGCCGAAGGCCCGTACGCCGAGGTGTCGAAGGACCCACGCGTGATGGAAGCCTACATGGGCACCGCCGACGCCGAACTGCAAGGGGCCCACTGAGATGAGCACGAACGCATCCAACGTCCCCGCGCTGGAAATCAAGGACCTGCATGCCTGGTACGGCGAATCGCACATCCTGCACGGCGTGGACCTGACCGTGAACCGTGGCGAGGTGGTCACGCTGCTGGGCCGCAATGGCGCGGGCCGCACCACCACCATGCGCGCGATCATGGGCCTGACCGGCGCGCGCAAGGGATCGATCAAGATCAACGGCAACGAGACCATCGGCCTGCCCACGCACAAGATTGCG